>NZ_JBIRQJ010000015.1:0-137521 GCF_044333135.1 Streptomyces sp. NPDC021093 | reverse complement strand
TGGGTTTGGTCCGCTTGGTTTGGTTTCTATCGGGGTGGGGGCGGGGGTGAAGTGATTACGGCGTAATCACTTCACCCCCGCCCACAGCCACCAGCCCACAACCCAGAGCCCACAACCACCAGCTGGTACCGCTCCCCCGCCCTGTCAGACGGTGTTCTCGTCAGGCAGTGTTCTCCTCAAGCGGTGTTCTCCTCAGGCAGTGTTTTTCCTCAGGCAGTGTCCTCGTCAGGCGGTGTCCTCGTCGGCAGCGAGCTTCAGCAGCGTCCGGTAGTTCTCCGGAGTCATCCACTGCTTGGCGATCGCAAGCACCGCCTTCGGGTCCGCCCAGGGAACCGCGTCCGCACCGGCGCGGTCGGAAGCAGCGCGGTCAGAAACAGCACGGTCAGAAGCGGCGCGGTCAGGAACAGTGCGGCCAGGAACAGTGCGGTCGGAGAAGGCACGGTCGGGAACGGCGTCTCTGCGCTGGGACTCGGTGCGGGCAGACGCGGGGGAGTCGCTCTCGTGCCAGCGGAGGCCGGGGGCTTCCGAAGTGATTACGCCGTAATCACTCTGCGGGTCCGGCGCAGGCACAGACCTCGGTGCGAACGCGGAAGTGATTACGCCGTAATCACCTTCCGACTCCGACACAGGTGCGACCAACGGCTCGGAGGCACCCCAGGACCCCGGCACCGGCGTCGACCCGGAAGACTGCCCGGAAGAAGACGACCCGGAGGACAAACCGGAGGACGGCCCGGAACCCGGCCCAGAAGGCAGCACGGAGGCCGACCCGGGCGCGGGAGTGATTACGCCGTAATCACTTTCCGGTACGGACCTGGCGGCGCGCTGCCTCTCCCGGTCGGCCTCCTCCTCCGCCTTGAGCTGCTTGAGTCGCTCGAACTCTGCCTGCTGCTCCTCGGCCGGCTTGTTGCCGACGGCTCGCAGCAGCTCGACCGACTCTTCCTTCCTCTCCAGCCGCTGCTGAAGTTCGGGCGTCAGTCCGAGCAGGGCCAGCCGCTGAGCGACCCAACCCTGAGAACGGTGCAGCCGTGCCGCCAGCTTGCGCTGACTCCCGTGGACCCGGAGCAGGGCCTCCAGCGCACGCGCCTCGTCAAGGGGGGCGAGGTCCTGGCGGTGGATGTTGGCGACGAGCGCGGACTCCAGAAGCTCGTCCGGGTCGCTGCCCAGGTCGTCGTCCACCATGACCTTGAGAGTCGGCAGACCGGCCTCACGGGCAGCAGCCAGCCGACTGTTGCCGTCGATGACGACGTACGAGGTGTCGGCTTCGAGGTTCTCGCTCTGATCCGGGTTGGCCACCAGGTAGGCATCCCTGGCCATGATGGTGATGGCCTGCTTCTGCCCATGGTCCTTGAGGCTGCCCGCGAGGGCGGTGAGGTCCCCGAGGGTGGCCCGCGGGTTGGCGGGGTTGAGGCTGATGTGACGCAGGGGCAGGACGACGGGGGGCGGGGCCCCTTCGGTCGGGGCCTTGGTCGCGCTGTTGATCGCAGCGCGCCGGGCACTGACGGGCCGGGCGTTGCCGAAGGAGGCGCTGGTGCCGAGGCGGCTGGCCTTGCTGCTCATGAGATCTCCCTGGCCAGTGCGCGCAGCGCGACCGCCTGCTCGCACTTGGGCGCGTAGGCCAGCAGGGGCCGCTTGACCCGTACTGCCTCCTTCTGCTCCTTGAGGTCCCCGATGACACCGACGACCCTCGGGTCCTTGATGTCCGTCCAGGCCTGGAGCGAGGACGTGGCGATGTAGCCGCGCCTGCTGTCGTACTGGTTGACGACGATGCCCAGGTAGTTGATGTCGAGGGCCAGGTCGTCACGCAGGTCCGCGATCTGGGTGGTCAGCAGGTCGTAGGCGTCGGCGGAGCTGTCCTCGGCCTGCACCACGATCAGGACCCCGGAGTTGCCCGACGGCTCTTCGGGCCGCCTGCGGCCGTAGTACGCGGCGGCATCCATGCTCAGGCCGAGGCTGGGCGGGCAGTCGACGAGGACTACGTCGTAATCGTCCTCGATGGGCGCCAGGGCACGCTCCAGTGCCGCCTCACGCGCGCGTACGGACGAGAGCTTGACGTCCAGGAGGAAAGCGTCGGTGCAGGCGGGCAGCAGATGCAGCCGGTCGCCGAAGCGCTCGTCCTCGATGGCGACGACCAGGTCCCGGATGTCGCCCGCTGCTTCGCCCGACATGTGCTTGGTCAGGCTCTCGCCGGCCATCGGCAGCGTTTCCTGCCCGAGCTGCTTGGTGAGGTGGCCCTGTGGATCGAAGTCGACGAGCAGGACCCTCAGCCCGGGACCGGGGAGGGACTCGTCACCGAAGCCCTTGTCCTCGTCGGTGAGTGCCGCGAAGTGCCGGGAGACTCGGACCGGGTACAGCGACTGGGCGTCCTCGGCGAGGGCCTCGCCGGTACCGGCCGCGATGGCGGTCTTGCCGACGCCGCCCTTCTGGTTGCAGACGATCAGTCGCTTGGTGAAGGCGGGCCGCTGGACGGTGGGCGCCGGGTTCTTCTCCAGCCACAACTGCACGGACTGCGAGAGCCCTTGGACGAGGGAGACCCCGCGAGCCTTGCAGTCCGTGCGGAACTCCTCCCACAGGCCCGCGGGCAGCAGGGTGGCGAAGGACTCGGCGCCGGAGGTGTCGACGGGGGAGAGGTTCGCGCCCAGGTTCCGCCAGTCGGCGGTGCCCTGTGCGACGGCTTCCTGGATGTCGACACCGAGTTGGGCGGTACGGATCTTGAGTTCCTGGCGGAGCCAGGGCGGGAGCTTCGAGACGACCTTGTCCCGGTCTGCCTGCGAGTGAGGAGATGCCATGGCGTCACATTACTAACTCTCAAGCCCACCTGACGCACAGACACGTTAGGTTTCCATCTTTTATGACGAACGAGCCATTCGGAGGGCGGCCGGAGGGAGGAGCGACCGAAGCGACCAAAGCGACTGTGAAAGCAAAAAGACTCAAAAACGGCCTGGTAGCGGCGGCAGTGGTGGGGCGGCGAAGTCGGGCGGGAAACGGTGTTCTTCGGGCGTGGGTCGCTTCGGTCGCTCAAGTCGCTCTCAAGACTGGGACGAGACCAGGACTGGGACGAGACGAGACGGAGCTTGAGTCGCTCTCGGTCGCTCCGTCGCTGTTCAGTCGCTGGCGAATCGAGGGCTCCGACGACAGCGACTGAAGAAAAGCGACCAAGAGGCGCTTCGGTAGCTCCCTCGGTCTCAAGGAAAACTGCAGGTCAGAAGCAGTATGGAGAAGCAGCAGCGACTGAAGCGACTCTAGGTCCGGGTATATGAAGACATTGGCGTGTGCGCGTGTGCGTCATATATAGGGAGCTTGAGTCGCTTCAGTCGCTGTTAGGGTCTCCACATGGCCTCTGACCTGGGGTTTTTTCTGAGCGACTGAGAAGCGACCGAAAGGCGTTCAGTAGCTGGGCCCAGAAGCTTCAGTCGCTGGACCGTAGTTCGGGGTCGGAGACCGGCGCATCACCAACACACCCGGGACGGGGACCTCAAGTACCCGCCATGTCACTCTGGTTTCGCTAGTCTATGTCTGTCGTTGAGTCGCTTCGGTCGCTGATAGGGGATGCACATGGCTCCTGAGCTGCGGTTTTCACGCAGCGACTCAGGCGAGCCCGCTTCCGCGCGCCCGGGCTCGCCGCTGTCGCCTGTGCCGTCTTTGTCTGTTTCGCCCGTTCAGCCAGTACAGCCCGTTCCATCCGTACCGTCAGTACCGTCCGTGCCGCAGTCGCTGGCAACTGCCAGGTGGTGTGTGGGCCGGGGGTGGCCGGTCCATCCTCTGGCTCCGGGACGCAAGACTCCCGCAGGCAACTGCGAGTCGTGTCGTACGCCGGGCCACAACCACCAGGGATGCGCCTGTCTCCCGGCCGGCCGTTGGTGCCACGGGTTCCATGCCGCCACGCTCGACTCCGACAGGATCGAGCAGTGGTGGGGGAGTGCACCGGGCCACGGGGTGGGTGTTGCCTGCGGTCCGGCCGGGCTCGTCATCATCGACATCGACGCGCACCAGCAGCAGCTCCCGGACCGGGACCGCCTTTTGCCCGGGATCAGCATCTCCGCCGACGTCGACCTGGCCGGGCTCGCCAACGGCTTCCACACGCTCGCCGTGCTGGCTGCCCTGCGCGGCACCACCAGCCCGGCGAACGACACGTCGACCCTGCGCGTACGGACCCCCTCGGGGGGCCTGCACGTCTGGTACCGGGCCCACCGCAGCCACCACTGGCGCTGCTCCACCGGCTCGGGTCCCGGGCGTGCCTTGGCCTGGCAGGTCGATGTCCGGGCGCACGGCGGGTACATCGTTGCGCCCGGGACCGTCACCCGGGCCGGTTCGTACACCCCCGTCGACGAAGTGCGGGAGCCTGCGCTGCTTCCCGACTGGCTGGCTCGCGAGCTGGAGCGCACCGGGCACCTGGCAACCGCCCACGTGCCCGCTCCGCGCCCTGTGCCGCCCCGCGCCCGTCAGGCGGTCATCGCGGCCGGGGGAGGCCGTCAGAGCCCCCTCAGAGCCCTTTCCAAGGGGCTTGCGGAAGTGGCGGGCTGTGCGGTCGTCACCGAAGGAGCGGCTTTCTCCGAAAAACTGAACAGGGCTGCCTACACAGCTGGGGGACTGGTGGCTGCGGGACACCTGACGCAAAACGAGGCCGAGAACATCCTGAAAGAGGTGGCCGAACAGGCCCGACCGGGGCAGGAACGCCGCTACACGCCGATCATCCGCAGCGGTCTCAACGCCGGTTCCCTGCGCCCTCTGTCGCTGAGGAGCCGACTGTGACCGCGGGCGAGGGCAACACCCTCTTCGACGCCCAGGCGGTGGCCGCGCAGATCCTTGCGCAGGTCACCCCGGAGGTGCCCGCCCAGGGAGGCGGGAACACCGCACCGGCCACCGCGCAGGGGCTGCTCCCCGACACGCTCACCGACCGTGGCAACGCCAAGCTGTTCGTCAAGCTGTACGCCAACGACTACCGGCACATCCCGGGCCTCGGCTGGTACCGCTGGGACAGCGCCCGTTGGCAGATCGACGAGGACGACACGGTGATATGGGCGGCCGGGGACCTCGCCGAATCCATCGCGCTCACCGACCCACGTGGTGTCTACACGGGTACGTCGCTGCAGCAGCACCGCCGCCGTGCCCTGAGCACCAGCGGCATGAACGCGATGCTGACCCAGGCGAGGTCGGCCCCGGGCATGGTGCTCAACGCGGCGCTCCTGGACGCCGATCCGTATGCCCTGTGCACGCCCGCGGGCATCGTCGACCTGCGCAGCGGAGCGATCCGCACCCCCGACCCCAACAAGGACTTCCACTCCCGCTCCACCTCGCTCGCACCGCGGCCGATGGCCACTCCGCGCTGGAACAGGTTCCTCACGGACACCTTCGGCGGCGGTGCCGAGGGCGAGGAGATGATCGACTTCCTGCACCTGCTGCTGGGTTACTCGGTGACCGGCGACGTCGGCGGCCAGGTCATGCCGTTCCTCTTCGGCTCCGGCAAGAACGGCAAGTCGGTCCTCCTGGACGTCCTGATGAAGCTGCTGGGGGACTACGCGGACGCCGCGCCGCCCGGGTTCCTCATGTCCCGTCCCTACGAGGGCCACCCGACCGACCTGGCCGAACTGCACGGCCGGCGGGTCATCGTGTGCAGCGAGGTCAAGCCGGGGGACAAGTTCGACGAGGCCCGGGTCAAGCTGCTCACCGGCGGCGACCGCATCAAGGCGCGCCGGATGCGCCAGGACTTCTTCAGCTTCGAACCCACCCACAAGCTGTGGCTGCTCGGAAACCACCGTCCCGAGGTCGGCACCGGCGGCTTCGCCTTCTGGCGGCGCATGCGGATGATCCCGTTCGAGCGTGTCGTCTCCGACGACCGCAAGATCGACAACCTGGCGGACATCCTGGTCACCGAGGAGGGCGCCGGCATCCTCAACTGGCTGATCGACGGCGCCCGCCGCTATCTGCGCGGCGAGAAGAACCTGACGGGCCCCGAACGCGTACGGATCGCCACCACGGCGTACGCGGAGACCGAGGACCACACCGGGCGGTTCCTCAGTGAGTCCTGCGCGATCGATCCCGATCTGAGAGCAGAACAGGCACACCTTTACGCCGCTTACCGGGCATGGTGTCAAAATGAAGGCGCACCGCCCATTTCCTCGCGTGCGTTCGCAGCGAGGGTCCGCGAGGCGGTGGGGCTGGCTTCGCCCAAGCAGATGATCCTGTCGAACCAGCGGAAGTACTACCCGGGCATCGGACTGCTCGCCGACGAGGAGACAGCATGAGCGCCCTTATCGCAGAGGACGAGATCCTCCACGAGATCGCACTTGTCTGGCTTGAGGACGTCAGCGAACTCGACTACGTACGTCAGAGCCTCGACCGGCTGCCGACCCGGCGGGGCAAACCGGCGTACCACCGGGACGGCCGCATGGTCGGTTACGCCCAGCTCGGACCTGGCGCCAAGTCGTCGCGTTCCTCGGGCACCTTCCGCCGCCGGGTGTTCTGGCTGCTGCCGCACGACCGGGACACCGCGCCCACCGGGCTGTACTCCAGTGGGGCGCCCGCCGAAGCGGTCGACCCGCGCACCCTGGCACCGGGCAGCAAGGGCCGCAAGACCGAACGCTCGGAGGGCGGCCCGCCCTCATCGGCCATGCAGGAACTGGGCATAACACTGCCCCTGTGACAGGTGCTGCTTCTGTGACGGACAGCGCCCCGGTGACTTGGACCCGGTGTCACGGACCCTGTGGCAGCGGCATGTGGCAGCGGCAGCACGAGCGCGGCCGTCCGGGTGATTACGCCGTAATCACTCACGACCCGCCGTCCAGGTGATTACGGCGTAATCACCTCTGCTCCGGCCGTCCGGGTGATTACGGCGTAATCACCTGCAGCCCGCAGCGCCTCCGGCGGGTGCTTTGAGCGGTGCACCAGCTGTTCTTGAGCAGGGTGTCTGAAGGTCTTCCTCTAGAGAGGAAGGCGATTTCCGTGGTGATGGATCCTTCTTGGGAAGGCATGGCGCCAACCGACTCCTGTGGCCGGGTGGCCGAGCTGCACGCGCTGCGTGAGCAGGCCGTCCGCGGCCCGAGCGAGCGGGCGACCGAGGCGCAGCACGCCAAGGGCAAGCTGACGGCGCGCGAGCGCATTGAGCTGCTGCTCGACCCGGACTCCTTCAAGGAGGTCGAGCAGCTGCGCCGGCACCGGGCGACCGGTTTCGGTCTGGAGAGCAAGAAGCCGTACACCGACGGTGTGATCACGGGTTGGGGCACGGTCGAGGGCCGGACGGTCTTCGTCTACGCGCACGACTTCCGGATCTTCGGCGGTGCGCTGGGCGAGGCCCACGCCACCAAGATCCACAAGATCATGGACATGGCCATCTCGGCGGGCGCGCCGCTGGTCTCCCTGAACGACGGCGCGGGCGCCCGCATCCAGGAGGGCGTGTCCGCCCTGGCCGGGTACGGCGGGATCTTCCAGCGCAACACCCGTGCGTCGGGCGTCATCCCGCAGATCAGCGTGATGCTCGGCCCGTGCGCGGGCGGTGCGGCCTACAGCCCGGCCCTCACCGACTTCGTGTTCATGGTCCGTGAGACCTCGCAGATGTTCATCACGGGTCCGGACGTGGTGCGTGCGGTGACGGGTGAGGAGATCACCCAGAACGGTCTCGGCGGGGCCGACGTCCACGCCGAGACCTCTGGCGTCGCGCACTTCGCGTACGACGACGAGGAGACGTGCATCGCGGAGGTCCGGTACCTGATCTCGATGCTGCCGTCCAACAACCGGGAGAACCCGCCGACGGTGGTCTCCGAGGACCCGGCGGACCGGCGCGGCGACGTGCTGCTTGACCTGGTTCCGGCGGACGGGAACCGTCCGTACGACATGCGCAAGGTGATCGAGGAGCTCGTCGACGACGGCGACTACCTGGAGATCCACGAGCGCTGGGCCACCAACATCCTGTGTGCACTGGCCCGGCTGGATGGTCAGGTCGTCGGGATCGTGGCGAACCAGCCGCAGTCCCTCGCGGGCGTCCTGGACATCGAGGCCAGCGAGAAGGCCGCGCGTTTTGTGCAGTTGTGCGACGCGTTCAATATTCCGATCGTGACGCTGCTCGATGTGCCCGGCTTCCTGCCTGGTGTTGATCAGGAGCACGGGGGGATCATCCGGCACGGCGCGAAGCTGCTGTACGCGTACTGCAACGCCACCGTGCCGCGGATTTCGCTGATCCTGCGGAAGGCGTACGGCGGCGCGTACATCGTCATGGACTCGCAGTCCATCGGCGCCGACCTCACCTATGCGTGGCCGACGAACGAGATCGCGGTGATGGGTGCCGAGGGTGCGGCGAACGTGATCTTCCGTAAGCAGATCGCGGAGGCCGAGGACCCGGAGGCGATGCGGGCGCGCATGGTCAAGGAGTACAAGGCCGAGCTGATGCACCCGTACTACGCCGCTGAGCGCGGACTGGTCGACGACGTGATCGATCCCGCCGAGACCCGCTCGGTCCTCATCGCCTCGCTGGCGATGCTGCGCAACAAGCACGCGGACCTGCCGTCGCGCAAGCACGGCAACCCGCCCCAGTAGGCGGATTCCCAGGCCGAGGCGGAGGCCGACACACGGTACGAGATCCCTGTACGAGACCCCCACAGGAGACGTTCAGCCATGATGCGTGACCGCAACACCTCCCTCCGGCTGCCAGGGGCGGACCGGGTCGCCGAGGAGGTCCGCGAAGTCCTCGCCGGGCTGCTCCGCACGGATCCCGCGCGCCTCGACCCGGAGCAGACCTTTCGGCTGCTCGGCGTCGACTCGATGCTCAGCGTCGAGTTCGTGGCGCTGCTGAACATCAGGTTCGGCACCGACCTCAGGGCCACCGAGTTGTATGACTACCCGACGCCGAGCGCATTCGCCCGCCATGTCGCGGCTGTGACCGGGGGAGTGGCGGAACTGGGGGAGTCGGGGGAGTCGGGGGCGTCGGGGGAGTTGGCGGAGCGGCGTGTTCCGCTCTTTCCGGAGGCTGCCGTCGCGCCTCCCTTCTCCGGTGGTGGTGATCCGGGTGCCGTCGTCCTGGAGACCCTGCGCGAGCAGCTCGCCGAGATCCTGTACTGCGACGTCTGGGACATCGACGCCGACGCCACCTTCAGCAGCCTCGGGCTCGACTCGATCCTTGCCGTCGAGCTCATCGCGTTCCTCAACCACACGTACGGCATGAACGAGAAGCCCGGGGTGCTCTACGACCGTCCGAACCTGACCTCCCTCGCCGCGTACGCGCATGTCTCGGCCCGTCAGGACCACCCATGACCCAGGCCGTGGCAGGCAGCCGATGAGCGCGAGCAGTACGAGTGCGAGCAGGACGAGTGCGAGGACGAGCGTGAGCGGTACGCGGGCCGGCCGGGACATCGTCCAGCTGTGGTTCTGCCCCAACGAAGGGCTCGACGAGGCGACCGGCACCCTGCTCGCGGGGCACTGGCTGGACGAGCACGAGCACGAGATCGCCCGCCGGTTCCTCTTCGAGCGCGACCGGCGCCAGTACCTCGTCGCCCACTGCCTGGTGCGTCGCGTGCTGTCCCTGGAGACCGGCATCCCCGAGGCCGAGGCGACGATCTGGCGCACCTCGCGCGGTCGCCCCTACCTCCAGGTCCTTCCCACCGAACGCCCCGGCGGCGCAGCAGGACTGGACTTCAACCTCTCGCACTCCCGCGGCTACAACGTCGTCGCCGTCGTCCGGGACCGCCGGGTCGGTGTCGACGTCGAGTGTCTCGACCGCAGTGCCGTACGCGGCTTCGAGCTGATCGTGGAGTCCTTCGCCCCCGAGGAGCGCGCGTACCTCGCCACGATCGAGGCGGGCAGCAGACGTGACCGGGCCACTCTGCGGCTGTGGACGCTGAAGGAGGCGTACGCCAAGGCCCGCGGGCTCGGTCTTGGGCTGCCCTTCGACTCGTTCTCCTTCGAACTCGACGACGGGCAGGGCGTTCGGAGCTTCCGGCCGCCCGCGGACGACACCGCGGACCGCTGGATCTTCGTCGAACTGGAGCCTCGCCCCAAGGTCCTGGTCTCGCTCGCGGTGGAACGTGGCTCCGAGGGTGATGTGCCCGGGCTGCTCCTGCTCCACGACGGCTTCCCCTGGGGCCGCACCCCGCCGAGCGAGGTGGCACTGTCCGCCCGTACATCGGAGTACGTCTGACGGCCCGGACCGTCGGACGTACTCCGCCTCGGGCTCAGCCACCGGAGACCGCCCGGCTCGCCAGCAGGTCGAACCGGCGCACCAGTTCTTCTTGTTCCAGCGAGAGCCGTTCGATGCGGTGCTGCAGCCGGGCGATCTCCCCGCTCAGCCCGAGCACCGTGGCCTCGGCCCCGGATCCGGAACCGGGCGGCACGTCCGGCACCGGCATGGGCACGGGTACTGGCACCGGCATCCGGTGCACCGACGCCGCCCGTGCCGGTGCCGACGCCGATGTCGGCGCCGACGTCAGCGCGGGCACCGTGCCCGGCACCGCGAGCTGCGGGTCGTGTCGGAGGATCGCCTCCATCCGGCTGCGCAGCGCGGGCCCCGGTTCCACGCCCAGTTCGTGCGACAGCTGTCTGCGTGCCCTGTCGTACACGCTCAGGGCCTCCGCCTGTCTCTCGGACCGGTAGAGGGCCACCATCAGCAGGTCGTAGAACCGTTCCCGCATCGGGTGATCCACCGTCAGTTCCTCCAGCTCGCCGATGATCTCGCCGTGCCGTGCCGCCCGCAGACAGCTGCCGTACAGCGCCTCCAGGGCGGTCAGCCGGTTCTCCTCCAGCTGGGCCGCCTCGGACGCGCAGATGTCCCCGCGCACGCTGTCCTCCAGCGCGGGCCCCCGCCACAGGGCCAGCGCACCGCGCAGCAGCCCCCTGGCGCGCTCCGGGTCCCCGGCCTCTCCGGCGAGGCGGCCCTGTGCGGCGAGCTCGTTGAAGCGGTCCACGTCCCGGGTGCCGTGCCCCAGGCGCAGTACGTAGCCGAGGGAGGAGGTCACGATCCACTCGTGGTGCTGGTTGCCCGATCCCGGGGCGGGCGCGGGCAGCAGCCGGCGCAGCCGGGCCACATGGGCCTGCAGTGCGTTCGTCGCGTTGGCCGGGGGAGAGTCGCCCCACAGTTCGTCGATCAGCCGGTGCACGGACACGACCTGCCCCGACCTCACCACGAGGGCACCCAGCAGGGCGCGTTGCTTGGCACCCGTGGGGAGGATTCTCAGACCGGTCCGCTCGTCCTGGATCTCCACGGGGCCGAGAATGCGGAATTGTATCCCTCGCATCGCTCCCTCGCCTTCTCCTCCTCGTGCATCACCGAGCTCGTGCATCACCGAGCTCCGTCTGGTGGTCCGATTCCGGCTTCGGCGAAAGAACCGCACGGCTCTCCGAATTTCGGACCATAGACGGTGTTGTGCCGCAACAGCCCAGGTACGAGCAGGACTTGAGGTCCTCTCGGTGCGTCCTTGAGTTGATTTCGCGCCGTGGAGAATCGCCTGAAGGCCGCTGGAGATCGGTGGGGCAATGGTCTGAACCGGGTTACCTTGCCAGTTGTCCGTCGATTGTTGAAAAAGGACAGCGGTCCGCTGGGTGGCGGAAATTCGACACGCATCGGAGACCGTTACGGAGGAAGCCATGAAAATTCAGGTTCTGGGTCCACTGAGTGCCGACGTCAACGGGATGTCGATCGTTCCGACGGCGGGCAAGCCACGACAGATTCTCGCGCTGCTCGCGCTCTATCCGGGCCGGGTCATGCCCGTGCCCACGCTCATGGAGGAGATCTGGGGCACCGAGCTGCCGCAGAGCGCCCTCACCACGCTTCAGACGTACATCCTTCAGCTGCGCCGCAGGCTCGGCACCGCCATGGGCCCCGGCGCCCCAGGCACCGCCAAGGACGTGCTGGCCACCCGGCACGGCGGCTACCTGCTGCAGATGCCCGCCGAATCCGTCGACGTGCACGAGTACGAGCGGCTGGTCGGCGAGGCGCAGCACGCCTTCGACGAGAACGAGGACGAGAAGGCGGCCGCCACCTACCGCAGGGCTCTGGAGCTGTGGCAGGGGCCCGCACTGGTCGACGTACGGGTGGGTCCCATCCTGGAGATAGAGGTGATGCGTCTGGAGGAGAGCCGGCTGGCGACCCGCGAACGCCGCATCGACGTCGATCTCCGGCTGGGCCGGCATGTGGAGGTCATCGCCGAACTGGTTGACCTGATCGCCCGTCACCCGCAGCACGAGGGGCTGCATTCGCAGGCCATGGTGGCGCTCTACCGGTCCGGCCGGCAGGCCACCGCCCTGGACGTCTACCACCGGCTGCGCCGCCGCCTGGTCGAGGAACTCGGCGTGGAGCCCGCGCCGCAGCTCCAGCGTTTGCACCAGGCGATGCTCGCCGTCGACCCCCAGCTGGACGTCATCTCGGGGCCCCGCCGCAGCTCCACCTTCGACCTGTACGCGGCCTGATTCCGCGCGGCGCCGCACACCGCCCGGCGGGGGGCTGCGGTGTGCGGGCCCGGCGGGGACCGCCGGTGCTCGGCGGTGCCAGCTGGTGGCCGTCGGTGCTCGGCGGTGGCCGGATGTGGCCGGATGTACGCTGTCCGGGCGCCGGTCCGGCGTGCCCGGAGGTGGTGTCGAGCCGTACTCCAGCCGGGTGGACGAGGCTCCGGAGCCATGAACGTAAGGCTGTACTGCTTCGCGCATGCGGGTGCCGGGGTCTCCAGCTTCGACCGCTGGCACGAGCGGTCGGGGCCCGGCGTCGACATCGTGCCGGTGCTGCTGCCCGGCCGGGAGGCCAGACGGAGCGAACCGCGACCGACCGGACGTGACGCGCTGCTCGACGACCTCTTCGGTCCGCTGGCGGCAGCCGCCGCCGGCGGCGGCCCGTACGCCCTGTACGGGCACAGTCTCGGCGGCATGGTGGCGTACACGCTCACCCGTGCCCTGCTCGACGCCGGGCTGCCGGGCCCCGAGTTCCTGGCCGTCGGCGCCATCCCCGCCCCGGACGTCGTGCGTCCCCGGGACACCGGTGACCTCTCCGACGCCGAACTCCTGAGCTTCGTGGGGGACTTGGGTTCTGCCCCCACCGGGCTGCTCGCCGAGGAGGGCAGCATCTGGCACCGCGTCGTCCTGCCCGTACTGCGCGACGACTTCGCCCTGGCCGCCGCCCTGCGCGCCGCCGCCACCGATCCCGCCACCGGCGGGCCGCTGCCGGTGCCGGTGCTGGCCGTCGACGGCCTGTACGACCCGGTGGCCGGTGCCGCAGCCCTGGACGGCTGGCGACGTTGGACCACCGAACGCTGCGTACGCCGCACCGTGCCGGGCGACCACTTCTTCGTACGGGGCCCGGAGATCGCCGAACTCCTGGGCCGGGCCTGCCGGGTGGCACACCGGGCGGCCACCTGGCCGGTGCCGGTCGGGGGTCGGTGCTGAGAGCCGGGAGGAGGGGGCGGCCCACGACTGCGGGCCGCCCCCTCCTCCCGGCGCGTGCGGTGATTACGGCGTAATCAGGCGAGGCAGCAGGGGAGTCCGCCGTGGTGGCTGATCATCTCGCCGAGCGCGCCCTGTCTAACCGGCATGGGCAGCGGCTCCTCGGCGCCCAGTCCGTCCAGTTCCGCGTACGCGCGGTGCAGGTTGGGCACCAGCCGCTCGGTGTCGAGGAGCGTTGCGAACCGGCCGAGGTCCGCGTCCCCGGCGGCCTCCAGCGGGGTGCGGCCGGCCGCCCGGCCCTCCTCGGCCAGCCGCTGCACGAACCGCAGGTACTCCTCGACCTCGTCGAACACCTCGGGGCCGCAGAGCGGGCCGTGGCCGGGCACCACGGTGGTGGCACCGTACGCGCGCAGCTGCTCCAGGGCGGCCAGCGACCCGTTGACGGAGCCCATCAGGCAGAACGGTGTGACCCCCTTCATGACCAGGTCACCGGTGAACAGGACGCGCTCGTCGGGCAGCCACACCACGGTGTCGTTGGAGGTGTGGGCGGGGCCGATGTGCTGCAGCTCGGCCCGCAGCGCACCGAGGTGCAGGGTCAGGCTGTCGCGGTACGTCAGCGACGGCGGCCGCACCTCGATGCGGCCCCACTCCACGTCCGGCCACAGGCCCGTCAGATGCAGCCCGGCCGCGATCATTTCCGTACGGGTGCGCTCGTGGCCCACCACCAGCGCCTCGGGGAACAGGTGGTTGCCGAAGGCGTGGTCGCCGTGGAAGTGCGTGTTGACCACGGTGCGCGGGGCGGCCGCCGGGTTCAGCCGCAGGGCGGCCTCCCGCAGGTGGAGCGAGCGGCTCTCGGTCGCGGCCGTGTCGACCAGGGCGCTCTCGCCGCCGCCGACGAGGATGCCCGAGTTGTTCAGGCACCAGCCGCCGGGCGGCTGGAGGCAGGCGTGCACACCCGGGGCGACCTCGATGACCTGGGCGAACGGAGCGGGCCCGGTCTCCTGGACACGGGTGTCGGGAGTGTCAGGGGTGTCGGTGATGCTGGACGGCACGGCCGGTCTCCTCAACGTAGTCAGCAACGTAGTCAGCAGTTCTCGAAGGCCCGAGTCTTCTGTGTGCGCCTCGCAGCCCGGTCGAGGAAGGCCCGCTCTCCAGGAGCCCTTGAGGAATCCGCGACCGGCCCGCAGGACCGTGGCGCGCAATGTCCCCGGGACGGCCCCGGAGCGCTGTCCAAGGAGCCGGAATGACCGACCAGAAGGCCGGGTACGAGAAGGTCTGGCGCCGTGCCTGCCGCACGGCCCACCGCGCGGTGCTGTGCCCGTTGTGGCAGGGCGTGATCATCCTCGGGCAGAGCTACCTGGCGGGCGAGGTGCGGCGGCACGGCGACACCGGGACGGCGCGCAGCGGCCGCCGCGCCCCGTACGCCACCGCCCCGTACGCCACCGCCCCGTACGCCACCGCCCCGTACGCGCTGCCCGCCGGGCACCCCGAACGGCTGCGCCCCGACCTGCCGCTCACCGACCTCGAACGCGTACTGCTGCGGCAGCTGGACCTGGACCCGGAGCTGGACCCTGACCCGGACATGGGCCCGGACATGGGCGCGGACGTGGACCCGCCCTGGATGCCGGGTGGGACGGGGTACGACCGGGGCCCCAGCGGGATTTGAGCGCCGGCCCCTAGCGTCGCCGCCATGAAGGCACTCGTCCTGTCCGGAGGTTCAGGCACGCGCCTGCGGCCCTTCACCCACACCTCGCCCAAGCAATTGGTCCCGGTGGCCAACAAGCCCGTCCTCTACTACGTCCTGGAAGCCATCGCCGAGTCCGGCATCACCGAGGTCGGCATCGTGGTGGGGGACACCGCGGCCGAGATCCGCGAGGCCGTCGGGGACGGCTCCCGGTTCGGCCTCGACGTGACGTACCTCCCGCAGGCGGCGCCCCTGGGGCTCGCGCACGCGGTGCTGATCGCCCGGGAGTTCCTCGGCGACGACGACTTCGTCATGTACCTCGGCGACAACTTCGTGGTCGGCGGCATCTCCTCGCTCGTCGAGGAGTTCGCCCAGTCCCGCCCCGACGCGCAGATCCTGCTGACCCGGGTCCCCGACCCGACCGCCTTCGGCGTCGCCGAACTCGACGACTCCGGACGGGTGGTGGGCCTGGAGGAGAAGCCCGCCAAGCCCAAGAGCGACCTGGCCCTGGTCGGCATCTACCTGTTCACCCCCGCCGTGCACGAGGCGGTGCGCTCCATCGTGCCGTCCGACCGCGGCGAACTGGAGATCACCCACGCCCTTCAGTGGCTGATCGACCACGGGCGCGACGTGCGCTCCACGACGATCTCCGGCTACTGGAAGGACACCGGCAACGTCGCGGACATGCTGGAGGTGAACCGGTCGGTGCTCGAAGGCATCGAACCGGCCACCGAGGGCACCGTGGACGCCGCCACCGAACTGATCGGCCGGGTCAGGATCGAAGCGGGCGCCGAAGTGCGCGGCTCGCGCATCGTGGGCCCCGCCGTCATCGGCCCCGGCACCGTCATCACCGGCTCCTACGTCGGCCCGTACACCTCGATCGCGGAGAACTGCCGCATCGAGGACAGCGAGATCGAATTCTCGATCGTCCTGCGCGACTCCCACCTCGACGGCGTGCGCCGCGTCCAGGCGTCCCTGATCGGCCGCAACGTGACCGTGACCCCGGCTCCCCGGGTCCCGGCGGGCAACCGGCTCATCCTCGGCGACCACAGCAAGGTGCAGATCCTCACATGACGACTTCACGCAGGACGACCTCACCCCGGACCTCACCCCGGACCTCTCCCGCGCCGGTGCGGCCCGGGGCCGCACCCCGCACGCCCCGCATCCTGGTGACCGGCGGCGCCGGCTTCATCGGCTCGGCCTACGTCCGCAGGCTGCTGGGCCCCGACGGCGACCCGGACGCCCGTGTCACCGTCCTCGACGCGCTGACCTACGCCGGAAACCCGGCCAACCTCGACCCGGTCCGCGACAGCGACCGCTTCACCTTCGTCCACGGCGACATCTGCGACGCACCGCTGGTGGACGCCCTGGTCGCGGAGCACGACCAGATCGTCCACTTCGCCGCCGAGTCGCACGTCGACCGCTCCATACTCGGCGCCGCCGACTTCGTCCGTACGAACGTCTCGGGAACCCAGACCCTGCTGGACGCGGCCCACCGTCACCAGGAATCCGGCTTCGGTACGTTCGTGCACATCTCCACCGACGAGGTGTACGGGTCCATCGACATCGGCTCGTGGCCCGAGACCGACCCGCTGTCCCCCAACTCGCCGTACTCGGCGGCGAAGGCGGCCAGCGACCTCCTCGCCCTCGCCCACCACCGCACCCACGGCCTGGACGTACGGGTGACCCGCTGCTCCAACAACTACGGGCCCTACCAGTTCCCCGAGAAGGTCGTCCCGCTGTTCATCACCCGGCTGCTGCGCGGCGAACGGGTGCCGCTGTACGGCGACGGCGGCAACGTCCGCGACTGGCTGCACGTCGACGACCACGTACGGGGCATCGAACTCGTCCGCACCCAGGGCCGCCCCGGCGAGGTCTACAACATCGGCGGCGGCACCGAACTCACCAACAAGGAACTCACCGGACTGCTCCTCGACGCCTGCGGCGCCGACTGGTCCAGCGTCGACCTCGTCGAGGACCGCAAGGGCCACGACCGCCGCTACTCCGTCGACTGCGGCAAGCTCGCCCGCGAGGCCGGCTATCTGCCCCGCAAGGACTTCGCCGAGGGGCTGGCCGAGACCGTGGCCTGGTACCGCGCCAATCCGGGCTGGTGGGAGCCGCTCCAGCAGCGCTCGACCCTCGCACGCGGCAGCGTCACGCACGATGGCCCGCACGGTGAGCCGAAACAGGCCGAGGAGAGCGCATGACGACTTTGGTGAGCACCGACCTGAGCACCGACCTGAGCACCGACCTGAGCACCGACTTGATCCGCGACCCGATCCGTGACTCGATCCGCGACTCGATCCGCGACTCGATCCGCGACGAACTGCGGATGCGCCTGGCCGAGATCCTCTCCTGCGGGACCGAGGAGATCGACGACGACCGCACCTTCGCCGAGCACGGCCTCGACTCCGTGCTCGGGGTGGAGCTGGTCGCTCTCCTCAACACCCGTTACGGGCTTGAGGAGTTGCTCGACACGGTCTACGCGTACCCCACGGTCCGGCAGCTGAGCGCGTACCTGAGTGCCCGTACGACAGCGCTGGGGGCGACCGCCAAGTGACGTCCACCGACGTACGCACCGAACGCGGAACACCGGCTGCGGACGAGGCGACCGTACGGGCCGCCCTGCTCGACGTCGTCGCCGAGATCCTGCCGGACGTGCCCGCGGCCGAGGTCCGCGACGACCGGAACCTGAAGGACCTCGGTGCCGACTCCGTGGACCGGGTGGAGATCCTCATCACCCTGACCCGCCGGCTCGGCAGCGGGGAAGACATCTCTCGGGTCGCCGCGGTTCCCGACATCGGGAGCCTGATCGCGTACCTGGCGGGCCCGCCGACGACCCCGTAGGCGTGACCCCCGACGGTCCCGGCACCCGTACTGCAGCACTGTTCGAGCGGACTTCGAACCGCCTGCGAGCGCCCTCCCGCAGCGTGGGACACCCACGTCAGCCGGAGGAGGCGTACGCAGTGCCACGACTCACGTACCCGGAACTGCCCCTGGACGGACTGCTGCGCCGTGCGGCCGTACGCGACCCCAAGGGCGCGGCCCTGACCGCAGGTTCCGGCACCACGGACAGTACCCCGCACAGCACCGTCTCGTTCGCCGCCCTCGACACCCACGCCGACCGCGTCGCGCACTACCTGGAGCGCACCCTCGGCCGCCGAGGCGCACGCGTCGGCGTCGCCAACGTGCTCGACCCCGTCTTCCCCGCCGCGTACTACGGCACCGCCCGCAGCGGCAACACCGTCGTCCTGGTCAACCCGCTGATCCGTGAGGGCGCCCTGCGGCACGTCTTCCGCGCCGCCCGCATCGAGGTCGCGTTCGTGCCGTCGGCCACCGCCGAGTTGCTGACGAAGCTCCGCGACGGCCTTCCCGACCTGCGCACCCTCGTGGTCACCGACGCCGACGACGGGGTGGTCCCCGCGGACGCGGTGCCCCTCCGAGTGGCCCTGGAGGGGATGCCCGAGGGGCCCGCCGGGCTCGGCCGGGGTCCGGCCGACCTGTCGTCGGTGGCCTGCGTTCAGTTCACGACCGGCACCACGGGCGACCCCAAGGGCGTCCTGCTCACCCACCGCAACCTCGTCGCGAACGCCGAGCAGATCACCCTCGCGCACGGTCTGGGACCCGAATCGGTGACCCTCAACCACCTGCCGCTGTTCCACACGATGCACCTCAACTCGGCGGTCTCCGCCGGTGCTTCGCAGGTGCTGTGCCGCGACGGCGACTCGTTGGTCTCGCTCGCCCTGGCCGCCCGCTGCGGCGCCACCCACTACTACGGGCTGCCCGCCCGGCTGCACCGGCTGGCCGCCGACCCCCGGCTCGGCGAGGGGGGCGAAGGCATTCCGGCGGGCCCCCGGCTCACCGCCGTCCTGTCCGGCGGCAGCGCCCTCGCCCCCGCCGCCGCCCGCACGCTCCAGCAGGCGCTGCGGGTGCCCGTCGTCCAGGGCTACGGCCTGACCGAACTCTCCCCGCTGGCCCACAACCAGCGCCTCTCCGACCGGGCGCTGCCGGGTTCCGTCGGTCCGCCGGTCCCCGGCACCGAGACCCGCGTCGTGGGCCTCGGCTCCGGTGCGCCCGTCGCCGCCGGGACCAGCGGCGAGATCCAGGTGCGCGGCCCGCAGGTGATGGCGGGTTACCTCGACGGCGCGGACGCCCGGATCGACGCCGACGGTTGGCTGTCCACAGGCGACGTCGGCCACCTCGACGAGGACGGCGGCCTCCACCTGGAGGACCGGCTCGACGACGTCTTCAAGTACGACAACGAACTCGTCTCGCCCACCGCCGTCGAACGGATCGTCGCCGAGGACCCGCGCGTCGCCGAATGCGTCGTCGTCGGCCGGCCCGACCCCGTGCACGGCTGCGTCACCTGGGCGGGCATCGTCCTGCGCGAGGCGCCGGGCAGCAGCAGTCCGTACGGAGCGGAAGCGCCGACCGCACCCCCGGCCGTCCTCGACGCCGTCGTGGAACGCGCCAACTCCCGCCTCTCGGCGGCCGAACGCATCCGCAGTGCCGAGGCACTCGACGCGGTGCCCCGCACCCCGACGGGCAAGCCCGAACGCCGCGGCCTGCGGAGCACACTGCGCACCCTGGCCGCCGCCGAGGCAGCGGCCTGAGCCGCTCCCCTCAAGCCTCCCTCCAGTCGGACCCGTCCGGTCGTCGAGCGGTTCAGGACACGATTCTGACCAGCCCTAGACAGGAAAGAGGATCCGCCCATGTCCGCTGAGCGAGTGCACCGTACGACGCACGAAGTGACCGTCGCCGCACCTGCGGGTGTGGTGTACGGACTGATCGCCGACGCGGTCCGTTGGCCGCTCTTCTTCCCGCCGAACGTGCACGTCGAACAGTTGGAGTTCGACGGGGCCAAGGAGCGCCTGCGGATGTGGGCCACCGCCAACGGGCAGGTGAAGTCCTGGAGTTCGCGCCGCACGCTGGACGCAGGGCAGCACCGCGTGGAGTTCCGGCAGGAGGTGTCCGCACCACCGGTGCGGACCATGGGCGGCACCTGGATCGTCGAGTCCAGGGGCGCGTCGAGCTGTCGGCTGATCCTGGTCCACGACTTCACGGTCGCCGACGACAACGCCGCGGACGCCGCCTGGGTGGAGCGGGCCACCGACACCAACAGCCGCGCCGAGCTGGCCAACCTCAAACAGCTCGCCGAGTGCTGGCAGGACCTGGACGACCTGGTCCTCTCCTTCGAGGACTCGGTACGGGTCAACGGCCCCGCCGAGCTGGTCTACGACTTCCTCTACCGGGTCGGCGACTGGCCCGAACTCCTCCCGCACGTCTCCCGCCTCGACCTCACCGAGGACGAGCCGGGCGTGCAGGTCATGGCGATGGACACCGTCACCGCCGACGGCTCCTCGCACACCACCGAGTCCATCCGGGTCTGCTTCCCGCACGCCGGCCGCATCGTCTACAAGCAGACGGCGACCCCGCTGCTGATGGCGGCGCACACCGGCGAGTGGTCGGTCGTACCGGACGAGACGGGCGTCACCGTCGTCTCGCAGCACAGCGTCGTGCTGCGCCCCGAGAACATCGCGCGGGTGCTCGGCGAGGACGCCGACGTGGCACGGGCCCGCCGGTACGTGCGCGAGGCGCTCGGCCGCAACAGCTCGGCGACGCTCGCCCTCGCGAAGAAGCACGCGGAGAGCGCCGTCACGGTCCTGTGACGGCAGGCCCGGCGCCCGGCCCTCGTGGGGCGGGGCGTCGCGACGGCCGCCCGCCCCCATACGCCCGCACGGCACCACCACGGCAGGCCCAAGAAGCCACGCCGTGCCGCCGCTCGACCCCGAACGGCCCGCGCCGGACGGTTGTTCGCGCAGGCCGCCGCGCGCTCCTACCCCCTGGAGCGCGCGGCGGCCCCGTTCCCGCTTCCTGCGCGTACGCGCACATGCACGGGCGTACGCGAGATGCACGCGCGTACGCGAAATGCCCGCGCGTACGCGAAATGACGGCACGTCAGCCGCATGCCAGCCGCACGTCAGCCGCACGTCAACGAGCCGAGGAGACCCCCGCCATGACCACCCTGCGCGACGCCCTGGCAGACACCGGCGCGCCGAACTTCTCCCCGACCTTCTCCTTCGAGTTCTTCCCGCCGAAGACCGAGGCCGGGAGCCGCGCCCTGTGGCAGGCGATCCGCCGGGTCGAGGCGCTGTCCCCGACGTTCGTCTCCGTCACGTACGGCGCGGGCGGTTCCTTCCGGGACAGCACCGTCGACACCATCACCCGCATCGCCACCGAGACGACCCTGCGCCCGGTCGCCCACCTGACCGCGGTCGGGCACTCGGTGGCTGAACTGCGGCACATCGTCGGCCGGTACGCGGACGCGGGCGTGACCGACGTGCTCGTCCTGCGCGGCGATCCGCCGGGCGACCCCCACGGACCCTGGACCCCGCACCCGCAGGGCTTCACCCACGCCCATGAACTGGTGAGCCTGATAAGGGAGTTGGGCGGATTCAGCGTCGGGGTCGCGGCGTTCCCCGAGCGGCATCCGCGCTCGGCCGACTGGGAGAGCGACATCCGGCACTTCGTCGCGAAGTGCCGGGCAGGTGCCGACTACGCCATCACCCAGATGTTCTTCGACGTGGAGGACTACCTGCGGCTGCGCGACCGGCTCGCGGCAGCGGGCTGCGACACCCCGGTCATTCCGGAGATCATGCCCGCCACCGACGCGAAGCAGATCCGCCGGTTCGCCGAACTCTCCGACGCCCGCTTCCCCACGGACCTCGCGGAGCGCCTCGAAGCGGCCCGCGGCAACCCCGCGGAGGGGCACCGCATCGGGGTGGACCACGCGACCCGGATGGCACGCCGACTGCTCGACGAGGGCGCGCCGGGACTGCACTACATCACCCTCAACCGGTCCACCGCGGCCCTCGAAATCCACCGCAACGTCCGGCCCGCGCCCACACTTGCGTACACCGCCGCGCCTACGCCCACGTACACAAGGAGCCTTCGCGCCGCCTGAGCCCACGGACGGACACGGGCACGGACACGGACAGGCACGGACACGGGCACGGACACGGGCCGAGCTTTTTGGGGGACGACCCCTACCCGGTTTCGGGGTTTCCCCGAGGGTGCCGAGGCGTCCGCCGCCCCTAGCGTGCAGGCATGTCAACTTCCCGCCGCATCAGAGCCTTAGCGGTGGTCGCCGCGGTGCTCGCCGCCACCGCAACGGTCACCACCACTGCCACTGTCACCGCCGCCCCCGACCCATTGGCCCGCTTCCACGCCCAGCGCGTCGACTGGCACGCGTGCGCGCTCGGCGCCGACGACGAGCTCGGCCAGGATCTGGATGCCGCAGGCGCAGACTGCGCCGACATCACGGTGCCGCTCGACTACGCCGACCCCGGCGGCCGCACCCTCACCGTCGCCCTGTCCCGCGTGAAGGCCACCGACACCGCCCACCGCGTCGGCCCGCTGCTGCTCAACGACGGGGGACCCGGCGGCCCCGGCCTCCGCATGCCACTGACCAAGTCCCGGGTGCTGGGCGAGGTCGCCGACCGTTACGACCTGATCGGCATGGACCCGCGCTTCGTCGGCCGGAGCACCCCGCTGGACTGCGGCTGGGGCCTCGGCTCGGCCCCCCTCCGCTCCGCGGGCGCCGACCGGGCGGCGTACCGCGAGGAGGTCGCCGTCGCGCGCGAGCTGGCCGGGCGGTGCGAGCGCGCCCACGGCGACGTGCTGCCGTACGTCACCACCCGCAACACCGCCCGCGACATGGACGTCGTCCGCGCAGCCCTCGGCGCGGACGCCCTCTCCTACCTCGGCTACTCCTACGGCAGTTACCTCGGCGAGGTCTACACACAGCTCTTCCCCGGGCGCACCGACCGCATGGTCCTCGACGGCGTCAATTCCCCGGCGTACTACAGCCAGACCATGCTGCGCGGCACCGAGGCGGCCAACGAGGCGGCCCTGCGCGCGTGGGCGTCGTGGGCCGCCGCACGGCACGGCACCTACGGTCTCGGCGCCACGCGCGCCGAGGTCCTGGCGAAGGTGGAGCACATCCGCGACGCCGCCGCACAGGAGCCGCTGCGGATCGGAAAGGCGCCGTACCTGCTGGACGCGCACGTGCTCCCCTTCCTCTTCATCGGCAGCCTCGGCAGCGACCTCGACAAGGAGCGCGCCAACCTGGCCGCGACCGTACGTATCCTGGCGCGTGCCGCGGACCGGGAGCCGGTCGAGCCGTCCGAACTGCTCGCCGGGCAGCTGGAGTTCCTGCTGACCGGGGCGGGCTCGGCCGCCGCCAGTCAGATGACCGCGATCGTCTGCGGCGACGTGGCCGAGCGGCGCGGCGTCGGCAGCTACTGGCACGCGGTCGAGGAGTCCCGCGAGCGGTTCCCCCTCACCGGGCCGCTCGCCCACAACATCACCCCCTGCGAGTTCTGGGACCGGCCCGTCGAGGCGCCGACCGTGCTCGACAACGACGTCCCCGCCCTGCTCGTCAACGCCACCGGCGACCCCCGCACCGTGTACGCCAGTGCCGAGGCCGTCCGCGCGCAGTGGCCGAGCTCCAGGCTGCTCACCGTGGCGGGCGCCCGCCAGCACGGCCTGTACGGCGAGTACGGCAACGCCTGCGTCGACGAGCGCGTCAACGCCTACCTGCGCACGGGGCGGCTCCCCGCACACGACCTGACTTGCGAGGCGTAGCCCCGGCCGCCGACGGTGCCAGGACCGCCCCGTCGGCGCTCGTCACCCGGCGGAGGCCGACCGGTCCGTCTCCTTGAGGCGGGTCCGGCAGGCGGCCACGAGCGCGGCGGTGAGTTCCTTCCTCTCCTTGCGCCAGCCGACGTTGGCGTTGACCTCGCAGATCGTGAAGCCGCCGTCCGGGGTGAACAGCAGGTCGACGCCCGCGACGCCGAGTCCCAGGGCGGCGGCGGCCCGGACCGCGAGGTCCTCGCCGTGGCGGTAGCGGCCGGTGCACGGTGTGGCGGTCCCGCCCAGGGCCAGGTTGGAGCGGAACTCTCCGCCTGCGGCGGTGCGTACCTGCGCCCCGGCCGCAAGCCCGTCGACGACCACCACCCGCAGGTCCCGGCCGTGGGACGACTCGACGTACTCCTGGAACAGGTACGGGACCTCCTGGCCGAGGCTGCTGTGGACGCCTTGCAGCATCGCGGCGTCCGGCGCCAGGAAGACCTGTTCGCCGCGGTGCCCCCGCACTGCCTTCACCACGCACGGCTGCGGCACCCCCGCACCGATCGCCCCGCCCAGCGGTGCGTCCGCGTAGGTACGGGTGTCGGGCACCGGAAGCCCCGCGAGCGCGAGCTGCTGCAGCTGCCAGAACTTGTTCAGGCAGGCCAGCACCGCATCGGCCGGGTTCAACAGGTCGGTGCCCATCGCCTCAAGGTGCCGCAGCAGGGTGATCTCGCGGTCCGGGTGCGCCACCGGCGTCCACACCCGGCCGTACGCGAGCCTGGGCGCGGCCAGCTCACACCCGTCCAGGTCGTGCAGCGTCAGGCGGCCGCCCCGTACCCCCAGCAGCAGTTCGTCGCTGCGCACCACTGCGAACCGGTCGCCGAACTCCTCGGCCAGCGCGTGCGCGAGGCGGCCGGTGATCGGCCGTTCGGCCAGGCCGGAGCCCAGTACCAGCCACACATCGGCCTTGCCGGTCAGCGGACCCCGACGGCCCGCAGCACCTTCAGTCACGGACACCCCACGTCCTCCCGTTCGTCAGCCCGGCGGACAACCCGCCGCATCCGGCGGCCCACTGTCATATGTGGCAGTGACACGGACAGAACGCCACCACCGTCACCCGAACGACTCGCCTCGCCTCGGCCCGAGACCGAGAGGTCCTGATCGTCCTGTCCGAGGGCCGCCTCCGGTCGCTGATGGTCGCTGTGCGCGTCGCGTTCCCCACCACGCATCCATGATCGACGATCCAGAGATCCACGTCACGGCGTCGGAGCCGTCCTGGACAGCCCCGTCCACCGGGCTGAGCCCGCGCACTTTCGGGAAGTTGGTGACTGCGCTGCGCCGTGAGAGTGCGGATCCGGTGCGGGCGGCGGGGTCGGCCGTGGGGGCTGCCGCTGGAGGATCGGGTGCTGCTGGTCGCCGCGTACTGGCGAACGAACCTGACGATGCGCCAACTCGCTCCGCTCTTTGGTGAATTGGAGTCGGCAGCCGACCAGATCATCGACCAACTGGGCCCGCTCCTTGCGCTCCAGTCCAGGCGCCGGTTCGCGAAGGACACCGTACTGATCGTGGACGGCCCCCTGGTCCCCACCCGCGACCACAGCGTCGCCGAGCAGACCTTAAGAACAGCACGCATCCTGGCACCAGCCATTCCGACGGCGGGCTGTTTACCCAACTCGCAGTGGTGGATGTCCAACAGCGCCATCCTGGTGCAAGAGACTGCCCGTCGAAGGGGGGCGCTATGGCGCACGCAGAGAGTCGCGAAATGCCGGACGAGGAGCCGGACATCGATGGCTACGTCGTCAACCCATCAACGATCAAGGAGATGTTCGGCTTCAACTCGCTGGCGGATGCTTACGAGATGATCCAGTCCGCATCTCAGCTCGGCTTCGGCTACCGCCTCAGCAACGTGATGTGGGCGAGTGCGCAGGCTTCCGAGTCTGGCGACCGGCTCCGAGAGAGTTGGAGGGTGGAGATTCTGGAGGATGTCCCCCTGGACCCTGACGCCTTGGAAAAGACGAAACCGGAGTCGGACGACGCTGTGAAGGGCTCCAAGAAGTCGTGACGCTCAGGTATTCGACGCAGCGCGTCTAGGGGGCGACACTCCGTTCCACACGCCTTCCACGGATCTTGATTTCCAGTTCTGACGGTCGCCGTACGGAATGTTGCCCCTTGAGAGCAGTGCTGGCCTGTCCCTCATCGGGCGATAGATCATCGCGCTCCAGGGAGAAGAACACTACGAATGCTTCCTCGACCTCAGCGTCTTTGACCATTCGCTGGTAGAGGAGGTCAAAGAGCTCCTGGCGGGTCTGCCCTGGGTGCGCGAAGATCCTCCCCGACCCCGTACACATTTCGCCACTCTGGTCGTAGAACATCCGCTTGATGGTCATGATCCAGAACCAGCGTGTGGGCTCTGCCTTCTTGTGAGACATGTCGTGTCCCGTGCTCGAGATCGGCTGAGTGCCCATCCTTGCGCCCGCGGTGAACTGTCGTCCGGTGCTACGTACATAGCGCCAGCCTCCGCCACCCTCTCCACGGTGGCCCGAGATGTCATCGGGGCAGATCGAGCATCAGGACATCGTGGAGTTCTGCCCCCGTCCACGGGTGGGCTTCGCCGATCTTGCGGTATCCCCATGAGAGGTACGCCGACTGTGCTGCCTTGGCGTCTTGACGGACGTTGAGCAGTACCCGCTCGCACTCGGTGCCGCAGATCAGCGCGTCGTGCAACCTGCCCGCGACGCCCTGCCGGCGCCACGGCTCGCGAACGGCAAGCTCCATGAAGCCGAACGTCCGGTGCCCGTCCTCTCGGCGCATGTCATCGGGCACCGGCTCGGCGAGCTGATCCCACCAGCCCGTATGGGACCCGAGCGGATAGCCGAACGCCATGCCGACTCCCTCACCGCTCTCGGTGCGCGCCAAGGCGCCACGGAAGGTGCGCTTGCGGGTCTGCGACCGGAAGCGTCGGAAGGTGGCCGTGACGTCGTCCTCGGTCTCGTTGTAGGGCGGTGCGGCGAACGCTTCCGCGTAGATGAGCCTGAACGCGTCCTCGGCTCGCTGGGCGACCGGCCCGTCCGTGCACTCCACCGTGATGCTCGCCCGTTTCGTCACGCCGTACCTCCTTGGACGGTTTCGCGGATGCGCTCGCCGCACTCGCGGGCCGTCGTACTGTCGATTCGGGCAGCGGCTCGCTCGAACTCCCGGATCTTCCCAAGTAGCCGGGGCGAGGAGATGCCGCCGCACGTGTCGAGTACCGCGCTCATCTCCGCGCACGCCTCGTCGGCCTCCCCGGTATCGAGCAGGACACCCGCGAGCTTCACCCGGTACGAAGCGCTGTTGCGGGCAAGCCCGCCGCCCATACTGCGCACGGCGGCGCGCAGGAACGGCACGGCTCGCTGGGGCTGCTCGGCCCGCACGTACATGTCCGCGGTGGCGTAGTCGACCTCGAACGGCCCAACGAACTGAGCCCAGTTGGGCACTTCAGCGTCACTGTCGGCACGGCCCTGGTGATGAACGGCACGGCTCAGTGCACGGCGTGCCCCGGACAGGTCTCCGGTGTGGGTGGCCACGTTGGCTTCACGCAGGGCAAGCACGAGGTGCACGGTGTGCCCGGCCCCGGCACGAGCAGCAAGGCGATGGGCGTTCTCGACCGCGCTCGCCGCCTCCCACACCCGGTCCGCCTTCACAGCAAGGAGCACGAGGGTCTCAAGGACGGAGACTTGCAAGAGCTGGTTGTCAACGAGCTGCGCCGCGGCGAGGGCCTCCATGCAGGCGGCCCGTCCCTCGTCGATGCGTCCACCGTCGTAGCCGTACCAGGCCCGGTGACCGTGCAGCTCAGCCAGCATCGTTTGGAGCCCTCGGCCGACGCGGCTCGTGTACGAGGACGCGCCCAGGGCGCCCGTGATCTCGTCCTCGATCCGGAGTGCCTGGGTCATGGCCGGCACACTGCCCGCCGTGTGGTCCGTCGCGTACAGACCATCGAGCCTGACCCGCAACCGGTTGAGGTCGGCCGTGCCGACCCTCGGGCCTGACCGAGCGGGCACAAGCGCCCCTGCGGCCAGCCCGCCGACATCGGCGACGAACGTCCTACGCTTCACCTCTTCAGGGTCGCTGATCGGCACCGTGACCGTCACGCGATGCCGGGGGACGTCGAACGCCATCTCGGCCAGCGGCATGCCGAACAGCGCTTCCAGCACGACCTGTTGGCTCGGATGAGGCAACGGTGGGGGTGTCTCGCTCTCCCAACGGCGCAGTTGCCGCACGCTCACCGAGGCGTCCACTCCGAGCTGCGCAGCCTCCTCGGCGAAGGCGCCGACGAACGACGCCTGAGTGTGGCCGGCCTCCCGTCGTAACCCCGCCAGTCCGTTCCCGGGTCTGCCCGCCATGCGATTCCCCTCGCAACCACGGCTCGTGTTCTCACCGTAGTCACTTGGCCTCGACAGCGACCGCGGAAACGTCCGCCCAAACGTCCGGTCGCTCGTTGCCCACGCCCTCGCCTGAAGCGGTGCACTGGTCCTACGTCGCTTCACGGCCGTTCTGAGCTGCGGAAAGGACCAGCCCCCATGGGCATGACCATGCGCGTGTACGAGATCGACAGCAGGACCGGCAAGGTCGTGCGCGAGCGGGGCCGGGTCGTGGTGGGTCTCGGCAACGGGCGTGATGCAACGCTCGTATCCAGTGCGTATCCGCCGTGCCAGTGCTCACGGTGCCGCGTCGCGGCCAAGAGCAGAAAGGGCAGCGATTAAGCGGTGCTGCTCTGGGTCTGCCTGTGCGTTGTGGTCGTCGTGCCGCTCGCCGTCGCAGGCAATCCATGACCATGAGCAGCCCTCGAACTCCCGCCCCTCCGGTATCCGATCACCGTGTTCCCCCACGGCTCACATTCCGGCGGGGCGGGTGCACCACCCAATGTGTCAGCGAATCAAGGAGGTTAGGAACGTGACCACAGCCCAGAAGCACCTCGGGACGGACCCGCGGACACTCATCAAGGCCGACCTGCGGGCAGTCCTCGTTTCCAACATGCGGGACAAGTTCCCAGACCTGACCGAAGAGAAGGCGGACCGCGGCGTCGGTCAGATGCTCGCATTCGTCGCCGCGAGTGCGCACAGCGACAAGCCCCTCAGCCCTTCGCCCCTGGTGGATGACTTCTGGCACGCTTTCCTGCTCCACACGAGGGCGTATCAGGACTTCTGCGAGGAGATGTTCGGCGCGTTCGTGCACCATCAGCCGGGGTTCCTCGACCGCGAAGAGCACGGCGGGGGCAAGGAGCTCCGCGCCCGAACGGTCGACGCGGTTACCCTCGCCGGGTACGAGCTCGACCATGAGTTCTGGCCTGAACTGGATCTGGCGAGCTGCACACAGTGCCACGCCAACTGCCACGACAGCCCCAAGCACGCTTGACCATCCCCGTACCGGTCTCCGGTCTGTGCCACGCTGTGGCTGGGCCGGAGACCGGCTTGCTTGTGTCCGACGACCGTCCGACCGACCGAGGAGACCGCGGAGTGGAGCGCGTCCCCTGGCACGATCTGCCGGCTGCTGCCCGCCACGCTGCCGAGCGCCACACGGGGCAGGTGGACAAGGCGGAGACAGCGGACCATGGCGTCATGTCCCGCCTCGCCTGCACCGTGCATGCGCGCTCCGGTCGCGTCTTCATCAAAGGCACGCTGCTCGATGACCCATCGGCATGGGTGTACCGACACGAGGCGCAGGTAGCAGGGCATGCCCCGCTCGCGCCCCGGGTCCTGTGGGAGGTCGAGGCGGGCGGGTGGCTGCTCGTCGGGTACGAGTACGTGGATGGCCGGCACCCTGACCTCGCACCAGGATCGGCCGACCTCGGCCCCTTGGTGCGCACGCTCACCGCCATGTCCGAAGCGTCGTGGCCCGAGAGCATCCGCAAGAAGCCGCTGCGCTCCCGATGGGCCGACTTTCTGCCCGAGGGCGCACCTCCTGGACTGGAGGGGCGCGCTCTCGCACACACCGACATGTCGCCGCTGAACATGCTCGTCACCGCGTACGGCGAACTGCGCTTTCTGGATTGGGCACTTGCCTGCCCAGCGCCCCGCTGGGCCGACACCGCATTCACGGTGCTACGCCTCATCTCTGCCGGACACACCCCGGAGCAGGCCGAGGCACTCGCCCATCATGTCCCCGCATACCAGGCCGCCGCTCCCGCGGACGTGACTACCTTCTCGCAGACCGTCCGCACCGCATGGGAGAGCAGAGAGCGGACAGATCCGATGCCGCACCGGGCCACTCTGACTGCTGCGGCACAGGCTTGGGACGCGCATCGCGCGCTTGCCGTGCATGAGGTGGGCCGCACAAGCAGCTGAAACGGGGCCAAGACGCATGCATGGGCAGAGCAGCTTTGACGTAGCGGTCGGAGCCGGGCCAGGGAAGGGGGTAACTCCCCACCGCTTCCCCATGGCTTACACAGCACTTGGCCCACACTGAACGCACACGTCTCGTATCGTTCTGGTGACGTCGGCCTGTGGCGGAGGGGCGCTGTGTGGGAAGGCATTGCGGCACTGTTGGGGATGATCGCTTTGGGTGCCGGACTACTCTTCGGCTCTCGCTGGATTCAGCAATGGAACGCGGCGGACGAGGAACGTCGGCTACCACCACATTCCGTGCGCCCAGAGGAGATCCCCATGCTGACGCGTGAGGTCTTTACAGTGATCTGCAGTTTGGCAGACCCCAAAACGCCGGTGGCCATGGGGAGGTACTTCAAGGATCAAGGTTGGAACGAGCGGGATGTCCGCGAGATCCTCCGCCCCATCAACCCATCACTGATCACTCGTCAAACTCCTTTCTTCCACGTCTACATGCCGACAGAACGCGGCCTGAACATCTACGGAGGGCTGATCATGAGCGACCCCGCAGAGCACGTCAACATTTGGGCCGGCAGAGGCAGTTTCGTGGGTGGCATCAACATCGGGAGTAGTGGCGCCACGGCCCAGGCGGGGCACTCAAACACGGCCGCAACCCGGTACGCGACTTATCAACGTATCGCGGAAGCCCTTCGTGGTGACGCAGAGGCAGCGGAGGGTCTTGAGGCGACGTCTGCCCTGGATAACGCTGACGATCTCGAGGAAGCCATCGCCTCCCAGGACCAGCCCCGGATCGACCGTATCCTCGGCCGCATCAACTCCCTGCTATCCGGCGCTTCATCGGCCTTCGCCCTCACACGCGAGGCTACGAACCTGCTCGGCTAGACCGACGTCCCGTCGTCAGTGGCACGGTGCAATCGCGCGCGCCCGCGCAAAGGGACACGACCGGTCGCGATCAGACCCTCAACTCTCCCAAGGCAACCCCGAAGATGACGAAGGTGACGGCTCAGCCCCGCCCCGGGGAAACTTCGGGAACCCTCACGCTTGACTTCCAGAGCGGTGCCCGCACCTGGTGGCAGGGCCCAGGAGTCAGCGACCGGGCGAGGGGGTCGGCGCACGCCACGCCACTTACGGGTGATGATCGGCGGCTTGCTGTCCGGTTCCGCCGAGACTGAGGCCCGTCTCGTCCCTCGCTTCTCAGGAGAATCGACCGATGGTCTTCCGCGCTGTGCTGCCCGCCGTTGCCGCGCTTGCTCTTCTGCCGTTCCTGGCAGGATCCGCCACTGCTGCGGCTGCTTCGCCCAAGCCCGAGGGGAAGCTGACCATCACGGTTCACGAGGGGGAGGACTCCAGAGGTGCTGTGATCGGGTCGGCGGACCTCAACTGCTACCCGACATCGGGTAGTCACCCGCGTCCGCACCTGACCTGCCGCAAGGTCGCAGCGGTGGAGGGCGACCTCCGCAATCTCACTCCGGTCGAGCGCCCCTGCCCGATGATCTACCGGCCGGTCACCGTTGTCGCTCACGGCACCTGGAAGGGCACGCCCACGGGCTTTGCCCGCACCTACCCCAACCAGTGTGTGGCCAACGCCGAAAGCGACAACGTGTTCAACCTGATGCCTTGGCGCCGCTGATCGCACACCAGGAGAAGACTCCCGACGACCCCTGCGTCCGCACCGCCGTGGCCGGCCGCCGTGGTCCTGCTGTGCAGGGGATTGTCTGCTGTCTGGCCGCGGCCGCTACACCTGTACGGGTGCCAGTGGGTTTCTGTGCCTGCGGGCCGATCGGGTGAAGAAGGGTCCTTTCGGCTGCCTGCGGTCCCGGCACTGAGCATCATCGCTGGTCAAGTCGGGGAGTCAGCATGCGTTCCCGGACCTTCCAGCAGAGGAATCGATTGATGCGTTTCCGTCACTCACTGGCCGCCGCGGCCGGTGCCGCCGTACTGGTCCTGAATGTCCCGGGATCCGCGTACGCGGCCGAGGGCGACTTCCGCTACACGTACGTCACTAGTTCGGGCGAGGAAGAGACGGCCACGTTCCACGACCCCGCGAGCGGGGAATGCATCGTCCTGCCCGAGGCGGCCGTGGAATACACCCAGCCGCCCGCCCACTCTCCGAAGAACCGCACCGACTCCTTCGCGATTGTCTTTACGAACGCGGACTGCTCGGGCGACGATTTCGCGTTGCGTCCCCATACCGGTGGTGCGAGCGAGCGTTTGAAGTTGCGGTCAGTCCTGTTCGTCTGACTTCTGACGCTCCCGCCCCGCCCGGCTCCCTTGCTGGGCGGGGCGAGTCGTTCTGGAGGCCGCACAGACCGGCGTGCGCGGGGCGGGATGCTCGACATCCGCGTGGGTCGTGAGCACCTGCCGGTAACCCACGGACCGGCCCGCCCGCCTGCACCCGCCGTATCCGGTCGCGCAGCCGGATTCGCTGAAGCAGGCCCTGCCGACGTGCGGCCACTTCGGCGTCTGCGCCACGCAACTACGGCGATCAGGACGCCCAGATCAACATTGGGCCATGGTCCGTTCCGGATGCCGGGGACGACGCGGTCGGCTTCACCTGGACCGTGCCGGGCATCGCGATGGACCAGACCGATTCCCCGGCAGCAGTACGAGAAGGTACGAGCCCTCGTCTCAGGCGACCAGGCGCAACCAGGCCGCCGCGAGCGCGGCGTGGCCGGCCGGTGTCGGGTGTATGCCGTCCGCGGACCAGTGCTCGGGCCCGCTCGTCGCGGCGAGCTCGGCGAACATGCCGTCGGCGGCGAGCAGTTGCGCGCCGTACTCGCGGGCGAGCCTGCGCACGGCCTGGATCTTCGGGTCCAGGTCGGTGCGCCATTGGGTCCGTTCCTTCTCCCCGATGAGCACACCCCCGCCACCGGCCTCGACGACGCCGTGGATCGGCAGGAGGAACGGCTCGACGAGGATCAGCTGCGTGCCCGCGTCGGCGAGGGGCGCGAGCAGGCGGCCGTAACCCGCGTCGAACTCCTCCACGGGGATCACGCGCCCCTGCGGGTCCAGCGTGTGCCAGCCCATGTCGTTGGCCCCGACGAGGATCGACACCACGTCGGGGCGCGCGTCGAGCACGTCGCTCTGCCAGCGGGCTTCGAGGTCGCTCACCCTGTGGCCGCCGACCCCGGTGTTCAGCCAGGTCACGGGCCGATCCGGGTGCCGGAGTCCCCACTCGCCCGCGATGCGCAGCGGGTAGCCGAAGCCGAGGCCGTCCTCGCTCTCCAGCCGTTGGCAGTCGGTGATCGAATCGCCGGTGAACATCACGGTGCTTCCCGGCCGGACAGTGATCGTCATGTGGGCTCCTTGAACTCGGGTGGGGGGGGGAGAGGCAGTTGCTTTCTGCGAAAGGTGCCGGACCCCGCCGACATCGGGCCGACAGTGCTCGGTGTGCCACGGTCGGCTCGTTGTCGGCCGTCTGTCGGGCCGTCTGTCGGCTGCCTGTCGACGGGGGGCGGCACCTTGCTGGAGAACCGGAGAACCGGAGAACCGGAGAACCGGAGAACCTGCCGGGTGACCGTCCGGCAGCCGTGCGACAGGCAAGGAAGCACCATGACCACTGACGTCACGATCATCGGCGCCGGGCTCGGCGGGCTGACGCTCGCCCGCGTCCTGCACCTCCACGGCATACCGGCCGCGGTGTACGAGGCGGAGGCCTCGGCGACGGCCCGCGCGCAGGGCGGGATGCTCGACATCCACGACTACAACGGCCAACTGGCCCTGCAGGAAGCGGAGTTGATGGACGAGTTCCGTGCCGCGATCCTGCCGGGCCGGCAGGCGGTACGGATCCTCGACCCGGACGGGACCGTCCTGTTCGAGCAGGACGACGACGGCACGGGCGGCCGCCCCGAGGTGCAGCGCAGCGAGCTGCGGCGGATCCTGCTCGACTCGCTCCCGGCCGGCACCGTCCGGTGGGGTCACAAGGCCACCGGGGTACGGGCCCTCGGTGACGGCCGCCACGAGGTGGCCTTCGCCGACGGCACCACCGTCACCACGGGCCTGCTCGTCGGCGCGGACGGCGCGTGGTCCCGGGTCAGGCCGCTGCTCTCCGACGCCGTGCCCGAGTACACCGGCAACGCGTTCGTCGAGACGTACCTGTTCGACAGCGAGACCCGCCACCCCGCCGCCGCGAAGGCGGTCGGCGGCGGGGCGCTGATCGTGCCGGAGCCGGACGGGCGGGGGATCTTCGCGCACCGGGAGAGCGGCGGGACCCTGCACGCGTACGTGATGCTGCCCAGGCCGCTGGACTGGTTCGACGGCATCGACTTCACCGATGCGGCCGCGGCCACCGCGCGGATCGCGAAGGAGTTCGACGGCTGGGCCCCCGAGCTCACCGCCCTCATCACCGACAGCGACACCGCGCCGGTCCTGCGCCCGCACCACAGGCTGCCGGGCGACCACCGCTGGGACCGGGTGCCGGGGGTGACGCTGCTCGGGGACGCCGCCCACCTGGCGGTCCAGGACGGTGAAGGCGCCAACCTGGCCATGCTGGACGGCGCCGAACTCGGTCGGGCCGTCGCCGCGCACCCCGACGCCACCGAGGCCGCGCTGACCGCGTACGAGCAGGCGCTGTTCCCCCGCAACGCCGCCGCGGCAGCAGCCGCCGAAGCCGCCGCCGAAGCGGAGGCCGCCAACGACGGCACGCCCCAGGACCTGATCAACTTCTTTGCCAGGGACGCGTAGACGGTTGGGCGGCTCTCACTTCACTCCGCGGAAGGCAGGTGGATCAGGCCCGCGTCCGTGGGGCGGAAGCCGCAGGCGTCGAAGTAGAAGGCCCGCAGCGGGGGTTCGAAGTCGACGTGCAGCCATTCGCAGCCCGCCGCACGGGCGTGCGCCGCCGCCAGGCGGACGACCGCCGTCGCGATGCCGCGGTGCTGGTGCGAGCCGCGGGTCTTCGTGTCGAGCAGGAAGGCGTGGTCGCCGCCGTCCCACGCGACGTTCACGAACCCGACGAGGACCCCCGCGCCGTCGCGGGCCCCGACCCAGCCGAGGCTGTGCTGCTGGATCCTGCTCCACCAGCCGGCGACTGCATCACCGCCGTGGGACCGTACGAGGTCGACCATCTCCTCGTCGGTGAGGGGGTCGCGCCATGTGCAGGAGATCGCTTCGCTCATCCGGCCAGCGTCGTCGACCGGCTTCCGGAACGACAACTCATCTGCCTGCCCGGCGGAGCTGTCCGGCGGAGCTGTCCGAGGGCGCTACTTGTCCTTGGAGGACGTCTCGCTCGGCTTCTTCCACGGAACGTGGGTGGCGAGCACGTCGCCCACCGTGCCGATCACGTTGAACGCGAGCAGGCCCACACCCTTCAGCACCCGCACCGCCGCGCCCGCAACCTCGTCCATGTCCTGATCCCCTCGCGCTGGTCGTCGTGGTCCTGATGGTTCCTGTGGCTTCGCTTCGATCTTGAAGACGCGCTGTGCCACCACTCGGTTGCCCGTATGACCTGGTCTTTTTACGGTCGGCCAGGTCATACGGGTCAGGTCGGCCCGTCCGGTTCGTGCGTGATCAGGTCTCCCGGCTGGCACCGGAGGACTTCGCAGATCCTCGACAGGGTCGAGAAGCGGATGGCCTTGGCCCGCCCGTTCTTGAGCACGGACAGGTTGACGACGGTGATGCCCACCTGTGCGGACAGCTCGGTGAGCGTCATGCCTCGCTCGGCGAGGAGCCGGTCGAGGTGGATCCGGATCGCGTGGAGCTCTTCTTCGGGCATCAGACGGTCCCTTCGAGGTCCTCTCGCATGCGTATGCCCTCGCGCATGATCCTCCCCATGATCACAGCGGCGAGGCCGGCGAGGACGAGTTCCAGCGATCCGGCGACCGTCGGCCCGGATCCCACGACGGGCGCCATGCTGGCGACGAGCCAGGACTGCGACCAGCCGACGACGAGACCGGCCAGCGGCATGCCCAGGGTGACGAACCAGCCGAGAACGGAGAGCCGTCGCGCCACCGCCTCGGTGAACGGCCCGTTCACCAGAACGGCGTTCAGCAGCCGGGAGAAGAACAGCAGCGCCAGGGAGGCGAACAGCAGCCACGGCAGTTGGCCCCCGAGGTCGGCGGCGCGCTGTCCGAAGGAAGGGCCGTCCTGGCAGAGGCGGGCGGCACTGCTGGACGCCTTCACGCCCTCTTCGACCGGCAGGCCGCCGGCCAGGGAGGCATTGGCCCAGAAGCCCGTCTGCACGCAGACCGCCCCGTCGTTGAGGAGATGAGAGACCGCCGTACCGACGAAGGCGAGTCCGCAGAGTCCCGCCAGTACGAAGGTCACTGAGGCCAGGGTCCTGGTGAGCCGCGTGTTCATTGCATCCCTCCCCATCGAATTTCGATATGTCCAAGACTAGGGAGCATATCGATATTCGACAAGTCCATGGCTGCTGGCCGCTCGGATCAGCTCACTCCGCTGCCAGTCCACGGGCGCAGCTTCTCCGGGTTGCGGACCGCCCAGATGCGGGTGACGCGGCCGTCGGCGATGTCGAACGCGGCCACGGTCACCGGGACGCCGGTGTGCTGGGCGACCAGGCCGGGCCGGCCGTTGACGTGACGTTCCAGGAGCGTCAGTCCTGGCGCCTTGCCGGCGATGTGGATCAGGTACTGGGCGATGCGCTCACCGCCCTCGACCGGGCGCAGCACGGTGCCGACCAGGCCGCCGCCGTCGGCGGTCATCGTGGCGTCGGGGTCCAGGAGACCGACGAGGGCCCGGACGTCCCCGGCCTCCCAGGCCTCCTTGAAGTGCCGTACCAGAGAGGCCTGTCCGGCCGCAGGCGCCGCCGGCACCTGCGCGGCGCGGACCCGCCGACGGGCCGAGGTCGCCAGCTGCCGGCAGGCCGCGGGCGTCCGGCCGACGATCCCGGCGATCTCGGCGAAGGGGTAGCGGAAGACGTCGTGCAGGACGAACGCCACGCGCTCGGCCGGCTTCATCGACTCCAGTACGACGAGGAAGGCCATGCTCACCGACTCGTCCAGGGTGATCCGGTCGGCGGGGTCGGCCGACTCGGCACCGCCGCCACCGGCCCGCCCGCCGAACCACTCCGTACGGTCGGGCAGCGGCTCGGGTATCCACGCGCCGACGTAGGCCTCGCGCCGGACCCGCGCCGAGCCGAGCACGTCCAGGCAGATGCGGCCCGCCACCGTCGTCAGCCAGGCGCCCGGCGACTCGACGGCCTCCTGCCGCTGCCGCGACATCGCGTACCAGCGGGCGTACGTCTCCTGCACGGCGTCCTCGGCCTCGGACAGCGAACCCAGCAGCCGGTAGGCGAGATTGGTCAGCCGACGCCGCTCGCCGACGACGACGGTCGCGCTGGGACGGGGCGCGGACGGGTCGTGCTCCTCCTGGGACTTGTCGTGCCCCTGCGGGGACCTGTCGTGTTCCGGCTCGGACGAGGTGCTCATGGTCGTGCCTCTCACAACTCGCTGCCCTGCTTCGTCAGGTGATCAGGACACTACTGATCCACCGCCGCGAGGCAGAAGAGGGGTCCGCACCATGGCCACCCGGACGACCCGGACGACCCAGACGACGCGGACGCCCCGGACGACGCGGACGACAACGACGGCCGTACCGGGCCGAATCACGTTCCTCCGGCTCGCGATCGCCCTGCAGACCCTGGCGATCCTCTTCCAGGCGGTCACCGCCGGAATGCTGCTGACCTCGCCCCAGGGCGGGGTGCTGCACGACGCCGGATCGCGCGTGATGTACGGCGCGTCGATGCTGTACGTGCTCGCCGCGGTCCTGGCCTGGCGGCCGGGCGGCGGATCGCCCCGCCCCGTCCTGTACGCGTCCGGCTTCCTCGCACTCGCGTCGGTGCAGGTGGCGCTGGGCATCGCACATGTCCCGTCGCTCCATGTCCCCCTGGGTGTCGTGATGTTCGGCCTGAGCATGCTGTCTCTGGGGCAGGTACGGGGTCACGCCACTTCGCGCCTCCGTACGTCCGGGAGTTCACATGGGTAGCAGGACATCGCGTACCGCCGGTCGACTCGCCGTACTGGCCCTGCTGGTCGCGGGCCCGGGGGCCGCTTCGGGTTGCGGCAGCCCGCGGGAGGGGGCGGGGGCCGGCGGTGACGCGGCGGCTTCGGCGCACCGTGCCCGGCAGGTCGCCGCGGCCTGGGACGGGTCGACTGCCGCTGCCGCGTGGCGTGTTGGCCACCACCCCATGGGGGACGTGGTCCAGCTGCCGCGCGGCGGTCTGCGCGGCAAGGCCGACAGGCAGGCGTACCGGGACCGCCACTTCGTCCTGCGGGGCAGGCTGCCCACCGCCAGGCCCGGGGACGGCAAGGTGGCGTGGGCAGGGGAGGAGGTGCTCACCCGGCCGTTGCAGGGGGCGGACGTGGCGTACAGGGCACTGGCCGGCGACCGTACCGGGGGAGGAGGACCGCACCTCACGGTGACCGGGGCGAAGCTGGGCGGCATGACCCTTGCGACCAGCCGCGGCCCGGCAGTGGTCCCGGCCTGGCTGTTCACCCTGGACGGCTACGACACCCCGCTGAAGCGGGCCGCCGCCGTTCCGTCGAAACTCCCCCGGCCGCCGATCGGGGAGGCCCGCGACGTGCCCGGACTTCCGCTCCAGAACCTGGTCCGGATCGCCGCGGACGGGCGCTCGGTGACCGTGGTCGCCCTGCACGGTGTCTGCGACGAAGGACCTGTGGTGGAGGTGCTGGAAACACGCGGCAGCGTGGTGCTGTCGACCTCCGTCGGACAGCGGAAGCACGAGGGGCTCTGCACCGATCAGGCCAAGGAGCGGCAGGTGACGGTGCGGCTGGACCGCGCCCTGGGCGACCGCGTCCTGCTCGACGCGCACACCGGCCGCCCGGTTCCCTACCAGCCGCAGAACGGGCCCTCACCGAGCTGGAGTTGAGAACCGGCCGAGTCTTCTTCAGACGCGGCGGACCCGCCAGAGCCATGCTGCCGTGCCGACCATCAGGGCGAGCGTGGCCAGGTTGGCCAGGAGGGCCGGGGTACCGGCCGCCGGGCCTGCGCTGGACAGGTTCGCGGTGACGATGACGGCGGTCGGCAGGACGGCGGCAAGCAGGACGCCGGTGGTCTTCTGGACGGCGGTCCAGTGCACCGAGGTGCAGAGAAGGACGACGCCGGTGATGCGGAACAGGACGCCGATCAGAGGGCCGGGGTGGTCGGCGAAGACCATCACGAAGGGCAGCGAGAGGGTGAGCATCAGGAGCGGGACCAGGGGGTGCACCTTGCCGCGCCGGGCCGGTGCACCGGCCCCAGCAGCGCCGGTACTGGCATGTGCACCGCTGTGGGTCGGGTCCCCGGCGGCCCCGTGGCCCGCCTCGGCCAGCGCCGTCGCCGCGATCGTACGGGGGTCCCCCAGCTCCGCGAGGACCTCGGCGATCGCGGCGTCGGGGCGTTCGGCGCGCGTCACCTCGATGTGCTCGGCGAGGTCGGCGAGGAGTTCCTGGCGGCGGTCGGCGGGGAGTGCGGAGGCCTCGCGCCCGACGGCGGAGAGGTAGTCGTGCACGGGGTCGGGAGAGGGCTTCATGCGGGGGCTCCGGTGGGGGGAAGCGGGGTGGACAGGAAGGCGTCGACGGCGTTGCGGAAGCCGGGCCAGACACGGGTGAACTCGTCGAGCGCGGCCCGGCCGCTGTCGGTGAGCGCGTAGTAGCGGCGGGGCGGGCCGGAGGCGGACTCCTGCCAGGTGGTGGTGACCAGATCGTCGCGGCGGAGCCGGGAGAGCAGCGGGTAGACCGTGCCCTGGCTGGTGGCCAGGGCACCGGACTCCTCCAGGGCGTGGAGGAGCTCCACGCCGTAGCGGGGGCGGTCCCGCATCAGGGCGAGTACGCAGTACTCCAGGACCCCCTTGCGCAGCTGGGCGGCTGCCCGGGCCTGCTTGGTCGAATCACCTGGTTCCATGCGATGCAAGATACCTGGTGGGGCAAGTGGAGGGGAAGGGGGGTGGGTGCAGGGGGCTCGGGCAGAGGGGCTCGGGCAGGGGGCTCGGGCAGGGGCCCCGTACGTCATCGGCGGTGGCACCCGCAGTCGCACCGCAGCACCTCGACCGGGACCTCCGTCGGCCGCTGCCAGGCGAGCCTGATCTCCTTCGGCCCGTCGCACAGACCGTGCTCGTCGCTGCGGCACTCCGGTGTGCGGTACGCGGTCTCGGTCGGCTGTGCCTGCGTCTTCACGTCGGTACCTCTCCGGAGAGCCGGGCGGAGCCGGCCTCGACGAGTGCGGTGAGGCGGTCCGGGCCGCAGAGGCGTCCGGGCCGAGCATCGGTGCGCACCCGTACGTTTCCGGCGGGGCGGGCCGGTCCGCACGGGGCGCGCCCAGTCGTCCCGGCACCAGGCAAGAACCGTTCCGGGAAGACCAGTTGGGTACTCGGCCCACCCGGACCGGTGGACAGGATCACTGCTCACAGTGGACGGGGCCTGCACCGGTGCGACTTTCACGGACGGGCCGGTGATCCGGGCGACGGTGTCAGGACTCGGTGGGGAAGCGGACGGAGTGGAACTTCAGGTGCTCGTCGCCTACTTCGTACGGCTTCAGGACGGTCATCGTGCCTCGGCGGGCGGCTGGGAAGGGCGATGACCAGGGCCATGGCGCGGGCCGCGGAGGCAGCGGCGGCGAGGGCGCGCGGACGCGTCACGGGGTGGTCCTTACGTGGGGGACGGACTTGCTCAAGCTGTCCCGAGTTACCCCGCAAACCTGCCGGTAGGCCTTGTTTCATCCGAACGGGGCGGAGTGGGGCGGTGATTGCCCCGGGGCACCTGGTCCAGGCCCGCACCGGAGGCCGGGCGCAGGACGTTGTCGACCCGGGCCCCGGCCTATCGGACCTCTCCTCCGGCCCGCACGGTCCCGCAGTGGAGGAATTGCGTGCTGTTCGGCGCATGGGGTGCGGTCTCCGGTGCCGGGGGAAGCAGCAGACCGCTGGAGGGCGACTGGAGAATCAGTCAGGCATTCAGACTGCTGACGATGCTTCACATGTGGTACGAGCAAATGACGACGGCTACGGCTGGGTGGCGCACCCGGCCGCCGGAGAGCCACGGCTTCACCGTGCACGCCGAGCAGGACGAGATCCACGTCGGTACGGACATCCACCACAGCCACGCTCCGTGCGGCGACCGGTGAACCGTCGACTGCGCCGCGGGGCGGCCGAACTCGTCGCCCGATGAGCTCTTCGAGCTCCGTCTGATTGCTTGTGCAATTTGAATTGCGTGGCGCGGAGGTGCTGAATCGAGGCTCGAATACCACCTCGTCAGGCTTTCCTTTCTGTGACACGCTGACTTCGCTGTTGCTTATGTCGAGGAGGTTCGCATGACCGATATCCCGCAGAACAGTGCCGCCGACAACGACGCCAAGCGAAAGTTCCGGGAGGCGCTCGCGCGCAAGGACCGGGGTGGAACGTCCCGAGAGGCGCGCGAGGACTCCAGGTTGCGAGCAAAGGGCGGCAGCAACCCGGCGGGGGGCAAGCGGCAGTTCCGCCGCAAGACGGGCTGACCGGCGTGTGAGCGTGTGGAGAAGGGCTGTTGTTCCCGACCGGGGGCAACAGCCCTTCTTCGTATGCCCGTCGAGGGCGCCCCGGGCGATCGCTTGAGAAGCACTTGAGAAGTACTCGACAAGCAGTGGAATCCCGTTTCAGCCTCACTTGAGGCGGCGCAGGGAAGGGCCACGGCCCTGCGGTTGAGATTTGCAGTAGGGATTCGCGACCGTTTGTCCAGCGGTTCTCGACCGGTCGCCGTGAGAGTCGGGAGAACTCGCGGAGCAAGGGGCGGAGGTGCCGGATGAGACAGCTCGCAGCCCGTCGTTTGCGACTGATGTGGGTACGCCTGCGGTCCCGGCGGACTTCCTGAGCACTCCGGACGGCGCTGCCCGAGCACCCCGGGCAGCGTCCCCGAGCGCCCCGCGTGCAACCGACCCCACTCCTCTGGAGAGCCATGTCCCGTCATCTGTTCACCTCGGAGTCCGTGACCGAGGGCCACCCCGACAAGATCGCCGACCAGATCAGCGACGCCGTGCTCGACGCGCTGCTGCGGGCGGACCCGGCCTCCCGGGTCGCGGTGGAGACGCTGATCACCACCGGTCAGGTCCACCTGGCGGGCGAGGTGACCTCGGCGGCGTACGCCGACATCCCCGCTCTGGTCCGGGACACGGTCCTGTCCATCGGCTACGACTCGTCGGCGAAGGGCTTCGACGGAGCCTCGTGCGGTGTCTCGGTGTCCATCGGTGCGCAGTCCCCGGACATCGCGCAGGGCGTCGACACCGCTTACGAGCAGCGGGTCGAGGGTGCCGCCGCAGGTGCGGAGGGAGACGAGCTGGACCGGCAGGGCGCGGGCGACCAGGGCCTGATGTTCGGCTACGCCTGCGACGAGACCCCGGAGCTGATGCCGCTCCCGATCCACCTCGCGCACCGTCTCTCCCGCCGTCTGACCGAGGTCCGCAAGGACGGGACGGTCCCGTACCTGCGCCCGGACGGCAAGACCCAGGTCACCATCGAGTACCGGGACGGCCGCCCGGTCCGGCTCGACACGGTCGTCGTCTCCTCGCAGCACGCTCCGGACATCGACCTCGACTCGCTGCTGACCCCGGACGTCCGCGAGCACGTCGTGGAGCACGTACTGGCCGAACTCTCCGACAGCGGCGTCAAGTTGGAGACGGACGGCTATCGGCTGCTGGTGAACCCGACCGGCCGGTTCGAGATCGGCGGCCCGATGGGTGATGCGGGGCTGACGGGCCGCAAGATCATCATCGATACGTACGGGGGTATGGCCCGGCACGGCGGCGGCGCGTTCTCGGGCAAGGACCCGTCGAAGGTGGACCGTTCGGCGGCGTACGCGATGCGCTGGGTGGCCAAGAACGTGGTCGCGGCAGGGCTGGCGTCCCGCTGCGAGGTGCAGGTCGCGTACGCGATCGGCAAGGCAGAGCCGGTCGGTCTCTTCGTCGAGACCTTCGGCACCGCCACGGTCGACACGGACAGGATCGAGCAGGCCATCGCCGAGGTCTTCGACCTGCGCCCGGCCGCGATCATCCGCGACCTGGACCTGCTCCGCCCGATCTACGCACAGACCGCCGCGTACGGCCACTTCGGTCGCGAGCAGGCCGACTTCACCTGGGAACGGACCGACCGCGCCCAGCAGTTGAAGACCGCGGCGGGCCTCTGACCGGCTGAAGTCCGGTGACCGGTTGAAGTCCGGCCACGGGCCACCGCCCATCCCCACCGCCCACCGCCCATCCCCACCGCCCATCCCCACCGCCCACCGCCCACCGGCCGCCGGGCAACCCCGGGCCACAGCCGGCCTGTGCCCAGCCTGCGTACCAGATGTCCGTACCCCTCCCGAGGAGATCCTGACGTGCGTATCGCTGTTACCGGTTCCATCGCCACCGACCACCTCATGGTCTTTCCCGGCCGGTTCGCGGATCAGCTGATCCCGGACCAGCTGGCGCACCTCTCGCTGTCCTTCCTGGTCGACGACCTGGAGGTGCGCCGGGGCGGGGTCGCGGCCAACATCGCCTTCGGGCTCGGCAGCCTCGGCCTCTCGCCGCTGCTGGTCGGGGCCGTGGGCAGCGACTTCGCCGAGTACGAGATCCGGCTCAAGGAACACGGTGTCGACACCGGCCACGTGCATGTCTCGGCGGAGCGGCAGACGGCCCGGTTCATGTGCATCACGGACGAGGACGCCAACCAGATCGCCTCGTTCTACGCGGGCGCCATGCAGGAGGCCGGGGACATCGACCTGCGGCGGCTGACCGCCGCCGGGGCGGCCCCGGCCGATCTCGTCCTGGTCTGCCCCAACGACCCGGCGGCGATGCTCCGGCACACCGCCCAGTGCCGGGAACTGGGCCTGCCCTTCGCCGCCGACCCGTCGCAGCAGCTGGCCCGGCTGGACGGCCCGCAGGTACGCGAACTCGTGGACGGCGCACGCTGGTTGTTCACCAACGAGTACGAAGCCGCCCTGCTCCTCGAACGCACCGGCTGGGACCGCGGGACGGTCCTGGAGAAGGTGGGCGCCTGGATCACCACCCGAGGCGGCGCAGGGGTACGGATCGACCGGCGCGGCCACGGCCCGCTGACCGTCGAGGCGGTGCCCGGCCTGTCCGTCACCGACCCGACGGGCGTCGGCGACGCCTTCCGGGCCGGTTTCCTGGCGGCCACCGGCCGTGGGCTGGAACTGCGGCCGGCCGCGCAACTGGGCTGTGTCCTGGCGGCACAGGCACTGGGCGCGGTGGGCTCGCAGTCCTACCTGGCCGATCCGCGGCAGCTGCTGGCGACGGCGACCGACGCGTACGGCGCGGACGCGGCACGACTGCTCGCCCCCGGCCTGGCGCACCGGCCCGACCAGGCCTGACGGACGCCCCCCGGCCGACCGACACACGGCCCTCTCCTGCCCCCCCCACTCACCTGCCCCCCCCACTCTCCTGTCTCCCTCCCCTCCTCTCCCCCTACCGGCCTTACCGCCGCGTGGTGATCGTCTCGCCGCGGCCTGGAAGTCATGGGAATCCCCAACCAGTACCTCCCAGTACCTCAATGACGTCAGGAGCTATGAGCGTTGAACACCCCTAAGCCTGATCATGGTTTCGTTCACGAGCTGTTCGCCGCCCGGGCCCGTGCCCAGCCCGATGCCCTTGCGGTGATTTCCGGTACGCAGTCGCTGACCTATGCCGAGCTGGACGCGCGGGCCGACGAGGTGGCCCGGCGGCTGAGAGGCTCCGGCGTCGGCCCGGAGGTTCCCGTGGTGGTCCGCGTCGAGCGTTCGCCGCACATGGTGGTGGCGCTGCTCGGGGTGCTGAAGGCCGGGGGCGCCTACGTGCCCCTCGACCCGAAGTACCCCGAGGAGCGGAACAGGTTCGTCCTGGAGGACACGGGAGCACCGGTGGTGCTGACCACGCGGCAGCTCGCCCCCGGCCTGACGAACGGCCGGGCCCGGACCGTACTCCTCGATGAGCCGGGTCCTGACACGGCCCGTACGGACAGCCCGCCGACGGCCGGCCCGCAGGATCTCGCGTACGTCATCTACACGTCGGGCTCGACCGGGAAACCGAAGGGCGTGATGGTCGAGCACGCCGGTCTGTCCAGTCATCTCGACGCGATCGCGGAGGCCTTCGGCTACACCGAGGACGATCGGACCCTCGTCTCGGTGAGCGCCGCGTTCGACGTGTCCATCGAGCAGATGCTCGCACCCCTCGTCCGCGGGGCGACCGCCGTCATCCAGCCCGACGACGTCGTCGCGCCCCAAGACGTGATCCGGTACGTGCGCGAGCATTCCGTCACCGTCGTCAACATGACGCCGGTCTACCTGGACGCGGTGTTGCGCGAGAGCACCGACCTGGACACCGTCCGGCTGATCGTCTCGGGCGGCGACGTGATCAGGCCCGGCATCGTGCGGGCGGCCCGTACCACTCTCACCGGGAAGCGCGTCCTCAACGTCTACGGCCCGACCGAGACGACCATCACCGCCCTGGTCCAGGACCTGAGCGAGGTCGCCGATGGCGAACCCGTCCCCATCGGCCGGCCGGTGTCCCGCACCCGTGTCCACCTGGTGGGCGAGGACGGAGCAGAGGTCGGACCCGGCGAGGTGGGGGAGATCGTCATCGGCGGGGACAGGGTCGCCCGCGGGTACCTCAACCGGCCGGCGCTGACCGAGGAGCAGTTCGTGCCGGACCGCTTCGGCCCGCCCGGCGGACGTCTGTACCGGACCGGAGACCTCGCCCGGCGGCTGCCCGGCGGCTCGCTGGAATTCCTCGGACGCTCCGACGACCAGGTGAAGATCCGCGGATTCCGGATCACGCTGGGCGAAGTCGAGGCCGCGCTGGCCGTGCTGCCCGGGGTGTCCGGTGCGGCTGTCGTGGCCCGCCCCGATGCCACGGGCGAGGCCCGGTTGATCGGGTACGTGACGACGACCGCCGGGGCCGAAGGGAGCGTCGGACCGCGCACGGCGCTCCAGGCCGTGCTGCCGGCCCACATGGTGCCCGCGGCCGTCGTGGAGCTGGCCGCCTTCCCCATGACGCCGAACGGCAAGATCGACCGGAACGCCCTGCCCGAGCCGGCCCCGGTGCGCGCGTCCCCGGAACCCGCCACCGGTCCTGCGAACCCGGCCGAGGCCCTGCTCGCAGCGATCTGGGCCGACGTTCTGCAGGTCGAAGGCGTGGGCGTGCACGACAACTTCTTCGACCTCGGCGGACACTCCCTGCTGGCCTTCCAGCTCGCCTCCAGGGCGAGCGCCGCGACCGGGAAGGACATACCGCTCAGCGCGGTCTTCGAGCACCCGACCGTCGCCGCCATGGCAGCCGTGACCGGCTCCCTCCAGGAGGCCGCGGACAGCGCCCCGGCGCCGACGCGCTGCGAGGGGCGGACCGAGGGGCCGCTCTCGGCAGGGCAGGAGAGGCTGTGGATCGTCCAGAGCCTCGATCCCGCGGGTTACCAGTACAACGTGCCCTCCCTCTGGCACCTGTCGGGCGAGGTGGACGCAGCGGCGCTCGAAGAGGCGCTCGACGCGCTGGTCCGGCGGCACGAGATCCTGCGGACGGTGTTCGTCGCCGGGGAGGACGGCCCCCGACAGGTCGTACGGCCCGCGGAAGCGGTCCGGTTCGAACTGACCCGGGAGCCCGTCGAGTTCGCCGCGGACACCATCCCCAAGGCGGTGCGTGCCTTCGCCGAGGAACCGTTCGACCTCGCGGCGGCGCCGCTCGTGCGGGCCGGGCTCTTCACGGACCACCGCCACGCCGACGAGTCGCTGTTCCTGCTGGTCTTCCACCACATCGTCATCGACGGCAGTTCGCTCCCCACGGTGCTGCGCGATCTGGAGGCCCTGTACCGGCAGGCGGTCGGCGAGCCGCGGGGCGGGCTCGCGGAGCCGGGCCTCCAGTTCCTCGACTTCGCCGTGTGGGCCGGGCAGCAGTCGGCCGAGGAGGAGGATCTCCATCTGGCGTACTGGCGCGAGCAGTTGAAGGATCTGGCCGCCCTGGAGCTGCCGGCCGACCGGCCGAGGCCCGCCTACTGGTCCGGGTACGGCGGGTCGGTGGAGTTCACGCTGCCGGCAGAGGTGGCTCTCGGTCTGAGGAGCATCGGAGGCCAGGAGAACTCGTCCTCGTTCATGGTCCTGCTGGCCGCCTTCCAGGTCGCTCTGGCCCGCTGGAGCGGGCAGGGCGACATCGCGGTGGGGGCGGCGATGACCGGCCGCTCGCTCCCCGAACTCGATCAGCTGGTCGGCTTCCTGACCGACACCATGGTGCTGCGCTGCGCGGTCTCCGGCGAGCGGACCTTCCGCGACGTCCTGGGGGACGTACGGGAGGCCACCCTCGGTGCGATGAAGCACCACCTGGTGTCCTACGGCCAGGTCGTCGAGGCGCTGCAGCCCGAACGGCACCTGGACCGCAACCCCGTCTTCCAGGTGTTCTTCTCCTACGAGACGCAGGACGACCTGCCGCACTGGGAGCTGCCGCGCGCCAGGGCGACACACCGCCACTGGCCGATGTCCTCGTCGAAGTTCGACCTCGATCTGACCTGCGTCGAGTCGAAGGAGCAGATCTCCTGCTCCCTCACCTACGCCACCGACCTCTTCGACGCGGCTTCCGTCGAGGGGTTCTCCCGCGACCTCGGATCTCTCCTCCGGTTCCTGGTGAGCGGCGGTGGACCGGACGCGTCCATCGCGGCATGGCAGTCGCGCTCGTTGGCCGACCTGTGACGACAAGAAGGGACGTCGGGTGATGCACACCAAAGCAGCCGTCATCGCCGCCGAAGCACTCGTCCGGGACGGGATCCGGTCCATGCTGTCGGTCGACCGCACGGTCGACGTGGTGGGGGAGTCGGCGAATTTCGCCGACATACCGCAGGTGCGACGGCGGATGGACCCGGATCTGTTCATCATCGACTTCTCCGGGCTCAAGGCCGGCAGCGAGGTCCACGCACGGCGGATCCGCTCGCTCGTCGACCTGGCGGACCGGCCCGTGGTCCTGCTCGCCGACGACGGCGTCCAGGCCGACATGGAACTGCTCGGACTGGGGGCGTGCGTCCTCAAGCGGTCACGCATGAGCTCCGCGGACCTGGTCTGCTCGGTCAGGCTGCTCGCCGCGGGCTATCTCCCCGTGGAGCGGCGCCTCGCGCAACAACTCGCCCACCGCGCGCTGGAGGAAAGGGCGGGCGAGGCGGCACACGTACGCCTCCTGACACCGCGGGAGCGGGAAGTCTTCCACCTTCTCGCCCGCGGCAGGACCAACACGGAGATCGCCGCCTCGCTCACGCTGGCCAACTCGACGGTGAAGACCCATGTGCAGGGAATCCTCAAGAAGCTCGGTCTGACCAGCCGGCTCGAAGTGGTGATGCTCGCCCACCGGCCGGTCCGCCGGCCCGCCGCGCCCACCGTGCTGAGGCAGCGGACCCGGGGGAGGGCCGCCGCCTGAGCACGTGCGCGGCATCGATGCGCCAGGTCCCGGCCTGGCGCATCGCAGCGGACCGTAGGTGAGGAAACCGCCGGACAGGACCTAGTTCTGCCGGACCGCGCCCACGCGTCGCGCACCGCCGAGCAGATCGAGATCGAGCGACATGCAGCGGATTCCGCCACCGGCCTTGCGGAACTCGTCGACCGGTGAGAGGCACACGGTGAAGCCCCAGTCGTCGAGCTGCCTCCTGATCCGAGGGGGGCAGGAAGCCATCATCACCGTGCGCCCGACGACCACCGAGTTGGCGCTGAAGGTGAGCGCCTCGTCCATGCTGATGACCAGCGGTTCCGGTACCAGCTCCAGGACGGCCCGCTGCCCTTCCCGGTCCCATGCGCCGGGTGCGCAGACGGCCCGGCCGGCGTCGAGCGGGCAGAAGGACATGTCGAGGTGGTAGAAGCGCGGGTCGACGAGGGGCACCTGTACGACGCGGACGTCGAGCACCTGCGACAGGTGATCCGCCGCTTCGGGCGACGTGCGCGGTCCGGTGCCGCACAGCAGTACGTCGCCGAACCGGAGCACGTCACCGCCTTCCAGATACAGGTCGGGATCGTCGGGCCAGGGGATCTCCGTGAACCCGTGCTCCCGCAGCCACGTCGCACCGTGCGCGGCCTCGGCCCGGCGTTCGGGATGCCGGAAGCGGCCACGGACGAAGCGGTTGCCGTCCACCACCCCCACGTCCGTGGGGAAGACCATGTCCGAGAGGCCGGGCAGCGAGGGGACGTGGTGCACCTCGGCACCGGCCGCCCGCAGACCGGCCACCAGGGCGTTCCACTCGCGCCAGCTCTTCCTCCTGTCGGGGCGCCGCTGCGACGACATCCACGGGTTGATCTCGAACGTGACGTCGAAGTGATCAGGACTGCACAGCAGGAACCTTTTCGGCGGATTCCGTGACGCGGTGGGAGAAGAGCTGTCGCTCATGGTCACCCTCTCTGTGCTCGGCTTCTCTGTGCTCGGCTTCTCTGTGCTCAGCGCGGCACGGTGAGCGCCGCGACAGCCTCCGAGGGCTCTGCCGTCAGCAGGTCGAGGGCCTCGTCGACGTCGGCGGTGGCATGCACGAGGTCGCGTTCCTCATGGGTCATGAAGCCCTCCTGCGCCACGATGTCGAGAAAGCCCAGGAGGGAGTCGAAGTAGCCCTTCGTATTGAGGAGGACCACCCGCTTGCGGTGCATGCCGAGCTGGTTCCAGGTGGCCACCTCCATGAGTTCGTCCAGGGTGCCGAACCCACCGGGCAGGACCGCGAAGGCGCTGGAGAGCCGGTACATCAGGGCCTTGCGCTCGTGCATGCTCTGTACGACGAAGATCTGCCCCGGCGCCTGCTGGGACCGCTCCCGCTCGTGGAGGTCGTGCGGAACCACTCCCGTGACGGTGGCACCGTGGGACAGGGCCGCTCCGGCCACCGCCCCCATCACGCCGGCGCCGCCCGCGCCGTACACCAGACCGCAGCCGCGGCGGCCAAGCGCCGCACCGAAGTCCTCGGCGAGCTCGGCGTACGCGGGGTCCTTGCCGGGACGTGCGCCGCAGAACGTGGCGATGACCGCGGCCCGTTGACGAATGTGGTGCATGGGAATCTCCGATCGCAGCGTGGCAGTAGAGGGGACGGCGCCCGGTCAGAGCTTCAGCACCGTGCGCAGCAGCACCTCGGCACCGGCGATCAGGTCCTCCGGGGCGGTGCGTTCCGAGGGGACGTGGCTGACGCCGTCGATGCTCGGCACGAAGATCATTCCGACCGGGGCGAGATCGGCCACGACCTGAGCGTCGTGCCCCGCTCCGCTCGGCAGCGTCTCCTGCGCGTATCCGAGCTCGGTCGCCGACGCCGCGATGGTGTCCCGGATCCTCGGATCCGTGTGCACGGGAGCGCTGCGCACGGTGGACTCGATCACGGCCCGTACGTTCCCCGAGCGGGCCAGGGCGGCGAGTGCGCCGCGCACGGTGTGCTCGGCCGCGTCGAGCCGGGCGGGGTCGCTGTCCCGGAGGTCGACGTCGAGCCGTACCGCGTCCGGAATGGTGTTGGGGGAGTTCGGATGGACCTCCACCCGCCCGACGGTGGCCACGCGGCACAGCTTCTCCTCCGCAGCCAGCCGCTGTACGGCCTGGATCAGGTTCGCTGCCACGACGAGGGGGTCCTGGCGCCCTTCCATGGGCGTGGTGCCCGCGTGGCCCGCCTTGCCGTGCAGCTGTACGGACATGTGGGTCCGTCCGGTGATGGACTCGACCACACCGATGGACCTGCCCAGCCGTTCGAGGACGGGCCCCTGCTCCACGTGGAGTTCCAGGTAGGCGGCGAGGGAGCCCGGCGCCCAGGTGGCCGTCTTCAGCAGGGACAGATCACCGCCCGCGCGGGCCAGGGCGTCCCGCAGTGGCCGGCCGGCGTAGTCCTCCGGCTCGCCGGGCAGCGCGTCCAGCCGTCCCGCGAGCACCATGGAGCCCCAGAACGGCTGGGGGAAGAGCGCGCCCTCCTCGTTGGCGAAGCCGACGGCGATGGTCTCGTGGTCCGTCTCGGCGCCGCCTTCGTGCAGGGTCTGCAGCACTTCCAGCGCGGCGACGACTCCGTAGGCCCCGTCCAGCCGGCCGCCGTTGGCGACCGTGTCGAGGTGCGAGCCGACGAGTATCGGGGGGCGGGTGGAGCGCCGGTGGCCCTCGGGGCGCCGGAGGAGCAGGTTTCCTCCGGCGTCGACGGTGGCGGTCAGGCCGGCCTCCACCGCCTGCCGGGCCACATAGGCCCGCCCTTCCTGGTCGGCGTCGCTGAAGCCCATGCGGGTCACGCCGCCGTCCTCGCTCCCGCCGATCTCGGCCAGGCGGTCGAGACGGTCGAGCAGTCGGGCGCCGTCGATCCGAAGAGAGGTGCCGGGGCGAACCTTGTCCGCGACGGTCAGAGAGTCAGGCATCGTTACCACCTGTCGTGGCGATCGGGCTCCGGGGGCGTGAGCCGGCCCAGGAGGGGAGAAGGGCCGGGACGTGCTGAACAGCCCGGTCGTGCGGGGCGGTCGCGCGCTCAGCCGACGACATGTCCGCCTCCGACGCGCCTGGCCCGGGACCGGCGGCTGTCGGTGTGGATGAACGCGCGGTGCAGCCAGCGGTCGTGGCCGTCGTACCGGGGGGTGAACGGCGTGCGGCCGTGCAGGGCGACCCTGTTGTCGACGATCGCCAGGTCGCCAGGGGCGAAGTAGACGGTGTCGACGACCGCTTCGAGGGCCTCGCGGAGGGCGGCCATGGCCCGTGCGGCACCCGCGTCCAGGGGTGTCGTGGCGTGGAAGTCCACCTGGGCGTCCGGATCCTCGGGCGCACCGGAGACGGCCCCGTGCGCCACCGCGACGCCGGACCCGTTGAAGGACGGTGGCGGGTCGGTCCTGAAGCGGGGCTCGGCGAGGATCTCCCGATGCTCGGCGGAGAGGAGCCCAATGGCCCTGCGCAGCGAGGCGACGCGCAGCCCGGCCACTCCGTCGAGGTCCTGGCGCAGGCAGGACAGGGCGACGAAGTCGGGCCTGTGCGGATGGAACGCGTTCTCGGTGTGCATCTCCAGGTTGACGGAGCCCGCGTTGCTCTGGCTCCGCTCCGCACCCGGCACCGGCACGACGTTCTGGACCAGGGCACCGTGCTTCTCGCCCTCGAAGCCCACTGGTTCGCCCAGCACCATGGCGCAGAGCACGAGCGCCGACGCGGGCACGGTGGCCCGTCTCTCGACGGACTCCCGCCGGGTGGGGGTGGGCGGCAGGGGTCCGACCGGCAGGCCGTGGATCTGCAGCACGCCTGCCCGGCCGGAGTCGGCGGAGAAGTTCCGCAGCGCCGTCCGTAAGGTCGCCGGGAGGGCGCAGGACAGGTCACGTGCCGCCGCCAGCCAGCGGGGCTCGTCCAGGAGACCCGGCGCGGTCTGTGCCAGGAGCTCGGAGAGCCGCTTGATCTCCCGTTGCACCTCCAGGTCGAGGTGGATCGACTCTTTTTCCAGATTCGTGGTGACAGGGCTGAAGTTCGTCATCTTCTGCTCCGGTGTGCGGTCCGGGGTGACATCAGGAAGCGGCCACGGAACGGGCCACGGTGTCGGTGTTGGGAGGCTTCACGGCCGCGTAGTGATCGCCGGTCAGGGAGAGGGCCGTGGTCTCTCCCGTGCACAGCCGCAGCCACTGCAGGCGGGCCGCCGCCGCCCGTTCGTCCTCGGCCGCGTCGCCGGCGCTGAAGAGCAGGGTGCGGCCCGTACGGGGCAGCGGCCGGTAGTCCCTGAGCGCGCGCCAGTTGGCGGCGAAGACCTCGAAGAGCCGCAGTTCCTCACCCGCTGTGGCGTTCGCCGGGACGAGCTGTGCGTGGCGCATGCGCGTGACCAGTTCCCGGCGCCGTTCCGCCGACGGCATCTCCGTCAGTTTCTCCGCGTCGAGGGCCATGTCGACCTCGTGCAGCCGGTCGAGGAAGGTCAGATAGGCCGCGATGACCTCGGGTTCCTCCTCACCGGGGCCGACGGCTTCACCGGCGCCGACGGCGCCCGGCGGGTGCGGCAGGAGCGAGGGCGGCAGGGCCGGGTCGATCATGGCGAGCAGTTCGACCTCCTCGCCGTTGTCGGTGCACTGCCGGGCCATCTCGTACGCCACCAGACCGCCGAACGACCAGCCGATCAGCCGCAACGGGCCCTCGGGCTGCGCCTCTCGGGCGACGGCCAGATGGGCCGCGGCGATGTCGGCGACGCTGGTCAGCGGCTGCTCGCCGGGCTCGATGCCGGCCGACTGGAGCCCGTGGACCGGGCCGTCGCCCGGCAGCGACCGGGCCAGTTCGAGGTAGCAGAACGCGGTGCCGCCGACGGGCGCGACACAGAACGTGGGGCGTCCGGTGCCGTGCCGCAGCGGCAGGAGGGTCCGCAGCTGCCGGGGGTGGGGGGCGACCAGGGAAGCGGCCTGGGCCGCCACGGTGGAGGCGTCCAGCAGGCTGGCCATGGGCAGGTCGATCCCCAGCTCCTTCCTGATCGTCGAGATGAGGCGCACACCGAGCAGGGAGTTCCCGCCGGCCTCGAAGAAGTCGTCCTCGATGCCGATGCTCCGGGTCCGCAGGATCCGCTCCCAGATGTGCAGCAGATCCAGCTCCGTCCGGTTGCGGGGGGCCGACTGCGGGCCGGCCGGCGCCGCGGAGGGTGCGGGCAGTGCCGCCTGGTCGAGCTTCCCGTTGTGCGAGAGGGGGAACGCGGCCAGGGGGATCACGGCGCTCGGCACCAGCGCCGGGGGCAGCTGCTCCTGGCACCAGCGGCGGACGTCCGCGACGAGTGCCTCGGCGTTCGGCCAGGCGCCGTCCGCCGTCGTGCCCCGTGGCCCGGGAGCGGCACCGGCCGGCGCGTCGAGCAGCTGCCGGCGCACCGCCGCCGCGGTCACGGGGTCCGGCACCACGTACGCCAGCAGCCGCTTCCCGCCGCCGCTGCCGTCCACCACCACGGCGGCGTCACGGATCGCGGTGTGCTCGACCAGGACCGACTCGACCTGGCCCGGTTCGATGCGCACACCGTGCAGCTTCACCTGCCGGTCGATGCGGCCCAGGAACTCGATGACGCCGTCCGGCCCCATCCTCGCCAGGTCGCCGGTCCGGTACATGCGCTCGCCCGGGAGGCCCAACGGCGCGGGTACGAACCGGTCCGCGGTCGGCGCCGGGGCGCCGCGGTACCCGCGGCCCGTCAGGTCGCCGGCCAGACAGAGCTCGCCCACCGCCCCGGTCGGCACCGGATTCAGATCGCTGTCGCAGACGAGCGCCCAGCTGCGCCCGATGGGCCGGCCGATGGGCACCGTGGTCCGTCCGTCGTCCGCCCGGCACTCCCAGGCGGTGGCGATGATCGCGGTCTCGGCCGGGCCGTAGTGGTTGTGGAGCCGGATCCACGGGAGCTCCCGCACCGTCCGCTGCTGCAGCTCGATCGGCAGTGCCTCCCCGGCGGGCACGATGTGGCGCAGGCCGGCGCACCGGCGCGCGACATCGGGCGTGTCCAGGAGGATCGCGAGTATCGAGGGAACGGGGTGGATCACCGTGATCCGCTCTTCCGCCACCAGGTCGGCGAGGTAGTGCGTGTCCCGGTGACCGCCGGGCTCGGCGAGCACCAGCCGGCTGCCCGCGGTCAGCGGCCTGAAGATCTCCCAGAGCGATACGTCGAAGCTGATCGGGACCATCTGCAGCACCGCGTCGTCGGGCCCCAGGGGGATGCGCTGCTGACCCCACCTCAGCGTGTTGAGCAGCCCGCGGTGGGTGTTCTCCACGCCCTTGGGCCGGCCCGTCGACCCGGAGGTGTAGATGACGTAGGCGAGTTGGTCGCCTCCGTTCCAGTCGCCCGGCACATTGCCGTCGGCCCCCTGCGTCAGCAGGCCGGGGTCGGTGTCCAGACAGACGGCCGGTATCCGGACGTCACCGAGATCGGGCAGCCACGCCTCCTCGGTGACCAGCGCGTCGGGCCCCGCCTGGGCCAGCAGCGTGCGTCGCCAGTCGCGCGGATACTCGGGATCGACGGGGAGTACGGCGCCACCGGACTTGAGTACGGCCAGGTAGGCGACGGCAAGGTCGACGGAGCGCTCCAGATGGACGGCGACGACCGATTCGGCCCCGATCCCGGCGGCCGTCAGCCGACGCGAAAGCCGGTTGGCGCGGGCATTCAGCTCCCCGTAGGTCAGTTCGTCCTTGCCGCAGACCACCGCGGTCGCGTCCGGTGTGCGCTCGACCTGACGTTCCACCAGCCCGTGGACGGACATCTCTTCGCCGGGGGTGGTGGGGGGAGCGGGCGCCCGCTCGCCGAGCGCCGCCGCCGACTCCGGCCCGTGGGCGACGGAGCGGTACGTCCGAGGTGTCAGCACCTGATGGGTGGCACCGTCCGGATCGGCCGCCATCGCTTCCAGGACCGCGCGGTAGAGGCTGCCCAGCATTGCCTGGGCGTGCGGGCCCGCATCCCCCGGCCGGCTGTAGACCGTCAGCCGGCCGGACTGCGCGACGGCCATCAGCCGGAATTCGTTCGGACTCTCGTCGACGACGGCGTCGTCGTCGATGAGGTCCCAGTCGAGGACGTGGAAGTCCAGGTAGACGAAGGCGACGTCGATCATGCGGGCATGGCGGCTGCCCTCCTGGATCTCGCCGAGCGGATACCGGCGGTGCGGCCACACCTCGATCTCCGTGTCGCGCACCTGCTGCACCAGCTGCCGCCAGGTGCGGGCGCCGCGGCGGAAGGGGAAGGGGACCGTGTTGACGTACAGGCCGGGAACGCGGTCCGCGCCCTCGGCCTCCGGCCGGGTGTCGCACACCAGGCCGGTGGAGAACGCCTCATCCGTGGTGATCATGCTCATCACCGCCAGATGGGCCGCCAGCATGACGTTCTTCAGCGACGCGTCCGCCTTGCGGGCCAGCGCGGCCAGCTCGTCCTGCAGATCGTCGTACGGCGTGACCAGCTGCTTCACGGGCCCCGAGCCGTCGCCCCACGCGGAAGGCAGCTCCAGCTTGGCGTGGTTCGCGACGACGTCGCGCCAGTAGCCGGCGTGCGCGGGGTCGGCCAGGTCCTTCCGCTCCAGCGCGATGAAGTCGGCGTACCGGATCTGGGGCAGGGGCGTGGGCACGTACTGGGTGCCGTCGTGCAGGGCGTGGTACCGGTCGAACACCTCGGAGAGGAGTACGTGGAAGCTCCAGCCTTCGAGGATGGGGTGGAACTCCGTGAAGGTGACCCACCACTGGTCCTCGCACATGTGGGTGAAGTAGCGGAACAGCGGCGCCGTGCCCAGGTCGAACCGGCGGTCGCGTTCCGCGGCCATGTGGGCGCGCACCTCGTCCCGCTGCGCCTGGGGCGAAAGACCGCGGACGTCCGCGAACCCGACGGGCAGGTGCGCTTCGTCGTGCACGAGCTGGAGCGGTTCGCTGTACGTCGTGAGGTCCATCGTGGTGCGCAGGGCCTCGTGCCGGGCGACGGTGGCGTCGATCGCCGTCTGCAGGAGGTCGTGGCGGTAGGGCCGGCCGTCGCGGACCAGATAGCAGGTGACGTTGTGGTAGTTGCCCTCGTTGCCCGAGGACTCCATTTCGAGGATCATCCCCAGCTGGATGCGGGACAGCGGGTACGCGTCCGTCACTCCGTCGGGGATCCGCGCCCGGTCGGCCGGGTCGAGCATCTCGAAGGGCCGCACCACGGGCTCGTCGACACTGTGCTCGGAGCGGGGGCCCAGCGTCCGGGCGAAGTCCTCGATCGTGCGGTGCTCGAAGACGTCCCGCACGGTGACGGGGTAGCCCTTCCTCCGCAGGGCGCCCACCACGGCCACCGCCCGCACCGAATCCCCGCCGATGACGAAGAAGTTGTCGCGGACCCCGAAGTCCGAGGTGCCCAGAACCGTGCGCCACACCTCCGCGATCTCCGTCTCGGCGTCGGAGCGGGGAGCCACCAGGTCGGTGCTGACGCCACGGGACGCCCGGTCGGGGGCCGGCAGCGCATCGGTGTCGATCTTTCCGACGTCGGTGAGCGGCAGCGAGTCCAGGACGACGATCGCCGAAGGCACCATGTACTCGGGCAGCCGCTCGCCGACGTGGGCGCGCAGGGCGGCCTGGTCGGGGGCGGCCGTCCCGGCCGCGGGCACCACGTAGCCGACCAGCTCGGGCCGGCCGTCATCGGTCCGCCGGGCCACGACGAGGGCGGTCCGTACGGCGCGATGGTCGGCCAGGACGCTCTCGACCTCGGCCGGCTCCACCCGGTAGCCGCGGATCTTGACCTGCTTGTCGACCCGTCCCACGAAGTCCACTTCGCCGTCGGGCCGGACGGCCGCGAGGTCGCCGGTGCGGTACAGCCGCGCGCCCCGCTCGGCGGAGAACGGGTCGGGGAGGAACTTCTCCGCCGTCAGGTGGGGCTTGTTCAGATAGCCGCGGGTGACCCCGGTCCCGCCGACGTAGACCTCGCCGACGACGCCGAAGGGCACCAGGCGCATGTGCTCGTCGAGTACGTACATCGTGGTGTTGGGCATGGCCGAGCCGATGGACACGAGCTCCGTGTCGACCGGCCGGCCGACCCGGCAGCCGGAGTTGCCGACCGTGATCTCGGTGGGACCGTACTCGGCGGCGACGCTGCCCGGACCCGCGTCGGCGAGCCAGCTGTTGGCCAGCGTGCCGGTGAAGCGGTCGCCCGCCGCGATGACGAGGCCGGCGAGCGAGCGCCGCTGGTCAGGACCGAGCTGCTCGGCCAGCAGTTCGAGGTGCCCCGGTGCCATCTTCACGAAGCTCAGCTCCCCGCAGCCGAGGAGTCGCGCGCCCAGCTCCGTGGGTTCGCCGTCCGGCAGCAGGTGGACCGGGCGTCCGCACAGGAGCGAGGTGTAGAGGTTCGGGACACCCAGGTCGAAGGCCACGGAGGAGAAGAGCGCGGTTCCGCCCGGTGCCCGCAGGTAGGTGTCGACCGTCCACCACAGGTAGTTCATCAGCCCGCGGTGGGTGACCATGACCCCCTTGGGCAGTCCGGTCGTCCCCGACGTGTAGATGAGGTAGGCGAGGGAATCGGGGGCGACGGGGAGGTCCGGAGCGTCGGCCGCCCGCGCGCCGATTGCCTCGGCGTCGCGGTCGACCAGGACGACGGTGTGTCCGTCCAGACCGTGGGCCAGGGCGGCGGCGCCGGGTTCGTCGGTCACCACGACCCGGGCACCGGCATCGCTCAGGATGTAGCCGCGCCGGGTGGCGGAGTCGCCGGGGTCCAGCGGGGCGTAGGCGGCTCCGGCCTTGAGGACCGCGAGGAGCGCGACGACGAGACGCGGGTCCCTGGGCAGGTGCACGCCGACGACCGAGCCGGGCCCGACACCGAGGCTCCGCAGGTGCTGGGCGAGGCGGTTCGCCCCGGCGTCCAGCTCGCCGAAGGACAGGCCGGTGTCGCCGGCCAGGACGGCCGGCGCGTCCGGCGCGGTCCGGGCCTGTTCGGCGATCAGCTCGTGCACGGCGCCCCGGGGGCGGTCCGCGCTGCCGCCGTCCGCCGCGGCGAGCAGCCTCTCCCGTTCCTGCCCGGTGAGGTACTGAAGGTCGGACAGCGGCCTGTCGGGGCTGCCCGTCGCGCTCTGCAGGAGCTCGAAGAAGTTGTCGGCGAACCGTCGTACGGTGTCCGGCTCGAACAGCGACGTCGAGTATTCGAGGGCACCGGACAGGGTGCCGTCGGCCTCGGAGTCGAGCTGCAGGGTCAGGTCCAGCTTGGAGTTCTCGCTGAGGGTCGGAATGCGGGTGGTCTCGACCCCCGGAAGCGCGATCCCGTCCGGATCCCCGTCCCCGTAGCTGAACATCACCTGGGCCAGGGGCGGCGTGGAGAGGTCCCGGTCCGGGGCCAGCTCGTTGACGAGCACGTCGAAGGGGACGTGCGAGTGCTCCACCGCGTCGAGGAACCGCGACTTGTTGCGTCGTACGAGACCGGCGAACGTGGGGTCGTCGGACCAGCCGGTGCGGATGACGATCGTGTTGACGAAGCAGCCGATCAGCTCCTGCGCCGCCCCTTCGTCCCGGCCCGCCACGGGTATGCCCACGGCGATGTCCCGCTGGCCCGTGTAGCGGCTCAGGAGCATCTGGAAAGCGGTCAGAAGCACGACGAACGGAGTGGTGTCGTGCTCTGCCGCGGCCTCCCGGACGGCCTTCGCGACAGCCGGGGGGACGGTGATCGGGAGTGACGCGCCCGCCGAGGACCGCACTGCCTGGCGCGGGCGGTCCGTGGGCAGCTCCAGGGGCGTGACGCCGGAGAGCTGCCGTGTCCAGAACGCGAGGGACTCCGCGAGCGTGCCGTCGAGAAGCTGCGTGCGCTGCGACTCGGCGTAGTCGGCGTACTGCATCGGCAGCGGCGGGAACTCCACGCCGCCGTCGCCCTTCTCGGCCCGGTAGGCGCGGGCCAGATCGCGCCAGAGGATCGGCTCGGACCAGGCGTCGAAGGCGATGTGATGGATCGACACCACGAGGTAGTGATCGTCGTCCGCCACCGTGACCAGGCCCGCACGGGCCACCCGGCCCTCGGCCAGGGACATCGGGGAGTGCGCCAGGCGCCGCACCAGCTCCTGCGCGCGGCTCTCCCCGACCTCGGCGGCCTCCGCCCGGAGATCGCTGTGGACCATCGCGCTCTCCGGTCCTTCGGCCACCTCCTGCACCGGCTCCTCCCGCTCCATCCGGTAGCGGGTCCGCAGCACCTCGTGGCGCTCCAGGACCCGCAACCAGGCCTGCTGCAGGGCCGGGGCGTCGACCGCCCCGTGCAGTCGCAGCACCATGGGGACGTGGTACTCGCCGCTGTCCGGGTTGATCAGGTCGAGGAACCAGAGCCGGCGCTGACTGGGCGACAGCGGCACTGACCCGCCCCGGTCGGCCGTGGGTGTCGTGCGGGCCGCCGAAGTTCCTGTCCCCTCAAGGCGGTTCCTCAGGAGCTGGTCTCGGAGGGCCTGGATGTCTTCGGCCATGCTGTCCTCACTTCTTACGTGTGGTCAGTGCGACGACTTGGGTGTGGTCAGTGCGACGACCTCGGCGTCCGAGAGGCCGGACACGTCGTTGCGGACCTCGGATTCGACGATCTGCGCCAGTTCCCTGACGGTCGGGAACTCGAAGATGGTCCGCAGGGACAGCTGGACCCGGTAGCGGGCCGAAACGCGGGCGACGACCTTGGCGCCCATGAGGGAGGTGCCGCCGATGCGGAAGAAGCTGCGCGTGACGTCCACCGGGTCGTCCGTGGCGAGCACATCCCGGAAGATGCCGCAGACCACCCTTTCGACGTCGGTGGCGGGCACGCTCCGCCCCGCCTGCTCCTCCGTGCCCGGCATGTCTGTCTCGTTGCTCACGCGGGCACTCCGTCCATGTGCTTTCGCAGACTGAGCGGACGCATGTCGGTCCATACCTCGGAGATGTGGGAAAGGCACGCTTCCCGGCTTCCGGCGAAGCCGGCGTCGTCCCATCCGGGCGGCAGCGGTCGATGGGACCACCAGATCGAGTACTGCTCTTCATGGTTCGCCACCACGATGAACTCAGGCTCAACGGACATAGCCACTCCATGAATTCTCTGAGCGAGACACGGGGAAGGGCCCCGCGTTGTGTGCGGGCAGTCGAACAATTCGTTGAGAACTTATCTTCCGGGCAAGCCGGATCACCATCCACCGCCGGGTTGAACTGACTTGGAACTTCATCTTCGCGGGGGAGACGCATCCACGGTGACCTGTGGAAACGTCTCAGCGGGAGGGAGGGCGGAGCGACCCAGGGCGGGCGTTCTCGGGTGCGGCACGGGGCCGGCGGAGTCTATGGTCCAGGCGCCGGTCGAGGTGCGCAGGCGAACTGACGCCGGCCGGTGATCGAACTCTCCTCCAGGACGGGGAAAAGATGACGGACGAAATGGTGAAGGGGCTGGGGGAGAGAATTCCGGCCAGCCTTCCGAATGCCCTGCGCGACCACGGCCTCCTGGTCAACACGGCCACCGGACTGTACGGGTGGGGTGCTGCACTCGAAGAAGTCTATTCAGGCCTGCTGAAAGCGCTGTCAGCGGAGGTCGCGGAAAGGGAACCCACCGAGCTCCATTTCCCGCCCATTCTTCCGCGCGCTGTTTTCGAGAAGAGCGAGTACGTCACCTCGTTCCCTCAACTCTTCGGCGCGATACACGCGTTCCGGGGCGACGAGTGCGCGCACGAGGGCCTGGAGAGGGCCGTCACCAAGGGGGAGGACTGGAGCGGGCACACACGACTGACCGACTTCGTGCTGGCTCCCGCGGTGTGTTACTCCGTGTACCCGCTGTTCGGCGGAACCGTGTTGGACGGGGGCCGGACGGTGGACGCGAGCGGATTCTGCTTCCGCCACGAACCGTCGACCGAACCGGGACGTCTGGTGTCGTTCCGGCTGCGCGAGTTCGTGCGGATCGGAACTTCGGCCGAGGCCTCCGGCTGGTTCGACGAGTGGCACGAGCGGGCGTCCGCCTTCGTCCGCAGGCTCGGACTCAAGGTGGCGGTCGAGGCCGCTTCGGACCCGTTCTTCGGGACGACCGGGCAGGTCATTGCCGAGAACCAGCGGGAGGAGGGGATGAAGGCGGAGGTCGTCGTCCCGATCGGCGACCACCCCGTCGCGGTCGCGTCGATCAACTACCACCGCGACCACTTCGGCCGGATCTTCGACATCCGGTCGGCGGAGGGGGAGCCGGCCCACAGCGCCTGTGTCGGCTTCGGCCTGGAACGTCTCGCGTTCGCACTCGTCGACGCGCACGGCCCGCGACTCGGCGAATGGCCCGACGACGTACGCGAGTTGCTGTGGAGCGGGCGAACGGCATGGTGAGCAATCCGTCGCCCAGCGCCGTCCCCAGCGCCGTCCCCAGCGCCGTCCTCGACGCCGTTCCCGACGCTGTTTCCGACGCCGTCCCCCGGCCCGTCACGGCCCGCAACGCCCTCGCCATGACGGACGACAGGGCGCTCTGCGCACTGGACGTCCGGCTCGACTACTTCGAGGTCCAGACGCGCTCCGGGCGCGGTCGCGGACGGCTGCCCGTCGTGATGGTCAAGCAGGTCGAGTCCCTCAACGACGACTACCGCGGGTACCTCGGACTGACCTCGTACGAGGGGTCGGCAGCCTTCGTCGGCGGCGGGCTGGCCCGCCTGCGGTCCGGCAGCTCCCTCACGGGCGTCGCGCACGAGGAGCGTCGCGAACTGCTGGCCGCTCTGGTCGCGGAGGCGGTCGACCGTGCGGCGCAGACGGCCGACGCGGTCCTGTCCCCCTTCCTGACCGCCACCGACCTGCCGGCGTACCTCGACGCGGCGCCGTCGGCCACCGTCCGTGAACACGGTGTCTGGTGCACGCTGGAGATCGGCGGGGCCGCCGGCATCGAGGACTTCCTCCAGCGCCTTCCCGCGAAGCGCCGGCGGCACTGGAACCGGGACATCCGCGAGGCCGATGAGCTCGGTCTTGAGCACGACGTCGCGCCCTTCTCGGACGAGGTCGTCGCGGAGGCAGCCGTAGGCATCGCCGGGGTCTCCCGGCGCAACGGCATGAACGAGTCCCCCGAGATCGTCAGGTGGCGGATCAACAACTACCGCCGGCGCCCGGGGAAGCACTTCTTCGTCAGGACCCGGTGGCGGGGGAACGTGATCGCGCACATGCTGTGCCGGATGTTCGACGACACCATGGACGCACACACCCTCGGGATCCTCGACACCCCCGGGCTCGACCGCGGAGCGGTCTACCACTTCGGCTGCCTGCTGGGCCCGTTGAAAGCGGCCCTCGACCGCGGGGCGCACCGCCTGGAGCTCGGCATCGGACACGATTCACCGAAACTCCGCCGGGGGTGCACGGGCGAGGACACCTACTTCGCCGATCTGCTTCCGGTGCGTTAGCGCGAACACGCCGGTGCCGGCCGGGGCGAAATGCCCCGGCCGGCACCGGCACGTTCTGGTGGATGCGACAGCGGCAACCTGTGGCGATCGGTTGTCCCGCCGGACGGCCGGACAACCGATCGCCGTCGAGCGCCCGACCTTCCTACAGCATCGTCCGGAGCGCGGACGCAGGACCGGAGGCGTGCGACGTCATGAGTCCGAGAGCCGTCACCACGTGGTCGGCCAGCGTCCGGACCCGCTCGGGGTCGAGTCCCCCGTCGTGGAAGGCGAACCGGAGCGCGACCGGCTGACCGTTCTCCACCAGGAGGGTGAGCGAGAGCGGGTAGTGCACCTCTTCGTACCCCAGCTCCCGTTGGAACGTCCGGGCGGAACTCGCGTCCGACACGTCCTCGACGACGAAGACGGTGTCGAAGAGCTCGCCCCTGGCACCCGGCACGCTCCGCTGGAGGGCGGCCAGGGAGTGGTGTCCGAAGCGCACGGTGTCGCTCAGCTGGTCCCTGAGGCCGGCCAGCGCCGTGGCCACCGTCGCCGAACCGGCCGGGTCCCGGACGACCGGATCCCAGACGACCGGCACCGTGTTCATCACCAGCCCCACGATGCGGTCGATCTTCGCGAGGTCCCAGCTCCGCCCGTCGACCACGCAGCCCACCATGACGTCGTCCCGGTCGACGGCGGCCGACAGCGTGACCGCCCACGCCGCGAGAGTGGCGACGGCCGGCGTCACACCGTGCCCGCTCACCAACTGCCGGAAGTGGGTCCTGGTGTCCGCCGACAGGTCGACGGTGAGCAGGCGCTCCCCGCCCGCACCGGCCCGGCCGGTCGGGTCGAAATAGCACGCACGGCTGCCCTCCAGCCGTCCCGACCAGTACGTGTGCGCCGCGTGCTGCCGCTCCGGGTCGCGCAGCCACTCCACGTAGCGGCGGTAGGGGACAGGCACCGGCAGCTCCCCCGCGCCGCCCGTCCCTTCGCCGCCCGTGCGCGCCTCGTGCAGTCGGCTCGCCTCGTCGGTCAGCACACCGACGCTCCAGCCGTCGATCCACAGGTGATGGCAGTTGAGCACCACCTTCAGCCGGTCGTCGCCCGTACGCGCCACCGTCACCCGGGGGCGCCAGTCCCGGCCCGGGTCGCCCGCCGTGTCGACGAGGTCCTGCGACCAGTCGGCGATCTCGATGTCCACCGACTCCACCGGGTGCACCACCTGGACCGGCCGGTCCAGGCCCTGCCAGTGCACGCTGCTGCGGAGCACCGGATGCCGTCGGACCAGCTCGCGCCACACGTCGGCCACCTCGGACTCGTCGAGGCCGGGAGCGCACTCGATGAGATGGCATCCGCCGTAGCCGCCGCCCATGAGGCTGTGCAGCAGCATCCCGCTCTGCAGGGGCGTGAGGTCGTACAGGTCGTCCGCCCGGCCGACCTCCTTGAGGACCCGGTCCAGCTGCTCCCGCGTGAGCGATGCCAGGGGGAAGTCCGACGGCACCCGCGCCGCGCGCACCCCTGACCCGCGGCGGACCAGGAGCTCCACGGTGTTCATGCAGCGCCGTGCGACCGACTCGACGGCCTGCCGGCTGTGCAGCGTGGGGGCGTAGAGCCAGCGGAAGGTCAACTGGTCGTCGGTGACGTCGACTTCGAGCTCGATGTCGTGGCTGCGCTCCTGGCGGGCCGAGCGCTCCTCGCCGGCGGCGCCCATGGCCGCGCTGAAGTTCTCCGCCTGGAACTGGGTCTCCAGATGGCCCGAGTAGTTGAACAGGATCGTGCCCGGGTTGGCCGGGGCCGCCTCGATGTCGCACTCCAACCGGTCCGCGGGCCCGGCGACCATGGCCTGTTTCATGCGGTGCACCGCGTCGCGCAGCCCCGGGTCGCTCTCCGCGTCCAGGGTGAAGGAGTCGAGGGTCACCCGGTGCACCCCCGCGAACCAGCCCACCGCGGCGGAGCGGTCGGGGCCGGGAAGGCGGCTGTCGCGACCGTGCCGTTCCACGTCGAACGTCACCGACGGCAGGTCGTGGGCCGCGCTCAGCGCGTCGGTGAGCGCGGTCAGGAGCACGCTCTCGACCGGGCTGCTGTAGTCGCTCGGCGTCACCCGCAGCAGATGTCTGGTGGCGGCCGACGGCAGCCGCACTTCGACGCACGCGGTACCGCCCACGGTGTTGGCACCGTCCGCGACGTCCCGGGGAAGGGAGACCGGCTCGGGTGCCGCGTTCTCCCCGCCGCCGGACGGCGCGGCCTCCCGCGGACGTACGGCGGCGAGCGCGCTCGCCCACTGGGAGAAGACGAAGGCGTCCTCGGACAGGCCGGGTTCGCGCCCGGCGACGAGGTTCGTGTAGGCGACGTCCAGATCGCGTACGAGGGTCGGCCAGGAGAAGGTGTCGACCACGAGGTGGTGGACGGCGATCAGGAGCAGGGGCGGGCGTTCGGCGCCGGAGATCAGCGCGGCGCGCAGCACCTGTCCGCATCCGATGTCGAGCGAGCGCTGCAGCTCGGTGGCCGCCTCCTGGAGTGCGTGCCCGGGGCCGGCGTCGTCGGCGTCCTGGTCGAGATGGACCTCGGACAGCAGCTCGAACCCGGGCGGCGCCTCGCCCACCTCCTGCTGCCACCTGCCGTCGGCCTGCACGAAGCGCATCCGGAGCGCGTCATGGGCGTTGACCAGCGCCTCAAGGGCGGTTTCCAGCGCGAAGACCTCGGGCTCGTCCTTCCACTCCAGGAGGACGGACTGGTTGTGGTGGTCCCGGTCCACCGGATCGCGGTCCATGAACCACTGCTGGATCGGTGTCAGCGACAGCGGCCCGCCGACCTCGATCGTGGTCTCGGCCACCGCGTCCGACCGCACCACCAAGGACGCCAGCGCGTGCAGCGTCGGACAGCGGAACACGTCGGTGAGGCTCAGCTCGTAGCCCTGCTCGCGCAGTTTCGAGGCGAGGCGGACGGTCGAGATCGAGTCGCCGCCGAGCTCGAAGAAGTTCGCGTCGGGATCCACCGCGGTGACCCCCAGGACGGACTTCCACGCCTCGCGCAGCACGTCCTCCACGCTTCCCGCACCCGGTCCTTCGGTGCCTTCCGCACCCGGGCCTTCGGCGGCCCGTTCGGGTTCGGGATCCTGCCGCGCCAGTGCGGAGCGGTCGGCCTTCCCGTTCGCGTCGAGCGGGATCGAGTCCACCTCGGCGTAGTGCCGAGGTACGGCGTAGTCCGGGACGTGCTCCGCCAGCCACTTGACCAACCCGTCAGGTACGGCCCCGTCGACGACGAGATAGGCCTTCAGCACGAGCGGCGCGTCGGGGGAGGTGCGGTGACCCACGACGGCCGCGTCCTGGATGTCGGGGTGGCGCCGGAGCGCCGCCTCGGTCTCGCCGGGTTCCACCCGGTGGCCGCGGATCTTCAGCTGGCGGTCCGACCTGCCCAGGAAGACCGCGTTGCCCAGGTCGTCCCAGGTCGCCCGGTCGCCGGTGCGGTACATCCGGGCCCCGGGCTCCGGGGCGTAGGGGTCGGGGACGAACTTCTCGCTGCTCAGGTCCGGTCGGCCCAGGTAGCCGCGGGCACAGCACACCCCGCCGATGAAGATCTCGCCCTCCGCACCGGCCGGGACCTGCTGGAAGTCGTCGTCCAGGATGTACATGGAGGTGTTCTCGATCGGCCTGCCGATCGGGATGGTCTCCCCCGAGAAGCCGTCCGGGACCATGAAGAAGGCGTTGGCCACCGAGGCCTCGGTCGGCCCGTACTCGTTGAGTACGGGCGTCGTGGCGTCGAGTGCGCGCCAGCGCTGCAGCGACTGCGTCGGGAAGAGGTCCGCCCCGACGGCGAGCAGCCCCGCGAGGCTCCGCGCCCCTTCGGCCCCGGTCATCGAGGTGATCAGGTCGAGCTGTCCCGGCGTCAGCTTGATGAAGCCGTACGGGCCCGAGGCCAGCACCTCGGAGATCTGCGCGGGCAGGTCCTGGTCGTCGGGGACGAGCCGTACGGCCTGGCCGCACCACAGGGGCGCGTAGATGTTGGGCACGACCATGTCGAAGCCGACCGAGGAGAAGAGCGGGGCGCCGTCGGCACCGAGCGTGGTGTAGGTCTCGACGGCCCAGTCGAGGTAGTTCGCCACCCCGCGGTGCGGGCACATCACGCCCTTGGGCCGGCCGCTCGATCCGGAGGTGTAGATGACGTAGGCCAGTTGTTCCGGCCGGACCTCCTCGGCCGGATCGCCCCGTTCCGCAGGTCCCGCGGTCGCGACGGACCTCAGCAGCTCGTCGACGCACAGGGCCGTCGAACCGGCGAACTCCTGGGCACCGCGGTGATCGGCGTCGGTGAGGACGACGGTGGGCCGCGCGTCCTGAACGATGTGCCGCCGCCGCTGAACCGGGTCACCGGGCGACAGCGGTACGTACGCGCCACCGGCCTTCAGCACGGCGAGGAAGCTGACGAGCAGCTCCACGGACCGCGGCAGACACACGACGACCAGGGACTCGGCCCCGACGCCGTGGGCGCGCAGCCGGTGCGCCAGGACGTTCGCCCGGGCGTTGAGCTCCTCGTAGGTCAGCTCCGTACCGCGGGCGCGTAACGCGATGCTCCGCGGAGTGCGGGCGGCCTGGGCCTCGAACCCGCCGTGGATCGTCTCCGCCCGGACGGCCCGGCGCGGAGCCCACCCCGCGGGGATGCCGTGTGACGCCGGGGCTTCGTGCGCACCGGCCGCCGCTGCCGGGGTGACAACCGCCGTGCCGGGCCCGGCCGATAGATCCAGAGATGTCGACCCGCTGGACTCCGTCATCGTTTCTCCAAGGTTCTGACCGGATCCGACAACTCCTCCGGTGTTCCGTCGAGGTGGAGGAGGCCGTCGCAGCTGACGCGAGGAATATAGGTGCGGCCGATCCGGCGCAGCACCGGTGAGTTTCTCCGGGGAAGCGCTGCGGCCTCTCAAGGGGCGAGAGGTATCCGCAGCTCACGGCGCCTTCGTCTCCTCCGTGAGGAGGAATTCCCAAGTCGGCTCCGCTAGGAGGCTGATGAGGCGGGTTCTCGCGGGGCGGCGTGGGGACTGCGCCCTGCCTGTCCCTTGCCGCGGTGGCGGTCCATCTCACGCCATTCCGGGCGCAGACCGGTGAGGTTCGTCGTCAGGAAGTACACGGCGCCCGCGATGAGCAGCGCGGGTGCGAGACCCATGCCCGCCACGGCGGCGCCCGCGAGCAGACCGCCCAGCGGAATCCCGGCCCAGGTGATGGCGTCGCCGATGCCCTGGGCCCTGCCCATCATTTCCGGGGGGATCCGCTCGTACGTGACGGCACCGATGATCGGGTTGATGAAGCCGCCGCCAAAACCGCCGATGCCTATCACCACCGCCACGCACCACAGCGGCGCGTCCGTCATGAGGATGAGAAACCGCGGTGCCCCCGTGACGAGCCAGCCGAGGAAGAACACCGGCCTGCGCCGCAGCCGGTGGGCCACCGCCGCGGCGATGAGGCTGCCGACCGTCGCCGTGACGCTGAACGAGGCGAGCACCAGCCCGATCGTGGCAGGACCGTATCCGGACCCCGAGGCCCAGACGGGAATGAGCACGGCCACGTATGCGGCGTCCAGCAGGTTCGTGATGCCGAGCATCGCGTAGAGCGTCAGCAGTATCGGCTGCCCGCGCAGGAACGCGAAGCCCTGCCGGAAGCTGTGCCAGTAGCCGTCCCGCGCCTCGCGTGTGCCCCCGCCCTCGCCCGCTTCCCCGCCCTTGCCCTTCTCGGCGAAGTGCTTCTCGGCATCGTGCTTCTGCGGTCGTCCCATGCCGGCGGGCAGCGCCACGGCGATGATCAGCGAACCCAGCGCGAAACAGACGGCGTTGACCCCCAACCCGACCATCGGGCCCACCAGCCCCACCAGAGTGCCTCCGGCGGCAGGCCCCACGGTCCCGGCCAGGCGCTCGAACACGCCCTGCAGACCGGTCGCCCGTTCCAGCGGCACCCGGCTGAGTCCGGCCGCCTCGGGGATCATGACGTCCTTCGCGAGGTCCCCGGGGCTGCGGACCGTGCCTATGACCGCGACCAGGGCCAGCAGGACCCCGAAGGAGAGCATGCCTTCGGCGTGCAGCAGGGGTATCAGCAGGGCGGCGGCCGCGCTGACGACATCCGCCACCCAGGAGATCCGGCGGGGCCCGATCCGGTCGACCAGCGGCCCGGCGAAGGCTTTGACCGCGACATAGGGGCCCATCTCGCAGAACGCGACCAGACCGGTCTGTGTGGCGCTGCCGGTCGTCACGAGCACGAACCACGGAATGGCGATGGCCGAGATCCTGGTGCCGCTGTGCGCGACCAGCAGTGCCGTCAGAACTCCCGCGAGCGGCCGTAATCGCGCCCGGCCGACCGCATCCTCCTTCTCGTACCGCATCAACCCTCCTCCTGCTCCGTGAGGTTGACCTCCGGCAGCACATGGAAGTTCACCCACACCCGCTCGGTGTCCTGGCTCTCCTCGTCGCCCGGGGCCCGCCGGTAGCGATCGATCACGGACCAGATCTCGTCGCGCATCTCCCGGGCCTGCGCGGGAGTGAGCTGCAGCGCGGCGTCGCTCATGTCGAACACCTCCCGCCACGCCCGCGGCAGCGCCTGCAGACCGTGCAGCCCCTGCTGGGTGCGCATGGTGTACGTGCTGTGCACCGACTGCAGATACGCCAGCGCCGCCTCAGGCTCCCGCTCCGCGAGGTCCTCGTGGTCGAAGCGCGTCACCTGGTGCACCGAACGCCACCACCGTTCCCGCGCGTTCCCCCGCTCCGTGTCCTCGGCCACGAAGCCGGCCGCGGCGAGCTGGCGCAGGTGGTAACTGGCCGTACCGGAATTCACGCCCAACCGCTCCGCGAGACGGGTGGCCGTCGACGGGCCGTGCTTCCGCAGCAGCCCGACCACCTGCACGCGCACCGGATGCGCCAGGGCGCGCAGCCCCTTGGCATCCAGGACGACCGAGCCCTCTTCGACGTTCGGGCCTTCGGGACTCTCCGCTGCATCAGTCATACGGCATACGGTAAACCACAAAGAGTTCTTCGCAAAGAGTTCTCCGCGAAGAACTCTTTGCAATCTGGGCGAGGGTCGGGAGCCGCCTGTGCGACGTCGACACCCGGCCGCGGTGGGGGCTGTCGGACCGGTGTGGGCGGCCTGTCGGTGGATTGTCGACGGGAGTTGACACCTTTCACATGGACCCGCCGGGCACCCGCCCGGACGTGCGTCCGCCTTGGAGGGGTGATCTTCGTGTACGACGTAGTGATCGTGGGCGCCGGCCCGGTGGGCCTGTTCCTCGCGTGCGAGCTCGGCCTCGCGGACTGTTCCGTACTGGTGCTTGAGCAGGAGCCGCAGCCGCGCACCCCGTGGCGGGTCATGCCGCTCGGGCTGCGCGGTCTGTCGGCCACGTCGGTCGGGACGTTCCACCGCCGGGGGATGCTGCAGGAGCTGCTGGAGGCGTCGGGCATCGACAACTACCCCGGCGCGGGCCCCGGCGCGGGCCCCGATGCGGGCCCCGATGCGGGCCCCGACGCGGACGAGCCGGCGCCTCCCGCCCGGGTGGGGCACTTCGCAGGACTGGTGCTCGACCCGGCGAACGTCGACGTCGCAGCCCTGCCGTTCCGGCTTTCAGGCCCGGCGCCGGAACCCATGCTGACCAGCCTCGAAGCGGTCGAGAGCGTGCTCTTTGAGCGGGCGGTCAAGCTCGGCGTGGAGATCAGGCGCGGCGTCACGGTCTCGGCCGTCACGCAGTACGACGAGAACGTGGTCGCCCACGCGGGCGACGACGAGTACGCGGGACGCTGGCTCGTCGGCTGCGACGGCGGACGCAGTACGGTGCGCAGGCTCACGGGCTTCGAATTCGTCGGTACGGAACCGCAGTTCACCGGCTACACCATGCTCGCCGACATCGCCGACCCCGAGAAGCTGCGCCCCGGGATCAATCCGACCCCCATGGGCATCTACCTCCAAATGGCGGGGTACCTCAGCGTGATGGAGTTCGACGGCGGTGCCTTCGACCGCTCGCAGCCGCCGAGCCACGCACACCTCCAGGCGGTTCTGCGGCGGGTGTCCGGCACCGACGTGACGCTGAACGAGGTCCACCTCGCCTCCAGCTACACCGACCGGGCGAAGCTGACGACGACCTACCGGCAGGGCCGCGTCCTGCTCGCGGGCGACGCCGCCCACATCCACTCTCCGCTGGGAGGGCAGGGCCTCAACGTCGGTATCGGCGACGCCCTGAACCTGGGCTGGAAGCTCGCGGCGACCGTGCACGCCGACGCCAATGCTCGCGCCAATCCCCGCGCCCACGCCCCGGACGGACTGCTCGACACCTACACCCGCGAGCGCCATCCGGTCGGCGAGTGGGTGGTGGAATGGACGCGCGCCCAGGTGGCGACCCTGCAACCGGGCCCGCACGGCCGGGCGGTTCAGGCAGTGGTCCGCGACCTGCTCGGGACCAGGGACGGAACGACGTACATGTTCGAGAAGCTGTCCGGCGCCTCGGTCCGCTACGACCTCGGCAGCGGCGACCCCGGCAGCGAGCATCCGCTGGTCGGCCGCAACGCCCCCGAACTCCGCCTGGAGGACGGCACCCGCCTCGGCGACCTGATGCAGGAAGGGCGGGGCGTGGTCCTCGACTTCACCCCCGATCGCCGTCTGCGGGAGGCGGCGAAGGGCTGGGACGAGCGGGTACGGTACGTCGCCGGGCCGGCCCGCAACGACCTCGGCCTCGACGCCGTACTGGTCCGGCCCGACGGAGTCGTCGCCTGGGCGGGCGCACGCGGCTTCGATGACCGGGCACCGTTCGAGCGGGCCGCCGCCCACTGGTTCGGCACCCCGACAGCCTGAGCAGCCCGAGCAGCCTCCTAGGGTGGGCCGATGCGCACACACCACATCGACCGCCCGGCCGATCTCGACACGGTCCGCGAGTCCTACGACCGGGTGGCCGACAACTACGCCCACATGGTGGTGACGACGGGAATGGGCGACATCCGTCGTCACCCCTGGCTCAAGGCGTCGATCGACGCCTTCGCCGACACCGTGAGCGGGCTCGGGCCCGTTCTCGACGTCGGCTGCGGGCCCGGAACCGTGACCGGCTACCTCGCCGAACGCGGACTCGACGTGTCCGGAGTCGACCTCTCACCCGGCATGATCGAGAACGCGCGGCGGCTTCATCCGCAGTGCCGCTTCAGCGTCGCCTCCGCCACCGAACTCGACCTCGAAGAGGCGTCGCTCGGCGGCGTGCTCGGGTGGTGGTCGCTGTTCAACCTCCCCCGCGAGGTCCTTCCGCAGGTCCTCGCCATGTTCGCGCGCGCACTGAAGCCGGGCGGCCACCTGATCACCGCGACCCACGTCGGCGACGAGGACCTGGTGCGTACGGAGGCCTACGGCGGGCCCGTGAGCTGGACCACGCACAAGTGGCGGCCGGAACAGCTCGTGGCCCTGATCGAGCAGGCCGGACTGCACCCGGTCGCCGAACTCCGGCTCCCCGCGGACGAGCAGACCGGGCCGGGCGTGGTCGTCATGGCCAAGCGCCCCGCCTGAGGACCGGACGCCGCGGGGCCGGACGCATCGCGTCTCCCCAGGACTAGGACTTCCGGACCGCGGTGACCAGAGTGGTCGGGCCCGGCGTGCTGGTGTCGACACAGACGCCGCCCGTCCGCCGGGACGTGACCTTCAGCGTGTCCCGGTACGAGAGCAGCGGCCTGCCGTCGACCTCGACCGCGTCGTACCGGGCGGTCGAGGTCACGGCGGCGGGAGTGTGCAGCTCGGTGATGACCTGGACCTGGGTGCTGGTGGGCGGTCCGGCGAGCGAGACCTTCCGGGACCACTTCCGGGTCCTGTTGGTCAGCTTCAGCAGGTAGTCCTGCGAGCCTGCTTCACGGCTGATCGCGGCAGACATCAGATCGCCGGGCCGGAGCGTGTCGGTGAAGTTGTAGGGGGCGGCGGGGTACTGCTCCCACCACGCCAAGTAGTGGGCCGTGCCGTCCTGGCAGAGTGCGCTGGTGCCGATCTGGTTCAGCGGGTCCTGCCAGCTCCTGCCGGTGCCGCTGCCGATCCAGTTGTCGGTCTGGGCCTCTTCGCCGGACTCGGCGCAGTCGACCGCGGGGACGCGCCACCGGGCGCCGACACTGGTGTGGTCGCCGGGCAGGGTGGCCCCGGCCCAGTTGCCGACCGGATGGAGGCAGGGGTCCTTGGCCGCGGAGGCGGAACCGGCGGCGAGCAGCCCGCAGACGGACAGGGCACCGACGGCGAGGGTCCTTCGTCTCGTACGCATGCCGACATGATCGACGCGGTACGCACCCGGGCCGCCGGGCCGCGCCTGCCGGTCACCCGCCCGCAGCAGCACGCCCGACGGAACGCCCCGCGGGGTACGTGCCCAACTGGTCACCACCAGCGCCGGGTTGATGCGGTCCCCACCGGCCGCCCGTACCGCACGTGAACACCCCACGCGCGCGGCGCGTCCACCGCGCGGCGCGTCCACCGCGCGGCGCGTCCACCGCGCGGCGCGGGCCGCTCAGTACCGGCAGATCCCGGACCCGGCCGGCGAGGCGGTCGCACTCAGCACCAGCACGCCCGGCTGCCCTGCCTGCCTGCCCGCCCGCCCTGCCTGCCCGCCCGGTCCGTCCCGCCCGTCCGGTCTGCCCCGCCCACCCGGCGAAATCGCGCAGCAGCGAGCTCTTCCTGATGCCGGGGCCGCCGGTGACGAGCGCCGCGCAGCCCTCGCCGTGCCGGGAGGCCGCGAAGAGCTCCTCCAGCAGACCGAGCGGTGCACCCCGTCCTGCCGATCGCACCGGCGCCCCCTCCCTCTCGCTCGCTCAGCCCTGCGGATCGTTCGGCCTGCCGACCGACTCCGGCACCTCTGCCTCCGTCTTCGCTTGAGCCGCCGTCTCCGCGGCCTCTTCCTGCCGGTCCGCCGCCGCCTTCGCGAGGGCCGCGTCGATCCTGCGGTTCGTCGTGACGGTCGCGCTCAGGAGCGTCGTGACGATGAGGAAGCCCGCACCGATCAGGTACGGGGCGCGCAGACCCAGCGTCGTCGCCAGGTAGCCGCCGAGCAGCGCGCCCAGCGGTACGGAGCCCATCGACATCAGCCGGGCGCAGGACGCGACCCGGCCCATCATGTGGTCGGGGACGACGGCCTGCCGGATCGAGGACGCCAGCACGATCATGGTGCCCACCGACGCGCCGCACAGGACCATCGCGGCGCCCGCCGTCCACGCGTTGTTGGAGAGCCCCAGCGCGACCTGCGAGCAGGTGGCGAGCGCCGGTGCCAGGGTCAGGGCCACTCCCCGGCCGAGCCGGTCGCCGAGCCAGCGGGCCACCGCGCTGCCCGCGAGGCCGCCCGCCGCCTCGGCGGTGAGCAGCATGCCGTACGTGGCAGGACCCAGGTGCAGTTCGTCCTTGACGAACAGGACGAACACGGCCTCGCCCGCCGCGAACGCCAGGTTGCCGAACGCGGGCCGCAGCGAGAGCCCGAGCAGCAGCGGATCGCGGAAGAGGTACGCCGCGCCCTCGCGCGCCTCCGCGAGGACCGAGCGCCTGCGCGGCACCGGCCTCGGCGGGGTCTTCGGCAGCGACCTGATCACCAGGGCGCTGAAGAGGAACGACACCGCGTCGGCGACCAGCGGCACGGTCCGGCCGACGGAGAACAGCGCGGCGCCCAGCGGCGGCCCTGCGAAGCCGTTCGCCGCGGTCTGCGTGGCGAACAGACGGGCATTGCCGCGCTGCAGCAACTCCGGTTCCCGGTCGAGGAGTTCGGGCAGATAGGCGGTCGTGGCGGTGTCGAACATGATCTGCCCGAGGCACAGCAGGAAGGCGAGCACGATCAGCAGCGGGATGCCGATCAGCCCGGTCGCCGCGCCGACGGCGGCGACGACCAGCAGCACCGAGCGGGCCAGGTCCGCGATCCACATGGTGCGGCGCCGGTCCCAGCGGTCGACCAGCGCACCGCCGATCAGGCCGAAGAGCAGCCAGGGCAGCCGCGCGGCCGCCGCGACCAGCGACAGGACGACCGGATCGTGGGTCATGCTCGCGGCGATCAGCGGAAGCGCGGCCAGATAGGCGCCGTCGCCGAGCGCCGACACCGCCGATGCGGCCCACAGCCGCCGGAAGGTCTTCGGCAGTACGGCCTTGTCAGTCACGGTGTTTCTCCTCGTTCGCGCGGGCATGTGCGCGGGCATTCACGGGCGTTCGCGCGGGTGCGCGCGTGGGTGGCTCGCCGGGTACGTGGCGAAGGTCCGCCGCACTACACGGCCTGCCCCTCGCCGGCCCTCACCTGGAGCTGGAAGCCGAGCCGGGACACGGCCTCGCGGGCCGCGCCCACCGCCGCGTCCTCGGTGGGGCCGCACGCACGGGCGTAGCCGACGCGGGACCAGGACGAGTCCAGGCCGCCGACCGTGCTGCCCGGATCCACCAGCAGGTCCACCTCGGTGACCCCGGGCACGGCCCGCGCCTCGTCGAGGCCGCTCGTGCCGGTGAGCACCCCCGCGGCGGGCAGCGCCGCGAACCAGATCGCGTGGCAGACCGGCTCGCGCGGCTCCGCCAGGACGGCCCGGATGCCCGGCAGCACGGCCTCGCCGACGGTCTGGCGCACCGTGCACTCGGCGAGGTCGACACCGGTCGAGTCCCGCGTCAGGTACGGGATCCGGTCGCCGCCCATCCGCAGGTGCGTCTCGATGCACCGGGGCCCTTCCGCACCGAGGACGATCTCCGTGTGGGTGGGCCCGTACCGTACGTCCAGCGCGTCCAGCACCCGTTCCGCGTACGCGCGTATCTCCTTCTCCCGGGCGTCGGTGAGCTCCGCGGGCGAGACGTGACCGAGCTCGACGAAGGTCGCCGGGTCGGAGAACTTGCGGGTGACCGCGAGGACCTGGTGCTCCCCCTCCTCGGAGAACGCCTCCACGCTGTACTGCGGGCCCTCGTGGAACTGCTCGACGACGGCCTCGCCGCCCGCGCGGGCGAGTGCGGCGGCCAGTTCCCCGGCCCGGTCCACCCGCGCGACGCCCCTGCTGCCCGCGCCTTCGACCGGCTTGACGATGCACGGGAACCCGAACTCGGCGGCGAATTCCTCCAGTTGGGCCAGGTCGGCGACGCGGGCCGACGCGGTGGAGTCGACGCCCCTCTCGCGCAGCCGGGCCCGCATGGCGTCCTTGTCGCAGACCAGGTCGACGGTCCGCGGCGGGTGGGTGGCCAGTCCGAGCGCCTCGCCGATGACGGCGCAGCGGCGCTGGTCGAACTCCAGGAATCCGGCGATCCGGGTGAACGGATGCCGGGCGTGGGCGGCGGCCGCCAGCGCGATCCACTCCTCGTCGGGGGCGTCGGAGGGCAGCGCCAGGACGGCGGAGTGCTCGGTGATCTCGCGCACCCGGGCCACCGACTCCAGGCGGCAGATGACGGTGGTCCGGTTGCCCGGCCGGGCCCGGCGGACCCGGGTGGGCAGGTCGCGGCCCGGTCCTACGATCAGGACGTGCTCGCCGGTGCCCTGCTCGTCCGTGACCTGCGGGTCGGCGCTCTGCTCGCCGGTGACCTGCTCGCTCGTGGCCTGCCCGCTCATGCCGCCTCCTCCACGACGTCCTCGGTCTCGAACTCGTACGCGTCGTGGATCCGCCGGACCGTCCCGTCGATCTCGGCCGGGTCGGACACGGCGAAGTACACGAGTCCGCTGCCGGTGGCGGAGCCCAGCCGGGCCGGGACGACGTCGCCGATCCGCCGTTTCATGTCGGCCTTGAGCACCCCGGGTACGGCCTCCAGCTCCTCCGCCGTACTGAGCCTGACGATGCGTCCGGGCGTCATGGGCAGCCGCAGGTGGGCGACGGTGTCGGTGCGTCCGCCCCGCCGTTCGACGGTGGGCTCCAGCCCCAGGGAGGTGTCCAGGAAGCCCCGCCACAGGTCGACGCCGGTCTGCAGCCGGACGGCGTCGACGACGCCCATGCCGCCGAGGCGGCAGGCGATCTCCCCGGCGAGGATGCCGTCGGGCGTCCGGAAGAACTCCATGTGGGTGACGCCCGCTTCGAGGCCGAGGGCGCGCACGGTACGGGCGTGCAGTGCGCGCATGAGGTCGTGGTCCGGGGCCTCGTCGGTGACGAGATGGGAGCCGAAGACCTCCTTGCGGCCGAGCACCGGCACGAAGTACCGGGACAGGGAGGCGAAGGCGACCTCGCCGCCGTGCACGATCCCGTCGCAGTGGTACTCGTCCAGCACCTCGACGAACTGCTCGACGATCAGGGGGACTTCGCGCGCCTTGAGGGAGTCGGCTGCGGGGGAGTCGCAGAACTCGTCGAAGGCCGCCCGGCCGGAGAACGCCCGGATGTCCAGGGAGCCGCCGCCCAGGACGGGCTTGACGATGACCGGCCAGCCCAGCTCCTCGGCGGCCTCGGGCACGTTGCGCAGTGCGGCGGCGAACCGGAACCCGGCGACGGGGACGCCGCCGGCCGCCATGCGCTGCTTCATCACGTACTTGTGGGAGAAGGCGTTGGCCGTCTCGTAGCCGATGCCGGGCAGACCGAAGTACGAGCGCAGCTGCCCGGCCACCGACATGCCCAGCTCGAAGGGCGACAGCACGAGGTCGATCCGGCGCTCCGCGAAGGCGCGCAGCGCCTCGCGGCACACGCTCGCCGGATCGAGGACGTCGTCGACCAGCCGGACGTCCACCTCGGGCCCGTACCGCTCGGTGTGGCCCGGCTCGGTGATCACGGTGAGGTGGCCGATCTCCGGTGCCGATCGCAGCACCGCGGGCAGCCTGCCCGACTTCACGTGCAGGATCAGGGCGTTGGGGCGGGGGGCGGAAGGGACAGGGACAGGGACAGGGACAGGGGCGGGTGCGGGGGCAGAGGCAGGAGCAGGAGCAGGGGTGTACGTGGCCGGGCTGTTCATGGCATCCCTCATTCCGATTGCCTGGACCGCCGGCCCAGGTGCTTGGCGACGACCGGGCCGACGACGGCCAGTGCGGTGGGCCCGGTCATGGCCCCGTGGGCGCAGTCGATCTCGTGCACCTCGACGCCGCCGGTGACATGGGGCGTCCACAGGTCGGGCGTGAACCGTTCGGGGCGGCCCGCGGCGGCGCCGAAGAACACCATCGAGCCGTCCAGGACCCCCGTGACGGTGCCCTCGCGGAGCCTGGAGACACCGGTGAACACCCGTGGCAGCGCCGCCAGTCCGGCCGGTCCGAGCGCCACGGCCAGCGGGCTGCCGGGTGCGCTCGGGTCGTGCCCGACGGACTCCGCGATCTCGGCCCACACCTTCGGGTCGTCGTGCGCGAGGGGCTCCCGGCGCCAGTCGTCCCGGGTGGGGTACCCGTCGAGGACCCCGAGGAAGTCGACCTCCTCGCCGTCCTCCCGCAGCCGCACCGCCAGGGCGTGCGCGGCGGTGCCGCCGAACGACCAGCCGAGCAGCGCGTACGGGCCGTGCGGCTGTACGGCGCGGATCTCGGCCAGGTAGTCGGCGACCAGGGCGTCGAAGTCCTGCGGCGCCGCTTCGGGTTCGGTGAACGCGCGGGCCTGCAGGCCGTACACCGGCTGGTCGCCGTCCAGGTGCGTGAGCAGCCCGCTGTAGCACCAGCCGAGCCCGATGGCGGGGTGCACGCAGAACAGCGGCCGCCGGGTGCCCTGTTCGCGCAGCGGCAGCAGCACGCCGAGCGAGTCCTGCCGCTCGTGCTGCCCGCCCCGGCCCAGCCGTGCGGCGAGCCGGGCCGCGGTCGGCGCCGCGAAGAGCGTACGGACCGGCAGCGCGCCGTCCAGCTCGGCGCGGATGCGGCCGACCAGCCGGGTCGCGAGCAGCGAGTGCCCGCCCAGGGCGAAGAAGTCGTCGTCGACGCCCACCGCGTCGAGCCCCAGGACCTCGGCGAACAGCTCGCACAGCCGCTGCTCGCCCCGGGTGACGGGACCCCGTCCGGCAGCCGGGTCGGCGGTGCGGTCGGGCGCGGGCAGGGCCTTGCGGTCGAGCTTGCCGTTCGGGGTCAGCGGCAGCCGGTCCAGGACCACGACCGCCGAGGGCAGCATCCGCTCGGGGAGCCTGCGTGCCGCGAACTCCCGCAGACCCGCGGCGAGTTGGCCGTCTCCGGCCAGGGCGGGTACGGCGTAGGCGACGAGCCGTACGTCGCCGGGGACGTCCTCCCTGGCCACCACGGCCAGCTGGGCGACCCCGGGGTGCTCGGCCAGCGCGGCCCGCACCTCGCCCGGCTCGATCCGGAAGCCCCTGACCTTCACCTGGTCGTCGGCGCGCCCGGCGAGGACGACCTGTCCTTCCGCGTTCCAGCGGGCCAGGTCGCCGGTGCGGTACATGCGCTGCCCGGACTCGAAGGGGCAGGCCACGAAGGAGGCGGCCGTGAGTCCTGGGCGGCCCACGTAACCGCGGGCGAGCGCGGCCCCGGCGACGTACAGCTCACCGGTCGTGCCGGGCGGCACGGGCCGCAGCCACGGGTCGAGCACGTACAGCCGGGTACGGGCGATCGGTGCGCCCACCGGGATCGCGGCGCCGTCCCGCACCTGCCGGGGCAGCGGGGCGGTGGTCACGCCGATGGTGGTCTCCGTCGGCCCGTAGTGGTTGAACAGCCCCCGCAGCCCCCGGTCGTCCGCCGCGGCGATCAGCTCCCGGGTCCAGGCGGGGTCCGCCGCCTCGCCGCCCAGGACCAGCGACTTCGCGGGCAGCACCCGTGCCGTGCCGCCCCCGGCGGAGAGCGCCGCGAGGTGCGAGGGGACCGCCTTGAGGTAGTCGATGCGATGGTCCTTCAGGTACGCGGCCACGGCGTCCGGGTCGGTGATCGCCCCGGCGTCGAGGATGTGCAGCTCGCCGCCGGTCGCGAGGCTGGCGAACACCATCGTGTTGCCCAGGTCGGTGACCTGCGGCTGCAGCAGCGCGTACCGGCCGCCGGACTCCCCGACGCCGATCCGGCCGGGGACCGCGTCCGTGTAGTTGGCGAGGGAGCCGTGCGTGACGGCGACGCCCTTGGGTCGGCCCGTCGAGCCCGACGTGTAGATGACGTACGCCAGTTGTCCGGGCGCGACGGCCGTGCGCGGTGCGGTCTTTGTGCCCGGCGCGACGGCCGTGCGCGGTGCGGCCCCCGTGCCCGGCGCGACGGCCGTGCCGGGACCGGTGTCCGGTCGCCCGGCGAGCGACACCGCCACCGTCTCGTCGTCCAGGACCAGCCACGGCGTCCCGTCCTCCGGCAGGGCGGCCAGCGAGGCCCGGGTGCCCACCAGCAGCCGCACCCCGCTGTCGGCCAGCTGGAAGGCGGTGCGCCCGGCGGGTTCGGCGGGATCGACGGGCAGGTAGGCGGCGCCGGTCTTCCAGACGGCCAGGATCGCGGTGATCATGTCCGCGCCGCGCGGCAGGCACAGCCCGACCAGGGTCTCCGGGCCGGCCCCCCGATCGGTCAGCTCGTGCGCCAGGCGGTTCGCCCGCGCGTTCAGTGCGGCGTACGAGAGACGGACTCCGTCGGCCACCACGGCCGGTGCCTGCGGGGTACGGGCCGCCTGCTCCTCGAACCGCTCGGTCACGGTGGCGGGCAGCGGGAGCGCGGCCCCGGTGGCGTTCCACCCGGTCAGCACCCGCTCGCGTTCGCCGTCGAGGAACAGGTCGGCCTCGGACAGCGCGCGCTCGGGCGCCCGTACCGCGTCGGCCAGCAGCCGCTCCAGGCGCTCCCCGAGCAGAGCGGCGGTGGCCGGGTCGCACAGGCCGGTGTCGTACTCAAGGCGGCCCGTGATGCCGAGCGGCGTGCCGTCGGCCGCGTACTCCTCGGTGAAGCTGAACAGCAGGTCGAACTTGGCGGTGCCGGTGAACAGCTCCTTCGAATCGGCGGTGACGCCGGGCAGGGAGAAGCGGTAGCCGCCGGGGTTCTCCAGGACCAGCATCACCTGGAACAGCGGGTGACGGCCGGGCGTGCGGGCCGGGTTGAGGGCCTCGACGACCCGCTCGAACGGCACGTCCTGGTGCTCGTACGCGGCCAGGTCCGTCTCCCGCACCCGCTCAAGGAGCTCGGTGAAGGCCGGGTCGCCCGAGGTGTCGGTGCGCAGCACCAGGGTGTTGACGAAGAAGCCGACCAGGTCGTCGAGGGCGGCGTCGGTGCGCCCGGCGATGGTGGAGCCGACGGGGATGTCGGTGCCCGCGCCCAGCCGGGTCAGCAGCCCGGCCACGGCCGCCTGCAGCACCATGAAGACGGTGGTGCGGGTGGTGCGGGTGAGTTTCACGATGGCGTCGTGGAGCGCGGCGCCGATCCGGACCGGGACGACGCCGCCCTCGTGCCCCGACACCGTCGGCCTGGGCCGGTCGAGGGGGAGCTCCAGCTCCTCGGGCACGCCCTCCAACGCGGTGCGCCAGTAGGCGAGTTGACGGGAGGAAAGGCTCTCCGGGTCGTCCTCGGCGCCGAGGAGTTCGCGCTGCCACAGGGCGTAGTCGGCGTACTGGACGGGCAGCGGCGACCGGTCGGGGGCCGCGCCGTCGAGGCGCGCGGTGTAGGCCTCGCGCAGGTCGCGGGTGAGCGGCTCCATCGACCAGCCGTCGCTGCCGATGTGATTCATCGTCAGCAGCAGTGTGTGCGCGTCGTCGCCCTCCGCGAACAGGCGTGCCCGCAGCGGCAGTTCGGTGGTCGGGTCGAAGGGCTCGCGGCCCGCCGCGCGCAGGGTCGCCGCGAGGTCGGCCACCTGCTCGACCGGCAGCGCGGGGTGGGCCCGCTCGGGGGAGAGGACCACCTGGCAGGGCTCGCCGTCGACCTCGGGGAACACGGTCCGCAGCCCCTCGTGCCGGGCCAGCACATCGCCCAGGGCCGCCTCCAGCGCCCCGGTGTCGAGCGGGCCGCGCAGCCGGATCGCGATCGGCAGGCTGTACGTCGCCGACCGGCCCTCCAACTGGCCGAGGAACCACAGCCGGTACTGGGCGGCGGACAGCGGGACCCGGTCGGGCCGCGGCAGGGCGCGCAGCGCGGGCCGGGCCGCGGGCGCCCGCCCGACGGCCTCGGCGAGTGCGGCGACGGTGGGGTGGGCGAAGACGGCGGCCACCCCGAGGTCGATGTCGAAGGCCGCACGGATGCGGCTGATCAGCCGGGTCGCGTGCAGCGAGTGCCCGCCGAGTGCGAAGAAGTCGTCGTCGATGCCGGTGCCGGGGGCGTCCAGGACGTCCGCGACCAGGCCGCACAGCAGCCGCTCCCGCTCGTCGCGCGGGCCCCTGCCGTCCTGCCGCTCGGTGGGCGGCGCGGGCAGCGCACGGTGGTCGACCTTGTGGTTGGGGGTCAGCGGCAGCTCGTCGATGACGACGACGGCCGAGGGCACCATGTAGGCGGGCAGCCGCTCCGACAGGTGGGCGCGCACCGCGCCGAGGTCGACCGCGACGCCCTCGTCCGGGACGACGTAGCCGACCAGACGCTTGTCACCCGGCCGGTCCTCGCGGACGGCGACGGCGGCCTGGCGCAGGCCGGGGAAGGCGGCCAGGGTGGCCTCGACCTCGCCGGGCTCGATGCGGAAGCCGCGGATCTTGACCTGGTTGTCCACCCGTCCGGCGAACTCGATCAGCCCGTCCGCGTTCCAGCGGGCCAGGTCGCCGGTGCGGTACATCCGGGTGCCTGGCGGCCCGAAGGGGTCCGCGACGAAGCGCTCGGCGGACAGCGCGGGACGGTTGAAGTAGCCCCGGGCCAGGCCGGGTCCCGCCATGTAGAGCTCGCCGGTCTCCCCGGTCGCCGCCTTGCGGAGCCGGTCGTCGAGCACGTACCCGCCCATCCCGTCGAGCGGCCGGCCGATCGGCACGGGCTCGGGCACCGCGGCGGACTCCCGCCAGGGGGCCTGGGTGGCGAACAGCGTGGTCTCGGTGGGCCCGTACGCGCAGCGGACCGTCAGGCCCGGGCAGGCGTCGAGGGCCCTGCGCACGGCGGTGGGCGAGTTGACGTCCCCGCCGGTGATGATCTCCCGTACGCCCCGGAAGCACTCGGGCCGCTCCTCGGCGATGACGCGGAACAGCCCGGCGGTGATGTCCACGCCGGTGATGCGCTCCTGCCCGAAGAGCCGGGCCAGCCGGTCGACGGTCAGCTCGTCCTCGGCGGCGACGACCACCGTGCCGCCGTGCAGCAGGGGGTACCAGAAGGAGTACGTGGAGGGGTCGAAGGCGTACGAGGCCACCAGGAGCACCCGGTCGTGCGCGCCGGGGACCGTGAACATCGAGTCGGCGACGAGGTCGAGGATGCCCTGGTGGCTGATGGCCACGCCCTTGGGCAGCCCGGTGGAGCCCGAGGTGTACATCACGTACGCCAACTGGTCGGGCGCCGCCGGTACTTCGGGGGCGGTGGCCGGGTGGTGCGCGAACTCCTCGGGCCGGTCGACCAGGACCGTCGCCGGGACCTCCGGCAGCCAGCGGCCTTGCATCGTGGTGTCGGCGAGCAGGACGGGGGCCCGGCTCTCCCCGGCCATCCACTGCATGCGGTCCTGCGGGAAGGCGGTGTGCAGCGGCAGGTAGAAGGAGCCGGACTTGAGGATCGCCAGCAGGCCCACCACCAGCTCGACCGAGCGGTCGGTGAGGACCAGCACCGGGCGCTCGGGCCCCGCGCCCTCGGCGACGAGCCGGTGGGCCAGCCGGTTCGACCGCTCCTCCAGCTCCCGGTAGGTGAGGCTGCGTCCCGCACACCGCACGGCTTCCGCATCCGGGGTGCGCATCGCCTGCGCCCGGAAGGACTCGTGCACCGAACCCGCGATCATCGTCGTCCGCTCCTGGAGTCGTGTGTCTGCTGGAACTGGTCGTCCGCCGGGGGCGGTCGGGGGGTCCGGGCGGGTGGCCCCGGCCCGGACGCCCCGACCCGGCCGCCGGAGGCGGTGGTCGCCCGCCGAGCTGCGGCCCGGCGGACCCGGCGGCCGGACGTCCGTCAGGCCGCCGGGTCCAGCAGGGCGGCCAGACTCCTCGGCCGCAGGTCCTGCCAGTTCTCCTCGACGTACGCGACGCAGGCCGGCCGGTCGGACGCACCGAGCACGACGGCCCAACCCTCCGGAACAGCTGCAAATTCGGGCCACAGGGAATGCTGGCCCTCATCGTTGACGAGGACGAGGAAAGTTCCGTCCGGATCTTCGAAAGGGTTGGGCATTGATCTTCTCCCTCGGTGATCGGTGCGGATTTCCCGGCGCCCGGTTCTACCTGGTCCCGGGTTTGCTTGACCGTGTTTTTACTTGACGCCCAGGGTCAGTCCGTGCTCATACGGAAGGCCGGTGACCGTCCGCGCCTCGCGGAATCCGGCCTTCGTCAGCCAGGCCTCGTAGTCGCGTGCGGGATATGCCATTCCCTGGCCGCTGGCAAGGACGTTGAAGTACAGACCGAGACGGGCGCCGAAGATTCCCTCGGTCTCGTCGTCGGACACGTTGTAGCCGTACAGGAAGATCTTTCCGCCCTCGGGCAGTGCGTCGTACGCCTTCGTCAGGAGACCGAGGATCTGCTCCTCCGAGAAGATCTCCAGAACGTGGCTGAAGAGAATGGAATCGGCGCCGCGCGGAAACACATCGGTGAAGATGTCGCCGGGGTGCAGGGCGAGGCGGCCCGAGGTGTCCGACGCGGTCTTGTCGTCGGCGAGCCGGGACACGCTCGGCATGTCGAAGACCGTGGAGCGCAGCTCGGGCCAGCGGGCGACGAGCCGGGCGGAGGTGGTGCCGTCGCCGCCGCCGACGTCCAGCAGCCGCCGTACGGACGCGAACTCCTCGCGCTCGACCAGGCCGTCCACCGAGCGGAGCGTGAAGGCGCTCATCGCCTTGTGGAAGACCGCCTCCAGCTCGGGGTTGCGCGAAAGCCGCTGGTAGAGCGTGGGTTCGTCGCCCGGGTAGTCGGCGAGGGCGGTGTTCGTACCGGCCCGCAGAGCGGTCGTCATCTGCGCGAAGGCCGGGTAGTACACCTCCTTCCAGCCCACCATGATGTGGCCCCAGCTGTCCTCGGCGTCCGTGGCCAGCAGGTCGTCGGCGACGGCGGAGTTGAGGTACCGGCCGTCCTCGCGGCGCAGCAGACCGGTCGAGCAGACGGCCTGCAGCAGGACCCGCAGCTGGTGGGCCGGAATTCCGGCGGCCTCCCGAAGCTGATCGAAATCGGCCCGCGGGCTGCCGGCGAGGTGCTTGAATATTCCCAGTTCGACCGCCGTGGTCACCGCGTTGTAAAGCGCGGGAGCGTTCATGAGGAACTGGAAACGGTCGAATACGGGGTCGCCTTCGTGCGAGGTGCTCATTCTGCATTCCTCTGTTCGGGATCGATGGCCCGGTTCTGGGATGGCCGCAGTGCAACGAGAAAGCACGCTAGAGCTCGTGCCGACACGGTGGCAACCCACGGCAATCCAGAGCCGCTCAAGGGAAGCTCAAGGATCCAGAAAAGCTTGAATTCCGAAGGGGAAGGGTGGAGTTCAGCCACGGTGGCTGCCATCTTGTTCCGAGCCCGATGTCTGTCCGGGCCTCCGGACCAGACCCGAGACGAACGGGGCGCCGATGAAACTGAACAGCTTCGACGAGTGGTCACCTCTCAAAGAGGTGATCGTCGGTTCCGCCGAGAACTATATTTCACATGAACGCGAGCTTTCGTTCGATCTCTTCTTTCACGACAACATCGCGAACGACAACGCGTCACGGTCCGAGTGGTACTACCCCCGGCTCAACTCCCGCGCCACCAGCGCCGCGCACACCAACGGCCGCCGGGTCCCCATCAAGGACCGGTACGTCGCCGAACTGTGCGAGGACCTCGAAGGGATCGCCGACGCACTGCGCGGCCTGGGCGCGAACGTCCTGCGCCCGCTCGACGTGCACCCGACGACCTCCGAGATCCGTACGCCCGCCTGGCCCGCCTCGGTCGTCCCGCCGCTCAACGTCCGGGACAACACCCTGATCGTCGGCGACGAGATCATCGAGACCTCGCCGATGGTCCGCTCCCGCTACTTCGAGACCCAGCTCCTCAAGCCGGTCTTCCAGCGGTACTTCCAGGCCGGCGCACGCTGGACCGTGATGCCCCGGCCGATGATGACCGACGCGTCCTTCGACCTCTCCTACGTGCGCGAAGGCACCGCCGGCGGACCGACCGAGCCCATCGTGGACCCGCAGGCCTCCCCGTACGACGTGGGCATCGAGATGATGTTCGACGGCGCACAGTGCCTGCGGCTCGGCCGGGACATCGTGGTCAACCTCTCCACCGCGCACCACGCGCTGGCCGTCGACTGGCTGGAGCGCCACCTCGAAGGCCGCTTCCGGATCCACCGCGTCCACAAGCTCAGCGACAGCCACATCGACTCGATGGTGCTCGCCCTGCGCCCCGGCACGCTGCTGGTGCGCTCCGAGAAGGTGGCCGAGAAGCTGCCCGAGGCGCTGCGCGGCTGGGATCTGATCGTGCCGCCCGAGCCGGAGAGCGACAACTTCCCCCGCTACGACGACGACGACCTCATCCTGACCAGCCCCTTCATCGACCTCAACGTGTTCTCCGTGGACCCGCGGACGGTGCTGGTCAACGAGGCGTGCCCGGAGCTGATGCGGAAGCTGGAACAGCACGGCTTCACGGTCGTGCCGGTCCGCCACCGGCACCGGCGGCTGTTCGGCGGAGGGTTCCACTGCTTCACGCTCGACACCGTCCGCGAAGGCGGACCCGAGGACTACCTCGGCTGACCGGCCCTGCGCGTCCCCGCTTGCCGCCTCCCTTCGGAAGGTTCGGAAGGTACACGTGAAACTCCTGGAAAGCGCACCGCGGATCACCGGTGTCGGCACAGCGGTCCCGGCATCCTCGTACACCCAGCAGGAGATGCTGGACGTCTTCGGCATCACCGACCCGCGCGTGCGGTCGGTGTTCCTCAACAGCGCGATCGAGCGCCGCAACCTCACCCTCCCGCCGCTCGCGGACGACGGCACCCGGGCCGACGAGACCCAGGGCGACCTGCTGCGCAAGCACGTGACCACCGGTATCGAGATGGGCCGCGAAGCGGTCGAGGCCTGCCTCAAGGACGCCGGCGCGACCCTCGCGGACGTCCGCTACCTGTGCTGCGTCACCACGACGGGACTGCTCACCCCCGGGTTCTCCGCACTGCTCATCAAAGAGCTCGGCATCGACCGGCACTGCTCCCGGCTCGACGTCGTCGGCATGGGCTGCAACGCGGGCCTCAACGGACTCACCGCGGTGGCCGGCTGGGCCCACGACCACCCCGGCGAACTCGCCGTGATGGTCTGCATCGAGGCCTGCTCGGCGGCGTACGTCTTCGACGGGACGATGCGCTCCTCCGTCGTCAACAGCCTCTTCGGGGACGGCTCGGGAGCCGTCGCGGTCCTCTCCCAGGGGCAGCAGGGGCAGCAGGGGCAGCTCGGGCAGCTCGGGCAGCACGGGGAGGCGGACAAGGCGGTCACCGAGCATGGCGAGAACATCGACCCAGGACCCGGACTGCTGCGCTTCTCCAGCTGCATCATCCCCGAGGCCGTCGGCGCCATGCGCTACGACTGGGACGACGACCAGGGCAAGTTCAGCTTCTACCTCGACCCCGAAGTCCCCTACGTGGTGGGGGCGCACGCCGAGATCGCCCTCGACCGGCTCCTCGACGGCACCGGACTGCAGCGCTCCGACATCTCCCACTGGGTGGTGCACTCCGGCGGCAAGAAGGTCATCGACTCCGTCCGCGCGAACCTCGGGCTGACCCGCCACGACGTGCGGCACACCACAGGAGTGCTGAAGGACCACGGAAACATGTCCAGCGGCTCCTTCCTGTTCTCGTACGAACGGCTGCGCAACGACGCATGCACCGAGCCGGGCGACCACGGGGTCCTCATGACCATGGGGCCCGGCTCGACCATCGAAATGGCCTTGGTGGGCTGGTGACGAAAGGAAGCGCGCACATGATGAACGCGACAACCGACACGACCCTGCTGCCCGACGACCTCGGGCTGCGGCTGACCGTCGACGGCACCCGGCCGCTGGCCGAGCTCACCGCCGCGGTGAACGCCCTGTGCGAGCAGGCGGAGAGCCGCACCGAGAAGAGCGTCGTGGTACTCGAACTGGCCGCCGTCTCCCCGGAGTCGCGGGCCTGGCCCACCGCCGTCGGCATCAGCGACGTCAACCGCTGGGAACGCGCCGTACGACGCCTGGAGAAGCTGCCGTCCGCCACCCTCGCCGTGGCGAGCGGCACCTGCGGCGGCCCGGCCCTCGACCTGCTGCTCGTCGCCGACTTCAGGATCGCCTCGCCCGGCCTCGTCCTGATGTTCCCGGTCAACGACGGCCGCTTCTGGCCCGGCATGGCCGTCTTCCGCCTCGTCCAGCACATCGGCGTGGCACGCGCGCGCCGGTTCGTCCTGTGGGGCATCGACCTGCCGCTCGACGAGGCCACCGAACTCGGCCTGATCGACCAGGTCAGCGAGGACCTGGAACAGGCGGTGCACACCGCGACCGTCCTCATGGGACGGGCCTCCGACCGCGAGCTGGCGCTGCGCCGCCAACTCCTCCTGGAAGCCGCGTCGGTGGAGTACGACGACGCCCTCGGGGTCCATCTGGCCGCCTGCGACCGGGAGTTGCGCCTGCTCGGCGCTGGCGAGCGGGCCGTCGACGCGCGGACGACGGGCGAGCGGGCCGCCGCCGGTCAGGCGGCGGGCGGGCCCGCCGCCGGTACCCCCGCCGCCGCCCCGGCGAAACCAGTGGGGAGCCCGGCCGCATGACCACCGCGCTCCTCGACCGGGCCGCACCGGACACCGGCGACCTGGCCCGCGACGCCCGCACCCTGGCCGAGCGCACCGCCCGCGCCGAGGAAGAACTCGCCGCGCTGCCGCCCAGGCCCGACCGCAGCGCCGCCCAGCAGCAGCACGCCGAGCAGATCCACGCCTCGGCCCGCTCCGCACGGCGCGCCTTCCTCGCCGTGCACACCGACGCCGTGTACGACCTGCTCACGGAGGGCCGCACCCGCCACGTACGGCTGCCCGAACTGGTCGAAGCGGCCGCCGAACGCTTCCCCGGCCTGGTCCCCACCGCAGCCCTCATGGACGCCGAACTCGCGCTCGTACAGGCCCACAAGGAAGGGCGCGAGATCGACCAGGGCATCTTCTGCGGCGCCGTGCTGCGCTCCCCGCGGGCGGGCCTCCACCTCATCGAGGCGATGCTGCGGCCCACGGCCCGCGCCCTGGAACTGCTCGACGCGTTCCGCTCCACGGGACGCATCGAGCTGGACTCGGTCCTGCTCGAACGCCGAGGCCACGCCGCCCACCTCACCTTCCTCAACACCCACTGTCTCAACGCCGAGGACAACCGGCTCGTCGCCAACCTGGAGACTGCCGTCGACCTGGCGCTCCTCGACGACCGGGTACGGGTGGGAGTGCTGCGCGGCGGCGAGGTCCAGCACCCCCGCTACGCCGGACGCCGCGTCTTCAGCGCCGGCATCAACCTCAAGGACCTGCGCAACGGGGCGATCTCCCTCACCCGCTTCCTGCTCGGCCGCGAACTCGGCTGCCTCCACAAGATGGCCCGCGGCCTCCTCCTCGACCCGGCCCCCGGCGCGTGGACCGACCGGGCCGTCCAGAAGCCGTGGATCGGCGCCGTCGACACGTTCGCCATCGGCGGCGGCATGCAGCTGCTGCTCGTCCTCGACCGGGTGATCGCCGAGCAGGGCTCGTACTTCAGCCTGCCCGCCGCCGAGGAGGGCATCGTCCCCGGCCTCGGCAACCTCCGGCTCACCCGGCAGACCGGCGGCCGGCTCGCCCGCCGGGTGATCCTGGGCGGCCACCGGATCCTGGCGAGCGACCCGGAGGCCCACCTGATCTGCGACGAGGTCGTCCCGGCCGCGGACATGGACGCCGCCGTCGAACGCGCCGTACAGGAACTCTCTGCCCCCGCGGTGGCCCCCAACCGGGCCATGCTCATGCTCGCCGAGGAGCCGGTCGACCTGTACCGCGGCTACCTGGCGGAGTTCGCCGTGGCCCAGTCGGAGCGCGCCTACAGCGCCGACGTACTCGCCAAGGTCGAACGCCGCTGGCAGCACTCCCAGGCGCAGAAGACCCAGCCGCAGAAGACCCAACCGCAGAAGACCCAGCCGCAGAACTCCGCATCGCAGAACTCCGCGTCGCAGAACCCCCGTTCACCGCGATCCCCGTCGCGGGACTGAGGGGAAAAGGGAAGGGAACCGGCCATGGTGCACCTGAACGCCCTCGCCCTGCACGGGTCGCTCCGGGACCCGGTGCTCGGCTCCCTCGGCTTCCTCAACGAGGTGATGGGCCGCTACCCGGAGGCGATCTCCTTCGCCCCCGGCGCCCCCCACCCCGACTTCCTCACCGACCTGGACCCGCACCGGTACACCGAGCGGTTCCTGGAGCACCTGGTGCACGAGGAGGGCCACACCCCCGCCAGGGCCCGCAGACTGCTCTTCGAGTACGGGCCGAGCCGGGGCCTCATCAACAAGATCGTGGCCGACGCGCTCCGGCGCGACCAGGGCATCGACGTCCCGCCCTCCTCGATCGTCGTCACCGTCGGCGCCCAGGAGGCCATGCTGCTGGTGCTGCGCGCACTGTTCCGCACCCGGGACGACGTGCTCGCGGTCGCCAACCCGTGCTTCGTCGGGATCACCGGCGCGGCACGGCTGCTCGACATCGACATCGTCCCCGTCGACGAGAACGACGACGGCATCGACGTCGACGCGCTCGCCGCGGCCTGCGCGACGGCCAGGCGCGAAGGCCGCCGGGTACGCGCCTGCTACGTCGCACCGGACTTCTCCAACCCCGGCGGCAACCGCATGTCGCCGCAACTCCGCACCCGGCTCCTCGACCTCGCCGAGCGCGAGGACCTGCTGCTCATCGAGGACAACGTGTACGGCTTCACCGCACTGTCCGGCGACGCCCTGCCCGTGCTCAAGGCACTCGACCCCGGCCGGCGCGTGATCCACATCGGTACGTTCGCCAAGGTCTGCTTCCCCGGCGCCCGCGTCGGCTACGTCGTCGCCGACCAGCCGGTCGACGACCCCGGGGGCGCCCGGCTCCTCGCCGACGAACTCACCGCGCTCAAGACGATGGTGACGGTCAACACGTCCCCGCTCAGCCAGGCCGTCATCGCCGGGATGCTGCTGGAGAACGGCGGTTCCCTGCACGCCCTGACCCACCGCAAGGCCGAGCTGTACCGGCGCAACCTCGGCTGCCTCATGGACGCGCTCGACCGGCACCTGGACGGGGTGGCGCCCGGTATCCACTGGAACCGGCCGCAGGGCGGATTCTTCGTCCGGATGCACCTGCCGGTCCCGGCGGACACCGCCCTGCTGGAGACCTCCGCGTCGAAGTACGGGGTCCTGTGGACCCCGATGGCGCAGTTCTACCTCGACGGAGCCGGCGACCGCCAACTGCGCCTCGCGTGCAGCTATCTCGATCCGGAACAGATCGAGACCGGAGTGCGGCGGCTGGCCACATTTCTCACGAAGGAGATCAGGTCATGAACCCGCAGGGCATCCTGCCGCACCCCGTCGTCCGCGCCACCCCCTTCGACCCGCCCGTCGAACTCGGCCAGTACCGCGAGAGCGAGCCGATCCGCCGCATGAGCTACCCGGACGGCCACACGGGCTGGCTGGTGACCAGCCACAGCCTGGCCCGCAGCATGCTCTCCGACCCGCGCTTCAGCGCCCGTTCGGAGTTCAAGCGGCCGCCGGTCTCCCGGCCGGGCGCCGACCCCTTCTACGGCGCCCCCGCACTGCCGGGCTGGCTCGTCGACATGGACGCGCCCCAGCACACCCGGCTGCGCCAGAAGCTGGCGGGCAAGTTCACCGCCCGCCGCATGAAGGAGATGCGGCCCCAGATCGACGCGATCATCGAGGGGCTGCTCGACGACATGGCGGAGACCGGCCCGCCGGTGGACCTGGTCGAGGCGTTCGCCCTGCCGGTGCCGTCGCTGATGATCTGCGAGCTGCTCGGCGTGCCCTACAGCGAGCGCGCCGAGTTCCAGCGCAACAGCGAGACCCTGTTCAGCCTCAACGCGACCGCCGACGAGGCGTCGGCGGCCATGGACCGGCTGTACGGGTTCCTGCGCGAGCTCGCCAAGGGCGCCGGCGGTGGCCTCAACGACGGCCTGCTGAACATGCTCCGCGAGGACGGCACGCTGGACGCCGAGGAGATAGCCGGGGTCGGAGTGCTGCTGCTGACCGCGGGGCACGAGTCGACGTCGAGCTCCCTCGCGCTGAGCACCTTCACCCTGCTCTCCCACCCCGACCAGCTGGCCCTGCTGACGGCCGACCCGTCACTGGTGGACAACGCCGTCGAGGAACTGCTGCGCTATCTGACGGTCTTTCACTTCGGAGTGCCGCGCACGCCGTTGGAGGACGTGGAGTTCGGCGGGCAGCTGCTGAGGGCGGGCGAGTCGGTGACCGTGTCGCTGCCCGCGGCCAACCGCGACCCCGACTGGTTCGCGGACGGCCCCGACCGGCTCGACATCACCCGCAAGACCTCCGGCCACATGGCGTTCGGCTACGGCATCCACCAGTGCCTCGGCCAGAACCTGGTCCGGATGGAGATGCGCGCCGCCCTGCCCGCCCTGTTCCGGCGCTTCCCGCGGCTTTCGCTGGCCGTACCGAGCGAGGAGGTGCCGCTGTCCACGGACATGAGCGTCTACGGAGTGCACCGCCTGCCGGTCACCTGGTGACCTCGCAGACCTGAAGCCGTACAGCCCGTGAAGGAGGAAGAACGTGCAGATGCAGATCACCGTCGACGCCGAGGTCTGCGTGGGCTCGGGCCAGTGCGCACTGGCCGTCCCCGACGTCTTCGACCAGGACGAGACGGACGGCACGGTCGTCCTGCTGGAGGCCAGCCCCGCCGAGGAGTTCCACCGGGAGGTGGACGAGGCGGTGGGCCGCTGCCCGGTACGGGCCATCACTGCGACGGAGCACTGACGCCCGCGCCCACGCCCGCACGCCTTCGCCCGCACGCCCGCGCCCTCCCAGACCACCTTGCTTTGCCCAACCAGCCCTCCCCGGGCGGGACTTGAGAAAGGCCCTCACCGATGCGTCTCAACAGCTTCGACGACTTCACCGCGCTCAAGGAGGTCGTGCTCGGCTCGGCGGACGGCTACGCCGACCGCATCCACGACCTGTCCTTCGACATGTTCATCAGCGACAACCTCTCGGGCGCCAAGGGCTACTACCCGAGCATCTCCGAGTGGCGGCCGAGCCAGGAGCGCGACGACCGGAACGAACCGCACCGCCTCGCCCTCAAGAAGCGCTTCCTGGAAGAGCTCATCGAGGACGTGGAGGGCATCGCGGACTCCTTCCGCGAGCTCGGCGTGACGGTGCACCGCCCGCTGGCCCTCGACCCGGCCGCCACCGACGTCACCACCCCGGCCTGGTCGGCCTCGATCACCCCGCCGCTCAACTGCCGCGACAACACCCTCATCCTCGGCGACGAGATCATCGAGACGCCGCCGACGCTGCGCGACCGCTACTTCGAGACCCAGTTCCTCAAGCCGGTCTTCATGGAGTACTTCCGCCAGGGGGCCCGCTGGACGACCATGCCGCGCCCGATGATGACGGACGCGTCGTTCGACCCGGCCAACCTGACGAGCGCCGCACCCAACATCGAGGTGCCGCTCGACCCGCAGGCCTCGCCGTACGACGTCGGCCTGGAGCTCATGATCGACGGGGCGAACTGCCTGCGGCTCGGCCGGGACCTGATCGTCAACATCTCCAACGCCAACCACGCACTGGCCTGCGACTGGCTGGAGCGCCACCTCGAAGGCCGCTTCCGGGTGCACCGCATGCACAAGCTGACGCAGAGTCACATCGACAGCGTGGTCATCCCGTTGCGCCCCGGCACCCTGCTGATCCGCAACGAGCGCGTGCTCGACTACCTGCCGCAGAGCCTGCGCGGCTGGGACACCATCGTCTCGCCCAGCCCCTCGGTGGACGACTACCCGCAGTACGAGAACGACGACCCGATCCCGGCCAGCCCGTACATCGACCTCAACGTGATCTCGGTCGACGAGCAGACGGTCCTGGTCAACGACGCCTGCAAGACGCTCATCCGCACGCTGGAGGACCGCAAATTCACGGTCGTCCCGATCCGCCACCGCCACCGCAGGCTCTTCGGCGGCGGCTTCCACTGCTTCACCCTCGACACGGTGCGGGCCGGCGGCGCCGAGAACTACCTCGACTGACGCACGGCGACGCCGACACGGCGGCGGACGCTCCGGCCCTTCGAGACCCGGAGCGTCCACCGCCTGCTCGTCACAGCCTCGGCCCGGCAGCTCAGCCCGGTCGGCCCGGCGCCGGCTCGGCGTCCTCGGCCCCGGTGGTCTTGGTCCGGTGGTCTCGGTCCGGCGGTCTCGGTCCGGCAGTTCAGTCCGGTCGGCCCGGCGTCGGCTCGGCGTCGGCCCGGCGTCCTCGGCCCCGGCTCGGCGGCCTCAGCCCGCCGGCCTCAGCGCGCCTCCCACTTCGGCTCGCGCTTCTCGGCGAAGGCCAGCGGCCCCTCGGTGGCGTCCCTGCTGTGCATCCGCCGCTCCTCCGCCGGATAGTGCGCCGTGAACGCCTCCTCCAGCGGCAGCGCGGCCGACTTCGCGGCCGCCTCCTTGATCGCCCGTACCGACAACGGCGCACTGCGCACCAGATCGGCCACCCAGCCCGCCACGCACTCGTCGAGCCCCCCGGCCGGTACGACCTCATTGACCAGACCGAGCTCATAAGCGCGTTGCGCGTCCATGCGGCGCCCCGTCAGCAGATAGCCCATGGCCGTTTTCGACGGCAGCTGACGGGTCAGCCGGAACACCCCGCCCGCCCCCGCCATGAGTCCGAGCCGTGCCTCCGGAAGGGCGAAGGTCGCGTCCGTGGAGGCGATGACGATGTCGCAGGCCAGGGCCAGCTCGAAACCCCCGCCCAGCGCATATCCCCGTACCTGCGCGACCACCGGCTTGGTCAGCTCGAACCGCTCGGTGAGCCGGGGCCAGCCGGGCTTGCCGCGGCTGCCGAAGGTGGCCGTGCCCGCACTGTCCTCCCGGATCCGGCCGGCCAGCTCCTTCAGGTCCTGCCCGACGGAGAAGGCCCGGTCACCGGCGCCGGAGAGGACCGCCACCCACATGTCGTCATCGGCTTCGAAAGCATCCCAAATTTCCCCGAGTTCCTTGTGCATGCGCAAATCCATCGCATTGAGGACCTCGGGCCGGTCGAGCGTTATCCGGGCCACGTGCTGCGTCTTCTCGTAACGAACTCTGGTTGGTTTCGACATGGCACGGACTCTATGCGCGCCGGTCGGCGCTTGACCTTGACACAGTGACAAGGTTTTCACTGTGCTGAGGAGGTGGTCCGGATGACCATGGCAGATCAGGACACGGGTACGGGTACGGGTACGGGTACGGACACGGGCATGGGCACGACGGCGCTGCGGGCTCTCCAGGGCCTGGAGGACGGGCGCCCGTCGGTACGGCTGCGAGCGGCGCTGGCGGTGGGCACGGCCCCCGACCCCCGGTTCGTCGGCAAGCTCATCGAGCGCTGCGGGGTCGAACCGGACTTCTCCGTACGGGAAATCCTGACGTGGGCGCTCACCCGGCACGCGGCGGCGGGGTCGGCCCCGCCGGAGCTCCTCGCCGGGCTGCTCGGGGAAGTCCGCTCGGAGGGTGCGCAGGCGCGCAGCCAGGCGTTGCACACGCTGTCCAAGATCGGGGACCGGCGGGCGTGGCCGGCGATCACCAGGGAGCTGCTGTCCGACGCCGACGACGAGGTGGCGCGGAGCGCGTGGCGGGCCGCGGTCGTACTCGTACCAGAGGGCGAGGAGCCCGCACTGGCCGCGGCGCTGTCGGCCCAACTCGGGCGCGGCGTACGGGAGGTGCAGCTGAGCCTCAGCCGGGCGCTGATCGCGCTCGGCGAAGCGATCGGGCCGGCCCTGCACGCGGCGACGACGGATGCCGACCCCCGGGTGCGCGCGCACGCGATCGCCACGCAGCGGCTGCTGCGCGACCCGGACGCCGGGTTCGAGTTCGCGATCGAGGAGGCGAAGCGCGTCGTGGCGCTCGGCCCAGGGGCCCCGGGGGCGGGGACGTGCTGATCGGTGAGGTGGCGCGGAAGTCCGGGGTCAGCGCCCGCATGCTCAGGCACTACGAATCGCTCGGCCTGGTGCGCCCCACGGGGCGTACCGTCGGCGGCTACCGGGAGTACTCCGGCGAGGACATCCGGCGGATCTTCCACATCGAGAGCCTGCGGTCGCTGGGTCTTTCGCTGACCGAGGTCGGGCGCGCGCTCGACGACCCCGGCTTCACGCCCGCCGAACTCGTCGACGACCTGGTCCGCCAGACGCGGGAACGCATCGCGAGCGAGACGCAGTTGCTCACCCGGCTGCGCAGGATCGGCGCCGCGGAACCCGTCGGCTGGGAGGACGTCCTCCAGATCGTCGCCCTCCTCCAGGGACTGGGGTCACCGAGCGCGGGGAAGCGCCAGCGCGCGGCCCTGTCCTCGGTGCCCTCGGTGCCGCCCTCGGCGTCTTCGCCGTCCTCGGTCTCGTCTGCGGAAGGGCCTCCGATGCCGGTGGAAGCGCTGGTCGAGGCGGCCCTGAGCGAGACGGACCCGAACGTCGCCGGAGCCCTCCGCTGGGCTCTGGCGCAATCGGGCGGCGACGGAGCGGCGCTGCTGGCCGACGGCCTCGGCTCACCGGAGGCCGAGGTGCGCAAGCGTGCCGTCCGGTCCCTGGCGGAGATCCCGGACGGCGCGGCGACCGCACTGCTGCGGGACGCCCTCGCCCACCCCGACGTCGTGGTCCGCCGGTACGCGGCGCTGGCGCTCGGGCCGCGTGGCGTGACCGAAGCGGTCCCGACGCTCATCGACATGGTCGCCGGGCGGTCGAACGCGGGGCAGGCGAACGACGTCGATGCGGCCGATGCCCTGGCCGCCCTGGCGAGCCGCCCCGGGCAGGCGGACAGGATCGCCACCGGACTCGTCGACCGGCTTGCCCGCGACACCACGGATCCGTCCGCCCGCCGACGGCTGACCCAGGCACTCGCGGACATCCCGGGCAGCACGGCGGCACGCGCCCTCGCGGACCTGTCCCACGACGAGGACCGCGCCGTCGCGCTGACCGCGACCTACGTCATCGGGGTACGCACCGAACGGCAGGACCGCTGACCTCGGGCGGGAGGGTCCGCCCCCGCCCGGCGCCCCACTCCAACAGCACCCAACAGCACCCAACAGCACCCAATGGCGCCACGTGGCACCTGACCCTGCCCCGCAATGGCTTGTCATGGCGCCAAGCATGTGCCATCGTGGCGCCATCCACTTGGCCCCGGTGGTCGGCTGTCAGCCGCCACGAAAGGACTTCCGATGAGCCAGACGTGCCCGATGAGCCAGCCGAGCCAGCCGAGCCAGACCAGCGAACCGAGCCAGACCAGCGAACCGGTACCCGTCCCGCACGGCCTCCCCCTGGACCGCGACGCCGGCCCCTTCGACCCGCCCCGCGAGATCACCCGGCTGCGCGGGGCCCGCCCCGTAAGCCGCATGGTCTTTCCCGACGGCCACGAGGGCTGGATCGTCACCGGCTACGAAGCGGTACGGCAGCTCATGGCCGACACCCGCTTCAGCTCCCGCCAGGACATCGGCATCCTCCACCTGCCGTACGAAATCCCCGGCATGCCCGAGATCACCGAACCGTCCCCGCAGGCGCCGGGCCTGTTCATCGCCATGGACCCGCCGGACCAGACCCGGCTGCGGCGTAAGCTCACCGGCTCCTTCACCGTCAGGCGCATGAAGCAGCTCGAAGAGAGCATCATCGCCATCGCCGAACGGCAACTGGACGAGATGGCGCGCCTGACCCCGCCGGTCGACCTGGTCAAGGAGTTCGCGCTGCCGGTGCCGTCCCTGGTGATCTGCGAAATGCTCGGGGTCCCCTACACGGACCGGGACAACTTCCAGGTCAACTCGGCCAAGGTCCTGAACAAGGATCTGCCGTTCGACGAGCAGATGGCCGCCTTCGGCGAACTGAGCGCCTACCTGGCCGAACTGGTCACGGGCAAACGTGCCGCGCCCGGCGAGGACATACTCTCCGACCTGGCCCGCGACGAAGACCTCTCCATCGAGGAACTGACCGGCATGGCCTTCCTGCTCCTGCTCGCCGGCCACGAGACCACCGCGAACATGCTGGGCCTGGGCACCTTCGCACTCCTGGAACACCCCGAGCAGCTCGACCAACTCCGCGTCGCCCCGGACCTGTTGCCCGGTGCGGTCGAGGAGCTCATGCGCTACCTGTCCGTCGTCGACATCAACTTCCGCTACGCCACGGAGGACCTCGAACTCGGCGGCGAGACCATCCCCGAGGGCTCGACCGTCCTCGTCTCCCTGCTGGCCGCCAACCGCGACCCCGAGCGCTTCGAGGACCCCGACACCCTCGACATCCACCGCAACGCCCGCGGTCACCTCTCCTTCGGCCACGGCGTCCACCAGTGCCTCGGCCAGCAGTTGGCCCGTATCGAGATGCGCGCCGGCTTCGAGTCCCTGTTCCGCCGCTTCCCGACCCTCCAACTGGCCGTCCCCGCCGACGAGGTGAGGCTCAGGACCAGGATGAACATCTACGGCGTCCACGAACTGCCGGTCACCTGGACGCAGCAGCCGAGCTGAATCAGCTCCCCGAGCGCGTCACCTGCTCCGGCCGCCCACCGGCTGCCCCTCCGGCTGCCAGGCCGCCACCAGTTCCAGCAGCCCGGGGAAGCGCGCGGTGAGGTCGTCGATCCGCACTTGGCTGCGGCGCTCAAGACCGTACTGCCGCTGCCGGGTGAGCCCCGCGTCCCGCAGCGTACGGAAGTGGTGGGTGAGGGACGACTTCGGCCGGTCCAGGCCGAACCAGCCGCAGGAGTGGTCGAATTCCTCGGATTCGAGCAGGAGCCTGCGGACGATCCCCAGGCGCAGCGGATCGCTCAGCGCGGCCATCACGATCTCCAGCCGCAGCTCGCCGACCGGGGGTTCGGGGAGCGGGGCCGGCGGCTCACCGGCGGCGGGCGGGATGTGGAACGTGGCCATCTGCGGCTCCCTATAACGCTTCTCCTATGTACGAGTTGGATCGTACTACGGCTAAGTTCGATTGAAGTCGTACAGGAGATGAGCAGGGGAGACGCAGTGACGGACGTACACACCGCACCACAGCGGTCGAAGCGCACGGAGCAGGCCGCCAAGGGCACGGGACGGGCCGCCAAGGGAACAGGGCAGGCCGCCAAGGGGCAGGTGGTGGCGCCCCGTTGGTGGATCTGGCTGGCGGCCTGGCCGGTGACGGCGGTCTTCGTGCTGTCCAACGCGGCGACGCCCCTGTACGTGCTCTGGCAGCGGGACATCGGATTCTCCAAGGGCACGCTCACCGTGATCTTCGCCTTCTACATCGTGGGGCTGATCGGCTCGCTGCTGGTGTCGGGCGTGCTCTCCGACCGGGTCGGCCGCAAGCCCGTGCTGCTGCCCGCCCTGGTGCTCGCCGCGGTGGCCTGCCTGATCTTCGCGACCGCGTCGTCGGTGCTCGCGCTGGTCGTCGCCAGGCTGCTCACCGGCATCGCGGTCGGAGCGGCGGTCTCGGCGGGCATGGCCGCGGTCTCGGACGTGGCGGGCCCGGCCCGCAAGCGGCTCGGAGCCCTGCTGGCCTCGTGCGCGATGGTCCTGGGCGCGGGCCTCGGCCCGCTGCTCGCCGGGGTGCTCTCGGAGACGGCGCCCGCACCGACCGGCACGGTCTTCATGGTGGAGATCGTCCTGCTCGCCGCCGCGTTCACGGTGGTCCTGCGCATGCCCCTGCCGCCGAAGTCCCCCGTGAAGTCCCTCGCGGGCAAGGGCGTCGAGCCCGCCCGGAAGGCCTCCTGGGTACGGGTGCCGGGCGTGCCGCGGGGCAACGGCGGCCAACTCCTGCTCGGCGTCGCCGTGTTCGCGCCGGGCATCACCGCGACGTCCTTCGTGCTCTCCCTCGGCCCGTCGCTGCTCTCCGGCCTGCTCGGCACCACCAGCCGCGCCGTCGCGGGAGCGATGGCCTTCGCGATGTTCCTGACGGCCACCGGGGTGCAGTTCGCGGTGCAGCGGCTGCAGGTGCGCAGCATCCTCGTCGCGGGTGCGGTGGGTACGACACTGAGCATGGCCGCCCTGACGGCAGCCGTGCACACCTCGTCGGTCGTCCTGCTGATCGCCGCCGCGGTACTCGCGGGGGCCGGCCAGGGCCTCGGCCAGCTCGGCGGGCTCTCGCTGCTCAACGCCGCGGTCCCCTCCGGCCGCCTGGCCGAGGCCAACGCGGCGCTCAACGTGGGGGGTTACGTACCGGCCGGAATCTTCCCGGTCGTGGCCGGCTTCCTGAGCGACGCGGCCGGCCTGACCACCGGCGCGACGGTCTTCGGCGCGGTCCTGGCGGTCCTGGCGACCTGCGGCGGCCTGGTCGTACTGGCCCGCCGCGGGCAGACCCCCGAGCCCGCGTAGCCCCAGCCTCCCCACCACTTCCACCTCCTGGCTTCTCCACCTCCTGGCCTCTCCGCCTCCTGGCCTCCCCGCCCCGGCTCAGGTGCGAAGGGCGCCGAAGAGGAAGTCCCGTACCTCCGCCCAGCGTTCGACGATGTCGGCCCGCTGCTCCAGTACGTCCGAGATGTGCTGCATGCCGAAGAAGCCCGCCACCAGGGCGCGCGCCGCGGCCGCCGGGTCGGTGCCCGCCTTGATCTGCCCCTCGTCGAGGGCGGCGGACAGGAGTCCGGTGAGCAGCTCGGTCCAGTCGACGTACGGCGGCGGAAGTTCCGCGTCGATGTGCGGGCGCTCCAACTGGAGCCTGGCCCCGGCCTGGACGACGACGTCGTCGCGGAAGGCGAGCGCGGCGCGGTCGAGCATCTCGGCGGCGGTGTCCAGCGGGGACAGCTTCCGGGCCCGGGTCTCTTCCAGGAGCGTCGGCCACTTGGCATAGAGGTGCTCGACGACGGCGAGGGCCAGTGCCTCCTTGGTGGGGTAGTGGAAGTAGACGGCTCCCTTGGTCATTTCGACCCGGTCGGCCACGTCCTTCACGGACGTGTGGCGAAAGCCCCGGGCGGCGAAGAGCTCGGCGGCGGCGGTCAGCACCAGGGACTTGGTACGGGCGGCACGGTCCTGCTTGGGCGCCGGCCCCCGCCGCCCGCCGAACTGCCTCGCCGCGAACGCCGAGTCGCCGGCCTGGGACACAGCCAGACGATCCGTCATCGACCCCCACCTCTCTCTCCGATCACCGATCACGGATCACGGATCACGGATCACGGATCACGGATCACTGTCCATGGCAAGATACCTTCCCGCAGGTATATTTCTGCATCAAGGCAGAACTGAGGCAGAACCGAGGCAGGGGAGCAAGCATGACCGTCACCGATGCGCCGACCGCCGCCCCGCACGACGTACCCCCGCTGTCGGACGACGTCGACGACATCGACATGAGGCACCTCCGGTACTTCCTGGCCGTCGTACGGGCGGGCACCGTCTCGGCCGCCGCGCTGGAACTGCACATCGCCCAGCCGAGCCTGAGCCAGCAGATCCGCCGCCTCGAACAACGGATCGGCGTCCCGCTGTTCAGCCGCAGCTCGCGCGGCGTCGAACTCACCGCGGGCGGCCGGGTGTTCCTGGAGGGAGTGCGGTCCATCCCCGGCCAGTTGCGCTCCGCCATCGCCGCCGCGGCGCCCGTACCCGCCACCTGGTCCGTCGGCGTGTGCGAAGGGGTGCCCGCAGAAGTGCTCGACGGGATCGAACAGGGCCTCCGCGACCACGCGTACGGCCGCGACCCCGACAGCCCGTGGCACGGACTGCGGCTGCGCCAGGTGACATCCGCACAGCAGCGGCAACTGCTGGAGAACGGCGAGCTCGACCTCGGGATCGTACGGCTGCCGACCGAGGCCACCGCCGGCCCGGCACTGGCCATGGCGGTGCTCCGGGACGAGCCGCTCGGCGTGGTCCTGCAGAGCCGTCACCCGCTCGTCGCCAAGTTCTCCCTGACGGCGCACGACCTGCGCACACAGCGACTGCTCTGGTACGACACCGGCTGCGCGCCCGGCCAAACCAGCACAGTACTCAAGGAGTTGGCGGCCATGGGGTGGCGGCCTGAGCTGTATACGCCGGCCGACGGCCAGCAGGCACTGTTCGCCCACGCACTGCGCTCCACCCCCGACCTCGTCGCACTGCGCCCGCGGTCCGCGGTCCGGGACCTGCCCCGGCTCGCCTGGCGCCCACTGGCGGCCGACACCGCCCCGCACGAGCGTCTCGCCCTCGTCGCGGCCGCGGGCACACCGCAGAGCGCGGTGCTGCACCGGATCGCCGACGAGGCCCTGCTCGGCTTCACTGCGGCCGACCTGCACGGACAGGCTGCCGCCATCAGCACCGGCGCGCCCCGTGCGGGGAGGTGACCGGTGACCTTCCGGACCCGCCTGCGGTTCCGACACGGCGGCCCGGAGCCGGCGGTTCTGCTCACGGGCAGGTCTTCCGGTACGGGATGTCCACGATGTGCGTCGCCCAGTCGCCGTGCGACAGACCACCCGCCGTCCGTCGGCACACGGTCCGTGCCGCCGCTTCCGTGCCGATCTCGTAGGACTGGAGAGGGACGTTCGGGGCTGTGGAGTGCAGCGTGTTGCCGTCGTCGTCGAATCGCAGCGCCGTCGCGGGATCGCCCGAGGTGAGCAGGGGCACTCCCACGGGCTGGTGGGATCGGGTGTCCCAGATCCGCAGAGAGCCGTCGCCCGACGACACGGCCAGGTGCCGGGAGTCCGGGGAGAAGGCCAGAGCGAAGATCTGCCCGGTCGCGCCGGGCCCGGTCCGCGTCAGCTCGCCCAGCCGTCGGTGCGACGTCCCGTCCCAGAGAGTGACCCGGCCGGAGCTGTCGCCCGTTGCCAGGTAGGCGCCGTCCGGGCTGAAGTCCAGCGTCGAAACCACGCCGACGTTGCCTGCCCCGGTCGGCGGACCGGCCCCGGGCAGGCTGCGCACATGGCCCTCTGAGGTGACGAACCTGCCCCCGCCGGGTCGCAGGGCTACATTCTGTCCATTCGTGTGGCGCCACGTCCGGATCACCTCGCGGCGCCGCAGGTCCCACAAGTACGTGGAACCAAACATCGGTACCTCCATGAACAGCAGCGAGCGGCCGTCCTTGGTGAAGGTGACAGTGGACACGGGTGACCGCTCCGCCGGTGGCAGACCGGTGAGCGGTGAGTCCCGGCGCCGGGCGACATCCCAGAGGGACAGCTTCCAGGCCGGGACCTGGGCGCTGGTGTAGTCGGTTCCATGGACGAGGAACCGGCCGTCGGCACTGAATGCGACGAGGGCAGGGCACTTGTCGTCCAGTGGCCGTGGACGGCATGACTGGCTCGGCAGCTCGACCCAGTCGCCGCCCTGGCGCACATCGCGCACGCGCACGCGGATACTGCGCCCGTCGGTGTACGCCACGGCGAGCATCGATCCGTCAGGGCTGAACGCGGTCGCCTCTGCCGACTGCGCTTTCCAGTCCGGTGACAGAGCCCGGCGTATGTCGAGCGTGCGGACAGTGGTTCCCCAAGCGTGTTCCGGTCCGCCGAGATAGTGCAGCCGGCCGCTCGCCGGGTCGAACCGCAGCTGGCTGGCTGCCTCCCCCTTGAGCGGGTAGTTGAACACCGGTTGAAACGGGCTCGCCAGGCGCCACAGCGACAGCTCGGAGCGGTTCGCCGTCGCGAGGAAGCGTCCGTCGTCGCTGAATCGGGTCTCGCGTGTTCCCTCATGGCCGATCGTCGTGCCCGCCTTGCCGGAGGCGATGTCCCAGGTACGTACTCCCGCCTGGCCGGTCAGTGCCAGGGTCCGGCCGTCCGGGGTGAACTGGACAGCCTCGTCGATGCATTGCTGCCGGGAGACAGCCGGGGCCCAGGGCGTGCTGATACGTCGCTGCCGTGGCACGTCCCAGAGCTGGAGCTGCTCGCCCGGCAGGCACAGTGCCAGCAGCCGGTCGTCGGCCGTGAGCGCTACGTCTTGAACCGAGGCCAAGTCGCGCCGTTCTTTGTGCTGTTGCTGCCGCAGCAAGGGCGACGAGGCCAAAGGGTATGGCTTCGTCTTCGGTGCGGGGACCGTGCGCCGGGGCAGCGCCAACAGCACCCGCCCTGAGCCCATCTCCCGTACTACTGGGCGCTGTTCGACGTTCGCGCCCGAGCGCTTCGCCTCGTACGTCACCATGCTCCGGCCGCTGGAACTCATCTCGGCCCCGGCGGCGAGGGACACCGGCGGGCCGATCTCGCGCCCCGAGACAAGGTCGCGGACGCCCACCCGCCACTGCCTGCCCTTGCCTGTGAACACGGGCAGGAAACGCGAGTCCGCACGCATCGTCGCCGCCTCGGGCAACCGGGCACCGAGGCCGGGCATCGTGCGTACGCGGCGCTGTGCTCCCACGTCCCACTCGACGACCTGCCCCGCCCCGATGCTGGTGAGCACGCGCCCGTCACGGCTGAGATGGCGCATCGTGTCGGAACGTGTGTCCGGGTCGGTGAAGGCGCCCTGTTCCGGTTGCGCCATGGCGCCGAGCAGCGCCGAGCGGGTCTGGGGCAGGTCGGCGATGCGCCAGGCCGCGAGTCCGAGCCGCATGGCGGTGACCGGGTCCGACTGGCGCAGACTCTCCGCGACCCCGGCGATACGGCGGGCCTCGTCCTCGACGCGGCGCCGCTCGCCCTCCCGGTTCTGCTGCCAGACAGTCAGGCCGGCCACCAGGGCCAGGACCAGCAGCAGTACCAGCGCACCCGTACGGGCCCGGCCGCTGCGTTTCGCGCTCGCCCTGGCGGCCAGGCTCACGGTGAGGAACTCCCGCTCCGGAGGAGTCAGACCGCACTGCGCACCGCTGTGGGGGAAGTGCTCTTCGGCGGTGGAAAGGCGCATCCCCCGGTACAGGGCGCCCGCATCCCGGCCGAGTGCGGCCCAGTCCGCGGCGGCCTCGGTGAGCAGGCGTTGCTGGCGCAGCCGCTCGCGGTCCTCGTCGATCCAGGCACGCAGCCTCGGCCAGGCGTGGAGGAGGGCTTCGTGGGCGAGTTCGACGGAGTTCTCGTCGAGGGTGATCAGACGGGCGCGGGCGAGGTGTTCGAGAACGGAGGGCGCCTGGCCGGGGTGGGTGGCGGTGAGTTCGCCGCGCTCGGTGGGGCGGCGGGTGTCCTGGGCGCCCTGGCCGGGGGTGACCAGGCGCAGCAGAAGACGGCGGGCCACCTGCTGCTGTTCGGGGGCGAGGGCGTCGAAGGCCGCGTCGGCGGTGCGGGCGATCGCGCCGTGGATGCCGCCGGCCGCATCGTACGCGGCCTCGGTCAGGGTGCGGCCGCGCCGTCGTCGCCAGGTCTCCAGCAGGGCGTGGGACATCAGGGGAAGGCCGCCGGGCTCGTCGGTGACCTCGGCGACGACGCGGGCGGTCAGGGTGCGTTCCACGATGAGCCCGGCGCCCGCGGCCGGTTTCACGACCGCATCGCGCAGCTCGTCGGCGTTCATCGCCGGTACGAGAAGAGCGCTGTCCTTGATCGCCTCGGCAAGGGCGCGGTGCTGGGCGCAGTGACCGTAGAAGTCGGCGCGGATCGCGAGGACCACATGGGTGCCGTGGCCGGACCGGGCGGCGGCCAGCAGCAGTTCGATGAAGCGGGACCGGTCCGCCGCGTGGGTACAGACGGTGTAGATCTCTTCGAACTGGTCCACGATCAGCACCCCGCCGGGCCGGACGGCTTCGGAGCCGGGGTCGAGGAGCGCGGCATGCGTACGGGCCGGGTGCGGGCCCGGGGTGAGGATCCGGATGTACGAGGGCCGCTCCTCGTGGTCAGGGCTGTTGCGCAGGCGCGGGATCAGGCCCGCGCGCAGCAGCGAGGACTTGCCGCTGCCGGACGGGCCGACCAGCACCGTCAGGGACCGCTCGCACACCATGGAGGCCAGTTGCCGGACGAGGTCGTCACGGCCGAAGAAGCGGTCCTGGTCGTCCGGTTCGTAGCGCGCCAGACCCAGATACGGCGCCTGCTCAAGATCGCTGTCGGCCATGGTCTGCTCGGCCGTCAGGGCATCGGCCTCGCGCCAGCGCTCCTCCCACCGCACCGGGTCACCTCCGCACACCACCACGTACGCGAGCACGACCGGGAGCGAGGGGAGGCGTTCGCCCGTGGCCGCCTGCGCGAGTGTTGCCGTGGAGTAGGACGTCATCGCCGCCATCGCCCGGTACGTGGGACCGCCCGCTTCCTGGCGCAACTTGCGGAGTTCGTACGCGAATTGGGCAACGGGGCCATCCGTCGGGTCCAACGGCCGTTCCTGACGTCCCATCACAGCCCCCGCTCGTCTCCGCGGTCATGACAAGGCGGCACGTTACGCGGCCACGACACAGCGCGGCATAAGGGTCCGCGGCACGGGCGTGCCCCGCCGCGCCGCCGCCCCGCCGCTCCGGCACCCCCGCCTCCGACGCGCGCCGCCCTCTTCGCCGGCTGTTCGGCTTTGTCCGACGCGGCGAAAGGGGCCTGCCAGACAACGGACGGCCAGCAAATGTGATCCATGCCCCGGCTGCGGTCGGGCGCTGCACACCACGCGGACGTTCCGCACCATGCGGACGTTCACCACACCATGAAGGAGACAGGGACCATGCGGATGAAGAAGCTTGCGGCCGTGGCCGCCGGAAGTGCCCTCGCGGTCGGCGGGCTGTTCGCCACCGGGTCCACCGCGAGTGCGGGCGCCGCCCCCAGCGAGATCGGCGTCAGTGCGGACTGCTGGACAACGTTCAATCCGGGCAACCCGCAGGGCGGCCCCTTCACCCACACGTACCGGAACTGCAACCCCAAGGCCATCAGCGTGGCCACCGGCTACCGGAAGGACGGCCAGACCGTTCGGGTCAACAGCTGCCGGTACGTCGCGGCAGGCGCCACCACCAGCTGGCGCCACTCGTCCTCGGTCAAGGGCGCCCAGTACGAGACGCACATCTGCCGCTACCCGGCGTAGGCGGTACGGCGGGCGTACGCGCGGCAGTCCTGGGACGTGTCTGTGCGGTGGTGAGGATCGCCGCCGCACAGACGGGGCGGCGCGTGCGCCGATACGCAGGGTCCACCAGGGCCCTCCGTTGGTGACAACCTGTCGGAAACCGCATCGTTGTGGTGCAAGTAGGGTCGAGAGTCAACATGCCTGTGGGGACGAGGAGTTGACCGGGATGAGCGACGCCGTGGTGCGTATCGGTTCGAGGGCGAGCAAGCTCGCGCGGACCCAGGTCGCGGAGTGGCTCGGCCCCGTCGCCGCGCACCTGCCCGGCGTGCGGTTCAGGCGGGAGGTCATCCTCGAAGGCGGCGACCAGGACCGCGTCACGCCGACCCTCGCCGAGGTCGCGAAGACGTCCGGCGGGTCGGCGTTCTCCACCCAGCAGGAGGAGGCCCTGGTCTCCGGCCGCGTCGACGTGATCGTGCACTCGCTGAAGGACCTCCCCACCACCGTGGCCGAGGGCACGGTCCTGCTGGTCACCCCGGGCCCGCGCGAGGACGTCCGGGACGTACTGTGCGGGGCCACCCTCGACGGCCTCCCGCAGGGCGCCCGGGTCGGCACCGGGGCCCCCCGCCGCATCGCACAACTCCTGGCCCTGCGCCCGGACCTGGAGGTCCTGCCGATCCGGGGCAACGTACCCGGACGGCTCGCCAGGATCGACGGCCGCAACGGCCGCAACGGTCTCGACGCCGTGGTCCTGGCCGCCGCCGGACTGAACCGGCTCGGCCTCGTCCCGGACGTCCACCAGGTCCTCGACCCCGCCGAGTTCCCCCCGTCCCCAGGACAGGGCGCGCTCGGCATCCAGGTCCGCACCGGTTCGCCCGCCGCCCGCCTCCTCGCCGGAACCGGGGACCCGCAGGTCGACGCGTGCGTGCGCGCCGAGCGCGCCGTGCTCGCCGAACTCCACGGCGGCTGCTCCGTCCCGGTCGGGGCATGGGGAAGGATCGGCGACGACGGCCTCCTGCACCTGTCCGCCGCCGTCACCTCCCTGGACGGCAGGACCCAGGTCACCGCGTCCGGGACCGGCCCGGCCGACGCCCCCCAGAAGCTCGGCGAGTGCCTCGCCGCCGACCTCCTGGACCAGGGCGCGGCAGACATCCTCGCGACGATCAGGACACCCTGAGACCGCGGGCGACGTCCCGTGCGGTGTGCCGTGGGCGATGACGCGGTCGGCAACGTTCCGACGGTGCCATCCGGGATTCGGTACACGGCCGAGGCCGACCGGTGACGCGGGCGGACCGTCCCTTCGTACGCCGGCCCGCAGCCTCGGCTGCGGGCCGGACGCTTGCTCCGATGTCAGGAGTGGTCGATCACATTGCCGTTCGAGGCGTTGTTGTCGTGGTCGCCGACGTAGCCCGGAAAGCCGCCGAGGACCGGGACCACGGCGGCCTCCTGAATGGCCACGACGCCCGCGGAGAAGTTCCAGTTGTCCGCCGCGCTCACCGGGCCTTCGAACGGGTTGTCGTCCGCGTGGGCCGCGGGCGCCCCGAAGGACAGTGCCAGGACGGGAATCGCTGCGAGGATGATCTTTTTCATGCACCGCCAACGATCAGGCAGCCTTCAGGTTGCGGGCCGTCGGCCGCCAACCACCCTGGCAGCGGGTGCGGCCGGTCCGCCGCCTTCGACAAGGTGATCCACTCATGGCTCAGCTCTCGAACCCGCCGAAGAGCCCGCAAGCACCCGGCATCACCGGACGAGTCCGATGGCCTCGATCTCGATCATCCATTCGGGGTCGGCGAGCGAGGAGACCTCCACGAACGACTCCGCGAGGTGAGGCTTGTCCGGGAAGTGTTCCGCGCGCAGCCTGGCGAAGACGTCCTGCTGCGTGATGTCCGTGACGAACACCGTCGCCTTGACCACCTCGGCGAGGCCGGAGCCCGCGTTGGTGAGGACCGTCGACAGATTCGCGAGCGCCTGACGGGCCTGCGTCTCGAAGTCCCCCGCGCCGACCGTGGCCCCCTGGGCGTCGATCGGCGCCTGGCCCGACGTGAAGACCAGGTTCCCGACCCGGACGCCGAGCGATATGCCGGCGGACTCGTACCAGTCGGGATCCGCGGAGACGCGCACGCGCTCGGCGGCAGGCTGTGCAACGGACATACTGCTGACACTCCCTCAGAACTGCACCAGAACTGCACACGGGCCGGGCAGCTGTGATCACCCCGGCATGATCAACAGCTACGGGATCCCGCGAATCATTCCCGAGGCCCCGCAAGTCCGCCTCGGCACGGCCCGGGTGACGTCCACCCGCTTCCCGGCGCTCGGCCGGACGACCGCACCCGGAGGCGGATCATTCGCCGCGGGTGTCCCGGGACGCGACCGCGGCACGGATGGTGTCCTCGCGGATCACCCGCAGGAAGGGGATCAGGAGGGCCGCGCAGGCCACCGCTCCCAGGGCGAAGACCGGGCGGGGCCCGACGGTCTGGGCGAGGACACCGGCCACTGCGGCCCCCAGCGGCATCCCGCCCCAGCCGATCAGCCTGCTGGCGCTGGACACCCGGCCGAGCAGCTCGTCGGGGATCAGCTGCTGCCGCAGGGTGACCACGGTGACGTTCCACAGCCCGCTGCCGACCCCGCCGAGGAAGGTGGCGGCGCCGACCGGCCAGGGCTGGGCGGTGAACACCGGGGTGGCCAGCATGATCACCCCGGTGATCACGTCGACGGCGAGCAGGTTGCGGGTGCCGAGCAGACGCCGGACCGGCCCTGCCACGAGGGAGCCGAGTACGCCGCCGAGCGCGAGCGCGGTCAGCAGGATGCCGTACGTGGTGCCGCTCAGGCCCATCGGCCCGGGGGAGACCGCGTACAGCACGAGCACCGCGCTCCAGCCGCTCCAGGCGGCCGCCATGACGCACACCATGAGGGCGAGGTTGCGCAGCAGGCGGTGCCCGCGCAAGTAGCGCAGCCCTTCGGTGAGTTCGTCCCGGATGCGCGGCTTGGCGGCCGGGGCGCTCTCCCCGGCCGGCCGCGGATCGTACCGACGCCCGAGGAGAAGCAGCGCACCGGCCGCCACCAGGTAGAGACCCGCGGTGCTCAGCGTCGCGAAGACGGTGCCGACGGCGACGAGGAAGCCCCCCAGCGGCGGGCCCACGAACTCGTTCAGCGAGGAACGGGTGCTCTCCAGACGGGAGTTGGCCCCGTCGAGACGGTTCCTCTCCACCATCATGGGCAGTACGGAAGTGGTCCCGAGGTCCGCGACGAGCTCGGCCGTGCCCAGCAGGAACGCCACCGTGTACAGAGCGACCAGCGGGGCGACCTCGCCCGAGAGAGCGAGCGCGAACAGCACCAGCGCGACGACCCGGGCCAGATGGGCCCACCGGATCAGCCGGCTCCGCTCGACCCGGTCGATGAGCACGCCGATCGCCAGCGTGCACAGTACGTACGGCATCGTCTGGGCCCACCGGACACCGGCGACGAGACCGGGGGACGAGGTGAGGGTGAGGGCTGTCAGCGGCAGCATGATCACCACCAGGCCGTCCCCGAGATTGCTCAGACCGTAGGACGCCCACAGACCCGCGAAGTCGCGCCGGCCCGCTCGTCGTGCCTCTGTGCCCACCCGGTCTTCTCCTCGCCGCTGAGTGTGGAGCGCCGTCCCGACGCGGGGACGGCCGCCCCCCGGTGTGCGGGGGCGGCCGTCATGAGTGTGCCGGAGACATGGTCAACACAGCAGCGCGCACGTGGCGCGTACGAACGTCTCCTTGCCGTGCGCCCGTACGGTGTGCGCGAACGCGGCCCGCGGGTTGGCGGGGGCCGGCACGGTCCCCTGTGACGTCATGCCGAGGGGTGCGAGGACGGCGCGCGTCTGCTCGCCGACGCAGTGCACGCCCTTGTTGGACAGGATGGTGTCGGCGATCCGTCCGCCGAGCCCGTCGAGCTTGCTGCCGGACCAGGTCGACACCGTGTAGCCGCCATCGGACTGCTCGAAGAAGCGGACGTCGGCGCCCTCCGCGCTCTCCGTGAGGAGCACGAAGATGCGGCGGCTCGGGAGCTCCATGTCGAAGCCGTCCATCTTGCCGAGGATGGCCTCGGGGTCGCCGTAGAAGTCGTGGACCTCGGGCGTCCAGGAGAACGTCACGCAGCCGAGGGCGGTTTCGGTCTTGGTGGTTTGCGCTGCAGCTTGCACCGTGGGGGTCAAGACATGCTCCAATCGAGAGGTGCCGTGGACCGGCACCGAGTGGGCAGTGCGCGCTAGCCCATGCTGGTCCAACCCCACCCGAAACGGCAGCCCAAAATACGTCGTTGTCCCCGGCACCGGTGTGCACTCGGGTGACAGGAGAGAGCCCGCCCGACCGTCCGCACGCGCGTGCGACCCTGCTCCGGGGGCCGGGCGGTGGGAACGTACGCATCAGGAGCGATGGCCGGAAGCAGGAACTCCGCCCTGTGCCCGATGTTCGGCTTCTGGTGTCACGGGGAGGGGCATGCAACTACTGATCGCCGGTCGTTCAGGCTGGTGGGGAGTGGGTGGTGTCCGAGTTGTCCGGGGCAGGGCGGTGATGACGTGGACAGCCATGCATTCGTTTCCTTCGACCGAGATCTGGTCCCTCTTCACAACGGGCCAGCAGGGTCGCCCGGCGGCAGAAGCCGCTGCGGCGCTCGTCGTGATCGGGTTCCTGACGGCCACCGATGTCATGAACACTGTTGCCGCGATCAGCATCGCGGTCGCGCTGTTCCCGATAGCCGGCGTTGAGCTGAAGAGGCAGAGGCAGCATCAGGCGGAGAGGAGGCCGGGGACGTCCCATGGACGAGGACGGTTCAGAGATCTGGCCACCCCTTGAGCGGCTACGCCCCAGGCGGATACGGAGCCGATGAGCCCGACCACCGCAGCGGCGGTGAGGACCCGGTTCGGGACCCGGACACGGCTGGAACAGTACGCCGAAGACGGCGACTCCCAGTGTCTGCCCCAGTTGCCGGAAGGTGGTCGTCGTCCCGGCGGCCATGCCTCCCCGCTCCGGCGGTATTCTGCCTCGCCCCGCTGCCTCGCCCCGCTGCCTCGGTCACGCCGAAGGCGGCCGGCGGCCGCCGTCTCGACGCCCACGTCGTCGTCAGATCTCCACGCGCCCCAGCGCGTGATCGTTTCACGATCAGGATCGACGTTCGTCACATGTCCTGGCGGGAGGGCCGATCGGCCCTCCCGAAGTCAGTCCCTTGGTCGGACATATTCAGCCAGGGGCCGTGGCAGACCATCCTGCTGGACGTCACCCCCGAGAACCTGGCCTACTCCGAGGCCTTCTGGGTCGCACCGGCCAGCTTCGGGGTGCCGGTACTGCTGCTCGGCGCCTTCGTGCTGTGGACGGCGAAGCAGGGTGGGCGGGTGCCCGCCCCGTTCGGCTGGGCCGTGACCGCCTGGGGCGCGGTTCTGGCCGCCCTGCTTCCCGCCTCACCCGCCTGGGCCTTGCTGTTGGTCGGGGTGCTGCTCGTACTGGCCGCACGTGGCCCCCGCGCGAGCGACGCCCGGGACCATTGAACCGGGCGCACCGACAAGCACACTGAGTTGGAGGCTGAACATGGTCCGCCCGCTCCAAGGCGGCCCCGGTGACTCGCCCTGGCCGCAGTGCTCCAGCCGTCATCCGTCATCCCGTGGTCGTACCGCTCCATCGCCCGTGCGGCGCAGCCGAGTCCGGCTCGCGGACGATGCCCGACACTCTCCTACCTGCGATGTTCATTATGGAACGCGTCCTGTCGGTGCGTGATCTGACGAGGCGTCCCTCCGGTGGAACCAGCATCGCCGAAAGCTGTCGAACCCAACCAAGGGGAGTGTCATGTCCACAACGAGGATCCTGATCGTCGGTGGAGGATTCGCCGGACTGGAGTGCGCGCACCGGCTGGAGCGCAGGCTCACCGCGGGGGAGGCCGAGATCACGATGGTCAGCGATCAGAATCACCAGCTCTACCTGCCGCTGCTGCCGCAGGTCGCGGCCGGCAAGCTGACCGCACAGTCCATCGCCGTGCCACTGCGACGGATGCTGCGCCGCACCACGCTGGTGCCCGGCTCGGCCATAGGCGTGGACGCCGGTGCCAAGGCCGTTGTGGTACGCACCATCGACGAGCAGCTGCGCACCCTGCACTACGACTACCTGGTGCTCGCGCCCGGCAGCGTGACCCGGAAGTTCGACATACCCGGCGTGGCCGAGCACGCGATCGGCATGAAGACCCTCGCCGAGGCGGCCTACCTCCGTGACCACGTCATCGCCCAACTCGACCTGGCCGCCGCGGCAGGCGACAACCCCGAGGAGCGGGCCGCCCGGCTGCAGTTCGTGGTGGTAGGCGGCGGATACGCCGGCACCGAGACCGTCGCCTACCTGCACCGGCTCACCACACGCGCGGCCAAGCGCTATCCGGGTCTGGACGCCAGGGAGATCCGCTGCCACCTGGTGGACCTGGCGCCGAAGCTGATGCCCGAACTCGGGGAGAAGCTGGGTGCGAAGGCACTGCGCGTCCTGGAGCGGCGCGGGGTGGAGATCTCCCTGGGCGTCTCGGTCGCCGCGGCGACCCGCGATTCCGTCACCCTGACCGACGGGCGCACGCTGCCGTGCCGGACGCTGGTGTGGACCGCCGGGGTTGCACCCAGCCCGCTGATCGCCACCCTGGACGCGGAAACGGAACAGGGCCGACTGGTGACCGGCGCGAACCTGTCCGTCTCCGGACTCGACAGGGTGTACGCCCTGGGCGACGCCGCGTCCGTACCCGATCTGGCCTCTGGCAGCAGCGCCGTCTGCGCGCCCACCGCCCAGCACGCCACACGGCAGGGCAAGGCCGCGGCAATGAACCTGATCGCCGAGATGAGGGGGTTCCCGGCCTCCGACTACCGGCACAAGGACCTCGGTCTCGTGGTCGATCTGGGAGGCCCACAGGCGGTCGCCAAACCACTGGGCATCCCCCTGAGCGGAATCGCCGCGCAGACGGTGACGAGCGCATACCACCTGATGGCACTGCGGACACTGACCGCCCGCTACCGGGCCGTCGGCGGATGGCTGCTCAACGCACTGGCCGGGGACGACTATGTACGGATCGGACTGCAAGCAGGACGGGAGGCCTCACTCGACGACTTCGAGCGTACGGACGGATACCTGAGCCCCGATCAACTCCGGGAGCTGACGAACCGGCCGGCGCTGGTGCCGGACGGAGTCGAAAACCGGACAGGTGAGACAACAGGAGCCGACTCATGAGACTTCCCAAGTCCACACCCACGTCCCGCCCTGGCCGAGGAGATCCTGCCCCAGGCGGCCGAAATTCTGGCGTGCCACTCGGCCGTCGGCTGGCCGGATGACCTCCTCACCGCGGACGAGACGGCGACGCTGATCGGTGCGTGCGAGTATGTGCGGCTGCGGGGTGGGGCTGACGGCTGCACCCTTGCCTTCCGCGGTCTGCCCACGGAGCCGGCGGAGCACGCGCGGCACGATCGCATGACGGTGCGCGCGGTGCTGGAGTGCGCCCGCCGGTTCGACGCCAACCAGCGTGGGCACTGGAACTGGGCATCGGCACCGGCAGAGAAGGACGCAATGTCGCCCCCCTCGTGGGCACCTACGTAGGGATTGAGGCATCGCACGCGACGATCGAGGAGGGGCGCCGGGACGGCCTGGACGTCCGGCACGGCGAACACGATCTGCGCTCCCTGATGAACGCGGTGCTCTACGTGGACCGCACCGGCATCCCCTGGCGCTACCTGCCGCACGACTTCGCCCCGTGGGCCACGGTGTACGGCTACTTCGCGAAGTGGCAGCAGGACGGCGTGTCCGAAGAACTCACCGGCCTGCTGCGGCGCCCGGTCCGGGAGAGCGAAGGACGCGACGGCGAACCGCCGGCCTGCGTGCTGGACTCCCGGACCGTCAAGACCTCCGCCAACGTGCACCTCACGGACCAGGGCACCGACGCCGGGAAACGCATCATCGGCCGCAAGCGCCACCTCGGCTGCGACACCCTCGGCCTGCTGCTGACCGTCCTGGTCACCGCCGCCAGCGTCTCCGACACCGCGGCCGGGGTCTCCGACACCGCCGCCAGCGTCTCCGACACCGCGGCCGGGGTCACCCTGCCGACCCGCATCGCCGCCGCCCACCCGCACGTCACCAAGGCCTGGGCCGACGCCGGCCACCGCACCACGGCCCTCAACCACGGCGCCCGCCTGGGCATTGACGTCCACCCCGTCCAACGCCCGCCAGGCACCAGGGGATTCAAAATCATCCCGAGACGCTGGACCATCGAACGCAGCATCGGCCGGCTCATGCACCACCGACGCCTCGCCCGCGACTACGAAACCCACCCCCACCGCTCCGAAGCCACGATCCACCTCGCGACGACCGACCTCATGACCCGCCGCCTCACCGGCGAGGCCACCCCCAACTGGCACGGAACCTAAACCCGGGACCAAACACACCTCACAGGGCGAAACGCTCAGTCAGTTCCCCAGTCGGGCGAGTGCCTGCTCCGGATAGCGTCCGCCGGCTACCGCTCCGTCGGGCACCGCCGCCCGCAGCAGGGCGAGTTGCTCCGGGCTCAGGGTCAGTTCCGCGGCCGCGGCGTTCTCCTCCAGGTAGCGCTGCTTCTTGGTGCCGGGAATCGGGACGATGTCCTGGCCCTGGGCGAGCAGCCAGGCCAGGGCCGCCTGCGCGGGCGTGCAGCCGATCTGCGCCGCGACTTCGCGCACGGCGTCCACCAGCGTGAGGTTGTGCTGGATGTTCTCCTCGGCGAAGCGCGGCCAGCGCTTGCGATTGTCCGTGCCGACGAGGTCCGCGGTGGAGGTGATGCTGCCGGTCAGCATGCCTCGCCCGAGTGGGCTGTACGCCACGACGGAGACCCCGAGCTCGTGACAGGTCTCCCGCATCGCCCCCTCGACGACATCGCGTGTGAACAGCGAATACTCCAACTGGACGGCGCTGATGGGATGTTCGGCGTGTGCCCTGCGCAGTGTGTCGGCGTTGACCTCACTGAGGGCCAGGTGGCCGACCTTGCCCTCGGTCACCAGCTCGGCCATGGCTCCCACTGTCTCCTCGATGGGGACCGCGGGATCGCGCCGGTGGACGCAGTAGAGATCGATGTGTTCGACGCCGAGACGGCGCAGCGACGCGTGACAGGCGGTGCGGGCGTACTGCGCCGAAGTGTCCACCCCGTCCACCCGCCCCGACTCCGCATCGTGGCGCAGACCGAACTTGGTGGCGACGACCAACCGCTCCCGGTCCGGTCCACGCCGCCGGAGCCAGCGCCCGAGGAACTCCTCGTTGGCTCCGCGCCCGTACGCATCCGCCGTGTCGAGCAGAGTGACGCCCAGGTCGAGCGCGCGGTCGAGCGTGCGCCCGGACTCGGTATCGTCCGGGGTCCCGTAAGCGATCGACATGCCCATGCACCCCAGGCCCACGGCGGACACCAGTGGGCCGTCGGCGCCCAACTTGCGGTACTTCACGTGCGACTCCTCTTCTTGGACAAAGGCGATGAAGGCGAAAGGGTGGAATAGGCCCTGGCGATGCTCAGCAGCCAGGCGACCTCGGCCTCGTAGTCGCCGCGCTCGACGGTGTGCGGCTCGACGGCCGCAGCCGTCCCTTCCGTCCGTCGATCGTCGCACTTCGCCCTCAGGGCACTCCGGAGGGCGGTCGCCTGTACCACGGCGTTCAGCTGCTGCCCCGAAAGGCCGGACCGGCGGGCAGCCTGCGTCGCGCTCGCCATGACGGCCGGGTCCATGTAGGGCCGCAGAGCCAGCAGGCCGTCCTGGATCTCGATGATCTCGCGATAGAGCCGGTAGTTGATGTCACCGGGAAGGATACGGGCCAAGGGGGTGGAGGGCCGCGGCTCCAGAACGATGTGCGGATTCGCCCTGTGCAGGGCACGCCAAAGAGGCTGCAGCCTCTGGTAGTTGAGGAAGTTGCGCATCCTCTGGTGCAGATCGGCTGCCTTCGGCCCCCAGGACGGCATGGTCAGGCCCGCCGTCAGGAAGCAGATTCCGATGCCGTTCGCCAGCGGTGCCATGAGCTCCCATCGCAGGGGGTCGAGCCCGAGTTGTACCGCGACGACGGCCGACGCACGATGGACGCAGTAGACGACATATGCGGCCGCACCGACGCCCGTGGCGTAGAGACCACGGCGCAGCCACTGCCGACCGGCCACCCGCCCGTACCGACGGCACAGCCTGATGATTTCCACCATGCCGCTGCCGAACGCGATGACGTAGATGAGCAGGTAGACCGCGACTGCCGGCCGGTGGGTGTTCTGCAGCAGGTAGTGCTGGGACCGCCCTTCGGTTCCCGAGCCCGCCACCCCCCACATCGTCAGCATCGCGGCAGCGCACAGTGCGGTGATGACCAGCCGCCGAAGGGCCCTACGACGGGCCTCGTCGGGCGGATACACCCAATACGCGACGGCAATGAGAATGGCGGCGCTCGATGCCACTCCGCCGAGCAGATGGATGCCCAGAGCCCCCAGATTGGGTACTCCCGTAAAGCTGTCCACGGCTGCTGACACACGAGGCGTGGAGAGGGTGAAGGACACCCCCTTGCAGGAGAACGCGACGAGCAACGCGACAAGAGCGGGGTCACACCGGGAATGGCGTACATCGCGCACTTTGTAGAGCAGGGCGAGCGCACAAAGGGCGGCGCACGCCGGAAAGACCACACTCTTGACGCCGAGCAAAGCTCCTCCGGGTCATCATGGCTGCTGCGGGGTCCACCGGGCGGGTTCACCTGCTCAGCGCGGTGACTACTTCAGGGACTGGTCGATCCGTGCGACAGCGTCCGCATCGGCGGACGGTACCGGCCACCTCTGCTCCTTCGAAGGACGCGTGACGCGTTCGAGGATCAACGAAGCAACGATTTCCGCCGCTTGCTCCTCCTCGGTCGAATAGCTGGTCCGCCCCAGCACGTCGAGCACTCGACGCGGGTCGAGGCTGGGCAGGAGCAGCCCGACGCTTTCCGCGTCGAGGCCCGAGGCATGGGAGTGGCCGCAGAGCATGTGCGCGAGCTCGTGCGCGATGATGTGGTCCTGGTGCAGAGGGCCGGTCTCGGCCTCGACGACGATGAGGTCAAAGGTCTCCGTCGCCAGCCACATCCCACAAGGATGGCCCACACCCAGGGCCATGGCGACCAGTTGGATGGGTCGCCCCCGGTCAACGCTGAGCCGCTCGACGAGGGTCGCGATATTGCTGCCGTCGGGCAGGTCCAGGCTTTCCAGCAGTGTTTCGGACGTACGCCGCAGGCGCTGGAAGTTTCTCCGGGCCGCGCGTCTGCGGGGGGAGGTGAACAACTTCACGACAGCCGACTGCTGTTGCCCGGGTGGCAGCGCCTCGGAATTGCCTTGAGGAGGGGCGCTTCGGGAGCCTGCAGGATCTGCGGCATGCAGTCCTCCCCCCCCCTCCGCCTCTGTGCCGTGCACCGACGACCGGCGCCCTCCCGAGAGGGTATCCACCCCCGCCCGCCACCTGCCCGGCGAACTGGCTGGATTCAACTGCCTACGCGCTGTCGCCGACTAGTCGCCGGCGGTCTCCGGGTCTGTTCCCCCAGGCAATCCTTCGAGCTCGCGAGCCCGTTCGATGATCTCCTTGATTGTCCGAAGACTCTTGGGCGACAACCCGGCCGCTCGCAGCGCCACGTGCTGCACCCCGGCCGTCCTCAGCGCGACCATCAACTCCAGCTCGCCGTCGACCTTCCTCGTCACCTCGTCGTCGAAGAAGTAGGCCGGAGGCACGCCGAAGAACCGGGCGAGCGCCTCAAGGTGTTTCAGGGTGGGGTTGTCGCGCTGTCCCTTGCGCAGCAGCCAGATGTAACTGCCGGAAATCGGCACACCGGCAGAAGTGATCGCGCGGGCAACTTCTTCCATGCCGTACGGGCCCCGCCCCGCCGGCACGACTGTCTCAAACAGGTGGTTCAGCTGGGAGGCGAGCGTACGCCCGCCTCCGGACTCGGAATCGGTCAAGGCGCACCTCCGTCCTGCGTCAATCTAGTGGGGCACCCCTGTAGCCGTCGATGGGCTGCCCCGTCCACATCAGTTGACAGTCTGCGGGGGGCATCTTACAAGCCGAGCACCGCATTCACGTCGCCGACGGCACATCGCGCTGCGCGGCTAGGGTCCCGGGGCGACGGCGGACGGCGACGGGCATGAGCAGTCCGGCGACGGCGAACAAAGCGCCCAGCGCCAGCCACCCGAGCGCGCTGTCGTCGGAGAGGCACAGGGCCGACAGGAGCCAGGGCGCGACGGCCATGGCCAGGCTGCGGCCGAGCGAGAAGAAGCCCTGGTACTGGCCGTGCGCGCCCTCCGGTGCGAGGGTGAAGCTCAGCCCGAACGACCCTGCGGAGAGCCACAGTTCACCTGCCGTCAGCAGGATCGCGAAAACGATGAGCAGCGTCATCGCCGACCACGGCGGGGTCTGGTGCGTGAAGACGACCACGGCGCAGGCGGCCAGCAGGGCCAGCCCGGCACGGCGGCACAGCCGGGCCGCCCGCTCGTGGTCTTCCGCCCCGCGGCTCGCACGTATCTGCAGCAGTACGACCATGACGGCGTTGACCACGACGATGGCGGAGACGGCCAGCGCCGGCGCTTGTGTGCGGTCGACGACCCAGAGCGGTACGACGAAGGACAGCACCGGCGCCTGCAGGCTGAGCACACCGCAGATGACCGTGACCCAGAGATATCGGACATCGCGGAACACCCTCCAGTGCGCCGTCCCGGAAGGCGACTTCGAGGGGACCGCGACGGTGCCCGCCGCGAGCCCGCGCAACGGCAGCGCGGCGGCTGGAAACGTCAGCGCCGTCCCCAGCAGCAGGACCGTGTACGCGGTGGCGGTGCCCAGGCCGATGGCAACGGCGGCAAGGCCCGCGCCGACGGCCACACCCACATTGGTCACGACCCGCAGGTACGCCCGCAGCCGTACGCGCTCGGCTCCCTCACCCACTGCGGCGATCAACGCTCCGCGAGCCGCGCTGCTGCCTTGCTCGGCCAGGGTGAAGACGGTGATGAGCGCCAGGAACAGCGCGTAGGAGCGGACCAGCGCCAGTGCCGCCAGGGTCGCGAACTGGACGACGAGCAGCGCGGTGTAGGTGCGGCGGGGGCCGTAGCGGTCCGCCAGGGCGCCGAGGGGAACCGCTCCGGCCAGCGAGACCAGCCCCGCGAGGGTGAGGCCGAAGGCGACCCGACCGGTCGAGAGGCCCACGACCCGGGTGAAGTACAGCGTGCTGGTCGGCAGATAGAGGCCGCTGCCGACCGTCTTGATCAGCCATGAGGCCGCCAGGCGCCGCGGAGCGCCCGGATCCGGCAGCAGCCTTCCGACGGGCGAGCGGCTCACGACGACTCCCCGAGACTGAACAGCCGGTGGTTGAGCTGCGCCGCCGCCGCGGCGTCGGCCGCTGCGTAGTGCACCTCGATGTGGCCGGTCCCGCTCCGTGCGGGGGGCAGGGCCTCGATGACGCCGTGCAGGGAAAGGACACGGTCCAGCAGGCCGTCGTGGTCCGGAAGTTGGATGCGGCCGACCGCCCGCTGCTGAGGCCGGAGCGAGAGCTGCGAGGGTTCGTCCAGGGCGGCTCGCGTGAACTCCTCCCACAGATCGATGCCGAACGCGTGCCACCACGTACGTGCGATGCCCAGGCCTCCCGGCCGGACGGCGACCTCGCCCACCACCGGCCCCGCGTCGGTCTCGAAGACCTCCAAGTGTGTGACGCCGTCGGACAGTTCCAGTGCCTCGACTGTCCGGGCATGCACGGCGAGGACGTCCTTGGCGAAGGGACTGTCCTGATCGACGAGGTGACTGCTGTTGTACGCCGAAGGCGTGTGCAGCGGTGGGGTGCCGTAGCGGGAGACCGCCGCCACCCGCACCCGGCCGCCCCGTACGACTCCGTCGCAGTGGTACTCGTTGCGGAAGTGCACCATGCGCTCGACCTGGACGGGTACGCGGCGTGCGGCGAGGTCCTGGAGGCCGCCCGCGCGCAGCCGGGCGTCGAACTCCTCCTGGGAGTCCAGCCGGTGGGTGCACCTCGAACCGGAGCCGAACACCGGTTTGACCACGACCGGCCAGCCGAGCCGGTTTGCGACCTGCGGGATCGCGTCGACGGTCGCGGCCTGGCCGAAATCGGCGACCGGCAGTCCCGCGGACCGCAGCCTGCTCTTCATGGCATGTTTGTGCGCTGCCCACAGCGACTGGTCGAAGGTCGGCCCGGGCAGGCCCAGCAGGGACCGGACCAGCCCGGCAGCGACGATGCTCTTCTCCGTGGCGGCGACGACGTGGCCGAACGGCCCGCTGCGGACCAGGTCGTAGGCGGCGCGCTCGACCTGCGAGAGGTCCTCGAAGCTGTCGACGAAGGCGGTCTCCTGTGCCGCGTAGAGGCCGGCGTACGCCTTGCGAGTGATCACCCGGATTCGGAGGTCGGTGCGGTGCGCCAGGGTGCGCAGGACATCGGGCTTGTCGGAGTTGAGCAGCAGGACCTGCCGGGTCATACAGGTGTCTCGATTCGGTAGGGGGTCACGGTCGCCTCGGCTTCGTCGACCACTGCCCAGGCCGGGTGGGGGCCCCGTGCCGGGCCGACGTTGACCAGGTACTGGCTGTCCGGGGCGAGGTGCACGGCTTCACCGAAGCGCAGCGCGACGCTCTCCACCTCCGCCCAGGTACGGGGCCCGTCGGGCAGACGGTGCAGGGCATTGCGGTGGTGGTGGCCGTGGAAGAGCGCGCGGCCGGTGAACTCGGCGTCCAAGGGGCACCACAGCCCCGGTTCGGCTTCCCGCCAGGACTCCAGCGCATGGCCGTGGCAGTACGTGGCGAAGTCCGAGTCGAACGTGAGCGGTGCGTCCAGCACGGCACGCGCCCACGCGGGCACACTGCTGTCGGGCACGAGGGCCTTGATGCGCTCTTCCTGATTGCCCCGTACGATCCGGGCGCCGTTCAGCAGGGTGACTAGCTCGGGGTTCTGGTCGAAGACCTCATCGATCCGCGTGTACGTATGGTTTGCGATGTTCCGCTTGGAGACGTGGCACTCGAAGACGTCGCCCAGGCAGACGACTTGGTGCACCTGCTGCTCTCGCACGCGGGCCAGCACCGCGCGCAGCCCAAGGACGTCGCCGTGGATGTCGGTGACGACGGCGTAACGCATCGACTCAGCCCTTCACCTGTCGGGTCGGCGGAAGTCCGGTCGTGCCGGTGTCCACGTCGATCAGGACCTGTCGCGCGAGATGTTCGCAACGCCGCGCGGCGTCGGCGGCGTCCGTGCCGTTCGCCAGGACGTATCCCGCGCGGTCTGGGGACTGGCGCACCGGGGCGATCACGTCGCCGACACCGACGTCGAGCTCGATCACCGCCGTCCGCCCGTCGGTGTCCGGCGTGCGGATGTGCCGGACCCTTCCGGGCGCGGGGGTGAGGAAGCGGATGGCCGCGCCGCCGGCCGCGAGCGGCCGGTCGGCCGGTGCGGGAAGCAGCCCGAGGGGGCAGCCTACGGTGAGGGCGACGAGGTCGATGCCGTAGGTGCGGTGCACCAGTTCGCGGATCTTGTCTCCGCCGATGCGGTTGTGGGACTCGACGATTCGGGGGCCGCGCCCGGTCAACTTCACCTCCGTGTGGGAGGGCCCTTCGCGCAGGCCGACAGCGTCGAGGAACGCAACGGTCAGCTCTGCCGCCTCGTGCAGCTCTGAGGGCGGCAGGGTGCTGGGCATGGTGTGCCCGGTCTCCACGAGCGAGGGCAGCACCTGCTTGTCGGTGAGCGCGACAATGGAGTGTCGGCCCTGGTGGGTGAAGCCCTCCACACTGATCTCCGGACCGTCGAGGAACTCCTCTGTCAGAGCATCGGTGCCGCCGGCGCGGACGAACCGGCCCCAGGCGGCGTCCGCCTCCCCGGGACCGTCCACGCGGGTCACGGCCCTGCTGGCGGTTCCCGCCGCCGGTTTGAGGATCACCGAACCGCCGACCTCGCGGCAGAAGGCGGCGAGGTCGGCGGGTGAGGTGAGAGAACGGCTCCGGACCGGGCTGAGGCCCTGGGCGTCCAGCAGCTCCCGCATCCGCCGCTTGTCCTGGAGCAGACGCACGGTGTGCAGAGAGTTGCCGGGTACGCCGAGCGCCTGCGCCGCCGCGGCGGCGGGCAGCAGCCCCTGCTCGGTCAGCGACAGAACGCGGGCCAGCGGGTGCCGCGCGTGGAAGGGCGCCAACGCGTCATGGACCGCGCCGGTGTCCTCCAGGTCCACGGCCACCACGTGATCGGCGGCCGCTGCCGCCTTGGGCCGGGGGCCGTCCGGAGCATGGACGAAGACCGTCCGCACTCCCAACGAGCGTGCTGCTCCGGTCAGTTGAGGAGTACCTGCGACGACAGCGACGACCGGTCCGGAGCTGTTGCTCATGCTGCGGACTCCGGCTGTTGCTCCCCGGTGGCGTCCGTGCGCGGTTCGCCGAACCGCTCCTTGAGATGGGCGACGACGTCCGCGTTGTCCCGCAGCTTGCCCGGGATCACGGTCGCCCCGTCGACCAGGGCGGGGATGAACTTGCTGCCGGTCACCCGGATCAGTTCGTGCCGCTCTTCACGCGGCTTGGGCACGTTGATGTTGACGTACGAGATCTGCAGCTTGGTCAGCAGCTCCCGCACGGGCTTGCAGTCGGGGCAGGTTTCCCGCTGGAACAGGACGAGCATCACTTCTCCTCTTCGTGGAAGACACGGACGATTTCCCCGACGCCGGCGCCGGGGGTGAAGCGGTGGCCGAGGGAGAGCAGGGACATCTCCAGGGCTCCGAAGACCGCGCACAGGTCGAGGGCGTCGCTCACGCCCACGTGTCCCACCCGGATCAACTTGCCCTTGAGGTGGGCCTGTCCGCCCGTCATGGTCAGCCCGTGCCGGGTCGACAGGGTCTTGAGGAGCTGAGAGGTGTCGACGCCATCGGGGGCGAGCGCCGAGGTGATCACGTGGCTGCGGCGGTGCGGTTCCTTGATGAACGTGGTGAACCCCAGTTCATTCAGGGCCCGTCCGGACGCGCGGCCCAGAGCGGCGTGCCGCTGCCGGAAGGCCGGCAGCCCCTCCTCGTTCAGCATCTTCAAGGACTCGTGCAGGCCGAGGAGGAGGGAGACGGCGGGGGACGAGGACGACATGGGGTAGAAGTGGCGCAGCCGCTCGAACGACCAGTAATAGGTGGGACCCGAGGAGCTGTCCACGGCCCGCCAAGCCTTGTCCGACACCGCGATGAAGGCGAGACCCGGCGGGAGCATGAACCCCTTGTGCGAGGCTGCGAGCACCACATCGAGGCCCCACGCGTCCATCGGCAGCGGGTGCACCAGGAGCCCGCTGATGGCATCGACCACGACGAGGACATCGGTGTCCTTGAAGATCTGCGCGATGGCTTGGACGTCGTTGAGGGCGCCGGTGGAGGTCTCGCTGTAGACGACGAACACTCCCCGGATGTCGGGGTGTTGGGTGTACGCCTCGGCGACCTGCCGGGGGTCGGCGCTGGTGCCCCAGTCGCTCTCCACCACGTGCACGGTGAGCCCGTAGTTGCGGCAGATCGCCTGGAAGCGCTCCCCGAAGTAGCCGTTCGACACGACGAGGACCTCGTCCTCTTCGGAGAAGCAGTTGGCGACGGCCGCTTCCATGGCGCCCGTGCCGGACGTGGCGATGGTGTAGACGGGGTGGGTGGTGCCGAAGAGCGGCGGCAGCCCCTCGTTGATCTCGTGGATCAGGTTCTCCATCTCCGCCGAACGGTGATGGATGATCTCCCGGGCACCGGCCAGCAGAAGTCGCTGGGGCACCTCGGTCGGTCCCGGGGTGGCGAGACGCAGTTTCACCGGTTTCCCTCCTTGGCCGGACGCGGCGGGTCGATCAGGATCCTTCGGGTGGCCGGCTTCAGATCGAAGTCGACGAGTACGACACGGTGGGCGGGAGACATACCGAGTCCGCCGTCGAGGAAGGGCACGAGCACGCTCGTCCCGAGCAGGGACGACTTCAGGTGCGAGAAGCCGTTGGGATCGCCCGTGGTCAGCTCGTGCAGATAGCGGTTGCCGTCGTCCGGCGCCAGCCGCTCCAAGGCCCGCAGGAGGTCCTGCACGGCACCGGGTTCGTAGCGCATGACGGTCAGCCCGACCGTGCTTCCGTGGGCGAAGACTCCGGCCAGGCCGTCGCCCGTGTCCGCCTCGCGCAGCAGCTCGGTCAGCCGGTCGGTGAGGTCATAGTGGGAGTTCAAGCCGGTGCTGGCGATCGTCAGCTCGATCACGTGACGGTCACCTCCACCCGGGACGGCGGGAAGTCGCCGCCGGTCAGGTCGCCGGGGCCGGTCAGCTGCCACGTTGGGACCTTCGCCAGCGCGGCGGTGATCCGGCTGCGCCGGTCGGCCTGGGCGGCGCGGGCGTCTGTCAGATAGTGGTGCCATCCGGAGTGGGCGCCGTCGAACGCCGACTCCACGTTGGCGTCGAGCAGGGGCGCGAGTACCCGCGGATCTGCCGGGCATCCCTCGAGGACCGTACGGTCGCCGGGACCGATCGTCGGGTGGACGATCGCGGCGACGGGCACGCGCGCTCCGCGGGGCGCGCTCGGGAAGCGGCCTCGGAACCCGATGGGGTCCACCGCGAACTTTCCCAGTGGCGAGAACGCGTGGTCGGCGGTGGGCTCGTAACCGTCCGGGATGCCCGCGATCTCCTTGAGACCGGGGTACTTGGCGATGGTGCCGTACCCGAGGTGGGGGTAGTCGGGCCAGCCCGAGGCGAGCACGGAGCCGTCCGGCTGCTCGTGCAGCACGGTCTTGTCGCCGCTCATGACCCGGTAGCCGAACCTCTCCACCAGTTCCAGGAGGATCGTGCTCTTGCCCGCGCCCTTGGCCCCGGTGACCAGGACCACTGTTCCGTCCCGGTAGGCGGCCGTGGCGTGCAGGACTGCGGCCCCGGAGTTCTCCCGGTCCTTGAGCACGAGGTCGCGGACCAGCTCCACGAGGTCCATGGCACCGGCCGGGCCGACCACCACGTCGACGGTGCGCGCGGCACGGTCAAAGACGAATCGGGTACCGGTCTTGGTGCACTCCAGGTACTCGCGGCCGGATGCCCGGGCGCGGCGTGCGGGGACGGTGAAGAACTCGCTGGCGCTCTTGCGGACGTGGATGTCCTCCGACGGAACGCCACTTGGCGGTATGTGATGACCCATCACCTCGGCGGCGATGCGTACCGTCGCAAGCGGTGGGCTCTGCCGCTCGCCGCCACGGGACGGCTCGACGGCCAGATGGGTCGAGAGGAAATCCAGCGCCTCACCGATGTGGGCACCGGCCTCCACCTCCACCTCCAGACGGGTGCCCTCGTAGTCGAGACTCCACAGGCTCCGTGCGACAGGGGTGCTTTCCGCGGTCATCGGCCGACCTCGGCCAGCTCACGGCCCAACTCCTCGTACCGCGCCTGCCGTTCCAGCATCTGCGGTACCTGCTGCAGGTCGAAGATCTCCTTGAGTGAGGCCAGGTCGCCCTCCACGTTCCGCGTGGTCCCGTCCTGCATGATCTTGATCAGGGTCTCCCGCATGGCCCGCAGCGAGCTGCGCAGCGCCTGGTTGGCGTAGATGGCCATGGCGAAGCCGCGCTCTTCGAGTTCGCCGACGGTGACCTGGTTGTACGTGGTCGGTACGACGATCACCGGGAGGTCGCCGCGGTACGCCTCGCGGAAGTCGAAGACCTCGTTCGGCTCGGACCGCTTGGAGTGGATCAACAGCGCGTCGGCGCCCGCGCGTTCGTAGACCTCAGCCCGGCGCAGCGCCTCGTCCATCCCCTTGCCGGATATCAGGGCTTCGAGACGGGCGACGACAACGAGGTTCTCGCGCACCTCCGAAGCGGCTCTGATCTTGCCCGCGAAGTCGTCCAACGGCGCGAGGTCCTGGTTTCCCTCGATGAAGCTGTTGAGCTTGGGGAACTGCTTGTCCTCGATGCAGACTCCGGCGATCCCGCGCGCCTCGTAGCTGCGCACCATGTGGATGACGTTGTTGACGTTGCCGAATCCCGAGTCGCAGTCCGCGAGCACCGGCGCCGCCACGGCGTCCGCCAGAGCGGTCGCCGCGTCCAGGCACTGGGGCATCGCGAGGATGTTGGCGTCGGGTAAGCCCGCTGCGGCGGAGATCTCCAGGCCGCTGGACCAGATGACGTCGAACCCGGCCTCCTCGGCGAGACGGGCGCTCAGCGGGTTGTGGGCGCCCATGACGCGGGCCAACTGCGGGGATTCGAGGGCGTCGCGCAGCGCCCGGGCGGCGTCGGCCTGCGTGGCGGGTGGGGTGACGGCGTTGACGGTCATGCGGGGAGTCCTCCGGTCATCTTTCGGCATACGTTCTCGATCACGTCGTCGAGCACCTTGCGCGGACGGCGGGCGCCGATGAGGCTGCCCACGTCCCACGGGTCGAGGCCGAACCGGGCCGCGGCCTTCTCGAGACGGTCTTGGTAGTAGAAGTGGTGGTCGTTGATGCCCGCCGCGATCTCGGCGCGACGCACGGTCATCGGACGGGGCAGCACCTGCTCGGCCACGTACTCGGCGGCGTCGCAGACCGCGGGCAGATCGGTGTGCGTCTCGTAGGCGGGCCACGCCGTCAGGAAGGCGGCCGCCTGTTCCGTGGCGAGGTTGCCCGCGCCGCGGGCCATGGCACACAGCGACGCGTCCAGCCAGGTGGCCCCGGAATCCATGGCGGCGAGCGCGTTGGCGGCGGCGAGGCCGAGGTTGTTGTGCGCGTGGATGCCGATCGGGCAGTCCAGCCGGCCGGCCAGGAGCTCAATGCGCTGCCGGACGCCGTCCGGGGTCAGCGAGCCGAAGGAGTCGGCCACGTACATCACGTCGGGCAGCTCCGAGCCGACCGTCGCCGCGACGCCGGACAGTTCCGCGAGGTCGGCGTAGCTCACGGCCATGAGGTTGACCGTGGTACGCAGCCCCAGTTCCCGTGCGCGCCGGACGTACGCGGGCACACCGTCGATGTTCCACGGGTACGCGGCGACACGGACCATCGAGACCGGGCTGTCGGGCAGGTCGTCCATGGCGTCGAGGGGGCAGACCGTGGGAACGACCATGACGGCCAGCTCTGCGTGGCTGGTGGGCGGCAGGGCAGCGAGGAACTCCGGGGTGCAGCGCGCGGTGGGCCCGGCGGTTGCGCTGTTCCGGCTGCCCGAGCCGCCGCGGTAGCCCACCTCGATGACGTCGACGCGTGCCACGTCGAGCGTGCTGACGATGGTCTGTACATCGGTGGGGGTGAACTGCCAGTCGTTCTGATTGCCCCCGTCACGCAGGGTGCAGTCGAGTAGTACAGGTTTCACGTTGTCCTCCGTCAGGCGTGCGCCAGGACGCCGAGACCCGCTCGGAAGCGGGAGACGAGCTCCTGTGGGGTCAGGGCCACGCGGGGTCCTGCGGGGTGGGTGCGTGGACGACACCGGATGTGCACGAGCGTGGGGGTGCCGGTGAGGTCGAGGGACGCGATGTCTTCGACGCCGTCCACCGAGTGCGCGGCGGCGTACCCGGCGGCGAGGGCCAGGCCCACCGGATCGCCGAGCGCTGCCGTCCGCTGTCCGCCGGTGCTCTCGTGGGCCCCGTTGTCCAGGACGACGTGCACCAGATCGGGACGGTGCTCGGCGATCATGGGCAGGCAGCCGGGGTTCATGGCAAAGGAACCGTCGCCGTCGAGCACCACGACCCGTCGGCCGACGTTCGCCAGGGCGACGCCGAGGCCGATCGGGCCGGCCATGCCCATGGACCCCACGAGGTAGAAGTTGTTCTCCCGGTCGTCGATGTTGTACGTGTCGCGGGTGATGAATCCGCACGTCGTCACGTACAGCGCGGACGGTTCGCGGGCCCGTACGGCCTTGATCGCGTCGCGGATGTCGAGCATGGTCACACGCCTTCCTTGACGATGAGGACCGCGGTGCGCCGGCCACCGTCGTACTGCTTGAGGAACGCGTCGGCGGAGTCCTTCGGCGCCTGGGGGTCGAGGACGGTCCACGGCAGGTCGAACACATCGAGGAGGTTCGTCAACTCCCGGCCGATGACGTCGTGTTCGACCGCGTCGTTGCCGCCGTGCCCTCGCCAGCTCACCACCAGGGGCAGGTGCATGTCGTAGATGAGCGTGAACGAGGTGATGACGTTGAGCGAGTAGCCCAGGCCGGAGTTCTGCATGAGGACCAGCGTCTTGGCACCGGCCAGCGTCAGCCCAGAGGCGACGCCGACCGCGCTGTCCTCTCGTGGGGCCGGCAGATAGCACCCTGCGAAGCGTGGAGCTTCGAGCAGCTTGAACAGCCCCTTCAGTAAGGAGCACGGGACACCCGTGAAATGCGTGAATCCATGCTCCTGGAACGATCTCATCAGGATTTCTGCAGAATTGTCTTGCGACGTTTCATTCATAGATGAAACCCCCGTCTTGAATCTACTTCCGAGGATCGGCCCGCAGATCGATTGTTTCCTCTTGGGCATCTCCAGCATGACCTGAACCCAGCATTACCACAAGGGAGTATCCAGTTGAACAGAAGATGGAATCCCTGAATTGTTTACGACATGCCGAGCAGGCAATCGAGTGATTGCCTGCTCGGTGGCTGCCGTTATGGCTTTACGTCGCTCAGATCGGGCGCATGGAAACCCGGATCCCGGCCGAGTCGGCGGCCCGGTAGCAGTAGGCCGCACGGCTTGCGGTGAGCAGCTCGCAGTGGTGTTCCGATGCCATTCGGCTGGCATGACACGCCGCCAGGACCTCGGGACCTTCGATGCGCATGGCTGTCGACGCCGCATAGAGACGTCCGGCCTCGATCACCAGATCCGGCTCCGGACACCCTGACTCGATACCGCTCCGCTCGCAGAATGCGGAAAGCTTTCTGCCGAGCAGGCCATGCCGTTCCGTGCATTCGTCGTCCCAGCATGTACGCATGGCTCCCGTGACGGCGATGACCATCGCCGGAGCCAATAATTTGAGTCGTCCTTCGAAGGTTGCTTCCCGAATATCGGCAGCGGCTGGAGTGTGCGCATCGACGATTCGGTAGAGCGCGAAAGAATCCACCACCGCACGGCTGACCGACACTCGTGAATGACTTTTCTGATTACTCAATCGATCCCCCGTGAGGCTCGGAGCTCCAGCGATCGCTCATGAAGTCCTCACCAGTTCTAGCGGGCAAGTGCCTCTTGGCCGACCGGGTCGAGCATGCGGATGAACCTCGGTACCTCGGCCACAGACGGAACAGCGGAAAGAGCCTCTACGGCCGCGCACAGATCCGACTCCAGGACGGCCTCGGTGGCCAGGACCCACGTGTTGGGCCCCACGGACCGGTTGCGATGCAGCGAGTCGACGCGGACGTCGTTCACGCGCAGCACGGTGGCGATGTCGTCCAGCGCCGCGGCGGCATCGGTGACACGAACGCCGAGGTGGTACCGACTGCGCAGTTCGCGCATGGGACGAACCTGGCCCGCGACGGTGGGCGCCATGGCGCCCACCGGGCGCCCGAGCAGTCTTCTGCGTGCCGCCGTCACCACGTCGCCGACCACCGAACTGGCGGTGGGGACTCCTCCGGCACCGGCGCCGCGGAACAGCAGTTCGCCCGCGCCGGCCGCCTCGACGACGACGGCATTGTCCGCACCTTTCACTTGGGCGAGGGGGTGCGTGAGCGGCACCATCGTGGGGTGGACCCGGGCCAGGACCTCGCCCTGCCCGGCCGGCCGCTCCAGCACGGTGAGCAGTTTGACTACGCAGCCGCGGGAGCGGGCGTCTGCCACGTCCTGCGCCGTCACACCGGTGATGCCTTCGCGGTACACGTCCGTCGGAGACAGCCGTGTATGGAAGGCGAGCGAGGCCAGGATCACTGTCTTGGCCACCGCGTCGGTTCCCTCGACGTCGGCGGTGGGGTCCGCCTCGGCGTAGCCGCGTTCGACGGCCTCGCGCAACGCGGCGTCGAACTCTCCCCCCGTCTCGGTCATGCGGTCCAGGATGTAGTTGGTGGTTCCGTTGACGATGCCGACGACCCGGGTGACGTCGTCGCCGCCGAGCGAGTCGCGCAGCGGCCCCAACAGCGGTATCGCCGCCGCCACTGCCGCCTCGTAGAGCAGGCTGACGCCGTGCTGTGCGGCGGTCTCGTGGAGCTGTGCCCCGTGTTCGGCGATGAGCGTCTTGTTGGCGCTCACCACGGACTTGCCGTGTTCCATCGAGGCGACCAGCAGCGAGTGGGCCGGCTCGATGCCGCCGAGCAGTTCGACCACGAGATCGACGTCATCACGCTTGACCAACTCCAGCGGATCGTCGGTCAGCAGCTCCTGGGCGATACCGATGTCTCTGGGCCGCTTGCGGTCCCGTACAGCCACTCCGGCGATCTCGACGGGCACGCCGACGCGGGCGGCCAGCGCCGAGCGGGATTCGTGCAGCCGTCTCACGACTTCCGTGCCGACGACTCCGCAACCGAGCACGGCCACTTTCAGGGGGCGGGCGTTCATGACGTTGTCCTTTCGACGGCACGACGGCGTTGAAAGAGCCGAAACGCCTCGGCGAGTACGACCAACAGCACCGGCAGGAGGAGGAATTGGCGGAAGAAGAAGAGGGAGCCGACCAACGCGATCAGCCCGATCACGGCGCCGCACCAGGCCGCGGACATCCGGCGCAACAGCCGCACCGCTGCGGCGAGACCCGCCACGTAGACGGTGACGAAGAGGACGGACGCCGCCTTCATCAAGGAATCGACGCCGACCGGGACGACCGAGAGCACCAGCATGACCAGCGCGGCGATGACGGCCAGCACAGCGAGACTGCGCCGGGGTACCTCGCCGCCGGCACTGCCCTTGGCGAACCAGCTGGGAAGGCTCCCGTCACGCCCCAGCGCGGCACCGAGCCGGGCGCCGCTCGCCGCGAAGGCGTTCACCGTGCCGAAGGAGAGGAGGATCGCCACCGCGACGGTGACGGACTGCGCCGCGCCTCCGATCCCGCGCTCCATGAGCATCGTCAGGGGCACGGCCGAATCGTTCATGGCGGGCCCCAGCACGCCGATGCAGGCGAAGGCGAGCCCCAGGTACACCACCGCCACCACGACGACCGACAGCACGGTGATCCTGGGCAGTTGACGCCTGGGATCGGAGAACTCGCCGGACAGGTGGGTGACGGCCTCCCATCCTGCGAACGAGTAGAACAACAGGGTCACCGCGCTGCCCACCGCCAGCCAGCCGTGCGGTGCGAACGGCTCCAGGTTCGCGCTGTGGGTCTGCGGCAGTGCGGTGAAGACCGCCGTCAGCAGGACCAGCATGAGCAGTCCGACCATCGCCAGCTGCATCCGCCCGGACATCCGCAGTCCGAACCAGTTGCCGGCGTAGGCCATCGCGAGGATCACGGCAGCCGACCCCATCGCCGTGACGCGGCCGCCGCCGAGGGCGCCCGCAACGTACTCGCCGCCGATGATGGAGGCGCAGCAGTTGGCCACGGGCACCGTGAAGTAGAAGCTCCAGCCGACCGGTGTCGCCGCTCGCCTGCTGAACGCCTTGGTGACGAAGGTGGCGATGCCACCTCCGTCGGGGTATCGCGTACCGAGTGCGGTGAAGGCGCCTGCCACCGGGACGCACAGCAGGACGATCACTGCCCACGCGATCAGTGAAGCGGGCCCCGCGACGTGCGCCGCGAGCGCTGGAAGGGCCAACAGCCCGCCGCCGAGTACCGCTCCGACGTACAGGGCCGTTCCCTCGCCGATGCCGATGCCCGGCCGGGGTGGTGCAGGCGAGGGGCTGGCGCGGATGAGCGTGTCGGGTCGCGTGCCGCCAGATGCCATGGTCAGCGGCCCGTCCCCGCGTAGACGACCGCCGCGGCAGCACTGTCGAGACCGAAGATCCGGTGTAACGCCAGTACGGCCGCGTCGAGTTGATCGGCACGGCACAACGCGGAGACCCGGATCTCGGAGACCGAGATCAGCTGAACGCCGATGCCGATGCCGTCCAGAGTCCTGCACAGGGTCGCGACGACGCCGGGTTCGCTGCGGATGCCGGCGCCGACGAGGGAGACCTGACCGACACCGCCGTCGCACTGCACTGCGCCGTATCCGATGCGGGTGCGGTTCTCCTCCAGGAGCTCCAGGGTCCGCCGGCCGTCTTCCTCTGCGACGGTGAAGGTGAACTCGGGCCGCGCCGGGGATCCGATGTTCTGCAGCATGTCGATGGCTGTGCCGGAGTGCGCCAGCATGTCGAAGATGTCCACCAGGAATGACGGATCATCGGGAATGCTCTCCACAGTGATCTTGGCGACCGACCGGGTGCCGGCCACGCCCGTGACGCTAGTTCCTTCCACAGCAGCATCCTTCGCAGAATCTGAGACGAGCGTTCCCTGGTGGTCGGAGAACGAAGAGCGCACACGAACGTCCACGCCATGACGACGGGCGTACTCCACGCAGCGAGACATCAGGACCTTCGCACCGGCGGCCGACATTTCCAGCATTTCCGCGTAGCTCACACTTTCAAGGAGCCGCGCTCTTTCAACGATTCGAGGGTCGGCGGAGAATACGCCGTCGACATCCGTGTATATCTCGCAGACATCGGCCTTCAGGGCTGCGGCAAGGGCGACAGCTGTCACATCGGAGCCACCGCGACCGAGGGTTGTCGTGTCACCGGTCTCCTCGCTGATTCCCTGGAATCCAGCGACTACCGCAATCATCCCTTGGTCAAGTACTTGACGGACCCGGCTCGGCGTCACTTTCACGATTCGGGCACGGCCGTGGGAAGCGTCGGTGAATATCCCGGCCTGTTCCCCGGAGAGGGACAGCGCCGCGCCCCCCAGTTCACGGATGGCCATGGCCATCAAGGCGTTGGAGATGCGCTCGCCGGAGGTGAGCAGCATGTCCATTTCCCGTGGCGGCAGTTCGGCGCTGACCTCCTCCGCCAGGTCGATCAGGTCATCGCTGGTGTCCCCCATGGCGGAGCAGACGACGGCTACTTCATGGCCACTTCTGTGTGCTTGCAGGATGCGGTCGGCGACCTGTCTTATGCGGCCGGAGTCCTGCAGGGAGGAACCACCGTATTTCTGAACGATCAGCACTCACTGACTCCGTTCAATCAAAGGGCATGCGGAGACCCCAGGGCCGCTTTACGCATATGGGATGCGTAAAGCGGAGAAAAGGCAGGGGGTTTTGCGGTGCGTGGCGTAGCAGCGAATTTCAGGGACCTTCTGGTCAGGTGCAGAACATAAGGACCGTGCTGTTTTGGAACTTTACCGAGCGGCCGACAAAATCGTCAACAGGGGAAACCGCTTGATAGTCCATGTGCGTTCATTGCCTTTGTCTAACAAAACGGGAGGTGAAAATGAAACAGGAAAGCGCGCCGCGACAATGGGCGGCGGCAAGCAGGAGCGCGGCAGGCTCCCTCTGATCGGGGGGTCGGCACGGTCGCCCTGCCCGGGCGTGCCGACTCAGGCCAGCTTGAGGGCCCGAGCCACGTCCGACGTGGCCGTGGTCGTCTCCACCGAGTCGTACTTCCCCGACATCGACGCGTCCGGGTCCTTGAGGCCGTTGCCGGTGACGGTGATGACGATGCGCTGGTCGGGGGCCACCCGGCCTGCCGATTGTTCGGCAAGGAGGCCCGCGATGCCGGTTGCCGACGCGGGTTCCACGAAGATGCCCTCGTGGCGGGCGACCAGGCGGTAAGCCGTGAGGATCTGCTCGTCGCTGACGGCTGAGATCAGGCCGCCGGACTCGTCGCGGGCGGCCAGCGCACCGTCCCGGGAGGCCGGGTTGCCGATGCGGATGGCACTGGCCACGGTCTCGGGGGTCTCGACCGGGCGGCCGAGGACCAGAGGGGCCGCGCCTGAAGCCTGGAAGCCCCAGATCCGAGGTCGGTGCGATGCGCGCGCCGCCTTCTCGTACGCCGAATATCCCCGCCAGAGCGCCGTGATGTTCCCCGCGTTGCCGACCGGCAGGCAGTGCAGATCGGGGGCATCACCCAGCACGTCCACGATCTCGAAGGCCACCGTTTGCTGGCCCGCGAGGCGGTGGTCGTTCACCGAGTTGACCAAGGCCACCGGATGCTCGGCGGCCAGTTCGCGGGCGATCCGCAGACAGTCGTCGAACGTCCCCGCCACCTCGACGGTCTCGGCGCCGTACCTCCTCGCTTGCGCGAGTTTGCCCACCGCGACGGCGCCCTTGGGGATCAGTACGACGGCCTTGATCCCCGCCCGCGCGGCGTACGCGGCAGCGGAGGCACTGGTGTTGCCGGTCGACGCGCACACGATCATGCCGGCACCCGACTCGACCGCCTTGCTGACAGCCACCGTCATGCCGCGGTCCTTGAACGAGCCGGTGGGATTGGCTCCTTCGACCTTCAGCCACACGTCGCAGCCGGTGAGATCGGAGAGATGGTCCGCCCGGATCAAGGGGGTGTTGCCCTCGTGCAGGGTCACGACAGGCGTGCGGTCGGTCACTGCCGGCATCCATGCCCGGTAGGCATTGATCAGACCCTGCCAAGCGGGTAGTACTCCCCGTCCGGCCTCGAACGTGTCCACAGAATCGAGAGTCACAATCGTTACTGTACATCGGATCTTGAAGCTGTGGCATAACAATCGTTTCATGATGTGGCGTGTGCGCGGCGACGTACGATCAAGACCATGGCGTACGACCCGACCCGCCGCCCGGACCTGGTGACGACGCGGCTCAGCGAGATCTATCCCGAACTGCCGCGCGGCGAGCAGGCGATCGTGCGGGTGCTGCTCGACGACTACCCGTTCGCGGCGCTGGGCTCCTTGCGGTCCCTCGCGGACCGCGCCAAGGTCAGCCCGCCCACCGCCTCCCGGCTCATCACCCGGCTCGGCTGGAGCGGCTTCTCCGACTTCCAGGACGCCGTACGCACCCAGGTCAAGGAGCAGGACCAGTCCCGGCTGCGGCAGTTCGTCAGCACCACGCCCACCGAACCGAACCAGGCCGCCGAGCAACTGCTTGCCGGACTCAGCAGCACCATCGACGCCGCGAGCGAAACGCTCCTCGGGCGCATCGGCGCGCTGCTCGCAAAGGCGGGCAGCGTCTGGGCCATCGGCGGCCCGCTCAACGAACTCGCCGCCGACTACCTCGTCCGCCAGCTCTCCGGTCTGCGTCCGAACGTCCACCAGGTTCCGCAGGCGACGGCCGCGCGGGCCAGGTCCCTGGTCGACCTCGGCCGACACGACCTGATCATCGCCTACGACTTCCGCCGCTATGCCCCCGGCGTGGCGCGCTTCGTCCGGGCCGCCCGTACGCGGGGGACCCGTCTCGTACTGATCACCGACGCCTGGGAATCACCGCTGGCCGGGGACGCCGAAGTGCTCCTTCGGCTCCCCCGGGAAGCCACCGGCCCGATCGCCCCACTCACCCATGTCGTGGCAGTCACCGAGCTCATTCTGGTCGCCACGGTCCCCCACCTCGCGGGCTCCACGGAACGGTTGGCGGAACTCGACGCATTGACCGAGGAACTCCAGCGGCCAGAGTGACTCACTGCTGCGGCATATGCCGGTTACCGGCTTCGAGCTCCTTCGCAAGGCGCAGCCACCGCTCGGCACAGACCCGCGCGGCCTGGGCCACTGCGGCAGCACGGTACTCCGGCACACCAGCAGCCATCCGGCGCCACTTGCTCTCATCTCCGATGACGTGAGACCTCAACAGCCGCAGCACGTCGCGGCCTGCTTCCGTGCGCATCGCAGGGTCTCTCAGCATCCTCTGCAGAGCCGAGTCGAGACCAGCCGACGACTGCTGCGGAGGAGGGGCATGTCTCTGCCCCTCGGAGGAAGCCTGCTCGGTGCTGGCTCGTTCGCGTTTGGCTTCGGTGTTGCGCAACCTGGGTGGTAGCGGATCCTTCCCCGCACGCACGCGATCTCGTACGTCCTTCGCCGTCGCAATGCTGAGTCCGGACCCTTCAGCGACTTCCTTGAGGGTGCTGCTGGGCTTGACTGCGAGAAGCCTGCTGGCACGTTTACGCCCTTCGGCCGGATTGAGGGGCCGCGAGCGGCCGTCCCGACCCACCCGCCTTTTCGACTGCTCGATCTGATCAGTCGAATGAGCTCGCAAGGCTGCGACGCTGCTCGCTGCGAGACCGGTGACGGCGCCGATGCGCCGATCCGACCACTGTGGGCGAATTGAGATAATCCGTTTCGCTGCGGAGGACCGGTCGGCTTGGCTGAGCGGCAGTCCATGTTCGGCATTGAGCTCCACTGCCAAGACGAACGCCTCTGCCTCGTCGCCTCCGAAGAACTGAACCGCAATGAGGTTCTCACCTCTCAGTGCAGCAGCCCGTAGGCGGTGCATGCCATCAACGATACGCATTGTTGACCGGTGCACGATAACGGGTGGCAGTACGACGTCCGATTGAGCAAGCGCCTTCACATGCTTCTCGTCCTCCCCCTCCACCCTGGGCGAGTCCGACGGCAGAAGTGCGTCAAGAGGAAGCATCTGCGGTGTTGACAGGTCCGGCTTGTCGCTCATGGGGTGAATTCGGCCCACACCTCTGGGTGGCTTCTCCGAAGTATCGGCTGCAGAAACGGTGTACAGATCCACCGACTCACCCCTCATCGCCAACCACCAGCATCGCGTGGCCCCGAGCCGCCCGCCCCAGCCGTCCGGCCGTGGTGAGTGCGGGATCCCCGCTCGAACATGAAGACGCAGGGAACGACGAGACACGGGATGCGCTGCCCGGTTCGTTGACCTTCCATCGCGCTGGCGGACAATGCCGGGCCCATCACAGTTGGCTCACCCACTCGACTGTGCGGCATGAACGGGTAACGCGATTCATCGCCGGCCCCTCGTTGCCTGCCGCAGAGATCGCTTGGCTGGTGCCGATCACGTATCTGCCCCCTTCGGAATTTCGACTCGTCCCTGCGCTCCCTCCGCCATGACTTCTGGCTGCCCCCGCAGTCAGTACTCGGCGCGGCAAGGGGAACTGCGGCCAACTCGCCTCTGGGTCATCGCTCTTGACTCAGGGGTGGCGCGGGGCGCACGTACCGCAAGCATCGACTCACAAGGGGTTCTGAAGGGAAGTGGTCTTACACCAGTTGATGACCAAGGATTCAAGACGCTACTTCTGGCACGTACACGCTGTCAACTGGCGTAATGAGTACCGCAGTTGCCCGTCACGTCAGGGTGCGGACCAAACGCCAGAACTGAGCTGCCCCGAGTTTCGTAGAATCCGGTGATCGTGTGTGCCGCCGTCCCCTTGCTGGACCTGGTGTTGTCGCTGGCGATGTTCCTGCGCGCGATCCGCCGGGATCTGACCGTGGGGGAGCGGGCCGGTTACCGCCACGGCCCAAAGGCCGCCC
>NZ_JBIRQJ010000014.1:25298-306298 GCF_044333135.1 Streptomyces sp. NPDC021093 | reverse complement strand
GCTCTCAACTTCGTTCGAGCAGGGGGGACCCCCGCCAAGCTCTTAAGGAGCAGGGGAGACCCCACTGCCCCCGGGGGGCGGCCCCGCTGCCCAAGGAGGCTGAGGGCTGAGGGTTACGGGCTACGGGCGGCCCGTCACCACCGCCACCAGCCGGGTGCCCCGGGGGAACGCGCCGTCCCCCACCAGTGCCACCAGCGCGTACAGCATCTTGGCCACGTACACCCGCTCCACCGGCATCCCGTGCCTTCCCTCGAAGTCCGCCGCGAAGTCGACGAGTTCGGGCGGGGTCCGGGCGTACCCGCCGAAGTGGAAGCCGTCCGCCAGGGCCCAGTCGCCCGCCGGCCCGCCGAACGCGGAGTGCTGGAGCGCGCGGACCTCCGCGCCCAGGAATCCGCCCGCGAGGACCGGCACGCCGAGCGCCCGCTGCTCCGGCGCCAGCCCGGCCGCAAGCCCCGCGAGCGTGCCGCCCGTCCCGCAGGCCACCGCGACGACGTCCGCCGCCCCGTGGAGCTCCCGGCCGAGCGCCGTGCAGCCCCGGGCGGCAGCTGCGTTGCTGCCGCCCTCGGGGACGACGTACGCCTCGGGGAAGGGCGTGCCGGGCAGGAGCCCGGCGACGAAGTCGGGGTCGGTGCGGCGGCGGTAGTCCGTACGGGACACGAAGCGCAGGTGCATGCCGTCGGCGGCGCACTGGGCGAGCGACGGGTTGAGCGGCCGTCCGGCCAGCTCGTCGCCGCGCACGACGCCGACGGTGGGGAAACCGAGGAGGCGGCCCGCGGCGGCGGTGGCGCGCAGGTGGTTGGAGTAGGCGCCGCCGAAGGTGAGGAGGGGCCGGCCGGCCGCGGCCCGCAGATTGGGTTCCAGCTTGCGCCACTTGTTGCCGGGGAGGTCCGGATGGATCAGATCGTCCCGCTTGAGCAGGAGCCGCACGCCGTGCCGGCCGAAGCGGTCGTCCTCGACGGGGGTCAGGGGCGAGGGCAGCTGCGGGCGCAGGCCCGGGAGAGCGGAGGGCACCCGCTCATTGTCCCGCCCCCGGCCCCTGTCGGGCAGCTGCCCCTTGTCCCGCCCCCGGCCCTTGTCGGGCAGCTGCCCCGTGTCCCGTCCCCGACCGGCTCACTTCAGGCGGTCGTGCACTCTGTCCCGCATCCACTCCATCGTGAAGCCGCGGGGGTCGACCTTTCCCGGCTGCCACTCCAGGTGGCCCAGGACGGAGCGTGCGCCCCAGCCGTGGGCGCGGCAGATCGCGGCCGAGACGCGGGTGATGGCCTGGAGCTGGGCGTCCGGCCAGGGGTCCTTGCCGTCGCCGAGGTTCTCGCACTCGAAGCCGTAGAAGTGCCGGTTGCCGTCGGTGTTGGCCTCGTTGTCCGGCGGCAGGCGCTTCTCGGCGATGACCGCGCGCAGTACGTCGTCGTCGCCGCGTCCGGCGTGGTTGGCGCGGCCGTAGCCGACCAGGTGGACCTTGCCGTCCTTGGCGATCACGCCGTGGCACAGCGGGCCGGGCAGGGTCGAGTGGCCGTCGCGGCACAGCCGGACGGTGGCCGCGGTGCCCTTGGTGACGGTGTGGTGGATCATCACGCCGTGCACCGGGCCCCAGGGGCCGTGGCCGCTGCGGTTGTGGTGGCGCCAGTCGCCGACCTCGACGACGGTCACCCCCTCGGCGCGCAGTGCGGACAGGAACGTGTTGGCGGTGAGGGGGGTGGCCATGGGGGATCTCCTCGCTGAGCGGCAGGCATGGGCCGGGGCCGCGCGTGGGGCTTCCGGCGTGGCCGGCCGCCGGCGTCAACGGCTCCGGAGTACTTGATACCGCTCGCAGCCGGAGCGCATGCGTCCGCAGGCACCCGCTCGTACGGCGAGCGAGCCGATCCGGACACCCGTCCTCCGGACACCAGCCCTCCTGTGCGGACCTACGCGGCCCGCCACAGGTCCGGGCCGAACACCTCGTAGTGGATGTCCGCCGCCGGTACGCCCTTGGCCAGGAGCTGCTCCCGCACCGCCCGCATGAAGGGCAGCGGCCCGCACAGGTACGCGCGCGTGCCCGCCGGTACGTGCACCCCGGAGAGGTCCACCAGCCCGGTGCGGTCGGCCGGGTGGCCCGGCTCGGGACGCTCGTAGAAGAAGTGGCCCGAGGCCGTCGCGAGCTTCTCCACGAGGAGCCCGTGGTCCTCGCGCAGGGGGTGCGTCGCGGGGGAGCGGTCCGCGTGCACGACCGTCACCGGGGAGGTGTGCCCGGTCGCCGACAGGTGCTCCAGCATCGACAGGATCGGGGTGCAGCCGATGCCCGCGGAGGCGAGCAGGAGGGGTGCGTCGCCGTCCTCAAGGACCAGATCGCCGTACGGGGCGGAGACGCGCAGCCGGCTGCCCTCGCGCACGCGCGCGTGCAGATGCTGGGAGACCTCGCCGTCGCCGATCCGCTTGACCGCGATCGTACGGAGCGCGGAGCGGGGCGCGCAGGAGATGCTGTACTGCCTGATCTGGCGGGCGCCGTCCGGGAGTTCCACCTGCACGGAGACGTACTGCCCCGGCCTGTGGACGGGGGCGGCGGCGCCGTCCGCGGGGCGGAGCCGGAAGGTGGCGACGTCGGCCGTCTCCTCGGTCCGCCCCACCACCTCCCAGTCGCGCCAGGTGTCGCCCTTGAGGACGCCGTGCTCCGCGTACAGCCGGTTCTCGATCGCGATCAGGGCGTTGGCCATCAGCCAGTACACCTCGTCCCAGGCGGCGGCGACCTCCGGCGTCACCGCGTCGCCGAGCACCTCCCCGATCGCCTCGAAGAGGTGCTGGTGGACCACCTTGTACTGACCGGCGCTCACGCCCAGCGACGCGTGCTTGTGGGCGATGCGGCTCAGCATCGCGTCCGGGCGCTCTTCGGGCCGTTCCACGAGGTACGTCGCGAAGCCGGCGATCGAGCCCGCGAGGGCCTGGCGCTGGGTGCCCGCCGCCTGGTTGCCCCGGTTGAACAGGTCGCGCAGCAGCTCGGGGTGGGCGGCGAACAGCTTCTCGTAGAAGAGCGCGGTGATGTCCTCCACGGCGGCGCCGACGGCGGGGAGGGTGGCGCGGACGGTCGCGGTGGCGGTCTCGGAAAGCATTCCGGGCTCCTCTGAAGCTTAATTGGTATGTGAGAGTCGTATTTTGAGGTGTGCGGACACGGGGTCCAGGGTGGCCGGAATTGGCCGGTGCGGTGCCGGGCGGTCCGGGGCGGTGCGGGACGGTGGGGGCGGGTGGGGCGAGGTCCGGTCAGTCGTCGCGCCGCGTCGCCGAGAGGCCAAGGAGCAGCGGCCCCGTCGGCGCCGTCACCAGCTCGTCCACCGTCAGCGGGTCGAGTGCTGCGAAGAACGCCTCCTGGGCCCTGCGCAGTGCCCCGCGCAAGGTGCACGCGGACCGCAGCGGACACGGCGTATCGCCCTCGCACTCGACCACGTCGCCGGGTCCTTCGAGCGTGCGGACCACTGTGCCGACCGAGGCCGACCGGCCCGCCGCCGTGAGTGCGAGCCCGCCGCCGCGCCCCCTGCGCGCCTCGACGAGGCCGAGGTGCTGGAGCCGGGAGACCACCTTCGCGGTGTGCGTGTACGGGATCTCCATGGCCGTCGCCACCTCGCGGGTGGTGGGCAGGTCGCCCTTCTCGACGGCCAGGCGCATCAGTACGCGGAGCGCCAGGTCGGTGAATCTCGTCAGCCGCATGGCTTCACGCTAAGTAACTTGCATCTCAAATGCAACTTAAGTGAGCGGTGCCGTCGGAGGCGCCGGGAGTCAATTCGGAGGCGCCGGGAGTCAATTCGGTCGCGCGGGATTCCCCCTTCTCCGGTGATCTAGTCACACTCTTTTGTGTAATGGCGCCGCGACTCCCGGTGCTGAAAGGCTTCTGCCGCAGGTCAGCACGCGCCGCCCGCACGATGCGCAACACGCTGCGAGAACGCGCGATTCGAAGAGCACGATTCGAAGAGGGAGTCAGATGTCGGTCGAGGCAGGTTCCGAGGTCCGCGAACAGCAGGCGCCGCCGCAGCAGAGTCTCGGTACGGCCGCCGCGCGGAACTTGGCGACCACCACCAAGTCCGCACCGCAGATGCAGGAGATCACCTCCCGGTGGCTGCTGCGGATGCTTCCCTGGGTGCAGGTCCAGGGTGGTACGTACCGGGTCAACCGAAGGCTGAGCTACTCCGTCGGCGACGGCCGCGTCACCTTCGTGCAGACCGGTGGCCGGGTGTCCGTCATCCCCGCCGAGCTGGGCGAACTGCCCGCGCTGCGGACGTTCGGGGACGCGGATGTGCTCGCCGAGCTCGCGCTCCGCTGCGAGCAGCGGGAGTTCGCCGCGGGGGACGTGATCGCGACGCAGGGGGACAGCGCGGACACCGTCTACCTGCTGGCGCACGGCCGGGTCGAGAAGGTCGGCGCCGGGCCGTACGGCGAGGAGCAGGTGCTCGGCACCCTCGCGGACGGCTCGTACTTCGGCGACCAGGCGCTCGTCGAGTCCGACGCCTCCTGGGGATACACGGCGAAGGCCGCGACCGCGTGCACCGTACTGGCACTGACCAGGAACGACGTGCTCACGCTCGCCGACCGGGCGGACTCGCTGCGCGACCACCTCGCGGCGACCCGCGACCTGCCGCGCCAGCGCACCAACCAGTACGGCGAGGCGCCCATCGACCTCTCCGCGGGCCATGTCGGCGAAGCCCTCGTACCGCACACCTTCGTGGACTACGACGCGGCGCCGCGCGAGTACGAACTGTCCGTCGCCCAGACCGTGCTGAAGGTGCACAGCCGGGTCGCGGACCTCTACAACCAGCCGATGAACCAGACCGAGCAGCAGTTGCGGCTCACCGTCGAGGCGCTGCGCGAGCGCCAGGAGGACGAGCTGGTCAACAACAAGGAGTTCGGCCTCCTCGCCAACTGCGACTACGGGCAGCGGATCCAGCCGCACGACGGCGTCCCCAGCCCCGACGACCTGGACGAACTGCTGTCGCGGCGGCGTGGCAACAAGTTCTTCCTCGCGCACCCGCGGGCGATCTCCGCGATCGGCCGCGAGTTCAACAAGCGGGGCCTGGTCCCGGACTCCGTCGAGGTCGCGGGGAACCAGATCCCCGCCTGGCGCGGCGTACCGATCTTCCCGTGCAACAAGATCCCGATCAGTGACGCCCGTACGACGTCCATCATCTGCATGCGTACGGGCGAGGCCGAGCAGGGCGTCATCGGACTCCAGCAGGCCGGCATCCCGGACGAGATCGAGCCGAGCCTGTCGGTCCGCTTCATGGGCATCGACGAGCAGGCCCTCATCTCGTACCTGGTGACGGCGTACTACTCGGCCGCGGTGCTGGTGCCGGACGCGCTGGGCGTGCTGGAGGGCGTCGAGATCGGCCGCTGGAAGTAGCCCCGGGGGAGACGGGTGCAAGGAGGGGACGGCCCGAGGGGGTAAGGGGTGAGTGGGGGTGTTGCCGTCGGCGCGGTGCCGACCGGAGCAGTGCCGATGGGTGCTCAACACCCCCCGCTACGGGAGGAGTTGGCATTGACGATGACCACGACCCAAGCGGCGAACGGTTCCACGGGCAGCTCGGAGGGCGCGGTCGACTTCCTCGCCCGCACCAGAGCCGCCGTCGGTCCCCGGCTCCGTGAGACGGTCGATTCGCTGCCCGGACAGGTCCGCCGGGTCGCGCGCTACCACTTCGGCTGGGAGCAGGCGGACGGCACGCCGTCCACGGGGGCCTCCGGCAAGGCGCTGCGCCCCGCCCTCGTCCTCGCCGCCGCGCGGGCCTTCGGCGGCGACCCGCAGCACGCCGAACGAGCGGCGGCGGCAGTGGAGTTGGCGCACAACTTCACCCTGCTGCACGACGACGTGATCGACGAGGACCCGACCCGCCGGAACCGGCCCACGGCCTGGACGGTGTTCGGCATCCCCGACGCGATCATCGTGGGCGACGCGATGTGCGCACTGGCGCTGCGGGTGCTCGCCGAGGACCCGCACCCGGCGTCGGCACGGGCGTCCGCCCGGCTGTCGGCCTGCATCATCGAACTGTGCGCGGGCCAGCAGGCGGACTGCGCGTTCGAGAACCGGGCGCCGCAGGACGTCACCATCGACGAGTGCCTGACGATGGCCGAGGCCAAGACCGGGGCACTGCTCGGGTGCGCGTGCGCGCTCGGCGCGCTGTACGCGGGGGCCGGGGAAGAGGAGGTCGAGGCGATGGACGCCTTCGGCCGCGAGGCGGGCCTCGCCTTCCAGCTGATCGACGACCTGATCGGCATCTGGGGCGACCCGGCGCACACCGGCAAGCCCGCCGGTGCCGATCTGGCCGCCCACAAGAAGTCGCTGCCCGTCGTGGCGGCGATGGCCTCGGGATCCGCGGCCGCCGCCGAACTGGCCGAGCTCTACCGGGGTCCCGCCATGGACGAGGCCGCGGTGCGGCGGGCCGCCGACGCCGTGGAGCGGGCCGGCGGCCGGGACTGGGCACAGAGCCAGGCCGCCGACCGCATGGCCAGGGCCGTGGACCACCTGTCACGGGCGGTGCCGGACCTCGGTGCGGCGGACGAACTCCTCTCCCTCGCGGAGTTCGTGACACGGCGCACGCGCTGACCGCGACGCGGCGCACGTGCTGACTCTTCGGAGACTCTTCGGACGTACGCACTCGGACGCAGGGACGGGGCCCGCCGGTGTACCACCGGCGGGCCCCGCTCTGTACCGCCAACTCTAGGATCAGGTCCGACAGTTGTGCCGCGGTGGTGATACGGAGACGGACATGGGCGTACAAATACGGCAGGCGACGGCGGCGGACCGGGGCACGGTGGTGCGGCTGATGGACGAGGCCTTCCACGACGACCCGGTGAGCAGTTGGATCCTGCCCGGGGCGGCGCACAAGAGGCGGGTGCATCCGCTGCTCATGGGCGCCTTCCTGGACGTCGTCCTCGAACACGGGCGGGTGGAGATGACGGAGGACGGTTCGGCCGCCGCGCTCTGGCTGGACACCCCGGCGGGGCAGCCGGAGCCCCATGACGGGCCCGCGAGACTGCGTGCGGCCATCGACCCGGACAACGAGCGCATCGAACAGGTCGCCACGCTGACCTCGGCGGCCCACCCGCACCACCGGGCACACGCCTACCTGTGGATGATCGCGGTGGCCCCGGGGCGGCAGGGCGAGGGCCTGGGCACGGCCCTGATGGCCCCCGTCCTGGAGCGCTGCGACCGCGAGGACACGGGTGCGTACCTGGAGGCGAGCAGCGGGCGCAGCCGGGAGCTGTACTGGCGCCTCGGCTTCACCGGCCTGGGGGAGCCGATCCGGCTGCCCGGCGGCGGGCCGCTGATGTACCCGATGTGGCGGGACCCGCGGGGCTGATCCCGCGGGCCGTGCCCGCCGTGCCCGCTGTGCCGACCCCGCTGTGCCCGCTGTGCCGACCCCGCTCCCGGCCCGTCCGGCTCATGTGCCGACCCCGCTCCCGGCCCGTCCGGTTCACTCGGCCGGCACGATCCGCCGCACCACCGTCTCCACGAGCGCGTCCAGTGCCTCGGGGGTGTCGGACAGCATCTCGGGCAGCGTGAAGTGCTCGACCAGCAGCCCGCTCATGGCCAGGTAGAGCACCCGCATGGTGTCCGCGTCGCCCGGCAGCCCGGACGCCAGGTGGAAGTCGAGGTTCTCGTCGTACTGCTTGCGGACGGTCCGGTTCAGCTCCTCGCGCAGGCCGGGCCGCCGGGTCGCTTCGAGCCGCAGTTCCAGCATCGCGAGGTAGCCGGAGCGCTCGGCGACCATGCGGCGTACGAGATCGCGCATGAGGTCCGCCATCAGTGCCCGGGACGGCTCGGGGGCCATCAGGCCGGCGACGGTGGCGGGGTCCGGGACCATCCGCTCGTTGACGCGCACCGCGGTCTGGGCGAGCAGCGCGTCGCGGTCGGCGAAGTAGTTGGACGAGGTGCCGGTGGGGACGCCGGCGCGGGCGTCGACGGCGCGGAAGGTCAGCCCGCGCGCTCCTTCGGCGGCGAGCACCTCGATGGAGGCGTCCAGCAGGGCGGTTCGGCGCTGGGGGTTCCGGGCCATGGCGGGTCTCTGCTTTCTCTCGGAGCTTTCTCGAACCGGAGCGTCCGCGAAAACTCTTCTCTGGAAGGGGCTTGCGTAACCACTACACCTGAAGCACTATAGCCGTCGTGGTTACGGCGCACCGCCTGCCACATCACCTCGGCAAAGGATTCCGCTTGCGCAAGCTCACCTACCTCATCGCCACCTCCATCGACGGCTTCATCGGCCACCCCGACACCGGGGACGGCGCGTTCTTCGAGCAGTGGCTGACCGGCGACTTCCCCGCCACCCTGTTCGGTGAGTTCGGGGACACCGTTCCGACGGCCGCCCGCAAGGCCGTCGGCATGGACGCCAAGCCGCTGACCCGCTTCGACACCATCATCCAGGGCCGCAAGAGCTACCAGGTGGCCCTCGACATGGACGTCACCAGCCCGTACGGCCACCTGCGGCAGTACGTCGCCTCCCGCTCCCTCACCGCATCGCCGGACCCGGACGTCGAGATGATCTCCGGCGATCTGGTCGGAAAGGTGCGGGAGTTGAAGGCCGAGGACAGCGAACTCGACATCTATCTCTGCGGCGGCGGCGACCTCGCGGGCGCGCTGATCGACGAGATCGACGAGCTGATCGTCAAGACGTACCCGGTGCTGCTCGGCTCCGGCGTCCCGTTCGCCTCGGCCGGATTCGCCCTGCGCCGTTACGAGTTGACCTCCTGCCGTGCGTTCGGCAACGGTGCGACCGTCACGACGTACCGCACGGCCCGGTGACCCGGACCCGGACGGCCGCCGCCCGGAGCTCCCGGCGGCGGCCGTCCCCGTCGACGCATGATCGGTGGGCCCTGTCGACGCACTAAAGTCCCGCCCATGACAGGAGAGTCATGGGTCGGCTGGTACCGCCATCGCGCCGGTACGCAAGCCCTCACCATCAGCACGGACGGGCAGCGGCTGCGCGCCCGCATCGGAGAGGCCGAGTTCGCCGGCGAGAGCTTCGACGGGCTGCGCCCGGTGCCGGAAGAGCCCCCGGACGAGGGCCTGTTCACGCTCGCCCCGCAGGGCTCGCTGTGCGGCTGCGTCCTGGAGTGGGACATACCGATGCCGGTGTACGACGACGGGACGGTCCACCGCGCCGTCCTGCGCTGTCTGCTCACCCTCGGCCGCCCGGCAGCCGACGGCCCCGGCCTCGACCGCCTGCACCTCGGGCTCGCCCTGCACTTCGACGGCGCGCTGTTCCTGTCCGGGCAGGCTTCGGGCGACTTCGCGGACGCCCTCGCCGAGATCCAGCGCCAGCTCCCCTCCGGCAGCTACCTCAAGTCGTGCCTCTCGTGCGCCTTCTCCGACTACTTTCCCGGCAGTTCGGGCGGCGCGGGCGTTCCCGGCAGCCCCATGACGGGTACCCGAAGTCCCGTCACCGGCTTCTTCGGTGCGCTGACCTGCTTCAGGGACGCCAAGGACGCGTACCGCGCGGTCGAGGACCGGGGCGCCCTCCTCGACCTCTGGGGCAGCAGCTCGGGCACCGTCCAGGAGACCCACCGCTGCCCCGACTTCGAACGCAGGCCCGACGCGGGCGCGGGGACCGGACACCGGGGTGCGTTCCCCGCGCCGCGGGCCGAACTCGCGCACGTACAGGGGGATTTCAAGCCACCACAGGCCTTCGCGGGCTGACGCCTTCGACCTCTCCGCGCAGAAGGAAGTGCGCCCGTACGGCCGAGGCCGTACGGGCGCATCCAGGGGTGACGGGGGGAAGGGACTAGCCGACCAGCCCGTTCGCCCACAGCTGGTTCACCCGGGCGCGCTCCTGGGCGTTCGGGTTGGGGTTCTGACAGGACGTGCCGGGGCCGCCGCCCGACATCAACTCGCTGCACGGGCCGGAGTAGTGGTCCGGGAGGCCCAGGACGTGACCGGTCTCGTGGGCGGTCACGCGGGTGGAGTTGTACTGCTGGTTCTGCCGGTAGTCCAGGAAGATGTAGCCGCGGCCGTGACCGTCCGTGCTGGCGTAGGAGCCGCGCGAGTCATTGCCCTCGCGGTACGTGAAGTTGGCGCCGGAGGTGGTCTCCTGGAGCTTCACGTTGCTGACGGAGCTGTTCCAGATCTGGGTGGAGCTGGCTATCTGCGAACGGAAGGTCGGGGCTGCGGATGCGTTGTAGCGCACCGTCACGACCTTGATGCCGGGGTTGGCGGCCCGCTGCTCGCGGACCGACTTCATGACGGCCTGCTGGAACGCCTTGGTGGCGGCGGCGTTCTCCTTGGACTGCTCGTACGAGATGTACGAGGCGTACGAACCCGTGGACGCCGGGGCGCTCGTGGTGGCGTTCGCGACGGGTGCGGCGCCGACGGCGGCGAGGCCGAGGCCGAGAGCGGTGGCGAGGAGGGCGCGGGGGTGTCTCATGGTGGGGGGTTCTCCCTGCTTGTCCGTGGCCCGGTGGGTCCGGGCGTGGGTGGGACTGGGGAGAGTGTGGGGGAGCGGGAGGGCGCTGCGGATGATGTCAACCGGTGATAGCACGGTGACATCCCCCGACCCGGGCCTTCCCGGTGACCGCCGGCGCTGCTTCCGCACCCCGCCACACCCCACCACACCCCCTCAACTCAGGCTGAATTCCAGCCACTTGACCCCATGACCACCAGAAGAACATCTGGTGCGCGCCGTGGTGCAGCTCTACTCTCACCCCCATGGAGCTGGAGGTGCGACATCTTCGTGCACTGTGCGCGATCGCCGACGCGGGCAGTCTGCACAAGGCCGCCCGCACCCTCGGCATGAGCCAGCCGTCCCTGACCACCCAGCTGCGCCGCATCGAGAACTCCCTGGGCGCCGAGCTCTTCTCCCGCCGCAGGACCGGCTGCCGCCCCACCCCGCTCGGCCAGTCCCTCCTCGCCCGGGCCCGCCCCCTGGTCGACGGCATGACCGAACTCATCACGGAGACCCGCGCCGAGGCCGCCCGTACGCTGGGTGAGGGCCCGTCCCTGCGCATCGGCTCCACCGCGAGCCGGGTCGTCGCGGGCTGGCTGCGAAGACTCCGGCTGCGCCTCCCCGACACCGGCACCAGCCTGCACGTCGACGTGTCGGCCAACGCCCTCCTGCGCATGGTGGCCTGCGGCACCCTCGACGTGGCCTTCGTGCACGAGGTCGAGGGCTGCCCCCTCCGTGTCCCCCCGGGCCTCGACATACGGGTACTCCTGGACCGGGAGCCCCAGTTCGTCTCGCTCCCGCTGGACCACCCGGCCGCCGCCGCCTCCGTCGTGGACCTCGCCGACCTGGCCGCCGACCGCTGGATGGTCGACCCCAGCGTGGACGGCGAACGCGACGGCCTGCGCCGCGTCCTGACCGCCGCGGGACTCGACCCGCCGCTCCTGCACGGCGACTACCTCACCGCCTCCTCCCTGATCGTCATAGGCGAGGCGGTGGCCCCCTGCCAGCCCACCTCGGGCCCGCGCGACGACATGGCCATCCGCCCCCTCCGCGACGACCCCCTGGGCGTCCGCCTGTTCCTGGCGGCCCGCCCGGGACTCGCCGAACTCCCGCTCCTGTACGCGGACCTGGAGGCCGCCTACCGCGACGCGGCGCTGCGGGCGGCCGGGTACCGCGAGTGGCTGGAGCGGGCGGGGAGTCCGCTGGTGGGGGCGTAGCACGCGGCAGGGAGCAGCGGGGCGGGAGCGACGTGCCGGAAGCGAAGGGGCGGACGCGAAGGGGCCCCGCCACGACGGGGGAACGTGGCGGGGCCCTCGTACGCTCACGTGCCCGGCGGCGGGCGGGTCATGCGTACGGGGAAGAGAAAATTCCGGGGCCCACCGACCGCTGCCGGGCCGCGGAGCTGCCGACCGGTTCCGCGCAACCCCCGGGGCGTCCCGGTCCGACCTGTACATGACCCGCACACGAGGACCGATTCCGGCCCGGCTCCTGCGCGGACCCGTCCGATACGCTTGCGGTGTGACGGCACCGCAGCGCGTACCTGACCAGGCACAGCCGCCGTACGCCGTCCTGGCGGTCGCCTCGTCCGCCGGTGGGATCCGGGGGCTCGGGGTGCTGCTCGGCGGGCTCGGGGGTGATTTCCCGGTGCCTGTCGTCGTCGTACAGCATCTCGACCGCAAGCACCGTACCTTCATCGCCGAGGTGCTGGCCCGGCGCTCCACGCTGCCCGTGAAGCTCGCCGAGGCGGGGGAGCGGATCAGGCCGGGGCAGGTGTACGTGGCGCCGCCCGATCGGCATCTGCTGGTCGGCGCCTGCGGCACGGTGAGGCTGTCCTTCACCGAACTCGTGCACTTCGTACGCCCCTCGGCCGATCTCCTCTTCGCCTCCGTCGCCGAGTCCTACGGCTCACGCGCCCTCGCCTGCGTGCTCACCGGTACGGGCGTGGACGGTGCGGAGGGAGTGGTCAGGGTCAAGGGGGTGGGCGGGACCGTCCTCGCCGAGGACCCCGCGAGCGCCGAATTCGACGGGATGCCGTCCGCAGCGGTCGCGACCGGTGCCGTCGACCGTGTGCTACCTCTAGAGGACCTCGCGGCGGAACTGCGCGCTCTTGTGGGTGCGGCAGCGGCCACGTAACGACCGGTCGCACCGGTCGACCGATCACACACCAGAGGCAGTGAGCAGTGACGAGAGAGCCGGTTGCGGGTCCAGGGGCCGACCAGGGGCTGGAGGAACTGCTCCACTTCCTCCGCGACGCCCGCGGATTCGACTTCACCGGTTACAAGCGGTCCACGCTGGGGCGGCGCATCCGCAAGCGGATGGTGGACGTCGGCGTCCAGGGATACGCGGACTACCGTGACCTGCTGGAGACCGACACCGGTGAGTTCCGGACGCTGTTCAACACCATCCTCATCAACGTCACCTCGGTGTTCCGCGACCCCGGCGCCTGGGACATGCTCCAGCGCGAGGTCGTCCCGCAGATCGTCGAAGAGGCCGGGAGCGACTCCGAGATCCGGGTGTGGAGCGCGGGCTGCTCCAGCGGAGAGGAGGCGTTCTCGCTGGCCATCATGTTCGCGGAGGTCCTCGGCGTCGAGGAGTCCCTGAACCGGGTCAAGATCTACGCCACCGACATCGACGAGGAGGCGCTGCGCGAGGCCCGCTCCGGGCTGTACTCCGCGAAGTCCCTGGAACCCCTCCCCACCGAACTGCGCGAGCGCTACTTCGAGCAGAGCGGCGCCAAGTACGTCTTCCGGCCGGACCTGCGGCGCCGGGTGATCTTCGGCCGGCACGACATCACCCGGGACGCCCCGATCTCCCGGCTGGACCTGCTGGTCTGCCGCAACACCCTGATGTACTTCAACGTCGAGGCCCAGACGCAGATCGTCGACCGCTTCCACTTCGCGCTGCGCGAAGGCGGCCACCTCTTCCTCGGCAAGGCCGAGATGCTGCTCAACGACGCGGAGCGGTTCGAGGCGGTCAGCATCCGCCAGCGGATCTTCCGTCGCCGTTCGGGTGGCGACAGCACGCCGTACACCCCCGCCGCCCCCAAGATCAGAGCAAGTACGGGAATCGGTACGGAGATGCGCGAGGCGACCCGGACCCGCCAACTCCGCGACCTCATCCTGGACGCCGCCCCCAGCGCCGGGGTGGCCCTGGACGCGGAAGGCGCAGTCGTCATGATCAACAGCCAGGCGCGGGCGCGGTTCGGGCTGACCGCCCACGACATGGGCCGTCCCTTCCAGGACCTGGAGCTCTCCTACCGTCCCATCGAGCTCCGCTCCCTCATCGACCAGGCCACGCACGAGCGCCGTACCCTGCGCGTGAACGGCGCCGAGCGCCACCTGGGCGACATGGTGCAGTACTTCGACGTCCTCATCCAGCCGATCTCCGGCGGCCCCGGTCTGCCCGTCGCCGTCAACATCACCTTCATCGACGTCACCCTGGCCACCCAGCTCAAGGCCGAGGTCAAGCGCGTCCGGGAGGACCTGGAGACCGCGTACGAGGAACTTCAGTCGACCAACGAGGAGTTGGAGACCACCAACGAGGAACTCCAGTCCTCCATCGAGGAGTTGGAGACCACCAACGAGGAACTCCAGTCGACCAACGAGGAGTTGGAGACCACCAACGAGGAACTCCAGTCCGGGCACGAGGAACTGGAAACCATGAACGACGAGATGCGGCTGCGCACCGCCGATCTCGACGAGGCCCGCGCCTTCCTGGAGGGAGTCGTCGGCTCCATCGCCGCCGGCGTGATCGTCCTCTCCGCGAACATGCGGGTGAAGAGCTGGAACCGGGGCGCCATCGGACTGTGGGGCCTGCGCGTCGACGAGGTCGTCGACGAGAACTTCTTCGCCCTGGACTTCGGCCTGCCGACCACCGAACTCCGCGAGGTCATCCAGCAGTGCATCGCCTCAGGAGAGCGCTCCAAGCCCCTCAGCATTCCCGCCGTCAACCGCATCGGCCGCAGCATCAACTGCTTGGTCACCTGCTCCCCGTTCGACGGCCACAACGGCGGAGTGGTCCTGCTGATGGAAGATGTCCCGCACGACACCGCCGACTGACCCGGCGGACGTACGCTGTGCGCATGACGGCACAGGGTGGGAACCCGGAAGCGGCAGGAGACCTGGCAGGGGCCGCACGTCACCGCGCGGCCCTGGCAGCCGCCCGGGAGGCTCGTCAGATGCTCCTCGTCGAACGGCACGAGCGGCTCGCGGCGGAGACCGGACTCCCCTTCCACACGGCCATGGCCGATATGCACCGCAAGGTCGCTGTCCGCCATCGGACGGCGGCCCAGCTCCAGAAGTCCTTCGCCGTGCGCGCGGCGCAGTGGTCGGCCGGCAGCGGTGACCGCCCCCTGTTCATGGCCGAGGTCGCGGACGCCTGCGGGACCCGAAGTGTCGCGCTCACCCTCGTCGGCGTCGACCTGAGCCAGATCGCAGTCGCCGCATCCGACCCACCGGCCCGTGGAGCCCAGGACCTGGAGTACGTACTGGGGTCAGGCCCGGCCCGGGACGCCGTGGGCGGGCGGCTTCCCGTCGCCGCCTCCGGCGCGGCCGTCGAGCAGCGGTGGCCCGGGTACGGCGCGGGGCTGGCCGGTCTGGGACTGACCGCGGTCGTCGCCTTTCCGCTGACCGCGCCCTCCGGCTGCATCGGGGCACTCACCGTCTTCGACCCCCGGCCCGGCGTCGCCGAGGGCGGGGTCCTCGAAGAGATGGCGGCGACGCTGGCGGGCGGGGTGCTGCTGGGGCCCGACGCGGACCCCGGTCTGTACGGCGGCGCGGATCTGCGGGCCGTTGTGCACCAGGCGGCCGGGGTACTCTCGGAGCAGGTGCGGTGTCCGGTCGAGGACGCCCTGGCGCTGATCAAGGCGCGAGCCTTCGCGGTAGGGGAATCAGCCGAATCTGTCGCAGCGCAGATCGTTTCCGGCTCTTTGCGACTCCGTCTCGGCCTGTTCGGTGTTGACTGAGGCCTGCGGGGCGACCAGCACCCGGCGCTGTGGCCGCCAGTGGGTGTCAACTGCCGCAGGAGGCAAGGCGGGTTGTGTGAGGAACTCAGAGCAGGGGGCGGACACGATGACCACGTCGGCACAGCGAGTCGCCCGCACCTTCGTGACGATCGCGGAGGCCATCGGCGCGCTCGACGACTCCCACGACGTCCTGACGTTCCTGACCATGCTCGCCGACAGCACGGTCGGACTTCTCGACGTGCACGCCGCGGCGGTGTTCCTCGCCCCCGCCGGCACCCGGCCCGCCAGGGTCGCCGCGTCGGACCCACAGGCCGAAACCCTGGTGAGGCTCGCCGTCGACTGGCAGGAGGGCCCAGGACCCGACTGTCTCCGGGGCGGCGCGAGCCTCGATGTCCCGCTCGACGGACCGCCGGCCGACGCGCGCTGGCCGCGATACGCCCCCGAGGCTCGGGAGCGGGGTTACGCCCGGGCCGGCGCGATCCCACTGCGCCAGGGTGACGAAGTCGTGGGCGCACTCGTCCTGTTGTGCACCGACCCGCACGCCCTTGCGTCGGGCGTGCTGGCTCTCGGACGGTGCCTGGCGGACGCGGCCGCGATCTCCGTGCTCCGGGAGCGGGAGCTGAGCGCGAGCCGGGTCAGGACGGCGCAGCTGGAGCAGGCACTGACCAGCAGGCTGGTCATCGAGCAGGCCAAGGGCATCCTCGCTGCCAGGCTTGCGCTCCCCATGGACGAAGCGTTCGCCGTCCTGCGCGGGCATGCCCGCGCGCACCAGCGCAAGATCCACGACACGGCGCGCGACGTGGTGGAGGGCCGGTTGCGACCGGGACCGCCCAGTGCACTGAACCGGCCTTCGGCACGCTGACACGGCGTCCTGCCGACTCGGGGCCGCCCCGCGCCGCTACGGCCTGCGCAGCAGGGTGATGCCGTCCTGTTCCGTCACCTGTACGTAGCCGTGCTCGCGGTAGAGGCGCAGCATGCGTTCGGTGCGGGCGATCGGGCAGGGGACCTTGACGGTGGGGTCGGTGCGGTCCGAGACCACCCACTGCGGCGGGTTCGCGGGCAGGCCGGTCGGGGCGGCGGGGTCGGGCCCGGTCCCGTAACAGACCAGGCTCACGGTCGTACGCGAAGTGAGCAGCGGCGCGAGGCGGTTGGAGGAGGCGACGGTGTCGCCGTCCGGGATCCGGTCGAGGATCTGACGTGCGACGACGACGTGCTCCGGGGTGCGCCAGGCGGACGGGAGGACGAGGTCGTGGAGGGGGTAGACGGCGGCCGTGACCGCGGTGAAGGCCGCGGAGAAGGCGAGCGCGCGCCGCCGCCGTACGCCGGGCAGCAGGTCCTTCCGCCGGCTGAGCACATCCACGAAACCGGCGAACAGCACCGGCATCAGGATCGCGCTGTAGTGGAACCCCGGCTGCCAGTAGTGCTCGTTGCCCGCCACGAACCGCCAGCCGAGGGTCGGTACGCAGAGCAGCAGCAGCGGAGAACGTACGCCGAAGAAGGCGACCGGCGCCGCCAGCATGAGCAGCAGCAGGTATTTCATCGGCGGCCAGAAAACGCCGAGAGCGAGGGTCAGCACATTTCCGGAGCCGGACGACGACGCCCCGTCGCCCGGTATTTGTCCCCAGTACGCGAATCCGCCGGTGGGACTCATCGCGGGGAGAAGGACGAGAATTTCCAGGGCGGTACCGATGACGCCGAGGAGAATGGTGGAAATTCCCAGCCAGAGGCGCGAATTGACCCCGGTCGTTGGCGCGGGCGATTCCGCTTCCCGCCGTCCCGCCACCGAGCGGCCTGCTCCCCGCCTCTCCCGTACCGCCTGCCAGGCGATGTACGCGCCGACGGCGGACAGCGTCAGCCCGAGGTCCTCCTTGACGAGGAGGAGCGGCGCGGCCCACAGCGCCCCCGCCCACCACCTCCGCTGCCCCAGCGCCACCGCGCTGAACGCCAGCAGCGGCACCGCGAACGCGATCTCGTGGAAGTCCTTGGCCGCCGCCGAGACGATCCCCCAGGACGCCCCGACCCCGCACCCCACCACCAGCGCGGCGACCGGCCCGACGGCACGGTGGGCCCAGCGCGTCAGCGGAAGAACAGCGAGGGCGAGCAGCGCGGACTGCACGACGAGAAGGGTTTCCGTACTCGGGAAGAGCCGGTAGAACGGCGCCACGAGTACCAGAATCGGATGGAAATGGTCCCCGAGGAGATTGAACCCCGGCCCCTTCAACTCGACGACAGGGGCCTGCCCGAGCGAATAGGCCTTGATGGCCTGCTCGAATATCCCGACATCGAATCCGCCGTTGAGCATGCGGTCGTTGCGGAGAATCGCCACGGTGGAATAGAGCACGAAGAAGAGTGCGGTGAGCGACCACGCCAGCGTTCGGGGGCCGGGGATCCGCTCCCGGAGCGCGGTGAGGAGGCGTTCGCCCCGGGGGTACGAAGCGGTGGCTCCGGTCCCGGCCCCGGTCCCGCGCCCGGGTATTTGCCCGGACTCCGGCTCCTTCTTCCGCACCGCAGACCCCACCATGCTCCCCACTCGTATGTCGTACTCGTACCCGCATTCGACCGTATTCGGCTGCCCCAACCTACGGGTCACGCCGGAAGCCATCCAAGCGGGTCCCGCACGGAACGGGCCCCGACCCTGCCGGGTGAGCGGGTCGGGGCCGCGGGCCTCACCGTGCCGCTGCTAGCGGCGGGTGACCGGGAAGCTGGTCTCGCCCGTGGCCGGGGTCAGCCAGCCGTCGCCCGCGAACTCGGCCGCGTACCGCACCGTGCCGACCGTGCCCGGCCGGTCGGTGAAGGAGAACGTGCCGTCGGCGCCCACCGGTACGGGGGCGAGGAGCACGCCGTCCGGGGCGGCGGCGTCGTACCGCTTCACGGAGACGGTGGTCCCCGCGGCGAGTCCGTCCGCAGGGGCGAGGGAACCGGTGAGGGTGACCTGGCTCCCCTTCCGCGCGCTCGCGGGGCCCTGGAGCCCGAGCGTGCTCTGCCGCACGGCCGGATCGTCCACCACCTTCAGGGAGAGCGGACCGAAGTTGTAGTCACCGGTCACCGAGAAGAGGCGGCTGCGGTCGGGGGCCCAGGCGAGCCCGCCGGTCGCGGTCTGCTCCGTGCCCGTGTCCAGGGACTTCAACGGCGTGTTTCCGCCCGGCCGGTAGACCCAGACGTCCTTGTCGAGCGAGGAAGAACCCGCGGCGATCGTGCCGTCCGGGGCGACGGCGACGGAGTTGGGGTAGCTGTCGGTGGTGTAGCGGCCGTCGTCCGACAGGTCGCTGGTACGGAACGCCTGGTGGTAGTACGGGCTGGCGCACGCGACGACCACGCGGGAACCGTCGGGCGTCAGCGCGAGGTCCTGGAGGCTCGCGCAGCCGTCGGGTCCCGGGGCCGTACGCCGTGCCTGCTCCGAGGTACGGCCGGAACTCACGTCGTACACCGCCAGCGTGGCGCTGTTGCCGTCGGACTCGGCGGCGACCAGCGTGTCCGGATCGCGGGGCGCGGCGGCCAGATGGGGCGAGCCGCGGAAGGTGTCGAGGCCCTCTCCGCGGGTGACGACCGGGTCGGCGGCGGAGAGGTCGACGGAGCCCAGTGCGCCCCGCCAGGTGTCGAGGCTGTACCCGAACCAGAGCTTTCCGCCCGCCAGCGCCAGCGAGGTCGGACCGGCGTACGCGCCGGAACCGGTGCCGGTGTCGTACCGGGCCCGCTCCTCCAGGGTGGCGGTGTCGATCACGGAGATCGCCCCGGCGTCGCGGAGCGCCACGTACAGCGTGGCCGAGTCGGGCGAGAGGGCGACGCCCCAGGCCCCGGCCTCGTTGCCGATCCGCTTGACGACCTGGCCCGTGTAGTCGGTCACCAGGACGGTGCCGCCGAACGGATCGGTGAGGAAGACGCGCTGGTGGGCGCCGTCGACGGCCATGTCGCGGTACGAGCCGATGGGCAGTGGCGTGCTGCTGTCGGCCACGGCGGGCGTGGCCCCCGTACCGAACAGGGACAGCGAACCGAGTACGGCTGCGAACACGGCGCTGCGAACGCGTACGCGGGTGTGGGTGCGCAAGGGGATGGACCTCCTGGATGCGAGGTGGCCGTCCTTCCGGCCACACCCTTTAAGCGTCGGCCTTCACGAATACGTCACTGTGCGGGCACAAGTGGGGAATTGGGGGTGGAAGGGCGACGAACAGCCCGGAAGGGGGGCAACAGGTCATCACGGCAGGCAGCGGGTGCGCTCCATGGCGCGTACCAGCGCCGCGCGGCACGCTCGGACCGCCGGGTGGCCCCCGCTGCCGTGCCGTACGGCCGTGAAGAGCCGCCGGGTGCCGGCGCGGTCCGGCAGGCGCAGCAGGGGAACGCTCGGCGTGCTCCCGCCCCACAGGAGGTCCGGCAGGAGCGCCACCGCGTGGCCCTGCTCCACGAGGCGCAGCTGGACGAGCAAGTCAGGTGATTCGAACCGCACTTCGGGCTCGAAGCCGGCCTCCCGGCACAGGGCCGTCGCCCACTGCCGGGAGGCGGTACCCGCAGGCTCCATGGCCCAGGGGTGGCCCGACAGCGCGCGCAGCGCGGCTTCCGGGGGGTGAGCGGGGGCGGCGGCGCGCGCGGCTTCCGGGGTGTGGGCGGCGGCGGCTTTGTCCGCAGGGAGGGCGAGCCGTACGGCGTCGGCGCTGTTCGGCGGGAGGGTGAGTCGTACGGCGTCGGCGCTGTTCGGCGGGAGAGCGAGCCGTATCTCGTCGGCGCACAGGTCCGCCGAGTCGATCCCGGTGGAGCGGGGGACCGCGTGCCCCGGGTACTCCTCGGCCACGACCAGGTCCACATCCCGCGCGAGCAGGGCGGGAAGGGCTCCCTCCGGTTCTGCCTGCGTGACGTGGACGCGGAGCTCCGGATGGTCATCGCGCAGCAGGGTGAGCGCCGACGGGACGAGCGTCAGCGCGGCCGTCTGGAAGGCGGCGACCCGCAGCGTGCCCGTGACGGCGGTCACCGAGGCGGCGATGTCGGCCTCGGCCCGCTCCAGCCGCTCCAGCAGGACTTCCGTGTGCGCGACGAGGATCTCGGCCTGCTCGGTCAGCCGCACACGCCGCCCCACCGGTTCGAGGAGTGCCACGCCGACCTCGGACTCCAGCACGGAGAGCTGCTGCGAGACCGAGGAGGGGCTGTACGAGAGGGCGGCCGCGACCGCGGCGAGAGTGCCGCGGTGCTTGAGCTCGCGCAGCAGCCGCAGCCGATGGAGATCGAGCATGCCGAATCCCTTCCTCTTCCTCCACTCATCGGGATTCCCGACGGGTATCGCTCGAAAAGATGTGCTGGACCGTTGAGATGATGGCACGGCAGGGTGATCGTCATGCCCACCGCTCACTGGTACGCACATCCGGCCGCCCGCTCCTGGACCTGTCCGCCGGCCCCGCACGGGGCCGCTGCCTTCCATGCCGCTCTGCCCGGTTACGCGCCGACCCCACTGCGCGAAATGCCTTCACTCGCACGTGAGTTGGGGGTTCGAAGGGTGTTCGTCAAGGACGAGTCGTCCCGGCTCGGCCTGCCCGCGTTCAAGATCCTGGGCGCCTCCTGGGCGATCCACCGGGCACTGAAGGAAGGGTCGGGGGAGCGGTCGGGGGAGCAGTCGGGGGACAGGGCCGGGCAGCAACTGGGGGACAGGGCCGGGGCGCGGCTCGTCACCGCCACCGACGGTAACCACGGCCGCGCGGTGGCCCGTACCGCCCGGCTCCTCGGCCTGCCCGCCCACGTCTTCGTCCCCGGCGCGGTGCACCCGGCGGCGGTCGCCGCGATCGAGAGCGAGGGCGCACGGGTCACCCGGACCGGCGGCTCGTACGACGACGCCGTACGCCGGGCCGCCGAGGCCGCCGCACGCGAACCGGACGCCGTCCTCGTACAGGACACCGCGCTGCCCGGCCACACGCGGATCCCGGGCTGGATCGTCGAGGGCTACGCCACGCTGTTCGACGAGATCGACGCGCAGCTGCACGCGCTGGGCGCCGAGCCCGCCGGGCTGGTCGCCGTCCCGGTCGGTGTCGGCTCGCTCGCGCAGGCGGCGGTGAGCCACTACCGAGCCCCGCGGGACGCCCCGCCGCCGTCGCTGCTGAGCGTCGAGCCGGTCGCGGCCGCCTGCGTCCTGGCATCCCTCGAAGCGGGCCGCCCGGCCAGCGTGTCCACCAGCACCACCACCATGGCCGGACTCAACTGCGGCACGCCCTCAAGTGCCGCCTGGCCCCTGCTCCGTGACGGACTCGACGCCGCGGTGGCCGTCACGGACCCCGAAAGCGCCCGAGCCGCCCGCGACCTGGCGGCGCTGGGGGTCTCCTCGGGCCCCTGCGGAGCGGCCGCACTGGCCGGCGCCCGAGCAGCCCTGACCTCCGCCCCCGAACGCCGCGCGGCCCTGGCGGAACAGAGCACTCACACGGTCGTGCTGCTCAACACCGAGGGCGCCGAAGCCAACCCCCACACCACGAACCCCCTCTAGCACCAAGAACGTTGGAACACACCATGACCTCGTCCTCGTCCTCCTCCCCTTCCCGCAAGCCCCTGATCGTCATCACCGGCGCCAGCTCCGGCATCGGTGCGGCCACCGCCCGCGCCTTCGCCGAACTCGGCCACCCGCTGCTCCTGCTGGCCCGCCGCGTCGACCGACTGGACGCCCTCGGCCTGCCCTCGACCCTCACCCGTGCAGTGGACGTCACCGACGCGGCCGCGCTCACCGCCGCCGTGAAGGAGGCGGAGGCCGTGTACGGTCCCGCCGACGCCATCGTGAACAACGCGGGCGTGATGCTGCTCGGCGAGGTCGCCGATCAACCGGCGGCGGAGTGGGACCGGATGCTCGACGTCAATGTGCGCGGCCTGCTCAACGGGGTACGGGCCGTACTCCCCGGCATGATCGGCCGAGGCCGCGGCACCATCGTCAACGTCGGCTCCGTAGCGGGCCGGAAGGGCTATCCGAACCACACTGTCTACGTCGGCACCAAGTTCGCCGTCCACGCCATGTCCGAGAACCTCCGGGCCGAGGTCGCCGGGCACGGCGTCCGCGTCACCACCATTGCCCCGGGCGTCGTCGAGACCGAACTGCTCTCCCACACCACGGACGAGGCCATCAAGGCCGACTACCAGGCGTACAAGGAGTCCACGGACGCCCTGACCCCGGAGGACGTCGCGGCCGCGATCCGGTACGCCTACCAGGCACCGCAGCGCGTGTGCCTCAGGGAAATCGTCCTGGCGGCGACGGCCCAGGACTCGTAGCCGTCACCGCGGAAACCCTTGCCACAGGAGACCGCCGGGGCTTCCTCTTTCGGGGCGTCCAGAATCAGACGGACCGGATCTCCGGTACTGCCTTGAAGCGGGACCAGACGACCTTGCCGTACGGTTCGCGTTCTTCCACGCCCCAGCAGTCGGCGAGCAGTTCGACGATGTGCAGCCCGCGGCCGGCGGTGTCCGTGGAGGAGGCGTGGCAGACCGTGGGGCGGTGGGCCTGGTCGTCGGGGTTGCGGCTGTCGTGGACTTCCAGGCGTACGAAGTCCTCGTCGTCCTCGTCGGTGGAGAGGCGTACGAGGAAGCCGTGGTCGAGGCGGGTTCCGTGGACCAGTGCGTTGGAGGCAAGCTCTGAGACGCAGAGCCGCACGTCCTCCAGCGGGCCGACGAGGCCCCAGGAGGTGAGCGTGTCGGTGGCGAACTCGCGGGCCTGGCGCACCGATTCGGGCTTGGCATCGAAGTACTTCTGTGCTGTGTCGGGCATGGTGGTCCTCACTTTCGGTGGCCGAGGACGGGAGACCGGTGGGCCCCTCGGACGAGCAGGAGCCGTGAGCCGGTCTTCTCGATCCGTTTCCGATGCGCGGCGGCTACCGCCCTCGGACCGAGGTGCGAGGGCGCGGGGATCACGACTCCGTACGAGTCGGGCAGGGCGAGGACGTCGAGCAGCCCGGTGAAGGCCGCAGCGCGGCCGGTCCGGTCGGCGCGGTCGATGAAAACTCCGGAGAGCTGGAGTTCGTGCCGGAGGCAGTACTGGGCCAGCGCTGTGGACAGGGCCTGCTGCCGTCCGTCGGAGGCGCGGTCCAGTCGCAGGTACCCGTAGACGACGGGACCGTTGACCGGGCGGTGTTCGGTGAGGGGTTCCATTCTGACAGCCGTCCAAAAGGCTCGGGAGTGATGCTCTTCGAGCGTCGCGGCGCCCCAACGGCCTGGAAATGAACGTGTGTTGCACTTCCGTGGCACTTCAGTCCCCGGCGCCGGGAGCGCGTGCTTCCATGGCGAACGGAAGGGTCGGAAGGGAGCGCTGCGTGGCGACCGTGCACCACTGGACCGGCCTGGAGGCCAGGGCCTTGCGGTTTGCCCTGCGCATGAGCGTGCGCGCCTTCGCCGAGCACCTCGGCGTCGGTGTACGTACGGTCTCCAAGTGGGAGAAGCTCCGCTCTTCCACCGAGCCGAGACCGGACACCCAGGCCATCCTCGACACCGCCCTCGCCCGTGCCGACGCGAGCGTCCACCTGCGGTTCGAGACGTACCTGTCCGAGGCGGGGCACCCCGGCCCCGGAGGAGCCCGCAGGGTGACCGTCGCTGGCCCTCGTGCGTGGGAGTACGAGACGTGGACCGACGATCTCGACCGCACGGTCGTCGCGCTCTCCCGGCAGAACTTCGCCTTCGCCGACGACCTGCTCCGCCGCTGGCTCTCCCGCTTCGAGCCCGCGGATCTGGATGACAAGGGCCTGTACCTCCACGCCCGGTCCACAGCCCTGCAGGGAGATCTCCAGCGCGATCAGGGCGCGGTACTCGGACCCCTTTCGGCGCAGCGCTCGTACGCCGGGGCCCGCTCGGTCTTCTCCCGGCTCGACATCCCGCGCCGGGTCGCCCAGCTCGACCTCTCCCTCGCCGTCGTCGCCGAGATGTCCGGCCAACTGGACACTGCCGCCCGCCATTACGAGACCCTGGCCGTCGACGACCGGCTCTCCCGCCGCGACCGGGCCCGCGCCAGGCTGTGGGTGGGCACCGCCCTGAGCAAGGACGGCAACCATGACTACGCCTCGCGCGTCATGCTCGCCGCCACCCGCGAGTTCGAAGACCTCACGGAGCCCGACGACTGGTCGGTGGCCCACCAGAAACTCGCCCTCGCCCACCGGGGCACCGGCGACCTCACCGCGGCCCTGCACTTCATCGACATCGCCCGCACCACCGGAACAACCGACTCACCCATGCAACGCGTACGCCTCGACACCGCCCACGGGCACATCCTGCTGTCCGACGCCGCCACCCTGGAAGATGGACTGCGAGTCCTCGACAAAGCCGCGAAGGTGGCCGCCGAATACGGCCTCAGTCACCAGCGCCGCAGCATCGAGAACATCACACGCACACAGGCCGTGCGCGGGACCGCCCGGCTTCGGTGACGCTGACCAGGGAGAGACGCCAGTGACGGGTACGACGGACAACCAGCGGGTCATCACCGAACAGCAGTGGAAGGCTGCTCAGTTGATCTGGAACCACCATCAGATGCACCACACCCCGCGCCCCGTTGACGCCGCCATCGGGCTCGGCAGCCACGACCTGGGCGTGGCCGCCGTTACCGCCGACCTCTACCGTGCCGGCCTCTTCCCCACCATGGTCTTCACCGGCGGCAACAGCCCCACCACAGCCACCCGCTTCCCGCGCGGCGAAGCCGTCCACTACCGCGAACACGCCCTGGCCCTAGGAGTCCCCGACTCCGCCATCCTGCTGGAACCGAACGCCGCCAACACTGGCCAGAACGTCACCCTCTCCCGCCAGGTCCTGGCCGACGCCGGGATCAACCCCGCCACCGTCCTCCTGGTCTCCAAGCCGTACATGGAGCGCCGCTCCTACGCCACCGCCCGCAAGCTCTGGCCCGAGGTCGAAGTGCTCTGCGCCTCAGAGCCCATGGAGTTCGACGACTACGTCAAGAGCATCGGCGACGAGAAACTCGTCCTGGACATGCTCGTCGGCGACCTCCAGCGGCTGATCGAGTACCCCAAGCTCGGATTCGCGATCGAGCAGGACGTCCCGAAGGACGTGCATGCCGCCTACGAGTCCCTTCTCACGGCAGGCTTCACCGGCCGACTCATCACCTCGTGACCCGCGTATGCCGGGCCGCAGGATCCCAGCATGGGAAATTCGGCCCTGCATCTTGGCCGTCCGGTCAGACGGTGCCAAGCAGCGTGCGCACTGTGGGGGCCTCTACGTTGGTGAGCTCGAACCGGAGGCCGTTGAGTTCCGAGACGGCAACGGGGCTGGTGAAGGAGGTGATGCAGTCCCTCGATCGGGTGCACCAATTCCTTGCGTTCAGTAGTTGCCGTTGGCGAGGAGTTCGCCCTTGGCGTCGTAAACGGACACCAGGCCGTTCTTGGAGGACTTCCACTCGGCGAACGCGGTAGCGAGAAGCTTGCCGTCCCCGCCGTGTGGGCCGAGGAGCCCGCCCGTGTAGTCGGTGTGGATCTCCGCGACGTCCATGATGTCGTTCTTCTTGTTTGCTCCCTGCACACGTGTCACATGCTTGGCTGCGGTCTTCTCGGCGCTGGTGCCTGACGTCGCCACGAACGCCTTGAACTGTTCAGCCTGCGACTTGGCAACCGGCGCCTTCGCAACTGGAGCCTTGTCGGCGGGTTTCGCGTCTGGTGCGTTCGACACGGAAACGGGCGGGCTCTTGGGCTTGCCGCTGGTGTCTCCGCCGCCACTGAAGGCGGCAGCGACGATCACAATGATGAGCAGGAGCAGAAGGAACAGGCCTCCTAGGACGAGCGCGACAACGGCACCGGTCGACATGCCCTTCTTCGGGGGCGGCGGCGGGTACGGGGCGTACTGCTGCCCGGGGTATGGCTGCTGCTGATAGTGGTGCGGACCGGGCGGTGGCGGCTGACTCACGGTTCCCCTTCGATGGTGCTGCGGTGGCTGTGGGGGGATGGTGAACGTACCGCCAGGCGTGGGGCTTTGGAGCCTGTTCGAGGTTTTTGGGACGCGGAGTAGCCCGCGTCGAATCCCTTATCGCTGAGGGCATACGCCGCGAGAACGCCGACCAGCAGCGAGGACGAGCCTTCCACGCCTACTGGCTGGCCAGCACGCAGCTGTAACAGGGAACCCTCGATCAGGCATGCACTAACGCTGGCGTCGCCCTCACCACGGCCATCGACTCGCCACGGGTGGGCGGTCATGTCCAGGAACTGCACCGCCGCATGCTGCCGTACGCCGAGAGTCGGTGGAGGTGAGGAGACACGGACAGGACACGGTGGAGATCGGGTGGGGCGTTCCCCGGCACCGGGAACGCGACGAGGCCCGGCGAGGGTGCTCGCCGGGCCTCGTCGTGGGCCCCTGGCCGGCGCGCCGGGTGCGGAGCGCCGGTGGGAGGGGAGAGGAAGGTCAGGCCTTCTTCGTCTCCTAGTAGGGGGGTGGGTCGGTGACCTGCGGTGATGGGTGCCTCAGGTCGCTGACCTGGCCTTTTGGGGGTGGCTGGCGATGGGTGCTGACGGTCGTGAATGGGTGTCCTGCGGACTGTGTGCGGACTGGGCGCGAGGTCTCGATCACCGAGCGAGGGCAAGCGCCCAACCCTGTTGGCTTTCAACCCCACTATCCGGGGTCGGGTGAACCGTCCGATTGGCTCTTTTCACGTTCGCAGGGCCCAGGAAGTGGGCCAGAGCCACGATTCGTGAACAGAGTCAGTCCGATGAATCCTCCCCGGGGAGGGGAGGATTCAAGATCTACGGTCTCTTGGGTCGGGAGCCGCCCTGACCTCTGCTGATCAGTACCCCGGCAAGCCCGGTGAGCGCTGTTGCCAGGGGGATCAGGGCCTGCTGTGCATCTCCCCAGACCACTTGGCCGACGGCCACGAGTGCCAGGACTGCTACGACCACCATGACGAGAGGCCGTCCCCACCGCCGGGTCCGTGGCGGTGGCTTGTGGGAGACCAGGCGGGCGGAGGGAAGAACCGCACTTACAGCCATCAAGACCGCACCCCCAGCAGCAAGCCCGGCGCGAAGCCACGAGTTACCGGCCGAGCCGATCGCCACGGCGAGCCACAACCCGGAAGCGGTGACCAGCAGGACCCTTGCAGCTCCTAGGCGGTGTTCGATCACGCCATGCCCGTCCGACAGCCCTCCCTCACCGAGCCAACAGCGGTGATGGCGCCGCCGATTGCCGTGCCCCCGATGATCAAGGATGTATCGCCCGAGAGAGCCGCTGAGATTGCTGTGCCCCCGATGGTTGCCCCGCTCCTCCGTCGTCGCGTCAACGGCCCAAATTGCACTCGTCGACGAACCGGGTTGCTTCGCTGCGGGAAGATGCACCTACGTGAAATTCCTGGAAATTTTCAGCGGGTAGGTGAATTGTGAGGTGTTTTTTTCCCTCCGGTAGTTCGACCGTGATGTTCTGATTTCGATCATAGGCCCACGCTTCCTCACCCGGAGATCCCGTGAGGCGCCGTTGTGCAAAAGCAATAAGTCGGCGGTTTGTCAGAACGAGGATGTGATCTTCTGGCCGCAGCCTATTGCGCTTGCGGCCTCGCGAGATATGCCGGACAGAAATCAGGGCCTTGACCACTTCGTCTTGATGGATGAGCCTATTAACCGACTTGGTCAGCTCTGAACTGGTGCGGCCATGGGTCGTTAGGGCCCCCATGCCTCCGAAAACCAGTGAGAATAGTATCAACTTCCCCCAATCCATTTCACCCCAACTGGTCTGCGTCCATGGCGCGAACAAGTAGTAGGCCAGCATGACGCAGAAAAGTGCAGCGCTGCTTGCCACACCGAACAGAAAACGTCGAAGAATGTTAATGGTGCTCTCCCAGGAAAAGCTGAAGCGTGACGCTTGCGTTCGATTGCACCGGAGGGGCGTTTGCCCCTCCGGTGCAACATCAACTTAACTGGCTACAGGCCGCGCTTGTTCACGAAGCCTTTTACGGCCTTGAAGCCTGCGGCGCCTCCCCCTCCGAGGAGAAGGCCGGCACCTCCCCATGCGAGACATTCTCCGCCAACCTCTGCGAGGGTGCCTCCGTCAATCGCTTTAGCGGCTCCACCGCCGAGACAACCACCGACCGCAGCGCCGACGGCCGGCTGCCCTGCCACTGTGAAGGCGGCTCCCACCAGGCCGCCTACTATCGCGCCGAGAATAGCTCCCTTGGAGAACTTGAGGCCGAATAGAAGTCCGCTCGGGTCCATGAGATTGGTGGGGTCGCCGGCGGCGTAGAGGTAGGGGTTGGTTTCGAGGCCGGAGGGGTCGGGCTGGGTGAAGCGGCCGATGTTGGGGTCGTAGTAGCGGGCCTTGTTGTGGTAGAGCCCGGTGGTGTCCTGGTAGCCGCCCGCGTACCGGTAGGGCTGGGAAACCTGCTCGGTAGCGGCGGTGATCCCGTTGGGGCTGTAGTAGTACCAGTTGATCTTCTCGCCCTTGGCGTTCGCTACGCCTTCGACGGTGCCGAGGCCGTCGGTGAGGTAGTAGTAGCTCTCGCCCTTGGTGCGGAAGGAGTTGAGGTCTCCGGCCGGTTCCCGGGTGAAGTTCATGTCCACTCCGGCCTTGGTCTGGGCGGAGAGGCCGACGGGGCCGTGGTGGTAGGTGGTGTCGCCGAACTGGGTGCGCTCGGACTGGTCGGTGGAGGCGTAGCGCCCCTTGAAGTCCTTGCCGCCCTGGGTGAGGGAGGTGAGCTGGGAGAAGTCGCTCCACTGGCCGCCGCTGCGGGCGGTCTGCGGGGTGGGGGCGGCGGCGGTTTCGTTGCCGGCCTTGTCGTAGGACCAGCCGCTGGTAGAGCCGTTCACTCCCGTGAGCTGGGAGGCGTCGTCGTAGGTGTAGGTGGTGCCGCCGGGGCAGGTGTCCGCTGCTGCCTTCAGGGTGGGGGCGGCGGGGAGGTTGCCGTTCTGGGAGGTGAGGTTGCCCGCCTTGTCGTAGCAGTACAACCAGCTGTTGTTCAGCGTTGTGCCCTTGGTTTCCTTGGCGTCACGGAGGCGTCCGGCGGAGTCGTACCCGAAGGTGCGCTTCAGACCGTCGACCGCGTCGGTGCGGGTGCGAAGTTGGGTGCCGTCCTTGGTGACGCCGCCTGCGGCGTACGCGTAGCTGTAGGTCAGGTCGATCATGGTGCCGCCGGTGGCGGAGGCTGCCGTGATCCGGGTCGGCCGGTTGGCCTTGTCCAGGGTGGTGGTTTCCACGATTCCGTTGGGCAGGGTCCGCTTGGTGCGGGCGTCGTTGGCGTTGTACGTGTAGGCGGTCTTCTTGCCGTCCGGTTCGGTCAGGGTCTCCAGGTTGTTGGTCTTGGTGTAGGTGTACTTCACGGTGCCGGCCGGGTCGGTGTAGGACTCGACGTTGCCCTCGGCCGTGTAGACGAGGACGGTCTGCGAGCCGTCCTGGAGGGTGCGGACGGTCTCGCGGTTGAGCGGGTCGAAGTCGTACTTCGTGAGGCCGGTGGCGTCCGAGCGCTGCTTGAGGTTGCCGTCCCCGTCATAGGCGTAGGTCACGGTCGCGTTGGTGCTGGAGACCTTGGTGATGCGGTCGCGGTTGTCGTAGGCGTAGACGGTCTTGACGCCGCGCCCGTCAATGGCGGTCTCAGCCCGGCCCAGGCTGTCGTAGGTGTAGCTGGTGGCGCCCTGCGGGTTCGGCGGGGTGACCTTGGACAGGTTGCCCTTGGCGTCGTAGGCGAACTTCGTGGCCTTGCCGTTGGCGTCCTTGACCTCGCAGCGCTGCCCCTGGAAACCGCCGCAGGTGGCGTCTTTGGGGTTGTAGGCGAAGGTACGGGTGCCGCCGTCGGCTCCGGCGACGGTCTCCTTGGTGGTGTTGCCCGCCGTGTCGTAGTCGTAGCTGACCTCGACTCCGTCCGCCGAGGTGACCTTCCCCGGAACGTCCGCGCCGGCGATGGTCCGGTACCCGGTGAGCGAGGTCGTCGCCCCGGTGGGCAGCTTGAGGGAGGCGGGGTTGGAGCGGGTGTCCCAGCCGTAGGCGGTGACGTTGGCCGGGTCGGACCCGGCGCCCATGGCGTCCGCGGCGGTCTGCAGGTTCAGGTTCGCGTCGTAGGTGCGTTCCCGGTTGCGGCCCAGCGCGTCGGTGACCTTGGTGATCTCACCGTCCGCCTTGTGCTCGTACTTCGTGGTGTTCCCGGCAGGGTCGGCGACGGCGGTCGTCCCGGCCTGCCCCTCGCCGTCGGTGTACGTGTAGGTGTGGGTGGGGCCGGTCTCCCCTGAGGCGTTGAAGCCGGTGGCCCGCTTCATCGAGGTGACCCGGTTCTGCGCGTCGTAGGTGAAGACCGTCACCCGCCCCTCCGGGGTGGTGATCTTCGTCAGGCGGCGGTCCGCGTCGTACCCGAAGACGGTGGCCTTGCCCTCGGGGTCGGTCGTCTTGACGAGATCGCCGGCCGGGTTGAGGTCGTAGACCACCGTGCGTCCGGCGTTGTCCTTGGCCTGCCACTGCGACGCGTCCGTCTTGACCAGGTCGATGGTGCGCCCGGAGCGGGAGTCGGTGAGCTTGAAGCCCTTGTGCTCGGCGCCCGCGTCGTGCTGCTCGACGGCGATGTCGCCGCCGTTGCGGTCGGACACCTTCACCAGCGTTCCGGCAGCGCTGTAGGTGTCCTTCGCCCCCGAACCGCGCTCGGTGAGCGTGTACTCGCCGTTCGCCGACTTCTTGAAGTCCAGCCGGTAGCCCTTGGGGGTGGTGTACGAGCCGTCCGCGGCCTTCGTGAACGTCACGGCACCGCCGGTGGCGTCGTAGAGCACCACCTTGTTCTCGGCGTCCAGGATCTGCAGGTAGCGCTCGTACCCCTGCCACCAGCGCTGCGAGACCTTCCCCCACGGCGCGTCCAGGGAGTTGTACGTCCTGCTCAGCTGCAGCGACTTCCCTACCCCCGTGACCTGGAGATCGGTCGCGGCCAGCATCAGGTTGCCCGTCGAGTAATTGACCCGGGCCACCAGGGAGTCCGTCACCCGCACATCGGAGATCTGGTGCCAGGGCACCTGCCCCTGCCCCTTGGGCACATACGCCGCCAGCGGCGCGACCGCCCTGGCCGAGGACGGCGGAGCCGTTTCCTGCGCCCGCGCCTTCTGGGCCGCCCGCCACCCGGCGACCTGGCCGGATACCTTCTCCCGTAACGCGTCCGGCGCCTGGGTCCGGCCGACCTTCACCGGCGGCATCGCCGCCTTGCCGCCGCCCTTGCCCCAGGCTGTCTGCGGCGTGACCGGTCCCGGATCCGCCGGAGCCGCCATGGCCGGCACCGCGCCCGCCACGAGAGCCACTGCGACCGAAGCCGCTATGGCTGCCTGTCTGACACGAACCCGGGCACGCCCACGCGACGCACTCATGACACGCAAAGACATTCGTTTCCTCTCAGGAAGACAAACCCCCGCAGCCCCACTGGCCACCGAGCCCCCGCACGCTCACACGCCCCCAACGGAACCGCACAGGGTTGTCCTCACTTCCAGCCCCGAAAATCTTCACGTGCCTGACAAAAGACCTCCCTGTGGGCACTCTTTCCTCACTTCAGACGCCGAGTGGCCTGCAACTCCATGTATCCGGCACCAATTGGCCTGAACCCGCCCCTGCCACGGTGCGGCTGTTGCGCAGGGATGGGGTCGGCGGATTCACCTCTGCCAGTGCTTGAGAGCGGTGTCCAGGTCGCCGTTGTAGACCACAGCGCGTTCGTCGTCGGCCGGTGGCTCGAAGCGGGCGAAGAAGTCGTCGAGTGCTTCTGGGGTCACGGTGAGGGCATTGGCGTCCTCACGCTGGTTGCGTTCGTTGAGGCGGGCCAGGAGCTCGTCGCGGTCGGCCGGGAGGTAGACGAGGACGGGTTGGCCGCCGGCCCGGCGGGCGGTGGCCTGCCAGGTTGTGCGGTCGGCTCGGGTCCAGAGGCCGTGGTCGAGGACGACGTCGTGGCCTGCGGTGAGTTCGGCGGCGAGCTGTTGGCGGATGGTTTCGACGGCGGGGCGTTCGCGCTCGAGGTAGGTGTGTTCGGGGTAGTCGATGCCGTAGCGGCCGTGGAGGCGGTGGACTTCTTCGTCGACGGAGAGGCGGGTGAAGCCTCGTGAGGCGAGGGCCTTGGCGAGGGTGGTTTTTCCGGAACCGGTGATGCCGATCAGGAGGACGGCGAGCGGCATGGGGGTGGTCCCTTCGTGGTGCTGTGGGGGTGGTGCGGGCATTGTCCCTAATTGCGGGCGGTAGGGGTGCGAGGCCGCCAGGTGGTGTGGATGGTGTGGGCCTCGGCGAGCCAGTTGTAGGGGAGTTGGTCGAGGCTGACGCGGCGGAAGGCGAAGCGGGGGTCGGCGAAGTTGATGGCGCCGCCATGGTCGTTGAGGTGGGTGAGGAGGCGGCTGGCTTCGTCGCGTACGGCGGGCGTGTGTTCTTGCCAGGTGCCGGAGCTGAAGTGGGTGACGCGGCGGCGGAGGTCTTCGAGGATTCCGGAGCGCCACTTGAAGTGGTGGACGGCGGCCAGGTGGGCGGGGTCGGCGTGGTGGCCTGGGGCTCGGTGGTTGCCGGATGCGAGGGCGATGTCGTGGCGGGCGAGGACGATCTTGCGGGGGTCTCCGTACAGGAGGCGGTGGGTGAGGTGGCCGCCAAGGGGATAGGCGTGGTCGAGGCCCTGCGCGGGAGACCAGTCGGTCATGCGTCCGCTGGTGGAGATGCGGTCGAGGAGGAGGCCGCCGACAGTCTTGTGGCGGGTGCGGTCCGCGTGGTCGGTGATCTCGTGGAGTGGGGCCGCGTACTGCTGGAATTCGTCGGCGTCGGCGATCAGGTGCCATCCGGGGCCTGCCGTGGCACGGAGAGCGTCGCGGAGCTGGGTGTTGGTGTGCTCGTGCCAGGGGCCGGTGCTGCATCCGGTGGGGATGATGCCCAGCTCTCGGATGGTGGCGTGAAGTTCGTGGCGGAGGTCGGTCGGTACGTGGTCGGGGAAGTGGAAGGCGAGGAGGAAGCGTTCGATGCCGAGTTCGTGGTAGTGGGCTACCCAGGAGGTCAGCAGGGGTGGCTCGACGGGGCCGATGACGGCGATCATGGGTGGGGGTGCGGTCAGCATCGGGGCTCCTTGGGGAGGAGACGTGCGTAGGCCCGGGTGAGGAAGTCCGCCTGGTCGGTGGCCGGCCACATCCCCAGCAGGCGGGAAGCGTCCGGGCCGGGCCGGGGGAGTGGCGTAGACGTGGTGGCCCCCAGGGCTTCGGCGAGGGACGTGGGGTCTGCGGCGGTGAAGATGCGGGCCCAGGGCTTGTCCTGGAGGGCGTCGGTGAGGGTCGCGTCGTGGTCGGAGACGAGGAGCGGAACGCCGTAGCGGGCGCTGTCCATCACCAGGCCGGACTCCTTGGCGACGCCTGGACGGCGTACGACCAGGGCTGCATCCGCGGCGGCGTAGACGAGCCGGAGGAACTGCTCGCCGACCGGGCCGCGAGTGAGATGCAGGCGGACGTTCGGGAGCTGTCGCCAGCGGTTCAGGGTGGGTTCGTCCAGTGGGTGACCAGCGACCAGCAGGTGCAGCGGGTGACGCAGCTTGCCGAGGGCAACGTCGAGGGTGCCGAGGTCCTTGTGCGGCCACCACCCGCCCATCAGGCAGAGGGCGGGCTCCTCCTCGGGAATCGCGAACGCCGTTCTCCCACTGGCTCGTTCCGAAGGCGAGATCCGCTCGGTGCCGTCGTCGATTGCGTACGTCCGGACTTGGCTGGAGAGGCCGGGGAAGTGGTTCGTGGCTTCTTTGCCGATGGCAGCCGTGGGGTAGAGCGCGATCGTTCTGGGTTCTGCCCGGCGCGCGAGCCGTCCGACGAGCCGAAGCGGAAGGTCTTCGGTGGTGTTGACCTCGTGCACGAAGCGGAGATGCGGCTGGCCGCCGAGGAGCGCTGCCAGGCCGTGGAGGGCTTCACTCGCGGTCAGGATGACCACGGCGTCGAGGTCAGGAGCGCGGACACGGGCCGTCCGCAGTGCGGCTGCCTCCGTCAAGCACCTGGCCAGCAGCGTCACCTGATGTGGCAGACGTCGTACGGCGCGGGGCCAGCGGCCGGAGTGGAACGCACACAAGCCGACCGCAGCGACGGCCGACGCGAAGCGGGAGCCCGCCATCAGCACAGCAGCAACGGTCCCGGACGGTGCCGTGATCACCCGTGCCTTCGCCTTCCGTAGGGCGGTGGTCGTCTCCCTCGTGATGCCGTGTGGTGCGATGACCAGGCTGCCGGGGCGGGCGCGGGCGAGCGCCACCAGGGCGTGCTGGTGGTGGCCGCCCGGCCGGTGGGCGTACGGCTCGATGAGGACGAGAGGGCCGGTCATCCGGAGACCGCCTGGTCGCCATGGGCTGTGGTGAAGCGGGCGCGGAGCCAGTCCGGGTCGTTGAGGTAGTCGAAGCGGGCGGTGTCGCGTGCGGCCTCGTGGGCGAAGGCGATGCCGTCGTGGGCGCCGGCCGTTGCGTATGAGGCGTACTCGCCGGAGCGGCTGTCCGTCCACGACTGGAGCCGGGTGCGAGCGTCGGCGTCGTCCATGCCGTACTCGCTGCCGCGCGAGAGCATGGCGCACTCACGGAACCCCGCCTTCCAGGCGTGGAAGGGGGTCTGGTTGAAGCGGGTGACGCCCACCGTTTGCTGCGCGAACTCGATGCGGCCGGGGAGTGCGGCGAGTACGTCGACGGCCTGGCCCATCTCGCGCAATGCGCTGCGGCGGATGAGTTTGAGGCCGCCGTATCCGTAGCTCAGGCCGGTGATGGGGTTGGTGGCTTGCCAGACCCGCATGGAGACACCCTCCTCCAGCGGGGCGACGGCGGCGGGGGCGAACTCGGGGTCGATGTCGAAGTCGCCGTCGGCGAGGAAGAACTGCTCGCGGTCGACGACCTCGGCGCACAGCCGGTAGGCCCTGCGCATGCCGTGGACGCCGTGCAGGCGCTTGACGGTGCCGCCCAGGGCGCGTTGTAGCCGGGAGTGGAGGGCGTTGGCCATGGGCTCGTCGTACGAGAGCAGGACCGCGTCGAAGCCGTTCATCGCGAGATCGCCTCCAGGTAGCGAGCGGCGATGAGGGCGGGCGCGAAGTCGGCGGTGGAGGCGTGGGCGTGCTTGACATGCACGGCGTGGAACTCGTCGTCGACGGCGAGGCGCTCGGCCAGTTCGACGGCCTCGGCGGTGGTGGAGAAGCACAGCTCGGGGTCGATGTGCTCGGCGAGCCAGCCCAACCGAGGGAGATCACCGGCAGGCCCATGCCCTGGCAGTCGATGACGCTCATGGACCACGGGCAGCCGGGCCGGAACGGGGCGATCCCGAACCGCGAACCGGCGAGCAGGTTTTTGTACCGGATGCGGTCGCCCCGGTCGGAGACGACCTGCACATGCGGCAGCGCGGCGAGCTCATCGCGCATCCGCTCGGGGCTGCTGTCCAGGCCGGTGCGGGAGGAGCGGCGATCACCGCAGAGGTCGAGGACACGCAGCCGTACGGACGCCGACGCGGTCAGTGCGCGAGCCAGGTCCACGAACTGCGCGGTGCCGTAGTGCGCGTACAGACGGTGGTTGTAGACGCCGATCGCCCCGCCGTCGGACTGACGGCGGACGAGGGCGGGGTCGCGCACCAGACGCTCGTCGCGCGGGGCGGGCACCACCCGCAGCCGGTCGCCGAGTTCGACTGTCATCCGTGAGGCCGCCGCCGAGATCCAAGAGGCGGCCGTCGAGGAGTGGGCCAGTACGCGGTCGCAAGCGGCCAGACCGGCGGCGAAGGACAGCAGGACGGTCCGGCCCAGACCGGCGTCGTCCAGCGACGGGTCGAGCTGCATCTCACCGTCCTCGTCGAAAGAGAACGGCAGGTAGTGGCAGTACCCGGCCAGCAGCGCATCCGAGCCCGCCTCCAGCAGCGCGGTGCGGACCGCCGGGGCTTCCTCGATCTGATTGGCGACCACCACGTCCGGCCTCTCGCTGCGTACGAGAGCCACCAGCTCGTCGAGGTCGGCCGAGAAGCGGGCCCGGTACTTCGTCCCCGGAACGCGGGTGCGGTGGAACCCGCACCGGGAATCCCCGGCCGGAGCCGGAGCGGCTACCGTCACCTCCGCTCCGGCGTCCGCCAGTGCCGGGGCGAGCAGATCCGCGAAGATCCAGCCCGAGTCCGACGAGAGCCGGTCGGGGTTGGAGATGTTGAGCAGGTACAGCACGCGCATGATGGGTTCGCCTTCCTCAACTGCTCTGCGATCAGAGGCAACTCGGTTCGTGCTCAGCTCGTGCACGGGGTCTCTCCCTTCGGGGCGTCGAGGACGAGACGGGCCCAGACGGTCTTGCCGGTCGGGTGGCAGTCGTGGTGGCCGGTCTCTTCTGCGAGGGCGGCGACGAGGAGCAGGCCGCGTCCGCCTTCGTCGTCCTGGTCGGCCTCGACGGGGCGGGGCGGCGTGCGGCTGGCGTCGGATACTTCGACGAGGCAGTGCGGGCCCTCGGCGGTCACCTTGACCTCGAAGAGGGGGCCATGTCTGCCGCCGTGCTCGATGGCGTTGGCGGAGAGCTCCCCGCAGACGAGGGTCACTCGGTCGATGTCGTCCTGGCCGTATCCCCAGTTCGCGAGCTTCTTGGTGAGGAGACCGCGGACGAGGGGGACGCATTTGCGTACCGAGCGGAACTGCATCTGCCACTGCTGGGTGGTGGTCTGTCGGTCGTGCGCGGTCATCGCGTGCATCGCGTCCCCTCGTCGCGGGCGGGCTGTGGGGTACGAGTGCACCGCTACGGCGATTACGGGATCAGGTCACCGTGATTACCCAACGTGGGTAACCTCGTCAGGAGTTGGTCCCACACCGGTCCGCCCGTAAGGGCAAGTGAGGGGGGCGAGTGCCGCGTTCACCGGTCCACCGGGCCCTGCCACCCGAGCTACTGGCCAGTGCGGAATGGCAGGACGCCTGCCGCCGCCGGGACTTCGCCCGCGTATTCCGGCTGGTCAAGGTCAAGGCCGGGATCTATCCCTCGCGGATCGCGGCCCTGTGCGGGATGACGCCCAGTCGGGTCGGCGAAATCATGGCCGGGCGGCGCTCTCTGGCCCACATCGACGTGATCGAGCGCGTAGCCGACGGACTGCGCATCCCTGGCGCGATGCTGGGCCTCGCCCACCGGCCCTGGGAGATCCCGGCCACGACGCACACGGAGGTGCGGGTGCCCAAGCCCGCCCACCCCGTACGACCCGAAAAGCCCCAGCCCGCCGAACCGGCAGAGGCAGAGCAATTGGACGACCTGCTCGCCCTGGTCGACGGGCGAGCCACCCGCTCCACCCTCGTAGCCCTGCGTTCCACCGTCGAGGACTACTGGCGGCGCGACAACGAACACGGCGGGGCGACCCTACGGCCTGCCGTTGTCGGCCATCTGCGCTACGTCAGCCGTCTCCTGGACTCCGCCGAGGGCGGGCTGCGCGACGACCTGCAAACGGTCGCCGCGGAACTGGCCCGACTCTCCGGCTGGGCCTACTTCGACGCCCGCCAGTACAGCACCGCCCGCACCTACTTCACCCAGGCACTCAAGCTTGCCCATGCCCACGGTGATCGCCTCTTCATGGCCAACGTGCTGTCCTGCATGAGCCTGTTGGCCACCTACGACGGCAACCCGAACGACGCCGTCACCCTCGCCTGCCGCGCCCAGGACGCAGCCCGCGCCGCAAGCGAACACCCCCTCGTCATGTCGATGCTGAACCTGCGCGAAGCTTTCGCCCACGCCACCCTGCGCGACGCCCACGCCTGCCACCAGGCCGTGGACCGGTCCCGCGACCAGTACGAGCACGCACGCGGACAAGAGGCCGAAGCCCCTTCCTGGGTCCGGTACTTCGACGAGACCAAGCTCCTCGTCGACACCGGCATCGCCTACGCACGCCTCGGCGAAGCAGCCCGCGCCGAACCCTTCATCGCCGAGGGCCTGCGCCGGGAGAACGCCGACCAGCAGCGAGGCCGTGCCTTCCACGCCTACTGGCTGGCCAGCACCCAGCTCCAACAGGGCAAGCTCGACCAGGCATGCACCAGCGCCGGCCTCGCCCTCGACCTCACCACGGCCATCGACTCGCCGCGTGTGAGCGGCCACGTCCAGGAACTGCACCGCCGCATGCTGCCGCACGCCCGCGAGGCCCCCGTCCTTGCCTTCGAACAGCGCATGCGCGACGCCTTCGGCTGACCCTATAAGCGGCTTGGTTGGAGTTTCTTGCTGATTGCCGGATCTGGTCTCGTTGTCGGGTCATGGCTTGGTCGACGGCTTCGCCGAGGGAGTCGGTGTTGGTGTGGGCGCGCTGGGGGTGGGCCGACGGGCACTCGGGCCTCGCTCGTGCGACCAACGACGTCACGGACGGAATCCGCTCCGTGTCCAGCCTGCTCGTTGCCGACCAGCTGCTCGTCCACTCCTCACGCGAGGGGCCGCTCGGCGAACTCCCGGCATACAGCTGGGACCCGCAGGCCACCGCACGCGGCGAGGACGTCCCGTTGAAGATCGACGAGCCCGACGCGCTGCGCTACGTCGTCCACTCGATCGCGCAGGAGTGGAGACCTGCGGTCACCTCAAGCTCACCGCAACATGTCTGACCAGGTCAGACGGTGCCCGGTCTGAGCCTCATGCGAAGTCCTTGCACCGAGGAAGACGAAGAAGAGTGTCCCAGCGAGCCACAGCACCATGACCTCAGTTCGGGGAGCCTCAAGAGACCGCGTGAACCAGACATACGCGGCACCTGCTCCAAACCAGAGGAGCATAAGAAGTAGGTACCACCATCTACGTCGCCGCGCCCTGAGTGCTCTGTGGGCGCGGCTCGCTGCTTCCACCTGAGCCGCTTGTGCTGCCATATCCTCGGCGTTCGCTCGGGCCGCCTCCCTGGCCAACAGCCTCTGGTAGGTCGCCAGATCTTCCGGTGGCAACCCTGGCGGTGGCGGGTTGAAGACGATCCGACCAATTTCCCCTGCCTGGACGACTGGCCCATGAGCATCACCACTGAACTCATTGCGTACGGACCGCTTTTCGCTCATGCCTCGGAAGATACGCCAGCACCATTGGGCACCGCATAGACACTGCGTGAATCAGTCACCGCGCATGGCTATGCCAGCGCCACCGAGGAAGAGGATTACGGCTACTACCCCTACGACCACGCCGGCAGCTGCCCAATCGCGGGTAACGAGGCCGAGGTAGATAAAGCCCGGAACGGCCAGCCCAAGCACCAGGAGCCCGCACCCCTTGATCGCCTTGTTGTCGTCCGCCCTTAGCTGCTGCCGGGCACGCTCGGCCGCTTCTCGCCGTTGCCGCTTCCCCTTGGAGCTGTTCTTCTTCCGCTTCGCTCCCCCGATGCCTTCAGCTTGCTTCGGGGCGCCGTCGGACGGGGGCGGTACGGACGTGGGTCCATGGAAATGAACGTCTCCGTAGACATTGCCGAACTGCCCCGATGTTCCGTAGACGTTCCCGCTCATGTCGTTGTCGACGTGCTGCCGGTCGAAGTCGTCCCGCGATGCCTCCATAGTCAGGAAGTTACGCGAACTGCCGCCACCTGGCGGAGACTTGCTGCACGAACCTCGCTGACGTAGCTCCCTGATGGCGGATCACGACTGGCCAGCGGGCTAACCGAAGGTGAGCGGCCCAACATTGCCCGGTTGGATCACTGGGCCAAGCTGGACGCCTCCACTGCTGTCACGGGTACGTTTTCCGGCGGAAACCCTCACGGTGCAACAGCTCGCTCAGCCAGTCGCACAGGGCCGGGGCAGTCCACGTGATCCCCGCTTCGGCGGGAACGTAGAGCAGATCGGCCAGTGCGGCCCGGGCGAGGGGCATCGGGCAGCGCCTCGATCCCATCGTCCGCGAAGCGGTGGAGAGCGGCGCGGACCGTGACCGGATGACACTACCCAACGCAGCCAACTCACCGGACCGCTTAGGCCCCGCCGGTCGCCTCGTCCAGGAGTAGATACAGCAGACCGACCAGGCTGCCGCTGCTGACCACCTCGCGGCGGTCGATCATGCCCCGGAGCTCCGAGATGGGAATCCATTCGATGCGGTCGGACTCGTTCAGCTCGGTCGGCGGGCCCGTGTACGAGGCGGCGTCCGCACGGAACACGTAGTGCTCGGAGTCGGTGATGCCGTTGGCGGGCTGGGCGTACACCAGAGGTTTGACGCCCTCGACCCGCCAGCCGGTCTCCTCCTCGACCTCACGGGCGGCGGCCTGCTCAGGAGTCTCGTCGGCCTCGATGAGGCCCATCGGGAGCTCCCAGCCCCAGGTGTCGGTGATGAAGCGGTGGCGCCACATCATCAGGACGCGCTTCTGGTCGTCGACCACGGCGGCCACAGCCAGGTGTCGCATCCGTACGACGTGGTGCTCCCACCGCCGACCGTCGGGCTGCTGCACGTCCACGAGCCACAGGTTGACCCACGGATTGCTGTAGATCTGCCGCTCGCCATGGACGGTCCACTGCATGTGCCCAACTCCCTTGTTTCAGTGAGGACTCCAGCATGTCACTGTGACGAGAATCCGTCCGCCTGCTGGGGACATCATCGTCCGCGGCGTCGTGAGGACGGAAATTCGGGGTTGCTGGCCACCGGCGTTGGTGTGGCTGACTGGTTCCGTGCGGTGGTCAGTGTGCTAGCTGCTGTTGCTGCGGCCTTTCGGCGGTCGGGTGCGCTGCCGATTCGCCAGATCAGGACTTGGGCGGGGAGTTCGGCGGTGTCGAGTTCGCGCCCCTCGGCGGCTTCGGCCAGTAGCTCGGCCGGACGGCGGCCGTTGGTCTCCGCACGGTGCAGGACGGTGGTCAGGGCTGGCCAGGCCGGGTCGGTCAGGACGCGGTCGGCGTGGGTGGGGAGGACCGTGCGCAGGGCGGCTTCGTAGCGGGTGACCGTTTCGCGCAGCAGGCAGGACAGGAGGTGTGCGTTGAGCCCGCTCTTGCCGTACTCGGGCCAGAGGGATTCTGCGTCCGTGACGAGGGCTGCGAGCAGATCCTGCGTACGCAGGGCCTCGGGGTCGCCGTGATCGGCGAAGACGCGTCGTATGTCGCGCAGCAACCGCGTCCTGAGCGTGGACTCCTCGTCCTGGCCCGCTTGGTGCTTGGTCATGGCCAGACAGACGGCACGGGCAAGGGCGGGCCACTCCCCGCCGGCCAGGTCGGCGACGATGACCAGCGGTTCCCAGGTGTCTGCGGCGCGGTCCTCGACGGGCATGGACGGTATGAGACGTGAGGCGGCATCGAGGAGCGGGACCAGCCAGCCGCTCAACTGATCTCGCAGCGCGTTCAGTTCGGGTACCGAGTGACGCGAGCGGAACTGTGCGATCTTCTCGCTGCCCTTGCGCTTCTTCATCCGGACCACCACGGCCCGGTCCATGATCGTGTCCAGCAGGTCGCCGATTCCCGCCAGAGCGGCCATGGCGAAGGTGGGGAAGGCGGTCGGCTTGTGCTCGGGGCCGGAGACCCGCCAGGCGGGCCGGTTGCGCTGATGTCCGGCGTTCAGCAGGCCGCGCAGGTCCTCCTTCTCACCGGCCTTGGGGCCGAAGACGGTGTCGGCCTCGTCCACCAGCAGGGTCGGCGGGTTCTCGCCGATGATGCGGAAGATCACCGCCGGTGAGGTGTTCACCGTCATCATCGGCTGGTGCACGGTCTCGTGGAGCACGTCCAGGAGGCGGGACCTGCCGCAGCCCTTGGTCGGGCCCACGACTGCCAGTCGGGGTACGTGCCGCAGTGCGGGCTGGAGGTGGGTCGCCGCGACCCACAAGGTGACGGCGGTCAGTACCTCCGGACTCGGCAGCACCACGTACCGGCCGATCGCCGTTCGCAGCTCGGTCAGAAGGTCCGCACCCAGGGAGTCGGTGCGGCGGTCCCCGTGGTCGGTCCGGCCTCCGTTGATGGTCCGCACCTGTGGCCGGGTGAAGAAGACCGCACCCGATCCGTCATGGACGCCGTGCTCGGCGGCCTGCGGACCGGGTGCGGACAGCTAGGCGACGCGACCCACGAAAGTGCAGGTCAGACGGCCTAGAGGGAGATCAGGCCTTCTTCGTCTCCCAGAAGATGCGGTCGATCTCGGCGATCAGCTCAAGAGCCTTCGCGCCGGTCTTCGGGTCCGTCGACGCCTTGGCGGTCGAGAGGGCCTTCAGGGTGTCGTTGACCAGCTGGTGCAGCTGCGGGTACTTCTCGAAGTGCGGGGGCTTGAAGTAGTCGCTCCAGAGCACCGAGACGTGGTGCTTGGCGAGCTCCGCGCGCTGCTCCTTGATGACGACGGCGCGCGCCTGGAAGTGCGCGTCGTCGTTGGCCTGCATCTTTTCCTGGACGGCCTTGACCGACTCGGCCTCGATGCGGGCCTGGGCGGGGTCGTACACGCCGCACGGGAGGTCGCAGTGGGCGCTGACCTTCACCTTGGGGGCGAACAGGCGGGAGAGCATGTAAATCGCATCCTTCCTCGTGATCGTCTTCTCAAGGGTGGAGATTACTCCGTGGAGAGCGCCTTTTCGCGAGTGCCCCCGGGGGCTTAGGTCAAAAGTCCGGGGTCAGTATGGGACCGGGGGCGGCGATGGATCGGAACCGGGAGGTGCCGCAGATGACGGAGTACGGGCGGGAGTACGGGCGGGAGCAGGAGAGGGCGAGGGAGCAGGAGAGGGAGCAGGCGCGGGAGCGGGCGCGGGAACGTGGTGCTCAGCGGGCCCTGTTGCCGTTCGGGCTCGCCGAGGTCGGCGGGCTCTCCATGGTGCCGACGCTGCGCCACCGCGATCAGGTGCTCGTGCACTGGGGCGCCGAGGTCCGGCCGGGTGACGTCGCGGTGCTGCGGCACCCGTTGCAGCAGGACCTGTTGGTGGTGAAGCGGATCGTGGAGCGGCGGGAGAGCGGTTGGTGGGTGCTCGGGGACAACCGGGACGAGGAGATGTCCGACTCCCGGACCTTCGGGGCCGTCCCGCCCGCCCTGGTGCTCGGGCGGGTGCGGGCCAGGTACCGGCCGATGCGGGCCGGGCGTCAGCGGTCCGTGGGCACGGTCGCCTCCTGGCTGCTGTCGGCGGTGCGGCCGGTGCTGGCCGACCGCTCCGTCTCCAGGCGCTTGCGGGCGCGGTAGGCGGCGACGTTGGCGCGGGTCGCGCACCGGTCGGAGCAGTAGCGGCGGGAGCGGTTGGTGGAGGTGTCGAGGTAGGCGTTGCGGCAGGGTGCGGCCTGGCACAGACCGAGGCGTTCCGGGCCGTACTCGGTGACATGGAAGGCCAGGCCCATGGAGGCGGTCGCCGCGTATCCCGCGGTCACGTTCGACGGGTGCTCGGCGAGGTGCATGTGCCAGTCCGGCCTGCCGTCGCTCTTGCGGGTCTCGTGGCCGGAGATCTGCGGGCTCACCGGGAATTCGAGGAGGAGCGAGTTGAGGAGGTCGACGGCCAGGGTCTCGTCGCCGGTGTCGGCCGCTTCGAAGATCGCGCGGAGGCGGGCGCGGACCGAACGGAAGCGGGTGACGTCGGCGTCGGTGGCCCGGCGGGCCGCCTGCTGACTCTCTCCGAACAGGTCGCGGACCGCTTCCACCGAGGTGAGCGAGTCCTTGTTGCGGGCCGGTTCCTCGCTGTTCACCAGGCGCACGGCGTAGTCAGCGTAATAGGCCAGTTCCACTTGTAGTCCTTACAGGGGCGGTCTAGTCTCGGTGCGAGCGTCTGACGTAATGGGCGGTTCTCGGTCGAGAGTATTACGGAATGGGTGGTTTCCCGTGGTGGGCAAGTCGGTGGGTCAGTCGGTGGGTCAGCCGGTGGGTACGGACTGGGCGGCGTGGCAGCGGAGCTGGGACCGGCAGCAGGAGTGGTACCTGCCCGACCGCGAGGAGCGTTTCCGGGTCATGCTCGACATGGTGGAGGCGGTCGTCGGGCCCGAGCCGCGGGTGCTCGACCTCGCGTGCGGTACGGGAAGTATCACGGGCAGGCTGCTGCATCGGTTCCCGAAGGCGACGAGTACCGGCGTCGATCTCGACCCGGCGCTCCTCGCGATCGCCCGCGGGACCTTCGAGGGGGACGGGCGGGTCGAGTTCGTCTCCGCGGACCTCGCCGATCCCGCGTGGCGGAGCAAGCTTCCGTACGACAGCTACGACGCGGTGCTGACCGGGAACGCCCGCAAAACGCACATGCGTGCGGATGCGGAGTTCACGCAAGATGGATCGCATGATCACGACGGAGTACGACGGGTGCGGTAAGTGCCTGGTGGGGGTGCGTCGCCTCTCTCGTAAGTCAGATTCGACCAACAGCCCTGAGAAGCAGCTCAATCAGGTACTCGGCGCCGTTGAAGCAGTCGGAGGACACGTCATCGCGTGGGCCGACGACTGGGAAGTATCGGGGGCTACGGACCCTGTGACCCGGCCGAAGCTCGGCCCGTGGCTGCGGGAAGAGATGGGCCCGTACGACGGTATCGCCGGATCGGCGGTGGACCGGATCGGACGCAACCAGCGGGACGTACTGAACACGGCCTACATGGTTCACGAGTCCGGCCGTCTGCTCATCACCCACGGGCACGACGGCCCGTGGAACCTGGATGACCCCGCCGACGAAATGCGGCTGTCCATGGAGTCGTTCGGTGCGCAGATGGAGTTGCGGGCCATCCAGAAGCGCAACCGTGACGAGACCAAGCGGGCGCGCACCGCCGGACAGCCGAAGCAGAAGAACCGATACGGCTACCAGTTTGTGCGCACCATTCCCACGGGCAACGTAGATCGTGTCGAGCTGGACCCGGTTGCGTCGCTGATTCTCCGCGACGTGGCGGAACGCATCCTCGCGGACGAAACCGGGAAAGTGACCGTCCACACCGAAGCCGCGCGGCTCAACCGTGCCGGGGTGCTCTCTCCCGCCGATCACCGTGCGGTGATGTATGGGCGCAAGCCCACAGGGGCCTTGTGGAACGCCAAGGCTCTCAAGCGAATGCTGATCAGTGAGGCGTCGTTGGGCTACCTCATGCATGACGAACGCCCCGTCATCGGGCCGGACGGGCATGGCGTACGGATCGCCGATCCTCTGTGGGACCGTGCCACCCGTGATGCGCTGATTGCGAGGACGGCCCCGAAGTGGACGGGCACACGCGCCCCGAAAGGGGTTCGGTTGCTTTCAGGAGTCGCGTTCTGCGGCGCGTGTGGGCACCGGCTCTACATGGTGGCGCGGTCGGGTCAGAACCCGTCTTACGGCTGTACCGCCCGCACGCGTGGAGTTGCGTCGTCGGCCCACTGCAAGCCGGCCCCCACCATGTCCGTTCCCTTGATGGATAGGGAAGTTGCGGACTGGTTCCTCGCCGAGTACGGATTCCATCAGCTCATGCGCAAGGAATTCGATCCCGGCACAGGGTATGCCGCTCGTGCTGCCGAGATAGAGGCTGACCGCACGCGGTTGCGAGGTGACCGCCAAGCGGGGCTGTATGAATCGGAATCCGATACGGAGTGGTATCGGTCCGAGTACGCACGGATGACCCGAGAGATCGAGGAGTTGAAGAAGCTTCCCGAGCGTCCGGCGGGAATGCGGTGGATATCACTTGGGCGAACCATCGAGGACGAGTGGAACGCCGCATCCGATGATGCGGCCCGTAGAGAGATCCTGAACGGGTACGACGTTCGCGTGACTCTCCATCCTCGGGGCGCGAAGCATCGGATTCGCAGAACGGGGCTCTCTCCGGAGCAGCGAGAGTTGGATGCGAAGGCGGCAAGGGAACGCGCCGAACTGGAAGCGGCGGCCGACCTTGAGGAGTTCGAAGAGCACTGCTGAGAGTCCTACTTGGCCCCCAGTACCCCTTGCGGCCCGTTGCCGGGATTTCCCCCGGTGGCGGGCCGTTCGGCGCCCCTGGGGGCATGCGTGGCTTCGAATGATGGCCCGATGGTTTCCCCCGTTGCTGTCGTCGGGCAGGGCCGTCGTTGCCAGTCCTGGGAACCCCGGGCGGGTGGCGCAAGCTCGGCACCCGGCGCGTCATGATCGCGGATAGCGGCGACCTCGACCCCACCATCGAAGAGTGAAAAACATGTGAAGGTTGCACACCCGTTACTGCCTGTATGTGACCTCCATCCCGATATCGCAGGCGATCGTTGATCCCTACAACATAGTGAGGGGCGGTACTCGGGAAACCTTCGACCGTCCCTCGGCGCAGGGAGGGGCTTCCTGCGCCGTTAAGTGATGCAGGTCACAGGTTTGCTTTGCGTTGTGCGTCCCGCTTCTCGGACCCCCCTCGGTCCCTACCACTGAGGAGGCGGGAACCTCTCGGTCCCTACTACTGGGGCACAGGTTCCGGAACCCCTTGGTCCCTACTGCGGGGGCAAAGGGTTCCGGAATCCCTTGGTCCCTACTGATGGGGCAGAAGAAACCCTCGCTCTCCCCGAAACCCGGAAGGGAGCGTCCTCACCATCGGCGCAAGCGTGCTGACCACCAGCACGACTACAAGCAAGCAAGGGAGGCCCATGAGTGCAACCCAACATGACGCTCTGATACGGACACTGGCGCGCACCGAGGCGGCAGCGCTGGCGCTGGCCCACCGGGGCGAGGGCAGCGCGGCAAACGTGCACCGGCTCGTGGACGCTGCCCTACGCCTGGCAGAACGCCTGTCGCAGGGGCCGGAGTGTGCGCGCCACGGATGCGGTGTCCGGGTGTCCTACGGGGGCCGTGGGCGGCCGCCTCGGTTCTGCTCCGGCGCCTGCCGGGGCTGGGCTGCCCGACTCGACAAGCAGCAGCGGAGGGAGGTGGAAGGGTGCTGAGTTACTTATTTTTTTGACGCGTAACAAAAAATAGAAAGAACTAAGAAATCTAAGAAAGAACCGGGGACTGTGACACGTCATTCTGATTGGTCGCACACCTCAGAGGGGACGCTCGTGGGTTACTACTCCGATGCTGACCGGTTAGACCGCTGTGAACGCTGCGGCGAGTACCTGACCGGCAGGCAAGAGAGGTTCTGCTCGCCCGCCTGCCGACAGGCAGCCCACCGTGCCAAGCAAACCCGAGAGCTTCCACCCATGAAGCCATGCCCGCTGTGCGGCGAGCTGTTCGAGGTGTGGCACCCGCGCAAGCGGTTCTGCGACTACAACGAGGAAGCGGGATACGACTGCATCAACGCACAGGAAGACCTCATAGAGGCCGCTGAGTTCGCCCTAGAGGACCGCAAGGCCGCCCGGTGCGCCCATTGTGATGAGAGCGCCGGATGGACCGGAAGAGGCCGCCCTAGACGGTTCTGTTCGGCCCGGTGCAAACAGGCCGACTACCGCAAACGCAAGACCCGACAACTCGCATAGCAAGACCGGTTCCCCCTGACAGATCACGGGGGCTTTTTCATGCCCGAAACCAGAAGGAAGGAAGCCCGCCCGACAGTGGGGCGGCATCACACCATGACGAATCTTGAGACGCTGGCCGCGAAGGTTGCCAAGCTCCGTGCGAGCGCCGAGAAGAGCGCGTCCCCGCTTGCCGCTGCGGAAGCTGAACTGCACGCTGCGCAGGAAGCCGAGGCCGCCCGCCAGGACGAGCGCAGCAAGGCGTACGACGCCCGGGTGTTCGACAACCGGTACCAGGACGCCGAGAGCGTCCGCCGCAGCGGTACTGGGCCGCAGGAGCGTTTTAGGGAACTGCTCGGTGCTGAGCCGTGGTTCCAGGCTTGGGCACAGATGCGGGCAGCCCGCTACCGGGCGTGGGACGTGTCGGTCGAAGCGCAGAACGCAGCAGTGAACACAGGAGCTGACTACCGGGCTGTGGCAGCCGTCACCGTCGGGGATGCCAACCTGATGGGCGACGTGACCAGGCTCGCCGACGAGCACGCACGGGCCATCGCCACGGCGGAAGCCGACCAGCGCCGGGCCGACCGTGACGCGTACATCACCGGAACGGACTGAACCGCCATGCCGGGCATGCCCTCCGTTCACTGCCCCACCCACCACGCGGCCCCGATGCTGCCCGCTGCGGTGACCAACGAGATAAGCCATACGGGCAGCCGCTGAATGGTCAAGTGCAACCCACCCCAACGTAGTTCGAAGCTCGGGCCTGAATCGTTGTGGGTTTGGTTCTTTGTCATGGCTCTACTGCACCGTGGCGTCAACGCTTTGCCAAGAGGCTTGATAGGGAACGTCGTCACATACGAACCTCCAAATACTGAGGCGTAAGTGAACGGCAGTAGGTGCAATCCTCCAAGCATTGACACTAAGTAACCGCACATACCGCAGCTTTGCTATTCACTCACACCCGCTCGGAGGTGACCCCCCTGCCCCGCAAACCCCGCCCCCCTTGCTCTGTCCCTGGGTGCCCCGAGCTGACAACTGGCGGTCGCTGCCCTGCTCATGCTCGTGAGGCGAACCGAGAACGTGCGTCACGTGGTGGAGCTGTCTACACCACACGATGGCAGCGAGTCCGTAAGGCGTTCCTGTACGCCAACCCGTGGTGCGTGCTCTGCTCGCGCACTGCGAACGTTGCCGACCACTTCCCTTTGAGCCGACGCGAGTTGGTTGCTCGGGGTGAGTCGACACCGGATGCGTTCAAGCATCTGCGTCCGCTGTGCACGTCGTGCCACAACCGCGAGACCGCGCGGCTTCAACCGGGTGGTTGGGCTGCCGAGAGGGTCCAGCCCCGTCGGCAGTGACCCCGACCAGGCGGGTACCCCCTCCTCTCGCACTAGTTGAGCGGCAGGGAGGCGACGAACCAGCACCGCAACCAGAGCCGTTTGCGCGGCCCCTTCGGCATGCCCGAAACACAGAAAGGAAGTGCCCATGGCCGACCCGTGGCGGAGGAAACCCGCACTGCAAGTAGTCCGCGAGGGAAACCCCGGCAAGCGGCCCGTACCGGAGAGCGTGAAGGTGCCCCCCGGTGAACTCGCCGAGCCTGACTGGCGCGACACATTCCGCCCCGCCGATGACCCCGAACAAGAAGCCATCAACGCCCGGTGTCGACTGGTCGCCGCACAGGAGTGGAAGCGCGTCGTCCCCGTGCTGAAACTCGCGGTCGGGCTCGGGGACACCGACACGACCGTGTTGAAGGACTACTGCGTCACCGTCGCCCGTATCGACCAGTGCGAGCGCGAACTATCCGCGAACGGGCTGCTCGTCCGGGGCGAGCGCGGGTGGCAGAAGAACGGGGCTACCACGATCGCCGGACAGTACCGCTCCCAACTCGCCCGCTACATCCGTGAACTCGGGCTCTCGCCCAGCGCACGCACCGCCATCACGACACCGGAAACCGACGACGAGTCGGACGTGTGGGACTGACCCCGCACCCACCCAATCCGAACGTCCCACTTTTTGCTTACCAGGAGACACACCTATGGCTTTGACCCTTGCCGAGTCCGCGAAGTTCTCGACTGCTCAGCTTCAGCGCGGCGTGATCGAGACGTTCATTCAGGCGTCCAGCGTGCTGGATCGAATCCCGCTGCTGACCATCGAAGGCAACGCCTACGCCTACAACGAGGAAGCCGTACTGCCCGGGGTCGCGTTCCGGTCCGTCGGGGAGGGCTACACCGAGTCCACCGGCGTCGTGAACCAGAAGTTCGAATCTCTGGTCATCCTCGGTGGAGATGCGGACGTGGACACCTTCGACGTGCGCACCCGGGGCAACGTGAATGATCTCCGCGCGGTACAGACTGCGATGAAGGTCAAGTCAGCGGCGCGGACATTCGATGACACGTTCTTCAACGGCGACGTTTCCCAGAACCCGAAGAGCTTCGAGGGTCTGCGCAAGCGGCTCGCCGGCGCACAGATCCTGAACGCGAACGTGCCCGTGGTCGGCAACGGCAGTACTGACACCCTCGCCTTCTTCGACAAGCTGGACGAGTTGGTTGGCGCCGTGCCTGGACTCACCGGGGGCAACGGTGCGATCTACACCAACGCCCTGGTGATCGGGAAGATCCGCGCGGCTGCCCGCCGGGTCGGCGGAGTGGAGCAGATCCGTGAGGACCTGACGCGGAAGGAAGTCACCCGGTACAACGGCATTCCGATCCTTGATGCCGGTCAGACCCGCACCGGGGCGGACATCCTTCCGCCGACCGTGAACGGCTCGGAGATGTTCGCTGTGCGCTTCGGTCAGGACGAGGACGACCAGGCCGTGACAGGACTGACCAACGGCGGAATCCAGGTCGACGACCTCGGGCAGCTCACCATCAAGCCCGCGTACCGCACCCGCATCGAGTTCTACTGTGGGGTGGGCGTTTTCGGCGGCAAGGCAGCCGCACGTCTGACCAACGTCCTCAACGGCTGACCCACATCACAGAGCCCCCGTGCTCGTCACCCTCATGGGCGGCGGGGACGGGGGCTTTGGTCGTGTCCGTCCGGGGAGGGGAGGGGCCTCGCAACGGTGCGTTGAGTGCCCGCAGCATGTTGGCCGCTCTCGCTGTGTACGGGTTCCGGGGTCGCCGAAAGCCCCGCCACGGGCGTTGTGACGGGGCCGTTCAGCGTTCAGGTATCCCAGGGCGGCGACTACTTGATCAGGGTCAGGAACATGCCCCAGGTCGAGTCTTCCACGGTGATGATCGGGCTGTTCTCGATCTTCGTGTCACGGAACATCGTGGCGCCGAGGACGTTCTCAGCGACCTCAATGCAGGCTCCACCTTCGCCTCCGCTGTAGCTGGACTTGTGCCAGTTCGGGTCAATCGCCATGGTGCTTCAGTTCCTCCAGCGCCGTCCTGATCCGTGCGAGAGACGCTACCGGCGGCAACGCAGCGGCTCGTACCAGATCGTATGACCTTCGGCAGTTCGCAAGCTCAGCTGGGGAGTCCATGGTATGGCCCGCGTGAGGCCCTTCGGTGTACGCAAGCTGCGAGCCATCGTCAGAGGTCAGAATCCACAGCGACCCGGTCTTCAGGGCATGCATCCCTACGTCGGCCGGTAGGAGCTGCACCACCACCTTGCCCTGCTCCGCCATGTCGAGGACGTGCACAAGCTGGTCCCGCATGACCCCACAGGGAAGAACGTCCCGGATGACACTCTCACCAAGGATGGTCCAGAACTCGGGCCGGTCCTCTCGATCGAGGATCGAAGCAAGCCCCATGCGATCGTCCACCATGCTCTGAATCTTCTCCGGAGCGCGATATGGCCATACGGCCTTGAACACTTCACGTGCGTACTCAGGGGTTTGAAGCAGTCCGGGCATCAAGTTCGGTTCGAACGCTTCGATACGGGCCGCCGTCTTCAGCGTCTCAGCGACGTAGGCGAAGAACGACGGGATCGTTCCGGCACTCTCAAGGAGAACGAAGAGGCGGACGAAATGGCCGTCGGTCTTGAGGGCCTGGTCGAGTCGTATCGACAGTTCACGCGTGGGAGGCCGAACCCCTCGTTCGAGGCGACTCACGTAGTCCTCAGAGACGTTGATCTCCCGTGCAAGGTCTTCTTGTAGCCACCCCGCCTTCTCTCGGAGGCGCTTGATCTCCGCGTGCCAGAAGCTACGTGGGTCCTGCGCGCCGTCCGGCTCTTCGTGTTCCGGCATCCTCTCCCCCCCTCAACCGGACAACCCGTTTGTCCGGGTGCAACTACTAGTGATCGTACGGATGCGTAGTCAACCTGTAACTAGGACAGCGGAGTTCGCAAGGAAGAGAGCTGACGATGACGGCCCCTGTGCAGGAGACAGAGACACCCGAGGCCCGGCAAGCACGCTACGTGGATGGCCTGTACCGGGACATCAAAGCGGGCCTCAACGCGAAGCTGGTCGGAACCAGGGACATGCGGGTCGTTGCCAACCCCGACGGCGTCCCACTGCTGTACATGGGTGCCATCGACATGATCAGCGCCAGTCGGCTGGCGAGTCTCCTGCAACGCAGGCAGCACATCGAAAACGGCTACTGGGTGACCGACACAATCAGGTCTGCTGACGCCAAAGTGATGCAGCAGAACGGCGACATGCTGAGCCTCATTCAGGACACCGGTATGTACTGGGACGTCCTGCGGACGCACTGCCAACTGCTCTGGGCACAGCCTGATGCGGCAGAGGAAAAGCGGGCCAGGACCACCTTGGACCGCCTACGCGCCGCCCTGCACGCGATCGGGCTGAACATGCCGGAAGCGGAGATCCACGCCGACCCGCTGGGCCGCATGAAGCTGGACCTGGGACGGGTTGATGTCGGCGCGGTGGAGTGCGCAACACAGCTTCTCCATCGGATGCTTCGGGGCTCATGACCAGTGACCAGACTCGGCGGCATCGTGATGTTCGCGCTGTTCGTGGGCGTGGTGGCCCTGATCGCAGCAAGGGCGGTGAGGTGACGTTGACTTGCCCGAATCCGCGCTGCCGGAGAGTCGTTCTCTGGACGAAGGGCAACCGGCGGTGCCCCGCCTGTCACACGCGGCTGCCGTCCCCCAACTGACTCCATCCCCTGGCTGGTTGAACCCGGTTCCCCCTATGGCTTGGCTTCCCGGCCGGGGGATGGCTCAAGACCCCGCCCGTTGATGATCAGGGGGGCCCGGCGCACCCCGGGATGATGCCCGGCGGACGGGTAAGGCTCCGCCCCGGTTGTGTTCTTGGTGGTTCGAGGACAACCGGGGCGGAGCACAAACCGCAAGGCCCCAGCTTCTCCTAGCGGCTCTAGGAGGGGACGGGGCACACGTTCGAGTGAGACCACGGAAGCACATCACGCAACTCAACTACCCCGCCCCATAGTGGGGTGCAGGAGAAGGAGGCTACCTGTGAGCGTGGGAGTCATACGTGCAAAGCGAGAGGGACGCCGAAGCAGTTGCGCGGATTGTCCGCATGGTCAAGCAGGGAGCGGACCCGTCGGCCTTGGTTTGCCGGAAGTGCGACGGGCCAAAGGAAGTGATAGGCCGACTGGACCCAAGCTTCCGAGGGTCGGGACTGACTCCCGTCGAGGTGGACGCCATCTGCGGTCGCTGTGGGCCCGACGACCCCGACGAGTCCCCGACCCCTGCCCGGGAATGCACTGCTCCCAATGCGGGGGTACAGCTACCAAGTCAGGCAACTGGTGCACCTGTCAGAGCTGCGGACACGGCTTCGGCTGCTGACGGGGGTCGTATTCCCGGCCGTTAGAAGCCCCGTCCGTGTGCCTCTCCGTGGCGCGTGGGCGGGGCTGGTCTGTACCCGGGTGTGCTGTCTGGCTACAGTGTGATTAGAGGGTGTTCCTGACCGCCACCGCGCTGCACTGGCTGAAGCTGGGACCGCTCGGCACGCTGTACGGGCAGCTCGGTGAACTGGTGCGTGCGGGAGGGGTGTTCATGAACGCGGACCGGATGAAGGATCCGACGACCCCGCGGATCAATGCCGCTGAGCGGGCGCTGCGGCACGCGGTGATGGAGCGTACGAAGGGCGGGGAGGTGCGGGACTGGGCCCAGTGGTGGGAACTGGCCGCCGCCGACCCGGAGTTGGCGGCCCCCACCGCCGAGCGTTTCGCGATCTTCGGTGAGCACGCGGACGGCGAGACCCCCTCGGTGGAGTGGCACGCGGCGACGCTGCGGGCGGCCGGGTTCGGGGAGGCGCGGGCGGTGTGGTCGTCGCCCTCCGACGCGCTGGTGCTCGCGGTCAAGTAGGGCGTGCGCGACAAAGGGGCGGTACGGAAGTCCGTACCGCCCCTCCGTCATGAGCGTGCGCCTACAGCACCTTGGACAGGAACGACTTCGTCCGGTCGTGCTGCGGATTGGTCAGTACGTCCCGCGGGCTGCCGGATTCCACGACCACGCCCTCGTCCATGAAGACGAGGGAGTCGCCGACCTCCCGCGCGAAGCCCATCTCGTGCGTCACGACGATCATCGTCATGCCGTCCTCGGCGAGGGAGCGCATCACGTCCAGTACGTCGCCGACCAGCTCCGGGTCGAGCGCGGACGTCGGCTCGTCGAAGAGCATCAGCTTCGGTTCCATCGCCAACGCCCGTGCGATCGCGACGCGTTGCTGCTGTCCGCCGGAGAGCTGGGACGGGTAGTTGCCGGCCTTGTCGGCGAGGCCGACCCGGTCGAGCAGCTTCTTCGCGCGCTCGCGGGCGACCGCCTTGGTGTCGCCCTTGACCTGTACGGGCGCCTCCATGACGTTCTCCAGCGCTGTCATGTGCGGGAACAGGTTGAAGCGCTGGAAGACCATGCCGATGTCCCGGCGCTGGCGGGCGACCTCGCTGTCCTTCAGCTCGTACAGCTTGTCGCCCTTCTGCCGGTAGCCGACCAGCTGGCCGTCGACCGAGAGGCGGCCCGCGTTGACCTTCTCCAGGTGGTTGATGCACCGCAGGAAGGTCGACTTGCCGGAGCCCGACGGGCCGACCAGGCAGAACACCTCACCGGTGGCGACCTCCAGGCTGATGCCCTTGAGCACCTCCGTGTGGCCGAAGGACTTGCGTACGCCCTCGGCCTTCACCATGGCGGTCATCGGGTGCCCCTCTCACTGCCCAGGCCGAGCAGGTTCGCCTTGATCTTCTGCCACGGGGTGTCCGGCAGCGAGCGCAGCGAGCCGCGCGCGTACCGCCGCTCCAGGTAGAACTGGAAGACGCTGAACACGCTCGTCATCACCAGGTACCAGAGGGCCGCGACGAAGAGCATCTCCATCACGGCGTACGACGTCGAGCCGATCGCCGACGTCGAGCGCAGCAGTTCGTTGTACGTCACCGCGTACACCAGCGCCGAGGTCTTCAGCATGTTGATGAACTCGTTGCCGGTCGGCGGCACGATCACCCGCATCGCCTGCGGGATCACGATGCGGCGCAGGGTCTTGCCCTGGCTCATGCCGAGCGCCTGCGAGGCCTCGGTCTGGCCCTCGTCGACGGCCAGCAGACCGGCCCGGCAGATCTCCGCCATGTACGCGGCCTCGTTGAGGCCGAGGCCCAGGAGCGCGCACAGGAACGGGGTCATCACGTCCGTCATCTCGTCCTTGTAGAGAGGACCGAGGTTGAGGACGGGGAAGATCAGCGCCAGGTTGAACCACAGCAGCAGCTGGAGGTAGACCGGCGTGCCGCGGAAGAACCAGATGTAGAGCCAGGCGACCCCGCTGGTCACCGGGTTCTTCGAGAGCCGCATCACGGCCAGCACGATGCCCAGCACCACGCCCATCGCCATGGCGAGCACGCTGATCAGCAGGGTGCGCCCGGCGCCCGCGACGACCGTGTCGTCGAAGAGCTTGTCGGTGACGGCACCCCACTGGATCTCGCCCTGCGAGAACGAGTAGCCGAGCAGGAGCAGCAGCGCGACCACGATCACGCCGCTGACCCAACGCCCGTAGTGGCGTACGGGGATGGCCTTGATGGCCTCGGCCGGGACGGACGGCGACGGGGTGACCGTCGTCGCACCCGAGTGCCCTGCGGGAGGTGTGTCCGCGGGCTCCTTGCTGAACTTCTCAGTCATGACGACTGCCCTTCAGTGGTGCTGCTCAGTGGTACGTCGCTCACGCGTGCCGGACGCCTGCGCCGGACGCGTACGCCGCTGTGTCCGAGACCGGTCACTTGCCGCTGTTGACAGCGGCGGCGTCGATCGCGCCGGTCTGGGCGCCCCACTTCTCCAGCACCTTCTTGTAGGAGCCGTCCTTGATGATCGCGTCGAGGGCTTCCTTGACGGCGTCCCGCAGCTTGGTGTTCTTCTTGTCGACGGCGATGCCGAACGGGCCCGCCTCGTACTGCTCGCCGACGATCTCGAAGGTCTTGCCGCCACCGGCCTTGCGGACCAGGTCCACCGCCACCGGGTAGTCGTTGACACCGGCCGCCGCACCGCCGGCCCGCACCCGGGTCTGCGCCTCGGTGTCGTTCTCGAACGACTCGATCTTGATGGCCGGCTTGCCGCCGTCGGTGCACTTCTTGGACGCGGTCTTCAGGGCGGCCTCGTACGTGGTGCCCTGCTGGACGGCCGCGCCCTTGCCGCAGAGGTCCTCGATGGACTTGATGCCCTGCGGGTTGCCCTTCTTCACGTACACGGCGGTGCCGGCGATGAAGTAGTCCACGAAGTCGACGCCCGAGCCGAGCTTCTTGCCCTTCTCGTCCAGACCCTCCTGGCGGGCCTTGGTGTCCGTGATGGACGACATCGCCAGGTCGTAGCGGCCCGCGTTGACACCGGTGACCAGGGTGTCGAACTTCGCGTCGGTGAACTTCACCTTGACGCCCAGCTTCTCGCCCAGCGCGGCGGCGATGTCCGGGTCGACACCGACGATCTGGCCGCCCTCCTTGGACTCCATCGGGGCGTACTCGGCGTTGGTGCCGATCTCCAGGGTGCCCTTCTTCTGGACCGCCTCGGGGAGCTTGGCGAACAGCGCGTTGCCCTTCCCGCCGTCCTTGGCCTTGCCGTCGCCGTCACCGGCACCGGTCTGGTCGCCGCAGCCGGTGAGAACCAGGGCTCCGGCGACCGCGAGCGCGCCGACCGCGGCTATTCGGGACCGTGCGGCCGAGCGGCGGGGGGAGAGAGCGGTCATGGGGGTCCTCCGGCAGATGAGGGTGGATGTCCGTGTTCCCGGTGGCCCGGGGCCCGGAACTCCGGGCAGGTCGGGGCGGTCGAGCACGCGGCTCTGGGTGGCACGACCGGACACGACCAGGTGTGATGTCGGCATCTTGCCATTCGGACCAGGTCATTAAGGGGGCCCGTCATGTCAAAATCAGATAACGGGTGATCCCCGAACCCCAACGGGCCGGTACATCAAGGCCGGACCTTCTGCAGGGTTGTTGCCTTACTACCGGAGAAACTCCGGCAAGTCTCGCGATGCGGACACAAATCAAGGTGCACAACAGGACAAGTACCGGACTTCTGCGGAACTTGTCCGACATCGCATCATGAGTCGTCTCAACTCCACCGACGCGCTGCTCACGTTCCGTCACTGCTCGGATACGGACTCGTCGCCGGTGTGCCCCGTCCGGTAAGAAGGACCATTACACCCCTCATCCGGGGCCCAGGGCGCGTGTGCGGCGCGCCCGCGCGCACGTACCTCCCCCTGCCGGGGTGGGCCAACCACCCAGGGCAGGGCACGTGCGCGGACCCGCCCACCCCTCCTCAACCAGGAGTGGCCACCCTCAACTGATGAAGACTTAAGGGGTCAAGAGAACATGGCAGCGGAGATCGTCAATCCCGAAACCGGTACCGGTACGGGCGTGGGGCCGGATGAGCCCTTCGACCCGGCCTTCGCGCTCCACCGGGGCGGCAAGATGGCCGTCCAGTCCACCGTGCCGATCCGCGACAAGGACGACCTGTCCCTCGCGTACACGCCCGGTGTCGCCAAGGTGTGCAGCGCCATCGCCGAGCAGCCGGACCTGGTCAACGACTACACCTGGAAGTCGAACGTCGTCGCCGTCGTCACCGACGGCACGGCGGTCCTCGGCCTCGGTGACATCGGTCCGGAAGCCTCCCTCCCCGTGATGGAGGGCAAGGCAATCCTCTTCAAGCAGTTCGGCGGCGTCGACGCGGTGCCGATCGCGCTCGCGACCACGAGCACCGAAGAGATCATCGAGACGGTCGTCCGTCTCGCCCCGTCCTTCGGCGGGGTCAACCTCGAAGACATCTCGGCCCCGCGCTGCTTCGAGATCGAGCGCCGGCTCCAGGAGGCCCTGGACATCCCGGTGTTCCACGACGACCAGCACGGCACGGCCGTGGTGACCCTGGCGGCCCTGCGCAACGCGGCCCGGCTGACCGGCCGCTCGCTGGCCGACCTCCGCGCCGTCATCTCGGGCGCGGGCGCGGCGGGCGTCGCCATCGCCAAGTTCCTGCTGGAGGCCGGGCTCGGTGACGTGGCCGTCGCCGACCGCAAGGGCATCGTCAGCCGCGACCGCGACGACCTGACGCCGGTCAAGCGCGAGCTGGCCGAGCTCACGAACAAGGCGGGGCTGAGCGGATCGCTCGATTCCGCGCTCGCCGGCGCGGACGTCTTCATCGGCGTTTCCGGCGGTACGGTCCCGGAGCCCGCGGTGGCGTCCATGGCCCCCGGCGCGTTCGTCTTCGCCATGGCGAACCCGAACCCCGAGGTGCACCCCGACATCGCCCACAAGTACGCGGCGGTCGTCGCCACGGGCCGCTCGGACTACCCGAACCAGATCAACAACGTCCTCGCCTTCCCCGGCATCTTCGCCGGTGCGCTCCAGGTGCGCGCCTCGCGCATCACCGAGGGCATGAAGATCGCCGCGGCGAACGCGCTGGCGGACGTGGTGGGCGACGCGCTCGCCGCCGACTACGTCATCCCGTCGCCGTTCGACGAGCGGGTCGCCCCGGCGGTCACCGCGGCGGTCGCCGCTGCCGCTCGGGCGGAGGGTGTGGCGCGGCGCTAGTCGCCGGTCGCTGCAGCAGTCGCTGCAGTACGAGTACGAGTACGAGTACGGGCCGCGCCCGTGTCCCCGGTGCGGGGGGCACGGGCGCGGCCCGTACTCGCTTGCGGGGTACGGCACTTGGGCCGCCCGCGGGGGTGATCGCGCGCCTATACTCCGTCACTGCTCGGCCGACGGGCGTACATGCGAGACACGGGGGACACATGGCGGAGTTGGACACGTCCGGGCTGGTACTGGCATGGGGGCTCGTCGGGGTGGCCGTGCCCGCGCTGGTGGTACGGCTGGCCTCGCTGAAGCAGCTGGTCCGGCTGCAACGCGAGGTGCGGGCGCAGGAGCCGGAGATCCGCGCGGGCCGGGTGAAGCTCTCGGCGCCTCCGGCGTCCGTGGCGCGGGACCTGCTGCTGGGGTTCGTGTGCGCGTTCGGCCTGATGGTGTGGACGAGCTCCGAGAGCGTGCCCGGCTTCGCGCTGCTGTCGAGCGGGATCTACCTGCCCGACGTCGACGAACTCCAGAGTGCCTTCGCCCTGGCGTTCGTGCCCGCGCGCATCGCGTTCTTCAGCGTCGCCGGGCCGGTGCTGTTCCTGTGGCTGTTGCTGTGGTTTCTGACCCAGCGCAACGTGCGGGTGGTCGGGGTGCCGTCCCCGGACGGGCCGGTACGGGGCCTGCGCGCGGTCGGCCCGCGCCTCGCCGCCTCCCTCGCGCTGCGCCTGCTGGTCGGGCTGATCGCGCCGTTCGGGCTGGTGGTGGCGGCGCTGGTGTGCCAGATCGTGGCGGCGCTGGTCAGCAGGCGGGTGCTGGGCATCCCGGTTCAGGCACCGGTCCCTGGACCCGCGGGGGCGTTCGGGCCCGCGCCGTCCGTCGCGCCGGGGGCGGCGGACCCGTACGCGTCGACCGCGTCGGCGAACGCGACTCCGGCCCGGCCGCCGGTGCCGAACCCGTACGCGTCGACCGCGTCGGCGCAGGCCGAGCCGCCGGTGTCCGCCCCCGCGCTGGGGCGGCCCGCCCCGTACGTGCCGACCCAGCCGGTGAACTCCGCGCCCGCCTCCTCCGTCCCGTACCAGGAGCTCCACCCCAACGAGCCCCGTACGATCGCCGGATACCACCTCATCGGCCGGATCGGCTCGGGCGGTATGGGTACGGTCTACCTCGCCCGGCGCGAGGGGTCCGCAACCCAGGTGGCCCTGAAGACCATCCACCCCGAACTCCTCGACCACGCCGAGCTGTTGAAGCGGTTCGAGCGCGAGTCGGAGGTGCTGGCCATGGTGCCAGGCGCGTACACCGCGCGGGTGCTCGACGCGGGGGTCGACTCCGGACGGCCCTACCTGGCAATGGAGTTGCTGGACGGGCGGCCGCTCGACGTCCATCTGCGGGAGCAGGGGCCGATCGGGTCGGCCCAGGCGCTGCGGGCGCTCGCGCTCGCGCTGGGCACCGCGCTGTCCGGGGTGCACAGGCTCGGGCTTGTGCACCGGGATCTGAAGCCCGCGAACATCATGCTGACCAGCGCCGGGCCGCGCCTGCTGGACTTCGGCATCGCGGCCCTGGTGGACGGCACGAGGCTCACCCGTACCGGCGGCGGGCCGGGGACGCTGACGTACATGGCGCCCGAGCAGTTCGGGGACGAGCCCGTCGGGACGGCCGCGGACGTGTGGGCCTGGGCGTGCTGCGTGGTGTGCGCGGCGCACGGGGCGAGCCCGTTCCACGCGACGAGCACGGGCGCGGTGATCCGGCGGATCGTGGACACCGGCCCCGAGCCCGCCTCGCTGGCGGCCGTACAGGCGCTGGATCCGGGGCTGGCGGCCGTGGTCGCGCGGGCGTTGACCGCCGATCCGGCCGGGCGCCCGGCGGACGGTGCGGCGCTCGTGGAATTGCTGGCGGCGGGCGGTGGCGACGTACGGGACCAGATCACCAGGGGCTGGCAGACGCTGGCGGGACCGGGGTGGCACGGAGGCGCAGGGGCGTGACGCGGTGCGGGTCACACCCCGGAGCTGTTCCGTCACGTGGCCGGTGCGGCCTATGGTCGGGCCATGTTCGCCGCATACGCAGCCCGCATCGACCGTGACCAGCCGCTGAACGGCCTTGAGCTGGGGGAGCGCCCGGAGCCGGAGGTCCGGCCCGGGTGGACCACCGTGACGGTGAAGGCCGCATCGCTCAACCACCACGACCTGTGGTCGCTGCGCGGGGTGGGCATCGGGGGCGACGCGCTGCCGATGATCCTCGGCTGCGACGCGGCGGGCATCGACGCCGACGGCAACGAGGTCGTGCTGCATTCGGTGATCGGCGAGACCGGGCACGGCGTCGGACCGCACGAGAAGCGGTCGATCCTCACCGAGAAGTACCAGGGGACGTTCGCGGAGCGCGTGACGGTGCCGCTCTGGAACGTGCTGCCCAAGCCCAAGGAGCTCAGCTTCGAGGAGGCGGCCTGTCTGCCGACCGCGTGGCTGACCGCGTACCGGATGCTGTTCACCAACGCGGGCGTACGGCCGGGGGACGCGGTCCTCGTGCAGGGTGCGGGCGGCGGCGTCGCCACCGCCGCGATCGTGCTCGGCAGGGCGGCCGGGCTGCGGATGTACGCCACCAGCCGCGACGAGGCCAAGCGGAAGCGGGCCGTCGAGCTGGGGGCGGTGGAGGCGTACGAGGCGGGGGCGCGGCTGCCGGAGCGGGTGGACGCCGTGATCGAGACGGTGGGCGCGGCGACCTGGTCGCACTCGGTCAAGTCCCTGCGCCCCGGCGGGACTCTGGTGATCTCGGGGGCGACGAGCGGCCCGAGCCCCGCCTCCGCCGAGCTCAACCGGATCTTCTTCCTGGAGCTGAAGGTCGTCGGCTCGACGATGGGTTCCAAGGACGAGCTGACCGACCTGCTGGCGTTCTGCGCGGCGACGGGCGTACGGCCGGTGATCGACGGCGTACTGCCGCTGGACCGGGCCCGGGAGGGCTTCGAGCGGATGGCGGGCGGGGACCTCTTCGGAAAGATTGTGCTCACCGGGTCTTGAGAGTCCAGGGGGGCGCTGTTTTGATCTCCGGCACCTGACTTGTGATGCCGGAGGAGTGCCCCCATGCGCAGCACGTACGGAAGAGTCGTCGTCGGTCTGGCCTGCGGGGCGCTGCTCGCGGGCGGGGGCATCGCCGCCCCCGCCGCGTACGCGGCACAGGATCCCGGTCCCGGTCCGGCTACCGGTCTCGGTCCGGCTCCCGGGCCCTGGAGCATCCCGAAGCTGACCGACGACCACGGCCGCGTCCTCACGCTGCGCGGCTGGAACGTCGAGGACAAGACCAACCGCGGGGACGCGGCCCTCTCCGCCATCACCGAGAAGCACTTCCGCGACATGAGCGCGAAGGGCTTCAACTTCGCCCGCCTGCTGATCTTCTGGGACGACCTGGAGGCCGAGCGCGGGCGGTACAGCGAGCAGTACCTGCGCAAGATCGAACGCATCCTGGACTGGGCGCGGAAGTACGGCGTGAAGGTGCTGCTCGACGGCCACCAGGACGTCTTCGGGCCCGCCTTCGGACACCGCGGCATCCCGGAATGGGCGACGCGGACGGACGGGCTTCCCTTCACCCCTCAGCCGGACGACTGGTTCTCCGAGTACTTCCAGCCCGCCGTGCAGCGCGCCTTCACGCACCTCTACGAGGACGAGGACCTGCGGCGCGCCCAGGCCGCCGTGTGGCGGCTGCTCGCCGACCGGTTCGAGGACCACCCGGCGGTCTTCGGGTACGACTTCATCAACGAGCCGATGGGCGAACTGAAGGACGGCGAGGACCTGCCGACGGCCGCCCGCCGTATCGAGCGCGACCAGATCACCCCGATGCACAACCGGCTTGCGGCGGCGGTCCGTTCGGTCGACCGGGACAACTGGCTCTTCGTCGAGCCGACCCCCATCGTGGGCGAGGGAGTGCCGACGGGTCTCGGGAGGATCAAGGACCCGAAGCGGAAGGTCGTCTACGCACCGCACTTCTACAACGCGGGGATGGAGGCGGGCGCGGACTACGACCCGGGGGCCGGCTGGATCGAGGCGTACGAGGCGGCCGTCACGCAGTATCCGAAGCGGTACGGGGTGCCGGTCGTGGTCGGCGAGTGGGGCCCGCTCAACAACGACCTCCCGAACATGGGGAGTTTCTACCGGGACGCGCTGGCCTCGATGGCGCGCTACGGCTCCGGGTGGGCGGGCTACGTGTGGTGCTACGGGGGTGGCTACTGCGCGGTGGACGCGGCGGGCGAACTCCGCGGGAACAAGCAGCAGACGGCGGCGCCCTACGCGGCGGCGGTGGCGGGGCGGGTGCGGAACGAGTCGTACGACGCGGTCGCCGGGCGCTACTCCCTTGCCTACGAGGCGAGTTGGCGCGGCGGAGGAGTGAGCGAGGTGTCGCTGCCGCCGAGCGCGAAGGGGTGGCGGGTGAGCGTGAGCGGCCGGGCGTGGACCGGGACGCGGGAGGTGGCGGCCGGGAAGGCGGCGAAGGTGCGGGTGCGTGCGGTGCCGGGGGCGGAGGTCTCGGTGACGGTGCGGAAGCGGTAGGGCGTTGCTGCGTGACACTCCTCCGCGCGCCGGTCAGGCCCTAGCCTGGTCCACCATGTGGCCACGAATCGACGGACTGCGGGTGATGGAGTTCGGGACGCCGGGCGACTTCCGGGACGAGCTCAACGCGCTCGTGGTGGCGGGGAAGAAGCGCGGTACCGCCGGCCTCCACGACGAGTACCGGGCCGAGGGCGAGGAGCTTGAGCACGTCGGCGAGCGGTTGGTCGTGGTCGACAACGCCGGGGACCGGTTGGTCGACATCGTCGTCACCGGGGTCGAGATCCGACCGTTCGGCGAGGTGGGCCGGGAGTTCGCCGACAGCGAGGGTGAGGGGTTCCGGTCCGCCGATCACTGGCGCGAGGGGCACGCCCGGTACTGGGGCGCCCAGGGAGTCCAGGTGGGGCCCCGCACCCTGATCGTCTGCCTGAGCTTCCGACTGGCCGACTGAGGCCCGCGCGCCCCACGGCCCGCGCCACGGCCCACCCCACGGCCCACCCCACGGGACGCACCCGCGCCCGACCCCGATCGTCAACAGGGGTTGACGGAGGGGTGCTGTCAACGTAAATTGACAAGCATGACCGAAGCAACCGATCTCGCCGCCAGGGCGGGAGACCGAGATCCACGGGTCGGACTGCGCGCGGTGGCCGCTCTGCGGCGACTGCTTGAGCAGCTGGAGGCCGTACAGGTGCGGGGTGCCCGCAACCAGGGCTGGTCGTGGCAGGAAATCGCTGCCGAGTTGGGCGTCAGCAAGCAGGCCGTGCACAAGAAGCATGGAGGTCGATGATGTTCGAACGGTTCACGGAGAGCGCACGGGGCGTGGTGATCGGAGCGGTCACCCACGCGGAACGGCTGGACGCGGAGCAGGTCACCGAGGAGCACCTGCTGCTGGCACTGATGGACACCGAGGGCGGTCGCGCCTCGTTCGCCTTCGCCGCGCTCGGCATCGACCGGCAGCGGGACGCGGTCGCCGCCTCCCTCGCGGACGCGCGTCGGCGCGGCGGGATGTCGAAGGCGGAGGCGTCCGCGCTCGCCGACATGGGAATCGACGTCGACGCCATCGTCGCGAAGGTCGAGGAGACGCACGGGGAGGGCGCGCTGGGCGGGCGCAAGAGCGGCCGGTTCAGGCGGGGCCTGCTGAAGGGGCACCGGCCGTTCGCGTCCGGCGCGAAGAAGGCCATCGAACAGTCGCTCCGGGTGGCGATCGGACGCGGCGACCATCACATCGGCGACGAACACCTGCTGCTGGCGCTGACGGCCCGGCCCGGCGTGGTCTCGGACGTGCTCGGGGAGTACGGGGCGGGGTACGGCGAGGTCGAGCGGGCGATGTTCGGCGGAGTCAAGTAGAGGCTGAAGCGGGAGCTGGTGGGCGGGTGTTGTCGGACCCGGGGGCTAGGGTTTTCGGCAACGCCCGCCCGTTTTCCGTCTGCCCCGGAGGATCCCGTGTCCGTGCCCGCGCCTGTTGAATTCGTGCCCGCCGAGGGCCCCGTGACCGAGCCGGTCACCAAGGTGGGCGGGCAGCCGGTGTGGCGGGGGGAGGAGGCGCAGTGGCCCCTTTCGAAGGAATCCGGCGAACCGATGGAGTTCATCGGGCAGTTCGCCGTACGGGACGGCGCGCTCGCCTACCTCTTCATGGCAGGGAGCGGGGAGGACACCTTCGAGCCGGACGGCGGGGAGAACGCGCTGATCGTCCAGCCGGGCGGCCGGGTGCCGGACTTCGTGGCCGGGGTGCGGGAGCTGGCGGCGGGCCCGACCGCCGGGGCGGACCACCTGCCGGTGCTCGGGGAGCCGGACCCCGACGAGGAGTGCTGGCAGTTCCTGGGCGGGCCGGGGGTGGAGCCGCGCTGGCTGCAGGGCGAGGAAGTGCCGGGGGAGGGCTGGGAGCTGGTGGCCCAGCTCGATTCGACCGCGCTGCCCTTCGAGGTCGACTTCGGGGACACCGGGATCGGATACGCCTTCCTGTCGCCCGACGGGAAGGAGGGGAGGTTCCTGTGGCAGTGCGCTTAGCACTGGAGGCGCGAGGGGTTGCCCCCTGCTGGAACGAAGACGGAACGGGGTAGCGGGGCTCCCGCACGGCTGTACGGGTAGTCGCGCCCCGCAACGGCTTCGCTCCGCACCGGGCGGCGTTCGTGCTGGAGGTGGCGGCGCTCGGTGGCCGGCTCGCTGGTGACAGGGGGTCCTGCCACAACTGCAAGGCCCCCTTCAGTCATTCGCCGAAAACACACGCCTGCGGCTACGGCTTGCGGGCACATGTGAGGGAATTTAGCGTTGCCGCATGTGCCCCATAAGGCGAGTCTCCGTAGCGAGTACCGGCACCGTCAGGATCCGTCCAGAGCACGTTGCGCGCACCGGAACCCCAACCCTGTGGTGGCTGATGACCTCCCGCCGCTGGACGCAGCCGCGACCGATCAACGTCTACGTCGTCGAACACGAAGCGGGTCTGGTCCTGTTCGACACGGGGCAGGACCGTGCTTCTGTCACGGACCCCGCGTACTTCCCCGGCGGGGCGGCAGGCTTCATGTACTCGCGCCTTGCCCGGTTCGCCATCGGCGCCGACGACACGCTGAGCGCGAAACTCGCGAGTATCGGGTACGACATCGCCGATGTGCGGACCGTCGTGATCTCACACCTCCACCAGGATCACATCGGTGGCCTCGCCGAACTCGGACAGGCTGAAATCGTCGTCGCGGCTTCCGAGCTCGCCACTGCGCGCGATGGGTTCGCCGAGGCGCGCGGCTACCTGAAGAAGCACATCTTCCTGCCCGGACTCCGCTGGAAGCCGTTGGAAGAAGGGGAGTTGGACCTGTTCGAGGACGGCTCGCTGACGGTGATCCCCACTCCGGGACACACGCCCGGGTCCCTCTCCATGCTGGTGCGGCAGGACGGCATGACCCCTCTGCTGTTCGTCGGCGACCTGACGTACGACGTCGACCTCCTCGCGAAGGGGCACGTTCCAGGTGTCGGCGACAAGGCGGGTCTCCAGGCCTCGACGCGGTACGTCGCCCAGCTTTCGGTGCGGTACCCGGGGCTCGTCGTGCTCGCCGCGCACGACCCGGCCGCAGCGGGCCTCCTCGGCGCCGCGACTGCTGCGCCACCCGTAACGGAATGAGGCAGGGCACTGTGCGCCGACCCCAAGGGGGGAGGGGGTGTCGGGGGTCCGTGCCGCGGCCCCCGACACCCCCTCCGCAGCGGTTATCCCTTCGGACGGCCCCGCAGCAGCCCGTCGATGTGTGCCGCCGTCGACGCCAACCGGGCGCGGGCGTCGGTGAGTTGGGCCGAGGAGACGCCGTGGTCGCGGGCCGCGTCGCGGATGTCGTCGCGGAAGCGGTCGAGGAGGCGGTCCAGGTCGCGGGCCGGGTCGGAGCCGGGCTTCGCGTCCTCGAACGCCCAGTCCGGGAGGGACTCCTTCGGGGGTGCGTCCGTGGTCTGCCCGGCCGGGTTCGGGCGTGCGTCCTCGCGGGCGGGGTGATCCCGTACCGCTTCCTCCCACGCGTCCCCGGCCGGTGCCTTGTCCGCCCGCTCGACCTTGATGTCGGGTGCCTCGTGCGGGCGGCCGAAGCGGCCGAAGTCCTTGCCCCAGCTGCGGCTGAACTCCTTCTCGATCTCGGCGAGTCCTTCCCGTACGGCGGAGGGCCAGTCGCCGCGCGCCACGTGCTCGCGGACCTGCTCCTCCACCCGGCGGGCCGCCTGCTGCATCTGCTCGTGGGCCCGCTCGGCGGTCTCCTTCGCCTGGCGGCGGGCCTCCTGGGCGTCCTCGCGGGCCCGGCGGCTCTCGTCCTTCGCGCGGCGGGCCTGCTCCTTCCACTCCTGGCGGGCCTTGCGCATCTCCTCCTTCGCGGTGCGCCAGGCCTCCTTGTCGCCCCAGGGGGCGCCCCGGTCGCCCTTCGAGTCGGCGGAGGGCTCCTTCGAGTCCGCGGCCTGGGCGCGCATCTCGCGGCGCAGGTCGCCGGCCGCGCCCCGTACGTCGTCCCGGATCTCGGCGGCCAGCTCGGAGACCGACTCGCGGATCTCCAGCTCCAGGTCGGCCAACTCGCCGCCCCGGCCCGCCAGTTCCTCGCGGCCCGCCTCGGTGATCGAGTACACCTTGCGGCCGCCCTCGGTGGCGTGCGTGACGAGGCCCTCGGCCTCCAGCTTGGCCAGGCGCGGGTAGACGGTGCCGGCGGACGGCGCGTACAGGCCCTCGAAGCGCTCCTCCAGGAGGCGGATCACCTCGTAGCCGTGGCGCGGCGCCTCGTCCAGCAGCTTGAGGAGGTAGAGGCGGAGTCGGCCGTGGGCGAAGACGGGAGGCATGTCAGAGGACCTTTCCGGAAGGAGCGTCGCCGGGGGTGTCGCCGGGAGTGTCGGAGGGGGCGCCGGAGGGCGAGTCGGTGGGGGCGCCGGGGGTGTCGCCGGGGGCGTCACCCGGGGTGTTGTCGATCGGTGCGTCGTCCAGCAGCCCTTCGTCGAGCGGCGGCCGGCGCAGCAGCGCGATCGCGCCGGAGACCGTCGTCGCGCGCAGCTTGCCCGCGCCCGTGCCCAGCGTGCCCGTGATCTTCTTCTGCCCCCACTGGCCGGATACCCGCAGGTCCTCGAACGCGTTGGAGACCGACCCGCTGGTGGTGTTCGCCTCCACCTTCGCGTCGGCGGGGTGCGGGAGGCGGATCGCGATCTCGCCGGTGACCGTCGTCAGGTCGATGTCGGCGGGGCCGCTGTGCGCGGTGTCGACGTCGATGAGCAGCGCGCCGTTGACCGAGTCCGCCCGGACGGAGGAACCCGCGCCGTCGATGACCGTCAGGTCGCCCGTCACCGACTTGAACTGCAGGTCGCCGGTGAGGGTGTGGGCCTCGACGTTGCCGGAGACCGTCTCCGCCTTCACCCGCCCGGACAGGCCGACCAGAGTGGTCTCGCCGGTGACCCCGCGCACCTCCGTGCGCTCCCGGATCCCCGTGACCACCGCGTTGGCGCCGACCACGCCCACGTCGACCTTCGCCCCCGCGGGGACGGTGAGCGTGACGGCCGCCGAGCGGTTCCAGCTGCGCCGGTCGAGCATCTTGAGGAAGCCGTGCCAGGGCAGGTCCTCGTACGTGACGGTGAGCGTGCCGTCCTTGTGCGTGACGACCAGCGGCGGGCCGTCCAGCTCGGTCACTTCGAGGCGCGCGGTCGGTTCCCCGTCGGAGAGCCCGTCCGTGCCGACGACATTGACGGTGCCGTTGACGATGCGCACGCTCAGCGCGGTCACGGGCGCGTCGAAGGTGAGTTTCTGCGGTTCGGTGACGGACCACTCGGTCATGGTGATTCCTTCCCCAGCCAGTCTTCAGTCGGTCTCAGGTCGGTCGCCGGTCGGTCTTCAGCCGGTCTTCCCCGGGGACGCAACATATCGCGTCTTCTGTTCAACACGATATATCGCGGTTGGGTGAAGTCAAGATAAGGAGTGCGGGGGTGCGGGAGGTGGATGCCGGTGAATTGACCTAGCGTGGGCGTTATGTCGCACCCGGTGTCTTCGTCCGCGCACTCCGCGCAGCCCGCGCACGCCACCGGGGCCCTGCTGCTCTGCCGGGCCCCGGTCGACGACGTGCGCCCCGCGGCCCACCTGCTGCGCGAGCGGATGCTGCTCGCCCCGGCGGGCGACGGCTGGAGCGTCCTCGTTCCCGAGGGCAAGCCCTGGCTGGCGCAGGGGAGCGCGTACGAACCCGTCGACCGGGTCCTCGCGGGCTGGGCGACCGCCCTCGCGGTCGGCGCCAGCTGGCCGGTGCTCGCCCTCTGGTGGGACCAGGACCACGCCGGATACACCCTCGCCGCCGGATTCCGGCGGACCGTCGGCTACGAGTGGCTGGCCGACGGCACCCCCGTCGGCGAGGACGAGGCGATGCGCACCTTCGCGGCGCGGCTCGCGCTCGACCCCGTGCACGACATGGAGCGGTTGGAGGAGCTGGCGGGGCCCGACACGGACACGGACGCCAGGGCCCGGCTGGTTGGCCTGGTCGCCCTGCTGCACCGGGCCGGGCTCGAACTGCCGCCCGGACTCACCCCCGGCGAGAGCGCCGACCGGCTGCGCGAAGTGGCCCGCTCGGGGGTGGGGGCGGAAGCCGTGGAGTGGTCGGGCTGGCGCGACGCGCTCCGCGCCGAGCTGGACGTGATGGACCACAGCCCGTTCGGTTCCTGGGTACGGGGTCCCAAGGCGCGGCTCGTCGGGGCGGTCCAACTGGGCCTGGGCGTACCCCTGTTGGTCTGGGGGCTGCGGCGCTCCGCCGCCGGGTGGGCGGTCGCGGGCGGACTGCTGGTCACCCAGGGCGCGCTGGGCCTGACGTACGACAGGATGCGCGCCCGGGGGTGAGGTCCGGCGGGCACTGCTGGTCGATCAGCGCGTACTACGGGCACTGCTGGTCGATCAGCGCGTCCTACTCGTCGTCCTCGTCCTCGTCGTCCAGCCGCGCCAGCCACGTCGCCAGCCGCTCCACCGGGACCTCGAAGTCCGGGTTGAGATCCACGAACGTACGCAGCTGCTCGGCGAGCCACTCGAAGGTGACCTCCTCCTCGCCGCGCCGCTTCTCCAGCTCTTCGATGCCACGGTCAGTGAAGTACATGGGTCAAGAATAAAACGGACGACGGGGCACCCGGTGCCGTCCCCGTCCTGATCTGCCCGATTCCCGGGGCTGCCGTGCAACCGGACGGACCGGTAGCCTCGTCGCAGTCCTAGAGGAGCAGGGGCGAAAGACACTGCGCCAGCACGGCAGTTGGGCGACCACGGGGGGTCACAGCATGAACGGCGGCATCCGCGATGCCTGAGTCGAGCCAGTGGCTGGCCGACCTCGCCGCCGCGGCCACCGTCCACTTCACCGCGGAAGGCCCGGAAGGACCGGTGCCCCCGCGCATGTGGGGCAGCGGCTTCTTCGTCGCCCCCGGGCTGATCGTCACCTGTGCGCACGTCCTGCGCGGCCCCCTGCGGGACAAGCAGGACACCGTCTTCCTGGTGCGCGGCGACGGCCTCCACGACGGGCGGCCGGTCCGCGCCCGGCTGGCCGCCTCGCTCTGGGACCTCTCCGCGGGCGGGCCCGTCCCGCCCGGCCTCGACCTCGCCGTGGTCCGCCTCGAAACGCCCGGCGTCCGCCACGAGTGCGTGTGGCTCGCCGACTGGGGCGAGCAGCCCGTCGGCAGCCTGCGCACCGTCCACGGGTACGTGCCCGAGGGCGAGGCGGGCGAGGGCGCCGGGCGGCCCTGGGCGGCGGAGACCCGGGTGCGGGTGCACGAAGGGGCACCGTACGGGCGCCGCTTCGACGAGAGCGAGGTGCGCATCCTGCCCGGTCTCTCCGGCGGACCGGTCCTCGACCCGGCGGGCGGCGCCGTCGTCGGCGTCACCAAGTCGCGCCGCCCCGACGACCTGTCCGGCGGGCTGTCCGTCGCGATCACGGCGCTGCGCCAGTTCGGCGAGCTCTACCAGGAGATCGTCCGCGAGCACGACAAGTGGCACGAGCGCCGCTGGTCGTCGGCCGGTGACGACTGGATCGGCCGCCAGTCCGTACTGCCCGGCGCCGGCGGAGCGTACGGCAGCGGCAGGTGGACGCCGGAGGACCGGCGCACCGCGCTCGGCCTGCTCGCCGCGCTGCCCCCGCCGCCCAGCCCGTACGCCGTCATCACCCTGGCCCGGATCGCCCTGCCCAGGTACCGGGTCGGCGACCCGGTGGCGGCGCCGGTCGCCTGGCGCGACGGGCACGGCGAGCTGTACGACGGGGCCACCCCGCAGCGCGCCGAGTTCTTCCTGCGCTACCTCGACGACGTACAGCGCCTCGCCGCCTCCCAGGGGCTCGGCAGCAGGGAACTCGCCGAGTGGATCGAGCAGCGCAGGGGCGGGGCGGCGGCCGGGGCGGGGCTGCGCGAGCCCGAGCCGCTGCCCGCCGCGGTGCTGCCGCGGGCCGACGACGGCGGGCCGCGCCGCTACCCGGGGCCCGACGACGACCGGCCGGTGGTCGTCCTGGAGCTGCTGCGCCTTGAGGGCGAGGGGGCCAGCTACGACTGGACGCTGCGGATGGGCGACAGCGACGGCTTCCCGGTGGACGACGGGCACGCCGTGCCCGCGGCCGACCTCATCCACGAGGTCGGCGCGCCGCTCGCCGACCTGTTCTCCCTGGTCGACGTGGACACGTGGCCCGCGGCACTCGAAATCGCCATGGATCTCGGGGAGTTCGACCACGCCGTGCACCACTGGCAGGTCAATGAAAAGGCCAACTTCCACGAGCGCGAGCTCAAGGAGCTCCTGGGGGTGCGCCGCCCGGTCGTGGTCCGTCAGCTGGAACGGCTCGGGGTGCCGAACGACGTGTGGACCGCCCGCTGGGACGCCACCCACGCCGCGCCCCGGCTCGTCGCCCGGCGCACCCCGCCGCGCGGCGGAGTCCTCACCAAGGGCCTGCTCGCCTCGTTCGCCGACGGGGAGATACCGGTGCTGTGCCGGGGCGCCCGCGACAAGATCGGCGCACGGGCGCTGGGCGACGCCATCGCCGCAGGTCACGGCATTGCGCTGTGGCACATCGAAGGGCACGCCGGGGTGCGCTGCCGGGAGTCCTGCGACGTGCTGCACGCCTTCACCGTGGCCGAACTCGCCCGCGCCGACGGCGCCGCCGAACTCCCGGACCGGCTGCGGCGGATCAGGGCGGCCATCAGCGCGGCCGACCAGCCGCACCCCGCCGGGGGCTTCGCCCTGCTGTACGACGACCCGCGGCGACCGGTGCCGGGCGACACGGACCCGTACGACTCTCCGTCATGAATGACGTCGCGAACGCAGGTCCGAATGCCGTCGCGCAGGCCGTCACGCGCGCTCCCGGGGCATCCCGCGTCACTCTGTTCGCCCGGCCACGATGGCCGGAACCAGCCTGTCCGCGCGGGGGAGTTGGGTACATTCTCAGGGGCCCGTTGCGGGCACCGACTGCCCCCGTCGGTCAGGCCACGGCACGCCACGACCGACCGACGACGAGGAGCATGCCATGAGTGTCCACGAGTGGCTGATCTACCAGGGCAAGGGGGACCCCGCCCCCGGCCGCATCGACAGCCTCCCGAAACCGCCGCGCTGGCGCCGCTTCGACGGAGCGCCGCTCACCGGCACGGTCGCCGACGCACCGCCGCTGGACGCCGCGTCGACCCGGCGGCTCGGCGACCGTACGGCACTCTCCGCACAGGACCCCACCTCGCTCCAACTCATCAACGCCGCCCTCTACTTGAGGCGGCCGCTGCTCGTCACCGGCGACCCCGGCACCGGCAAGAGCACCCTCGCCCACGAGATCGCGTACGAGCTGGGCCTGGGCCGGGTGCTGCAGTGGCCGGTCGTCAGCCGTACGGAACTGAAGGACGGGCTCTACACCTACGACGCGATCGGCCGGCTCCAGGACGCGCAGCTGTACGGCAGGCAGGAGGCCCGGCAGGCCGCGGGGCCGGACGAGCGGCCCGCCGGGCGTGACGACAGCAGCCGCGACAACAGCACCGACATCGGCCGCTACGTACGCCTCGGGCCGCTCGGTACCGCCCTGCTGCCCACCCTCCGTCCCCGTGTCCTGCTCATCGACGAGCTCGACAAGAGCGACATCGACCTGCCCAACGACCTGCTCAACGTCGTGGAGGAGGGCGAGTTCGACATCCCCGAGCTGGAGCGGATCGCCGACCGGCCGGGACAGCACACGGTCGACGTCCTCAGCGACGACGGGCGGCGGGTGCCGGTGACCGGCGGGCAGGTGCGCTGCCACGCCTTCCCGGTGATCGTCATGACCAGCAACGGGGAGCGGGAGTTCCCCGCCCCGCTGCTGCGCCGCTGCATCCACGTCCACCTCGACCCGGCGCGCGGCGAACGCCTCGCCGCCATGGTCCAGGCCCACTTCGGGGAGCGCGCCGACGAGACCCACCAGGACCTCGTCGACCTCTTCACCGAGGACCCCGGGGGTGAACTGCGGCCCACCGACCAGCTGTTGAACGCCATCTACCTCACCCGCAACGCCCAGCAGCAGGGCCTCGGCAAGCTGCTGCTGCGGCCCGCCGCCGAGCACGGGCAGCGCTGACGCCATGGCCGGCCGACGCCACGTCCTCGCCGACGGCGACCACATCAACTCCGGTGCCAGCACCGCCCAGTTGACGTCACTCGTCGCCGGTCTGCACGAGCTCGGCATCGACCCGCACCCCGACGAGCTCGCCGACGCGCTGTGGCTGGCCCGCTGGGCGCCCGCGGTGCATCCCGAACGGGTGCCGGAACAGGGCGGCCCGGCGCCGACGGAGCAGCGCCCGCCGGGACTCCGGCCGCCCGCGGACCGTACGAAGCGCTTCCCCGACACCACCCCGCCGCGCGGCATCCGGCTGCCCGCCGCCCTCACCGCCGAGCTGGCCGTGTCGGGCCCGGGACCCGGCCGCGGCGCCGAAGGCGAGGACCAGGGAGCCGCCGCGGAGGCGCCGGGCGGCCGGGTGCGGGTGCCGACCGCCGCCGCACTGCCCGAACCACTCGCCCTGCAAAGGGCGTTACGACCGCTGCGCGGCTACCGCGCGCCCACCCGCACCGCCGCGGGCCCCGACGCCCTCGACGAGCAGGCCACCGCCGACCGGGCCGCCGACACCGGCATCGTGGTGCCCGTGCTGCGCGGCAGCAGGCGGCGGGCCGCCCGAGTGCAGTTCGTGATGGACGTGTCCACCTCGATGGTGGTGTGGGAGGAGACCCTCCAGGAGCTGCGGCAGATCTGCGAACGCTCGGGTGCGTTCCGGGAGGTCCGCATCCACTACGTACGGGAGAACGCGGACGGGGACGCGGCCGTCGCCCTGTCCGCCGCCCCCGGCGCCCCGCTGCACCGGGCCGAGGAACTCCGCGACCCCACGGGGCGCCGCCTCACCCTCGTCCTGAGCGACTGCGCGGGACCCCTGTGGCGCTCGGGCAAGATGCAGCGGCTGCTGCACGGCTGGGCGGCCACCGCACCGGTCGCCGTCGTCCAGCCGCTGCCGCAGCGCATGTGGCGGCGCACCCATCTGCCCGCGATACAGGGCGAGTTGGTGCGTGGTGAGGGCCCTGCTGGGCGGCTCGCCTTCCACCCGTCGGTGGGTACGTCACCCGGTCCCGGCGCCCTCCCCGTACCCGTCCTGGCGCCCCGCCCCGGGCCGCTGCGCGCGTGGGTGCGGCTCGTCTCCGGGGCGACCGGGCAGAGCCTGCACACCGTCGCGGGATGGGTGCGCGCCGAGCACCCCGCGTCCGCCGCCCCGCGCCGCACCGACCGGGTGGTGTCCCCGGCCGACCGGGTGCGCGCCTACCGCAGGTCCGCGTCCCCCGACGCCGCCCGGCTCGCGGTCTACCTGGCCGCCGCCCCGCTCGTCCTGCCCGTCATGCAGCTCGTCCAGCGCGCCATGCTCCCCGACAGCGGGCCCGAGGTCCTCGCCGAGGTCATGCTCGGCGGACTGCTGCGGCGCGGCGGCGACGTGGGGGACCTGATCGGGTACGAGTTCATCGACGGCGTGCGCGCGGAACTGCTGGAGCAGATCGCGGTCAGCGACGCACACCTGGTCCTCAAGCACTGCTCCGCCTACCTGGAGTCCCGCTACGGGCGCACGGCCCGCAACTTCCCCGCCCTGGCGGCCGCGTACCTGGCCGGCGAGGCCGGCGAGGCCCCGCAGGGCCGCCCGGGCGCCATCGAGGACGACGGGCTGCGCGCCTTCGCCCGCGTGTCCGCCGACGTGCTGCGCCGGTTCGGTCAGACGGTGCCGGTCGCACCGGCCGAGGTGACCGCCACCGGCGGGAGCCTCGGACAACTCGCCGAACGCGCCCGGGAGTTGCTGGGCAGCTATGTCACCCGGCACGTCTCCCGCGACCTCGACGAAGCCATCTCCCTGCTGCGGACCGCCCTCGCGGGGGCCCCGGCGCCCGGCGACCTCTGGGCGCAGTACGGCGCCGCGCTGCACCTGCGCTGGGAGGCCAGGCGCACCGTGGAGGACCTGCGGGGGGCGCTGGAGGCGTTCGCCAGGGCCGAGGCGGGCTCCCTGGGCACCGAGCTGCTGGTGCGGTGGCACGCCGCCCTGCTGGCCGTCGCCTCGGAGGTGGCGGCGGCCGGACTGGACGCGGCGGCGCTGCCCGACTTCGTACGGGAGCAGGAGCGGGGCAGCCACCCCGTGCAGCGGGTCCTGGTCGCCCTGTACCGGCAGGCCGTGCGCTGTCTGCGGGAGGCCGAGCCCGAGCGGGAGCACGCCGCGGACAGTACGTACGCGGAGCTGCTCGACACCCTGCGCGTGATGGCGTCCTGGGGCGCCGACCCGGCCTTCGCGGGCCTGCTGGAGGACGAGTACGGCGGGCCGGGACGGTGGACGGCCCGGGTCCTCGAAGACGCCGTCGACGTCGCGCTGACCTGGAACCACGTGGACACGACGGAGAGCGCGGAGTACGCCGCGAGCCTCCTCCTCGACAGCGCCATGCACCTGCTGGGGCGGGGCGAGGTCCACTGGGAGCCGCGCCCGGACCAGTTGGAGTCCGGGCGGCAGCGGGCGGGCCGGGCGGTCGAGGCGTACCGGAGGCTGGTCGCCGGGCTCGACCGGGAGCGGGGCGGCGACCGCGGTCCGGCGGACGAGGGGTCCGTGTTCGCCGAGGACTTCGGGGAGGACGCCGTCGAGGACTCCGCCGTGTCCGTTCCGGTGCCCGGCAGCGAGCACGTACGGAGCGCCGCGGATCCGGCGGCCCCGGCGGAGCCACCGGCGTCCCCGTCGGCGCCGGCCGGTCTCGACCGCCGTCTCGTCCACGCCTGCCTCGGTCTCGACTTCGCACTCCGCGCGTACCAGGAGGGCGTGCCCGAGGCCGAGGCCGAACGCCTCACCGTGCTGCGCCGGGCCCTCGCCCTCACCGGCGACGACCGCGCCCTGCGCACCCTGGTCCTCCAGCAGCTCGCCTGGGCGCTCGCCGACGCCTACGCGCGTACCGGCGACCGCGTCTACCTCGACGAGGAGATCGACGCCTGGTGGTCCTCGCTCGCCGGGCTCGAACGGAACGGCGAGTTCTCCCCGTACGCACTGGAGTCGCTCGGCGAGGCACTCATCCAGGCCGAGGAGTGGGACGACGCGGTACGGATGATGCGCGCGGCCGTCGACAACACCGCCGAGGGCGACCCCGAGATGCCCGCCCGCCGGATGGCACTCGGCCATGCGCTCCTCACCCGCTACCTGGCCCGCGAGGGCCAGTCCGACCTGCACGAGGCCGACTGGATGCTGGGCGCGGCGGCCCGCAGCAGCGAGGGGACCGAAATCGCGGCGGGCAGCTGGCAGCTGAGGGCGAAGGTCGCCGAGGAGCAGGCCGGGCGCGGCCGGTCGGCGGCCCGCTGGAACGACGCGGCCGACTACTACCGGCGGGCCGCCGAGAACGCGGGCGAGGCGGGCCTCCCCGAGGTCGAGGCCGACGCCAGGCGGCTGCGCGCCAAGGTCCTGGAACGCACGGCGGGCTCCGCCCGCGCGCTCGCCGAGTACCGGGCGGCGATGCGGCTGTACGCGGAGCTGGGGAAGCAGGGATCCCCCGGGGCCGCCGAGGCGCAGGAGGCCGTCCGGCGGCTGGACCCGCAGGGCGGTCCGGCGTGACGCCCGACTGCGGGACGGGGCCGCTGCCGGTTCTCGCCAGGCCCGCCCCCGGCGCGCCCGTCGCGCACCCCGCGCTCGCCGCCGTACTCGCCGAACTGTGCGCGAGGGAGGCACGCGGCGAGCGGACCGTCGCGTACTACGAGGACGCGCCGTACTACGAGGACGGGCCGTACTACGAGGACGGGCCGTACTACGAGTACGAGGACGCGCTGTACTGCGAGGACGGGCCGTCCCGTGAAGGCGCGGCGCATGGCTGAAAAGGTGTATGCGGAGGGCCACCTCTCCAGCCCCGCGATGCCCTCCACCTCCACGGAACCTACCGAACCCACCGTCCCCTTCCGGCAGTTCGTGCTCAAGGTGCACAGCCGGTGCAATCTCGCCTGCACGTACTGCTACATCTACGAGAGCCCCGACCGCACCTGGCGCGAGCGCCCCGCGGCCGTCACCCCCGAGACCGTGCGCGCCACCGCCCGCCGCATCGCCGAGCACGCCGCCGCGCACCGCCTGCCCCGCCTGCGCATAGAACTCCACGGCGGCGAACCCCTGTTGAAGGGCCCGGCGGCGGTGATCGCCTACACGGATGCGGTGCGTGCCGAGGTCCCCGCGCACACCGCCGTCACCGCCACCGTCCAGAGCAACGGCACCCTCCTCACCCCGTCCGTGCTCGACGCCCTCGCCGCCGCCCGCATCCGCGTCGGCCTCAGCCTCGACGGCGGCACCGCCGCGCTCAACTCCCGCCGCACCGACCACGCCGGACGCCCCTCCTGGCCCGCCGCGTCGAGGGCCGCCCGGCTGCTCGCGGACCGCCACCCGGCCTCGTACGCAGGACTGCTCTGCACCATCGACGTGGCGAGCGACCCGCACGAGGTGTACGAGAGCCTGTGCGCGCTCCGCCCGCCGGCCCTCGACTTCCTGCTGCCGCACCGGAACTGGGGACGGCAGGTCCCCGGGCGGTACCGGCCCGCCCCCACCCCGTACGGCGACTGGCTGGTCCGTGCCTTCGACCTGTGGTGGGCTGCGGCGGACGGGCAGCGGCCCAGGATCCGGCTCTTCACCGAGGTGGTGGCGCTGCTGCTGGGCGGGGAGAGCGCAGCCGAGTCCGTCGGGCTGTCCCCGCTCGCCGCCGTCGTCGTCGACACGGACGGCAGCATCGAACAGGTCGACTCGCTCAAGTCGACGTACGCGGGAGCCCCGGCCACCGGCCTCGACGTCGTGCACCACACCTTCGACGAGGCGCTGCGGCACCCGGGGATCGCCGCCCGCCACCGCGGGGTGCGGGCGCTCTCCGGCACCTGCCGCGGCTGCCCCGTCGTCCGGGTCTGCGGCGGCGGCAACTACGCCCACCGCTACTGCGCGTCGGGCGGCGGCCACCCCGTACCCGGCGACGACTTCCGGCACCCCAGCGTGTACTGCGCCGACCTGGAGCGCTTCGTCCGGCATGCCGCCCGGCGGGTGGCGGAGCAGCTGCCCCCGTGTAGCGTTCCACCAACGGGCGTGTGCCACAGATGAGTTGACGGACGAGGAGAGCCGCCCCATGTCCAGCGCGCCGCAACAGCCCCGGCCGAAGCAGTACGTAGCAGTCGTCTACGCGGGTCAGTCCCAGTCCTGGGCGGACTGGATGCGGTACCAGCTCACCCGTGCCGACGCCCGCCCCAAGCTGGTCCGCTGGGACCCGCTGCACCGCACCGCCGACGCGTCCGCGCTCACCGAGCTGCTCGACGCGCCCACCCGGGGCCGGGTCCTGATCGTCGTCGACGACTGGTTCCTGCGGCTCCCGCAGGACCGCCAGGACGCCTGGGGCGAGGTCCTGCGCGAGATCGTCCCCCGGTACGGGGAGCGGATCACCGCCGTCACCGTCACCGCCGCCACCCTCCCTCCGGCCGCCGAACCGCTGAGCCCGACCCGGCTGCGCGGCCTCGGCCCGGCCGAGGCACGGCGCAGGCTGCTCGCCACCGCCGGCCTCCGGCCCGGCGTCGCCGCCCCCGTCGACCTGGGCCGCGGTCCGCGCTTCCCCGACGACCTGCGCGAGATCGACAACGCGCCCCGGCACAACCACCGCTTCACCGGCCGCGAGAGAATCCTCGAAAGGCTCCACGACGCCTTCGCCGAGATCGGCCCGGGTGCCCGGGTCGCCCTGCACGGCCCGCCCGGCGTCGGCAAGACGCAGGTCGCCACCGAGTACGTGCACCGGCACGCGGGCGAGTACGACATCGTGTGGTGGGTCGGCGCCTCCGTCCGGCTCCGGGCCCGCTCCGAATACGCCGATCTGGCGGAGGAGTTGGGGGTAGCCCCCGTTCAGCGCGACCAGCTCAGCGACCACATCGACGCTGCCTGCGAGGAGCTCGGCCGGCGCGGCCGCTGGCTCGTCGTGCTCGACGGTGCGGAGGACCCCGAGGCCATCGAGTCGATCCTCCCGCGCGGGCCTGGGCACCTCCTCATCACCACCCCGCGCACCGAGTGGTCGGAGTACGGCGCCGAGCTGATCGAGCTGCCGCCCTTCGAGCGGGAGGAGTCCGTCGCCTTCGCCCTGCTGCGCGCCAAGCGCCTCAGCCCCGCCCACGCCGACCAGCTGGCCGCCGCCGTACAGGACCTGCCGCTGCTGATCGCCCAGACCGCCGCCTGGCTCGACATCCACCCGGCGGCCTCCGTCCCCGACTACGTACGGGACATCCGGCACGGCAACCCGCACGATGCGGAGGTCGGGCGGGCCGACAACTACCCGGCCGGATTCAAGGCCGCCTGGGGCCGCACCGTCAACGGCCTCATGGAACAGCACCCGCAGGTGTACGAACTCCTCGTCCTGCTCGCCTTCTTCTCGCCCGACGTCGTCCCCGCCCGCCTGCTGCGCACCGCCCGCGGCGGCGACCTCCCCGCCCACCTGGCGGCCCTGGTCAGCGAGCCCAGCACCTGGAACTCGGCGCTGCGCAGCCTGTCCGAGGCGACGTCGATGCGCGTCGAGTACGAGCCGGGCCCGCGCCTGGACATCGTCACCGTCGGCACCCTGCGCATGCACCGCCTCTTCCACCGCTTCGTCCGCGGCCACCTCTCCGCCGCCGACTTCGCCCGCGCGTCCGACATCGCCTGCCGGGTCCTCGTCGCGGGCGACCCGCGCGACCCGGGCGACGGCTCCACCTGGCCCCGGTACGCCGAACTCGTCCCGCACCTCGAACTCGCGGGCGCCCTCGGCTCCACCGACCGGGACGTGCGCGCGGTCGTCCTCAACTGCGTCGAGTACCTGCGGGTGCGCGGCGAGTACATCGAGGGCCGCAGGCTCAGCGCGTCCGCCGCCGACTCCTGGACGAAGCTCTCCGGGCCCACCGACCCGGACGTCCTGGTCGCCCGCCACCAGCACGCCAACATGGAACGCAGGCTCGGCTCCTACCGGGAGGCCGAGGAGATCGGCCGCGCCACCCTCGCCCTGGTGTCCTCCGGCTCCGAGGTCCGCCCCATCGAACTGGTCCGCGCCAAGAACGGCCTCGGCGGCACCCTGATGGCACTGGGCGCGTACGACGAGGCCCGCACCCTCTTCGACGAGGCGGCCAGCGACGCCACCCACCTCCTCGGCGAGTTCCAGATCCCCCGCATCCTCTCCATCCGCTCCAACCTCGCCATCACCATCGGCCTCCAGGGCCACTACCAGGAGGCCTACGACCGGCACAGCGAGATCCTGGAGGAGTCCATCCGGCTCTTCGGCGGCAAGGCCCGCCTCACCCTGCACGCGGGCCTGCACACCGCGTGGATGCTGCGGCTGCTCGGCCGCTACCGCGAGGCCCTCGACATCCAGGAACAGAACTGCCGCCTGCACGCCCAGGTCCTCGACAAGAACCACAGCGAGACCCTGATCGCCGAACACAACCTGGCCCTGTGCATGCGCCGCGACGGCAACCTCAACTACGCGTGCGCCCTGATGCGCAAGGTCCGCACGAACATCATCCGCCGCCGCGGCCCCGACCACCCCGAAGCACTCCTGGTCAGCGCCGACTACGCGATGCTGCTGCGCGACACCGGCGACCTGCCGGGCGCCCGCGAGATCGCCGAGGAGGCCGCCGCGCGCTACGAGACCCAGCTCGGCCCAACTCACCCGTACACGGCGGGGGTCCAGGACAACTGCGCGCTCATCCAGCGCGACCAGGGCGAACACACCGCCGCACTCGCGCGCTCCGAAGCCGCCCGCGCCACCATGGAGGCCGCCCTGGGCACCGGCCACGCCTGGTCGATCGGCATCGCCATGAACACCGCGTCGGCCCGTGCGACGGCGGGCGACCCGGAGGGCGCGGCGGAGCTGGGCCGCGCCGCCCTGCCCCGGGCCCGCGCCGCCGTCGGCGACTCGCACGTCCTCACCCTCAACCTGGCGGCCGGTCTCGCCCAGGACCTGCACACCGTCGGCCGCACCGAGGAGGCCGAGCAGATCCGCCAGGACGCCCTCACCCGGCTCGCCGCCCACTTCCCCGACGAGCACCAGCAGGTCCAGTACGTGCGCGACGGACGCCGCCCGTACTGGGACTTCGAACCGCAGGCGCTCTGAGGGAGCCCCGGGGCCCGGTCCCCGTACGCACGCCGAAGGGCCCGGTCCCGCGAAACCAACTCGCGGGACCGGGCCCTTCGCCTCGTACGACTACAGCTACTGCGTCAGCAGCGGTCGGCGACTACGCGTCGAAGACCTCGTTGCACAGTGCCTGCTGCTCCGCCTGGTGGCGCTTGGCCGAGCCGACCGCCGGGGACGAGCTGTGCGGGCGCGAGATGCGGCGCAGGCGCTCGCCGTGCGGGATGTCCGCGCCGACGGCCAGGTCCAGGTGGTCGATCAGGTTGAGGGCGATGAACGGCCAGGCACCCTGGTTCGCCGGCTCCTCCTGGGCCCACAGGTACTTCTCGGCGTTCGGGAACTTGGCGATCTCGGCCTGGAGCTCGGCACCCGGCAGCGGGTACAGGCGCTCAAGGCGGATGATCGCGGTGTCCGTGGCGCCGCGCTTCTGCCGCTCGGCCTCCAGGTCGTAGTAGACCTTGCCGGAGCAGAAGACGACCTTGCGGACCGCGGCCGCGTCCACCGACGAGTCGCCGATGACGGGGCGGAAGCCGCCCGTCGTGAACTCCTCGGCCTTCGACGCCGCGGCCTTCAGACGCAGCATCGACTTCGGGGTGAAGACGATGAGCGGCTTGTGGTGCGGGTTGTGGACCTGCCAGCGCAGCAGGTGGAAGTAGTTGGACGGGAGGGTCGGCATGGCGACCGTCATGTTGTCCTGGGCGCACAGCTGGAGGAAGCGCTCGATGCGGGCGGACGAGTGGTCCGGGCCCTGGCCCTCGTAGCCGTGCGGCAGGAGCAGCGTGACGCCGGAGTGCTGGCCCCACTTCTGCTCGGCGGCCGAGATGTACTCGTCGACGACGGACTGGGCGCCGTTGACGAAGTCACCGAACTGGGCCTCCCAGAGGACGAGCGCCTCGGGGCGGGCCAGCGAGTAGCCGTACTCGAAGCCCATGACCGCGTACTCGGAGAGCAGCGAGTCGTAGACGTTGTAGCGGGCCTGCTCGTCGGAGAGGTAGTTGAGGGGGGTGTAGTCCTCGCCCGTGTGCTGGTCGACCAGGACCGCGTGGCGCTGGCCGAAGGTGCCGCGGCGCGAGTCCTGGCCGGAGAGGCGGACCGGGGTGCCCTCCATGAGGAGCGAGCCGATGGCGAGGGTCTCGCCCATGCCCCAGTCGATCGTGCCGTCCTCGATCATCGCCATCCGGCGCTGCATCTGCGGCATGAGCCGCGGGTGCACGGTGACGTTGTCCGGGATGTTGACCTGGGAGGACGCGATCCGCTTGACGACCTCCTGGGAGATCGCCGTCTCCAGGGAGACCGGGAAGGTGGCCTCGGGCTGCGGGACCGGGGTGGCCGCCGGGGCCTGGGTGGCCTCGCGGACCTCCGCGAAGACCTTCTCCAGCTGGCCCTGGAAGTCCTGGAGCGCCTGCTCCGCCTCTTCCAGCGTGATGTCGCCGCGACCGATGAGGGACTCGGTGTAGAGCTTGCGCACCGAGCGCTTCTTGTCGATCAGGGTGTACATCTGCGGGTTGGTGAAGGACGGGTTGTCCGTCTCGTTGTGCCCGCGGCGGCGGTAGCAGATCAGGTCGATGACGACGTCCTTGTTGAACGTCTGGCGGAACTCGAAGGCGAGGCGCGCGACGCGGACCACGGCCTCCGGGTCGTCGCCGTTCACGTGGAAGATCGGCGCCTCGATCATGCGGGCCACGTCCGTGGCGTACATGGAGGAGCGGGCCGACTCCGGGGAGGCCGTGAAGCCGACCTGGTTGTTGATCACGATGTGGATCGTGCCGCCGGTGCGGTAGCCGCGCAGCTGCGACATGTTCAGGGTCTCGGCCACGACGCCCTGGCCCGCGAAGGCTGCGTCGCCGTGCAGCGCGAGGGGCAGGACCGTGAAGTCCGTGCCGCCCTTGTTGATGATGTCCTGCTTGGCGCGGGCGATGCCCTCGATGATCGGGTCGACCGTCTCCAGGTGGGACGGGTTCGCGGCGAGCGAGACCTTGATCTGCTCACCGTCCAGACCGGTGAAGGTGCCCTGGGCGCCCAGGTGGTACTTCACGTCGCCGGAGCCGTGCATCGACGTCGGGTCGAGGTTGCCCTCGAACTCGCGGAAGATCTGGGCGTACGACTTGCCCACGATGTTCGCGAGGACGTTCAGCCGGCCGCGGTGGGCCATGCCGATGACGACCTCGTCCAGGCGCGACTCGGCAGCGCTGTCGATGACGGCGTCGAGCAGCGGGATGACCGACTCGCCGCCTTCGAGGCTGAAGCGCTTCTGGCCGACGTACTTGGTCTGCAGGAAGGTCTCGAAGGCCTCGGCCGCGTTGAGGCGGCGGAGGATGCGGAGCTGCTCCTCGCGCTCGGGCTTCGAGTGCGGGCGCTCCACGCGGTCCTGGATCCACTTGCGCTGCTTCGGGTCCTGGATGTGCATGAACTCGATGCCGGTGGTGCGGCAGTACGAGTCGCGCAGCACGCCGAGGATGTCGCGGAGCTTCATCATCGACTTGGAGGCGAAGCCGCCGACGGCGAACTCGCGCTCCAGGTCCCACAGCGTCAGCCCGTGCTCGTTGATGTCGAGGTCGGGGTGCTTGCGCTGCTTGTACTCCAGCGGGTCGGTGTCGGCCATGACGTGGCCGCGCACCCGGTAGGAGTGGATCAGCTCGAAGACGCGGGCGGCCTTCGTCACGTCGTTGTCGTGCGAGGTGTCGATGTCCTTGAGCCAGCGGACCGGCTCGTAGGGGATCCGCAGCGCCTTGAAGATGTCGTCGTAGAACCCGGTGTCGCCCAGCAGCAGGTTGGCGACGACGCGCAGGAACTCGCCGGAGGCGGCGCCCTGGATCACCCGGTGGTCGTACGTCGAGGTCAGGGTCATGACCTTCGAGATACCGAGCTTGTTGAGGGTGTCCTGGCTGGTGCCCTGGAACTCGGCCGGGTAGTCCATCGAGCCGACGCCCATGATGACCGACTGTCCGGGCATCAGGCGCGGCACCGAGTGGACGGTGCCGAGGCCGCCCGGGTTGGTGAGGGAGACCGTCACACCGGTGAAGTCGTCCATCGTCAGCTTGTTGTCGCGGGCCCGGCGGACGATGTCCTCGTAGGCCTGCCAGAACTCGAAGAAGTCGAGCGTCTCGGCCTTCTTGATGCCGGCGACGACGAGTTGGCGGTCGCCGTTCGGCTTCACCAGGTCGATCGCGAGACCGAAGTTGATGTGCTCCGGCTTCACCAGGGTCGGCTTGCCGTCCTTCACGGTGAAGGAGTAGTTCATCGACGGCATGGCCTTGATGGCCTGCACCATCGCGAAGCCGATGAGGTGGGTGAAGGAGATCTTCCCGCCCCGGGCCCGCTTCAGGTGGTTGTTGATGACGATGCGGTTGTCGAAGAGCAGCTTCACCGGCACGGCGCGCACGGACGTGGCCGTGGGCACCTCGACGGAGGCGTTCATGTTCTTCGCGACGGCGGCGGCGGGGCCGCGAAGGGTGACGAACTCGGGGCCGGCCGGGGCGGTGGCCCCGTCGGCAGGAGCGGGCTTCACAGGTGCGGCCTTCTGAGCGGGAGCGGATGCCTTGGCGACGGCGGGAGCGGGTGCGGGTGCCTGGACGGCGGGCTTGGCGGCGGCCGGAGCCGGCGCGGCCTGGGCGGCGGGCGCGGCCGGCGTGCTCGCGGGCTGTGCCGCGGCGGCCGGGGTGCCCGTGGCGGGGGCCTGCGCGGCGGGCGCGGCCTGCGTCGCGGCGGAGGGCGTCGGTGCGCCCTGGGCCGGGGCGGCCGCGGATGCGGGGACCGACTTCTCGCCCGTACCGCCGGAGACTCCCGCGCCCGGCTTGTAGTCGGCGAAGAAGTCCCACCACGCTCGGTCGACGGAACTGGGGTCCTGGAGGTACTGCTGGTAGATCTCGTCGACGAGCCACTCATTGGGACCGAAGGCCGCGGCAGGGTTCTTCCCCTGCCCGTCCTGGTCGGTCGACGAGAGACTTGAGCTACTGGGGGACTGAGACGACACGGCGTTAACCGCCCTCTTCCGCTTCGCAAGGTGGTGGACAGCGGAAATAAAGGCTACGCCTCCCCGGCCGGGAGATGCAGACCGGGCGGGTCAACCGTCGCGTAAGTCACATCGGAGAGCTGGTTTCGGCGCACGAATTGGCGGGAAACAAGCGTGGTTCCGCTGTGGACCTCTCGTCAACCGGGTGCGAGCCGGGTGCATCCGACCGAGGACACGGCCGTTAGATCCGCATCCTGGCAGGACGGACGCAGAACGTCCGTTTCTGGTTCGAACCCTACGTCAACCGCGTGCGCGAGCGGTCCCCGGAAGGGTGACCTGAATCCGGCAGCCGCGTTCGGATTCGGCCACGCCGATCCGGCCGCCGTGCAGTTCCACCGCCCAGCGCGCGATGGCCAGGCCGAGGCCCGTACCGCCGTCGCTGCCCGAACCGGGCTTGGCGGGTGCCTTCCCCTGGTTGAACCGCTCGAAAACCCGGTGCCACTCCGACTTCGGTATGCCGGGCCCCTCGTCCAGGACCTCCAGGTCCAGGCTGTCGGGCAGCTCTCCCGGCCGCGCCCGCACGGTGACCCGCCCGTGCGGGGGGCTGTGCTTCACGGCGTTGTCGATGAGGTTGGCGACGACCTGGTGCAGCCGCTCCTGGTCCGCGTGCGCGGTCAGCTCGGGCGGCGACACGTCCAGGTGCAGATGTACGTCCTTGCGGGTGTGGTGCCCGGACCCGGAGACCAGGCCGCGCTGCGCGGCGGCCAGATTGGCCTCCTTGAGCACGCCCGACAGATACGGCCACACCTCGAAGCGGTGCGCCTTCAGCGGTACGACGCCGTTGTCCAGCCGGGCCAGGTCCAGCAGGGTCTCCACCAGACCGCCGAGCCGCTCGGTCTGCTTGAGCGCGGTCCGCATGGTCTCCGGATCGGCGGCCACGACGCCGTCGACGACGTTCTCCAGGACGGCACGGAGCGCCGCGATGGGGGTGCGCAGTTCGTGCGAGACGTTCGCGACCAGTTCCTTGCGGTTCTGGTCGACGGCCCCCAGCTCGTCCGCCATGCGGTTGAGCGTGGTGGCCAGACCGCCGAGCTCGTCGCGCCTGCCCTCGCCGCCGACCCGCCGCGTGTAGTCGCCCTGCGCCATCGCGGCGGCGACGTCCCGCATCTCGTCGAGCGGCTTGGTGAGGTTGTGCGCCACGAACTGGGTGATCAGCATCGACGCGATGATCGAGAAGACGGTGATGAAGCGCAGCTCGGTCTTGGTGGCGAGCGCCACCATGACCAGGCCCGTGGTGAGGGCCACCGACACGACGACGAGCGAGATCAGCTTCGCCCTGATGGTGAAGGGGCGCCGGGTGAAGGACCGGGACACCAGGGACCGGACGCCGAGCAGGAACCCCTGGTTCAGGAACCTGCCGGAGCGGAGCCTCTCCCGCAGCGGACGGCGGACGCGGTGCCCGCAGTCGGGGCATCTGAGGACCGGGCGCGACTCCTGCCGCTGCCCCGGCACCCATCGCCGTACCGTCCGTCGCCGCGCCTTCTCCGTGTTCATCGTCCCGGCCGCGGTGCTCACGGCGCCGGCGTCTCCAGCGCGTAACCCACGCCGTGCACCGTACGGATGCGCTCCGCGCCGATCTTGCGCCGCAGCGCCTTGATGTGGCTGTCGACGGTCCGGGTGCCCGACGCGTCGGCCCAGTCCCACACCTCGGCGAGCAGCTGCTCGCGGGAGAGGACCGCACGCGGCGTGTTCGCCAGACAGACCAGCAGGTCGAACTCGGTGGGCGTGAGGTGGACGTCCTCGCCGTGCACCCGCACCCGCCGCTGTGCGTGGTCGATCTCCAGCTCGCCGAGGCGGAGGATGCCGCTGCGCGGAGTGGCGGCGGCGATCGTCGCCCGCTCCACCCGGCGCAGCAGTACGTGCACCCGCGCCGCCAGCTCACGCATGGAGAACGGTTTCGTCATGTAGTCGTCGGCGCCGACCCCGAGCCCGACGAGCATGTCGGTCTCGTCGTCGCGTGCGGTGAGCATGAGCACCGGCACCGGGCGCTGCGCCTGGACCCGGCGGCAGACTTCGAGCCCGTCGAAGCCCGGCAGCATGATGTCGAGGACCATGAGGTCCGGCTGCCAGGCCTCGGCCGTGTCCACGGCCGCAGGGCCGTCGCCCGCCGTCTGCACCTGGAAGCCCTCGGCCCGAAGCCGGGCCGCGATGTTGTCCACGATCGTGGAATCGTCCTCGACGACCAGTACCCGGCGCTGTGCGCCGGGAGTGGCCGCGAGGCCGTTGTGGCTGGTGTGTGTCTGCTCCATCGCCCCGCCCCTGGAGTGCGTTCGTAAGATCCCGCGGTCAGGTGAGCAGCGTAAGGGCACTGACCAGCTCACGGCTACGCGGTGCAACGGCCCCTACAGGCCCCGAAAGCGACGCCGCGGGCAACTCATTCCTCATCGCCCGAATCTCGCTGAATACGACATTCCGCAATGACTCTTCGAAAGTCCCGGCGCCGCTACTCGCCCTGTGCACAAGGAGGTAGACGTTGCGTAGGCATCGTGCCGCACTGTGGTGGCTCGGTAACCCGTTGCTCACCGGGGACATGGTTGTACGCGCAAACGTGTAGGACTTGTGAATGTTGCCTCGGGTGGGGCACCGGAGGCTGTCGGCACCCCTCGTCCCGGCCCGCTCACGTGTACTTCCCGGCCCGCTGCGACCGTGCCCGACGCGACAGATGAGGGGAAGGTTGCCTCGGCCGCACCCGATGTGACGTGAGTCATAGACGTGGTGGGAGAATCCGGCGGAGGGTGAGCGTTGTCTGCTTCAGAAGCAGCAAGCGAACGCGAGAGACGCGGCCGAGGGACACGGGCGTGGCTTGACGATTCCGGCCGCCCGCCCCGGGGCGCGGTGCCCGGGGGAAAGAGGCCTCACGCAGTGCACCGTGCAGCAATGAAGCAGAAGAAGCACGACGGGGCGGTCGAGGACACGGGCGTGCCCTGCGGGCCGGAGTCCGGGGCGAGGTCGGAGTCAGGGCCGGGGCTGGAGTCCGGGTCGGGACTGGAGTCCGCGCCGGGGCCGGGAGCGCTGTCCGATGCATCTGTCGTCGCGGGAGCACCTGCCATCGCGGGAGGACCTGCCGTCACTGGTGCATCTGGCATCGCGGACGCACCTGCCGCCGGGGACGCACCTGCCGTCACGGGTGTGCGTGCCGCCGCCGACCTGCCTGCCGGGCCCGATCGGCGCTGGCACCTCTGGCACCTGCTGCCCACCCCCACCGGCACCCCCTTCACCTTCTGTTACGCCCTGGTCCTGATCGCGACCTCTCTCTACGCGCAGTTCGGCGACCCGGCCACCGTCTCCGCGATGCTGCGCGGTTCCAGCACCGACGTCGCCCACCTCACGCACACCCCGATCGTCGCCCTGGCGGGCAGCGCGCTGTGGGTGGCCGGAGGGCTGGCCTCTCCGTACGCCCTCGGGTTCCTGGTGATCCTCACCGCGCTGGAGCGCCGCATCGGCGGACTCCGCGCCGCGGGGGTCTTCGCCTTCGGGCACGTCGTCGCCTCGCTGGCCACCGAAGTCCCGGTCGGCATCGCCGTCTGGGTCGGGCACCTGCCCGAAACCTCCCTCCACCGGCTCGACTTCGGCATCAGCTTCGGCCTGATGGCGTCCGTGGGCGCGCTCGCCGGGGTGCTGCGGCTGAAGTGGCTGCGGTGGGGGCTGCTGGGCGCCGTTTCGCTCGTACTGCTGCAGGACCTGATCGCGTACACCGACCCGCTGACCGCGCTCGGCCACCCGCTGGCCCTGTGCCTGGGGCTGGCGACCTGGCCGCTCGTACGGCGCTGGAAGGCGGAGCGGGCCGCTCCCTCGTACCTCTGATCGGTCGGGGTCGATCGGACGGGGCGGACCGATCGGGCGGGGCGGATCAGCCGAGGCCCGGCAGGGCGGCGATGATCCGGTCCAGCTTCGGGACCTTCTTCATGCCGTCCGTGACGACCTCGCGCCCCTGGTAGACCACGGCGGTGGCGATCCCGTCCGCGATCGGAGGGCTGGCGACCGACACCCGGGGCAGCGTCGCGAAGTCCGAATCGGCGAGGGCGGCGCGGAGTTCGGCCAGCTCGGCCGGGGCCATCCGCCCGGTCTTCGGGGGCTTCTTACGGTCCAGGGCGGTGTACGACCCGTCGTCGTTCACCACGACACTGCGGTGCCGGCCGTCGATGCCGCCGCTGAGGGTGCCGGCGACGAGCCGCTTCGGCTTCCCGGGTACGGACGTGGTGGGCTCCGGGGGCGAGGACGGCGGGAGTCCGGTGGGCGGGGCGGTGGTCGGTGCCGGAGCGGTGCCCGGCGGTGTGCCGGTGCTCGGTGAGGTGCCCGCCGAAGTACCGGCCGACGGGCCCGTGCTGCCGGTGACCGTCCCGGGGTCGGCGATCGTCCCCTTGCCGCAGCCCGTCAGCAGCAGCCCGCACAGGGCTGCCGCCGCCATCGCTCCCGTACCTGCCCGTGCCCCTGCCCCAGTCCGTGCTCCGGCCCGTGCTCCGGCCCGTGCCCCAGCTCGTGCGGATCGCCATCGCATGGTGCTCCCGTCGTGTGCCGTGTCGTCTGCTGCTGCCTGTTGTCGCTCTGACGTACGGACCGCACCATCGCGTTCCACTCGCGGGAACCCCGGGGGTTATGCCCGGAACACTCCCGTCAGCGCCGAGTGCCGGTGCCAGCCCAGGGTCGAGTACAGCGCGCGGCCGTCGTCCGTCGCGCCGAGCACGCAGTCCTCGGCGCCCTGCTGCGCCGCGTACGCCTGGAGGGTGCGCATCATCAGGGTGCCGAGGCCCCTGCGCCGGTGCACCGGGTTGGTCTCCACCTGGTCGACGACCGCCGTGCGTCCGGTGACCGCGACCTGGCCGCGCACGCCGAGGGAGCCGTCGGCGGCCAGCACCAGTACGTGGGTCAGCCCGGCCCGGGTCCAGCTGCGCCGGATGTAGCCGGTCGGTACGTCGGGGGCGGACATGTCCGCGGTGAGCTCCAGCGACATCAGATGGCCGGGGGTGTCGTACTCCCAGCCCTCGACCAGCCACGGCGCCACCGCCTCCGGCGGCTCCACGAACTTGATCCAGGTGCCGGGCGCCGCGTCCGCGTGCAGCAGCTTGCGGACCGTCGCCTCGTCGGAGGAGTACCGGTCGAACAGGACGTGCCGGGTGACGGCCTTCGGCAGGCCGATGTCGATCGTCACGCCCCACGGCTGCGGCACCGGATCGGCGGCCCCGCGCGAGACGGCCCACCCCTCGGCCCAGGCGCTTACGGCGTCGGTGGTGGTGGCGAAGGCCATGAGGTTCCCCCTGCTGTCCGCTGTGGTGAGTAATGGTCACTGTTAATCAGGGGCTATTACATCTCGCGGGAGCGTCCGACGTCGACGGCTGATCGCTCAGAGCGAACACGGATTGGGGAACACTGGGCAGCTCACATGCATTGAGTCCACATAGCTCAACTTCACTGCCCAAGGGGAGATCATGGCATCGACGTCCACACCGCTCACCCTGCCCGTGCTGCCGCTCGACGACGAGGTCGTGCTGCCCGGGATGGTGGTGCCCCTGGACCTGTCCGACACCGAGGTGCGTGCGGCGGTCGAGGCGGCACAGGCCGCTGCTCGTGCCGGCGGCGCTTCTTCAGACAGCAGCAAGCCGCAGGTGCTTCTTGTTCCGCGCGTCGACGGCACCTACGCCGGTACGGGCGTGCTCGGCACCGTCGAGCAGGTCGGCCGGCTGTCCGACGGCGACCCCGGCGCCCTCATCCGGGCCCGCGACCGCGTCAGGATCGGCGCGGGCACGACCGGGCCCGGCGCGGCGCTCTGGGTCGAGGGCGTACGGATCGAGGAGGCCGACCCCGACCCCCTGCCGGGTGCGGTCGCCGAGCTGGTCAGGGAGTACAAGGCCCTCGCCACCGCCTGGCTGAAGAAGCGCGGCGCCTGGCAGGTCGTGGACCGCGTCCAGCAGATCGAGGGCGTTTCCGCGCTCGCCGACAACTCGGGCTACTCGCCCTTCCTCACCACCGCCCAGAAGATCGAACTCCTTGAGACCGCCGACCCGGTCGCCCGCCTGCGCCTGGCGCTGGCCGCGCTGAGCGAGCACCTCGCCGAGCAGGACGTCGCCGAGACCATCGCCAAGGACGTCCAGGAGGGCGTCGACAAGCAGCAGCGCGAGTTCCTGCTGCGCAAGCAGCTCGACGCCGTGCGCAAGGAGCTGCGGGAGCTCAACGGCGAGTCGGACGGCGAGGAGTCCGACGACTACCGGGCCCGCGTCGAGGCCGCCGACCTGCCCGAGAAGGTGCGCGATGCCGCCCTCAAGGAGGTCGAGAAGCTGGAGCGGTCCAGCGACCAGTCCCCGGAGGGGTCCTGGATCAGGACCTGGCTCGACACCGTCCTCGAACTCCCCTGGAACGAGCACACCGAGGACCAGTACGACATCAAGGGCGCCCGCGAGGTCCTGGACGCCGAGCACGCCGGCCTGGACGACGTGAAGGAGCGCATCACCGAGTACCTGGCGGTGCGCAAGCGCCGGGCCGACCGGGGGCTCGGCGTGGTCGGCGGCCGTCGCGGCGGTGCGGTCCTGGCCCTCGTCGGCCCGCCCGGCGTCGGCAAGACCTCGCTCGGCGAGTCCGTCGCCCACGCGATGGGGCGGAAGTTCGTCCGGGTCGCCCTCGGCGGCGTCCGCGACGAGGCCGAGATCCGCGGCCACCGGCGTACGTACGTCGGCGCGCTGCCCGGCCGTATCGTCCGCGCCATCAAGGAGGCCGGGTCGATGAACCCCGTCGTCCTCCTCGACGAGATCGACAAGGTGGGCTCGGACTTCCGCGGCGACCCGGCCGCAGCCCTGCTCGAAGTCCTGGACCCGGCCCAGAACCACACCTTCCGCGACCACTACCTGGAGGTCGAACTCGACCTCTCCGACGTGGTCTTCCTCGCCACGGCCAACGTCCTGGAAGCCATCCCCGAGGCCCTCCTCGACCGCATGGAACTGGTCCGCCTCGACGGCTACACCGAGGACGAGAAGGTCGTCATCGCCCGCGACCACCTGCTGCCGCGCCAGCTCGACCGGGCGGGCCTGGAGCCGGGCGAGGTCACCCTCGACGAGTCGGCGCTGCGCAAGCTGGCGGGCGAGTACACCCGTGAAGCAGGCGTACGGAACCTGGAGCGCGCGGTCTCCCGGCTCCTGCGCAAGGTGGCCGCCCAGCACGAACTGGGCGAGCGGGAGCTGCCGTTCGCCATCCAGGACGGCGACCTGCGCGACCTCATCGGGCGCCCGCACCACGTGCCCGAGTCCGCCCAGGACCCGGCGGAGCGGCGCACCGCGGTACCCGGTGTGGCCACCGGCCTCGCCGTGACCGGGGCGGGCGGCGACGTCCTCTTCGTCGAGGCCTCCCTCGCCGACGCCGAGACGGGCGGCGCGGGTCTGACCCTCACCGGCCAGCTCGGTGACGTCATGAAGGAGTCCGCGCAGATCGCGCTCTCCTTCCTCCGCTCCCACGGGGCCGAACTGGAGCTGCCGGTCCGCGACCTGAAGGACCGGGGCGTGCACATCCACTTCCCGGCGGGCGCGGTGCCCAAGGACGGGCCGAGTGCGGGCATCACCCTGACGACCGCTCTCGCCTCGCTCCTCTCCGGGCGGCAGGTCCGCAACGACGTGGCGATGACCGGCGAGGTGTCCCTCACCGGACGCGTCCTGCCCATCGGCGGCCTGAAGCAGAAGCTCCTCGCCGCGCAGCGGGCAGGCGCCACCACCGTGATCATCCCCAAGCGGAACGAGGCCGACCTGGACGACGTCCCCGCCGAGATCCTCGAAAAGCTGGAGGTCCACCCGGTGACGGACGTCCGCCAGGTGCTGGAGCTCGCGCTGGCACCGGCGCGGGTGGCCGCGCGGGTGGCCGCGTAGCCTTCAGCGCTCTCAAGTGAGAGGGGCGGTACGGGAATCGACCCCGTCCCGCCCCTCACCGCGTACGCCCGTGGGCCGGCGAGGCCCCGTACGACGACGACAACACCCCGCCGAACCATGGACGTTCCCACATGCCCCGGTGATACAGATTGATGTCATGGACATCGGAATCACCCTGCCCCAGTACGGCACCCACGCCCGCCCCGACCTCATCGCCTCCTTCGCCCGCGACGCGGAGGAGATCGGCTTCGACTCGCTCTGGGTCGGCGACCGCTCCCTGACCCCCGTCGCGCCGAGCGACATCTACACGGGTCACACGAAGGAGAACCCCTACCCCGAGGGCTTCACCACCTTCCTCGACCCGCTCACCGTCCTCACCGTCGCGGCGACCGCCACCACCCGCGCCCGCCTGGGCACCAGCACGCTCAACGCCCCCTGGTACCCGCCCCTGCTCCTGGCCCGCAGCCTCACCTCCCTCGACCAGGTCAGCAACGGCCGCCTCGACCCGGGCTTCGGCGTCGGCTGGCTGCGTGACGAGTACACCTCCGTCAACGCGGACTGGCACAAGCGCGGCAAGCACCTGGACGAAATACTCGACGTCCTCGAAGCGATCTGGACCACCAACCCCTTCGAGCACAAGGGCACCGAGTGGACCATCCCCCGCTCGCACGTGGACCTCCGCCCGGTCCAGCCCGGCGGCCCGCCCGTCCTCCTGGGCGGCTTCACCCCGGCCGCGATGCGCCGGATAGGCCGCCGGGCGGCGGGCTGGGCAGGAGTCGCCCTGCCCGCGGCGGCCCACACCGCACTCTGGACCACGGCCCGCAACGCCGCCGAGGAAGCGGGCCGCGACCCGGACACCCTGCGCCAGCAGATCCGCTGCAACGTGAAGGCCGGTCAGTCCGCCCAGGACATCGCGACGATCCTGCGAGGCGTACGGGAAACGGGTGCGGACGGCGTCTTCGTCGAACTCCAACAGGCAGTCCGCGAACCGGCCGAGGCACTCGAACTGGGCGCGGCAATACGCGAGTTGGTACTGGCCGGATAGCTGCCGCAACCCATCCGGGTGAATGCCCGGCATGAGCCTGCGGCACATGCCGGGACCGCCCTGGCGTCCGGGCCATGGTCTCAGCGCACCACGAATCCCTGCACAAGGTGTTCCAACGGGACACCGGCCTGCTGATCGACGCCCTCCAGGAACTACTGGGCGTCCCTTTTCCCGCGTACGACAAGATCGAGCCGGTCAGCGTGGACCTGACCGAGATCGAAGCGATCGAACGCCGCGCGGACACGATCCTGCGCATCGACACGAAGGGCGCGAAGTACTTCGTCATTCTGGAGTCCCAGGGCCGCCCGGCCGAGCGCAAACGACGCAGCTGGGCCTACTACCTGGCGTACCTGCTGGACAAGTACGACTGCCAGCCCGTGCTGCTGGTGCTGTGCCACGATCGCGCAACGGCCCGCTGGGCTGCGAAGCCGATCGAGTTCGGCCTGCCGGGGCTGCCATCCTTGCTGGTCAGGCCGCTGGTACTGGGGCCGGACAACGTTCCGGTGATCGCCGAGCCGGAGCAGGTGCGGAGCAATGTTCCACTCGCCGTGTTCTCTGCGATCACGCATGGTAATGATCCGGGCGTCGCTGCCATACTGAAAGCACTGGCCGATGCCCTGGACGGGTTGGACCCGAACGAAGCGGTGATCTACGCCGAATATGTCGAGGCGGGTCTGGCGGACGCGTCGGCCCAGCAGACCTGGAGGAAACTGATGGACACCCTGAATATCTTCTTCCGTTCCGAGGCTGCTCAGAAGGTGCGGACGGAGGGCCGCGTGGAGGGCCTTGCGGAGGGTCGTGTCGAGGAGCGTGCAGCGGCCCTGCTGACGGTGCTGGAGCGTCGAGGGCTGGAGCCTTCCCTCGAAGCCAGGGAACGCATCGCTTCCTGCAAGGACCTCGACGTGCTCGGCCGCTGGTCGGAGCTGGCCTGGACGGTCTCGTCCGCCGACGAGCTCTTCACCGAGGGCGAGTAGAGGCAGAGGGGCAGAGGCAGAGGTCATAGAGCGGAGGCGGGGCCCGGAAGGGTCCCGCCTCCGTCGTAGTGCTCGCCGTGCTCGCCGCGTACCGCTACGCCGTCCCGAACCCTCCGTACGGCACCGTGATGACCTCCAGGCCGTGTCCCGACGGGTCGGGGAAGTAGACTCCCCGGCCGCCGTCGTTGTGGTTGATCTCGCCGGGCTGCTTGCCGTGCGGGTCCGCCGTGTACGGCAGGTCCTTGGCCTGGATGCGGGCGAAGATGCCGTCGAACTCGTCCTCGCTGACGAGGAACGCGTAGTGCTGCGGGAAGACGTCCTGCGTGGGCGGCAGCGTCGCGAAGTCGAGTTCGATGCCGTTGGCGAGGGTGACCTGGATGAACGGGCCCCATTCGGCGCCGACTTCAAGGCCCATGATGTGGGCGAAGAACTCTGCGGATTCCCGCTTGTCACGGGAGAAGACGATCGTGTGATTCAGCTGGACTGACACGGTGGAATGCCTCCGATGGGCAAACTCACGGGCTACCTCCACGCCCCACCCGGCCGGTGGCCGACGCGCGATGCCGTGCCGGGAGGTTATGCATGCGGATCACGGGGCGTCAAGAGTGCGTACGGCCCGCGGCCGGATCCCCTCGGGAAGGGGGCGCTGCTGCCCTTCGGGGCGGGCCGTGGCCGGATTCCGTCCGTGGACGCGTTTCCGGGCGACTGCCATGATCACGATCAGTGGCGGTGGTTCCGGCCAGGGACCCCGTGTCCGTACGTCCGGCACCATCCGGCAGGAAGAGGGAGTGCGCAGTGTCGAATCTGATCAACGGAACGGTGAAGTGGTTCAACGAGTCCAAGGGCTTCGGGTTCATCAGCCCCGAGGACGGCAGCGCGGACGTGTTCGTCCACTTCTCCGCCATCCAGGGCCAGGGCTTCAAGACCCTGGCCGAGGGTCAGCGCGTCCAGTTCAGCATCGAGAACGGCTCGAAGGGGCCCTCCGCGGCCAACGTCACTGCTCTGTAGCTCTGTAGCTCTGTAGTCCTGTAGTCCTGTAGCCCTGTAGCCCGGTGGCCCCGGGGCCGTCGGTGCGGTCCCGGGGTCACCGCGCCCCGTCCGTTCATCGGCTCAGGCCAGCCACCCCCTCGTCGCCGCCTGTGCCCCCGCCTGGAAGCGGGTCTCCGCGTTCAGTGCTTCCAGGAGGCGGGTGATGCGGCGGCGGGCCGTGTGGACGTGCACGCCGAGCCGGCGGGCTATCGCCTCGTCCTTGAGGCCGGCCGCCAACAGGCCGAGCAGCTCCCGCTGTTGGCCCGACACGGGGTCGGACGTCGGGCCCGTACCGCTGCTGCCCAGGGGGATGGAGCGGTCCCACACCGTCTCGAAGAGCGGGAGCAGGGCGTTGCGGAGCAGCGCGTCGCCCACGACCAGGGCCGAGGCGGTCGGGTCGGCCGACTCCGTGGGCGGGAGGAGGGTGATGCGGCGGTCGATGCCGATGAGCTTCGTCGGTACGCCCGAGGTGACGCGGGCCCGCAGGCCGCGGGCCGCCAGGGCGGTGAGGGAGCGCATCCGGCCCGGGAAGCCCAGGCCCTCCCGGTCGATGACCGCGCGGACCGTGATGCCCCGGGCGAGGAGGGCCTCGATGTCCAGGGCCGGTGGCCGGTCGGGATGGTCGGCGTCGGCCTTCGCGTACGGCGGGCGGTCCAGGATCACCACCTCCTGTTCGGCGGAGGCGAGGAGCGACTCGGCGCGCTCGCCGATCTGGCGCGGGCCGGTGACGATTTCGATGCCGCCCTCCGACGCACTGTGTGAACCCGCCGTGAGGCGGCCCGCGATGCGGTCGGCGGACATCATCAGCCGCTCCAACTCGGCTGACCGGATGTGGAGTTCCGCTTGACGTCGATGGATGAGTGTGCGGATCGCGGCGGCCGGGGCGGCCGGGCGAGGTGTTCCGTCCGGGTCGGGGACGGTGAAGCCGGATGCGGAGAGGCTGGTCAGGGCCTCTTCGATCCGCGGAACGGGGAGTTCCAGGAGTCTTGCCAACTGAGCTGTGCAGGAGGCTTGTTCCTTCAGAAGGGCCTCGTAGACGCGTCCCTCGACCTCCCCCAGGCCGAGGCTGTGCAGTTCTTCCCCCTCGATCATGGGCCGAATTCTTTCGTGAGCACACCATGCACACAAGTGTGCGTGTCCACATCTGAACACACAGGAAACATTGCCGACTTGAACACACAGCGACTTGCATGGCCGTGCCCAATGCTCGTCCGTACCGTGGGAGGGGAAGCGTGCAGCACAGAACCCGAGTGCGCGCAGCAAGATCCGGCATCACAAGTGCCGGTATATCCAAGGGGGTTGCCGCGACGTTCGCAGCGGCTGCCCTCCTCGCCGGCGTCGTGCCCGCCGCGCAGGCCGCGCCCGCGGCCCCCGCGGCCCCAGCGGCCGAAGTGATCCCGGGGACCGACACCGCGACCCCGGCCCTGGTCGACGGCATCAACGAGCCCGCGAAGGCGACCGGCAGCGCCGCCGATGCGGCCATCGGCCACCTCGCCGACAAGCAGAGCCGGTACCGCATCGGCAACCCCCAGAGTGACCTGAAGGCCGTCGGCACGCAGGCGGCCAAGGGCGGCACCGAGACCGTCCGCCTCCAGCAGAAGTACAAGGGACTCGACGTCCTCGGCGGCCAGTACGTCGTCCGGATGGAGAACAAGGGCGGCAAGCGCTCCGTCGTCGGCACCTCCGGCAAGTACTTCACGAAGCTGGCCACCGGCACCACCGCCTCGGTCTCCGAGAAGATCGCCGTCGAGCGCGCCGTCGCCGCCGTGAACCGCGAGCTGAACGGCAAGAACCTCAGCAAGAAGGACGTACGGAAGGCCGAGGGCCAGAAGTCCAAGGCCGCCACGGCCCTCACCGGCACCGCGGGCAGGCTCGTCGTCCTCCCGCAGGGCAAGGGCGTCCTGACCCGCCAGGTGACTGTCAAGGGCAACCACCCGGTGACCGGCGAGCCCGTGCTGCGGCAGGTCTACATCGACGCGAAGGCCGGCTTCCCGGTCCTGCAGTACAGCAGCATCAAGACGTTCGGCACGCCGAAGCAGGCCCCCAAGGGCGCCGTCCAGAAGGGCGCGCCCGCCCAGAAGGCCGCACCCGCCCGGAAGGCCGCGGCGAAGGCGCTCGGCCCCGCCGACGCCACCGGCACCGGCGTCAAGACCGACGGCACCAAGGTCGACCTCAACCTGTACTTCGACTCCTCCCGCAAGGAGTACACGCTCAGCGACTACGTGCGGATGCAGGGCAGCAGCAAGAGCCCCATCACCACGTGGGACGCGCGCGGCGTCGAGGCCAATGACGCGTCGGGCAAGTGGCCGTCCGGCATCAAGGAATTCGGTTCGCCCGTCCAGGAGTTCAGCAAGGACGCCACCGACGCGGGCGCCATCGACGCGCAGTGGGCCGGCACCCAGGTGTACGACTACTACAAGTCGAAGCACAACCGGGACAGCCTCGACGGCCGCGGCATGGCCATCAACTCCCTGGTGGGCGTGACGAACGGCGGGCAGCCGTGGGTCAACGCCTTCTGGGACAGCTCGAAGATGGTGTACGGCTCCGGCGACGACGAGTACAAGCCGCTCGCCTCCGACGTCGACGTGGTCGGCCACGAGATGACGCACGGCGTCGTCGAGAACACCGCCAACCTGGTGTACGTCGGCCAGTCCGGCGCGCTCAACGAGGGCCTCGCCGACTACTTCGGCAACGCCATCGACACCAACGCCTCCGGCACCGCCATGGACGACCCGAACTCGGGCCTCGTCGGTGAGGACCTGTGCCGCACGCTCTCCGAGCGGGACTGCGCGCTGCGCGACATGAACGACGGCCGCACCACCTCCAAGGACTTCCTCGGCGTCGCGTACGACGTCGACAACGGCGGTGTGCACCTCAACTCGACGATCTTCTCCGGCGCCCTCTGGGACATCCGCCAGGACATCGACAAGGACCTCGCCGACCGCATCGTCTACAAGGCCCTCTCCGAGTACCTGACTCCGCTGGACGGCTTCACCGAGGGCCGCAACGCGATCGTCGCCGCCGCCAAGGACCTGTTGGTCTCGGCGAAGGACCAGAAGGTCATCGCGCGCTCCTTCAACGCCCACGGCATCGTCCCGGGCTGGGAGGACGCGCTCGGCATGGACTCCGACACCCTCCTCGGCAAGCTCAACACCGCGGGCACGGGTGCGGGCGCCGGCGGCGGCTGGTACGCCGTCTCGAAGTCCAACGACGACGGCTCCGAGCCGTACTCGGTCTACGCGGGCCGCACCGACGGCAAGGGTGCGCCCAAGCTGATCAGCCCGAACGACGGCAAGTTCCACGTCTACCCGGCGACCGACGGCAAGAACGTCGTCTGGGCGGCCTTCGGCACGAGCAGCATCGACGTCATGGTCCGCCCCGTCGCGGGCGGCCCGGCCAAGAAGGTCTGGTCCTCCTACACCAGCCTCCAGGGCCTCCGCATCGACGGTGACCTGGTCGTCTGGGAGGAGAGCGACCCGTTCGGCGGGCGGCACGCCGCGTACAAGAACCTGAAGACGGGCGCGCAGGCCTACGTCGACGGCGGCCGCTACCACCTCTCCTCCGCGCTGCCCTCGGTGAAGGACGGCAAGGTCGCGTACGCGAAGCTGTGGCCGGTCAACGGCGAGTACAAGCTGGACGTCGAGCTCCTCGACACCAAGACCGGCAAGACGAACGTCCTGCCGCAGAAGGCGGCCGTGGAGAGCCTCGGCCAGACCGGCCTCTCCAGGACCCATGTCTCCTGGCTGGTCGACGAGAACGCCGCGGACGAGGGCCAGATGGCCGTCCGCCGTGCCAACCTCGACGGCACCAAGCTCCTCGACCTCAGCCCGGAGGCCGGTGCCAAGGCGCTCTTCGCCCTGGACCTGACCGCTTCGGAGGAGGCCGTGACGGTCGGCGCCTCGCTGCCCGACACGGTGTACCGCAACGAGACGCTGCCGAAGCTGTGGCAGTTCGACGCGGCCGGCACCCGTGAGGGCGAGCGCGTCTCCTGCAACCGCGGCGACCAGGCGGGGGCTTCGGCCGACACCGGCAAGCGGGTCGTCTGGATCGACGGCACCACGAGCAACACGGACCTGGTGGTCCGGGACCGGGCGGCGGGTCGTTGCTGACGGCCTGACCCCTGCGGTCACTTGGTGAACCGGACCCCCGGCGCTCGCGCGCCGGGGGTCCTTCACGTGTCGTCCGCCAGCCGTCAGCCGTCAGCCGTCGGCCCGTCCGTCAGCCGTTGGCGAGGGCGCGCACGCGGTCGATGGCCCCGTTGAACCTGTTGTGGTCGCCGACGATCGGGCCCGACGAGGTGTACTGCCACATCGTGTACGTGCCCCAGCCCGCCGGGAGTTCACCGACGGTGGTGTTGTACCGGGCCACCCAGAGCGGGTTGCTCGCGCCGAAGCCCGCGTAGTTGCCGGTGCAGCTCTTCCACCAGCTGGTCGCGGTGTAGATGACGGCGTCGCGCCCGGTCCTGGCCTTGTACGTGTTCAGGAAGTCCCTGATCCACGCCACCATCTGGGACTGCGTCTTGCCGTAGCACTGTGCCCCGTACGGATTCCACTCGATGTCCAGCGCGCCGGGCAGCGTACGCCCGTCGCGCGACCAGCCGCCGCCGTTGCCCGCGAAGTAGGTGGCCTGGGCGGCGCCGCTGGAGCTGTTGGGCAGGGCGAAGTGGTACGCCCCGCGGATCATCCCGCTGTTGTACGAGCCGTTGTACTGCTGCGCGAAGTAGGGGTTCTTGTAGCCGGTCCCCTCGGTGGCCTTGGCGTAGGCCCACTTGACGCCGCTGGTCCACAGGGCGGCCCAGTTGACGTTCCCCTGGTGGCTGGAGACGTCCACGCCCTCGGTCTGTTCGGCGAAGGGGGCGGCCGGGGGGAGTCCGCCCTGGCCGTCGTGCTCGATGACGCCCATGCCCATGTGGGCGGAGCCGGGCGGGGGAGTGGGGGCGGGGTCCGCCCCTGCGGCTCCTGCGGCGCCCGCGGTGAGGGCCAGGCAGAGTGCGGCGGCGGTGACTGTGCCGATGACGGCGGATCTTGCTCTGAGCACGTGCATTGCGTGCCTCCGAAAGATCGACAAAGCGACTGAAGTGGCCTTGCCGAACGAAAGCTACGCACGTAGACCGGTGGGACGGAAGAGGGCCTCTGTGCCGACATTGGTCCACACCTGCGAAATACTGGACGAACTGCGGCGATGCCTGCCGCTGAAAGTTTCCGCCACCGGCGCCGAGCCGGTGCCGGGGTCGACAGGAGAGGTCATCGTGGATCAGGAATTCCTCGCGCTGGAGCGGGAGTTGGCGCTCTTCCTGCGCCGGGCGCGGGCGTCGTCGGGCGACCTGGCCCGCGAGGTCCACCCCGAACTGGAGCCTGCCGCGTACGGCCTTCTCGTCCGCCTGGACGAGGCGGACCGGCAGCGGGCCACGGAACTGGCGGCGTGGTTCGGGGTGGGCAAGGCGACGATGAGCCGGCAGCTGCGCGCGCTGGAGGAGCTGGGCCTGGTGGCCCGCGAACCGGACCCGGCGGACGGGCGCGCCTCCCTCGTCCTCCTCACCCCGGAGGGCCGGGAACGCTTCCGCCGAGTCCGCGACGCCCGCCGCGCGAGCTACGTCCAGAAGCTGGCGGACTGGGACCGCGTGGAGGTGGCCGAACTGGCCCGCCTCCTCCACCAGTTGAACATGCGCGCGGAGGGGTAGGCGGTCGTGGGCGCGGGGTGGAGCGGTGGCGAGCGTGTGCGGTCGGGGTGGGGCGTGCCGCGGTGGGGGGCCGCCCCCTTGCCCACCCGTTCCGCCCCCCGGGGGGCGGCCCCGCTGCCCAAGAGGGCTAGGGGGCAGGCATTTAGGGGCGCGGGGAACTGCGCGGCCAGCCACGACGTACCCGCACGACGACCACCGGCCCGCCCCGCCCCCCTCAAAGCTCCGCGTACACCACCGCCGCATCGTCATGCCGCTTCCAGCGGTCCACGACCCCGCCCCGCTCCAGCTCCCGCACCCGGTCGATCAGCCCCTGTGCCCCCTCCTTGCGGAGCACCCCCATGCACTCCGTCCAGTCCCCGGCCCCGAAGGTGTCCACCCACCGCGTGACGCCGTCCGTCATCGCCGCGAGCGCCCGCACTTCTCCCCTCGGCGTCTCCCCGACGACCGCCCTTCCCGCGACCGCGGGATCCGCCGCCGCAGTGAAGAAGCCCCCCTCCGCGTTCCGGTGGACGTCGGCGGTCGCATGGGACCGGAGCGCTTCCCGGGGCACCCGGTCCAGCCGGTCGTCCAGCACCGCCCGTACCGCCCCGTCCGCCCCTTCCAGCAGCAGTGCCGAATCCGAGAGCACGAGGTGTTCGACCGTCGCCGCCCCCCAACGCACCATCACCACCGTTGCCTGAGGCGTACGTACGTGAGAAAGGTCACAGGTGCTCCGGTGGGCGTCCGCGGTGCGCGAGATGGCGGCGGCCAGGACCTCCGCGAGGGTCAAATCCGGCCGTGAACCGGACAATTCGATCAGCGCACCGCCGAGCCGCGCCGTGAACCACGGTACGGAGTGCACGCACCCCGTCTCGCTCGGCGGCGGGGTCACCCCGTCCAGGACGACGAGGGTTCCGCCCTGGCCGGTCGGCCCCGCCGCAGGCAGCGCCACGGACGTCCAGTCCTCGTTGGGGCGTTCGGGGTCTCCGGGGGCGGTGGCGAGTTCGATGCGCATGAGAGCCAGTCTGCCGGACCCCGCCCGGTCGCCCCCGAGAGGCGCGATGTGGCCCATACCAGCAGGTCAGCTGCCTGCTTTTGGACGGAATGATGTGTTCCGGGAAGCTGCGGGGGTGCATCCTGCCAAAGCCCGCACGGAACTTCCAACCGGCACACCGAAAGGGCGGCTGACGGACCGTGACGGGAGTTGTTCGCCAACTCCTGAGTGATGTTCACTCGTTCGGGTGGCGGAGCGGTTGATGCACGCTTCCCTCCCCGGGGGCTGGAATGGTCGAAGGCCGGAACAGGGGTGAGGGGCGGGGCGCTCGGTCCGCATGTGACCAGACGTAGATGTACCAGCCGTCACCTCGGCCACCTGGGCGGACGAACCAAGAATGCGAGCACCGGTGCAGAACAAGCGGCCTCGGGGCGGCAGCGTCAGCAAGGGCAGCGTCGGCGACGAGGGCCTCCAGGGCGAGCAGCCCCAGGGGCAGCCCCCCGGCGCCACCAAGCAGCCACGCCCCAAGCGCGTACGCAACCGGCTCGTCGCCTCCGTGGCCGCCGTCGGCGTCGTCGTGCTGGCGGCCGGAGCCCCGGCCCTGATCACCGCATCCGACGAACTGACCCGCTCCCAGGCCCTGCTGGACCTCTCCGAGCTCAACCGGCAGGCCCTCGCCCTCGCGCACTCCCTCGCGGACGAGCGCGACGAGACGACCGCCCTCGTGGCGGGCCCCGCCTCTGCCGAGGGGAGCGCCAACAGCCGCGACAAGGGCACCCCCCAGGCCGACCGCACCTCCCGCGTGGACCGCCAGATCGCCGAGCTCGCCGCGCACGACGGCGCGGACCTGCCCGCCTCCGTACGCACCGCGATCGCGAAGATCCCCGCCCTGCGCCGCGCCGCCGACAACGCCAAGTCCGAAACCGGCACCGGCACCGGCAACGCCGCCACCGGCAGGGCCACCCCCCTCGACCTCCACAAGGGGTACTCCACCGTCCTCGACGAGCTCCGCGGCCTCTCCCGCGACCTCGCCCGCAAGACCCCGCCCCGGGCCGGCGGCTCAGGACCCGCGCCCGCCACCCTCGGCAGCGCCGTCGAGCAGGCCGCCGCCACCCGCGGCCTGCTGCTCGCCGCGCTCGCCGTGCCGCGCGGCGAGTCCACGCTCCGCCTCGACCCGGCCACCGGGCTGCTCGTACGGAGCGAGAGCGGCAACGGCAAGCAGGTCCGCGACGCCCTCAGCGCCGCCGCCCAGCAGGCCCGCCACCGCGAGCGGGCCGCCCTCGCCGACTTCGCCCTCGCCGCGCCCGCCAAGGACCGGGACTCCTTCGCCGCGACCGTCAGCGGCCCCGAGGTGAAGACCGCCGAGCAGTACCTGAACGCCCTCACCGACCAGCCGACCCTCAGCGCCGCGGACCGCCGCATCGGCGCGGAGAAGGTCGACGCGGCGCTGACCGCCCGGGTCGACCGGATGCGCGGCGCCGAGGCCGCCCTCGCCTCCGCGCAGACCCAGAACCTCGCCGCCCTGCGCGACGACGACGTCTCCGCCCTCGAATTCCGCATCGGCCTGCTCGCCGCCTGCTTCCTGCTGGCCGTCGGCATCTCCACCGCCGTCGCCCGTACGCTCACCCAGCCGCTCGCCGTGCTGCGCCTGGGTGCCGCCCGCCTCGCGGCGGCCCCCGAGACCGAGGAGCCGGTCCGCTACACCGGGCGCAACGACGAGTACGCCCAGGTCGTCCGCTCCCTCAACACCCTGCACGGCAAACTGCTCGACCTCGGCGCCCGTGCCGAACAGCTCGCGGGTGACCGCAGCCACCTGGCGGGCCAGCGCGAGACCCTCGACGCCCAGCGCCGTACCCTCGCCGCCGAGAACAGCCAACTCGCCGCCGAACACGCCGAGTTGCTGGCCCGCGCACAGGACACCACGGCCAAGCTGGCCGACCTCCGCTCCACCGTCCACTCCTCCTTCGTCAAGCTCTCGCTGCGCACCCTCGGCGTCGTCGAGCGCCAGCTCGCCGTCATCGAGACGCTGGAGGAGCGCGAGCAGGACCCGGACCGCCTCGCCACCCTCTTCAAGCTCGACCACATGGCGACCGTGATGCGCCGCCACGGCGAGAACCTCCTGGTCCTCGCGGGCACCGAACACGGCGTCGCGCACACCGGGCCCGTCCCGCTCGTCGACGTACTGCGCGCCTCGATCAGCGAGATCGAGCGGTACGAGCGGGTCACCCTGCAGGCACTCCCGCCGCACGCCCAGGTCGCCGGGTACGCGGCCGACGACCTCAGCCACCTGCTCGCCGAACTCCTGGAGAACGCCACCTCGTTCTCGCCGCCCGACGCGCACGTCCAGCTGTCCGGCTGGCTGCTTGAGAGCGGCGAAATCATGCTGTCCGTGCAGGACGAGGGCATCGGCATGGCCCCCGACCGGCTCACCGACCTCAACTCGCGGCTGTCGAAGCCCGCGGCGTACACCCCGGTGGGCGACGGCGAGGGCCTCGGCCTCCAGGTCGCCGCACTGCTGGCCGCCCGGCACGGCGTACGCATCCAGCTGCGCGAGCAGAAGCAGGGCGGCATGACGGCCGTCCTGATCCTCCCCAAGGCGCTCCTGCCGGCCGAGCCGCCCGCCGTGCCTTCGGTGCCGGAGACCCTGCACCGGCTGCCGGGCTCGGTCGCCGAGGCCAACTCCAACACCCTGCCGGGCCGCGCGGTCGGGCCGGGGCCCGGACCGGGGTCCGACCCGGAGCCCTCCCCTGAGCCCCGCCCCGCGGTCGACCCGCTGATCGCGGTCGCGGAGAAGGCCGTCGCGGCGGCCGAAGCGGCGGAGGCGACGGAGGCGGCGGCGCAGGCCGATGCGGAGGACGGCGCCCGCGCCCGTACGTCCGACGAGACAGCCGTACGGGACGACGAGCCGCAGGCCGACCAGCCCACCCGGGAGATCCGCCTCCCGCAGCAGGCCCCCGCCCCCGAGCCCGTACCAGAGGCCGCGACGGAGCCCACCGCGCAGGCGGACCCGGAGCCGACCACTCCGCGTCTCACCGACAAGGGTCTCCCCAAGCGCACCCCCAAGGTCGTCAAGCCGGCGGCCGACGCCACGCCGCAGCGCACCGGCGGAGTTGACGCCGACGCACTGCGCCGTCGCCTGGGCGGATTCCACCAGGGGGCGAAGAACGGCAGGCGTGATGTCGAAGCAGAGATCGCAAGTAGTGGTAACAACGGGGATCACGGGGTAGACGGGGCAATCGGGGAACCCGGTGCCGAGACCAAGAGCACGACCGGCACCATCAGCTTCACCGGCACCACCGGCACCACCGGCACGACCAGCACCACCGGCACGACCAAGACCGACAGGACCAACCGGACCGACACCGAGGGGGACACCGTCGAGGAGGCACGCAGTTGACCGCGCCGATCACATACGGGCTGAGCACCGAAGCCCGTAATCTGCACTGGCTGTTGACCAATCTGGTGGAGGAGGTGCCCGGTCTCGTCTCGGTCGCCGTCGTGTCCTCGGACGGACTCCTCCTGCTGTCCTCCGACCCGGACCACATGCTGGTGGACACCGCACCGGCACTGGTGAGCCCCAAGGGCTCCACCGCCGACCTCGCCACCATCGTCTCCGGCCTCGCCTCCCTCACCGTCGGGGCCGCCTGCCTGATGGAGGGCGGCGGCGTCAAACAGACGATGGTCGCCATGGAGCACGGCAGCCTCTTCGTGATGTCGATCAGCGACGGCTCGCTGCTCGGCGTGCACGCCGCACCCGACTGCGACATGGGCATCGTCGCGTACCACATGGCGCTCTTCGTGGGCCGCGCCGGGCACGTCCTCACCCCCGAACTCCGCACCGAGCTGCGCAAGTCGATGGAGAGTGCGAGTTGATCCCGCAGAGCTCTCCGCCGGCCCCGTCCCGGCTGCCGATACGCGGTGAGGGCCGCCGTCCCGCGCGCGTCCGCCCGTACTCCCTCACCGGGGGACGGACGAGGTTCACGCACGTGCTCCTGGTGGAGACGTTCGTGGCGGCCCTCGACACCCCCGCCGTCGAAGCGTCGCCGGAGCGCCCCGAGCTGACCGGCCGCGCCCCCGGCAGGCGGGTCGGCCCCGAGATGCAGGCCATCGTCGAGCTGTGCCGCCGGATGCGTACGGTCGCCGAGATCGCCGCTCTGCTGAAGATGCCGCTGGGTGTGGTCCGGGTGCTGCTGAGCGACCTGGCCGACCAGGGAAAGATCCGCGTGTACGGAACCGGCCACGGCGCCGGCCGCCCCGATCGCGCACTGCTGGAAAGGGTCCTGAATGGGCTCCGTCGCCTCTGAGGCCACCACCACTCCCGAACCGGATCCGGCCGCCTGGCAGTTGGACCACACCCGGGCCCCCACCGCCACCAAGATCGTGGTCGCGGGCGGCTTCGGCGTCGGCAAGACCACCTTCGTCGGCTCGGTCTCCGAGATCACCCCGCTTAAGACCGAAGCGGTCATGACCACCGCCAGCGAGGACACCGACGACCTGTCCGCGACCCCGGACAAGACGACGACCACCGTCGCGATGGACTTCGGCCGGATCACGCTCGACGACGACCTCGTCCTGTACGTGTTCGGCACGCCGGGCCAGCAGCGGTTCTGGTTCATGTGGGACGACCTGGTGCGCGGCGCGATAGGCGCGATCGTCCTCGCCGACACCCGCCGCCTCACCGACTGCTTCCCCGCGCTCGACTACTTCGAGAGCTGCGGCCTCCCGTACATCGTGGCCGTCAACCACTTCGAGGGCACCGAGAGTTACGGATCCGACGACGTCCGCGAGGCGCTGTCCGTGCCGGCGCACGTCCCCGTCGTCATCATGGACGCACGCAGTCGCATCTCGGTCGTCGAGACCCTCCTCGGTATGGTCGCCCACGCCCTGGACGCCACCCCCGCCTAAGTCTTTTTGCCGAGTGAAAGAGCCACCCACCCCATGCGGAAGATCCTCATAGTCGGAGCCGGTCAGTCCGGCCTCCAGCTCGCCCTGGGACTGCAGTCCAAGGGCTACGAAGTCACCCTGATGTCGAACCGCACGTCCGACGAGATCCGGGCCGGCAAGGTCATGTCGACGCAGTGCATGTTCCACACCGCCCTCCAGCACGAGCGCGACCTCCGGCTCAACTTCTGGGAGTCCCAGGCCCCGCGCATCGAGGGCGTCGGCGTCTCCGTCGCCGCCCCCGACGGTTCCCCAAGCTCTCAACAGAGTTCGAGCAGGGGATACCCCACTCGCCCGGTCGACTGGGTCGGCAAGCTGGACGGCTACGCCCAGTCCGTCGACCAGCGCGTGAAGATGGCCGGCTGGATGGACACCTTCGCGCAGCGCGGCGGCCAGCTCGTCATCCACGGCGCGGCAGTCTCCGACCTGGACTTCTTCGCCCGTACGTACGACCTGGTGCTGGTCAGCGCGGGCAAGGGCGAGCTGGTCCAGCTCTTCGGCCGGGACGCCTCCCGCTCCCCGTACGAGACCCCGCAGCGCGCGCTCGCCGTCGCGTACGTGCACGGCATGGGCCCGCGCCCCGAGCACCCCGACTTCGACGCGGTCCGCTGCAATCTGGTGCCCGGCGTCGGCGAGCTGTTCGTGATGCCGACCCTCACCACCTCCGGCCGCGCCGACATCCTCTTCTGGGAGGGCATCCCCGGCGGCCCCATCGACGCCTTCAAGGGCATCAAGGACCCCTCCGAGCACCTCTCCCTCACGCTGGAACTGCTGGAGAAGTTCCTGCCCTGGGAGTACGCCCGCGCCACGAACGTCGAACTCACCGACGCGGGCGGCACGTTGACGGGCCGGTACGCCCCCACCGTCCGCAACCCGATCGGCCGCCTCCCCGGCGGCGGCGCCGTCCTCGGCGTCGCGGACGTCGTCGTCGCCAACGACCCGATCACCGGGCAGGGCTCCAACTCGGCCTCCAAGTGCGCCGCTTCGTACCTCGACTCGATCGTCTCGCACGGCGAGGCGGACTTCGACGAGACGTGGATGCAGCGCACCTTCGACCGCTACTGGGACACCGCCCAGCACGTCACCAAGTGGACCAACGCGATGCTGGGCGTCCCGCCGGAGCACGTCCTCAACCTGATCGGCGCGGCCGGTCAACTCCCGCCGGTGGCAAAGCGGTTCGCGAACGGCTTCAACGACCCGGCCGACTTCGAGGACTTCTTCTACGAGCCGGAGAAGACGAACGCGTACCTGGCGTCGGTGGCCGAGTCCGCGAGCGCCTGATCCGGGGCGAACCGGGGGCCTAGTTCCCGTCGGGCGCCGCCTCGGCCCCGTACCCCGCGTCGGACTCGTTCCCGTCCACCGTGCGTCCCGTCGGCAGGTCCGGCGGTACGTACGACGGGAGCGGGGCCAGCGCCGGGTCGGGGCGGACGGCGCCCAGGACCGGGTTCGACGCGATCGGCGACACCTTCACGTGCGCGCCGGGGCGCGGCGCCTGCACGACCTGCCCGTTCCCCAGGTAGATCGCCACATGGGTCGCCTTCGGGAAGTAGATCACCAGGTCACCGGGGCGCAGCGCCGACAGCGGCACGCGCGGCAGCTCCCGCCACTGCTCCTGACTCGTCCGCGGAATGCTCCGCCCGGCCGCCGCCCACGCCTGCTGCGTCAGCCCGGAACAGTCGAAGGACCCCGGCCCCTCCGCGCCCCACACGTACGGCTTGCCGAGCTGCCGGGTCGCGTACGTCAGCGCCCGGTCGCCCTCCCGCGAGGGCGCGCGCGAGGCCCGTACGCCACCGGGCCCGAAGGCCCCCGACCCGACCAGCTTCTGCTGCGCCCGCTCCACCGAACGGCTCTCCAGCGCCGCCAGCTCCGCCAACTGGTCGGCCGTCAGCGAGGCCAGCGCCGCCTCGACCTCCTTCAGCCGGGCCCGCACGGTGTCCCGGTCCTTCTGCTGTTTCGCGGCGAGGGTCTGCTGGGTGTCCAGCGCGGCCCGCGCCCCGGTCGCCAGCTCGTCCGCCTTCCTCTCGCCGCTCTCCAGCCGCGCCACCTTCACGGCGCGGGCCGCCGCGGCCCGGCGCAGGGTGTGGCCCTGCATCAGCGCGTGCTCGGGATCGCTCGACGTCAGCAGCCGTACGAAGGAGGAGTACGCGTAGTCGCCGCTGCCCTTGTACTGCTCCCGGGCGAGCTGCCCGGCGGCCCTCCTGCTCTCCGCGAGGGTGACCCGGGCCTTCCCCAACTCCCGGGTCAGCCTTGCCACTTCGGCCCGCTGGGCCTTCAGCTTCTCCTCGGTGGCGTTGAAGGCCTCGGTGGCCTCCTCGGTCTGCTGGTAGAGCTTCTGGAGGTCGGCGAGGAGCTTTGCGACACCGGCGCCGGCCGCGGTACCGGTACTCGCGTCGACGGGGTCGGCAGTTTCGCCCGGCCCGCCCGGCTCGACGACCGCGGTGCCGGACGGATCGTCGAACGGATCGCCCGGTGCGGCGTACGCGCCCCCCGCCGTGCTCGTCACCACCACCGCTGCCGCCGCCGCGATCACCACGGCGGTCCTGAGCCGTCCTGTCACACCATCACCTCCGGTACCACGTACCACCTGCCACGCCGGGCGGAACGCCCGGCTCAGCCCGATGGTGCGCCCATGACGGCCGGTCAGCCCGGCGGATGGGCGGGGCGGCGCAGCTCAGTCACCCGTACCGGTCGAAGATTGTCCGCCCGCGGCGTGGCGCGTGGACTTCGACCACGGCCACTTCGGACTCCACGGCTCCCGCCCCTCCGGCACGTACACGTACTTCCAGCCGCGCTGCAGCCCGAGCCGCTTGCTGTACCCGGCCGGCCGGCGCTCGTACGCGTACACGGCCGGCGGTCCGCCCCCGGCGTCCGGCACCGGCACCTCGTACCACTTGGGCGGATTCCCGGTCGGCCCGGTCAGCACGTCCAGGGCCCGACCGTCCAGCGGCCCGCCGACAAAGGGAGTCTTCTCGCTTCTCACTCCACCAGTGTCACAGGTGTCACAGCACCCTTCAGGATGCGTCTCCGGGCGGCGGTCCGTGGTCCGGCCGGAAGCCGCCCAGCGAGGTCGCGACCAGGGCCAGCCAGCCGCTGGGCGAGTACGGCTGCGGAGGATCGACCTCCATGCCCAGCTCTGCCACCGCGAGCGCGTAGTCGGCCTCGTCGAGGTCGAGGGCGAGCAGTTCGTGGAGTTCGCCGACGAGGCGGGCGACCAGGCCGCGGTCGGTGGTGGTGTCGTAGTCCCGCACCGCCGCGTCGTGGTCGTCGAACTCGTCGGGCATGTCCTGGGAGAACCAGCCGCCGAGGAACTGGGCCAGTTCCGGGAAGCGGGCCTGCCACTCCCAGTGGGTTCGGGGCGCGGAGGGCGGCGGGACCTCACCGGATTCGGCACTGTGCTTGATGTGGTCGGCGAGCAGGAAGAGCCAGTCCTGGATGCGGGACTCGGGCAGCCCCACGTCGGGCACCGGGTAGAACTCGCCGAGGCGCAGCCGAAGCCGGCCGGGGGGATTTCGGGCGTACTCGCGCAGTTGCTGTTCGGCGACGGACAGGGCCCAGGGACGGATGTGCCAGGTGTGGCGCAGGTATGCCGTCAGGGCCTCGCTCGGCCGGTCCGGCGCGTCGTCGGCGTCCTGGCCGGCGTAGGCGCTGACCACCTGGTCCAACTCGCCGTAACGGCGGTCGAATTCGAGCGGATTCATGGGCATCTGGAGCCGGCCTCTACAGGTAGAACGGGACGGTTGAGAGGACGACGAAGCCGTGCGGGCTCGTCGGCTCGCGCCGCAGCACCACCCGGGCGGCCCGCACGTCCACGGGCTCGCGCCCGGCGAGCATCATGGCCTGGAGCAGCACACGGCCGACCGGCTCGGGCCGCGAGGGCCAGGCGGCTTCGACGGTCAGCCGCTGCCTGCTGCCCTGGGCCAGCCACCGGTGGATGGCCTGCTCGTTGCGGGTCACCACCTGCTGGGTGGCCCACTGGGCCGTTTCCCGGTCGGGATAGCTGGAACTGCGAGTGCGCATGGTGCGGGTCTCCATCGGACGGAAATGAACGACCTTGAATCGCCGATCCCTTCGGATCAGTAGTCGTTGAAGGACCAGAAGACACCGATCTCGGAGTCCGACACGGCGACGAGGCCGAGGTCCATCAGGAGCATGGTGAGATTGACGCCCCCGGTGACTTCGGTGAAGAAGTCCGGTTTGCTCGTGGCCTCTGCATTTCTTGCGGTCGTGTAATACGTGCCCGCCGGTTCAAAACGGGAAAGGAGGGTTTCGGCATCTGCCAGCAATTCCCCCTTCCGCTCCGCGAACCCTGGAATGTCCTCGGCCTTGAACCAGTCGTCGGTCATGGCCACCAGCAACTCCGCGGCCGACGCTCCGGTGATCTCGTACAGCGTCTCGGCCAAGCGTGCACTGGTGGGCAGCACGAAGGGGAACGAGGCGCCGACCTCGATCCGGCGGCTGTCGCCCTCGAAGTCCCAGTCGAGTACGGCCCAGCCGCGCGGGTCGGTCGTTTCCCGGCCCATGACGGCCAAGGCGTCGATCCGCCAGTCGTCGTGCGTTCTGGGGCCTGCGGCAACGAGTGAGTACTTGTCGTCGAACAGGCGCAGGGCTGCCGATTCCCAGGCCTGTTGCAGGGACGAGGTCATGTCGGCTCCTGCTGTGTCCGTCATCCGGTGGGCATGGAAGTGAGTATGGCGAACCCCGTGACGGGTACGGCCTTGGCGTTCAGGCCGTGGTCCTTGAAGCCGGTACCGGGATCGTTCGGATCGGGTTGCTTGGTGACGCTCCGGCCACTGGTCTCACCGTTCGGCGCCGTACTGTCGAACGATTTCGGCCGGTCGCTGTTCGTCGGGGGCGGCGGACCTTTCAGCCAGTCCTGAATTTCCTGTGAATTCTTATTGATGTTGTACTGGGTGAGTTCCTGGGCCTTCTGTACGGATTCGAACGTTGTCGAGCCATTCGGAGCCCGCCAGGTCCATCTTGTAGACACCGTTCTTGGCGTCTTCGGGGTTCGTCCATCGGTGCTCGTCCTTGAACTCGTTGAGCGAGCGGGCACCGAACGCCTGGGCGCGGGCCTCTTCGGCCCGGAAGGTGGGCGCGCTGAGATAGGCCTCGTCCAGCGGGGCCAGCAAGGCGTCGAGTTGGGGAACCAGAGCGTTGACCTTGCCGTTGTACGTCTCGACGACCGCGTTGAGTGCGGCGGTGTCCATGTTCAGGACGATGCCTTGGCCGAGCTGGGACGCGCCCTTCGCGATGCCTTTCGCCAAGCCCTTGAAGAGGCCCTTGACGTCGTCCATGCCGATGCCGTCCTTGAGGTCGACCTCGATCTTGGGGACGGCGTCCCGTACCGCGTCCATGTAGATCTCATGGACCTCGTGGTTGATGTAGACCGCGTCCTCGGCGAACGAGTAGAGCAGATCGCCGATCTTCTTCGCGGTGTCGAACAGCACCGCCATCACCGGGTGGGAGGAGGTGGGAGAGGCGCCGCTGTCGTGCTTCCACTCGTAGCCGGCCCGGCTCCTGCCCCATGCTGGGGCCACCGCGAAACACCTGGGACACCCCGGTTCACAGCAGGTGAGCCGCCTCCGCGAGCACGGGGATCACCCGTCGCGCCAGCACGCCCGCCGCCCCGTCAGCCGTTTCCAGTGCCAGCGCCCGCCGGGTCACGTCCGCCGTCTGCGGATCCGTCGCCGAGGTGGCGGTGAGCAGTGCCATGAAGTGGTCGACCATCCAGTCCCGCAGCTCGGGCAGCGGCGGCTGCTTGCCCTCGTCGAGCCAGATGAGGGAGGCGGCCTCGACGGCCGAGATCCACGTCCGGACCATCATCCGCAACCGGGGCCCGGCCGTGTCCGTCACTCCGAGGTGCAGCAGGATCTGCTCGGCCGCGGCCCGCCGTACGCCGTCGACGGTGGCGGTGGTCCGGGACGTCTCCACCACGCTCCCGCCCTGCAGCAGCGCGCTGAACCCGGTGTCGTGCGTGTCCACGAAGCCGAGGTAGCGGTCGAGGGCGCTGGCCAGCCGCTGGGTGAGGGGCCCGGTCTGCGGCTCGGCGAAGCACAGCTTCAGCTCGTCGGCGGCGGACCCGAGCGCCGCCTCGTACAACTCGACCTTCCCGCCCCTGAAGTAGCGGTAGACCAGCGGCCGGGACACCCCGGCAGCCTCCGCCACGTCGTCGATCGACACGTCCTCGGGTGCCCGGTGAGCGAACAACGACAGTGCCGCGCCGATGAGTTGGACTCGGCGCTGTTCCACGCTGAGGCGGCGGTACGCGGGGGAGGACGCGGCGGTGGTCATGCGTGGCAGCGTAATCGGCCGGACGTCCAGGGCGGCGGGTCCTGGCGGCTTCTCCCGGGCGGCTTCTCCCGGGCGCGGGCGAGGGGTTGCGGAGGACATGCCACCGGTTGTGGTCAAGATCCGCTGTGTTACGGGTCTGTCCCAGCGGGGCGGCGGCCGCGCACGGACGCGGAACGGCGGCGGGAACCGCCGGGCGGGTGCGGGAGGGGCGGGCGTGGGCGGGAGCGCACGGTGGTGGGGTGTGGTGACGGGGCGCGTGGTGGCGGGCTGTGCGTGTAACAGGGATGTATTAGGGGGCGGTTGGGAGGAACGATTCACCGGGCGGGGAGGGTCCTGGTGATCAGAAACGCTCGCTCGTACCGACCCGTACCGAGCGGCCGGCACTGCTCGCCCCCACCGATTCTGAGGAAGAAACGATGCGCGTTCACAAGCTCACCCTCGCCGCCCTGGCAGTTGTCGCGGGGCTCTCGCTCACGGCCTGCAACGGTGATGACGGCGCGGGGCAGAGCGCTCCTTCCGCGGCGCCCTCCGAGGCTTCCTCGACCGGTGGTTCGGGCTCGGGCGGCTCGGACCAGGACGGCGGGAAGGGTTCCGCGGGGAAGGACTCGGCGGGGGAGGGCTCGGACGGGAAGGGTTCCGCCGGGAAGAGCTCCGGCGGACAGGGCACGGCCCCGGGTTCCGGTTCCGGTTCCGGCTCCGGCGAGGGCAGCAAGGTCGAGAAGTGCCGTACGGACGGCCTGGTGATCACCGCGGCGGACGCCACGGTCGGCGGCGACTCGGACAACACCGTCGCGGTGGAGCTGAAGAACAAGGGCGGCAAGGACTGCGCGATCTCCGGGTACGCGGGTGTCGACCTGAAGACGAACGCGGGGTCGCTGTCGGCGACGCGCAGCGGGGAGCCGGTCGTTCCGGGCATCCTCAAGAGCGGGAAGTCGACGTACTTCGGCATCCACTACCCGGCCAACAAGTCGGGCGGCTCCGGCGTCCGCATCACGGGTCTGGTGGTGACCCCGCCGGACGAGACGAAGTCGGTCACCCTGGCCTGGCCCGGCTCCGCCACGCTCCCCGTCACGGACGGCTCCGGCTCCCAGGTGAAGATCGGCCCGATGGGCAGCGCCGGTCAGGGCGGCTGACCCGTACACGGAACGGCTCCCCGTCAGCGGGGAGCCGCTCTCCCCGGCGCCTAGCCGGTGCCGGGGTCCAGGCCGCAGGTGCCGGACGCCGACACGCCGTCCTGGCCCGTCATCCGTACCGTGGCCCGGCCGTCGCGGTCCCTGCTGTAGGCGGCGGTGCAGATCAACTGGCGCACCGCCGTCGCGTCCAGTCGGCCGAGGGCGAGGGGGAGGGTCATGACGACTTCCTTCTCCTTGTCCGCTGACCCGGACCCGGACTTGTCCCCGTCCCCCGACCCGGACCCGTCCCCCGACCCGGCTCCGGACTTGTCCCCGGATTCGTCCCCGGTGAGCCGGACCCGGACGCCGCCCTTCGCGACCCTGGGCAGGGAAGTGCCGAGCCCGGCCGCCCTGTCGGCCTTCCCCGGGCCGCCGAGCAGTGCGGAGACCGCCCATTCCGTCGACGCGCGCCGGGCCGTTCCGCCGGGCTGCCGGTACTCCTCGCCGAACGCACCCGTGGGTTTGAAGGGCCGGGGCACGGGGGCCAGCTCTCCGTGCGGCAGCCGGAAGAACAGCAACGCGTCGTCGCCGGTATTGACGAAGGTCTGCACATGGGCCGGACCGCCCGCCTCGATGACGTCGGTCTCCTGGATGCCGCATCCGGCGAGCAGCAGGGCCGCCACGGGTGCGGCGGCGTGTGCCCGGCGGCGTGTGCGCCCCTGCCTCACGCGCCGGCCCTCTCTTCCGTTGCCGCTTCGTCCGCTTCTTCCGCTTCCGTGTGCAGCGGTATCTCGACGGTGAAGACGGCACCTCCCTCGGGCCGGTTCCCCGCGCGGACCGTCCCTCCGTGCAGTTTGACGTTCTCCAGGGTGATCGCCAGTCCCAGTCCGCTGCCCGCCGAGCGGGTGCGCGCCGCGTCGGCCTTGTAGAAGCGGTCGAAGATGTGCGGAAGCACCTCGGGCCGGATGCCGGGCCCGCTGTCGGCGACCTCGGTGACCAGCACGGGCACTCCGCCCGAGTCGGTCCCGCTGTGCAGCCGTACGGTGACCGGCGCACCGCCGTGCCGCAACGCGTTGCCGACGAGGTTGGCGACGACGATGTCGAAGCGGCGCGGGTCGAGCCGCACCCGGATCCCGTCGGGCAGTTCGGCGCGGACCCGGCCGTCCGTCCAGTGCCGGTTGGCCAGCGTCTTGCGGATGGCCTCGGCCGCGTCGAGTTCGTCGGTGTTCAGTGCGGCCGCGTGCGCGTCGAAGCGGGAGATCTCGATCAGGTCCTCGACGAGGACGGCGAGCTTCCCGGTCTCCGAGCTGATCAGCCGCACCGCACGGGCGGTGTCGCTGTCCAGCCGGTCCGCGTCCTCGTCGAGGACCTCGGTGACCGCGAGCATGCCGGCGAGCGGGGTGCGCAGTTCGTGCGAGACGTCGGACGCGAAGCGGCGGGCGCGCGCCTCGGCCCGGCGCAGTTCCCGTACGGAGTGCTCAAGGCTGCCGGCGGACTCGTTGAAGGTGTGGGCGAGGTCGGCCAGCTCGTCGTTGCCCCGTACCCGGATACGGGTGTCGAGCCTGCCGCTGCCCATGCTCCGGGCGGCCTGGCGCAGTTCCCGTACCGGACGCAGCACGCTGCGGGCGGCGAGCAGGCCCGGCAGCAGGGCGACGGCCAGTCCGGGCAGGGCCCCGTCGCGGGCGGCGGTCAGGAGCGCGTCGACGTTGATCTGCTCGTCGCTCATCCGCATCACGGCGTACAGGACCAGCCCGGTGGGCAGCACCCCCTGCGGGCCGGTCTTGAAGACCGTGGGCATGGCGATGGTCAGATACGGGACACCGTCCTTGACGACCCGTTCGAAGCTGCCCCGGGGGTTGGCCCGCGCGGCCTGCCGCAGCTGCGGGGTGATGACGGTGGAGACGGGGCTGGTGCCGGACGAGGCACGGACCGAGCCGTACTCGGCGAAGACGACCCACGGGCGCGGCTTGCCCTTGCGGGCGATGTCGCGCAGGACCTCCTCCATGCCCTCGGCCTGTACGGGCAGACCGAAGCCGGTCTGCTGGACGTGGTCGCGGAACGACGAGACGGCCGTGTCCTGGGCGGTCTTGAGCAGGGCGCTGCGGGCCTCCCGGTAGGTCAGCGCCGCCGTGGTACCCGCGCTGACCGCAGCGACCAGCAGGAACGCCAGTACCAGGCGGGTGCGCAGACCGAACGCCCACGCCCGCCGCACCGGCCGCCGCCCGCCCGCGTCGGCGCCCCCGGATCCGCCCCCGGAGCCGCCCGTGTCGGCGCCCCCGGATCCGTCCCCGGAACTGTCCCCGTCCCCGCCGAGGTGTGTCCCTGTCACAGCGGTCCGAAGCGGTAGCCGAAGCCGCGCAGGGTCTGGACGTACCGGGGAGTGCCGCAGTCGTCCTCGATCTTGTTGCGCAGGCGGCGGACGCACGCGTCGACCAGGCGCGCATCGGCGTGGTAGCTGTGCTCCCAGACGTGCTCCAGCAGCTGCTGACGGCTGAAGACCCGGTCCGGGGCCGCGCAGAGGTGGAGCAGGAGCTTCAGCTCGGAGGGGGCCAGCGCCAGGCGCCGGCCGGCCTTGGTGACGGTGAGCCCGGCCCGGTCGACGGTGAGGTCGCCGTGGACCTCGACGGCCGGCCGGTCCGTGCCGGTGACCTCGATGCGGCGCAGCACGGCACGGATGCGCGCCTCGATCACGTCGGGGCGGGCGGGCTTGACGATGTAGTCGTCGGCGCCGGCCTCCAGGCCCACGATCATGTCGAAGTCGTCGCCGCGTGCGGTGAGCATGATGATGGGCAGCTGGCTGTCCTCGCGGACGCGCCGGCAGACCTGTACGCCGTTCATCCCGGGCAGCATCAGGTCCAGCAGCAGCAGATCGGGGCGGAAGGCGCTCAGCGCGGCGAGTCCTGCCTCGCCGGTGGCGGCCGACCGCACCTCGTGGCCGCGGCGGCGCAGACCGAGTTCGACGCCTTCCCGCACGGCGGGATCGTCCTCGATGAGCAGTACGCGGGGCATCAGCAGTCTCCTCGGTGGTGATTCGGCGCCGGGTCGATGGTGATTCAGCGCTGGTCGGTGATCCAGCGCCTGTGGGTGATTCAGCGCCGGGACGCTCGCCGGCGCAGGCCCGAGAGCAGCGCGTCGAGTTCGGTCAGCCGCAGCGGCCGGGCGAGCAGCACGAAGGTGAGCACGATGACGGCCGCTCCGGCCGCCGCAGAGGCCAGGACGCCCGCCGGTGCGGCCCCGGACGCCGCGAAGTGGCCGAGCGCGGCGGCGGGAACGGCGGCGAGCAGCAGCCGCGCGTGCGCCACGACGGCGGACGACCGCCACGGCCTGGCCGCGCCCAGCCGACGGCTCAGCACCCGGCCCGTCACGACCCAGCCCCCGTACAGCGCCAGTGAGTACGCCGCCGCCATCCCGGTCACCGCCCAGCGGGCCGGCAGCAGCTGGGCGGCGGCCACGGACAGGCCCGCGTTGAGGGCGACGATCACCAGGTTGAGCAGGAAGGGCGTACGGGTGTCGCCGAGCGCGTAGAAGGTGCGCGAGAGCACGTACTGACCGGACATGGCGAGGAGTCCCGGCGCGAACGCCATCAGGATCCCGGCCATCGCGGCCGTGTCGCTCGCGCTCGTCCTGCCGTGGCCGAAGACGAGCGCCATCACCGGGTGGGCGAGGGCGAACAGCACGCAGGCGGCCGGGACGATCGCGGCCGACGAGGAGCGCAGCGCGGACGAGACGTCCCGCCGCAGGGCCGCGGTGTCCGCGTCGGCCGCCGCCGCGCTCATCCGGGGCAGCAGCGCGGTCAGCAGGGAGACCGTGACGATGCCGTGCGGGACGACCCACAGGACGTAGGCGTTGTTGTACGCGCCGTAGCCCGGCCCCCCTTCGAGGCCCGCGGTGGTGGCCAGCCGGGTCGTGACCCAGTAGGCGGCCTGGTTGGCCAGGACGAGGAGCACCAGCCAGCCGGCCGCCCGCAGCGGGCGGGTCAGCCCGCTGCCCCGCCAGTCGAAGCGCGGCCGCCAGCGGAAGCGGGCCGCGCGCAGCGCCGGGACGAGCGCGAGCGCCTGGACGGCGATCCCGGCGGTGGTGCCCCAGCCGAGCAGCGCGGTCCGGGACGCGGTGAGCGTGTCCCCACCGCCCAGGGAGAGGGCCAGGAACAGGCCGAACACGCCGATGACGACGACGTTGTTCAGGACCGGGGCCCACATCATGGCGCCGAACCGGCCGCGCGCGTTGAGCACCTGCCCGAGCAGGGTGAAGAGGCCGAGGAAGAAGATCTGCGGCAGGCAGTAGCGGGCGAAGGCGATCGTCATCGACGCCTGCGGGCCGCTGTAGTCGGTGTAGACGCCGATGATCGCGGGCGCCGCCCACACCGCGGTCGCGGTGATCGCGAGCAGGGCGACGACGCAGAGCGTGATGAGCCGGTCGGTGTAGGCGGCGCCGCCGTCCTCGTGCTCCTTGGCGGCCCTGACCAGCTCGGGCACGAAGACGGCGTTCAGCGCGCCGCCGAGGAGCAGCATGTAGACGATGGTGGGCAGCGCGTTGCCGACCGCGTAGCCGTCGGCGACGGGCCCGATCGTGCCGATCGCCGCGGCGACCACGGCGGACCGCACGAAGCCGGTGGCCCGGGACACCAGGGAGCCCGCGGCCATGACGGCACTGCTGCGTGCCGCGGAGACGGCCTTGGGGGCGTCGCCGGGAACGGCTTCGGGGGCAGTGGTTCCGGGGGCAGTGGTTTCGGGGGGAACGGTTTCAGATGGACGCGTCTCTTTCGCCGACGGCCTCACCGGCGGTTCAGGTACGCCTGGAAGGCGCGGTAAAGCGTCTGGTTTGCGGTGCCGCCCAAGGGTCTCTCCCATTCCCCCAACGTCTCGACGACCCGACCACCGGTGCCGAGCTTCCACCGCAGCAGTCCGTACGCACGTTCGCCGGGGTCAAGGGTGGAGGGTACCCCCCGCATGTCGTACACGTCAGCGCCCCGGGCGTGAGCGTCCAGCAGCATGTGCCACTGGAGGGCGTTGGAGGGCCGTACCTCCCGGCGGTGGTCGGCGGAGGCACCGGTCTGGTACCAGGCCCTCCGGCCCACCGTGATCATGGTGTGGGCGGCGAGGACCTCGCCGCGGTGGCGGGCCAGATAGAGCTTCATCCGGCCGGGCTCCTCGGCGTTGAGCGCCGCGTACTGACGTGCGTAGTACGCGAGCGAGCGGCCGAGCCGGAAGCCGTCGCGCTCCTCGGTGATGCGCAGCAGCCGGTAGAACTCGGGCAGGTCGGCGGCGCTGCCCACCACGACCTCCACGCCCTCCTTCCTGGCCCGCCGGACATTGCGCCGCCACTCCTGGTTGAGCCCGGACCACAGGTCCTCGGTGCTGCGCCCGGCGAGCGGTACGTGGAAGACGTGGCGCGGCTGGGCGTCCCCGTCGCCCCCCGAACCGGCACCCCCCGAACCGTCTCCCCTCGGACCGTCGGAGCCGCAGCGCCGCCACCCGCGGGCGCGGAGCCGGTCGGCCACCGCGCTGCCCAGCGGGTCGACCTCGCTGGCGAGGACGTCGCCGAGGCGCCTGCCCTGTTGGCCGCCCTGTTGGCTTCCCGGGTGGCTGAGCGACTTCAGCAGGGCCGCGTCCCAGCGCCGGTAGGCAGGCGAGGGGCCGATGCGTACGGCGAAGGCGCCCGCGCCGCGCAGGTGTTCAAGCAGCGGACCGAGCCAGCCGTCGACGTCCGGGTCGGCCCAGTCGACGACGGGCCCTTCGGGCAGGTAGGCGAAGTACTTGCGGGTGCCGGGGAACTGCCGCAGCAGCACCAGCGCCACTCCCGTCAGCCGGCCGGCCTGCGGATCGGGCCCCCAGCCGAGCAGTTGGGTGCGCCAGCCCTCCTTGACGTCGCCCCAGGAAGGGCACTGCAGGAACGAGGCGCCGAGCGCCGCGCCGTCGCGCGAGGCGAGGAAGGCGAGGTAGGTCTCGGCGGAGACACAACTCAGCCTGAGGGACCGGGCGTTCTCCTCGTAGGGAGGTTGGGTCGGTACGAGCAGCGCTGACACGGTCGGGGCCTCTCCTTCTCCCCGGACTGTCGCGGGGTCGGACGAGATGCTCACAGCCGCCCATGACCGTCCCGCGCGACGAATGTGACCGGACCATGACCGTTCCTCACCAGTCGCCGTCACATGGCTCCGACGCCTCTGACCTGGGCTTCTCCGGTTCTACAGTCGCAGCACCGGCCGCCGGTTCCTTCCTTGCCGGTCCAGTCCTCTTCCCGCCACGGAGGTCCCGTTGCACCGCACACGCGTCCGCGCCCACCCCCCGATACGTACCGCCGTCGCCGTCGCCGCGGCCCTGCTCGCCCCGCTCGTGGCCGCCTGCTCGGCCGACCCCGCTCCGGCCACGGCGGACGCGGGCACGGCAGCCGCGGGCACGGCGGCGAAGAACGACGACCGCCCCGTCACCGTGAAGGTCACCCCCACGGGCCGAAAGGCCGCGGCCGGGGAGCCGGTGAAGGTCACCGCGACGGGCGGACGCCTCACCTCGGTGACCGTCACCGACGCCAAGGGCCGCGCACTCGCCGGGCAGGTCGCCGCCGACGGCCGCACCTGGACCTCCGGACGCAAGGCCGCACCCGGCACGGCGTACGCGGTCACGGCGGAGACCCGAACCCCCGGCGGCACCGCCGCCACGACCCGAACCTCCTTCACCACCGTCCCCGCCGCCGAGGTCAACAAGGTCGACTGGCGCCCGGGCACCGGCACCGCGGTCGGCGTGGCCCAGCCGGTCTCGCTCGTCTTCGACCGCCCCGTCAAGAACCGGGCCGAGGTCGAGAAGCACCTCAAGGTCACCACCTCGAACCCCACCGAGGGCTCCTGGGGCTGGATGCGCGACTGGTCGGGCAAGGACCGGGTGGACTGGCGCCCCAGGACCTACTGGAAGTCCGGTACGAAGGTCACGGTGAACGCCGACCTGAACGGCACCGATTCCGGCCCCGGCGGCTGGTTCGTGCGTGACTACACCACCACCTTCACCATCGGCGCGCAGCAGATCGTCAAGGTGGACCTGGACAGCCACCACCTCACGCTCCTGCGCGACGGCAAGCCCGTCCGCCGCATCCCGGTCTCCGGCGGCACGCCCGGCGGCGACCGGCGTTCCTGGCACGGGACCGCTGTCCTCATGGCCAAGGAGGGCACCATCAACATGAACTCCGAGACGGTCGGCCTCGGCAACGCCTACGACAAGATGGTCGACTACTCGATGCGGCTCACCTGGTCGGGCATGTACGCACACGCCGCCCCCTGGAACGCCCGCTACTTCGGCAACGCGAACCAGAGCTCGGGCTGCATAGGAATGAGCAGCGCCGACGCGGCGTGGTTCTACGGCCAGGTGCGGCCGGGCGACCCCTTCGAGATCACCGGCAAGGAAACCAAGGGCGTGGTCGCCCCGGCCAACGGCTTCGGGCAGTGGAACCTGTCGTGGGAGGACTGGCGCCGGCTCAGCGCGCTGAGCTGAGCTGAACCGAGCCCGCTCAGCCGGCGCCTCGCGCATCCGGGCGACGGGGCCCGGCCGCTCTCAGCCGGGGCTCTCTCCGCCGGCGCCCCCTCAGCGCGCCAGCAGCCCCGAGCTGACCCACAGCCTGCGTCCGGCGCCCCGCAGCACGCCGATGTCGTCGAGGAAGTCGGTCAGCCGCCGGGCGCCGTTCTGCATGACCTCCGTGCGGTGGCCGCTCGCCTTCACCTGGGCGATCGCCTCGCGCCGGTCCAGGCCCACGTTCTCGTACACCTTCGGGTTGATGAAGCAGGTGGAGAAGACCCGGGCCGCCTCCCCGCAGCTCAGCCGGGTGAACTCCTGCTCCCAGCGCGGTGCCGTCACCATCTGGCGGCGCAACTCCTCGCGCGCGTACCGGACATGGCGGGCCTCTTCGATGACGTGGATGCGGGTCACGCCCCGTACCAGCGTCTGGATGCGCTCGTCCGGGAAGGTCAGCCGCTGCATCCAGTCGAGGATCTCCTCGCCGAGGAGCGTGGCCGCGAAGGAGCCGGGGGTCGTCGAGACGGTCTTCAGGACGCGCGCGAGGTTGTGATAGACGCGCGGTACGGGGTAGTTGGGCGCGCCGCCCTTCTCGATCATCCTGGCGAACATCATCGAGTGCCGGCACTCGTCGGCGATCTCGGTGAGCGCGTACCGGACGTGGTTGCTGGTCACGGACTTGTCGTAGATGTGCCGGACCAGCAGCTGCATCAGGATGATCTCGAACCAGATGCCGAGCGAGGCGATGGCGGCGGCCTCGTGCCGCGCCAGGTCCATCCGCTGGTCCTCGGACATCTTCTGCCACAGCGGGGTGTCGTAGAGGGACACCAGCTCCGGCGGCCAGTACCACTTGCCCTCGTCGGCCGGGGCGTCCCAGTCGAGTTCCTTGTCCGGGTCGAAGGAGTGCTTCGCCGACGACTCCAGGAGGCGCTCGGCGACCTGCTCGCGGTCCTTGAGCATTCCGAGGGCATCACGGAGGGCGGTGAAGTCGGTCTCGGTCGGCGCTGCTGTCCTGCTCGGCGCGGTCGTCATCGTCGGAGCACCTCGTGATTGGGGTTACCGGGGGTCACTTCTTATGAGACTCCTTGTCAGTAAGGGCGTCAATCCCTTGTGCGGGACTTGTTGACGGGCCTGTGTCCGGCTTGTTGACCGTGCGTCTACCCGCGTGTGAGCCTGCCAACTGTCTGGCTGAACAAGGCTGTTGGGTATGTGAAGGGGTCGCGGATGTCGACGCACGAGCTCTACACGAAAAGTCCGTCCGAGCAGATCTGGCAGGTTCCGGCCACCGGTGCCGCCCGCTTCAGCTGGGAGGCCATGTTTGTCGGCCAAGAGGGGGGCTCAGGCCGCGAGCGTCTCCTCGCCCTCTACCAGAAGGGCAAGGACAAGCAGTGGGACGGCGCCACCCGCATCGACTGGTCCCACGAGGTCGATCCGCAGGATCCCCTCGGCACCCCCGACGAGTCCATGAGCCTCTACGGCACGCGCTACTGGGACCGCATGACGGAGCGGGACAAGGGCGATCTGCGGCGGCACTACACCGCCTGGCAGTTCAGCCAGTTCCTGCACGGCGAGCAGGGGGCGATGGTGTGCGCCGCCCGCATCGTCGAGTCCGTCCCCGACCTGGACGCGAAGTTCTACTCCGCGACCCAGACCATGGACGAGGCCCGGCACGCCGAGATCTACTCCCGCTTCCTGCACGAGAAGCTCGGCATGCTCTACCCCGTCAACGACAGCCTCCAGGGGCTGCTCGGCGACACCCTCCGGGACTCGCGCTGGGACATGCCGTACCTCGGCATGCAGGTGCTCATCGAGGGCCTCGCCCTGGCGGCCTTCGGGATGATCCGGGACACCACCAACAAGCCGCTCCCCAAGCAGATCCTCGCGTACGTCATGCAGGACGAGGCCCGTCATGTCGCCTTCGGGCGGATGGCGCTGCGCGACTACTACAAGCAGCTCTCCGACGCCGAGCTGAAGGAGCGCGAGGAGTTCGTCATCGAGGGCTGCTATCTGATGCGCGACCGCCTGCGCGGCGTCGAGGTCCTCGAAAACTTCGGCATCCCCCAGCAGGACGCGCACGAGCTCACCGAGCAGAGCGAGTTCCTGCACCTGTTCCGCAAGCTGCTCTTCAGCCGGATCGTTCCGTGCGTGAAGGACATCGGGCTGTGGGGCGAGCGCCTCCAGAAGGCGTACGTCGACATGGGCGTGTTCGAACTGGGGGATTCCAACCTGGACCTGCTGATGACGCAGGACGAGGAGATCGCCGAACAGCTCGACCGGGAGCGCTTCGCGGCGGAGGAGCAGGCGCGGGTGGACGAGGTCCGGGACGCGATCGCGGCGGGAGGAGCGGTGGACGCATCGGGGGATTCCCCTCGGTAAACCCCCCGATCTTGGGATTGTTCACTCTCTGTGTATGGGCAATGATCAGTGCGTAATCGATCCGCGGTGATGGGCGCCGAGCGGCGGTATTCGGCGCGCGGTCCCGCGGCATCTGAGGTGCAGGAGAGAGTGGGAGTCAGTGATGAGGCGTCGACTTACCTCGGCAGTCTGGGCGTTGGGGCTTGCGGTCGCGGTGTCGGGGATGACGGCCACGCCCGCGGCGGCGGCGGGCGACTTCGAGATCCACAGCGGTCTGCACGGCAAGTGCCTGGCCACCAACGGGGACAACGTGGAGGTGCAGACCTGCCGGGGCACGGGCAATCAGCTCTGGTTCTGGCAGGGCGGGACGCTGCGCAACCGCGCCGAGCTGCACTGCCTCGATGTGCGCAACGGGGAGCCCGACGCCCCGGCCCAGGCCGTGGGCGACTGTCACGGCCAGGCCAACCAGCGCTGGGACGTCGCCAACTCCCACCTCATCACCCAGGTCAACGGGCAGTGCCTCAGCATCCAGAACAACGGTGACCCGAGCGAGCACGCGGGCATCAACGTGCGCAACTGCGCGGAGGTGGCCTGGCAGCGCTGGGACGTGCCGCCGCCCCCGGCCTGACGGGTCACCGTCGGCCTGACGGCTCACCCTCGCCCGCATTTACCGGATCTACGGTACTTGCGCGGGTCGGCCCGCCCTGTGGTCGCTGCGGCGTTCCACGGGGCGGGCCCATCCGTCACCGGGCCGCGGCTTTGCCGACGAACTCCGTGATCAGGGCCGCGACCGCCTCCGGCTGTTCAAGGAGCAGCGCGTGCGTGGCGTCGATGCCCTCGACGGTGACGGTGTCCGGCCGGTCCGCGCGCAGTGCGGCGAGGTCGGTGGTCAGCCCCTTCCCGAACTCGCTCCAGAAGGCGTCGAGCCATTCCATGCCGGGCGGACTCGGCGGCTGTGCGCGTTCCCCGCGTACGAGCAGCAACGGGCACTCGACCTTGCGGAAGAGCGTGAAGAGGTCGAGCGCGTCCATCGCGTCGTACATCGCGAGCGCGGTGTCCCGCTCGGGCAGCAACTGCCACCGGCCGTCTGGGAGTTCGCGTGCGGCGGCGCGCGTGGTGCGCTCGGCCCGCTCGGACGGGATCCCGAACTGGCCCGCGTACACACCCTGTTGGGAGATGAACTCGGGCGGCATGACACTGCCCGCCGCCGCCCGGACGGTCTCGTCGAGCCGGGCGGAGGACTCGTAACGCTCCAACGTCCCCCGCCAGAACCCGTCCAGGTCGACGGCGGCCCGCACGGCGTGGGGGCGGGTGGCGGCGAGGTGCACGGCGACCATGCCGCCGAGCGAGTGCCCGACCGGGACCGCGTCGTGGGCGGCGAGTGTCGCGTCCAGCGCGCGTGCCGTCGCCTCGAAGGACCACCCGGAGCCGGCCGGTGCCGGTGAGCGGCCGTGTCCCGGCAGGTCGGCGGCGAGGACGCGGTGGTGGGGGAGGAGGTACGGGACGACGTCGTCCCAGTCGGCACGCGAGCGGCCCGCGCCGTGCAGGAGGAGGAGGGCGGGACCTTCGCCGCCGTGGTCGTGGACGTGGAGGTGAAGGGGTGTGCTGCTCATGACGTCAACGGTAGGTCGGGGAAAGGGCGTTCAAGATCGTTCGCAAGGACGACGGAATCCGCCCGCTCCCCGGCCCATAATGGATGTACGCCCTTTCCTGCTCCGGGCACGATGGTGTCCATGGCAGACACCGACCGCGTCCCGTCCGCGCCCGCCGCCAACCGCCGCGCCGCCCGGCGCAGTCTCGAAGCCCTCGCTCTCGGAGACGCCTTCGGGGAGCGCTGGTTCCCCCGCTTCCGCCTCCGCGAAGGCCTCGTCCCCGACCACGCTTACGCGGACGTACGCGCCCGCCGTGTCCCTGCGGGACCGCTCTGGCCCTGGACCGACGACACCGCGATGGCCCTCGCCCTGCACCGGGTCCTCACCGAACACGGCCGCGTCGACCAGGACCGCCTCGCCGCCCGCTTCGCGCTCGCCTTCGACGCCGACCAGGGCCGCGGCTACGGCCACGGCATGCATGTGCTCCTCCCCGAACTCCTCGCCCGCCCCGCCGACTGGCGCACCCTCGCCCCCGCCCTCTTCGAAGGCGGCGGCAGCCTCGGCAACGGTGCGGCGATGCGGGTGGCGCCGCTCGGCGCCTGGTTCTCGTACGATCTCGAACTGGCCGCAGAACAGGCCGAGTTGGCGGCAGCGGTCACGCACTCCCACCCCCAGGGCGTCGCGGGAGCCGTCGCGGTGGCGGTCGCGGCAGCGCTCTCGGTACGGGGCGAACTCTCACTCCCGGTGGTCGCGGACCGCACCCCGTCGGGAGCGGTGAGGGACGGCCTGCTGACGGCCGCCGAGCTCCCCTTCACCACCCCGCCCCGGAACGCCGCCGACCTCCTCGGCAGCGGCCGCCGCATCCGCGCCGACGACACGGTCCCCTTCGCGGTGTGGACGGCGGCCCGCCACCCGGCCGACCTGGAGGACGCCCTCTGGGCCACGGCGGAGGGCTTCGGCGACGTCGACACGACGTGCGCGATCACGGGCGGGATCGTGGGAGCGAGGGTCGGCGTGGACGGGATGCCGGGGGAGTGGCTGGAGAGGAGGGAGGGGCTGGGGTGAGAGGGGGTGCGTCAATACCCAGGGGGTGCTCAATCGTACGAGGGGCGGATCGGCAATCACTCTGGGTAGGCTTTCTGCGTCAGACAGACTCCGCCCCATGGGAGCAATCATGAGCGCCGCACGCGAGTACGGGCTGGACGAGAGTTACGAGTGGGCCCGTCCGCCTGTCGGCGGGTGGACGGCTGACGATCTGGACCGGCTTCCGAATCTTCCTCCGCACACGGAGCTGATCGACGGGAGCCTCGTCTTCATGAGTCCGCAGACCTACTTCCACATGGTTACTCTGCGCGTGCTGGAGTACGCCCTGTGGAGCCAGGTTCCGGAGGAGTGGCGCGTCGTACGCGAAATGACCACCAAGCTCGCCAAGCGCGACCGGCCTGAGCCCGATCTCATGCTGGTGCGGGAAGAGGGTTTCACCGGGCCGTCGCAGACCTGGTACGCCCCGGAACACCTCCTGCTGGCCGTCGAGATCGTCTCCGAGGAATCCACCGACCGCGACCGCGAGACCAAGCCCCGCAAATATGCGCAGGCCGGCATCCCCCACTTCTGGCGCGTCGAGGAGAACCACGGTCTCCCCGTCGTCTACGTCTACGAACTCGACCCGGCCACCCACGCCTACGGAGCAGCCGGAATCTTCCACGACCGGCTCAAGCTGTCCGTCCCGTTCCCCGTCGACATCGATCTGACGGCCGTCGACCGGCGCCGCTGACCTCCGGGGCGCCGCCACTCCGTCGCCCCGCTTCACCCGTGCGAACTCGCAAGAGGCAGTGGCCACGGCGGTACGGCGGCCGCCGCCCGTGCCAGCAGTGCCTCCCCTCCGAAGTCCGAGACGAGTTGCAGCCCCACCGGGCATCCGTCCGGTGTGAAACCCGCCGGAATGCTCACCGCCGGATGTCCGCTCACGTTGAACGCCCACGTCAGCGCCGTCGAGAAGCGGCCGCCGGGACCCTCGTGCCCGTGCGGCGGGTAGGGGGTGGTCGGTGTGGCCAACAGCCGTGTGCGGGAGAAGAGTTGGTCGAGTCGGGCCGTGTTCTCCGCCGCCACCGCCCCCGGCCGTGCGCCGCCCCGGATCGCGAACCACTCCTCCTTCGGGTCCAGCAGGGCGAAGCCCTCCGGGGGGTCCTCCAGCGTCAGGATGCGTTCCGCCGCGTGCCGTGCCACCGCCACCACCTCCGGGTCCAGGTCGGGGCCCGCCGCGAAGCCCAGGTCGGCGGACCACACCGCGCTCGTCGGCAGGTCCGCCGGTTCCGACAGGGATGCGTACCCGTCCACCACGCAGCCCAGATACGTCTCCAGCTCCGCCGCCGACCGGCCGAGCACCCCCGCCGTCGCCAGCGCCGTACGGTCCGGCGACGGGAGCAGGCCCCGGGTCGTCCGCAGGCCGAACACCCCGCACCAGGCCGCCGGGATCCGTATCGACCCCGCCCCGTCGCTCCCGGTGGCCAGCGGCACCATCCCGGCGGCGACGGCCACCGCCGAGCCCGCGGACGACCCGCCGGGAGTGCGGTCGGCGCGGTACGGATTGAGGGTGCGGCCGCGTGCGCCCAGGCCCCAGGTCTGCCAGTACGTTCCGGGACCGGGCACCGACGTGGACCCGACCGGGACCGCGCCCGCCGCGATCAGCCGCCGCGCGGCGTAGGAACGTATCCCCGAGGGTCCTTTGACCGCGAACGGCACGCCGTGTAGCGGGAGTTCACGGTCGCCGGGCACCGGAGCCGCGCCCTCCCACACCTCCAGGAACGCGCACAGCCGCGGATCGAGCTCCGCGATCCGGGTCAGCGCCTGCCGCACATCCAGCTGCCGCACATCCACCTGGAACCTCCCTCACCCCGGAACTTCCCTCACCCGGCGACTTCCTCACCCGGAAGCCGCCTGTGGATCAGTCTCTCAACACCGCTTCCATCACCGACCTCGCGATCGGCGCCGCGAGCCCGCCGCCCGTGATGTCCCCCCGGCGCGCCTGCGAGTCCTCCACCACCACCGCGACCGCCACCCCCGCCTGCCCGGCGTCCGGCTTCTGCGCCCAGGAGATGAACCAGGCGTACGGGATGCCGGAGTTGCCCACCCCGTGCTGCGCCGTGCCCGTCTTGCCGCCGACCGTCACTCCGGGGATCGCCGCGTTGCCGCCGGTGCCGTTCTCGACGACGTCGACCATCATCTTCTGGAGCTGCATCGCCGTCGCCGGATTCATCGCCTGCTGGTAGGAGCGGGTGGCCGTCTGCGAGACGACGCTGCCCGTCCCCGTCGCCGTACTCTCCACCAGGTGGGGCCTGTTGAGATCGCCGCCGTTCGCCACCGCCGATGCGACCATCGCCATCTGGAGCGGCGTCGCCCTCGTGTCGAACTGGCCGATCGACGACAGTGCCAGCTGGTCGTCGCTCATGCTCCTGTCGAAGTTGCTCGCCGACACCGGTGACGGGATCCGGATCCCCTTGTCGTTGAAGCCGAAGCGCCCCGCCGTGTCCAGCATCCCGGCCAGCCCGACCTTCACCCCGAGACCTGCCATCACCGTGTTGCAGGACACCCGGATCGCCTCCGCCAGCGACGCGTCCTCGCAGCCGCTCGCCTCGTTGGGGAGCGTGGTGCTGGTGCCCGGCAGGACGTACGGGTCGGGAGTGTCCGTAGGTGCGTCGATGTCCGTCACCGCCCCCGCGTCCAGCGCCGCCGCGGCCGTCACGATCTTGAAGGTGGAGCCGGGCGGGTACGTCTGCCGGATCGCCCGGTTCAGCATCGGCTGGGAGGTCGCGGAATTGAGCCCCGACCAGGTGTCGGCGACCGCCGACCCCGTCCCCGACAGCAGCCCCGGATCGTACGAAGGGCTGCTGACCAGCGCGAGGATCCGCCCGGTCGCCGGCTCGATCGCCGCGACCGCGCCGCGCCGCCCGCCGAGACCCCGGTACGCCGCCTGCTGGGCCGCCGCCCGGATCGTGGTGGCCACCTGCCCGCCGGGCTGCTGCTTGCGGGTGATCTCCCCCCAGAAGGGGAACGGGGCGAGCATCGGATCGGTGCCGGAGAGGACGTCGTCCTCGGCGGCCTCGACGAAGGCGGTGCCGTACGTCTGCGAGGCGTAGCCGGTGACCGGGGCGTACAACGGGCCCTGGGTGTACGTGCGTTCCCAGCGGAGCTGCTCGCCGGTGTCCTTGGAACCGGTGACCGGCTTCCCGTCGACGAGGATGTTCCCGCGCGCCTGGTCGTAACGGGCGATGTTCTTGCGGCGGTTGGCCGGGTTGTCGTCGAGGGAGTCGGCCTGGAAGACCTGGACGCGGGCGGCGTTCAGCAGGAGGGCGACCAGCAGGAGCAGACAGCAGGCGGCGGCCCGGCGGATGTAGCGGATCACGGCTTCTTCTCCTCCAGCGTCCCGTTCTCCAGCGTCCCGTTCTCCAGCGTCCCGTTCTCCGGCGTCCTCTTCTCCGGCGTCCCTTTCTCCAAGGTGCCCTTCTCCAGCGCCCCCTTCTCCAGTTTCTTCAGCGTCCCTTCCTTCAGCTTCCCTTCCTCCAGCCTTTCTCGTACGTCTTCGAGTTCGGCCGGATCGTCGGCCGTCACCGCCGCGATCTGACCGGTTTCGGCGGCCGACGGCTGGGGGCTGCGGGCCGAGTCGCTGACCCGGATCAGCAGCGCCACGATGATCCAGTTGGTGACGACGGACGAGCCGCCCTGCGCCAGGAACGGCATCGCCATGCCGGTCAGCGGGATCAGCCCCATCACACCGCCCGCGATCACGAACACCTGGAGCGCGACGATCGACGCGAGGCCGATGGCGAGCAGCCGGCCGAACGGGTCGCGCAGCGACAGACCCGCCCGGTAGCCGCGGGCGACCAGCAGCGCGTACAGCAGGAAGAGCGCGGTGAGCCCGGTCAGGCCGAGCTCCTCGCCCGCCGTCGCCAGGATGAAGTCGGACTTCGCGGCGAACCCGATGAGGATGGAATGGCCGAGGCCGAGCCCGGTCCCGAGCATGCCGCCCGCCGCGAACGCGAAGAGGGACTGGGCGAGTTGGCCGGGACCCTGGCCCGCCTCGATGGAGGCGAAGGGATTCAGCCAGTCGGCGACCCGGCTGTGCACATGCGGTTCGATCGAGCCGACGGCGTACGCCCCGACCGCGGCCAGCAGCAGTCCCACCGCGATCCAGCCGGTCCGCCCGGTCGCCACGTACAGCATGATCACGAAGAGGCCGAAGAAGAGCAGGGACGTACCCAGGTCCCGCTCCAGGACCAGGACGCCGACGCTCAGCAGCCAGATCGTGACGATCGGGCCCAGCACCCGGCCGGTCGGGAGCTGGAGACGCTTGAAGAAGAGGGTACGGCCGGTGTACGCGAGGGCGTTGCGGTTGGCGGCCAGGTACGCGGCGAAGAAGACGGCGAGCAGGATCTTCGCGAACTCGCCCGGCTGGAAGGAGAGTCCGCCGATCCGGATCCAGATCTTGGCCCCGTTGATCGCCGGGAAGAAGATCGGGACGGCCATCAGGACGAGCGCGGCGGCGCACGAGAGGTACGCGTACCGCGCCAGGACCCGGTGGTCGCGGAGGAGTACGACCACGGCGATGAAGAGGCCGACGCCGAGCGTGGACCAGGTCAGCTGGGTGAACGCGGCCTGGTCCTGCGGGGTTTCGAGGTCCAGCCGGTAGATCAGGACCAGGCCGATGCCGTTGAGGAGCACGGCGATCGGGAGGAGGAGCGGATCGGCGTACGGTGCGCGGAAGCGGACCGCGAAGTGGGCGAGGAGTGCGAGGACGCCGAGGCCCGCGCCGTAGCTCAGGGCGTCGGGCGGTGCGCCGCCGGTCTTGCCGAGGCCGGCGGCGCAGTAGCCGAGCACGGCGATGAGGACGGCGCCGACGAGGAGCGAGAGCTCTACGCCGCGACGCTTGGGGAGCCGGAGATCGGGTGGGGGCGCGTCCCTGAGCCTGCCCGTCTTCGTGTCCGTCATGACCGGCAACGTAGCAAGCGATTGTGCTGAATGTCGGCATATGTCACCAGGGGGCAGGAACGTCACGCCTGGTTCGGCAGCGCCCCTTAGGGGCGCGGGGCTGTATTCGGTTATGCGGCTCCGCCGCGTGGGCGCGACCAGCCACGACGGCGCCGCGGATGAGCAACGGCACCTCGCGGCACATCCAGCGGAGCGCTCAGCACCAGCGGGGGCTGTGCCCGTCCCTCGGCACGATGTACTGGGCGGATCCCCAGGCCCACGTGCCGTCCGTGAGCAGGTACCAGTGGTTGTTGCCCTCGACGTGATCGCCTGTGGTCTTGCAGAAGATGTGGACCGTGGCGCCGTAGGGCTCGACACGGATGATGCGGCTGCTGCGGGTGGGCTTGTCGCGGAGCTTCAGGCCGCCCCTCGCCGTGACGCGGCCTTCGGTGTGCCGGGGGTGCTCGGCGACCGGCTGCTGCTCGGCGGCGGGCTGCTGTTCGGCGACCGGCTGCTGGTCGGTGGCGGGTCGCTGCTCGGCCAGGGCGGGGGTGCTTGCGAGGGCCGCGGTCAGCGCACCCGCGGCGACGTACAGGGCCAGCTTCTTGGGGGTGGGCATGTTGCCTCCTAGGGAGGAGTGGCCGCGCCCCGTTGCGGGATGCGGCCCTCAACTCGCTTGCTTCACCCTAAAATCGACACTTAATGATCGCAAAGTGTCACTTTGTGTTGCCTTGTGGGGAGTTGCCGGGCTCGGGGGATTCCGGCAGTACGAGCGTGGCGACCGCCCCGCCGTCCGGTGCGTTGGTGAACGTCAACCGGGCCCCGATCACCTCCGCCTGGCCCGCCGCGATGGTCAGACCGAGACCGTGCCCGCCCTTGCCCGCGCCCGCCTCGGTGCGGAACCGCTGCGGCCCGTGCTCCACCAGGTAGGCGGGAAAACCGGAGCCGTGGTCACGCACCGTGATGACCGGTCCTTCGACCGTCAGCACCACCGGGGCCCGGCCGTGCTTGTGCGCGTTGGCGACGAGATTGCCCAGCACCCGTTCGAGACGGCGCCGGTCGGTCTCCACGCCGACGCTCCTGACGACCCGTACCTCGGTGGGAGCGCCCGCCCCGCGCCCGGCGCGCTCGGCCAGCGGGCCCAGCTGGTGGATGTCCAGCTCGACCTGCTCGCTGCCCGAGTCCAGCCGGGAGATCTCCAGGAGGTCCTCGGTCAGCCGCCGCATCGCGTCCACCCGCTCCTGCACCATCTCGGACGGCCGGCCAGGCGGCAGCAGCCCGGCGGCTGCGGTCAGCCCGGCCAGCGGGGTGCGAAGCTCGTGGGCGACGTCGGCGGTGAACCGCTGCTCGCTGAGCAGCTTGCCCTGGAGGGTGGAGGCCATGGTGTCGAGGGCGCCGGAGACGGTGGACACCTCGTCCTGATGGCGGCCGGGGTCCCGGTTGCGGGGGTCGTTCACCCGGGCGTCGAGGTCGCCCGCGTCGATCCGGCGGGCGACCCGGGCGGTCTGGTGCAGGCGGCGGGTGACGCGGGTGACGGCGAAGGCGCCGACCAGCAGGGTGGCGCCGATGGCGAGGGCGGAGGAGTAGAGGATGGCCCGGTCCAGGCCGGTGATGGTCTCCACGCTCGGGCCGTAGTCCATCGCGACGCCCAGGGCGCGGCCGTCGGCGGCGCGGGCGGCCCACATCCGGGGGTGGCCGTCCAGGTCGTTCTCCACGACGGTGCCCTGCTGGCCGTCGCGGGCGAGGGTCACCAGGGAGCCGGGCAGTCCGGGGAGGTCGAGCCCGGCGCCGGGCGGCAGCGGGTCGCCCGCCTCGTACGCCTGGACGGCCCGGTCCAGCTTGTCCAGGGCCTTCTCACGGGCCTGCTCGACCGTCTGGTGGGTCACCGACACGTGCACCAGGGCGCCGAGGACGAAGGCGAGGGCGCAGCACATCACGGTGAGGAAGGCGAGCGCCTTCCAGGTGAGCGAGGCGGTCCAGGCAGGAAACGGCAGACGGACGCGCTTCATGGGGCGCGCCGGATGGGGGAGGGGAGGGGGGCGGGGGCTGGGGCGGGGGCCCGGTCGGGGGGTGCGGCTTCGTGGGTGCCGGTGTGGGTGCCGGTGCCGGTGCCGGTGTGGGGGTGGATGCCGGTGCCTGCGTGCGTGCTGGCGTACGTGTGCGTGTGCGTGCTCGTGCTGGCGGCCGTGTACGTGTACGCGCTCGTTCGCGCGTCAGCGTCCGCGTCCGTGTACGTGAACGCGCTCGGGTCCGCGTCTGCGTATGCGCCCGCGCCTGTGTCCGTGTCGCGGCCCGTGCCTGTGCCACGCCCCGTACCCGTACCCGTACCTGTGCCGGGTCCCGTGCCCGCGCCCGTACCTGTGCCGGTACCGGGTCCCGTGCCCGCGCCGTCGCCGGGGCCTGTACCCGCGCCCGTGCCGGGCCCCGTGCCCGTACCGGTACCGGGTCCTGTGCCCGGTCCCGTGCCCGAAGGCTTCGGGTGCGGGCCCCGGGGTGTGTGCACGATCTGGTCCTGCGTGGCCAGCATCGCGTGCTGGCGCGCGTCCCAGGTCCAGGCGGTCCGGTACTCGTAGCCCGTGATCCCGGACGGCACCCGCAGCACCAGGTCCCGGCCCGCGAACGCCACGCTGATCACCGCGTCCGACGTGCCCATGATCCGGGTCAGCCCGCCCTTCTCGGCGAGGTAGGCGCGGATCGCCAGCTGGCCCTCCGGCATTCTGATGCCGAGGATCAGCTCGTCCCGGCCGTCGCCCGTCAGATCGCGGTAGTACGGCGGCAGCACCGGGCACTGCTTGGGCCGCTCGCCGCAGGTGGCGAGCTTGGCCACCGTCTCCGCGTAGAGCCCGCTGGGTCCGCTGTACGTGTCGGGGTGCGCGGCCACCTCGGCCCGTACCACCGCGACCGGATCCACCTTGCGCACATTGCCGTCCCGCACCCTGATGCCCTTGGCGGTCTCCGTCTCGGCCATCCCGAAGTCCTCGGCCGGAGCCTTCGCGGGCGGCAGCGTCGGCCACAGCCGCACCGGCCCGACGGCCGCGTGCGCGGGCCCCGCGCTCTTCAGCTCGCCCGCCTTGCCGCAGCCCGAAACCGCGCCGGACAGCACGGACACCGCGGCCACCAGTGCGGCGGCGCCGGCCGTCCGGGCCGGCAGCGTACGCATCCGGCCGGGGGGCAGCACCGGTCCTCGGACCGGTGCTACGCGCCCATCGGGCCGAGCGTGTCCGTCGGGCCGATCGCTTCCATCGGGCCGATCGAGTCGATCGGGTCGGCGGAGGAACAAGAACTCCCCTCCCTGCCGGCCCCTACTTCACGAGGTCGGCGAAGAAGATGATGTTGTCAGAACGGTGGCCGTCCCGGATCGGGCCCCCGCAAGTGATGAGGCGCAGCTCCGGACGCTCGGTCTTCCCATAGACCTTATTCGTAGGGAAGTCCTTTTTGTCCACCTGCTGAACTTCCCGGATCCTGAACTTGGCGGTGCTGCCGTCCGCCCTGCTCACCTCGATCGCGTCGCCGACCTTCATCTTGGCGACGTTGCGCAGCAGGGCCGGACCCTTGGCCGTGTCGTAGTGCGCGACCAGGATCGAGGCGCCCTTCTCGCCGGGGGTGACCGCGCCGGTGTACCAGCCGGGCTTCTCGGCGTCGGCGACCGACGGGACCTCCAGCTCCTGGTTCTTGTCCAGGCCGAGGTCGAGCATGCTGTGGGTCCGCACGCCCGCCGAGGGGATGACCAGCCCGGTCGGCCTGGACGCCTTGAGGGGGTCCGGTGCGCCGGTCCTGTCCTGGGGCCGCCCCTGGTCCGCGGGCTGCACCGCGGCGTTCTTGACGTTCACGTCCGGCGCCAGGGCGGTGGAGGAGCCGCCTCCGCAGGCGACGAGTCCGCCGCCGACGGCGAGGGTGAGAACGGACGCGGCCACGAGCCTGGCCGTGCGGGGCTGCTGCTTGCTGGGCTTGGTCGTCGTACTCATGCGATGAAGCCTAAATGTCCGCTATTGCGGAGGTTCATCGGTCGTGTAACAGCCGCCCGACGGCAAGCGCGACCACGGGAATCGCCCCAGGAGGCATCACGGGAATCGCCACGGATCAGAACCCCTGCCGATACGGATTCTGCTGCTGCGGTATCCCACCGGGCCCCTGCCCCTGACCCGGTCCTTGCCCCTGCCCCTGGCCGTACGCCGGGTTCCCGCCCTGCGACTGGAGCCGCTCCGCCTCCGCCCGCTCCACCCGCCGCTCGGCCCCGCAGAACGTGCACTGCGTGACGTACTTCGACGAGACAGGGAACAGCGGGACGAAGAACAGGGTGAACTTCGTGATCCGCTTGCGCAGCGTGTGCGCCGCCGGATTGCCGCACTGCCCGCACAGCAGCATCAGCATCGCCAGCTGGTACACATACCCCTTGGTGCCGAAAATGATCATGGCGCGCCCCCGAATCCCCGGGTACGGGCCCCACGCCCGCCCCGCGACCGGTACAGCCCCGGCCGTACTGGTGCAACGTCCGGCGCCCCCGACGGGTTCCCGGCACTTCCCCCGACCCGGTCGCCGCCGGCCGCCGGACCCCCGTCCCGCGGTCGACTCCCGATCAACTCCCACCCGTATGTGCCCAGTTGTTGCCCCGGAGGCCCCTCGCCTGTTCCCATGGCAGGGGGTGATGGACGATGAAGCCACTGCGAGTCACACCGTCCTTTGGCCACGGCGGCACGCGACTGTACGTGAGTCTCGCCACCGGCCGGAACATCGCCTGGTACGACCGGGACACCGGCCGCGTCAGCCTGCTGGCGGAAGGGCGCCGCGAGGAGGTCCTGACCGCCCTCGCCCCGTACGTCACCGGCCCCCTCACCGTCGGACCGCCGCCCGTCCCCACCCCCGCCGAACTGGTGCGCCTCGCCCTCCACCCGGACGACGACCTGGCCCCCAACCGTCCGGGCGAGCACCTGCACACCGCCCTGGACGAAGCCCCGCCCGCCCGCCGCTTCCGCTCCGACCCGCGCCGCGAGACGCTCGCCGCGCTCCAGCACATCGGCGAGGAGCTGGACGCCCTGGAGCGCGTCGGCTGGCGGGTCCTGCACTGCGTACCGCTGCCGGGCCAGGCCCATCTCGACCACCTCCTGGTCGGCCCCGCCGGCATCCTCACCGTGCACACCGTCGCCGCCCGCGGCCGCCGCTTCCGCCTCGACGTCCCCGCCGCCGCCCCCTGCCTGCGCCGCGCCGCCCACGACGCCGAACGGGCCGCGCTCGCCCTCGCCGCGGCCGTACGCCCGGTGCTCGCCGTCGTCGGGGCGACCCGCGTCGAAGGCGGCCCGCCCCCGGGCGACGTACGGCTCCTGCGCGAGGGCGAGACGGGCTCGACGCTGGCCCGCCTCGGCGGCGTACTCAAACCGGCCGACATCGAGTCCCTGTACGCCTCCGCCCGCGACCGCCACACCTGGCTACGGGCGTAACGGCGAGCCGCCCGCCCGCTCCGCCGACCCCCTCGGGGCCCCGCCCTACACCCCCGGCAGCGCCCGCGCCCGGTTCGGGTTGAGCAGCGGCCCCAGCAGGTCCCCGTACCGCTCCAGCCGCGCGCCGATGTCCGCCGCCCGGAAGACCAGCGAACCGGCATCGGCCCTCCCCGCCTCGATCTCCTCCCAGGTCACCGGTGTCGAGACGGTCGGCTCGCTCCTCGCCCGGAGGGTGTACGGCGCGGCCGTGGTCTTCGAGGCCGAGTTCTGACTGAAGTCCACGAACACCCGCCCCTTCCGCAGCGCCCGCGTCATCCGGTGCACCACCAGCTCCGGAAGCTCCGCCTCCGCCTCCTTCGCGAGCGCCTTCGCATAGGCGCTGACCTGCTCCGAAGGCGTCGGCTCCACCGGCACCAGGACATGCAGCCCCTTGGACCCCGACGTCTTCACCCACGCCCCGAGCCCGTCCGCCGCCAGCCGCTCCCGCAGCCACAGCGCCACCTCGCAGCACTCCGCCACCGTCGCGGGCTCCCCGGGGTCCAGGTCGAGGACCATCCGGTCGGCCACCCCGGGACTCTCCGCCCGCCACTGCGGAACGTGGAACTCCACCACCAGGTTGGCCGCCCAGACCAACGTCGACAGATCCGCCACGACCACCTGCCGCGCCGTCACCCCCTCGGACCGCGGCACCGCCACCGTCTTCACCCAGGAGGGCTTCCCCGGCGGCGGATTCTTCGCGAAGAACTTCTCGCCCGCCACCCCGTCCGGAAAGCGCAGGAAGGACATCGGCCGGTCGTGCACGTGCGGCAGCAGGGCCCCGGCCGTCGTGGCGACGTAGTGCAGCACCTCGCCCTTGGTCGTCCCAGTGGCCGGGTAGAGCACCTTCTCCAGATTGCTGAGGGCCAGCCGTCGACCCTCCACCTCCGTCATGGGCGACATAGCATAAGAATCCCACCGAAAGGGATCACGGGCATGAGATCAATCTGGAACGGCGCCATCTCCTTCGGACTGGTCAGCATCCCGATCAAGCTCTTCAACGCGACCGAGAGCCACGCCGTCTCGTTCCGTCAGATCCACACCGCCGACGGCGGCCGGATCCGCTACCGCAAGGTGTGCGAGCTGGACGAGCAGGAGGTCCAGTCCGCCGAGATCGGCAAGGGGTACGAGGACGCCGACGGCTCGATCATCCCCATCACGGACGACGACCTGGCGGCGCTCCCGCTGCCCACCGCACGCACCATCGAGATCGTCGCGTTCGTCCCGGTCGCCTCCATCGACCCCCTCCAGATGGACCAGGCGTACTACCTCTCCGCCAACGGCGTCCCGGCCGCCAAGCCGTACACCCTGCTGCGCGAAGCGCTCTCCCGCAGCCGCAAGGTCGCCATCGCGAAATTCGCCCTGCGCGGTCGTGAACGCCTCGGCATGCTCCGGGTGGTCGACGACGTGATCGCCATGCACGGCCTGCTCTGGCCGGACGAGATCCGCCGACCCGAAGGCATCGCCCCGGAGGGCAAGGTCACGGTCCGCGACGCCGAACTCGACCTGGCGGACGCCCTGATGGACACTCTCGGCGAGGTCGACCTCGACACCCTCCACGACGACTACCGCGAGGCCGTCGAGGAGCTGATCGCCGCCAAGTCCGAGAGCGGCGGGGCCGTTTCACCTGCGGCGACGGCGAACACCGGCGGCGACGCCCAGGTCATCGACCTGATGGCAGCGCTGGAGAACAGCGTCCGGGCCGCCAAGAGCTCCCGCGGCGAGTCCGCCGACTCCGGCAAGGCCCCCGCCGAGGTCACCGAACTCGGGTCCCGGAAGAAGGCGGCACCCGCCAAGAAGACGGCCGCAGCGGCGAAGACGGCCACCGCCACGAAGGCGAAGAAGACGGCCACCGGCAAGAAGACGGCGGCCGCCACGAAGAAGGTCCCGGCCAAGAAGGCGCCCGCCAGGAAGCGGACCTCCGCCTGACCGATGTGCACCCGCGGGGACGTGACGTTCGTAACATTGACTCATCTCACACTGCGGGCAAGGATCTTTTTGTTTGCATGGAAATGCGATGGGGCATGGATTGGCCGGAGATATTCCGAATCAATGTTAATTGACCGCTATTGGCGATACGTACACCCGCGCGCCCGAGGTGCGCTCCGCTGTGCTGCTGAACGGCGAGTGGCGGGTGCGGGGGGATCAGGATAGTTCCGGATGGAAAATCTTCTGGCCATTAGCGATTTGCATGTCCGCTATGCCGACAACCGGAAAATGGTCGAACGCCTGCGTCCCGGCACGGACGGCGACTGGCTCCTGCTGGCAGGCGACATCGGCGACGACTTCGCGGACGTCGAATGGGCACTGCGCCGGCTCAGCGACCGCTTCGCGAAGGTGGTGTGGGTTCCCGGGAACCACGAACTGTGGACCCGCCCCGGCGACCCTGTCTCCCTGAAGGGCGAAGCGCGCTACCGGCATCTCGTGGACATGTGCCGGGACTTGGGGGTCGTGACGCCCGAGGACCCGTACCCGGTCTGGCACGGCGCCGACGGTCCGGTCGTGATCGCCCCCCTGTTCCTGCTGTACGACTACACCTTCCGGCAGCCGGGGGTCGCCGCGAAGGACGAGGCGCTGGAGCTGGCCGTCGAGGCCGGCGTCATCTGCACGGACGAATACCTGCTGCACCCCGACCCCTATCCGAGCCGCGAGGCCTGGTGCCGGGCCAGGCTGGTGGAGACCGAGGCCCGCCTCGCCGCCATTCCGGAGCATTTGCCCACGGTTCTCATCAATCACTTTCCGCTGATACGTGAACCCACTCGGGTATTGCGCTATCCGGAATTCGCTCTGTGGTGCGGCACCGAGGCCACCGAGGACTGGCCCCGGCGATTCCGGGCCGCCGCCGTGGTCTACGGGCATCTGCACATTCCGCGACTGATCCGCCAGGACGGAGTTCCGCATTACGAGGTGTCCCTGGGATATCCGCGTGAATGGGGAGCCCGTGCCGCCGTGCCGGGTCAGCCCGTACACATACTTTCCGGCGCACCGGACGTCAGCAGGACGACGACGTGATGCGCGGCCTGCCGCCCGCCGAAGCGCCGCACCCCGAGCGAGTACCAGCAAGGAGGCCATCCACCATGGCACTTGACCACGGCAGCCCCTGGCTGCGCCGATACGTCCACCCGACCCCGCCCGGACTCCGGATGCTCTGCCTGCCCCACGCGGGCGGCTCCGCCACCTTCTTCCACCGCTGGGGGCACGCCTTCGGCGAAGGCGTCGAGGTGATGTCCGCCCGCTACCCGGGGCGCCAGGAGCGCATCCTCGAAGAGCCGTTGACCGAGATGGGGCAGCTGGCCGACGCCCTCACCGAGGAGCTGCTCCCCTTCCTCGACACCCCGCTGGTGATCTTCGGCCACAGCATGGGGGCCTCTCTCGGCTACGAGATCGCGCTCCGCCTCCAGGACCGGGGGAACACCCCGCCGGCGCTGCTCATGGTCTCCGGCCGCAAGGCGCCGCACCTGCTCACCCCCCGCACCATCGACCTGAACGACGACGACGCGCTGATCGCCGAGGTGCTCCAGCTCGGCGGCACGGACAGTGCGCTGCTCGAAGACCCCGGCCTGCGCGAGCTCGTCCTCCCGGCGATCCGCGCCGACTTCGGGGTCGTCGCCCGCTATCCGGCCCGGCCGGGCGTCACACTGCACTGCCCGGTCGCCGCCTACGTCGGCGACAGCGACCCGGCGGTCGACGTCGAGTCCGTACGGGCCTGGGAACAGATCGCCCCCAAGGGCTTCGACATGCGGGTGATGCCGGGCGGGCACTTCTACCTGGCCGAGCGGGAGGCCGAGCTCATCAGCGACATCGGGCACCGGCTGGACGCCCTGCAGCGGGTCCGACAGCCGTAGTGCGACCGGCCGTGGGAGGCAGACCGGCCGGGGGAGGTCGACCGGCCGGGGGAGGTCGACCGGGAGCCGACAGCCCGGCCTGAAGCTCGGCGTGCCGCAGAGGGAGGTCAGCGTCGCCCGGTCAGGCCCGCCGCGACCACCGGGCCGATCTCGGCGGTCGGCCGTCGGCCCGACATCTCTCCGTGGGCGCACTCCACGGGGTGCACTTCCAGTCGTCCCGTCAGGTAGGGCGCCCAGTCCGCGTGGTCCGGCGACCGGCCGGTCCTGCCGAGCGAGGCCGTGAAGAGCAGCACGTCACCGTCGAAGACCGCGGGCTTGAACGCGTGGGCGAGGGCGACATTGGTCCGGAACACCCGGGCCATGGCGATCGCCTGGCTCTCGTCCAGGGCGGCCAGCGGGCTGTCGGCCGCCCGGACGGCCCTCCTGAACCCGGCTTCCCCCAGCGGTTCCCCCGGCTCGCCCTCCCACGGGCACCCCAGCGAGTCGAGCAGCTCCGCGAACCCGTCGGACGCGCCCGGCCGCAGATCCCCGGACGCCGGGTAGTCGTGCAGCGGATACGCGTCGAGCAGCGCCAGCAGGTCGACCCGCTCCCCGGCGCCCTGGAGCCGGGTGGCGATCGCGTGCGCGACGAGCCCGCCGAAGGACCAGCCGAGCAGGTGGTAGGGGCCGGCCGGCTGGACGTCGCGGATCCGCCGGACGTAGTGCGCCGCCATGTCCTCGACGCTGGTGACCGGTTCGGCACCGGTGAGACCGCGGTCCTGGAGTACGTACACGGGGTGGTCCGCACCGACGTGCCGCAGCATCTCGGAGTAGACCCAGCCCGCCCCCGCCGCGGGATGCACACAGAACAGCGGCGGGCGCGAGCCGGTCGCCCGCAGCGGCAGCAGCACGTCCAGCGGGTCGGCCGCCGGTCCCGCGTCGCGGGCCAGCAGCGCGGCGAACGCGGCGACGGTCGGCGCCTCCAGCAGGCTGCGGATGTTCAGCTCGGCACCGCACACCGAGCGGATCCGGCCGATCAGCCGGATCGCGAGCAGCGAGTGCCCGCCCCGCAGGAAGAAGTCGTCGTGAACCCCCACCTCGGGCACGCCGAGCACCTCGGCGAACAGCGCGCAGAGGGTCTCCTCGCGGGCGCTGCGGGGCGCCTCGCGGGTGGGCGCCGTCCGCTGCCTGGGGGCCGGCAGGGCCTTGCGGTCGAGCTTGCCGCTGGCCGTCAGCGGGAACGCGTCGAGCACGACGAACGACGACGGCACCATGTTCTCCGGGAGCTGCCGCAGCGCTTCCCGGCGGACGTCCGCCACGAACAGGTCCGGGTCCGACCAGCGGGAGCCGCCGGGCAGCGGCGCCGCGCCGGAGACCGCGTCGGAGCCCGCGCCGGAGACCGTGTCGGAGCCCGCGCCGGAGGCCGCCCGTACCTGTGCCGGATCGCCGCGGGTGGCGTAGACCGTGACCAGGCCGGTGTCCGCGAGCACGGTCCGGCCCTCGACCACGACGGAGAATCCCCGGCCCGCGAGACGGTCCCGGATCCACTCGACCCGACCGTTCGTGTCATGGGCCTCGACGACCAACTGGCCGATCATGGGCCAGTGTTCGTCCGCGAGCCCGCGCAGGACCTCGACCTCGCTCTTCTCCGCGTCGATCTTCAGGAGGTCGATGCGGTCGACCCCGGTCTCGCGGATCACGTCGGAGAGCGTGCGCAGCTCGCAGGTGATGTCGGTGTGGCGCAGCCGTTCGGCGAGCAGATCGTCCAGGTCTGACTCGTACTCGGAGCCGGAGCTGGACCCGGAGCCGGACCCGGACCCGGAGCCCGCAGCCGCGAGCGCGGCCGCCTCGGCCCCGTTGCGTACGAACGCCTCCACCACGCTCCGTTCCTCACCGGTGTCGCCGAAGCGGCCCGACATGAGGGAGAGCTTCGGGTAGTACGTGAAGGTCGCGGTGCCGGTCTCCCCGGCCACCCCGCACGGGAACAGCCGGGCGTCGACGCCGTGGATCCGGGTGTTGAGGTCGAGCAGCCGGAACACCGGCGGCATCGGCTCGAACGCGTAGACGGTGCTGCCGGGGCAGGACCGGGCGATCGCGAGCGTGGACAGACCGATGTGCGCGCCGACGTCGAAGACACGGGCCCCCTCCGGCAGCACGATGCCGTTGCGCAGGTACTCCTGGCCCTCGAAGATCTCCTGGTAGAGGAAGTCCGTCTCGGTACGGTTGGCCGACGCGACCACCATGCCGTTCGGCAGCGTGTGCAGCTCGTCGGCGGTGACCTCGCCGCTCTCCTCCAGTCGGCGCAGCCTGAGCAGCGCGGCCGCGTCGGCGGCGTCCGGGACGAGGTAGCCGGTCAGCCGGGTCCCGCCCGCTCCGTCGGTCCCGGCCAGCACCACGGCGTCGGCGACCGAGGGGTGCCGCAGCAGTGCGGCCCCGATCTCGCCGAGTTCCATGCGTACGCCGTTGACCTTGACCTGGTGGTCGGCCCGGCCCACGTACTCGATGACGGAATCCTGCCGCAGCCGTGCGAGGTCCCCGGTGCGGTACATGCGGCTGCCGGGCGGACCGTACGGGTCCGGTACGAAGCTCGCGGCGGTGGGACCGGGCCTGTTGAGGTAGCCACGGGCCAACTGGACGCCCGCGACGCAGAGTTCACCGGTCTCGCCGGGCGGGACCGGCCGGAGGTCGGCGTCCAGGACGTACAGCCGGGTGTTCAGGACCGGCCCGCCGATCGGCACGGGGCCCGGCCGGTCGTCAGGACGGCACCGCCAGTAGGACACGTCGACCGCGGCCTCGGTGGGGCCGTAGAGGTTGTGCAGCTCGGTGTCGAGCACTTCGAAGAACCGTTCCCGCAGCTCACCGCCGAGGGCCTCGCCGCTGGCGAAGACCCGGCGCAGGCCGGTGCAGGAGGCCGCGGCGGGCTCGGCGAGGAACAGCCGCAGCATCGACGGCACGAAGTGCACGGTGGTGATCCGCCGGGTCCTGACGGTCTCGGCGAGGTACGCCGGATCCAGGTGCCCGTCGGGCTTCGCCACGACGAGGCACGCCCCCGCGGACAGCGGCCAGAAGAACTCCCACACCGACACGTCGAATCCGGCCGGTGTCTTCTGCAGCACCCGGTCGTCGGCGGCCAGCGGATACTCCGCCTGCATCCAGCGCAGCCGGTTGACGATGGCGCGGTGGGACACCACGACGCCCTTCGGCCGCCCGGTCGAGCCCGAGGTGTAGATGACGTACGCGGTGTTGTCCGGGGCCGCGCGCGGAAGGGCCGACCCGGCGGGGGCCGACCCGGCGGGGGCCGTTCCGGCCGGATCCGGGGCGCGCCTGATGTCGTCGAGCGTCAGCGTCAGCAGCGGCTTCGCGTCGTCGAGCACGAACCTGATGCGTTCCGCCGGATGGTCCGGGTCGATCGGCAGGTACGCCGCACCGGCCTTGTGCACCGCGTGGAGGGCGATGACGAGTTCGGCCGAACGCGGCGCCGACACCGCGACGACCGTCTCGGGTCCCGCCCCCCTGGCGACGAGCGCCAGGGCCAGCCGGTGCGCACAGGCGTCCAGCTCGGCGTACGTCAGCTCGACCCCGTCGGCGACGAGTGCCAACGCACCGGGGGTCCTGGCCACTTGGGCCGAGAAGAGGTCAGGCAGGGTCTCCCCGGCCGCACAGTCACGCCCGTCCGGCAACGGCGTGGGGGATTCCCCGTGTTCGCTCACACACCCATGGTCCCCTCCCTCGCCCCCTTCCCGCACCGGCGGCCGGCCCTGGCTCCCCGACCGCGCCGGGCTTTCGGTCCCGGCCGTTCCAGGGGTCGCGCCGGGCTAGCGGTCCTGGCCGTTCCAGGACCGCCAGAGTGCCGCGTACGGGCCCTGGGCGGCGACCAGTTCGTCGTGGGTGCCGAGCTCGACGATGCGGCCGTCCGCCATGACGGCGACCCGGTCGGCGTCGTGCGCGGTCTGCAGCCGGTGCGCGATGGCGATCACCGTACGGTCGGCGCGCACGGCGGCCATCGCCCGTTCGGCGTGCCGCGCCGTCGTGGGGTCGAGCAGCGCCGTCGCCTCGTCCAGGATCAACGTATGAGGATCGGCCAACTGCACCCGGGCGAGGGTGAGTTGCTGCGCCTGGGCGGCATCGAGCTGAACCCCGCCGGCGCCGAGCCGGGTGTCGAGTCCGTCCTTGAGCTCCTGGGCCCAGTCGGCCTCCACCATGGCGAGCGCGGCGAGCATGGCACCGTCGGTGGCGTCCGGCGCCGCCATCGCGAGGTTCTCCCGGAGGGTCCCGAGGAACACGTGGTGCTCCTGGGTGATCAGGATGATGCGGTTGCCCAGCGCACCCGCGGCGGCCAGCGCCGCCACCGGGACGCCGCCCACCTCGATCGACCCCGTGCGCGGCACTCCCACCCCGGACATCAGCTTGCCGAGGGTGGACTTGCCCGCACCCGAGGCGCCGACCACCGCCAGCCGCTCGCCGGGCCGCACCGTCAGATCGACGTCGTCCAGCACGTCGTGCGTGCCGGAGTACGCGTACCGCACCCCGGAGACCTCGATGCGGTCGTCGGCGGGCTGCCGGGCGTCCGGCACGGTCTCGTCGGTGACCGTGCCGACGCCCTTGATCCGGGCGAACGACGCCCCGCTGAGCTGGAGTTGCTCCATCCAGGTGAGCACGCGGTCGAGCGGGTCGACCAGCTGCCACATGTAGAGGCTGCCCGCCACCACCACGCCCAGACCGACCGCGCCGTCGAGGTAGGCGAACCCGCCCGCCAGGAGGACCAGCGCCACGGGCAGCGAGTGCGCGAACCCGGTGACGGGGAACAGCACGGTGCGCAGGAACAGGGTGCGCCGTCGCGCGCGGTACGTCGCGTCGATGGTCTCGTCCGTGTGCCGCACCCGCCTGCCGCGCAGGCCGAACGCCTCGACGGTGCGGGCACCCTGCGCCGTGGCGTTGAGCGCCTCGGCGACGTCGGACGCGGCCGCGCCCTCGGCGAGATAGGCGTCCCTGGCCCTGGCGAGGTACCAGCGGGCGGCCCACCAGACGAACGGCAGGCCCACCAGCGCGCACAGCCCCAGCAGCGGATGCAGCACGAAGACCGCGACGAGGATGAACAGCACCTGCACCAGGGCGATGAACACGTCCGGCGCCGCGTTGCGCAGCGTCGAGGCCACGGTGGCGACGTCCACGGACGAGCGGGTCACCAGATCGCCGGTACCTACCTGTTCGACCAGCCTGGCGGGCAGGGCGAGGGTCCGCTCGACGACCTCCTCGCGCAGCCGGGCGAGCGCGCGCTCGCCGAACCGGTGGGAGTGGGCGCGGGCGTACCGGGTCAGCACCAACTGGGCCAGGGCGAAGGCGAGTGCGGCCATCGCCAGCCGGTCGACCCGGGAGGCCGTGAGGTCGCCCTGCTCGACCGCGCCGACGATCCTGCCGAGCAGCCACGGGCCCGCGATCCCCGCCAGCGAGGCCAGACAGGTCAGGACGACGATCTTGACCATGGCAGGGCCGTCGGCCTTGAGCAGCCCCCAGCTGGCCCGGCGCACGGCCCGGCCGTCGGCGACCGGGAGCCTCGGTATCTCCTGCGAGCCGCTCATCGGCTGATTCCTTCCTGGGCGCCGGCCGTCCGGCCGTCCGGTCGGGCCGCGTCGGCCGGTTCGTATCCGTCGCCCGGTTCGTATCCGTCGGCGCCGCGGAAGACCAGGGCCCGGTAGTCGCGCTGCAGCGCGAGCAGTTCACCGTGCGTGCCCGTCGCGACGACCCGGCCGTTCACCAGGTACGACACCTGGTCCGCATGACCGAGCAGCAGCGGGGACGTACTGACGACGAGGGTGGTGCGCCCCTCGCGGGCGGCGTTGACCCGCGACGCGACGGTGGCCTCGGTGTGGGCGTCCAGGGCCGAGGTCGGCTCGACGAGCAGCAGGACCTCGGGGTCGGCGAGCAGTGCCCGCACGAGCCGCAGCCGCTGCCGCTGGCCGCCGGACACGTTGAGACCCCGGTTGTCCAGCCGGGATTCGAGCCCGTCCGGCAGCGCCTCGACGATGTCCTCGGCCACCGCGGCCCGCACCGCCCGCTCGATGTCCTCGTCGGAGTGGGAGTCCCGTACGGAGACCGCGGACCGGACCGAACCGCCGAAGAGGTATGTGTCGTTGTCGGCGAGCAGGATGTGCCGGCGCACCTCGGCGAGCTCCATGCCCGCCAGCGGGACGCCGCCCCAGGTGACGTCGGAGTCCGTGTAGCGGCCCAGCCGCTCGACCACCGCACGCGCCTCGTCGAACCGGGCGCTCACCAGAGCCGTCGTCCGGCCCGCGGGCAGCACCAGTCCGGAGGCAGGATCGTGCAGGTCGGCGGGGCCTTCCGGCCGCGGCACCGGCGTCCCGCCGTCCTCGATGTCGGGCGTCATCGCCAGGATGTCGGTCACCCTGCGCGCGGAGACCAGTCCGCGCGGAAGGTCGTCGGCGCCCTCGATGAAGAACGTCACGGGCGCCAGGAGCGCGGCGACGTACCCGTAGACCGCCACCAGTTCACCGACCGTGATGGCGCCGTCGGCGGCCATCCGCGCGGCGATCCAGGTGACCAGGGCCAGGAAGATCACCGGCAGGCAGGCCCCGAGGGACTGCACCCAGCTGGTCAGGGAGGCGACGCGGTAGCCGTCGCCCAGGAGGGCCTGGGACCGCTCCCGGTAGCGACGGGCGAACATCGGCTTCCCGCCGATGCCGTTCAGCACGCTCAGCCCGGTCACCATGTCCACTGCCTGGGCGGTGAGTTCGCCCTGCTTCTCCCGGTAGGTCCCCTCGGCGCCGTGCAGCTTCTCCAGCACCGGGCCGACGGTCACCGCGAGCAGCGGGACGCCCAGCAGGACCACGAGCGCCAGCAGGGCGGATATGCGGAACAGCAGCACGGCGGTCACGGTGTAGGCGATGACCGCGCCCACCCCGGGCCCCGTGATGGTCAGGGTCTGGGCGATCCGGCCGATGTCGCCCGCCTGCAGATGGGTCAGCTCGCCCGCCGACACCTTGCCGGGCAGCGCCGCGCCCAGGTGCGTGATGTGCCGGACGACGACCTGCACCGTGCGGTACGCCGCGTCGACCCGGATGAGGGTCATGGTGCGGTGGCGCAGGATGCCGAGGACGGCGACGGCCGCACCGACCACGAGGACGACCGAGACCCAGAGGACCAACTGCCCCCGGTCGCCCGCCTTGAGACCGCGGTCGATCGCCTGGGACATGAGGTACGGCGGAAGTATGAGAGCGCACATCCACGAGCTGCCCCACAGGGCTCCGACGGCGACCCGCTTGCGCTGCATCCTGACCAGCCACCACAGGTAGCGGGCCGGGCCGCGGTGGTCCGGCGCTCCCGGATCGGCATGGGGGACGCTGTGTGCGTACGTGCGCGGGTCCGATCCTTCGGCCATCTCGGTTTCCTCACGTCGGTTCGTGGAGCAAGTCTCCGTGAGGCGCGGAACGCGAAGAGTGGCGGGGGAGGGGGAGAGTGGCGGGGGAGGGGAGGGAACCCTCGACGAAGCGTCCGCCCGGGGCGACCGGCGGAACCCACGACGACAACGCAAAATCGCCGCCCCCGAAGGGACGGCGATTCCGGCACTCTGACCCGGCACGATGTACCGAGCAACTGAGTGCCCCCGGCAGGATTCGAACCTGCGCACCCGGCTCCGGAGGCCGATGCTCTATCCCCTGAGCTACGGGGGCGTTCGCGCGGTGTGTCGGCGACGTGGTGAACCTTACCAGCTCGTGGCCGGTGCCTGTGAACAGATATCTGCGCCCCCGCACGTCAGCCTCCCGCAAGCGCTTCCCCCGCACGGGGCGGAAGTGGGTAAAACCCGTACGCGGTGCGGGAGTCCGGCCTACTCTCGAAGAGTGCCGGGCGTGTTCGGCCGGGTCCTTGTGGTCGACGACAACAAGGTCATCCGGCAGCTGATCAAGGTCAATCTCGAACTGGAGGGCTTCGAGGTCGTGACCGCATCCGACGGTGCCGAATGCCTGGAGATCGTGCACCGGGTCTGCCCGGACGTGATCACGCTGGACGTGGTGATGCCCCGGCTCGACGGGCTCAGCGCCGCCGCCCGCCTCCGCGACGACCCCCGCACCTGTCACCTTCCGGTGGCCATCGTCAGCGCTTGTACGCAGTACGAAGTCGAGAGCGGTCTGGCCGCCGGGGTGGACGCCTTCCTCTCCAAGCCCTTCGAGCCCGCCGAACTGGTCCGGCTCGTACGGCGGCTGGCGGGTCAGGAGGAGCCGCCGTCCACCGACGGCAGGCATGCCGCCGGGCACGGGCACCCCGCGTGCGGGATGCCCCCGGCCCCATGACGCGCCGGGCCCCACGACGGCCCCGGCCCTCGGCCCCGGCCCCGTGACGCACCGGCTGCCGTGACGCTCCGTCCGCCCAGATGCTGAAACCCGTTCGCGGGAGGTACCCCCACCTCGCCTAGGCTTGCCCCGTGACCCCCGCAGAACTCTCCCGTGCCGTGGTGCGCGCAGTGCGCAGTGCCGTCGAGGAGGAAGTGCTGCCCGCTCCGGTGCCCGAGCGGGCCGCCGTCGAGCGCACCCGCCCCGGCGGAACCGGGGACTACGCCAGCAATGTGGCGCTGCGGCTCGCCCGCGCCGCGAACAGGCCCCCGCGCGAGGTCGCCGAGATTCTCCGGGAGCGGCTGGCCGGCACCCCCGGGCTCGCCGCCGTCGAGGTCACAGGACCCGGGTTCCTGAACTTCACGCTCGACGCGAGTACGGGGGAGCAGGTCGTACGGGAGCTGCTCGACCGCGGTGTCGTACGGAGCGACGCGCTCGCCGTCCCCGCGCCCGCCCCCGACGCCCTCGCCCGGCTCGGCCACGACGCCGCCGTCTGGGCGCTCCTGCTGCCGGCGCCCGACGCCGAGCTGCTCGCCCAGCACGAGCGGAACCCCCTCTTCCGGGTGCGCTACGCACACTCCCGGACCCGCGCGCTCCACCGCAACGCCGCCGACCTCGGCTTCTCCGCCACGTACGAGAACGGGCACGGGACGACCACCGACGAACGCGGGACGACCAGCAGCGAGCACGGGACGGCCACCGGGCACGGCACGACCACCGACGCCCCGGAACTGTTCGCCCTCCTCGGCGGCTACCCCGTCGAGCTGGAAGCCGCCGTCCGGCTCGACGCGCCCGAGCGGCTCGCCCGGCACCTCGTCGCCGTCGCCGACGCCTTCCTCCGCTTCCACGACACGACGAACGTCCTGCCGCTCGGCGACGAGAAACCCTCGGCCGCCCACCGCTCCCGGCTGGCTGTCGCCGAAGCCACCGGGACGGTGCTGGCCGGCGGCCTGTCCCAGCTCGGCATCAGTGCACCGGACCACCTGTGACGTGCGTGACGAAGTGCGTGCGTGAAGAAGTGAGAGAAGAAGCATGAGCCGTTCCGCCCACCCCGCCGGCCCCCGCCACGGCGATGTCTTCCCCGAGGGGCACTACACCGCCCCGGCCGACGACCTGAACGCCCTCGACGAGAAGGTCTGGGCGCGTACCGTCGCCCGCAACGAGGCCGGTGTCGTCACCGTCGGCGGGCTCGAAGTCACGCGCCTGGCCGAGGAGTTCGGGACCCCCGCCTACTTCCTCGACGAGGCGGACTTCCGCGCCCGGTGCCGGGCCTGGGCCGGCGCGTTCGGCAGCGACGCGGACGTCTTCTACGCGGGCAAGGCCTTCCTCTCGCGCGCGATCGTGCGCTGGCTGAAGGAGGAGGGACTGAATCTGGACGTGTGCTCGGGCGGCGAGCTGACCACCGCCCTCGACGCCGGGATGCCCGCCGAGCGCATCGCCTTCCACGGCAACAACAAGACCGTCGACGAGATCACCCGGGCCGTCGAGGCCGGGGTCGGCCGGATCGTGCTCGACTCCTTCCAGGAGATCGTCCGCGTCGCGCACATCGCGCAGGGTCTCGGCAAGCGCCAGCGGGTGCAGATCCGCGTGACGGTCGGCGTCGAGGCACACACGCACGAGTTCATCGCCACCGCCCACGAGGACCAGAAGTTCGGCATCGCGCTGGCCGGGGGGCAGGCGGCGGAGGCCGTGCGCCGTGCGCTCAAGCTGGACGGCCTGGAGCTCATCGGCATTCACAGCCACATCGGCTCGCAGATCTTCGACATGGCGGGCTTCGAGGTGTCAGCGCGGCGCGTCGTACAGCTGCTGGCCGAGGTGCGCGACGAGCACGGCGTGGAGCTTCCCGAGATCGACCTCGGCGGCGGCCTCGGCATCGCGTACACCTCCGAGGACGACCCCCGCGAGCCGCAGGACATCGCCAAGGCGCTCACCGAGATCGTCACTCGCGAATGCGAATCGGCGAATCTGCGGACGCCCCGCATCTCCGTCGAGCCGGGGCGCGCCATCGTCGGCCCGACCGCCTTCACGCTGTACGAGGTGGGCACGGTCAAGCCGCTGGAGGGCCTGCGCACGTACGTCAGCGTCGACGGCGGGATGTCGGACAACATCCGCACCGCGCTCTACGACGCCGAGTACAGCGTCGCCCTCGTCTCGCGCCGTTCCGACGCCGCGCCCATGCTGGTACGAGTCGTCGGCAAGCACTGCGAAAGCGGCGACATCGTGGTGCGGGACGCCTTCCTGCCCGCGGACACGGCCCCCGGCGACCTGCTCGCCGTGCCCGCCACAGGCGCGTACTGCCGCTCCATGGCGAGCAACTACAACCACGCACTGCGCCCGCCCGTCGTCGCCGTCGCGGACGGCGCGGCGCGGGTGATCGTCCGGCGCGAGACCGAGGAAGATCTCCTGCGGCTCGATGTCGGCTAGTGGAATCCTCGTCTCACCCACCGGACAGAGGATAAAAACCCCCGTCCGGTGGGTGAGACTGGTCAACACCGTAAGAAGTATGAGGAGTGAGGTCGGATGATGCGTACGCGTCCGCTGAAGGTGGCGCTGCTGGGCTGTGGTGTGGTCGGCTCAGAGGTGGCGCGCATCATGACGACGCACGCCGACGACCTCACGGCGCGCATCGGCGCACCGGTCGAGCTCGTCGGTGTGGCCGTCCGCCAGCCCTCCAAGGTGCGCGCGGGCATCGACCCCGCGCTCATCACCACCGATGCGACCGCCCTGGTCAAACGGGGCGACATCGACGTCGTGATCGAGGTCATCGGCGGCATCGAGCCCGCCCGCACCCTCATCACCACCGCCTTCGAGCACGGCGCCTCGGTCGTCTCCGCGAACAAGGCGCTGCTGGCGGAGGACGGTGCGGCCCTGCACGCCGCCGCCGAGAAGCACGGCCGGGACCTCTACTACGAGGCCGCCGTCGCGGGCGCGATTCCGCTCGTACGGCCGCTGCGCGAGTCCCTCGCAGGCGACAAGGTCAACCGCGTGCTCGGCATCGTCAACGGCACGACGAACTTCATCCTCGACAAGATGGACTCGTCCGGCGCCGGCTACTCCGAGGCGCTCGACGAGGCCACCGCCCTCGGGTACGCCGAAGCCGACCCGACCGCCGACGTCGAGGGCTTCGACGCCGCCGCCAAGGCCGCCATCCTCGCCGGAATCGCCTTCCACACGAGGGTCAAGATCGGCGACGTGCACCGCGAGGGACTCACCGAGGTCACCGCCGCGGACATCGCTTCCGCAAAGCGGATGGGCTGCACCGTCAAGCTCCTGGCCATCTGCGAGCGCGCCGCCGACGGCAATTCCGTCACCGCCCGCGTGCACCCCGCGATGATCCCGCTGACCCACCCGCTGGCCTCCGTCCGCGAGGCGTACAACGCGGTCTTCGTGGAAGCGGAGGCCGCCGGTCAGCTGATGTTCTACGGGCCCGGCGCGGGCGGCGCGCCCACCGCGTCCGCCGTCCTCGGCGACCTCGTGGCGGTCTGCCGCAACAAGCTGAACGAGTCCACGGGGCCCGGTGAGTCCGCGTACACGCGGCTGCCCGTCAGCCCGATGGGCGAGGTCGTCACGCGGTACCACATCAGCCTCGACGTGGCCGACAAGCCGGGCGTGCTCGCCCAGGTCGCGACGGTCTTCGCCGAACACGACGTGTCGATCGACACCGTCCGCCAGTCGGGGAAGGACGGCGAGGCATCCCTCGTCGTCGTCACCCACCGCGCGCCCGACGCCGCCCTCTCCGGGACCGTCGAAGCGCTGCGCAAGCTCGACACCGTCAGAGGTGTCGCCAGCATCATGCGTGTTGAAGGGGAGTAAGGACCCATGACCATCAAGGGCACCCACCAGTGGCGCGGCATCATCGAGGAGTACCGGGACCGGCTCCCGGTGACGGCCACGACGCCGGTCGTCTCGCTCGGCGAGGGCGGCACGCCGCTCGTCCGCGCACAGGTCCTCTCCGAGCGCACGGGCTGCGAGGTCTACCTCAAGGTCGAGGGCGCCAACCCCACGGGCTCCTTCAAGGACCGCGGCATGACCATGGCGATCACGCGGGCCAAGGAGGAGGGCGCCAAGGCCGTCATCTGCGCCTCCACCGGCAACACCTCCGCCTCCGCCGCCGCCTACGCGGTGCGCGCGGGCATGGTCTGCGCCGTGCTCGTCCCGCAGGGCAAGATCGCGCTCGGCAAGATGGGCCAGGCGCTCGTGCACGGCGCCAAGATCCTCCAGGTCGACGGAAACTTCGACGACTGCCTCACGCTGGCCCGCTCGCTCTCGGACAACTACCCGGTGGCGCTGGTCAATTCGGTCAATCCGGTACGTATCGAGGGTCAGAAGACCGCCGCCTTCGAGATCGTCGACGCGCTCGGTGACGCCCCCGACCTCCACGTCCTCCCGGTCGGCAACGCGGGCAACATCACCGCGTACTGGAAGGGCTACAAGGAGTACGCGGCCGACAAGCTGGCCACCCGTACGCCGCGCATGTGGGGCTACCAGGCCTCGGGCTCCGCGCCGATCGTCCGCGGCGAGATCGTCAAGGACCCCTCCACGGTCGCCACCGCGATCCGGATCGGCAACCCGGCGTCCTGGGACTTCGCACTCGCCGCGCGCGACGAGTCGGGCGGCCGCATCGACGAGGTGACCGACCGTCAGATCCTGTCCGCCTACCGCCTGTTGGCCTCCCAGGAGGGCGTCTTCGTGGAGCCCGCGTCGGCCGCGTCGGTCGCCGGTCTGCTGAAGGCCGCCGAAGAGGGCCGGGTCGACAGGGGCCAGCGGATCGTCTGCACGGTCACCGGCAACGGCCTCAAGGACCCCGACTGGGCAGTGGCCGGCGCCCCCCAGCCGGTGACGGTCCCGGTGGACGCCGCGACGGCCGCCGAAAAGCTCGGCCTGGCATAGGCGCTTCGCCCGGCCGGGCTTCGCTCGGAAGCACGCCTCAGGGGCATGCGCCAGGGGTGCGGGGAACTGCGCGACCAGCCACAACGGACTCGCACACGACCCCGCGCCCCCGGCGGGCAACCACACGGACCCCCGATGCCCGCGCCCGAGCGACACGTGCGCCTCCTGTGCGCCCTATGTCCTCACAGAACCTTCCTTCGCTAGGCTGTACCGAACCCGTCGCGCCGCATATGCCGCGGTGCTGTTGCCGTCAGGCCCCGGGTGCCGCAGCCTGTGAAGTTCCCACCCCCCACCTCAGTCATACAAGGAGATCGTCGAGCGATGGCCGGTCCCGCGTTCCGAGCCGCCGCCGTGCGCGTGCGCACCCCCGCCACCAGCGCCAACCTCGGTCCGGGCTTCGACGCCTTCGGCCTGTCGCTGGGGCTGTACGACGACGTGGTGGTCCGCGTCGCCGACTCCGGCCTGCACATCGACATCGCGGGCGAGGGCGCCGACACGCTGCCCCGCGACGAGAGCCACCTGCTCGTACGGTCCCTGCGCACCGCCTTCGACGTCCTCGGCGGACAGCCGCGCGGCCTGGAGATCGTCTGCGCCAACCGCATCCCGCACGGCCGCGGCCTCGGCTCCTCGTCCGCCGCGATCTGCGCGGGCATCATGGCCGCCCGCGCGGTGACCATAGGCGGCGACGCCAAGCTGGACGACGAGGCACTGCTCGAACTCGCCACCGAGATCGAGGGCCACCCGGACAACGTCGCTGCCTGCCTCCTCGGCGGCTTCACGCTCGCCTGGATGGACTCGGGCGCCGCCCGCGCCATCCGGATGGACCCCGTGGACACGGTCGTCCCCGTCGTCTTCGTCCCCTCTGTTCCGGTTCTCACCGAGGCCGCCCGCGGCCTGCTTCCCCGTACGGTCCCCCATGTGGACGCGGCCGTGAACGCGGGTCGCGCCGCCCTGCTCGTCGAGGCCCTGACCAGGCGCCCCGAGCACCTGCTGGCCGCCACCGAGGACCGTCTGCACCAGGACTACCGCACCCCCGCGATGCCCGAGAGCGTCGCACTCGTCAACCGACTGCGCGCGGACGGCGTCCCTGCAGTCATCTCCGGTGCGGGCCCCACGGTCCTCGCACTGGCCGAGGACGGTACGGCCGACAAGGTCGTACGGATGGCGGGCGACGGGTGGGCCGCCGGCAGGCTCGCCCTGGACGCCGCGGGGGCGAGCGTCCTGCCGCTCGCACCGCAGGACCCGGCCGGGTAGGCCGCGGCCCGACCACGAGTGATTGCCGGTGGACGAGAGGGGGAATGTTTGTTGGAGCCGGTAGTGTTAATCTCAAGTCTGCATCCGACGCCCTTGCGGCGCGGTGCATCGTGTCCCCTTCGGGACCATCTTCTTCCGGGAGCCTCCCCAAACTGCCTGAGCAGCCTGCCTGAGCAGTTTTGAGCACGCTCCGGAACCGGCACGACACCCCGCGTTCTTCCCAGAGGGGGCAACTGGGGACTTCGGGTCGGAACCCCACGCACGTTTATCTCTCCGCCACATCCGGCGGACCACCGCCCCGGCACGGTTCTCCAACGGGAGCCGCCGGCACAGCACAACCGGTCGCCGAGCCAGACAGGCCGACGTCCGCTCCAGGGAAGGACCCTTCGTGAGCGACACCACCGATCTGATGGGCGTGACTGCCGACAAGACTGTCGGCACTGCGTCCGACGCAGGTGCTGCCACCGGCAGTGCCCCACGGCGCCGCCGCTCCGGCACCGGCCTGGACGGCATGGTCCTGGCCGAGCTGCAGCAGGTCGCGTCCGGCCTCGGGATCAAGGGCACCGCGCGGATGCGCAAGGGCCAGCTGATCGAGGTCATCAAGGAGACGCAGGCCGGCGGCTCCGCCCCGGCCAAGAGCGCCGACTCGGGCGACGCCGAGACCAAGCCGAAGCGCCGCGCCACTTCCAAGGCCCGGACGGCGGAAGCCGCTGCTCCGGAAGCCGCGGCTCCGGCCGAGGCGAAGGCCGAGAAGGCCGTCAAGCAGCAGCAGATCGACATTCCCGGTCAGCCTGCCAGCGACGACCAGCCCACCGGTGAGCGCCGCCGTCGCCGCGCCACCGCCGCGGCCGGCAGCCCCGAACAGGCCACCTCCGCAGGCGAGGTGACGGACCGCCAGAAGTCCGAGCCCAAGGGTGACGTCAAGACCGAGGCCAAGGCCGAGGTGCAGACCGACACCAAGACGGACACCAGGACCGAGCGGTCCGCAGAGGGCACGGAGAACGCCGAGGGCCGCCGTGACCGCGGTCAGCGCGGTGACCGTCAGGGCCGTGGCGAGCGCCAGGACCGCGGCGACCGGCAGAGCCGTCGCGACCGGGACCGCGACCGCGGTGGCAAGGGCGGCGACGACCAGGGCCGCCAGCAGCGCCAGGGCGGCGGCAACCAGGGCGGCCAGGGCAGCCAGGGCGGCAACAGCCAGGGCAACCAGGGCCGCGACCGCGACCGTGACAACGGGCCCCAGGACGACGACGACTTCGAGGGCGGCCGCCGCGGCCGTCGTGGCCGCTACCGCGACCGCCGTGGCCGTCGTGGCCGCGACGAGTTCGGCAGCGACGCCCCGCCGCAGGTCAACGACGACGACGTCCTGATCCCCGTCGCGGGCATCCTGGACATCCTGGACAACTACGCGTTCATCCGTACGTCCGGCTACCTGCCGGGCCCGAACGACGTGTACGTGTCGCTGGCCCAGGTCCGCAAGAACGGCCTGCGCAAGGGCGACCACACCACCGGTGCGGTCCGCCAGCCCAAGGACGGCGAGCGCCGCGAGAAGTTCAACGCCCTGGTGCGCCTGGACTCCGTCAACGGCATGGCGCCCGAGAGCGGCCGCGGCCGCCCCGAGTTCCAGAAGCTCACCCCGCTGTACCCGCAGGACCGGATGCGCCTGGAGACCGACCCGGGTGTGCTGACGACCCGGATCATCGACCTCGTCGCACCGATCGGCAAGGGCCAGCGAGGCCTGATCGTGGCCCCGCCGAAGACCGGCAAGACCATGATCATGCAGGCGATCGCCAACGCCATCACGATCAACAACCCCGAGTGCCACCTGATGGTCGTCCTGGTCGACGAGCGTCCGGAAGAGGTCACCGACATGCAGCGGTCGGTGAAGGGCGAGGTCATCTCCTCGACCTTCGACCGCCCCGCCGAGGACCACACCACGGTCGCCGAGCTCGCCATCGAGCGTGCCAAGCGCCTCGTGGAGCTGGGCCACGACGTCGTCGTGCTGCTCGACTCGATCACCCGCCTGGGCCGTGCGTACAACCTGGCGGCCCCGGCCTCCGGGCGCATCCTCTCCGGTGGTGTCGACTCGACCGCCCTCTACCCGCCGAAGCGCTTCTTCGGTGCGGCGCGCAACATCGAGGACGGCGGCTCGCTGACCATCCTGGCCACCGCGCTGGTCGACACCGGCTCGCGGATGGACGAGGTGATCTTCGAGGAGTTCAAGGGCACCGGCAACATGGAGCTCAAGCTCGACCGGAAGCTCTCGGACAAGCGGATCTTCCCGGCGGTGGACGTCGACGCGTCCTCCACCCGCAAGGAGGAGATCCTGCTCAACGCCGAGGAGCTGGCGATCGTCTGGAAGCTGCGCCGGGTGCTGCACGCGCTCGACTCGCAGCAGGCGATCGAGCTGCTGCTCGACAAGATGAAGCAGACGAAGTCGAACGCCGAGTTCCTGATGCAGATCGCCAAGACGACGCCGTCCGGCAACGGAAGCGGCAACGACTAGGCGCTCCGCTGGGTTTGAGCGGTTTTCGGTACGAGCCCGGGGGCGGGTCACGAGAGATCGTGACCCGCCCCCGGGCTCGCGTCGTTCCCGTGCGGGGCGGGTCGTGGTGGCGGTTCATGCCGGGGCAGGCCCCGGACCCCTGCACGGGCTGCGCCCGCGCGTCCTCAAACGCCGGACGGGCTGAGTGTCCGCCGGACGGGCTGTGGAATCCCGTGACGGAATCCCGTGACCCTTTCGAGATCTGCGCCACATCCATCACATTCGGTGATCATGGTCCCGCGCGTCGCTCGTGCTCGTAAAGCTGCAGCTCAGGGCAGATAAGAAGCGCTCTTAGAGGCGTCCGGCAGCATGCCGGACAAGCCCCGTCCCCGGCGGTCCGCACAGGAGGCCGTGCAACCCTTCTGGGTAATTCACCGTCTGACAAGTGACGACAAACCGTGCCTGATCCACCACGCCAGGGGGTACGCGGGTATCCACGAGGGACTGAGGAGCGCATGAGCGACACGGGCAGGAGCAGCGGCCGAATACGGGCCACCGGCAAACGCCGCAAGGGACCCACCAAGGGCCGCAGGACCGTCACCACGCTGGCCTGGGTGGCCGCGGGAGTGGTCCTGGTGGGCGGCGGCGGTCTCGGTTACGTGTACGTCAAGCTCGACGGCAACCTCAAGGGCGTCGACATCAACGGCGCCCTCGGCGCGAACCGCCCCGACGAGGTCGACAACGGCTCGCAGGACATCCTCGTCCTCGGCTCCGACTCCCGGCACGGCGACAACGAGAAGTACGGCACGGACGAGGGCGGGGCCCGCTCCGACACCGCGATGATCCTGCACGTGTACCCCGGCCACAAGAAGGCCAGCATCGTCTCGATCCCGCGCGACACCCTGATCACCCGCCCCGACTGCGTCTCGGACAAGGACGGCAGGACGCCGATCCCCACTGCCCGGCGCCAGATGTTCAACACGGCGTACGAGGTCGGCGGGCCCGCCTGCGCGGTGAAGACCGTGGAGCAGATGTCCGGCATCCGGATGGACCACTACGTCGAGGTCGACTTCACCGGCTTCAAGAAGCTCATCGACGAGCTCGGCGGCGTCCCGGTCACCACCAACGAGGCGATCAAGGACACCAAGAGCCACCTCGATCTCCCGCCCGGCACCCACCGGTTGAACGGCGAGCAGTCCCTCGGCCTCGTACGGACGCGAAAGAGCGTCGGCGACGGCAGCGACCTCGGCCGCATCCAGCTCCAGCAGGCGTTCATGAAGGCCCTCATCGGCCAGGTCAAGGACGTCGGCGTCTTCACCAACCCGAAGAAGCTGTACGGACTCGCCGACGCGGCCACCAAGGCCATCACCACCGACAGCGACCTGGCCTCCGTGAACAGCCTCATCTCCTTCGCCAACGGCCTCAAGGGGATCGGCGCCGAGGACATGAAGATGGTCACGCTGCCCGTCCAGTACGACCCCCAGGACCCGAACCGGGTCCTTCCGCTGGAGAAGCAGTCCCAGCAGCTCTGGCAGGCGCTCAAGGCGGAGCAGCCCATTCCGGCGTCCGTCACCGAGGGCTCGGCGGGCGACAAGGGCGACGCGGGCAAGATCGTCAAGAGCGGCTGAAACCCGCTGCCGGCCCCGGTCCGGAATACCTCGGGGCCCGTCCCCGTTGAGACGATTACCTTCGAATTTTGAAGCGCGGGCCAGCCCTGGCAGACTGGTCCGTCGGCCCCGGTTCACGTACCCGCAAATCCGCGGATGCGACCCGGCGCCCTCCCGAAACTCTAGGAGTCACCTTGAAGCGCGATGTTCACCCCGAGTACGTCGAGACCCAGGTCAGCTGCACCTGTGGCGCGTCGTTCACCACCCGTAGCACCCTGACCGCCGGCGCCATCCGCGCCGAGGTCTGCTCCGAGTGCCACCCGTTCTACACGGGCAAGCAGAAGATCCTCGACACCGGTGGCCGTGTGGCCCGCTTCGAGGCCCGCTTCGGCAAGGCTGCCGGCTCCGCCGCGAAGTAGCGAGTCATCGCGCCGGTCCTCGACCGCTCCGTACCGGGGCGGCGATGACCGGCGCTTTGTCGTGACGCACCGCACCTTCCTAAACTTAGCGAAACCAGGAGCCCGAGATGTTCGAGGCGGTCGAGGACCTGATCGGCGAGCACGCCGATCTTGAGAAGAAGCTGGCCGACCCGTCGGTCCACGCGGACCAGGCGAACGCGCGCAAGCTGAACAAGCGCTATGCCGAGCTGACCCCGATCATCCGGACGTACCTGTCCTGGAAGCAGACCGGTGACGACATCCAGACCGCCCGCGAGTTCATGGCGGACGACCCGGACTTCGCGGCCGAGGTCAAGGACCTGGAGAAGCAGCGCGAGGAGATCACCGAGAAGCTGCGGCTGCTCCTCGTCCCCCGGGACCCCAGTGACGACAAGGACGTCATCCTTGAGGTCAAGGCGGGCGCGGGCGGCGACGAGTCGGCCCTGTTCGCCGGCGACCTGCTGCGCATGTACCTGCGGTACGCGGAGCGCGTCGGCTGGAAGACCGAGATCATCGACGCCACCGAGTCCGAGCTGGGCGGCTACAAGGACGTCCAGGTCGCCGTGAAGACCAAGGGCGGCAACGGCGCGACCGAGCCCGGCCAGGGCGTCTGGGCCCGCCTCAAGTACGAGGGCGGCGTGCACCGCGTGCAGCGCGTGCCCTCCACCGAGTCGCAGGGCCGCATCCACACCTCCGCCGCCGGCGTGCTCGTCACGCCCGAGGCCGAAGAGGTCGACGTCGAGATCCACGCCAACGATCTCCGTATCGACGTGTACCGGTCCTCGGGCCCCGGCGGCCAGTCCGTCAACACCACCGACTCGGCGGTGCGCATCACGCACCTGCCGACCGGTGTCGTCGCCTCCTGCCAGAACGAGAAGAGCCAGCTCCAGAACAAGGAGCAGGCCATGCGCATCCTGCGCTCCCGGCTGCTCGCCGCCGCCCAGGAGGCCGCCGAGCGCGAAGCCTCGGACGTGCGTCGCAGCCAGGTGCGTACGGTCGACCGTTCCGAGAAGATCCGGACGTACAACTTCCCGGAAAACCGGATCTCCGACCACCGTGTGAACTTCAAGGCGTACAACTTGGACCAGGTGCTCGACGGTGACCTCGCCGCCGTCATCCAGGCCCTCGTCGACGCGGACTCCGCGGCGAAGCTCGCTGCCGCGCAGTAACAGTCCCTAGCTCAACCCCTGCAAGCCGGAGGATCCGGATGAATCTGCTGCTCGCCGAGGTGGCGCAGGCCACCCAGCGGCTGGCCGACGCCGGCGTGCCCTCACCGCGCTTCGACGCGGAGGAGCTCGCCTCGTTCGTGCACGGTGTCAAGCGGGGAGAGCTGCACCGGGTCCCCGACAGCGACTTCGACGCCCGCTACTGGGAGGCCATCGCCCGCCGCGAGGCGCGCGAACCGCTCCAGCACATCACCGGGCGCGCCTTCTTCCGCTACCTGGAGCTCCAGGTCGGGCCCGGCGTCTTCGTGCCCCGCCCGGAGACCGAGTCGGTCGTCAGCTGGGCCATAGACGCCGTGCGCGCCATGGACGTGGTCGAACCGCTGATCACCGACCTGTGCACCGGCTCGGGCGCCATCGCGCTCGCGCTGGCCCAGGAGGTGCCGCGCTCGCGCGTGCACGCCGTGGAGCTGGACGAGGGCGCCCTGAAGTGGACCCGGAAGAACGTCGCCGGGTCCCGCGTCGTCCTGCACCACGGGGACGCGCTCACCGCGCTCCCCGAGCTGGACGGCCAGGTCGACCTGGTGATCTCCAACCCGCCGTACATCCCGCTCACCGAGTGGGAGTACGTCGCTCCGGAGGCCCGCGACCACGACCCCGAGATGGCGCTGTTCTCCGGTGAGGACGGCCTCGACCTGATCCGCGGCATCGAGCGCACCGCGCACCGGCTGCTGCGGCCCGGCGGCGTCGTCGTCATCGAGCACGCCGACACCCAGGGCGGCCAGGTCCCGTGGATCTTCACAGAGGAGCGGGGCTGGGCGGACGCCGCCGACCACCCGGACCTCAACAACCGGCCGCGCTTCGCGACCGCCCGCAAGGCGATGCCGTGAGCAGCCTGATCTCGTACAGCCCGATGTTCCTGCCCGAGGGGGTCCGTTAAATGGCACGGCGATACGACTGCAACGACGCGACCGACCGCAAGACCGGTCTGCGCGAAGCCGCCTCGGCCGTCCGCCGCGGCGAGCTGGTCGTGCTGCCCACCGACACCGTGTACGGGATCGGCGCGGACGCGTTCAGCAGCGAGGCGGTCGCCGACCTCCTCGACGCCAAGGGCCGGGGCCGCAACATGCCCACCCCCGTGCTCATCGGCTCCCCGAACACCCTGCACGGCCTGGTCACCGACTTCTCGGAGCAGGCCTGGGAGCTCGTCGACGCGTTCTGGCCCGGCGGCCTCACCCTGGTCGCCAAGCACCAGCCGTCCCTCCAGTGGGACCTCGGCGACACCCGGGGCACCGTCGCCATCCGGATGCCGCTGCACCCGGTCGCCATCGAGCTGCTCACCGAGGTCGGCCCGATGGCCGTCTCCTCCGGCAACCTCACCGGACACCCGGCCCCCGAGGACTGCGACGCGGCCCTCGACATGCTGGGCGACTCCGTCTCGGTCTACCTGGACGGCGGCCCCACCCCCGGCAACCTGCCGTCCTCCATCGTCGACGTCACCGGCCAGGTGCCGGTGCTCCTGCGGGCCGGAGTGCTCAGCGCGGAGGAGCTCCGCAAGGTCGTACCCGATCTTGAGGTGGCGAGTTGACCGCCCTTGACGGGCGTGGCACAGCAGAAGGCATATCGGGGACCACCTTCCGTATCCTCCACGTCAGCACCGGCAACGTCTGCCGCTCGCCGATCACCGAGCGGCTGACCCGCCATGCCCTGGAGGACCGCCTCGGCGATCCCTCCTTCGGCGGCCTGATCGTGGAGAGCGCCGGCACCTGGGGGCACGAGGGCGCCCCCATGGAGGCCAACGCCGCCGCCGTCCTCGCCGACTTCGGCGCCGACGCCTCCGGTTTCACCGGCCGCGAACTGCTCGACGAGCACGTCATCCGCGCCGACCTCGTCCTCACCGCGACCCGCGACCACCGCGCCCAGGTCATCTCCATGGGCCACTCCGCGGGCCTGCGCACCTTCACCCTGAAGGAGTTCAACCGCCTCGTACGGGCCATAGACCCGCTCACCCTCCCTGACCCTCTTGAGGACGGCGTGGTCGAACGCGCCCGCGCCCTGGTCCGTGCGGCTGCGGCGCTGCGCGGCTGGCTGCTGGCCCCCAGTGAGGAGGCCGACGAGGTGTACGACCCGTACGGTGCTCCGATCACCTTCTTCCGCTCGATCGGCGAGGAGATCAACGCGGCACTGGATCCGGTGGTGACGGCTCTGACGGGGGCCCCGCCCAAGCACTGACCCCCGGCCGACGTGGGGCCGGCGGACGGAGTCCGGCGCAGCGGCCCGAAGCCCGGGAGGCCCCTCGGGCCGAACGGTGCGAGGGGCGCGTGCGGGAGGGGACCCGGTGGTGACGGCGTTGACGGGGCCCCGCCCAAGCACTGACCCCCGGCTCCGACGGGGTCCCGCCCAAGCACTGAGCGGTACGTACGCCGGGCAGGGTCGGCGGGGCGGGCCTACATTGGGGGACACGTCGACGTCCCCTCCCCGCCCGGAGCCAGAGATGCCCGCCATCACTGCACCCGCACCCGTACCAGCGCCGGCCCCCGTCCACCCGGGCGCGGACTTCGACGCGCTCGCCCGGCAGGACCCGGAGATCGCCGGGCTCGTACGGGACGAGACACGTCGGCAGGCGGACGGGCTCCAGCTGATCGCCGCCGAGAACTTCACCTCGACGGCCGTCCTGGCCGCGCTCGGCTCGTCGCTGGCGAACAAGTACGCGGAGGGGTATCCGGGCGCCCGGCACCACGGCGGCTGCGAGCTCGTCGACGGAGCCGAGCGGATCGCGATCGACCGGGCGAAGGGCCTGTTCGGCGCCGCGCACGCGAACGTACAGCCGCACTCCGGGTCGGCCGCGGTGCTCGCGGCGTACGCGGCGCTGCTGCAGCCGGGGGACACCCTGCTGGCCATGGGGCTGCCGTCCGGCGGGCACCTCACGCACGGCTCGCCCGCGAACTTCTCGGGGCGCTGGTTCGACGTGGTGGGGTACGGCGTCGACGCCGAGAGCGGGCTCATCGACTACGACCAGGTGCACGCCCTGGCGCGAACGCACCGGCCCCGGGCGATCGTCGTCGGCTCGATCTCGTACCCGCGCCACCCCGACTACGCGGCCTTCCGGGCGATCGCGGACGACGTCGGCGCCTATCTGGTGGCGGACGCGGCGCACCCGATCGGTCTGGTCGCCGGGGGAGCGGCGCCCAATCCCGTTCCGTACGCCGACGTGGTCTGCGCGACCACGCACAAGGTGCTGCGCGGGCCGCGCGGCGGGATGCTGCTGTGCGGCGAGGAGCTGGCGGAGCGGATCGACCGGGCGGTGTTCCCGTTCACCCAGGGCGGCGCTCAGATGCACACGATCGCGGCGAAGGCGGTGGCCTTCGGTGAGGCGGCGCGGCCGGCCTTCACCACGTACGCCCATCAGGTGGTTTCCAACGCGCGCGTACTGGCGGAAGGGCTGGCCGCGGAGGGCTTCGCCGTCACGACGGGCGGCACGGACACCCATCTGATCACCGTCGACCCGGCACCGCTGGGGATGGACGGACGGGAGGCGCGGGCGCTGCTCGCGGCGGCGGGCGTGGTGCTGGACACCTGCGCCCTCCCCCGCGGCGGAGCCGCAGAATGTCACAGCGGAGAAGGTCGCGGGCTGCGGCTGGGCACGGCCGCGGTGACCACCCAGGGCATGGGGGAGGCGGAGATGGCGCGCATCGTCGCGGTGTTCGCGCTGGCGCTGAGGGGAGAGCGGAATGCGCCCACGGAGGTACGGGAGCTGGCCCGGAGGTTTCCCCCTTACGCGGGATGAATCCGCGTCGCGGAACCAGCCACGGGCACCCGTGTGTCTTCAACCCCGCGGCCGCGAAGCTAGGGTGTGGGGCTGAGATGGTCAGCGACAACTGTGGGGCAGCCCGTGCGTGAATATCTGTTGACGCTCTGCGTCACGGCCGCGGTGACGTATCTGCTGACGGGCCCGGTGCGGAAGTTCGCCATCGCGGCCGGAGCGATGCCGGAGATCCGCGCCCGTGACGTCCACCGGGAGCCGACACCGCGGCTCGGCGGGATCGCCATGTTCGGCGGTCTGTGCGCGGGCCTGCTGGTGGCGGACCACCTGGCGAGCCTCAACGGCGTCTTCGAGCTCTCCAACGAGCCGCGCGCACTGCTCTCCGGAGCGGCCGTGATCTGGCTGATCGGCGTCCTTGACGACAAGTTCGAGATCGACGCGCTGATCAAGCTGGGCGGCCAGTTCATCGCCGCCGGAGTCATGGTCATGCAGGGCCTCACCGTCCTGTACCTGCCGATCCCCGGTGTCGGCTCGGTCTCCCTGACCGACTGGCAGGGCAACCTGCTGACCGTCGCCCTGGTCGTCATCACCATCAATGCGGTGAACTTCGTGGACGGCCTGGACGGGCTCGCGGCCGGAATGGTCTGCATCGCCACGGCCGCGTTCTTCCTGTACGCGTACCGCATGTGGTTCCGGTACGGGATCGAGGAGGCGGCCCCCGCGACGCTGTTCGCGGCGATCCTGATGGGCATGTGCCTGGGCTTCCTGCCGCACAACATGCATCCGGCCCGCATCTTCATGGGCGACTCCGGCTCGATGCTCATCGGTCTGGTCCTCGCAGCCGGGGCGATCTCGATCACCGGGCAGGTCGACCCGGACGCGCTCAAGCTCTTCGTCGGCGGCGAGCGCAACGCCACCCACGCGATGCTGCCGGTCTTCATTCCGCTGCTGCTGCCGCTGACGATCATCGCGATCCCGTTCGCGGACCTGATCCTGGCGATCGTGCGGCGCACCTGGCAGGGCAAGTCGCCGTTCGCCGCCGACCGTGGGCATCTGCACCACCGGCTGCTGGAGATCGGGCACTCGCACAGCAGGGCGGTGCTGATCATGTACTTCTGGTCGGCGCTGATCGCGTTCGGCATGGTGGCCTACTCGGTGGCCAAGGAGAGCATGTGGTTCGTGCTGCTCATCGTCGCGCTGAGCGCGCTGGGTCTCCTCCTGCTGCTGCTGCCGCGCTTCACACCGCGTGCCCCGCGCTGGATGGAGGCGTTCGTTCCGCCCCGCTACAGGCGTCGGCGGACCCAGGTGGTGGCCTCCTCCAGGGCGGCCTCCGCGGACGGGCGGACGGCCCGTGAAGCGGGGGACGAAAGCGACGAAGGAGACCGCGACCCGGTCCCGGCCGGCGTCAACGGGGCGACAGCGGTGGGCCCCCGTTCGCGTTTCAACTGACATACCCGCGTTGACGATTGCCTCACGGCATCCCATTACCAGACAAAGCGATGACGTTCACTGCACACACGGGCGGACTCACTCTCATGTGTGACAGCAACCACACTTTTCGGGTAAAGACTGCATCAAATAGTTTGTGATACGGTTCACGAGACCCGGCGACAGAGCCGCAGGACCGCGGTGCGACGGTCCGGCGGCCCGAGGACCCTTCTCGATCCGGGCTTACGCTCGTCCATGACGACACCCACTGCCCCCACCAAGCAAAGCGGAGCTGCCGCCATGCCGTCCAACGACGTCCGGACACTCCTCCGAACCGCTGTACCTTCCGCTGCCGTCGGCGTCCTCGCCGTCGGGATCAGCGCGGTGGTCGGCGGCGGCGAGGCAGCGCTCGGAGCACTCGTGGGCACGGCGGTCGCGATCGTCTTCATGGGGGGTGGGCTGGTGGCACTCCAGCGCACCGCGAAGCGGCTGCCGCAGCTCTTCCAGGCCATGGGGCTCCTGCTCTATGTGCTCCAACTGCTGCTGCTGTTCGTCTTCCTGGCAGTGTTCAAGGGAACAGAGCTGTTCGACTTCAAGGCGTTCGGCTTCACGCTGCTCGCCGTCACCCTCGTGTGGATCGCCGCCCAGGCGCGCGCCTACATGAAGGCCAAGATTCTTTATGTCGACGACTCGTCCGCAGGGGCCGACAAGTCCCAGAAGACCGGGTCGTCGTCGTGAAGGGTAGGGCCGGGATAAATGGCCGTTCGAGATCCTGCTATCGTCCGGTGCCAACTGCGGCACTGCGGGCGCGGGCATCAGAGCTGACGCCTGTCCCAGCGCGAGGCTCGATGCCGAACCGCCCCGCCCAGCTTTCCAAGACCACCAGTCCAGTGCCGACCCGCGGCTTCCTGCCGCGCCGACACAACGAGGTTGCCGTACCTATGCGCCACGCTGAAGGAGCCCGCGGTGAGTGCTGACACAACGCTTGCCTTTGATGCGAGCTGCCACATTTTCTCCGGATGCGGGTTCCCGGCTCCGGGCCTCCACACCTTCCTGTACAAGCCGATGTTCGAGGTGGCGGGCTTCGAGTTCACGAAGCCGATGCTGCTCGCACTTCTCAGCTCGCTTGTGATCGTCGCCTTCTTCTGGGCGGCCTTCAACAAGCCGAAGCTGGTGCCCGGCAAGGTCCAGATGATCGGTGAGGCCGGGTACGACTTCGTACGCCGCGGCATCGTGTACGAGATCATCGGCAAGAAGGACGGCGAGAAGTACGTCCCGCTGATGGTGTCGCTGTTCTTCTTCGTATGGATCATGAACGTCTGGTCCATCGTTCCGCTCGCCCAGTTCCCGGTCCCGTCGCTGATCGCCTTCCCGGCCGGTCTCGCACTGATCGTGTACGTGCTCTGGGTCTCGCTGACCTTCAAGAAGCACGGCTGGACCGGCGCCTGGAAGAACATCACCGGCTACGACAAGTCGCTCGGCTGGGTCCTGCCGCTCGTCGTCGTCATCGAGTTCTTCTCGAACCTGGTCATCCGGCCCTTCACTCACGCGGTGCGACTGTTCGCGAACATGTTCGCCGGCCACCTGCTGATCGTGATGTTCACGCTGGCCTCCTGGTACCTGATGAACGGGATCGGTATCGCCTACGGCACCGTCTCCTTCGTCATGGTCCTGGTGATGACGGTCTTCGAGCTGTTCATCCAGGCCGTCCAGGCGTACGTCTTCGTGCTCCTGGCCTCCAGCTACATCCAGGGCGCGCTCGCCAAGAGCCACTGATTCAGCCCTGCTGAGTCGGCCCGCCCCCCGAACCAACAGACGTCCGGTGGCCAACCCCCATCGGTCCGTGAAAGAGAAGGAAGTAACGGCATGTCCGCTGCTCTCGAGCTTGTCAACCTCGCTGCCGGTGCCAAGGAGAACGTCGTCGGCAACGTCGCCTCCATCGGCTACGGCCTCGCCGCGATCGGCCCCGGCGTCGGCGTCGGCATCATCTTCGGTAACGGCACCCAGGCCCTCGCGCGTCAGCCCGAGGCCGCCGGCCTGATCCGCACCAACCAGATCATGGGCTTCGCCTTCTGTGAGGCTCTCGCCCTCATCGGCATCGTCATGGGCTTCGTCTACCAGTAAGCCCGGACCGACAGCCAACTACCTTTCACGGAAGGCACTGATGTGAACGCTCTGTTCCTTGCGGCGGCTGAGGAGCCTCAGAATCCTCTGGTCCCGCATCCTGACGAGCTGGTCATCGGTCTGATCGCCTTCGTCATCGTCTTCGGCTTCCTCGCCAAGAAGCTCCTCCCGAACATCAACAAGGTTCTGGAAGAGCGCCGCGAGGCCATCGAAGGCGGTATCGAGAAGGCCGATGAGGCCCGGATCGAAGCCGAGAGCGTCCTGGAGCAGTACAAGGCCCAGCTCGCCGAGGCCCGCCACGAGGCCGCGCGCCTGCGTCAGGAGGCGCTGGAGCAGGGCACTGCGCTCAAGGAAGACCTGCGCGCAGAGGGCCAGCGGCAGCGTGAGGAAATCATCGCTGCCGGGCATGCCCAGATCGAGGCCGACCGCAAGCAGGCCGCACTGTCGCTGCGCCAGGACGTCGGCAAGCTCGCCACCGATCTGGCCGGCAAGCTCGTCGGCGAGTCCCTTGAGGACTCCGCCCGCCAGAGCCGCACCATCGACCGTTTCCTCAACGAGCTTGAGGAGAAGGCCGAGGCGGCCCGATGAACGGCGCGAGCCGCGAGGCACTGGGCAACGCCCGGGACAGCCTCGACGCGCTGACGGACACCAGCTCCGTCGACGCGGCGAAGCTGGCCGGCGACCTGTCCGCCGTCACCGCGCTGCTCCACCGTGAGGTCTCGCTGCGCCGGGTCCTGACCGACCCGTCGCAGGCCGGTGAGGCCAAGGCCGAGCTGGCCGGACGCCTGCTCACCGGTCAGGTGGACGGCCCCGCCGTCGACCTGGTCAAGGGCATGGTCAGGTCCCGCTGGTCGCAGTCCCGCGACCTGGTCGACACGCTGGAGGAGCTGGCGAACACCGCCGACTTCACCGCAGCGCAGCAGGCCGGGACGCTCGACAACGTCGAGGACGAACTGTTCCGCTTCGGCCGGATCGTTTCGTCCGACACGGGTCTGCGCTCCGCGCTCACGAACAAGTCGGCCTCCGTCGCCGCCAAGAGCGAGCTGCTCCGCAGCCTGCTCGGCGGCAAGGCCGAGGCGGTCACCGAGCGTCTGGTTGTACGCCTTGTGACGCAGCCTCGTGGACGTAGCCTGGAAGCGGGACTCGACTCCCTCTCCAAGCTCGCCGCGGAGCGCCGCAGCCGGATGGTCGCGGAGGTCACCTCCGCGGTGCCGCTGACCGACCAGCAGAAGCAGCGCCTCGGCGCGGCCCTGGCGAAGATCTACGGCCGCGAGATGCACCTGAACCTCGACGTGGACCCCGCGGTCCTCGGTGGGATCCAGGTCCGCGTCGGCGACGAGTTCATCAACGGGACCATTTCGGAGCGCCTCGACGAGGCGACCCGACGGATGGCCGGCTGACGCCACCCACGCATTACGTACGCAGCACCACGCATTGCCAGCGGCCCGGTTGGGCCGCAGAGGATTCCTGGGGGCCGACCCCAGACCCCTAGAAAACTTCGGGCCCAACAAGGAGAGCAGGGAACCCAGATGGCGGAGCTCACGATCCGGCCGGAGGAGATCCGGGACGCACTGGAGAACTTCGTCCAGTCGTACCAGCCGGACGCGGCCTCGCGCGAGGAGGTCGGAACTGTCAGCGTTGCCGGCGACGGCATCGCGAAGGTCGAGGGTCTTCCCTCGGCCATGGCGAACGAGCTGCTGAAGTTCGAGGACGGAACCCTCGGTCTCGCCCTCAACCTCGAAGAGCGCGAGATCGGTGCGATCGTCCTCGGCGAGTTCAGCGGAATCGAGGAGGGCCAGCCGGTGCAGCGCACCGGTGAGGTGCTCTCCGTCGGCGTCGGCGAGGGCTACCTCGGCCGCGTCGTCGACCCGCTCGGCAACCCGATCGACGGCCTCGGCGAGATCGAGACCGAGGGCCGCCGCGCCCTGGAGCTGCAGGCTCCGGGCGTCATGGTCCGCAAGTCCGTGCACGAGCCCATGCAGACCGGCTACAAGGCCGTCGACGCGATGGTGCCGGTCGGCCGCGGTCAGCGTCAGCTGATCATCGGTGACCGCCAGACCGGCAAGACCGCGCTGGCCGTCGACACGATCATCAACCAGCGTGACAACTGGCGCTCGGGCGACGTGAACAAGCAGGTGCGCTGCATCTACGTCGCCATCGGTCAGAAGGGCTCCACCATCGCCTCCGTGCGTGGTGCGCTCCAGGAGGCCGGCGCGCTCGAGTACACGACGATCGTCGCCGCCCCCGCGTCCGACCCGGCCGGCTTCAAGTACCTGGCGCCGTACACCGGTTCGGCCATCGGCCAGCACTGGATGTACGCCGGCAAGCACGTCCTGATCATCTTCGACGACCTGTCGAAGCAGGCCGACGCCTACCGCGCCGTGTCGCTGCTGCTGCGCCGTCCGCCGGGCCGTGAGGCCTACCCGGGCGACGTCTTCTACTTGCACTCGCGTCTCCTTGAGCGTTGCGCGAAGCTGTCGGACGACATGGGCGCCGGTTCGATGACGGGTCTGCCGATCGTCGAGACCAAGGCGAACGACGTGTCGGCGTTCATTCCGACCAACGTCATCTCCATCACCGACGGCCAGTGCTTCCTGGAGTCCGACCTGTTCAACGCGGGCCAGCGCCCGGCGCTGAACGTCGGTATCTCGGTCTCCCGCGTCGGTGGCTCCGCCCAGCACAAGGCCATGAAGCAGGTTTCCGGCCGACTCCGCGTGGACCTCGCCCAGTACCGCGAGCTGGAGGCGTTCGCCGCCTTCGGTTCCGACCTGGACGCGGCCTCCAAGGCGTCGCTGGAGCGCGGTAAGCGCATGGTCGAGCTGCTGAAGCAGGGCCAGTACCAGCCGATGCCGGTCGAGGAGCAGGTCGTCTCCGTCTGGGCCGGTACCACCGGCAAGATGGACGACGTTCCGGTCGAGGACATCCGCCGCTTCGAGAACGAGCTGCTGGACTACCTGCGCCGCGAGCGCAAGGAGCTCCTCACCTCGATCGCCGACGGCGGCAAGATGTCGGACGACACGCTCCAGTCCGTCGCCGAGGCCATTGCCACGTTCAAGGGGCGCTTCGAGACCTCGGACGGCAAGTCCCTGGGCGAGGACGTCTCCGTCAACGTCTCCAAGTGACGACGGAAGGGACCTGACTCATGGGAGCCCAGCTCCGGGTCTACAAGCGTCGCATCCGATCCGTCACCGCGACCAAGAAGATCACCAAGGCGATGGAGATGATCGCCGCCTCTCGCATCGTCAAGGCTCAGCGCCAGGTGGCGGCCTCCATGCCGTACGCCAGTGAACTGAACCGCGCGGTGACGGCGGTGGCGACCGGATCCAACACCAAGCACCCGCTGACGACCGAGGCCGAGGCCCCGACCCGGGCCGCGATCCTGCTCATCACGAGCGACCGCGGTCTGGCCGGCGGCTACTCCTCCAACGCCCTCAAGGCGGCGGAGAAGCTCACCGAGCGGCTTCGCGGCGAGGGCAAGGAGGTCGACACGTACATCGTCGGCCGCAAGGGTGTCGCCTACTACGCGTTCCGCGAGCGCAAGGTCGCGGACTCGTGGACGGGCTTCACCGACAGCCCCACCTACGCGGACGCCAAGCGTGTCGCGGGACCGATCATCGAGGCCGTCACGACGGAGACGGCCGAGGGCGGTGTCGACGAACTGCACATCGTCTTCACCGAGTTCGTGTCGATGATGACGCAGAACCCGGTGGAGAACCGGATGCTGCCGCTCAGCCTCGACAAGGTGCAGAAGGAAGAGGGCACGAAGGACGAGATCCTTCCGCTCTTCGACTTCGAGCCGTCGGCGGAGGACGTCCTCGACGCCCTGCTGCCGCGATACGTCGAAAGCCGTATCTACAACGCACTGCTTCAGTCCGCTGCTTCCGAGCACGCTGCCCGTCGTCGTGCGATGAAGTCGGCGACCGACAACGCCGGGGAGCTCATCAAGAGCCTCTCCCGGCTTGCCAACGCGGCCCGCCAGGCCGAAATCACCCAGGAAATCAGCGAGATCGTCGGTGGCTCCAGCGCCCTCGCCGACGCGAACGCGGGGAGTGACAAGTAATGACGACCACTGTGGAGACGGCCGCCGCCACGGGCCGTGTTGCCCGTGTCATCGGCCCTGTCGTCGACGTGGAGTTCCCCGTCGACGCCATGCCGGAGATCTACAACGCCCTCAAGGTCGAGGTCGCAGACCCGGCCGAGAACGGCAAGCTCAAGACGCTGACCCTGGAAGTCGCCCTGCACCTGGGTGACGGCCTGGTCCGTGCGATCTCGATGCAGCCGACCGACGGTCTGGTCCGCCAGGCCCCGGTGACCGACACCGGCGAGGGCATCACCGTCCCCGTCGGCGAGATCACCAAGGGCAAGGTGTTCAACACCCTCGGCGAGATCCTGAACAAGCCGGAGGCCAACGCCGAGGTGACCGAGCGGTGGCCCATCCACCGCAAGGCCCCGTCGTTCGACCAGCTTGAGTCGAAGACCGAGATGTTCGAGACCGGCGTCAAGGTCATCGACCTTCTCACCCCGTACGTCAAGGGTGGAAAGATCGGTCTGTTCGGTGGTGCCGGTGTCGGCAAGACCGTGCTGATCCAGGAAATGATCTACCGCGTGGCCAACAACCACGACGGTGTGTCGGTGTTCGCCGGTGTCGGTGAGCGCACCCGTGAGGGCAACGACCTCATCGAGGAAATGGCCGAGTCCGGCGTCATCGACAAGACGGCGCTTGTGTTCGGTCAGATGGACGAGCCGCCGGGCACGCGTCTTCGCGTCGCGCTCTCGGGTCTGACCATGGCGGAGTACTTCCGCGATGTGCAGAAGCAGGACGTGCTCTTCTTCATCGACAACATCTTCCGCTACACGCAGGCGGGTTCCGAGGTCTCCACGCTCCTCGGCCGCATGCCGTCCGCGGTGGGTTACCAGCCGAACCTGGCCGACGAGATGGGTCTCCTCCAGGAGCGCATCACGTCGACGCGTGGTCACTCGATCACCTCGATGCAGGCGATCTACGTCCCCGCGGACGACCTGACCGACCCGGCGCCGGCCACCACCTTCGCCCACCTGGACGCGACGACCGTGCTGTCGCGCCCGATCTCGGAGAAGGGCATCTACCCCGCGGTGGACCCGCTCGACTCCACGTCGCGCATCCTGGACCCCCGCTACATCGCGGCGGACCACTACGCGGCCGCCATGCGTGTCAAGGGGATCCTGCAGAAGTACAAGGACCTCCAGGACATCATCGCGATCCTCGGTATCGACGAGCTGGGCGAGGAGGACAAGCTCGTTGTCCACCGTGCCCGTCGCGTCGAGCGCTTCCTGTCGCAGAACACCCACGTCGCCAAGCAGTTCACCGGCGTGGACGGTTCGGACGTTCCGCTCGACGAGTCGATCACCGCGTTCAACGCGATCTGCGACGGGGACTACGACCACTTCCCCGAGCAGGCGTTCTTCATGTGCGGTGGCATTGAGGACCTCAAGGCCAACGCCAAGGAGCTCGGCGTCAGCTGACGCGGGTTCCCCAGCAGTTCCGTACGTGTGAGAGGGGCGGGCCGGCCCCGCCCCTCTCCCGTACACCCCCTAGACTTTGACCCAACACCCGGCAGTACTGCCGGGTGGTGACCCGAGGAGCCACCCTTGGCTGCTGAGCTGCACGTCGAGCTGGTCGCTGCGGACCGTAACGTCTGGTCCGGCGAGGCCACCCTGGTCGTCGCGCGCACCACGTCCGGCGACATCGGCGTCATGCCCGGTCACCAGCCGCTTCTGGGTGTGCTGGAATCGGGCCCGGTGACCATCCGTACGAGCGAGGGCGGCACCGTCGTCGCCGCCGTGCACGGCGGTTTCATCTCGTTCGCCGACAACAAGCTGTCGCTGCTCGCGGAGATCGCCGAGCTGGCCGACGAGATCGACACCGCGCGTGCGGAGCGGGCGCTGGAAGCCGCGAAGGCGGCGGACGACTCCGCGGCCGAGCGTCGCGCCGACGTCCGTCTGCGTGCGGTGGCGGGGCACTGAGTCCCGCCTCACGACGCGTGAATTAACCTCAGCCGCGGCTCGTACTGGATACTTCCAGGACGGGTCGCGGCTGAGGCGATGCGGATGACGGTTCTGGTTTTTCCGGCGGTAATGGATGAGGCGAGGAGGTCGTAGGAGATGATCCTCGCTCTGCTTGTGTGCGGCTCTGTCGTCCTGCTGGTGCTGGTGGGACTCTTCGTCTTCGGACTGCGCAGGAGACTGATCCAGCGCTCCGGCGGCACCTTCGACTGTTCGCTGCGCTGGGACACCACCGAGGAGCTGGACACGTCCGGCAAGGGGTGGGTGTACGGCGTGGCCCGCTACAGCGGCGACCGGATTGCCTGGTTCCGGGTCTTCTCGTACTCGCCGAAGCCGCGCCGCGTCCTGGAGCGCTCGGCCATCGAGGTCGTCACGCGCCGCCCGCCCGAGGGCGAGGAAGAGCTGGCGCTGCTGTCCGATGCGCACATCCTCGGCTGTGTCCACCGCGGTACGCGCCTTGAGCTGGCGATGAGCGAGGACGCGCTGACCGGATTCCTGGCGTGGCTGGAGGCGGCGCCTCCCGGGCAACGAGTCAATGTGGCTTAAATAGTCTTTCTCGTTGGTAGGGGGTACCCCCGGACGAAGTCTGGGGGAGGGTCAATGTGGCGTAGTACCGCCGCGGACGTGTGAAAGCCGGGGGAGACGGGGGCGGACCCGTCTCCCCCGGCTTTTCCCATGGGGGGCGTGCGAGGGGGGGGTTACTTCAGACCGGAGTCGATCGCCGAGACCAGCTCGCCGTTGGCGGTGTCACCGCTGAACTCCCAGAAGAAGGCGCCTCCCAGACCCTGCGACTTCGACCAGGCCATCTTGGAGTTGATCGTCGCCGGGGTGTCGTAGCTCCACCAGTTGGTGCCGCAGTGGGCGTAGGCGGTGCCGGCGACGGTGCCGTTCGAGGGGCAGCTGTTCTTGAGGACCTTGTAGTCCTCGATGCCCTGCTCGTACGTTCCGGCTGCCGGGCCCGTGGCGGTGCCGCCCGGCTCCTTCTGGGTGACGCCGGTCCAGCCGCGGCCGTAGAAGCCGATGCCGAGCAGCAGCTTCTTGGCGGGTACGCCCTTGGCCTTCAGCTTGGCGATGGCGTCGGCGGAGTTGAAGCCCGCCTGCGGGATGCCCGGGTAGGAGGTGAGCGGGGAGTGCGGGGCCGTCGGGCCCTTCGCCGCCCAGGCGCCGAAGAAGTCGTACGTCATCACGTTGTACCAGTCGAAGGACTTGGCGGCGGTCGCGTAGTCCGCCAGGTCGATCTTGCCGCCGTCCGAGGCGTCGGCGGTGATGGCGGCGGTGACCAGGTTGTTCGCACCGAACTTGGTGCGGAGCGCGGAGGACAGGTTGCCCAGCGCGGCGGGACCGCTGGTGTCGCAGGTCAGGCCGCAGGCGTTCGGGTACTCCCAGTCGATGTCGATGCCGTCGAAGACGTCGGCCCAACGGGGGTCCTCGACCAGCTTGTAACAGGAGTCGGCGAACGCTGCCGGGTTCTGGGCCGCCTGGCCGAAGCCGCCGGACCAGGTCCAGCCGCCGAAGGACCAGATGACCTTGATGTTCGGGTACTTGGCCTTCAGCTTGCGGAGCTGGTTGAAGTTGCCGCGCAGCGGCTGGTCCCAGGTGTCGGCGACGCCGTCGACGGACTGGTCGGCGGTGTACGCCTTGTCGTAGTCGGCGAAGGCGTCACCGATGGTGCACTTGCCGCCCTGGACGTTGCCGAAGGCGTAGTTGATGTGGGTGACCTTGGCGGCCGAGCCGGACGTCACGAGGTTCTTGACGTGGTAATTGCGGCCGTAGACGCCCCAGTTGGTGAAGTAGCCCAGCTTGACCTGGTCGCCGGGGCCCGGGTCGGTGCCGCCGCCGGTGGTCTTGACCGCGACGGACGCGCTGGCCGGACCTGTCTGGTCGGCGGTGTCGCGGGCCTGGATCGCGTACGAGTAACTGGTGCCCTTGGTCAGGGCGTTGTCGGTGTACGTGAGGCCGGTGACGGTGGCGACCTTGGCTCCGTCGCGCAGGACGTCGTAGTTCTTGATGCCCTTGTCGTCGGTGGCCGCGGTCCAGGTCAGCTTGGCCGAGGTGTCGGTGATGCCGCTCGCGACCGGGGTGCCGGGGGCGCTGGGGGCGGCGTCGCCGGGCTGTGAACCTCCGTCGCAGGAGCCTCCGTTGAGCTTGCAGCCGGACGGGTTGCCGGAGCCGGTGCCGTTGAACCCGAAGGTGACGGAGGCGCCGGGGGCAAGGTTGCCGTTCCAGGAGAGGTTCTTGGCCGTGACGTGGTTGCCGGCGGTGGTGAGCGTGGCGTCCCAGGCGGAGCCCGCCTTGGTGCCGGTGGGGAAGTCCCACTCCACGGTCCAGGAGCTCATGGCGGTGGTGCCGGTGTTCTTGACGGTCCACGAGCCTTCGAAGCCCGTGCCCCAGTCCGACTTCTTCGTGTACGTCGCCGTCGCGGCGGGGGCTGCCTGGGCGGGTGAGGCCAGGCCGACCATCGCGGCGAGGGGAAGGGCGAGTGCGGTGAGTGTTGCGGCGATGCGTGTTCTGTAGCGCGGTCTTTGGGGGGTTGATGTACTCAAGGGATGCTCCCGAGAAGGTCCGACATGACGGGGGTGGGACCTGCGCCGCCTGGTGAGCACGCCCGTGAGGGGGAGGCAATGCCGGCGTGCTCACCACTGCAGTGCGGTGAGCGTGCCAAGGTCTGGACCAATCGTCAAGAGGTCTGGACCAGAGAAGGGAATTGGCCATCGGATCCGTTCGGGCGTATCGGTTCAGATCCCCAATTCCTGTGCCAGCACGGCTGCTTGGACCCTGCTGCGCAGCCCGAGCTTGCCCAGGAGACGGCTCACATGTGTCTTGACGGTGGCCTCCGCCATGTCGAGCCTGACCGCGATCTCCGCGTTGGAGAGCCCCTCGCCGAGCCGGGCCAGCACCTCGCGCTCACGGCGGGTCAGCGGGTCCAGTACGGACAGGTCGGGCGCGTCCTCGCGGCGCACGGCCGAGGGTGCGGCGAACTCGGCGATCAGCCGACGGGTCACGGCGGGTGAGATCAGCCCCTCGCCGCGCGCCACGGTCCGCACCGCCTCCAGCAGGTCCTTGGCCTCGGTGTTCTTGAGGAGGAAGCCCGACGCGCCCGCGCGCAGGGCCCCGAAGACGTACTCGTCGAGGTCGAAGGTGGTCAGTACGAGGACGTCGGCGAGCCGTTCGGCGACGACCTGCTTCGTCGCCGACACCCCGTCGAGCTTCGGCATCTGGATGTCCATGAGCACGAGGTCGGGGCGCAGCTCGCGGGCGAGGCGGACCGCCTCCTCGCCGTCCGAGGCCTCGCCGACGACCTCGATGTCGGGGGCGCTGCCGAGGATGAGGACGAGACCGGCCCGTACCGCCGACTGGTCCTCGGCGACCAGTACCCGGATGGTCGCGCTCGTTCTCGTACTCACGTGGGAAGCTCCTCGTTCTCGTTCTCGGCGGGCAGCAGGGCCCGTACGTGCCAGATCTTGGTGTCGTCGTCGAGGGTGGCGGGGCCCGCCTCCAGCTCGCCGTCCAGCAGGGTGACCCGCTCCTGCATGCCCACGAGACCGGCTCCGGAGCCGGGGGCCCGCGGCCCCGGGCGCTCGCCGCCGAACGGGCTGGTCACCGACACGGTCAGGGTGCTGTCCGTGTACGAGAGGGAGACGGCGACGGGGCCGGGGGAGGCGTGCTTGAGCGCGTTGGTCAGGGACTCCTGGACGATCCGGTACGCGGCCAGCTCGACCGGTGTCGGCAGCCCGAGGCCCGGCGGGCGGCCGTCGTCGAGCGCGAAGGTCAGACCGCTGTCGGCGCCGAAGGTGGCGGACTGGGCGAGCAGGGCGTCGAGGCCGTCGAGGGTGGGGGCCGCGGCGGGCTGTCCGTCGCCGTCGCCCGCCCGCAACAGGCCGATCAGACGGCGCATTTCGGCCAGGCCCTGCACGCTGTTCTCGCGGATGACGGCGAGCGCGCGGGAGGAGGTCTCGGGGGTGTCGATGGAGAGCGCGGCGGTGGAGTGGATCGCGATCGCCGAGAGGTGGTTGGCCACCATGTCGTGCAACTCCCTCGCCATCCTGGCCCGTTCGGCGAGGACGGCCTGGGTGCGGTCCACCTCGGCGAGCAGCGCGGTCTGTTCGGCGCGCAGCCGGGCGGCGACGGCGGCCTCGCGGTGGTTGCGGAGGATGGAACCGGTGAGGGCGGGGGCGAAGGAGACCAGTCCGGTGACCATGCCGAGCACCAGTGCGCCCGGCTCGCGGTACCAGGCGAGGAAGCCGATGGTGGCCACCAGGGTGACCAGCCCGGTGGTGACAGGGATGCGGCGGGCCGCCTGGGGGGTGCCGTAGACCACGGCCGCGTACACGAGGTCCGCGAACATGACGATGGTGGCGAGGTTGCCCTGGGTGAACTGGTCCGCGATCACGCCGAGCACACCGACGGCGAGGGCGAACTGGGGGGCGGTCCTGCGCACCAGCTCCAGGGCGGCCAGGACACCGAGCGGTACGAGGGTCACCCAGCCGGGGAGGCCCAGGGCGTTGCCCTGGTTGTGCACGCCGACGAACCACAGCAGCAGCCCGGCGGACAGGCTGATCACCGAGAGGAGCACGTCGTCCCGGTGCGGCTGGAAGAGCGGGTGGCGGAAGTGGGGCACGTACTCCATCCAACACGGCCCGCGGCCCGGCGGCCTCCGCGCGCGGGCGGAAACCGGACTGCATCCTTCGGTGTAGTGCGGCTTCGCCCTTGACGACGATGTTCGGGAGCAGGGGACGGGTGACGATGGAGAGGTGCCCGGGGTGTGCTTACGGCCGGGCGTGCCTACGGGGGAAACGGGAGGAGTCGCGTCGTGATCGTCGCACTGGTCATCGCTTGTGAAGTCGCTTTCTGGGTGCTGCTGTTGGTGGGTCTCTCACTGAGGTACCTGGCGAAGATGCCCCGGCTCGGGGCGGCGGTGCTGCTGTGCGAGCCGCTGCTGGAGGTCGTGCTTCTCGTGGTCACCGCGATCGACCTGAAGAACGGGGCGGTGCCGGACCTGCGGCACGGGATCGCGGCGGTCTACATCGGGTTCACGGTGGCGCTGGGGCACCGGACGATCCGGTGGGTCGACGCACGGTTCGCGCACCGGTTCGCGGGCGGGCCGCCGCCGGTGAAGCCGCCGAAGTACGGGAAGGCGCGGGCGGTGCACGAGTGGCAGTCGGCGGCGCGGTGGATCCTGGCGTGCGCGATCGCGGCGGGGCTGCTGCAGGGGGCGGTCTGGTACGTGGGGGACGCGGGGGACGTGTCGACCCTGCGGGACTGGCAGTTCAAGATGGCGGTGGTGGCGGGGATCAATCTGGTGATTGCGGGGAGCTACACGCTGTTCCCGAAGGCGGGTCCGGTGGAGCCGGTGGAGCGGGAGCTTACGAAGCGGTGAGGTGGGGCGGTGGCGAGCGCGGGCGGTCGGGGGAGGGGCGTGCCGCGGTGGGGGCCGCCCCCTTGCCCACCCTTCCCCAAGCTCTTAAGGAGCAGGGGAGACCCCACTGCCCCCGGGGGGCGGCCCCGCTGCCCAAGGAGACGGCGGTATTTAGGGGCGCGGGGAACTGCGCGATCAGCCACGACGCACCCGCACGATGCCCACCCGCCCCCCCCGGGACGTCCCACTCACCCGCAAGGCCTACCTCTCGCCCCCCGGCACCCACAGCACGTCGCCGACGGCCTTGTTCGCCGTGCGGGCCAGGATGAAGAGCAGGTCGGAGAGGCGGTTCAGGTACGTCGCCGTCAGCGGGTTCATCGACTCGCCGTGCACCTCGAACGCCGCCCACGTGGAGCGCTCCGCACGGCGGACCACCGTGCACGCCTGGTGCAGGAGCGCCGCCCCCGGCGTCCCCGCCGGGAGGATGAAGGAGCGGAGCTTCTCCAGCTCCTCCAGATAGGCGTCGCAGTCCGCCTCCAGCTTGTCGATGTACGACTGCTCCACCCGCAGCGGCGGGTACTTCGGGTCCTCGACGACCGGCGTGGAAAGGTCCGCGCCCACGTCGAAGAGGTCGTTCTGGATGCGGGTGAGGACCTTGACCACCTCCGCGTCCAGGTTGCCGAGGGCGATCGCCGTGCCGATCACCGCGTTCGCCTCGTTGGCGTCCGCGTACGCCGAGATCCGCAGATCCGTCTTGGCGGTGCGGCTCATGTCGCCCAGCGCGGTGCTGCCCTTGTCGCCGGTACGGGTGTAGATGCGCGTCAGATTGACCATGCCCAGAGCGTACGAGAAAGAAGTGCCTACGCCCCGGCCCGGCGGAAGACCCTCGTCCCCGCCGCCACCGACAGCAGGGTGAACGCCACCGCCACCAGTACCCCGTACAGCATCGTGCTGTTCAGGTACTCCCCGACGTAGGCCGACCGCACCGCGTCCACCAGGTAGCGGAACGGCATGAAGTGCGACAGCACGTCCAGCCAGGTCGGCGCCAGCGCCATCGGCAGCATCAGCCCGGACAGCAGGATCGCCGGCATCGAGACGGCGTTGACGACCGGGCCGAACCCCTGCGGCGTGGAGACCTTCATCGCCAGGGTGTACGAGAGCGCCGCCAGCGCGATCGTGAGCACGCCGACGAAGGCGAAGCCGATCAGGATGCCTACGACCGGCGCGCGCAGGCCCATCAGGAAGGCCGCGGCCACCAGCAGGACGGCCTGGAAGACGAAGAGGACGGCGTCCCGCAGCACCCGGCCCAGGAGCAGTGCGAGACGGCTGGCGGGCGTGACCCGCATCCGGTCCACCACCCCCGTCCCCTTGTCGATGATGAGCGCGAATCCGGCGAACGAGGCGCCGAACAGGCCGAGTTGGAGCAGCAGTCCCGGCACCAGGACCTGCCAGGAGTCGCCCTTGGACGCGAGCGGCAGGCCGGTCAGCAGCGGGCCGAAGAAGAGCAGGTAGAGCAGCGGCATCAGGACGCCGAAGAAGATCTGGAACTTCGAGCGCAGGGTCTGCCGGATGTACCGGCCGAAGACGATCGAGGTGTCGGAGAGCAGAGCAGACATGAGGATCCCTAGACCGCTACGGGGGTGGTGTCCTTCGGCGCCGGGGCGGCGCGTCCGGTGATGGCCAGGAAGGTGTCCTGGAGAGTGGCGTCGGCCGAGCCGCCGTGGCGCAGCTTGAGCGCGCCCGGGGTGTCGTCCGCGACGACCGTGCCCTTGTCGATGATCACCAGGCGGTCGGAGAGTCCGTCGGCCTCGTCGAGGTAGTGGGTGGTGAGCAGGACCGTCGTGCCGAACGTGTCCCGCAGCCTGCGGATCAGCTTCCACAGGTCGTCGCGGCTGCCCGGGTCGAGACCTGTCGTGGGCTCGTCGAGGAAGAGGACCTCGGGGCGGTGGGCGAGACCCATCGCGATGTCGAGCCGCCGCCGCTGGCCGCCGGAGAGGGCGGAGCAGTTGCGCTCCATGAAGTCGGTGAGGTCCAGCTCGTGCGCCAACTCCTCGGCGCGCGCCGCTGCCTGGGACTTGGTGAGGCGGTAGAGGCGGCCCTGTGTGATCAGTTCCTCGCGCACCGGGATGTGCGGGTCGACGCCGCCCGACTGGGCCACGTAACCGATCCTGCGCCGTACGCCCGCGGGGTCGTCCCGCAGGTCGCAGCCCGCGACGGTGGCGGTGCCGCCGGTCGGGGCGATGAGCGTGGTGAGCATGCGGAGGGTGGTGGTCTTGCCCGCGCCGTTGGGGCCGAGGAGGCCGAGGATCTCGCCCCGGCGGACGGTCAGGTCGATGGAGCGGACCGCTTCGACGGGGCCTGCCTTGGTCTCGAAGGTACGGGCGAGGCCGGACGTGCTGACGATCGCCCGAGGGACTGCGTTCGCTGTCATGACCCCAGAAAAACAGAGTCTCTCTATTTTTGCAATCACCCCAAAATTTAAGCGAGGCCAAGTCTTCAGCGGGACCAAGAACGCTGCGTACGATGACGGGCATGGCTGAGGGACTGAGAGAGCGCAAGAAGCGGCAGACCAGGCAGTACATCTCCGACGTGGCCACCGGTCTCTTCCTGGAGAAGGGCTTCGACGCGGTGACGATCGCCGAGATCGCCGCCGCCAGCGACGTCTCGGTCAACACCGTCTACAACTACTTCCCGGCGAAGGAGGACCTCTTCTTCGACCGCAGCGCGGGCATCGTCGACCTCCTCGCCCGGCACGTCCGGGGCCGCGACAAGGGGGAGTCGGCGGCCCGCGCCGTCCTGCGCGAACTGCGCGCCGACGTCGAGTCCGTCTCGCCGCGGGTCGGTCTGATGGAGGGTTACGACCGCTTCATGAAGGTCGTGCACGGCGCGCACACCCTGCGCTCCCGCCTCTGGTACATCCAGCAGGAATCGCTGGAGAACCTGGAGGAGACCCTCCGCGAGGAGACCGGCGCCGACGCCGGGGACGACCTGCCGGAGCTGGTCGCCGGACAGATCGTCTGGGTGCACTCCACCCTCATGGCGTGGATCGGCCGCGAGATGGTCGAGGGACGCGCGCCGGCCGAGGTGTCCAGGGACGCTCTGCTCCTCCTCGACGAGGCCGAGGGACTGTTGAGCGAGAAGGTGCTCAACTACGCGGTCCGCGACGCCGGGTGACGCCCGCCACCCCGTATCAGTGTGATGTCCGTCATCTGAGACGTGACGCGCATCTCTTCGCCGCCCGAGCGGCCTCTTCCGGCGATAGCCTCCGCCACAGGACAACGCATACGCGACAGCACGCAGTAGTCAAAGGGAGTGCGCAGTGGCCAGGAAGCTTGCCGTCATCGGGGCCGGTCTCATGGGATCGGGCATCGCCCAGGTCTCTGCGCAGGCGGGCTGGGACGTGGTCCTTCGCGACGTCACGGACGCGGCGCTGACGCGCGGCACCGACGGCATCAAGGCCAGCTACGACAAGTTCGTCAGCAAGGGCAAGCTGTCGGCCGACGACGCCGCGGCGGCGCTCGCCCGGATCACCACCACGACCGACCTGGACGCCGTCGCCGACGTGGACATCGTCGTCGAGGCCGTCTTCGAGAAGCTGGAGATCAAGCACGAGATCTTCCGCACGCTCGACAAGCTCGTACGGGAGGACGCCGTCCTCGCGTCGAACACCTCCGCCATCCCGATCACGAAGATCGCGGCCGTGACGGAGCGTCCGGAGCGGGTCGTCGGCGCGCACTTCTTCTCGCCGGTTCCGATGATGCAGTTGTGCGAGCTCGTACGCGGGTACAAGACGAGTGACGAAACCCTCGCCACCACGCGGGAGTTCGCCGAGTCGGTCGGCAAGACCTGCATCGTCGTCAACCGCGACGTCGCCGGGTTCGTGACGACCCGCCTCATCTCGGCGCTCGTCGTCGAGGCGGCCAAGCTGTACGAGTCGGGCGTGGCCAGCGCCGAGGACATCGACATCGCCTGCAAGCTGGGCTTCGGCCACGCCATGGGACCGCTCGCCACCGCCGACCTGACCGGTGTCGACATCCTGCTGCACGCCACCAGCAACATCTACACGGAGTCCCAGGACGAGAAGTTCGCACCGCCGGAGCTGATGCGGCGCATGGTCGACGCCGGGGACATCGGCCGCAAGAGCGGACAGGGCTTCTACAAGCACTGAGCCGTTCTAGGGGCGCTGAGCCGTTCTACGAGACCGAGGTATGCCGGACACCGCACTCACCCCTACGGGTGAATTCGGTATCGATTCGCTTACAGACGGCAACTTCTCTGCCCCTGCGGCAGTCAGTTGATGGAAAGAAATAAGAGACAGAAGACGTCTGACGTCACGACAAGCACTCTCGGGGAGCGCACATGCACATCAGGGGCGATCACGTCGAGCTGGTCGTCGGGGGCCGCCTCGACGTCCGCAGCGCGGCGGACGCCCGTACGGTCCTGCACTCGGCCGTCGACGACGGTGCCGGTGACCTGGTGCTCGACCTGACCGAGCTGGACTCTTGGGACGCCACCGGACTCGGCGTCATCATGGGCGCGCACCGGCGGGCCGGGCGGTGCGGGCGCCGGCTGGTGCTCCGCGGCGTGCCGCCGCAGATGCAGCGGCTGCTGGTGGCGACCCGGCTGCACCGGATCCTGGCGATCGAGGGCGGACTCGCGGCGGACTCGCTGCCGCGGGTCTGACCGTCCGTCCCGGGGCCGACCGTCCGTCCGGGCCCGACCGCCCGTCCAGGGCTGTCCGTCCGTCCGCCGTGTCCCGCAAGGGCCGCAGAGGGCCGCAATCCTCACACGACTGTGACGTCCCGGAGCCCCCAGGACCCCTGACGCTCATAGATAATGTGCGAAGGTCTAGGGTTCGGTCGCCTGCCGCTTGACGAGCCCACGCAATGGATGCACCCACGTCGGCGGGCACCGGACCAGAAGCGACAGCGAGCGTGTGAAAGGCCGGGAGGGGCAGTCAGCACGCAACGCATCTGGGGGGCTTTGACCATGGACCCGATGAACCGGGGACCTGAAGAGTACGGCCAGGACAACATCCGCAACCACGACGAGCGGGACCGGCCGGGCGGAGCGCGGGAGCGCGACCCGGTCACCCGCGACCTGGGACAGGGTTCCGGTGAGCACAGCGCGACACCGTCGCTCGCCCGCACCGTGCAGTTCACTTCCGGCGACTTCCTGCTGACCGTCAACCCGGTCGACGGAAGCGAGATCGAACCCTGCCCGCCCGGCGAGCGCCCCGAGGCGCCCGTCCGGCACCCTGCGGCCGACCGCGTGGAGCTGGCGCGCGCCGCCAGGCCGCCGGTGCCGCCCGGTCCCGCCGCGCCCGAACTGCCGCTCCTGGAGCGTCAGGAAGAGCGCGAGCGGCTGGTGGGAATGCTGTCGCGCGGCCGTTCCGTACGGCTGGTGGGATCCGCCGGATCGGGCCGCACCGCGCTGCTCGAAGCCGTCGCCGCGGACTGTGCGGACCTCGCGCCCGACGGCGTCGTACGGCTGTCGGGCTACCGGCGTACGACGTCGGAGCTGCTCCAGGACCTGTTCGCGGCCGTCTTCCGGGCGCCGCTGCACCGGCCCGACCGGGACGAACTGCTGCGCCACGTGCACGACATCGGCGCCGTCGTCGTCCTCGACGACCTGGAGTTCGGCGGGGCGGTGCTCGAAGAGCTGCTCGCCGCGACGCCCGAGTGCGCGTTCCTGCTCGCCACGACGCCCGACGTCGCGGGCGCGTCCCCGGAGTCGCACATCGAGGAGGTGCTGCTCGGCGGGCTCGGGCGGGGCTCCTCGCTGGAGCTCCTGGAGCGGGCCGTGAACCGGCCGCTCACCGACGAGGAGGCGAACTGGGCGGGTGACCTCTGGTTCGAGTCGGAGGGCCTGGCGCTGCGCTTCGTACAGGCCGGGGCGCTGCTGCGGCAGCGCGACGTCCTGCGCGCCGACCCGGGCGCCTTCGACGAGTACGGGTACTTCACCGAGGCCCCGCTCGACGCGCCCTTCGACGCCGCCGACGGGCACGACGTACCGCTGCCCACCCTCGCCGAGGGGATCGCTCCGGTCGCGCCGCTGGCCGCCAGACTCAGCGAGTCCGCGCGGGCCACGCTGCGGTTCGCGCTGGCGCTCGGCGGCGAGGTGCCGCACCAGGCACACCTGCCGGCCCTGATAGGTGACACCCATGCGGACGCCGCGCTGGGCGAGCTCGTCGCGTGCGGGCTGCTCTCGCCGTCCGGCATGCGCCACCGGCTGGCCGCCGGGGTCGCCGTACAGCTGGAGAACGCGGGCTACGGCGAGGCCGCGGCCGAGCACGCGCTGAACGCCGCCCAGCACTACGCCTGGTGGGCCGGGCACCCCTCGGTGACGCCGGAGCGGATCTCCGCCGAGTCGGACGCCGTGCTGGCGGCCCTCGCGGCGCTGGTCCCGGGCACGGAGGCGGGGCACCCGAGCGCCGCCGTGCTGCTGGCCCGTACGGCAGCGCCCGCCTTCGCGGCGGGCATGCAGTGGGGCGCCTGGGAGCGGTCGCTGCGGACGGGCGCCGAGGCGTCCCGGATCGCCGGAGAGGTGGCCGAGGAGGCCTACTTCCACCACGAGTTGGGGATCCTCGCGCTCTGCGCCGGTCAACTGGACCGCGCGCGTGCGGAGTTGGAGACCTCGATCGGGCTGCGCGGTGCGCTCGCCGACCGGCGCGGCACCGTCGCCGCCCGGCGCGCCCTCGCGCTCGTCGCGGACCGCAGCGGTCCGGGGCCGGTGGGGCCGCCCGTCGTGGCGGCCGTGCCCTCGGGCGGCGGGGCCTTCTCGCGCTCGCCTTTCGACACCCCGTACAACCCCTTCGAGTCGGACCGTCCTTCGGCGGGCGAGGAGATGCCCGCCGCGCGGTACGAGGAGTCGGCATCGCCGCCCGCCGGTGTGCCCGCCCCGCCCGTACTGGGTGAACTCCCGGACTCCGAAGGGCCGTTGGTGATCGGCCGCAGCCCGTCGGCGGCCGGTGGCGGTCCGCCGTCGCGCCGCTCGATGCTCAGCGGTGCCCGGCGCAACCTGGTCGCGGCCGGTGCGGGCGCACTGCTCGTCGCGGTCCTGGGCACCGTGGTGACGCTCGGGGCGACCGGCAACCCGGAGGGCCCCGCCGATCAGGTCGTCCCCGGACAGTCCGCCAACGAGGACGCGGGCAAGGGCGGCATCGACGCCGACAAGGCCGACGGTTCCGAGGGCAACGGCTCCGGCGGTTCGAGCGACGAAGGATCCGGCGAACCCGGCCTCCCCGCCGCCGACTCCACCAGTCGCGGCAAGGACACCCCGACGCCGACCCCGAGCGGTACGGCGGGCAAGCCGACGAAGCCGACCGATCCGTCCACGAAGCCGACCGACCCGCCGACGAAGCCGACGGACCCGCCGACCAAGCCGACCGATCCGCCGACCAAGCCCACGGATCCGCCGACGAAGCCGACCGATCCGCCGACGAAGCCGACGGACCCGCCGACGAAGCCCACGGATCCGCCGACCTCGACGAACCCGGACCCGACGACGCCCAAGCCGGACCCGCCGACGTCTCCCGACAAGCCCCCGGCGACCTCGGACAAGCCGCCGACCTCGCCGGGGAACACGGTCAGCGCGCCGGTGCCGAGCGGGAGCGGCGGCGGGGGCTCGCCCGCGTCGACGAAGCTCGCGTAGGGCCCGTACGTACTCGTACGCACCCGTACGCAACTGCCGTCCGCACGCAAAGCTGTGGCGGCCCACCTGGAATCAGGTGGGCCGCCACAGTCGTGTTCCGGGCCACAGCCGTGGCGCGGGCGGTTCGGCTAGAAGAGCCGCAGCTTGTCGTCCTCGATGCCGCGCATCGCGTCGTAGTCCAGGACCACGCAGCGGATGCCGCGGTCGGTGGCCAGCACGCGGGCCTGCGGCTTGATCTCCTGGGCGGCGAAGACGCCGGTCACCGGCGCCAAGTGCGGGTCGCGGTTGAGGAGTTCGAGGTAGCGGGTGAGCTGCTCGACGCCGTCGATGTCGCCGCGCCGCTTCAGCTCGACGGCCACCGTCGCACCGTCCGCGTTGCGGCAGAGGATGTCGACCGGGCCGATCGCCGTCATGTACTCGCGGCGGATCAGCGTGTAGCCCTCGCCGAGGGTCTCGATGCGGTCGGCGAGCAGTTCCTGAAGGTGTGCTTCCACGCCGTCCTTGATGAGACCGGGGTCGATGCCCAGCTCGTACGACGAGTCGTGGAGGACTTCCTCCATCGTGATGATCAGTTTCTCGCCCGCTTTGTTGATCACGGTCCAGACACCGGCGTCGTCACCGGTGCCCTCCTTGAGGGTGCAGGGCGGGGACATCCAGTTGAGCGGCTTGTACGCCCTGTCGTCCGCGTGAATGGAGACGCTGCCGTCCGCCTTCACCAGGATCAGACGGGGGGCGGAGGGGAGGTGGGCGGTGAGCCGGCCCGCGTAGTCCACGGAGCAGCGGGCGATGACGAGACGCATGGGGAGCAACGCTACTCGACGATACGGGGTGGACGCGATTCGCCCTGTAAGACACCTGTACGCCACCCTTGGCAAGCTTCACGAAACCCTCTGGCAATGGCTGGTTGTGTGTGCAATCCCCTGTCGCGGTATCGACGGCGCGCTTACCGTGGATGCAGGAGGTTGCCGTGCGTGCACGCTGCGTTGCGGCTCTCCTGCCCTGCCCGGAAGACCCCGTCTCGGTGCGGGGTCGCGAGAGGAGAACCCATGTCGCTCGACGTCTCACCGGCTCTGTTGGAACAGGCCGAGCGAGGCGAGGTCGACGAAGCCGACTTCGTCGACTGCGTCCGGACCTCCCTGCCCTTCGCATGGGAGATGATCAGCTCGCTGGTGGCCCAGCTGAAGGTGGACGGTGGACAGTTCGCCGACAACCAGACGCCGCCGCCCAACGAGCAAGCTCGTGGTCAGCTGCTGCGGGCCCTGGCGAGTGACGCCATCCGCGGTTCACTGGAGCGTCACTTCGGAGTACGACTCGCATTCCAGAACTGCCACCGCGTGGCGGTGTTCCCGCTGGACTCCTCGGTCGACGAGCGGCTCGCCCGCTTCACGTCGGTCCGCGGCCAGCTGCTCAACCAGTCGCCGGAACTGCGGGACTGCTGACGTCTGAGGCTGCCGCTCCCGTGTCGCGGGAGGTGTACTGATGCTGGGGCGGCAGCTCCCCAGCAGGCCCGGTGTCCCCAGCAGGCCCCGCGGGACATCCCGTTCATGACAGCAGTGTCCGCACCTCGGTGCCCAGCCGCCGTACGTTCTCCTCCGTACCGGCGAGGTCGCCCGACCCCTCGGTCAGCAGCGCGAAGCGAGTGATTCCGGTCCTCTCCGAGGTCGCCGCCAGCCGGTCCGCCGCCAACTGGGGCGTACCCACCGGGTGCAGTCCGCACAGCTTCTCCGTGTACGCCACCGGGTCGCGCATCGCGCGGTGCCGGCCGTCGACCGTGACGTGCGCGTCGAGGCCCTGCTTGAGCCAGCCCGGCATCGCCTTGGTGAGGGCCTCGCAGGCGTCCTCGACGGTGTCCGCGACCTGGGCGACGCCGGCCGAGACATGACCGACCGTCGCGATCTCCTCGGCCGGACGTCCGGCGGCGCGCGCGTACGTACGCCACAGGGCGGTCATGTCCGCCTTCTCCTCGTCCCCGCAGTGCATCCCGAGCAGCATCGGCAGCCCACGCTCGGCGGCCAGCCGCACGCTCTTCGGCGAGGTGCACGCCACGACGACCTCCGGCCCGGGCGCGCCCTCCAGCTGCTCGTCCGGCCTTGGTACGACCGCGACTTCGCGGAACCGGTAGCGCTCGCCCCGCGCCTCCACGCGCGGCTCGCGCAGCCAGCGCAGCAGCAGGTCGAGGGCCTCCGGGAAGCCCTCCTCGTACGCCTTCAGGCCGCCGCCGAACACCTCCAGGTCGACCCACGGGCCGCCGCGCCCCAGCCCGAGCGAGAAGCGCCCGCCCGACGTGAGGTGCAACAGGGCTGCCTGCTCCGCGACGTTGACCGGGTGGGCGGTCGGCAGCACGGTCACCGCCGTGCCCACCCGGATCCGGCGGGTGCGGCCGAGCAGCAGCGCGGCCAGCGTCACCGCCGAAGGACACACGCCGTACGGAACGAAGTGGTGCTCGGCCAGCCAGACCGAGTCCAGGCCCGCGTCCTCGGCGACCTCCGCCGTGCGCACCGCCCGGTGCAGGGCCTCCCCCTGCCCCTGGCCCGGGAACTGGGCCGCCAGTACAAAAGCTCCAATGTGCATCGCCCTCTGCCTCCTTCTTCAGGCTTGCGGTTCGGCGATCCCCCACTGGCATTAACGTCTGACAAGTGCCAAAGGCACGGGCCCGCGCAAAGTTCTTGTGATTTTCCGGCCGGTGGTGCGCCGGGACTACCGGAGTACTCCCACCAGTGGTACGCCTACCCCCGCCGGATGGGCCTAGGCTGGGGGAAAACCGTCCGCCCAGCCCCATGAGGTGCTACGTGTCCCCGCGCCGCAACCGCCCCCGAGGCGGCGAGAACCCGACCGCGAGCAGCGGAGGCGGCGGTGGTTCACCGGACCGGTTCGGCCTGCAGCGCACCGAGTCGTGGCAGGGCGAGGAGTGGCTCGTGCGGCAGGTCAGCGGGGCGAGTGCCCAGGGCAAGCGCTACCGCTGCCCCGGCTGCGACCAGGAGATCCCCTCCGGCGTCCCGCACGTGGTGGCCTGGCCCGACTACGGCGGCGTCGACGACCGCCGGCACTGGCACAAGGCCTGCTGGAACGCGAAGGACCGCCGCACCACACAGGTGCAGCGGTCCCGCAACGCGCCCCGTCACTAGGGCAGTCGGCCGGTTCGGGGCAGTCGGCCGCTTCGAGGCGGTCGACCGGTTCCGGGCAGCCGTCCGGTCAGACGTCCCGCTTGTGCTGGACGAGGAAGGCCAGTCCGAGCACGACGGCCACCAGACCGCCCATGACGCCCAGCGGGCTCCAGCCGGTGAGGCCGTCCTCGGTCATCTCGGTTCCGTAGAAGACGCCGAGCTGGCTGGGGATCGAGTACTCCAGCAGGAAGCTCTGCGCGCCCTCCAGCGCCTTCGTCATCATGAACAGCGCCATCACCAGCGGCAGCAGCACCAGGCCGATCATGATGGTGATCGCGCCCGCCGAGTGCCTGATCAGCGAGCCCACGGCCAGCGAGAGCAGACCGATCAGGGCGACGAACGCGCTGACCCCGACGGTCGCCCGCAGCCACTGGCCGCCGGTGGCCGTGCCGTCCAGCACGGCCGCCATCAGGAGGGACTGCAGCACGGTGGCGACCAGCGTGATCGCGAAGGTGAGCAGGAAGAAGACGATCGACTTGGCCGCCAGCACGCGCGCCCGGCTGGGGCAGGCGGTCAGCGTCGTACGGATCATGCCCGTGCCGTACTCGGAGGCGATGGTCATCACGCCGAGCGTGATCACCGGGATGACGCCGAGCAGCACCCCCACGAAGCCGAACGAGATCGGCGACGCCTCATCGGGCATCTCGGAGCCCGACAGGGCGAGGGTGACGAGGACGCCGATGCCGAGGACCAGCACGACCATCACGCCGAGCGTCCAGATCGTGGAGCGCACCGAACGGATCTTGGTCCACTCGGAGGCCAGCGCGTCCGTGAGCGTCGCGCGGCGCAGCGGCACGGGGGAGACGTAACCGGGCTGCTGCTGGTGCTGCGGGTACGGGTGCGGGGTCGAGGGAGTCGTCATCGGGCGTCCTCGGGGGTGTCGCTGCTGCTGTCGTCGTTCTTGCGGAGGTGCGGGGCGGGGGCAGGGGCGGCGTCGGCGGGCGCGGGGGCGGCCGGGGCCGGGGGAGCGGCCGGAGCGGCCGGCTGCTGCTGTGCGTACGGGTTCTGCTCCGCCGGTACGGGCGTGCCCGCACCGGATCCCGGAACCCCCGGGTGCGGCTGTCCCGGCCGGGGCGGCGGCGGGGCGTACCAGCCCTGCTGCGGCGGCCCCTGCGGGACGACGGGCTGGCCGGGCGGCAGCGCGCCCGTGACGTCCGGCTGTGCGAAGCCCGCGAGCTGGTCGTCGGTGGAGCGGTAGTCGACGGCGGCCTGCGTCATCCGCATGTAGGCCTCTTCCAGCGACGCCTGGTGCGGGGCCAGCTCCCACAGCCGTACGTCCGCGTCGTGCGCCAGGTCGGCGATCCGCGGCAGTGCGAGACCGGTGACGCGCAGTGCGCCGTCCTGCTCCGGCATGACCCGGCCGCCCGCCTCGGTGAGCACCGAGGTCAGCTTCTCGCGCTGGAGCGGGTCGGTCTGCGGGGTGCGGACGCGGGCGAAACCGGCGGAGTTCGCGGCGATGAAGTCCCGGACGCTCATGTCGGCGAGCAGCTGGCCGCGGCCGATCACGATCAAGTGCTCGGCGGTGAGCGCCATCTCGCTCATCAGGTGCGAGGAGACGAAGACCGTACGGCCCTCGGAGGCCAGCATCTTCATCAGGTTGCGCACCCAGAGGATGCCCTCCGGGTCGAGGCCGTTGACCGGCTCGTCGAAGAGCAGCACCTGCGGGTCGCCGAGCAGGGCCGCGGCGATGCCGAGCCGCTGGCCCATGCCGAGCGAGAAGCCGCTGGAGCGGTGCTTGGCCACCTCCTGGAGGCCGACCACTCCCAGCACCTCGTCGACCCGGGAGGCCGGGATGCCGGAGAGCTGGGCGAGCGAGAGGAGGTGGTTGCGGGCGCTGCGCCCGCCGTGCACGGCCTTGGCGTCGAGCAGCGCGCCCACCTGGCGGGGTGCGTTGGGCAGCTCGCGGAAGGGGTGGCCGCCGACCGTGACCCGGCCGGAGGTGGGTTCGTCGAGGCCGAGGATCATGCGCATCGTGGTGGACTTGCCGGAGCCGTTGGGCCCCAGGAACCCGGTCACGGTCCCCGGCCGCACCTGGAAGGAAAGGTTGTACACGGCCGTCTTGGCGCCGTAGCGCTTCGTCAGGCCGACTGCCTCGATCATTCTCCAGCCCCATCGACAGATTGTCGGGGCCACGATCACGCGCTTGGTCCTGCGGTGATTCCTGCTGCCCCCGTAAGCACTAGGAGCTTAACCAGGGGAGAGCGGTTCCGGCCAAGAACGACTGTTCGTACCGGAACCCGGACACTTCACGCGCCGCAGCCGGACGGACACCGCGCGGAAACTCCCGGCCGGTCACGCATCGCGGTTCTTCAGCACCAGCCAGCCGCACACCACCGCGACCACCACCCAGAGCACCATGATGCCCAGGCCGCCCCAGGGCCCGTACGGAGCGATGTCGTTCTCCGGCGCGACAACCTGCATGATCTTGGTGCCGGCCTGGTCGGGGAGGTACTGGCCGATCTTGCGGGTGGCCTCGACGTTGCCCAGGATCGGCGCGAGCAGGAAGAAGATCGGCATCAGGATGCCGAGCGAGAGCATCGGCGAGCGCAGGATCATGGTCACCCCCATCGCGAACACCGCGATGAGCGTCATGTACAGCGCGCAGCCGATCACCGACCGCAGGACGCCCTCGTCGCCGATCGACGCCTTGTACGTGCCGAGCGCCGCCTGCCCCGCGAAGAACGCCACGAAGCTCGTCACCAGCGCCACCACGAATGCGAGCAGCGCCGCGACGGCCAGCTTGCTGAAGAGGAAAGTGCCGCGCCTGGGCACCGCGGCGAGCGAAGTGCGGATCATTCCGGTGCTGTATTCGTTGCCGACGACCAGCACTCCGAAAACGATCATCGCGAGCTGGCCGAGACTCGTTCCCGCGAAACTCGTGAACGTGGGATCCGCGAACTGCAGCTCCTTTGCGTCCATCTTCGAGAACTGGTCCTTGACCAGCAGACTGATCAGAAATCCGAGACCCACCGTGAACACCACGGCAAGTCCGAGCGTCCATACGGTGGACTGCACGGATTTGATCTTGGTCCATTCCGATTTCAGCACCTGCGCGGCAGCCATCTCAGACTCGCCCTCCCGTCGGGTTCGAGTGCGCGTGATACTCGACCGACTCCGCGGTGAGCTGCATGAACGCCTCCTCCAGCGAAGCCTGCTGAGGGCTCAGCTCATGGAGGACCAGCTGGTGCTGCGCGGCCAGCTCGCCGAGCTGCTCGGACGTCGCCCCGTCCACTTCGAGGGTGCCGTTCCCGGCCGTCACCACCGTCACCCCGGCCTGGTGCAGCACGTCCCGCAGCCGCTCCTGCTGCGGGCTGCGCAGCCTGACGTACGAGCGTGAATTGGTGCGGATGAAGTCCGCCATGGACGTGTCGGCGAGCAGCCTGCCCTGGCCGATGACCACCAGGTGGTCGGCGGTCAGCGCCATCTCGCTCATCAGGTGCGAGGAGACGAAGACGGTGCGGCCCTGCGCCGCGAGGGACTTCATCAGGTTGCGGATCCAGTGGATGCCCTCGGGGTCGAGCCCGTTGACCGGCTCGTCGAACATCAGGATCCGCGGGTCGCCGAGCAGCGCGCCCGCGATGCCCAGCCGCTGCCCCATGCCGAGCGAGAAGCCCTTGGAGCGCTTCTTGGCGACCGCCGTCAGACCGACGGTGTCGAGGACTTCGTCGACCTTGGCGGCCGGGATCCCGTTGCTCTGCGCCAGGCACAGGAGGTGGTTGTACGCGCTCCTGCCGCCGTGCAGCGCCTTGGCGTCCAGCAGGGCGCCCACGTACTTCAGCGGGTCGGTGAGGTCCGTGTAGCGCTTTCCGTCGATGCGGACGGCGCCCGCGGTGGGGTGGTCCAGGTCCAGCATCATGCGCATCGTGGTGGACTTGCCCGCGCCGTTGGGGCCGAGGAAGCCGGTGACGATGCCGGGCCGCACCTGGAAGTTCAGGTTGTCGACGGCCGTCTTCTCGCCGTACCGCTTCGTCAGGCCCGATACCTCAATCATGCCCGCCACGCTAAATGCGGACAAAGCCCCCCGCCACCGGGGGAGTGGCGAGGGGCTTCGGGGCGTACGCGGTGCGTACGGCCGGTGACTAGCGGGACTGCTGGGCCGGGACTCCGCGGGAGATCGGCTCGTCGTCCGCCGGGGCACCGGCGGCGGCCACGGCCGCACCGGTCAGCGTCGCCAGCATCTCGCGGACGTTGGTCAGCTGGGCGTTGATCGAGTCGCGGCGGTTGGTGAGCGCCGCCAGCTCGCGCTCGGACTCGCTGCGGATCCGGTCGGCCTTGGCGTTCGCGTCGGCCACGATGTCCTCGGCCTGGCGCTGCGCCGTCTCCACCGTCTGACGGGCGCGGCGCTCCGCGTCCGTACGCAGCTTCTCGGCCTCCAGGCGCAGCTGCTCCGCCCGGTGCTCGATCTCCGCGAGACGCTTCTCCGCCTTCGCCTGACGCGACGCCAGGTCGCGCTCGGACTGCTCGCGGCGCTTGGCCAGGTTGGTCTCGAAGTCCGCAGCGGCCTGGGCGGCCTTGGCGCGGGTCTCCTCGAAGAGCGCGTCGGCCTCCTCGCGCTTCGACTGCGCGTCCTTCTGCGCCTCGGAACGCAGCTGGGCGGAGTCGCCCTTCGCCTTCTCGACGATGCGGACGCCCTCGTCCTCGGCCTTCGCCTTGCGCTCCGCGGCGAACGACTCCGCGTCGTTGCGCACCTGCTGGGCGGCCGACTCGGCCAGCTCGCGGTGCTGTTCGGCGGCGCGACGGGCCTCCTCACGCAGGTCCTTCGCCTCCTCCTCGGCGAGACGGAGGATCTTCTCGACGCGGGCGCCGAGGCCGGCGTACGACGGCTCGGCGTCGTTCACCTGGGCCTGTGCGTTCTGCGTTTCGAGGTGGAGCTCCTCGATGCGCTTCTCCAGCGAGGTGATCCGGGCGAGAGCACTGTCACGGTCGGCGAGCAGTTTGGCGATGCGGTCGTCCACCTGACCGCGGTCGTAACCACGCCGCACCTGCTCGAAGCCGTATGGGGAGGCGGATGTGTCGCTCATGAGGTTCCTGTCGAATGAGACCGGTGAGGTGATAGGGGAATCCTAGGGGCCATTGCGGCGTGTCATCGAGCCAATGCCGGTTTGATCTGGAGAATGACCCTCCTTTTGAGTGGCAACCTGCCGGACCGCTTGCCACTCGCACGGATGAACACCTCGTCAAACCTGCCTGGAATCACAGCTCAATCACAAGTGGAACACCAGCCACAGAATCGATCCGCCGAACCGACCGAACCGTCCGCCGTTTTCCGTGCCTGCTGCCCTACCGCGACCGCACCGTGAATCCCGTTAGCCGTCCGAGGACTTGCCACCCGATCGAGACCCGCCCGCCGCCGCACCGGCCTTGACGCCGCCCGAACCCGAGCCGTTGGCCGGCTTGCCGCTCCCGGACGGTGCCTCGAATGATTCCAACGCCTCAAGGACGTCCTGGACACGGGAGATCTCGGTCTGAATGTCCTCGCGCCTGCGCACCAGCACATCCAGCTCGCGCTGGCCCTCGGCGACCGTGTGCTCCGCCTCGGCCTTCGCCTCGTCCCTCAACTTCGTTGCCTCGCGGACCAGTTCGGCCTTCTTCTGCTCGGCCTCCTTGAGCAGCTGCTCGGCCTTCTTGACCGCCGCGATCCGGACCTTCCCGGCCTCCGAACTCGCCTCCGACACCAGGGACTTGGCCTTCGCCTCGGCCTCGGCCTGCTGTTCGGTGGCCGCCTTCATGAGCTTGTCGACGCGCTCGCCGGCCGTCTTCATCTGCTCGGAGGTCTCGCGGCGCGCACGCTCGTGCAGCTCCTCGATCTCGCCCTCCAGGCGGGTCCGCAGCTCCTCCGCCCGGTCCCTTATGGCAGTCGCGTCCCGGCGGGCGCCGACCAGCAGCTCGTCCGCGTCCGTACGGGCCCGCTCCACCAGCGAGTTGCCCTCGACCTTGGACTCCGAGACGAGCCGGTCGGCCTCCTTGCGGGCCGCGCCGACCATCATGTCGGCCTGCTCCTCGGCCTGGGTGGCGGCCCGCAGCGCCTCCTCCTGGGCCTTCGCGACGAGCTGGTCGGCCTGGGCCGCCGCATCCGAACGCCGCTTGGCAGCGGCCTCCCTGGCCTCGTCGAGCAGCCGGTCCGCCTCGCTGCGCGCCTCCGAGCGCACCTGCTCGGCGGCGCTCTCGGTGTCCTCGCGGTGCTTGGCCGCCTCGGTGCGGATCCGCTCGGCGGCCTGCTGGGCGGAGCCCACCGTGTCGGCGGCCTCCGCGCGCAGCCGCTCGGCCTCGCCCGTCGCGTCCGACACCAGCTGCTCGGACTTCGAGGTGGCGTCGGAGACCAGCTTCTCCGCCTGCTGGAGCGCCTCGGTGGTCAGCTTGTCGGCCTCGCCCGCGGCCTCCGTGATGAGCTTGTCGGCCTGCTCCGCGGCGTCCGTGCGGCGCTTGTCCGCGGCCTTGCGGGCCTCGTCGAGCACCTGCTCGCCGTCGGTGCGGGCAGCGGCCCGCAACTGCTCGGCCTGCGCCTCGCCGTCCGCCCTGACCTGCACGGCCTCGCCGCGCAGCCGCTCCGCGTCCTGCTCGGCGGTGGTCAGCGCACGGGCGGCCTGCGCGGTGAGCCGCTCGGACTCCGCGGTCGCTTCGGCGAGCGTACGGGCGGCCTCCTGCTCGGCCTTCGCCCGTACCTCCGCGGCCTCGTGCTGGATCTGCTCGGCCTCGGTGCGGGCCTCGCCGATGAGGAGGTCCGCCTGCGCGGCCGCCTCGTTGCGGATGCGGTTGGCGTCGTCGCGGGCCTCCGCCCGGGACTTCGACGCCGCCTCCTCGGCCGCCGCGAGGGCGTCCGACGCTTCGGTACGGAGCTGCTGGGCGCGCTCCTGCGAGTCCGTCTTGAGACGCTCGGCCTCGGTGATGGCGTCGCCCACGGTGCGCTCGGCGAGCGCCTTCGCGGCGTCCGTCTCCTCCTGCGCCCTGCTGCGCACCCGGTTGGCGTCCTCGGTGGCCCGCTCCCGCTCGGCGTAGGCGTCGGAGCGGACCCGGTCCGCCTCCTCCTGCGCCTCGGTCCTCGTACGCTCCGCCGCGTGCTCGGCGGCGCTGCGCAGCCCGGCGATCTCCTCCTCGGCCTGCTCCTGGAGCCCGGCCACCGCGTCCCGCACCTGCTGCGCGGTCTGCTCGGCCGCCGACACCAGCTCGGAGGCCCGCCGGTCCGCGTCCTCGACCAGGCGCTGCGCCTCCGCCTGCGCGTCCTCGACGCGCTTGCGGGCCGACGCCAGGAGCTCCTCGCTCTGCTCGCGGGCCTGGGCGCGCTCGCGCTCGGCCTCCTCGCGGGCGTTCTCCAGCGTCTCGCCGGCCTCGCGCCGGCGCCGTACTGCTTCCTCCTGGGCGGCGGCCAGGGCCTCCGCCGCCTCGCCCGACACCCGCTCGGCCGCCGCGGCGGCCTCCGCGCGCACCCGGTCGGCGCTCTCCTGAGCCTCCGCCTTGAGCCGCTCGGCCTCCGCGGCCGCCTCGCCGCGCAGCCGTACGGCGACGGACTCGCCCTCGGCCCGCGACTGCGACGCGTCCGACGCGGCCTCGGTGCGCAGCCGCTCGGCCTCCGCCTCCGCCTGCGCCTGCAACGTCCTTACCCGCTCGGCCGCCTCGGCCCGCAGCCGCTCGGACTCCTCGCCGGTCTCCCGGCGGATCCGCTCCGCCTCCTCGCGGGCACCCGACAGGGTCTCCTCGGACGACGCCAGACGCTGCTCGGCCTCGCCCCGCAGCCGGTCCAGTTCCTCGGCGGCCTCGGCCCGACGTGCGGCGACGGCCCGGTCGGCGTCCTCACGGAGCGCCGTGACGGCGGCCTCGGCCGCGGCCTGCGCCGCCTGCGACTGCTCCTCGGTCTCGGCGCGCAGCCGGTCCGCCTCGGCGCGGGCGTCGGCCAGCGCCTCCTCGGCCTGCTTGCGCAGCGCGTTCGCCCGCTCGGTGGCATCGGAGCGGAGCTGCTCGCTGTCGGAGCCCGCGGTGGCCCGCAGCTCGTCCGCGTCCGTACGCGCCTTGGTCAGCAGCTCCTCGGCGGTGCTGGCCGCCTCCTCGATCTGCTGGACGGCCTCCCGGCGGGCCTCGCCGCGGATCCGCTCGCCCTCGGCGACGGCCTCGGAGCGCAGCTGCTCGGCCTCGCCGCGCAGCCGACGGGCCTCCTCCTGGAGCTCGACCGTCTTGGCGCGGTACTCCTTGGTGTCGTCCTTGGCCGCGCCCTTGAGCTCGTCGGCCTGCTCGGCCGCGTCCCCGCGCAGCCGCTCGGCCTCGGTCTCGGCCTCGCGGCGGATCCGCTCCGCCTCCTCGGCGGCCTTGCGGGTGGTCTCCCGGGCGTTCTCGGACGCCTTGGTGAGGACTTCCTCGGCGCTGCGGGCGGCCTTGGCGAGCTGGGCGGCGGCGTCCTCGGACGCGACGGTGCGGGCCTTGTCCGCGGCCTCCTTCACCACGCGCTCGGCCTCCGCGCGGGCGTCGGCGAGCGCCTGCTCGGCCTCCGCCTTCAGCGCCTCGGCGTCCTTCGTCGCCTCGCCGACGAGGCGGGCGATCTCGGACTTGGCCGTACGGGTGCGCTGCTCGTTGACGGACTCGGCGCCGGACAGCTGCTTGGCAGCGGCCTCCTTCGCCTCGGAGAGCACCTTCTCCGCTTCGAGCCTGGCCTCGCGCAGTGCCGTTTCGGCCTCCTGCATCCGCGTCTCGGCGGTGCGGCTCAGCTCGGCGGCCTGCTTGCGGGCCTGGTCGGACTCGGTCGTCGTGGTCGTACGGAGCTGCTCGGCGTGGGTGGTCGCCTCCTGCGCCTGCGTGGAGGCGGCGTTCAGCAGCCGTTCGGCGTCCTTGCGGGCGCGCAGCAGCGTCGCCTCGGCCTCGGTGCGGGCCGCTTCCGCGTCGGCGCTGAGACGCTGCCGGGCCTCCTCGGCGACCCGGGTCGCCTCCGCGCGGGCGCCTGCGAGGGCCTGCTCGGCCTCGGCGCGGGACTCCTCCATGAGCCGGCGGGCCTGGGCCTCGGTGCGGGCCCGGAGCTGCTCGGCCCACGCCACGTTCTCGTTGACGTGCGACTCGACGGTCTGCCGGCGCTCGGACAGCTCCTGGTCGAGACGCTGGCGGCGGGTGACCGCCTCCTGGTGCAACTCGGCCTGGAGGCGGGCCTGGTGCTCCGCGTGCTCCTGGAGGATGCGCTGCGTCTGGGCGCGGGCCTCGCGCAGCTCGCGCTCGGCGTCGGTGCGGAGTTGGTCCGCCTGCACCTGGGCGTTGCGGAGCAACTGCTCGGACTGGTACCCGATGTCCGCCGCGTCGTAGGCAGGACGGGACGCGAGGTTGCGGCGCGCCTCGTGGAGCTTGGCGCGCAACACCTCGACCTGGTAGCCGAGGTCCTCGGCATGCTGGACCGCCTTCTCCCGCTCGGTCTTCAGCCGGTCCATCTCGGCCTCGAACCGCGAGAGATGGTCGGACTCAGCCCGCTGAGGGCTCTCCTGGCGTTCGTAGCCCCGCACTGCGCGGTCCCATCCGTCCCCTGGTCGCAACTGTCTGTCGTGACGCTGTAGTCGTACGTGTCGTCGTACGGCCTGCCGGTCGCACGGCCCCACCCTGTCAGCGGGTGGGCCCCCGGGGGAATGGTGTCAGATCAACAGGGGGCCACAAGTCGCAGGCCCTCTTCCCGGCCCCGGCCCGGAACGGCCCACTCTACCGGCCGGGTCGGGCAGGAGTCAGTGGTCCTCCTGACTGCCCGGTGCCGCGGGCAGGGCGGCGGTGACCAGTTCGGTCAGCACGCCGTGGCAGTCCTTGGGGTGCAGGAAGGTGATCCGGGATCCCATCGAGCCGGTGCGCGGCTCGTCGTACAGCACCCGTACGCCCTTGTCGCGGATGTCGGCGGCGTCCGCGTCGACGTCGGCGGTGCCGAAGGCGATGTGGTGGACGCCCTCGCCGTTCTTGGCGAGCCACTTGCCGACCGCGGAGTCCTCGCGGGTGGGCTCCAGGAGCTGGAGGTAGGTGGCGCCGCCGTCGGAGGCCCCGTTGACCCTGATCATGGCCTCGCGGACGCCCTGCTCCTCGTTGATCTCGGAGTGGTGGACCTCGAAGCCGTACGTGGCCCGGTAGAACTCGACGGTCTCGTCGAGGTCGTGGCAGGCAATTCCGATGTGGTCGATTCGCGTCAGCATGCCCTCAGTGCAGCGCGGTTGACACTGGTTACGCAACGTGCGCGCCGTCACACCGGATGCCCGGTGACGAGCGCGTACCGCGTCAGTACATTCAGGTAAACCCTCGTTCACTTCCCACCTCCCAAGGGGCCGTGGCTCATGCCTGGAACTTCCGGAACGAACACCTCCGTCATCGTCGCGGGCGCGCGGACGCCCATGGGCCGTCTCCTCGGCTCCCTGAAGTCCTTCTCCGGAGCCGACCTCGGCGGCTTCGCGATCAAGGCGGCCATCGAGCGTGCGGGCATCGGCGGCGACCAGGTCCAGTACGTGATCATGGGACAGGTGCTCACGGCCGGTGCGGGCCAGATCCCCGCCCGCCAGGCCGCCGTCAAGGCGGGCATCCCGATGAACGTCCCGGCCCTGACCGTCAACAAGGTCTGTCTCTCCGGCCTGGACTCCATCGCGCTGGCCGACCAGCTGATCCGCGCGGGCGAGTTCGACATCGTGGTCGCGGGCGGCCAGGAGTCCATGACCAACGCCCCGCACCTGCTGCCGAAGTCCCGCGAGGGCCACAAGTACGGCGCGATCGAGATGATCGACTCGATGGCGTACGACGGCCTGACCGACTCCTTCGACAACATCCCGATGGGCGAGTCCACCGAGAAGCACAACGCGATCCTCGGCATCGAGCGCGCCCCGCAGGACGAGTTCGCCGCGGAGTCCCACCAGCGCGCCGCCGCCGCTACGAAGAACGGCATCTTCGCGGCCGAGATCACCCCCGTCGAGGTCCCGCAGCGCAAGGGCGACCCGGTGCTGGTCTCGACCGACGAGGGCATCCGGGCCGACACCACCGTCGAGGCCCTCGCCAAGCTGCGTCCCGCCTTCGGCAAGGAGGGCACGATCACGGCCGGCACGGCCTCGCAGATCTCGGACGGCGCGGCGGCCGTGGTCGTCATGAGCCGGGCCAAGGCCGAGGAACTGGGCCTGGAGTGGATCGCCGAGATCGGCGCCCACGGCAACGTGGCGGGCCCTGACAGCTCCCTCCACTCGCAGCCCTCCAACGCGATCAAGCACGCGCTGGGCAAGGAGGGCATCGGCGTCGACGACCTCGACCTCGTCGAGATCAACGAGGCCTTCTCCGCCGTCGCGCTCCAGTCAATGAAGGACCTCGGAGTGTCCCCGGAAAAGGTGAATGTCAACGGTGGCGCGATCGCGCTGGGGCACCCGATCGGCATGTCCGGCGCACGCATGGTGCTGCACCTGGCGCTGGAGCTGAAGCGCCGCGGCGGCGGGGTCGGCGCGGCGGCGCTGTGCGGTGGCGGCGGCCAGGGCGATGCGCTGATCGTCCGCGTACCGGGCAAGTAGTCCCCGGTACCTCCCTTACGCACGCGCCGAACGACTGAGCGGAGCCGAACGATGCAGGACGTCCCCACGCTGGTGGAACAGGCCCGGGAAGGGCGGCCCAGGGCCGTGGCCCGGCTGATCTCGCTGGTCGAGGGGGCGTCCCCGCAGCTCCGCGAGGTGATGGCGGCACTGGCGCCGCTGGCGGGCAACGCGTACGTGGTCGGGCTGACCGGGTCGCCGGGGGTCGGTAAGTCGACCTCCACCTCGGCGCTGGTGGCGTCGTACCGACGGGCCGGGAAGCGGGTCGCGGTCCTCGCCGTCGACCCGTCCTCGCCCTTCTCCGGCGGCGCGCTGCTCGGCGACCGCATCCGGATGGCCGACCACGCGTCCGACCCCGGCGTCTACATCCGGTCGATGGCGACACGGGGCCACCTGGGCGGCCTGGCCTGGGCCGCCCCGCAGGCCATCCGTGTCCTCGACGCGGCGGGCTTCGACGTGGTGCTCGTCGAGACGGTCGGCGTCGGACAGTCGGAGGTCGAGATTGCCTCGCAGGCGGACACCTCGGTGGTGCTGCTCGCACCCGGGATGGGCGACGGGATCCAGGCCGCGAAGGCCGGGATCCTGGAGATCGGCGATGTGTACGTCGTCAACAAGGCGGACCGGGACGGCGCCGACGCGACGGTCCGCGAGCTGAACCACATGCTGGGCCTGGGGGAGTCCCGGGGCCCCGGCGACTGGCGCCCCCCGATCGTGAAGACGGTCGCCGCGCGCGGCGAGGGCGTCGACGAGGTCGTCGAGGCGCTGGAGAAGCACCGGGCGTGGATGGAGGAGCACGGCGTGCTGGTCGCACGGCGTGCGGCGCGGGCGGCCCACGAGGTGGAGACGATCGCCGTCACGACACTGCGGGAACGGATCGGCTCCCTGCGCGGCGACCGCCGACTCGACGCGCTGGCGGCGCGGATCGTGGCGGGCGAACTGGACCCGTACGCGGCGGCGGACGAACTGGTGACGGGGGTCACGGAGAGCGGCTGAGGGCCGCTGGGCGCGGGGCGGTGGGTGGGGTGTACGTGCGGGCTGCTGGGCGCGGGGCGGTGGGTGGGTGGGCTGTACGTGCGGGTGCGTCGTGGCTGGTCGCGCAGTTCCCCGCGCCCCTAAATGCCTGCCCCCGTGGGCGGCTGACGCCGCCGGCCCCCCACTGCGGCACGCCCCTCCCGCGACTGCACGCCCTCGCGACCGCCCACCCCGCCCGCGGAAAATTGCTCAGCAACTCCCGCCCCCCACTGCTAGCTTGACCCGCATGATCCTCCCCCGTGTGTAGGAGCCGCCGCTCCACGACCCAGCCCGGTCGTGGCACCGGTATGCCCTCCCGCTCCCGCACACCTTCTGGGGAACACCCATGCCCTCGTACGCCGCCGTCCTCCGCACCCCCCACGCCTCCCGCACCTTCGCCGCCGCGCTTCTCGGGCGGCTTTCGTACGGGGTGCTGCCGCTGCCCCTCGTCCTGACCGTGAAGAACGCCACCGGCTCCTACGCCGCCGCCGGCGTCGTCATGGCCGTCTTCGGGGCGTGCAGCGTCCTGCTCGGCCCCGTCCGCGCCGGGTTCGTCGACCGGTACGGGCCGCGGCGCGCGCTGCTGCCCCTGGCCACCGCGTACGCCGCCCTCCTCCTCACCTTCGCCCTCGTCTGCTGGCGGCCGGGAGCCCCCACCCCGCTGATCACCCTCATCGCCGCACTCACCGGTGCCTGCTGTCCGCCGCTCGGGCCGACCATGCGGGTCCTCTGGGGGCGGCTGATGCCCGACCGGGCGATGCTCCAGCGGGCGTACAGCCTGGACGGGGTGGTCGAGGAACTCCTCTTCGTGGCGGGCCCGCTGCTGGTGGGCATCCCCGCCGTGTACGCCTTCCCCGCGATCGGAGTCCTGGCCGCCGCGGGTCTCGTACTGGTCGGCACGGCCGCCCTGGCGACCTCGCCGATCGCGACGCACAGCGGGGACGGCCCCGCAGCCACCGGAGCCCCGGGCAAGCGGTCCCGTACCCGCATCCCCGGCCTCGCCCTCCCCATGGCAGTCGCCGCGGCCGTCGGCCTCTCCCTCGGCGGTGTCGGTCTCCTCGGGATCGCCTTCACCGAGAGCCACGGCCGCCCCGAGGCCATCAGCTGGGTGGAGGCCTCGCTCGTGGTGGGCAGCGCGGTCGGCGGGCTTGTCTACGGGGCCGTCAACTGGCGTGCCGGGGCCCGCACCCGCCTGCTGGCGACCGCGCTGCTGCTGGGCTGCGCCCTGGCCGCGGCCGGCTTCTCGCCCGGGGTGTACGTCTACGCCCCGGCCGCAGCGATCACCGGGCTCTTCATCGCCCCGGCCATCACCACCGCGTACCTCATCGCCGACGAGGCGGCCGGTCCTGACTCCCGTGCCAGGGCCGGAGCCTGGGTCAACGCCGCTCTGAACGCCGGGACTTCGACCGGCACCGCGGTGGTCGGCCTGCTGGTGGGGCGGGTGCCGCTGCCCCTGTGCTTCGTGCTCGTCGCCGTACCGGTGCTCTGCGCCGCGGGGACGGGCTTCGTCCTGCGGAGCCGGAACCGGGGCCGGAACGGGAATGCGGATCAGTCGTCGGAGTCGGTTCCGGTGGCGGAGCCGGCCGTGGCGCGGTCGTCCGTTCCTTCGTCGTCGGTCCCGTCGTCGTCCTGATCCCGTACCACCGTCGCCTTCCCGGTCCTCGCGTCCACGTTCACGTCGTGCTCGCGGCCGTCCTTGTCCCGGACCTCGACCTCCCAGTGGCCGCGTTCCAGGTCGACCTCGGTCACCCGGCCGCCGGGCGTGGTCTTCAGGGCGGCCTCCATGGCCTTCTGGACGCTGATGTCCGCACCCCTCGGGGCGCGATCGTTGCGGTCGTCGTTGTCGGCGTCGAGGTGCTGGTCGACGACCTTGGAGCCGGACGGGTCCACCGTCACGTCGTGCCACTTGCTGTCCTTGCCGAACACGTCGACGTCCCACTCCCGGCCGTCGTTCTCCAGGTCCAGGCCGGTCACGGTGCCGGGGACGGCGGACGCGGCGGTGTCGACGGCCTTGTTCGCGTTCGTGCCGGAGTTCTCCGCGGCGGCGGTCGACGCCCGGGTGCCGTCCGACGGCAGGCTCAGTGCCGTTGCCGTGCCTCCGCCGACGAGTACGACGGCGACTGCCGTGGCGATGACGAGCTTGCGGTTCATGGGGTCCTCCCGAGTTCCGGAAACCGGTGTTCCGCACACCGGTGGTGCCTGGTACGTCCACCAATCTGGACCCGGGATGCTGAACGCCGCCTGAAGCCGCCTGAAGCCCGTTTCAGGTTGGTGCTGCGACTCTTGTCCTCATGCGCCTGTTGATCGTGGAGGACGAGAAGCGGCTCGCGGTGTCCCTGGCCAGGGGACTCACCGCCGAGGGCTTCGCCGTGGATGTGGTCCATGACGGGCTGGAGGGGCTGCACCGCGCGAGCGAGACCGCGTACGACCTGCTGGTCCTCGACATCATGCTGCCCGGGATGAACGGCTACCGGGTGTGCGCCACCCTCCGCGCCGCCGGGAACGACGTGCCGATCCTGATGCTGACCGCCAAGGACGGCGAGTACGACGAGGCGGAGGGGCTGGACACCGGGGCCGACGACTACCTGACGAAACCCTTCTCGTACGTCGTCCTGCTCGCCCGCATCCGGGCCCTGCTGCGGCGCCGGGGGAGTGCCGGGCAGTCCCCGACCCTGACCGTCGGCGCGCTCACCCTCGACACCGCGGCCCGGCGCGTGCACTGCGGCGGGGACGAAGTCAATCTTACGGCAAAGGAGTTCGCGGTCCTTGAGCAGCTCGCGCTGCGGCCGGGGGCCGTCGTCAGCAAGGCGGAGATGCTGGAGCACGTCTGGGACTTCGCCTACGACGGCGACCCCAACATCGTCGAGGTGTACATCTCGACGCTGCGGCGGAAGCTGGGGGCCGAGCGCATCCAGACCGTGCGCGGGGCCGGGTACCGCCTGGTGGCGCTGGGATGATGCGCTCCGTACGGGCCAGGGCCGCCCTCGGGGCCACCGCCGTCGTCGCCGTCGCGCTGATCGCCGCCGGGCTCGCGGTCCTGCTCGTCCTGCACTCCAACCTCACCGACCAGGCCGACCTCCAGGCCGAGGTCGCCGCCCAGGAGGTGGCCTCGCAGGTCGCCCTGGGTGTTCCCTACGCAAAGCTGGAGCTGCCGGACAAGGAGGAGAACCCGGTTCAAATCCTCACCGAGAAGGGCGAGTTGGTGGCCGCCAGCAAGAAGCTGGAGGCGATCTCGGGGACCGGCAGCGGGCAGGTGAAACCGGTCGCACCCGGGCGGGCCCCGGTGGACGGGGACAGTGACGACGACCGGGACGACAGCGACGACGACCGCGGCGATCCCGGCCGTGGCGAGGTCTCCCGCGACGAGCCCGCCCACAGCTCCGGCACCGCGACCGTCGACGGCGACACCGCCGACTACCGGTTCGCCGCCGTCGAGGCCACGACCCGTGACGGGGAGACCGTGACCGTGTACGCGGGGGCGCCGCTCGCCACCGAGCAGGGCGCCGTCGAGACCGTGCGCTCCGCGATGCTGGTGGGGCTGCCGGTGCTGCTGGTGGTCGTCGGCGGGGTGACCTGGCTGGTCACCCGGCGGGCGCTGCGGCCCGTCGAGGGCATCCGGCGAGAGATGGCCGCCATCACCGCGTCGGAGGACCTCAGCCGCCGGGTGCCCGCGCCCGGCACCGGCGACGAGGTGGACCGGCTCGCCGTCACCACCAACGAGACCCTGGCCGCCCTGGAGCGCTCCGTCGACCGGCAGCGCCGCTTCGTCGCCGACGCCTCGCACGAGCTGCGCAGCCCGATCGCCTCGCTGCGGACCCAGCTCGAAGTGGCCGCCGCGCACCCGGAGTTGCTCGATCTGGAGGGCGCCGTCGAGGACACCGTACGGCTGCAGGATCTGGCCGCCGACCTGCTGCTGCTCGCCCGGCTCGACGCGGGCGAGAAGCCGGGGGCGGCCCGGCTCGACCTGTCCGCGCTCGTACGGAAGGAACTCGCGCAGCGTGCGGACGGCGACCGGCATCCGGTGTCGGCCACGCTGGCGGACGGCGTCGAAGTGGCCGGGTCCCGCGGTCAGTTGGTGCGGGTGCTGGGCAATCTTCTCGACAACGCGCAGCGCCACGCGGAGAGTTCGGTCGCGGTGACGCTGGGCGGGGGGGAAGCCGGGCGGGTGGTGCTGGAGGTCGCCGACGACGGGGGCGGGGTGCCGGAGGCCGAGCGGGAGCGGATCTTCGAGCGGTTCGTCCGGCTCGACGACGCGCGGAGCCGGGACGACGGCGGGGCCGGTCTCGGCCTGGCCATCGCCCGGGACGTCGCACGCCGGCACGGCGGAACACTGACGGTGCGTCAAGCCCCGGGCGGGGGTGCGGTGTTCACGCTCGTACTGCCCGGTCCGCAGGGGCCGTCCGGCCCGTAGGGGCTACGCCTTGCCGCGCCTGCCGCGCAGCTCCTCCGTCATCGGGGTGAGCGAGGCGTGCAGCTGGAGCAGTTCCTCCGGCGGCATCGTGTCGATGAAGTGGCGGCGTACGGACGCCACGTGGTGCGGGGCGACCTTCTGCATCATTTCGTCGCCCTGCTCGGTGAGGACGGCATACAGCCCGCGCCGGTCCGACTCGCAGTTCTCGCGGCGGACCAGGCCCGCGGTCTCCATGCGGGTGATCTGGTGCGAGAGGCGGCTCTTGGACTGGAGGGTGGCGGTCGCCAGGTCGCTCATCCGCAGCCGCTTGTCGGCGGACTCGGAGAGGTTGACCAGGATCTCGTAGTCGTTGTTGGTCAGGCCGAACGGCTGGAGGTCCTTCTCCAGTTGGTGCATCAGCAGCTTGCTGGCGTCCAGCCAGGTCCGCCAGGCGCACTGCTCGGCGTCGCTGAGCCAGGGGGCGGCGGTGCCATCGGAGGAGAGGTCGCTGTCCTTGGGGGGCATGGTCGGATTCTACCTAAGAAGTTGAATACTGGACAAAGTTTGGGAGTGTGACTCCGGGCACGCCGGGGCGCCGAGAGGCGCGCAGGGGTGCCCGGAGTGAACGGTCACGTTCCGCAGACTACCGGTCACAGTCCGAACCGGCGCTGGAGGTCGCCCAGTTGACCCGGAAGCCGTGGCGCCGAGCCCTGTGCGCCCTGCTGGCCGCCGGCCGGACCGCCGCTGCCCGGCACCCCCGCATTCTGCCCGGCGCCGGCACCCACCGCGCCCACGGCCTGCTCCGCCATCAGCAGCTCGGTCGACTGGAGCAGCACCGTACCCGTCCCGACGAACTCGAACTGGTGCTCCTCGCCGGACGCCCCGCCGATCCCGGTCATCGCCCGCAGGCCGCCCATGAGACCGGTCATGTACCCGTGGTCGTAGTGGTGGCAGGGGGACGGGCAGTCCGCCCAGCCGACCAGGGCCTGCGGGTCGACGCGGATCGGCGGCTCCATGAAGACCACCGGGCCGTTGGAGGCCGCGACGAACTTGCCCGTACCGATCAGGGTGAGGAAGCCCGGCACGATCGACTGCTTCAGCGCGAGGGTGGGCTGGTAGGCGAGGAGGTTGCCCGCCCGGATCGTCAGGTTGCCCTCCTCCAGGTCGAAGGAGTTCACGTCGAAGGCGCGGTCGGCGAGCAGCATCTTGCCGCTGCCCTCGGCGACCACCCAGTCACTGACGTGCAGCGGGGAGTGGAAGGAGGTCCGCAGCAGCCGGTCGAAGCGGCCGTGGCCGATGCCGTTGAACTCGATCTGCCCGTAGTAGGCGATCATCTTGCCCTTCTGCAGGAACCACTGGCTCCCCTTGAGCTCCACGCAGAAGGTGTACGGATTGACGTTGTCGTCCGAGGGGAGGGTGTGCGGGTCGAGCACTACGGGGCCGGTCACAGCTTCTCCTCGGATGCCTGGACGTACACCGCGCCCTGGCCGGACAGCTCCAGCTGGAACGCCTCGCCGGAGCCGCGTCCCACCATGTCGCGCCAGCCGAGCGCGGTCGACAGCTTGTTGCGCACGTCCCCGTGGTGGGCGACGTACGCCTGCGGGTCGACGTGCACCGGGCGCTGCGGGGTGATCGGCAGTTCGATGACGCCGCCGTGCGCCATGACGGCGACCGCGCCGTGGCCCTTGAGGGTGGTGGTGAAGAGGCCCTGCCCCGTCACCTGGCCGCGGACCATGCCCATGACCCCGCCCTGCGAGCCCATGAACATCGTGCCCTGCTGGAGGGCCCCGTCGAAGGCGAGGAGGCGGTCGGCCTCCACGTACAGGGTGTCCCCGGCGAGGTTGATCACCTGGATGTGGTGGCCGCCGTGGCCGAACATCACGGTGCCGCTGCCCTCGACCGTCATCAGCGGGGTGGCCTCGTTGGCCACCCTGCGGCCGATCATCGACATGACGCCGCCCTGGCCGCCCTGGATGTTCGGGGTGAAGGACACGTCGCCCTTGTAGGCGAGCATCGCGCCGCGCTGGCTGTGCATCTTCTGGCCCGGCTGGACCTGCGCCTCGACCATCCGGGAGTTGATCTCGCGGAACGGCATCAGACGTCGCCCCCGATCGTGTTGCGCTCGCTGGGCTGGACGTACACCAGGCCCTCGCCCTCGAAGCGGATCTGGAAGGCCTCGCCGGAACCCTCGCCGATGAAGGTCCGGAAATTGACCCCCGACTGGAAGGACTGGCGGAGGTTTCCGGTGTGCGCGATGTACGCGCCCGGGTCGACCTGGAGCGGGTACTGGGCGGACACCCGCAGGACGACCGCCTGGCCGTCGGAGGTGAGGGCCGCCTGGCCGTGCCCCTCCACGGTCGTGGTGAACAGGCCGTTGCCCGTCGCGCCGCCGCGCAGCCCGGTGAAGGTGGTGCCGGTGCGCAGCGACGCGTCCGTGCACAGCAGGTTGCTGGACTCGACGTACAGCTTCTCGCCGGTCAGGCTCACCAGGTTGATCTCGCTGGCGCGGTCGGCGAAGTAGCACGTGCCGTGCCCCTTCGCCTCCATCACCGTCATCTGTTCGCCGGTGAGGCGACGGGTCACCATGCCGCGCACGCCTTCACCGCCGCCGGTCATCTTCTTGAAGGCGATCTGGCCGTCGTACGCCACCATGGAGCCGTTTTTCGCTTTGACGGCGTCCCCGGTCATGTCGACGGCGAGCACCTTGCTGCCTTGGAGTCGGAACTGAGCCACGGATCGACGGTATCCGCACGATGCGTCCGCTACCAGGGTCTTCGGACGGATACCGGCCGGGATTCGACCCCGGTCCGTCCCCGGTCCGCCTTCCCCGTGCCCAGGACCCGACCCTGAGCCAAAGGTTGGCAAAGCCGGATGCCACAATGGTTCCGCGCTTGTGCATACGTTCACAAGATCGCGACTCCTGGTGCCCCCGGCTCCCGGCCCTGCCTCCACCCCGACGACGAAGGTTGCCCTTCCGTGGATCTCAAGACCGCTTCCGCACTCCGCCGCCTCCGCCTGGTCTCCGCCCCCGAAGCGGTGTCCTTCCTGCTGCTGCTCGTCTGCTCGGTGCTCAAGCGCACCACGGACTTCAACGCGGTCCCGGCCATGGGCGCGATCCACGGCCTCCTCTTCGTGGTGTACGTCCTCTTCTGGGCCGACGCGTGGAACAGGACCAAGTGGCCGCTGAAGACCGCCGCCTTCTACTTCGTGATGTCGGTCCTGCCGCTCGGCGGCTTCTTCGCGGAGCGGAAGCTCAAGGCCGAGGGCGAGCGCGCCGTGATCGCCGCCCGCGCCCGCAAGGAGGCGACCGCCGCATGATCGTCGCCTTCTCCGTCACGCCGCTGGGCGTGGGCGAGGACGTCGGGGAGTACGTCGCCGACGCCGTGCGCGTGGTCCGGGAGTCCGGGCTGCCGAACCGTACGGACGCGATGTTCACCTCGGTCGAGGGGGAGTGGGACGAGGTCATGGACGTGGTCAAGCGCGCCGTGGCTGCCGTGGAAGCGCGGGCGCCGCGCGTCTCGGTCGTCCTGAAGGCGGACATCCGCCCGTCGGTCACCGACGGCCTGACCTCCAAGGTCGAGACGGTGGAACGGCATTTGTCCGCCTGAGTCGCTGGTATCTCCGGGGAGAGCCCTCGGGGCATAGGGCAGGGGGTTCTCTGCTGCCGCCATTCTGAGCAACTTCTCCCTTTCCTGGTGATCACCGGAACGGGCGTCTCGCCGGTTCTGTCAGTAGCGCTCCCGGATTCAGCCCAGAGGCATAGTCGAACGTGCATTCGGGGCGGAGCGGGATGAGGGGAAGTGAAGGGGCGGGAGGTTACGCAAGTTCACCGGATCGGATGAGCCAGTGGGAATTCACCTTCGGGTCAAGATCAGGTGTCTAGGCTCCGGTGTCATGCAGTTGCGGTATGCCTTTCGGCTTGAACCGACGCCCGCCCAGCAGGTGTTGCTGGCGCGGACGTTTGGTTGTGCGCGGGTGGTTTTCAACGATGCCCTCGCGCTGCGACGGGCTGCGTACACGGCGAATGAGCCGTGGATCGGCGCCGGGGATCTGTCCAAAATTGTGCTCACCCAAGGCAAGAAACGCACTGAGCGGGCCTGGCTGGGCGGGGTTTCCTCAGTCGTCCTCCAGCAGTCCCTGCGGGACTTGGAGTCCGCCTATTCTGCGTTCTTCGACTCCCGCAGCGGCAAGCGTAAGGGGCCGCGGGTAGGCCCGCCGTCGTTCAAGTCCCGTAAGGACAAGAGGCAGTCGGTCCGTTTTACCGCGAACGCCCGCTGGAAGATCACAGGTGCGGGGCGGCTGGTCCTGCCGAAGATCGGCGAACTGAAGGTGCGCTGGTCGCGGACCCTGCCCATCACCCCGTCCACGGTCACCGTGATCAAGGACGCTGCTGGCCGGTTCTTCGCCTCGTTCATCATCGAGACCGACCCGGACACCGACGCCCAGCGCTGGCCGGTGGAGGACGTGGCCGGCCGGGAGACCGGCCTCGACATGGGCCTCACGCACTTCGCAGTCCTGGACAGCGGCGAGAAGATCGCCTCACCCCGGTTCCTGCGCCGCGCGGAAAAGAACCTCAGGAAACTCCAGCGCAGGCACTCCCGCAAACAGAAGGGATCAAGGAACAAGGAGAAGGCCCGGCGCGCACTGGCCCGCCAGCACGCCAAAGTTGCCGACGCCCGCCACCACTTCCACCATGAGCTGTCCTCCCGGCTGGTCCGCGAACACCAAGCGGTCTACGTCGAGACGCTCAACGTGAAGGGCATGGCCCGCGGCAACCTCGCCAAGTCCATTCACGATGCGGGCTGGTCGAGCTTCCTGACCATGCTCGAATACAAAGCAGCCCGGTACGGGCGCGTCTTCCAGCGGGTCGGGCGGAGCTTCCCCTCCTCCCAGCGCTGCTCGGTCTGCCACCGCATCGACGGCCCCAAACCGTTGAACGTCCGCACCTGGACCTGCTCCGGCTGTGGGACCGTGCACGACCGGGATACCAATGCCGCCGACAACACCCTTCAAGAGGGAAGACGGCTGCACACACTGAATCTCAAGGTCGCCGAGGGATATCGCGGAGACCCAAAACGCCTGCGGAGCGACGGTAAGACCAGGGGCGTAAGGTCCCGGCACGGCGCAGTGAAACAGGAAGCCACGGAATCCCCCACCCACCACCGTGCCACGAAGCGGCACAGCACCGGGTGAGGGAAGGCCAGAATCCTCGGGCTTCAGTCCGAAGAGCATGTCAATGGCGGTACGTGCCGAAGCCTCAGGGTGTCCGCTTCTTCACCGGTACGGCTACCGGTTGCGCTGGAGGCGCCTCGGCGGGGCGGCGGCGGCCGGGCCCGCGCTTGCCGTCGACGAGTCGGAGCTCGCGGGCGGCGCCCCTGCACGTGCCGCAATACTTCTACGCGGCAGCCCTCCTTCTATAGCCGCTGCCCGGCACACCCCCTGCTCGCTGCTGCCGAGGCACCCCGCCAGCCCCGTTTGGAAGCCCCCTATCCTCACCGCTCCGGAGCTGGACGAGCCGGGGCGCGATGAGCGCCCTGGACGCGCTGGAGTAGTTGGCGGGGCTGGTCGGGGTGCTGGAGGAGCTGGGGCCGGTCGCCCAGCGGGCGGTCAGGCTGCGCCTGCGCAAGGTTCGTCGCCAGGGGTAAGCGGGCTGCTGGATGTGAGTGGTCGTCGCTTACCTGCGGCGCCGTCGTGGCTGGTCGCGCCCACGCGGCGGAGCCGCATATCCGATACAGCCCCGCGCCCCTTTGGGGCGCTCCCGTGGGGCGTCGCGTGGGCCGTTGCGGTCCCTCCATCGGACTCCCCGAGTCGCAGGGCGCGTCAATCTGCCTTTTTGTTGGACTTGTGAGGTATGGGCCTCACGGAACCAGCTTGGAGGCAGTGTGTTGCCGGAGGGCTACGACTACGAGAAGCACAGCCGCCTCGCCGGGCCGCTCACGGACCCGGGGGCCGGCCCCTACACGGTCCAGTACACGAGCCTGCTCTCCAAGGAGCCCCACCGAATACGAGCCGTCCTCCTCATGATGCTCGCCCCGCTGCTCTCGGCGGTGCTGCTGGCGTACCTGGTCTGGCCCTCGCACTGGACCGAGCGGGAGAACGCCGACCCCTGGCTCGTCCGCGCCGACTACACGATGCTCGGCGCGATCGCTTTCATCATGTTCTTCATGCTGCTGAACGTGGTGTCGATCGCGCACGCCACGATGGTCGCCCGCGACCCGGTCCCGGTCACCGCCGAGAAGGGCACCCGCGTCGCGTTCCTCACGACGTACGTCCCCGGCAAGGAGCCCCTCGCCATGGTCCGGGCCACCCTTGAGGGTGCGGTCGGGGTCCGGCACGACGGGCCGCTCGACGTCTGGCTGCTCGACGAGGGCGACGACCCCGCGGCGAAGGAGCTCTGCGAAGAGCTGGGCGTACGCCACTTCACCCGCAAGGGCATCCCGGACTGGAACCAGAAGCGCGGCCCGCACCGCGCCAGGACCAAGCACGGCAACTACAACGCCTGGCTGGCCATGCACGGCGGCTCCTACGACTACTTCGCCTCCGTCGACACCGACCACGTCCCGCTGCCCAACTACCTGGAGCGGATGCTCGGTTACTTCCGCGACCCCGACGTCGCCTTCGTCGTCGGCCCGCAGGTGTACGGCAACTACACGGCCGCCGTCACCAAGGCCGCCGAGTCGCAGCAGTACCTCTTCCACGCGCTCATCCAGCGGGCCGGCAACCGCTACCGCGCGCCCATGTTCGTCGGCACCAACAACGTCGTCCGCGTCACCGCCCTGACCCAGATCGGCGGCCTGTACGACTCGATCACCGAGGACATGGCGACCGGCTTCGAACTGCACCGCCGCAGGAACCCGCGCACCAACCACTTCTGGCGCTCGGTCTACACCCCCGACGTGCTCGCGGTCGGCGAGGGCCCGGCGTCCTGGACGGACTTCTTCACCCAGCAGCTGCGCTGGTCCAGGGGCACGTACGAGACGGTCTTCAAGCAGCTCTGGAAGGCGCCCTTCCGGGTGCCGCCCGGCCGCCTCCTCAACTACGGCCTGATGCTCGTGTACTACCCCATGACGGCGGTCAACTGGCTGCTCGGCATCCTCAGTTGCGTCCTCTTCCTCTGGTTCGGGGCGTCCGGCACCCAGGTCTCCACCTCGGTCTGGCTGATGCTCTACAGCGACGCCGTCGCCCTCCAGATCTGCCTCTACCTGTGGAACCGCCGCCACAACGTCTCCCCGCACGAGCCCGAGGGCTCCGGCGGACTGGCCGGCATGGCGATGTCCGCGATCTGCGCGCCGATCTACCTCAAGTCGCTGGGCGCGGCCCTGGTCGGCCGGCGCGGCCGGTTCGTGGTCACCCCCAAGGGCGGCGAGGCCAGCCCCGACCGGCTGCTGACCTTCCGTATCCACCTCTTCTGGGCCGCGGTGATCATCGCGTCCCTGTGGGCGTCCGTGCACTACGGGCACACGCACGCGGCGATGCGCACCTGGGCCGTACTGGCGCTGATCATCTCGCTCGCGCCGGTCGCCCTGTGGATCTGGAGCCGGCACGCGGAGCGAGGCACGAGCCCCGAGCGCAGCGGTACGAGCCAGGAGCGCGGGCGTACGCACGTCGACGCGGCACCGGAGCGGGCGGCTGCCGCCGGGACACCGGCCCCGGTCACCGCCACCGCGACCGCCGCCACCAGCAACGCGGCCACCGCCAACGCCACCACCGGAGGGAAGTGACATGACCGACCGCCCGGCCGACAAGGCGCCCGAGGGATCCGAGCCCTCCGAACCGTCCGAGCCCTCCGCGCAGCCCGAGCCCTCCGCACAGCCGGAGTCCGCCGCGCAGCCCAAGGCCAGGAAGGCGCCCAAGAAGCTCAGGAACACCCTGCTCGGCGGTGGCGCCGTCGTCCTGCTCGTCGGCCTCAACGCCCCCGCGGCGCTGGACTTCGCGCAGGAGAAGTACCACGCGTACAAGATCGCCCAGCCCGGCTACAAGGCGGAGTTCGGCTCCTGGGACCTGCTGAACGTCCCCGGCGAGTACCGGCTGAACGCCATCCACGCGGCCCTCCTGCACACCGGCAAGGTGCTCCTCATCGCGGGCTCGGGCAACGACCAGAAGAAGTTCGACTCCGGGACCTTCGACACCGTCCTGTGGGACCCGAAGAAGAACACCTTCAAGAAGATCCCCACCCCCGAGGACTTCTTCTGCGCCGGGCACGCCCAACTCCCGGACGGACAGCTCCTGGTGGCGGGCGGCACCGCCCGCTACGAGGTCCTGGACGACAAGGTCACCCGGGCCGGCGGCGGCATGCGCGTCAAGAACGAGTCCCCGGACAAGGAGATCACCCTCAAGAAGGGCACCCGCTTCCGCTCCCCGTCCGGCGTCGAGTACGTCTCGAAGTTCGACGTCACCGTCCCGAAGGCGAAGCGCGACTTCAAGATCGGCTACTTCGCTTCGGGACAGATGAAGCCGTGGGAGACGAAGGTGACGGCCGCCGAGTCGCGCGTCTTCGTCGAGGCCGTGAAGGAGGGCGCGGGCGCGCTCACCACACAGGCCGCGCAGTACGAGATCGTCGGCCTGCCGGAGGAGGACGCGGACAACGTCTACGGCCTCGCCCAGAAGATCACCACCGAGAAGCAGGACTTCCAGGGCATCAAGGCGGCGTACGAGTTCGACCCCAGGGCCGAGAAGTACGTCCCGGTCCAGCCCATGAAGGACGCCCGCTGGTACCCGACGCTGACCACGCTCGAAGACGGCAAGGTCCTCGCCGCCTCCGGGCTCAACGACGTCGGCGACGTGGTCCCCGGCGACAACGAGATCTACGACCCGAAGACCAAGAAGTGGGGCAAGGGCCCCTTCCGCTACTTCCCGACGTACCCCGCGCTCTTCCTCACCAAGGGCGGCAAGCTCTTCTACTCCGGCTCCAACGCGGGCTACGGCCCCGCCCTGAAGGGCCGCGAGCCGGGTCTGTGGGACGTGGACACCAACAAGTTCAGCAAGGTCGGCGGCATGACCGACCAGGACCAGCTGGAGACCTCGGCGTCCGTCCTCCTGCCGCCCGCACAGGACCAGAAGGTGATGGTGCTCGGCGGCGGCGGGGTCGGCGAGTCCGACAAGGCCACCACCCGTACCGCGATCGCCGACCTGAAGGCCGACAACCCGGCCTTCAAGACCGGCCCGCAGCTCGCCCAGGGCACCCGCTACCTCTCCAGCGTCCTGCTGCCCGACGACTCCGTCTTCACCAGCGGCGGCTCGAAGGACTACCGGGGCCGGGGCGCCAGCGACATCCTCCAGGCGCAGTTCTACGACCCCGGGGCCAACGCCTTCCGGGACGCCGCAGAGCCGACGGTCGGCCGCAACTACCACTCCGAGGCGCTGCTCCTCCCCGACGGCCGCATCGCCACCTTCGGCTCCGACCCGCTCTACGGAGACGAGGACAACACCAAGCTCGGCACCTTCGAGCAGCGCGTGGAGATCTTCACCCCGCCGTATCTGGAGAAGGGCAAGAACCGTCCGGTCCTTGAGGGCGGCCCCGAGGCCTTCTCCTCCGACGACTCGGCGACGTACCGGACCAAGGACGCCGACCGGATCGTCAAGGCGCGCCTGATGCGCCCCAGCGCCGTCACCCACACCACCGACGTCGAGCAGCGCTCGATCGAGCTCGGCCTGAAGAAGGACAAGGACGGGATCACGGTGACGGTGCCGGACGACCGCACGCTGGTCCCGGCGGGCTGGTACATGATCTTCGCTACGGACAAGGACGGCGTGCCGTCCGAGGCGAAGTGGATTCAGGTCAAGTAGGGCTGTTCACAAGGCGGTTCACCGGGACTTGCGCGCCAGCCCGAGCGCGTAGTCCGGCCACCAGGTCCCCGCGGCGGGACCGCCCCGGCACTCGCCGTCCGAGTCGCCGGGGCGCTTGATCCACAGGTACGCGTCGAGCAGCGCGTCCCCCGTCCGGTCGGTGGGCGGCTTGCCGAGGGCCCGTCCGGGCGGGTTGCACCAGGCGTCGGCGCGCGAGCCGGGCAGCGGGCCGTCCCCGTTCCGGCTGGAGTCGGCGACGAAGTGGGCGCCGCCGAGCAGCCCGGACAGCTTCGCCCCGTACGCCTTGACCGCGTCGTCGCGCTGGAAGTTGGACACGTTCAGCGAGAACCCGTCGGCCTTCGCGATCCCCGCCCGCTTCAGCGGGTCCACGATCTTGCCTGCGTCCTTGATCCAGTCCGGATTTCCCGCGTCCAGATAGACCCTCGTCCTCGGCTGCTGCTTCAGCCGGACGATCGCCTGCGACAGCAGTCGGCTGCGCTCGGCGTGGTCCTCGACGGGGGTGCAGCCGTCGACGATGTGCGGGACGGCGTCGGGCTCCAGGATCACGGTCGCGTGCGCGCCCCCGATGGCCTTCGCGAAGGCGTCCAGCCAGCCCAGATAGGCGTTGCTGTCGGCCGCGCCGCCCGCGCTGTGCTGGCCGCAGTCGCGGTGCGGGATGTTGTACGCGACGAGGACGGCGGTCCGCCCCTCGGCGGCGGCACCGGCGGTGGCCCGCTGGACGTCCGGCACCGGGTCGTCCCCCGCGGGCCAGTTGGCGACCGGCCGCTCGGAGATCTTCTTGAGCTGGTCCGCCTCGTCGTTACGTCCCTGGTCCGTCCACTCCTTGACCTGGCGGGCGGCGCTGGAGTCGGGGTCGACCCAGAAGGGGGAGGTGTTGGCGGCCGGTCCGGTCGCCTTCTCCGACGCGTCCGACGGTCCGGAGGCTTCCGGCTTCCCCGGTTCCGTGGCGGGGTCGGGGGACGAGCACCCGGCGGTGGCGCCGACCAGGCTGATCAAAGCGGTCGCGAGCACGGTCGACGTACGCGTACGGAAGATCCTTCGGCCGGACATCCAGCCCCCTCGGGACGACTGCTGACGGGCGAAACGGGACGCCCAATCGTGACATAACAGCTGGTTTGTACGGGGTTACGACCCGTGTTCGTGCGGGGGCGGGCCGCGCTCCGCGCAGCGATTCGCGCATCAAGGGGCGAACGGAGATGTACCGAACCGCGAGACAAAGCTGACCACCATATGACTGACCGGTAGGGTCGTCCCGTGCCGAAGCCGCTCAGCCTCCCCTTCGACCCCATCTCTCGCGCCGACGAACTCTGGCAGCAGCGCTGGGGCCCCGTGCCGTCGATGGCCGCGATCACCTCGATCATGCGCGCCCAGCAGATCCTCCTCGCCGAGGTCGACGCGGTCGTCAAGCCGTACGGACTGACCTTCGCCCGCTACGAGGCGCTGGTCCTGCTCACCTTCTCCAAGGCGGGCGAGCTGCCCATGTCGAAGATCGGCGAGCGGCTGATGGTCCACCCCACGTCGGTCACGAACACCGTGGACCGCCTGGTCAAGTCGGATCTCGTCGACAAGCGCCCCAACCCCAACGACGGGCGCGGCACCCTCGCCTCCATCACCGAGAAGGGCCGCGAGGTCGTCGAGGCGGCGACCCGGGACCTGATGGCGATGGAGTTCGGGCTCGGTGCGTACGACGCGGAGGAGTGCGCGGAGATCTTCGCGATGCTGCGCCCGCTGCGGGTGGCGGCCAAGGACTTCGACGAGAGCTGACGGCCGGGCGGACGGGTGGACCGAGGAGGTCGTTCCGGCCGGACGGGCGGGGTGGACCGAAGAGGTCGTTCCGGCCGGGCGGGCCGGTGCAGCCCGCTCGAAGATCGCCCCGCATGCCCGGTTACGCTCGATGGCATGAAACAGAGCGTGCTGACCCGTTATCGGGTGATGGCCTACGTCACCGCCGTGTGGCTCCTGGTGTTCACCGTCGCCATCGTCCTGAAGTATGCCTTCAACACCGGCGACACCATGCTGATCTCCCAGATCCACGGTGTGCTCTTCATCATCTACGTGGTCTTCGCCTTCGACCTCGGCTCCAAGGCGAAGTGGCCCTTCGGCAAGCTGCTGTGGGTGCTCGCGGCCGGCTGCATCCCGGTGGCCAGCTTCTTCGTCGAGCCGAAGATCACCCGCGAGGCCAAGCCGCTGGTCCAGGACCGGTCCCCGGCGACCAGCAAGGCCCAGGCGTAGCTGGAAAGCCGCCGTACGGATTTCAACCGTACGGCGGTTGTCCATCGACATTTACTAGGACGTCCTAGTAAATTGAAGGCATGGACTCCACGGACAACGCTGCCGCGATCGAAGAGGGCCGCCTCCGCTGGCAGGCCCGGTACGACAAGGCCCGCAAGCGCGACGCCGACTTCAGCACGCTCTCCGGGGACGAGGTCGAACCGGTCTACGGGCCGCGCCCCGGCGACCGGTACGAGGGCTTCGAGCGGATCGGCTGGCCGGGGGAGTACCCCTTCACCCGCGGTCTGCACGCCACCGGCTACCGCGGCAGGACCTGGACCATCCGCCAGTTCGCGGGCTTCGGCAACGCCGAGCAGACCAACGAGCGCTACAAGATGATCCTGGCCGCGGGCGGCGGCGGGCTCTCCGTCGCCTTCGACATGCCGACCCTGATGGGCCGCGACTCCGACGACCCGCGCGCGCTCGGCGAAGTCGGCCACTGCGGCGTCGCCATCGACTCGGCGGCCGACATGGAGGTCCTGTTCAAGGACATCCCGCTCGGCGACGTCACGACCTCGATGACGATCAGCGGTCCCGCCGTCCCCGCCTTCTGCATGTACCTGGTCGCCGCCGAGCGCCAGGGCGTCGACCCCGCCGTCCTCAACGGCACGCTCCAGACCGACATCTTCAAGGAGTACATCGCGCAGAAGGAGTGGCTCTTCCAGCCCGAGCCGCACCTGCGCCTGATCGGCGACCTGATGGAGCACTGCGCGGCGGGCATCCCCGCGTACAAGCCGCTCTCCGTCTCCGGCTACCACATCCGCGAGGCCGGGGCGACGGCCGCGCAGGAGCTGGCGTACACCCTCGCCGACGGCTTCGGATACGTGGAGCTGGGGCTGAGCCGGGGCCTGGAGGTCGACCACTTCGCCTCGGGGCTCTCCTTCTTCTTCGACGCGCACCTGGACTTCTTCGAGGAGATCGCCAAGTTCCGTGCCGCGCGCAGGATCTGGGCCCGCTGGATGAAGGAGGTGTACGGGGCGAAGACCGACAAGGCGCAGTGGCTCCGCTTCCACACCCAGACGGCCGGCGTCTCGCTCACCGCGCAGCAGCCGTACAACAACGTCGTCAGGACGGCGGTGGAAGCCCTGTCCGCCGTGCTCGGCGGCACCAACTCCCTGCACACCAACGCCCTCGACGAGACCCTCGCCCTCCCCAGCGAGCAGGCCGCCGAGATCGCGCTGCGCACGCAGCAGGTGCTGATGGAGGAGACCGGGGTGGCCAATGTGGCCGACCCGCTCGGCGGCTCCTGGTACGTGGAGCAGCTCACCGACCGCATCGAGGCCGAGGCCGAGAAAATCTTCGAGCAGATCAAGGAGCGCGGGCTGCGCGCCCACCCGGACGGGCAGCACCCGATCGGGCCGATCACCTCGGGCATCCTGCGCGGCATCGAGGACGGCTGGTTCACCGGCGAGATCGCCGAGTCCGCCTTCCAGTACCAGCGCGCGCTGGAGAAGGGCGACAAGTTGGTCGTCGGCGTCAACACCGCTCACGGCTCGGTCACCGGCGACCTGGAGATTCTGCGGGTCAGCCACGAGGTGGAGACCGAGCAGGTGCGGGTGCTCACGGAGCGCAAGTCGCACCGCGACGACGCCAAGGTGCGGTCCTCGCTGGACGCGATGCTGGCCGCCGCCCGCGACGGCTCCAACATGATCGAGCCAATGCTCGCGGCCGTACGGGCGGAGGCGACGCTGGGCGAGATCTGCGGGGTGCTGCGGGACGAGTGGGGCGTCTACACGGAACCCCCGGGGTTCTAGGGGCTGTTGTGTGACGGCGTGACGGCGTGACGGCATGACGGTGTGACGGCATGACGGCATGACGGTGTGACGCGGACGACGCTTGACCTCAACTGCGGTTGAGGTCATAGCGTCATCCGCATGACCACGACGCACGCGACCCCCGCCACCGAAACTGCCGCCGCGACCGCTCAGCGGCCCGCCGACCCGCAGGCCGCCGACGCCGACCTCGCCTCCCAGCCCGTCGCCTACTGGACCGGCGTCGCGAGCAACGCCGTCAAGAACCTGCTGCGCGACTCGATGGCGCACTACGACGTCACCCAGCCCATGTGGTGGGTCCTCAACCGGGTCGACGCCGCCCCCACCACCCGTGCCGAGGTCGTGGCCGCCCTCGCGGAGGTCGCCGACAACCCGTACGACATATCCCGCGTCGTCGACCAACTCCTGCGCCGGGGCTGGCTGTTCACCGACGAGGGGACGGGGCTGCTGTCGCTCACCGACGCGGGCCGTGCGGGCAAGGCGGAGGTCAAGCAGCTGGTGAACCGGCTGCGCGCCCAGGTCCACGAGGGCGTCAGCGACGAGGAGTACGTCGCCGCGCTCAAGGTGCTGCGCCGCATGACCGCCAACGCGCGGCAGGCCACGCAGCCCTGGCAGTAGGCGGAAGAGGTTACGGAACGGGCGTCGGCTCCTTGAACACCTCGAACACGGCCAGGTAGTTGTCGCCGCCGTGGCCCCGGTCGACCGCCCGCTCGGCGATCGCCCCCATCAGGCGCGGCTGTTCGGAGTGGACGCCCTGCTCCACGCAGGTGCGGGTGATGTGCTCCAGCGCGTTGAGGTTCATCCTCATGGTGCCGACGTCGCCGGGGTAGTTGCTCCGGTCCAGGTCGGGGGCCTGTTCGAGGAGGGTCGAGTCCACCACCGTGGGCATGAACCAGTTGAGCGCGAGGTCGGCGAACTCGACCGCGGAGACGTTCGCCGACCCGACCATGGCGGTGGCGTGCAGGAAGCCGTTCATGGTCGCGTACATCATGTCGAGCAGGGCCGCGTTGTAGAGCACGGCCAGGCCGGAGTCGGGGCCCAGGTACCGGGGGTCCCCCAGGCTCGCCAGCGTGGCCCGGTGCTCGTCGAAGACGTCCTGGGCGCCGCTGTAGAGGAAGACGGACCCGGGGTGCCCGACGAGCGGGGGCGGCACCATGATCGCGCCGTCCAGGTAGGAGGCGCCGCGCGCCGCCGCCCAACTGGCGCACGCACGGGCCTCGTTCGGGGTGCCGGAGTTGAGATTCACCAGTACGCGGCCCTTCAGGGCGTCGCCGCTGTCGCCGTCGGAGTCGAGTACCGCGTGCAGGGTCTCGTAGTCCTTGAGGCACGTGATCGTGAGAGGACTGGCGGACACCGCCTCGGCGGCGGTACGAGCGAGACGCACGCCGCCCTTGGCGACGAGGCCGGCGGCCTTCTCCGGGGTGCGGTTCCAGACGGTCGTGGGGTGGCCGTTGTCCCGGAGGGTCTCGGCCAGGGCGAGGCCCATCGGGCCGAGTCCGATGACACTGACGGGCGTCTGCTGCTTGCTGGTTGATCGTTGGTTCGTCATGCGGCCTAGACTGCGGTCTCACATCGATGTGAGAGTCAACGGAATGTGGTGGTCGTCACATGCGGATGGGGGAGTTTTCCCGGCGGACCGGAGTCAGCCAGCGCCTGCTGCGCTACTACGAGGAGCAGGGCCTGCTCAGACCGGCCCGACTGCCGAGCGGATACCGCGAGTTCACGGATGAGGACGTGGCCACCGTCCGGGGCGTCCGCATGCTGCTCGGCGCCGGACTCGGCACCGCCACGATCGCCGAGCTGATGCCCTGCATGGCCGGTGACGGGCAGACCCTGGCGCCGGCCTGTTCGGGCATGCTGCCCGACCTGAACCGGGAGCGGGAGCGCATCGACGAGGCCGTGGCCGGGCTGCTGGCCGCACGGGACAAGCTGGACGCCGTCATCGCCGCCACGGAACCGGTCGGCGGCGACGACCCGGAGGCCTGCCGGGCCGCCGGCGCGCGACTGCCGGGCGCACGCGTCTGACCGGCGGCGGGCGGCAAGGCCCCTGCGGCCGCGGCGCCTGTGGCCTCAGAGTCCGCGCAGGAACTCCCGGAGGTACGCGTCGAAGACGTCCGGCCGCTCCATGTTCGGGTAGTGGGCGGCGCCTTCGACGAGCCTGAGGCGCCCGTCGGGGACGGTGCGGACCAGGCGCTCCGCCATCTTGTGGTTGTCGGGGCCGTCGACGGATCCGTTGATCGCCAGTACGGGGACGCCGATCTTGGCGGCACGCGTCCAGGTGTCGGTGACCGGGACGGCGAGGTGGTTGGGGTTGGGCTGGGCGGCGGTGTACTTGGAGGCGGTGTGCGCCGCCATGTCGCGGAGCCGCCGTACGACCTCGGGGTCGACCTCGTCCAGGGTGCGGTGCGGCCCGGAGGTGAAGCGCATGAACGCCTCGACCCCGCCCGCCACGTCCCCCTCGCCGAACTTCCGCTCTATCTCCGCCGTGGCTGCCAGCACCCACGGGTCGCTGAACTCCAGCTCGCTCGTACCGATACCGCTCACCACCAACGCCCGTACCAGCTCCGGGTGTTCGAGCGCGACGTCCACGGCGGTACCGCCGCCCATCGACAGCCCGACGAGGACCGCCGGGCCCGTGCCGAGGTGGTGCAGCAGCGCGGCGACGTCGTCGGCCGCCCGGAACGGCGCCCGCGCCACGGACGACTCGCCGTGCCCCCTGGCGTCCGGGGCGATCACCCGGTGGGTGCGGGCCAGGACCGGGATCTGGTCCTCCCACATGCGGTGGTCGATGAATATGCCGTGCAGCAGCACCAGGGGCGGGAGGTCCCCGCCGGTGTCGAGGTGGGCGAGGGGGCCGCCTTCGGTGTCGTAGGAGAAGACCTCGTAGGAGAAGGCTTCGTGGGAGGAGGCTTCAGGAGTCCCCATGGCATCAGTCATGACAATCAAGCTGTCACAGGGGCGAGTTGGGGGCAATCAGGTTGTCGAACCGGCCGGCCGGTCGCCCGCGGGGGTCCCCAGCAGAGCCATCTCCTCGTCCGTGAGGCGCAGTGCCGCGGCGGCCACGTTGGCGGCCAGGTGCGCCGGATCGCTGGTGCCCGGGATGGCCAGTACGTGGGGGCCCTGCTGCAAGGTCCACGCCAGCCGGACCTGTGCGGGCGACGCGTCGTGGGCGCGCGCGACGGCCGTCACCCGCGCGTCCTCCGCCCCCGCCGTCGCTCCCGCCTCGCGCCCCGCGCCCGCGATGGCGTAGAAGGGGACGTACGCGATGCCCTGCTCCCCGCAGGAGCGGAGGAACTCGGTCTCCTCGCGGGGTGCGCCCAGGCCGTACGGGTTCTGGACGCAGACCACCGGGGCGCTGGCGCGGGCCTCGGCGAGATGGGCGGGGGAGGCGTTGGAGATGCCGAGGTGGCGGATCAGACCGGCGTCGCGGAGCCCGGCGAGAACGCCGAAGTGCTCGGCGATCGAGCCCGTCATCAGCCGCTGCGGGACCCGGAGGTTCACCACATCGAGGTGGTCGCGGCCGAGCTGGCGAAGATTCTCCTCGACCTGCCCGCGCAACTGTTGCGGCTCGGCCCACCACCATTCGCCGCAGGCGTCCCGGCCGGGCCACACCTTCGTGGTGATGACCAGGTCGTCCGGGTACGGGGCCAGCGCCCGGTTGATCAGCTCGTTGGCCGAACGCAGCGGCGAGAAGTAGAACGCGGCGGTGTCGAGGTGATTCACGCCGAGCTCCACCGCCCGCCGGAGCAGACCGATCGCCTGATCACGGTCGCCCGGGACGGCGTCGACGGTGAGCGCGGCACCGGTCTGCGGCAGGCGCATCGCACCGTACCCGAGGCGGTTGACCAGCAACTCGCCCCCCAGTTTCCAACTGCCCGCCTCGGCCGCACCGTTCGTACCCAGGGCCATGCGCACTCCTCTCGACCGGAATCTCCGCACTTCCCGGCGGAGACCGACTCGGAGTATGCAGCAGAAGAAGGGCCCCGGCGATCGGGCAAGAATCACACCGCGTACGGGAATGGAGCGGCATGGTCCGGCAGTTGAAACTGACGTCGCCGACCGCACGGGGGACGTGTTTTCGGCTGGTGCCGTGGCCGACAATGCCGGGATGACCAGACCCAGAATCCGTGTCGCCGCGCACGTGATCCGGGACCGCCCCGTCCCCGAAGTGCTGGTGTTCGACCATGTCGGCATGGCGGAGGCCGGTACTCAGGTGCCCGCGGGAGGAGTCGGTCCTGGCGAAGAGCTTCGGGACGCGGTCGTGCGGGAGGTCGCCGAGGAGACGGGGCTGCTGACGGTCGCCGTGGTCCGGCGGGTCGCCGTGGAGGACAAGCCCCACGCCGACACCGGACAGCCGCGGCGGACCAGCTTCTTCTTCCTCCGGGCACCGGCGGACACCGCCGACGAGTGGACCCACCGTGTCCACGGTGAGGGAGACGACGCCGGGCTCACCTTCGCCTGCCGGTTCCTTCCGCTGCCGCTGAAGCAGCCGCTGGCCGACGAGCAGGATGCGTGGCTGGGGCACATCGATCCGTTGTGGGCCACCGGGTCGAGTTGATCCGGGTCGAGTTGATCCGGGTCGAGGCTGGCCGTGCCGAGGCTGGCCGGGCAGAGCGGAAGTCAGTCGGCCGGGTCTTTGTCATCCACGTGTCTGGACCTCTGCGTGCCTGTGGTCCACGGTGGTCCCTCCTGTCCGCGCGTGGAGGGGGCTCGGCAATGAGACGAAGGCGATTTCTGGCGGCGACGGTCGGCGCGCTCCCCGGGGCGGCGCTCGCTGCCGGTGCGGCACGGGCCGACGGTCCGGTGCCCGGTGCGGCCCGTGCACCCGGTCCAGTCCGTGCGGCCCGTGCGGCTCGTGCGCAAGAGTGGCAAGCGGTGCCCGTGCCCGGCAGTACCCCTGCCGCGCAGCTGCGCCGTATCGCCGCCGTCGGACCCCAGCTGGCCTGGGCCGTCGGTGAGGAAGCCCGTGCCGGGTCGTCGCAGGGGCGGGCGCTGGCCATGCTCTGGAACGGCAGCGCCTGGTCCAGGACCGACCTGTCGCACCTGTCGTACGCCGGCCGGCTGAACGACGTCGCCGGTGTCAGCGCCGACGCGGCGTGGAGCGTCGGCCTGCCCGCCGCGGACGCGAGCCCGCTGCTGCGCTGGGACGGCACCACCTGGCGCGAGGCGGAGTTCCCGGGCAGCGGCGAACCGGACGTCCTGCTGCACTCGGTGGCGGTCGGCGCCGACCGGCGGGCGTGGATCGGCGGCAGCCGGGGCGGCAGCGCCCGGCTGCTGTGCCGGGACGGGCAGCAGTGGCGGTGGCTCGACCCGTTGCCCGTCGCGGGCGCGGACCTGTACCGGGTCGTCCTGGGTGCGCAGGGCGAGGTGTGGGTGGGCGGCGACCGCACGGCCGGCAGCGGATGGGCCGGACTCGTGGCCCGCTGGGACGGGGCCTGGACCGTCCTGCCGCCGATCCCCGGCCCCCGCCTCTCCATCAGCGGTCTGCACGCGGCCGGGCCCGACGACGTGTGGGCGGTGGGCACGGACGCCGGTGTCGGCGGGCCGCCGGGGCGCCCCGGCAGCCCCGTCCTGAGCCACTTCGACGGCACGGCCTGGACGCGGGTGGAACCGGGCTTCGGGGCCGGGTCGTTGACGGGCGTCGCAGCCGACGCGCAGGGCCGCGCGGCGTGGATCTCGGGCTGGGACTACCGGGACCAGACCCGGAGCACCTACCTGCGCAGGGACGGCGACGCGTGGACTCTCGTACGCGGCCCGCTCGGCCCGGCGCCCGCGCCGTACCTCAGTGATGTGACGTCCGTTCCGGGCACCGCCGGTTTCTGGTCGGCGGGGATGACGAGTCCCACGCCGTTCCCTCCGACCGAGGCGTACACGGAACGCCTCGGCGCCTGACGCGGTTCCGGTACGGTGCTGCGCCCGCCTCAGCCGCTCCCGAACCTCAGCCTGAACAACGCCCCTCCGCCCGCCGCCTGTTCGGCCGTCAGTTCCGCGCCGTGGGCCCGTGCGATCTGGCGGGCCATGGCCAGACCCAGGCCCGAACCGGGGAGGGCGCGGGCGGCTTCCGCGCGGTAGAAGCGGTCGAAGACGTAGGGGAGGTCATCGGCCGAGATGCCGGGGCCGTGGTCGCGGACGGTCAGTTCCAAGTCGCCGCCCGAGGAGGTGAGGTCGACCTCGACCGGAGCGCCCGTCGGGCTGAACTTCGCCGCGTTGTCGAGGAGGTTCGTCAGGAGGCGGGTCAGACGGGCCGGGACTCCGGGGAGGGTCGCCGCCGTCGCCTCCTCGGTCACGGAGAGCGGGAAGGGGGTGTTCGGCCAGTGGGCGGCGGCCGTGGCGACCGCGTGCTCCACGAGGGCGCAGACGCGGACCTCCTCCAGGAGGGGCTGGGGTTCCTCGTCGCGGGCCAGCTCGATCAGGTCGTTGACCAGTCCCGTGACTTCGCGGAGCTGGCGGGCGAGGGCGCCGGACGCCCGGTCGCGCTGGGCAGTGGACAACAGGTCCGACTTGGCGAGGAGTTCGGCGTTGGTGCGCAGGGCGGTGAGCGGGGTGCGCAGTTCGTGGGACGCGTCGGCGACCAGGCGGCGCTGGGCGGACACGGACTGTTCGAGTTCGCCGAGCATCGTGTTGAAGCTCGCCGCGAGGCGGGTGACCTCGTCCTCGCGGTGCAGCGGGCCCGGTGGCATGTCGATGCGGTGGCGGGGATCGCGGGTGGCGGCGATGCGTTCGGCGGTGGCGGTGAGGCGGGTGATGGGGGCGAGGCCGGTACGGGAGACCCAGTAGCCGAGGGCGGCGGCCAGGAGGACCCCCGCACCGCCGACCGCCGAGAGGAGAAGGGCCGCCTGGCGGATGCCGCGCTCCACCGAGTCGGCGCGCAGGGCGAGTTGGAGGGCGCGGCCGTTGCCGAGGGGTGTGACGGCCATGCGGGCCGGGTGGCCCTCCAGGGTGAAGTTGCTGAAGTACGGGGCCCGGTCGCCCGACGCGACCTCGCGGACGGGCGCCGAGACCGGCAGGAGGTACGGGTCCGGCGAGTCCGCGTCCGGAGAGTCCTTCGGGTCCTTCGCCGGGTCGGACGCTACGACCTGGGCGCACGCCGGAGCCGACAGATAGCGGCACTCGCCCGCCAGCACACCGGTCTGCGGATGCCGGTCCGCCTGGACGATGCGCGTCCCGGACTGGGTGAGGTTCAGGTCGAGCTGGTGGTACATCTCGTAGCGGATCACGAAGTACGCGGCCGTGCACACGCCGATCGCGACGAGGGCCACGGCCGCCGAAGCCGACACCGCCAGGCGGGTGCGCAGCGGGCGGTGGCGGCGCCAGCGGGCACCCAGCGCACGACGGCGCCTGCCGCCGCTCATGCCGCGTCCGACGACAGCCGGTAGCCGACGCCGTGGACGGTGTGGACCAGACGGCTCTCGCCCGCCGCCTCCAGCTTGCGGCGCAGGTAACCGACGTACACCGCGAGGGAGTTGGAGTCCGGGCCGAAGTCCCGGCCCCAGACCAGTTCGAGGATCAGCTCGCGGGGGAGCACCTGCCCCGGGTGGCGGAGCAGGAGTTCGAGGAGCGCGAACTCGGTGCGGCTGAATTCCAGCGGGCGGCCGGCCCGGTGGCCGGTGCGGGTGACCGGATCGACGACCAGGTCCGCGTACGAGAGCGCCGGGTCCTCCTCGGCGAGCGGCGCCGCGCGGCGCAGCAGCGCCCGTACCCGGGCCACCAGCTCGTCCAGTGCGAACGGCTTGACGAGGTAGTCGTCGGCGCCCGCGTCCAGGCCGTCCACCCGGTCGCTCACCGAGTCCAGCGCGGTGAGGACCAGGATCGGGGTGCGGTTGCCGACCGCGCGCAGCCGGCGGCAGACCGCGAGACCGTCCAGGACCGGCATCATCACGTCCAGGACCAGCGCGTCCGGCTCCCAGGTGGCGACCGAGGACAGCGCCGCCAGGCCGTCCGGCGCGCCCCGGACCTCGTACCCCTCGATGGAGAGGCCGTCCTCGACGGCGGCCCGCACCTCCGGCTCGTCGTCGACTACCAGGATCTTGGTCAGGGTGGTCAGGGTCATGGGTGAATCCTGCCAAATCGGGCTCTTAGAACCTTCTTAAGGGTCTTCGTGAGTGTGGCGGCCATGCGCACTCCACTTTCAGTCGTGATCGGGGCGGGCGGCACCGGGGGTCACATCTACCCGGGGCTCGCACTCGCCGAGGCACTGCGCCGGGCCGTGCCCGACGCCGTCATCTCGTTCGTCGGGACCACCCGGGGTCTGGAGACGGACCTCATTCCGGGCGCCGGTTACCGGCTGCACACCGTCGACATGATCCCCTTCGACCCGTCGCTGGGGGCGAAGAGATACCTGCTGCCCGCCGCGCTGCTGAAGTCGGGTGCGCAGGCCCGCTCGATCCTCAAGGCACAGGGTGCGCACGTCGCCGTCGGGATGGGCGGCTACCCGAGCGCCCCGGTGATCGTCGGCGCGAAGATGGCCGGGCTGCCGAGCATCATCCACGAGTCCAACGCCGTACCCGGCCGGGCCAATCAGTTCGCGGCCCGGCTGACCGGCAACATCGCCATCGCCTTCGACCGCAGCCGCTCCCACCTGGCGGGCGGCCAGAACGCCATGACGGTCGGCATGCCGATCGCCGCATCCCTCGCCCACCTCGACCGGGACGGCCTGCGCGCCGAGGCCCGGCGGGCGTACGGAGTGCCGGACGGCGCGCGCCTCGTCCTCTTCAACGGCGGCAGCCTCGGCGCCGTACGGCTGACCGAGGCGGCCGTCGGTCTCGCGGCCGCGTGGCGCGACCGCACCGACGTGCACCTGCTGATCAAGACGGGTCCGGCCAAGCTGGACGAGACCCGGCAGCAGGTGGCGTACGCGGGCGCCGGACGGGTCGCGTCCGTGGTGCCGTACCTGGACCGGATGGACCTCGCGTACGCGGCCGCCGACCTCGTCGTCTGCCGGGCCGGGTCCGCGACCGTCGCCGAGCTGGAGACGGTCGGCGTGCCCGCCGTACTGGTGCCGTACCCGCACGCCCCCGGCGACCACCAGACCCACAACGCCCGGGTCCTCTCCGACGCAGGCGCCGCCCACCTCGTACCGGACGGGGAGACCACCGCCGAGCGGCTCGCCGCACTCGTCGAGCCGCTGCTCGCCGACCCGGCACGGCTGAGCGCGATGTCCCGCGCCGCCGGGCCCAGCACCCACGCACAGGCCGCCGACCTGCTGGCCGCGCAGGTGCTGCGGCTCTCCGGCCTTCCCGAACTCGCCATGACCGCACGTGACTTGGAGTACACCTGATGATCAACCGCATTGACTGGAACGGCCGCAAGGTCCTCGTCACCGGCGCCGAGGGCTTCATCGGCTCCACGCTCGTCGACCTGCTCGTGGAACTCGGCGCCGACGTCCGCGCCTTCGTGCACTACAAGCCGTACGCCGAGAAGGGCTTCCTGAAGCAGCACCTGGGGAGCGACCGGGTCGAGATGTTCACCGGCGACGTGCGCGACGCGGGGCGCGTCTCCGACGCCGTCGAGGGCTGCGACACCGTCTTCCACCTCGCCGCCCTCATCGGCATCCCGTACAGCTACTCCTCGCCCGGCGCGTACGTCCAGACCAATGTCGTCGGTACGGAGAACATTGCCGAGGCCTGCCGCCGGCACAGCGTCCGCCGGCTCGTCCACACCTCCACCAGCGAGGTGTACGGGACCGCCCTCACCGCCCCGATCAGCGAGCAGCACCCGCTGCAGCCGCAGTCGCCGTACTCCGCGTCGAAGATCGGCGCCGACATGATGGCGCTCAGCTTCCACCACGCCTTCGAGCTGCCGGTGACGGTCGTGCGGCCCTTCAACACCTACGGCCCCCGGCAGTCCGCGCGCGCCGTCATCCCGACCATCCTGGCCCAGCTGCACTCCGGCGCACGACAGATCAAGCTCGGCTCGCTCACCCCGACCCGCGACTTCACGTACGTCACGGACACCGCGCGCGGCTTCCTGGCGATGGCGGACTGCGACAAGGCGCTCGGCGAGACCGTCAACCTGGGCACGGGGCGCGAGATCGCCATCGGCGAACTGGCCACCGCGCTGATCACCGCCTCCGGGCGGGACGCCGAGGTCGTCGTCGACCCGGCCCGGCTGCGGCCCTCCGGCAGCGAGGTCGAGCGGCTGCTGTCCGACAACACCCGGGCGCGCGAGTGGGCGGGCTGGGAGCCGGCGACGTCCCTGGAGGAGGGGCTGAAGCGGACCAGCGAGTGGGTCGCCGAGAACGTCCACCTCTTCGCGCCGGACCGCTACCAGGTCTGACGCGCCGCCCGACTACGCCTGGGGCGTGACCCCGCCCAGGCCGCTCACCAGCAGCGACGTAAAGCTGTGTGCCCACGCCTCGTCCACCGGCTCCGCGCTCACCAGCGCCCGGTGGACGACGGCCCCGGCGATCACGTCGAAGATCAGGTCCGCGTTGCGGGCTGCCTGCACGGGGGACTCCTCGTACGGCAGCTCGCCGCGGGCCTGTGCGCGTTCCCGGCCCAGGAGCACGAGGCGCTTCTGGCGGTCGACGATGGCCGAGCGGATCCGGGTCCGCAGGGCGTCGTCCCGGGTGGACTCCGCGACCACCGCCATCAGCGCGGTCTTGGTCTCGGGGCGCTCCAGGAGCGCGGCGAACTGGAGCACCACGCCCTGCACGTCCTCCAGCAGGCTTCCCCGGTCCGGGAGTTCCAGCTCGTCGAAGAGCACCGCGACCGCGTCCACGACCAGCTCGTTCTTGTGCGCCCAGCGCCGGTAGAGGGTCGTCTTGGCGACCCCCGCGCGCTGTGCCACGTCCCCCATGGTCAGCTTCGACCAGCCCAGATCCACCAGTGCGTCCCGGGTCGCGTCCAGGATCGCGGCGTCCGCGGTGACGCTGCGGGGGCGGCCCGTGCGGGGTGGTGAGGGAGTGGCGGGGGTGGACATGGCGGAGACCATACCGGTGAGTAGGTCCGGTCCGTCAGAGGCCTCGCAAGGGATCGTGAGCGAGATCACGGGGCATTCCGATGGCCGGTCGAGTTACGCTACGACCCGTAGCGAAAGCCTTCCGGATCTTCCCGCGGGGCCGAGCGACAACCACTGGCGCCAGGTGGGGACCCGGCGCCGCCAGAGAAGTACCGCGGCAGTGCCACGGCACTGCCGCACACCAGTACCGCTCGTAAAGGGCGGAGGCCTTTTCTGAACCGGCCACCGAGGGGGGAGGATGTACGCATGCAGCCTAGGAACATGTCCATGAGCGGCGTCGTAGACCTCGCCGCGGTGAAAGCGGCCAATGAGGCCCGGCAGAAGGCGGAGCAGGCGCGCGCCGAGGCCGTCCGGCAGGGTGGCACCGCAGCCGTGCCCGCCTCCCACCTCGTGTTCGACGTCGACGAGGCAGGATTCGAGACAGACGTCCTCCAGCGCTCCTCCGAGGTCCCGGTCGTCATCGACTTCTGGGCCGAGTGGTGCGAGCCGTGCAAGCAGCTCGGCCCGCTCCTGGAGCGCATGGCACAGGAGTACGCGGGACGGTTCGTCCTCGCCAAGGTCGACGTCGACGCCAACCAGATGCTGATGCAGCAGTTCGGCATCCAGGGCATCCCGGCCGTCTTCGCGGTGGTCGCGGGACAGGCCCTGCCGCTCTTCCAGGGCGTGGCCCCGGAGGCACAGATCAGGCAGACCCTGGACCAGCTGATCCAGGTCGGCGAGGAGCGCTTCGGGCTCACCGGGATCCAGGTCGCGGACGGCGCGGGCGCGGCCGCCGAGACCGAGGCCGCCGCCCCGGTCGGTCCGTACGACGCGCTGCTCGACGCGGCGATGGACGCCCTGAACGCCAATGACTTCGGCGGCGCCGTCCAGGCGTACAAGAACGTACTCGCGGACGACCCCGCCAACCCGGACGCCAAGGCCGGTCTGGCGCAGGCCGAACTGCTCGGCCGGGTGACGAAGTTGGACCCGCAGCAGACGCGCAAGGACGCGGCGGAGCGCCCCGCCGACGTCACCGCGCAGATCGCCGCAGCCGAGCTTGACCTCGCGGGCGGGCACATCGAGGACGCCTTCGGACGGCTCGTCGACACGGTGCGCGTCACGGCCGGGGACGACCGGAACGCGGCGCGGGTCCGGCTCCTCGAACTCTTCGAGGTCGTCGGCGCGGACGACCCCCGGGTCGCGTCGGCTCGCTCGGCGCTCGCACGGGTGCTCTTCTAGAGCGCCATAGGGGCGCGGGGAACTGCGCGATCAGCCACGACGGCGCCGCAGAGAACAACGGCCCCTCACGCCCCGCCCGCGCCACGCTTCCGCATTGCGGGAATTTGGCGACACAGTGATAAACCGCGGCCCCGCTTTGCCAAAACTTGGCAATCGGGGCCGCTGTTACTCGCAGTAAAGCGAACTCGCCCTTCTGTCCGCCTTGTTGCGACAATCACCCGATTTTCCGCGTCACACGACGCAGCCGGACGCGACCCTGCGAGACCGGCATGCCGCGCTTCGGTTATCGGCCCGTTACTAGCGAGTAACGAACCCCCTTGTGCCGAGCCCGTGAATGCACCACGATCGGCCACGCTCGGTCCATTGCCCACGCCCTGACAAGCCAGTCGGGTCGGCGGGGTTTCTGGGTCCCCACCGGGCGGGTCGGCAGCAGTGGTGCCGGCTCTGGACAGGGGGGTCTCCGCCCAACGGCGGGGCCTGTCCAGCAGGTTGCGCGAACGCGTGGCCAGTGGTTGTCGCTCGGGGGTGATCGCCGGTGATCGGACGTGGCACAAGCCGGGCTCCGAGCGCGGGCGCCCGCACTCCGAGGACGTAGCACTTCTCCCATCCCGACGGGCCCCTGCCCGTACCGGAGATGTACGTCCGAGAAGGAGGAAAGTACATGAGTTCCCAAGTACGCGGTGGAACCAGATGGCGTCGCTTCGCGGTCGTCATGGTGCCGAGCGTGGCCGCGACCGCCGCGATAGGCGTCGCCATGGCACAGGGCGCGCTGGCGGCTTCGTTCAGCGTCTCCGGCCAGGACTTCAAGGTCACCACGGACAAGCTGGACGGCACGGGCTTCGTGCAGTACGGCTCCATCGCCGAGGGCACCGACCTGAAGGGGAACCCGGCCGCTCACCCGGTCGCGGTCTCCGGCTTCAAGAAGGCCACGATCACGAACATGTGCCAGTCGGTCGTCACGCCCGACGTGCCGATCTTCGGCAGCATCAGCCTGATGCTGAAGGCCGGTACGGACCCGGGGAAGCCGGTCGAGGCCGAGAACATCTACCTGGACGTCGCCGACCTCGACGCCGACGCCGAGTTCTCGAACATCGACATCGGTGTCGCGGCGGGCAAGGCCACCAAGGGCCCCGGCATCCAGAAGGGCACGAAGGCCAACCCCTTCGGCTTCGCGCAGCAGGCCGACAAGGCCGTGCTGAAGAACGTGAAGCAGCGCGCCTGGGCGACCTCGGCGGGCACCTTCAAGCTCAGCGGTCTGAGCCTGCGCCTGCACAAGGGCGTCAAGGAGTGCTACTAAGCGCTCCGCGGGAGTGCCGCTGAGCACTCCGCGGGCGGGGCACCGGACGGGACACCGGTAGAGCGGACCGTCCCCGGGGTGTCCCGCCCGTGCCCACTCCCTCTTCTTCTGCACAGCAACACCGGTTCCAGGGAGCTGTTTTCATGAGCGCCGAGACCTCGGTTCCGAGCGAGAGCCGCGATTTCCACTACTGGCGGCTGCGTTTCCGCGCCTGGCGAGGTGTCCGGCCTTTCTGGGCGGGACTCCTCACCATCCTCGGTGGCGTCCCGATCATGTATTTCCCGTACAACGACCTCAAAATGGGCTCGCTCACGCTCACCATGGCGACGACCGCGGGCGCGGGCTCGCTGATCATCGGCGTCCTGCTGGTCACACTGGGCCTCACGATGTGGTTCCACTCCATCGTCCGGATCTTCGCGGGTGTGGCCGCGATCCTGCTGGCCCTCGTCTCCATCCCGGTGTCGAACATCGGCGGATTCATCATCGGCTTCCTGCTCGCGCTGCTGGGCGGTGCGATGTCCATCGCATGGGCCCCGGCGAAGGAAGCGGCGAAGGAACCGGCGGCGGCTCCGTCCCCGGAGGCCGCTGCCGAGCAGACGATGGCCCTCACCCAGGTGCCGCCGCAGGCGGCCGGGCAGCCGGGGGCGAACCTGACGAAGGCAGAGGGTCCGGGAACCGGCACGGACACGAACGCGCCGGACACGAACACGACTGACACATCTGTCGACGCCGATGGCAGGAGGAACAGTGCGGGGTGACGAGGCCCAGGAGAACGCGGGCGGGGGAGCGGAGGCGCGCGGGAGAAGCGGGCCGCGCCACGCGGCCCCCAGGAAGTCGCTGCTGACCAAGCTCCACATGCCGGCGGGCAAGGCCCTGGCCCTCGCGGCGATGCCCACCGCGGTGTTCGTCGGGATGAGCCTGACGCCGAAGCTGGCTATGGCCGCCGAGGAACCGGCGAACCCGTTCGCCCCCGGCCCGTGCGTGACCCAGCCGGACGAGGCGGGCAAGGACGCCGACAAGGACGGCGACGGCAAGCCGGACAAGGACGCCGCGAAGGACGAGGCGGACAAGAACAAGGGCAAGGGCAAGAACGAGGCGGAGAAGCCGGACGCCACGAAGCCCGACGGCAAGGACGACCCGGCCAAGGGCGACGCAGGAGCGGGCAAGCCGGAGAAGACCCCGGCCCCGGACGCCACCAAGCCGCCCGCGGGCGACGGGAAGAAGGCCCCGGACACCACCGCGCCGACTCCCGCGCCGACGCCCACCCCCACCGAGACCGAGTCCAAGAACCCCCTGGACCCGCTCGGCGTGGGCCCCAAGATCAAGGACTTCTTCGAGGGCCTGGGCGGCAAGAAGGAGGAGCCGGCGGCTCCCCCCGCGGCCACCCCCACGCCCACCGCGACGGACACGGCGAAGCCGGACGCCAAGGACGACAAGGCGCCCGCACCCGCCGGGGACGGGACGAAGAAGCCCCCGGCCGCCGACCAGGGCAAGGGCAAGGCCGCCGACGCGGACAAGGCGGACGACGCCAAGGACGCGAAGGCCGCGAAGGAGGCCGAGGCCAAGGCCAAGGCCGAGCTCGAAAAGGAGGAGAAGGCAGCCAAGGACAAGGCCGACGCCGAGACCTCCAGGACCGAGAAGGCCATCCGCGAAGCCGCCGAGAAGCTCGGCATCAAGATCGCGGACCTGGACAAGGACGGCGACGGCAAGCCCGACCTCGTCCCGAACGCCGACGGCAAGATCCCCTTCCCCTGCCCGACGGCAGACCCCAAGGCCCTCGCGGACGCCAAGCTGGAGCCGGGCATCCCGGACCTCCCGGACGACCCGTGGATCCTGGAAACCTCGATGCTGACCCTCCGCGGCCTCAACTACGAGGGCGTCGTCGAGGTCCGTACCGCAGGCGGCAAGATCAAGAAGGTCCTGAAGTTCACCGCCAAGGAAACGGACATCAAGGACCTGCACCAGACCACGGTCGGTCCGAACGGCTCCACCGGGCACGTCCAGGCGAGCAAGGGCTCCACCTCGACCCTCCGCCAGGGCACGGTCACGATGTACACGGAACAGCTGAAGGGCAACCTCTTCGGCCTCATCCCGGTGACCTTCAGCCCCGAGACCCCGCCCCCGCTGAACGTGCCCATCGCGATGTTCACCAAGGCCAGGGTCACCCAGGCGGGCCAGTTCGGCGGCACCCTGACCGTCCCCGGCCTCCACAACTACTTCACAGGACCGGGCACGGGCCAGGCGGCAGCCAACTGAGCGCCGCCGCACGGAGATTCACCGAGGCGGGCCCGGGGTTCTCACCCCGGGCCCGCCTCGGTGCGTCGGCCCGGCGACTTCCAGAAGCCGTAGGCCGCTGTCCCGGCCCATCGGACAGGCCGCAGGGCCTGCGCGGCCCGGTCCGCCGGCCAGGTCCTAGAGCCACCCCTTCTTCTTGACGACGGCGAAGGTGGCGAGTGCGGAGACGACGACTGCGCCGAGCAGGACCGGCAGGGCGTAGAAGTTGTCGAAGCCGTACTCGTTGAGGTGCTCGAAGTTGGCACCGGGAATCGCGGCGAACGTCGACGGGATGACGAACATCAGCGTGATCGCGGCGACCTTCCGGTTCTGCACGGTGGAGACGACCTGCTCCTCCGTCAGGGCGTTCAGCCGGTCCATGTCCTTGTTGAAGTCCCGCAGCTCATCGCGGATTTCGCGCAGCAGCTCCAGGGACTCGGGGGAATCGGGGCGGTTCGCGGGGGTGGGGTCGATCGCGTGGTTCAGCTGGTCGAGCCGGTTCGCGTGGTTCATGTGGTTCATGTGGTTCGTCATGGGAGTGGTCCCTTTTCAGGTTCGGGGCGTGACGGGGCGGCCGACCGGCCGCGCGGCCGTGCCGGAGCACAGCCGTGTGCGGGGCCGGACGGCTGTCACGCGGTGAGGTGGTGGTGCTGGAGGTGCGCGTGATTCCTTACGCGCGAGAAGTACGCCTACGAACTCGGCTCGGAGAGCGGAGGTTTCGGCTCAGAGAGCGGAGACGGAGGCGACGCGGAGTGCGGTGTACGTGCAACTCGGACTGTGATCCATGGGGACTGTCGCCTCCTTTCGGTCGTACGTGCCGCCGGCCTGGCCAGGCGTGCACAGGGGGAATCGGCGCGGCCGAAACGGGTCGACCGGCGCAACTCCTTCAAGCTAGCAACCCGTTGAGGGCCACGGGCGGGCCGAAGGTCCCGCGCCGGAGGCCGAAGGTCCCGGAACCATCACCGGTAAAGCTCGCCCCGAAGGGGTTGACCGATGTCATGGCCATGTCTATTTTCGCGTTACCGCCGGTAATTGACCGGCGCGAACACGGAGGTACTCCCCATGCCCCGTCTCATCTCCCCCCACAAGGTCGCCGGCGTGCTCGTGGGCGCGCTGACCGTGGCCGCACTGTCGGTCGGACCCGCCAGCGCGGCGCAGAGCACGGTCGACGGCGCCATCGGAGCGGGCGACAAGTCGTGCAGCTGGACCGGCGGCGTCACCAGCGACACCGCGCCCAACAACCTCACCGTGGACCGCAGTACCATCAACTCGCCCGGCGGCAACCTGAGTTGCTCCGGTCTCAGTGCAGCCCTCAACAACGACCCGGCGGTGACCTTCGACGACGCCGCGGGCACCGCCACGGCCGACGCCCTCGATGTCTCGGTCACGGTCGTCGGCGTCACCTGCCGCTACCGGTCCGGGGTGCTGACGGCACAGCGCGACGGCACCACCCGCAAGTACTCGGCGACCGCCGACGTGCCACTGGCGGAGGGCGGCTTCCTCTGTCCGGCCAGCCAGACGGTCTCCGCCACCCTGATCTTCCACTGACCGGATTCCGGTACGAGAGCGGGCCCGGAGTCCTCACGACTCCGGGCCCGCCCGTGCGATCTGCAACCGCCGTCGGTGCTGCCGCCGTCAGGCGGTGGCCCCTTCGCCGCCCAGGTGGTGCACCCGGACCATGTTCGTGGTGCCGGGGATGCCGGGGGGCGAGCCGGCCGTGATGATCATGGTGTCGCCGTTGTTGTAGCGCTGGAGCTTCAGCAGCTCGGCGTCGACCAGGTCGACCATCGCGTCCGTGTTGTGCACGTGCGGGACCACGAAGGACTCGACGCCCCAGCTCAGCGCGAGCTGGTTGCGGGTGCCCTCGTCCGTGGTGAAGGCCAGGATCGGCTGGGCCGCGCGGTAGCGGGACAGCCGGCGGGCCGTGTCGCCGGACTTGGTGAAGGCGACCAGCGCCTTGCCGTCCAGGAAGTCCGCGATCTCAGCTGCGGCGCGGGCGACCGAACCGCCCTGCGTGCGCGGCTTCTTGCCGGGGACCAGCGGCTGGAGGCCCTTGGAGAGCAGCTCCTCCTCGGCCGCCACGACGATCTTGGACATCGTCTTCACGGTCTCGATCGGGTAGGCGCCGACCGAGGACTCGGCGGACAGCATGACCGCGTCCGCGCCGTCCAGGATCGCGTTGGCGACGTCGGACGCCTCCGCGCGCGTCGGGCGGGAGTTGGTGATCATCGACTCCATCATCTGGGTCGCCACGATCACCGGCTTGGCGTTGCGGCGGCACAGCTCGATGAGGCGCTTCTGCACCATCGGGACCTTTTCGAGCGGGTACTCGACGGCCAGGTCGCCACGGGCCACCATCACACCGTCGAACGCCATGACGACGCCCTCCATGTGCTCGACGGCCTGCGGCTTCTCCACCTTGGCGATGACGGGGACCCGGCGGCCCTCCTCGTCCATCACCTTGTGGACGTCCTTGACGTCGTCGGCGTCGCGGACGAAGGACAGGGCGACCAGGTCGCAGCCCATCCGCAGGGCGAAGCGGAGGTCGTCGACGTCCTTCTCCGAGAGGGCCGGGACGTTGACCGCCGCGCCGGGCAGGTTGATGCCCTTGTGGTCGGAGATGACACCGCCCTCGATGACGATCGTCTTCACCCGGGGGCCCTCGACCGAGACGACCTTCAGCTCGACGTTGCCGTCGTTGATGAGGATCGGGTCGCCCTTCTGGACGTCGCCCGGCAGTCCCTTGTACGTGGTGCCGCAGACGGACTTGTCGCCCGGGACGTCCTCGGCGGTGATGGTGAACTCGTCCCCGCGGACCAGCTCGACGGGGCCTTCGGCGAACTTCGCCAGGCGGATCTTCGGGCCCTGGAGGTCGGCGAGCACGCCCACCGCGCGGCCCGTCTCGGCGGCGGCCTTGCGGACGCGGTCGTAACGGCCCTGGTGCTCCTCGTGGGTGCCGTGGCTGAAGTTGAAGCGGGCCACGCTCATGCCGGCTTCGATCAGAGCGACGAGCTGCTCGTGGGAGTCGACGGCGGGGCCAAGGGTGCAGACGATTTTGGAACGGCGCATAAGGCGGATCCTATCGGTTTGTTTCGCTGCGGAATATTCCGTCTGGTGGAATGTACAAATGGGCGCGGTGGTGCTCAGACGCGCTCAGTTGACGGTGTTGTCGACGGCTGCGACCAGCTCGTACACCTGGTTCGCGATTTCCAGTTCTTCGTCGGTCGGTACAACGGCGACGGCTACCCGTGCGTACTCCGGCGAAATGATCCGGGGTTCGTCGGAACGTACGGAATTGAGTTCCGTGTCCACGGCGAGACCCAGTTCCGCGAGGCCTGCCACGGCCGCCTCGCGCACCGGAGCGGCATTCTCGCCGACGCCCGCGGTGAAGGCGACCGCGTCCACGCGGCCGAGTACGGCGGAGTAGGCGCCGATGTACTTCTTCAGCCGGTGGATGTAGATCTCGAAGGCGAGTTCGGCCTGTTTGTCGCCCGCGTCGATACGGCGCCGGATTTCCCGCATGTCGTTCTCGCCGCAGAGACCGACCAGACCGCTCTTCTTGTTGAGGAGCGTGTCGATTTCGTCCGTCGACATTCCGGCGACCCGCTCCAGATGGAAGATCACCGCCGGGTCGAGATCGCCCGAACGGGTACCCATGACCAGGCCTTCCAGCGGGGTAAGCCCCATGGAAGTGTCCACGCAGCGGCCGCCCTCGACGGCGGAGGCGGAGGCTCCGTTGCCGAGGTGCAGCACGATGACGTTGACCTCGGAGGGCGCCTTGCCGAGCAGCTCCGCCGTCTTGCGGGAGACGTACGCGTGCGACGTGCCGTGGAAGCCGTAGCGGCGGATGCGGTGCGCGTCGGCGGTCTCGACGTCGATGGCGTAGCGGGCCGCGTACTCCGGCATCGTCGTGTGGAACGCGGTGTCGAAGACGGCGACCTGGGGGAGGTCGGGGCGCAGTGCCCTGGCCGTCTTGATCCCCGTGATGTTGGCCGGGTTGTGCAGGGGCGCGACCGGGACCAGGCGCTCGATCTCCGCCATCACCTCGTCGGTGACGACGGTCGGGGCGGAGAACTTCAGGCCGCCGTGCACCACCCGGTGCCCGACCGCCGCGAGCTCGGGGGAGTCCAGGCCGACGCCGTCGGCGGCCAGTTCGCGCGCGACCGCCTGGAGCGCCTCGTCGTGGTCCGCGAACCTGGTCTCCCGTATGCGCTTCGCACCGGCGCCGTCGCCGAGCAGCGGCGTGTGCACCAGTGCGGACGTGTCCTCGCCGATCTTCTCGACCAGGCCCATGGCCAGCCGGGAGCGGTCGCGCATGTCGATGAGCTGGTACTTCAGCGACGAGGAGCCGGAGTTGAGGACGAGGATGCGGGTGGGGGGAGTGGTCACAGCGGTGCCTTCTCGTGCGAGTGCGAGTGCGAGTGCGGGTGCGGGTGCGGGTGCGAAGTCATGCGGAGCGGGGGTGGGCCCGGTGCCCAAGAGGGCCGGGTGGTGGCCGTCATACGGATTCGCCCTGGGCCTGGATCGCGGTGATGGCGACCGTGTTGACGATGTCCTGGACGAGCGCGCCGCGCGACAGGTCGTTGACCGGCTTGCGCAGGCCCTGCAGGACCGGGCCGACGGCCACGGCGCCGGCCGAGCGCTGCACCGCCTTGTAGGTGTTGTTGCCGGTGTTCAGGTCCGGGAAGATCAACACGCTTGCCTGGCCCGCGACTTCGGAGCCCGGGAGCTTCGTCGCGGCCACCGAGGGCTCGACGGCGGCGTCGTACTGGATCGGGCCCTCGACGAGCAGGTCCGGGCGCAACGACCGTACGAGCTCCGTCGCCTCGCGCACCTTGTCGACGTCCGCGCCCGCACCCGAGGTGCCCGTGGAGTACGACAGCATCGCCATTCGCGGCGCCACGCCGAACTGGGCGGCGGTCCCGGCCGACTGGATCGCGATGTCCGCGAGCTGCACGGCGTTCGGGTCCGGATTGACCGCGCAGTCGCCGTACACCAGGACCTTGTCGGCGAGGCACATGAAGAAGACCGACGAGACGATCTTGGCGTCCGGCTTGGTCTTGATGATCTCGAAGGCGGGGCGGATGGTGGCGGCCGTGGAGTGCACGGAGCCGGACACCATGCCGTCGGCGAGGCCCTCCTGGACCATCAGCGTGCCGAAGTAGTTCACGTCGGCGACCACGTCGTGCGCCAGCTCCACGGTGACGCCCTTGTGGGCGCGCAGCTCGGCGTACCGCTCGGCGAAGGACTGCCGCAGCTCGGAGGTCTGCGGGTCGATGAGCTGGGTGCTCGCCAGGTCGATGCCCAGGTCGGCGGCCTTCTTGCGGATGACGTCCACGTCACCGAGCAGGGTGAGGTCGCAGACGTCGCGGCGCAGCAGCACGTCGGCGGCGCGCAGCACGCGCTCCTCGGTGCCCTCGGGGAGCACGACGCGGCGGCGGTCCGAGCGGGCCTGTTCCAGCAGCTCGTGCTCGAACATCATCGGCGTCACGCGGCCGCTGCGGGCCACCGACATCCGGTCGAGCAGATCGGCGGTGTCGACATGCCGCTCGAAGAGGCCGAGCGCGGTCTCCGCCTTGCGCGGGGTGGCCGCGTTGAGCTTGCCCTCCAGGGCGAACAGCTCTCCCGCGGTCGGGAAGGAGCCGCCGGCCACCGAGATCACCGGGGTGCCGGGCGCGAGGCGCGAGGCCAGGGTCAGGATCTCCTTGCCCGGCTGCTCGTCCAGCGTCAGCAGTACGCCCGCGATGGGCGGCGTACCGGCGCTGTGCGCGGCCAGCGAGCCCACGACCAGGTCGGAGCGGTCGCCCGGGGTGACGACCAGGCAGCCGGGGGTCAGGGCGTTGAGGAAGTTCGGCAGCATCGCGCCGCCGAAGACGAAGTCCAGGGCGTCGCGCGCGAGCCCCGCGTCGTCGCCGAGCAGCACCGTCGCGCCCAGCGCCTGGGTGATCTGCGCGACCGTCGGCGCGGCGAGCGCCGGCTCGTCCGGGAGCACGTACGCGGGGACCGGGAGGCGGCTGTCGTTGAGGCGCTCCGCGATCTCGGCGCGGTCGACCGGGGCGACCCGGTTCACGACCAGCGCGAGGACGTGGCAGCCCAGGCTCTCGTACGCCCGGTGGGCGTTGCGGGCCTCGGCGCGCACCGATTCGGCGGTCTGCTTGCGGCCGCCGACGACGGGTATCACGGACGCCCCGAACTCGTTGGCCAGGCGGGCGTTCATCGACAGCTCGTCGGGGAACTGGGTGTCCGCGAAGTCCGTGCCGAGCACCAGGACGACCTCGTAGTCCCTGGCCACCTTGTGGAAGCGGTCCACCAGCTGGGAGACCAGCTCGTCGGTGCCCCTCTCGGCCTGCAGGGCGGACGCCTCGCGGTAGTCCATCCCGTACACCGTAGCCGGGTCCTGGGACAGCCGGTAGCGGGCGCGGAGCAGGTCGAAGAGGCGGTCGGGGCCGTCGTGCACCAGCGGGCGGAAGACGCCCACGCGGTCCACCTGGCGGGTCAGGAGTTCCATGACTCCCAGCTCGACGACCTGGCGGCCGTCCCCCCGGTCGATGCCGGTCACGTACACGCTGCGCGTCACGCGTGCTCTCCGTCTCGTCGTCAGTCTCATGGTCGGTAAGTGGTCGGCGAGTAACTTTGCCGAGATTGTGCGGTTAGGGTGGTCTTGCACCCTTGACAATACCTTTGTGGCTGGATAAGGCGCCCGCCGGAAGAAGTCCCGTGAGCAGGGCCCAAAGGCCCCCTGTCCCGGTTGTCCCGGAGTATCCGGAAGCGCGCGGCGCATTCCGGCCGTGGAACAATCGGAACCTGGCTCACAAGTACCACCAAGAGCAGGAGACACAGCACGATGCGTATCGGAGTTCTCACCGCAGGCGGCGACTGTCCTGGGCTGAACGCAGTGATCCGGTCGGTCGTGCACCGCGCCGTCGCCGGACACAACGACGAGGTCATCGGGTTCGAGGACGGCTTCAAGGGTCTCCTCGACGGTCACTACCGCCCCCTCGACCTCAACGCGGTCAGCGGCATCCTGCCGCGCGGCGGCACCATCCTCGGTTCGGCCAGGCTGGAGCGCGACCGGCTCCGCGAGGCCGCCGAGAACTGCGCCGAGCTGACCGCCAAGTACGGCATCGACGCGCTCATCCCGATCGGCGGCGAGGGCACCCTGACCGCCGCCCGGATGCTGTCGGACGCCGGAATGCCCGTCGTCGGCGTCCCGAAGACCATCGACAACGACATCAACGGCACCGACCGCACCTTCGGCTTCGACACCGCCGTCGGCGTCGCCACCGAGGCCATAGACCGTCTGAAGACGACCGCCGAGTCGCACCAGCGCGTCATGGTCGTCGAGGTCATGGGCCGGCACGCGGGCTGGATCGCCCTGGAGTCCGGCATGGCGGGCGGCGCCCACGGCATCTGCCTGCCCGAGCGCCCCTTCGAGGTCGACTCCCTCGTCAAGATGGTCGAGGAGCGCTTCGCCCGCGGCAAGAAGTTCGCCGTCGTCTGCGTCGCGGAGGGCGCCCGTCCGGCCGAGGGCACCATGCCGTACGAGAAGGGCGTCATCGACCAGTTCGGCCACGAGCGCTTCACCGGCATCGGCACCCGCCTGGCCGTCGAGCTGGAGGGCAGGCTCGGCAAGGAGGCCCGCCCGGTCATCCTCGGCCACGTCCAGCGCGGCGGCACCCCCACCGCTTACGACCGCGTCCTCGCGACCCGCTTCGGCTGGCACGCGGTGGAGGCGGCGCACGCCGGTCACTTCGGCAAGATGACCGCGCTGCGCGGCACGAACATCGAGATGGTGCCGCTCGCCGAGGGCGTCTCCGAGCTGAAGACGGTCCCGGCGGCGCGGATGGACGAGGCCGAGTCGGTCTTCTGACCGCCGCTCCTCCCCTCGCGAACGTAACGACAGAACGGCCCCGATCGTCTCCCCTGTGGACGACCGGGGCCGTTCCGTGTGTGCCCTCCCGGCGGATTGTTCCGGCCGGAGTTGGCGGTTCCCACTCTTGAGTTGCGCGGCCGGATCAACAAGGCTTCAACCTGTCCGGGACATGTCCCAACTCCCTTTCCGCTGCTGTCCGGACGCAGGTCAGGTCAGGTGACTGGAGGCCTCCGCATGCCGGAGCCCGTTCCGCGCGCGGTGCGCACGGCCGCCGAGTTCATCGAGGGACTGCACGCGCTCAAGGAGTGGTCGGGACTCACCTACCGCGAGCTCACCGCCCGCGCGGACGCCGTCGGCGACGTCCTGCCGCGCAGCACGGTCGCGAACATGCTGGCGCGCACGACGGTGCCGCGCGAGGAACTGGTGGCGGCCTACGTACGGGCGTGCGGATGCGGCCCGTCGGTGGTGGAGGAGTGGCTGGCGGTACGGAAGGAACTCGCGGGCCGCGGCGAGCGGGTGGAGCCGGAACCCGACCTCGTACCAGTGGCCGAAGTCCCGTTGCCGCCGGGCGGAAAGGCCCCCGCCGGCGGGCCGGAAGCCCCGAGTGCGCGGCGGTTCTCCCGGACCAAGGTCCTGGCGGTCGCGCTGGCCCTGACGGTGGTCGCGGCGACGGTGGCCTGGCTGACCCGCGACACCGATCCGCAGCTCCGGCCGCTCGGTGCGGTGACCGCTCCCGGCGCGGGCGAACGGACGCTGCGCGCGGTGCACTCCGGGCTCTGCCTGGGAGAACGGACCGGCGCCACCAGCGGCAAGGTCCTGCAGGCGCCCTGTGAGGGACTCGTACCCCAGTACTCGCTGGTCAGGATGGGGGAGCAGGACTGGCGGATCGCCTCGTACCACCCCGAGTTCGAGGAGGGCTGCATGGGCGTGCACTGGGGGAAGCGGGAGAAGGGCGCCTGGGTGGAGGACGACGAGTGCGTGAACCGCGACCCGGCGGCGGAGACGTTCCGCTTCGAGCCGGTCGGCGACCCGGTCAAGGGCTACCGGATCCGCCCGCAGCACACCCGGATGTGCCTCACGGTGCCGGGCGCCTCCCGCGCCGAGTGGACCGCGCTGGAACAGCGGCCGTGCGAGGACGACGCGGCGGGCCAGCTGTTCCGCTTCGACCCGGAGGACAAGTGACGCCGGCGGGTGCCATCGGCGGTGGGCGCACGATGCCTTCGGATGCCGTCCGAGGAGGGGCACGACGCTAGCGGGTGCCCTCGGCCCGCTCCCAGAAGTGCCCCAGGATCCCGTCCAGGAAGTCCCGTCCCGCGGCCCCGTCCCCCGCGTCCCCGACGCCGCCCCACCCCAGCGTCGCCACCATCCGGGACTGGTAGTCGGCGTGCAGCCGCAGGAGTACGTCCTGCAGCGCGGCACGCGGCAGCGGGACCAGCTTCACGAGCGGCCGTACGTACGCCTGCCAGCGGGTCGTCACCGCGCTCCGCAGCAGCTCGGCCAGCTCCTCGTCACGGCCGGCCGCGGTGACGAACTGAACGGGGGACAGGCCGAGCGCGGCGGCCAGCGCGGCGGTCTGCCGCTCGGTGCCGCGCCACCGGCCCGCCTCCTCCATCCGTACGTACGCGTCGTGGCCGAGCCCGACCTGCCGGGCCAGGTCGGCGGTGCTGAACCCGCGCGCCGTACGGTGCTCGCGCAAGGTGCGGGCGGCGTGCAGGAGTTCGGCGGGGGCGCACCACAGCACACCGGCCAGTGCGGTCACCTCGTGGGCGGTGGGGGTGCGGATGCCGCGCTCCCAGGCGACCACCAGCTCCGGTCCCACGTCCAGTCCGTACTGTGCGCGCAGCCCGTACGCGACGTGGCCGGGGTCCATCCCGAGCGCCTCGCGCAGCCGACGGGCGGCGGGTGCGTCGAAGGGCGGGGCGTCGGACGGCGGGGTGAGGGGCACGGGGCACACGGTAGAGCGGGACGGGTGCGATGGCTACGGTGCGTTCCGCCGAGAACACGGCTCGTAGGAATGTCCAGGGTCGCCGGCGGCGAATCTGTGAACTCTACGACCGGAAGGGTGTGTTGGCGCCCAGGGTGGTGCATAGTCGCCGGGACCCACCCCGACGTGGGCTTATCGGTGAGAACGAGGAGGGCTTCCAGTGGCCGCAACGGGATCGGAAGCGGGATCGGCAGCAGGCGCGGACCCGAGCTCGGCGCCTGCGCCGAGAAGACGGGACCGGACCCATTACCTCTACCCGGCGGTCGTCGTCGCCGTCGTCCTCGGCATCACCGTCGGGCTGATCTGGCCGGAGGTGGGCAAGGAGCTGAAGCCGATCGGTGACGGCTTCGTCAACCTGATCAAGATGCTGATCTCGCCGATCATCTTCTGCACGATCGTGCTGGGCATCGGCTCGGTCCGCAAGGCCGCCAAGGTCGGTGCGGTGGGCGGGCTCGCGCTCGGTTACTTCATGGTGATGTCGACGGTGGCGCTCGGCATCGGGCTGCTGGTCGGCAACCTGATCCACCCGGGCACCGACCTCGACCTGGACGCGCACAAGGACGCGGGCGCCAAGCAGGCGGCGGGCGCGAGCGAGGGCCTGGGCGACTTCCTGCTGGGCATCATCCCGAAGACCCTCGTCTCGGCGTTCACCGAAGGCTCGGTGCTCCAGACCCTCTTCGTCGCCCTGCTGGTGGGCTTCGCGCTGCAGGCGCTGGGCCGGGCGGGGGAGCCGGTGCTGCGCGGCATCGGACACATCCAGCGGCTGGTGTTCCGGATCCTGGCGATGGTGATGTGGGCGGCGCCGGTGGGTGCCTTCGGAGCGATCTCGGCGGTGGTCGGGGCGACCGGCATCGACGCCCTCAAGGCGCTCGGGATCATCATGGTCGCCTTCTACCTCACCTGCGCGCTCTTCGTCGTCCTGGTCCTCGGGACGATCCTCAGGCTGGTCGCGGGAGTGAACCTCTTCAAGCTGCTGAAGTACCTGGCGCGCGAGTTCCTCCTGATCGTCTCGTCCTCCTCGTCGGAGACGGCGCTGCCGAGGCTGATCGCGAAGATGGAGCACCTGGGCGTCAGCAAGCCGGTCGTCGGCATCACGGTCCCGACCGGCTACTCCTTCAACCTGGACGGCACGGCCATCTACCTGACGATGGCCTCGCTCTTCATCGCGAACGCCATGGGCGACCCGCTGAACATCGGCGAGCAGATCGCCCTCCTCGGCTTCATGATCATCGCCTCGAAGGGTGCGGCGGGCGTCACCGGCGCGGGACTCGCCACGCTGGCGGGCGGACTCCAGTCGCACCGCCCGGAACTGGTCGACGGCGTCGGCCTGATCGTCGGAATCGACCGCTTCATGAGCGAGGCAAGGGCCCTGACGAACTTCGCGGGGAACGCGGTGGCGACGGTGCTGGTGGGGACGTGGACGAAGGAGATCGACAAGGAGCGGGTGGGGCTGGTGCTGTCGGGGAAGCTGCCGTTCGACGAGCGGATGCTGGAGGAGGGGGACGGGCATGGCCCCGTGCCCGAGCCGCGGGCGGAGCCGGAGGATGCGGCGCGGTCGGAGGCGGAGGCAAGGTAGCGAGCGGGGCGGTCGCGAGGGCGGTCGGGTAGGGGGCAGGCTTTTAGGGGCGCGGGGAACTGCGCGGCCAGCCGCGACGCATCCGCACGTACAACCCACCCGCCCCGCGACGTGCCCGCACGTACAACCCACCCGCCCCGCGGCTAGCGTCCCGGTGTGGCGACACCTTCCCGCCCCAGCAGCTCCTCCACGTCCCCCACCCCGACCCCCGCCGAAAGCAGCGCCGTCGTCGCCGCCGCGCGTCCCGCGTCGTCCGCTGCCAGCGACCCCTCGTTCACGGCCTCCATGAGCCCGAAGAGCGTCTGCTCGTGGACGTACGCCAGCGCCGCCGCCGGTACGGGCGACCGGAAGACCCCCTGCGCCTGCCCCAGCCGCAGCAGCGCCACGCAGTCCTCCCGCACCGGTGTCAGCCGCTGCTTGATGCCCTCCATCGTGACGCTCCGCTGCGCCAGCGCGACCAGCAGCCGGTAGCGGTCCGCGATGTGCCAGACCGCGAACATCGCCCGCGCGAGCGCCTCCGCCGGGTCGTCCACCCCCGCGCGGCTCGCCGCATGTGCCTCGATGACCGCCTCCGCCGCGCCGTCGACGAGCGCGGCGACCAGTGCCTCCCGGTTCGGGAAGTGCCCGTACACGGTGCGCCGTACGACCCCCGCCGCCCGCGCGATCTGATCCATGCTCGCGTCCGGGTCGCGCAGCAGCTCCGCCAGCGCGACATCCATGATGCGGCGGCGGTTCGCGTCCGCCCTCGCCGAGCTGCCCGTACTCGCGCCCGTCCCCGTACCCGTACCCGTGGTCATGGATCCATTTTGCACATGGCTGTGCATTCCAGTAACTTGCACACAGCTGTGTAGTTGCACACTGCTGTGCAAGCAGGAATCGTCAGATGATGGCAAAGAGGTGGAAACCGTGCCCCTGGTCGCGAACCAGCCGGTCGAAGAGATGGACCGGCCCTACCCAAGGCGTTGGTGGGCCCTGCTGGTCCTCTGCCTCAGCCTGCTGATCATCGTGATGGCGAACACCGCCCTCACCGTCGCCGCCCCGGACATGACCAAGGACCTCGGGCTGAACAGCGCCGACCTCCAGTGGGTCGTCGACGGCTACACCGTCCCGTACGCCGCGCTGATGCTGCTCCTCGGCGCGATCGGCGACAAGTACAGCCGCCGCGGCGCACTCGTCCTCGGACTGCTGGTGTTCGGCGGAGGCTCCATAGCGGGCTCGCTCGTCGACAGCGCCAACGGCGTCATCGCCGCCCGCGCCGTGATGGGCGTCGGCGCCGCGATGATCATGCCCGCGACGCTCTCCCTCCTCGCCGCGACCTTCCCGCGCGCCGAACGCGCCAAGGCGATCGTGCTCTGGACCGCCACCGCGGGACTGGCCATCGCCGCGGGGCCGCTCGTCGCCGGTGCGCTCCTCGAAGACCACGGCTGGGCCTCGACCTTCCTGATCAACGTGCCCGTCGCCGCCCTCGCGATCGTCGGCGCCCTCACGCTCGTACCGCCGTCCAAGGCCTCCGTCCACGGCCGGATCGACTACGTCGGCGGCCTGCTGTCCGTCGTCTGGGTCGCCGCCCTGATCTTCGCGATCATCGAGGGCCCGCACTTCGGCTGGGACGGCAAGGCGATCGGCGCGGCCGTCGTCGCCGGTGTCGGCCTGCTCCTCTTCGTCCTCTGGGAGCTGCGCCACCCCCGCCCCGTCCTCGACGTCCGCCGCTTCCTGAGCCGTGGCTTCGCAGGCTCCAACCTTGCCGTCGCGCTCTTCTTCCTGGCCGTCTTCGGCGCGTTCTACTTCCTCACCCAGCACCTCCAGTTCGTGCTCGGCTTCAACGCCCTGGAGACCGGCGTACGGATGCTGCCGCTGGCCGGAGCGGTCTTCGTCGGCTCCGCGCTGACCGGCTTCCTCACCCCGCGCCTCGGCATGAAGGTCACCGTCACGGCCGGCATGGTCGGCGGCACGGCCGCGCTCGCCCTGCTCACCCGGGTCGACGCCGCGTCCTCGTACGGCGACTTCGTCCTGCCCCTCGTCATCCTCGGACTCGCCATCGGCCTGGCGCTCTCGCCCTGCACCGACGCGATCATGGGTGCCTTCCCCGAGTCCGAACTCGGAGTCGGCGGCGCGGTCAACGACACCTCGCTCGAACTGGGCGGCTCGCTCGGCATCGCCGTGCTCGGCTCGGTCCTCGCCGGTGCGTACTCCTCGAACCTGGCGGACGGTGTGCAGGGCACGAAGCTGCCCGCGTCCGCACTCGACACCGCGCAGGACTCGGTCGGCGCCGGGTACGCGGTCGCCCAGGGCATCGGCGAGAAGGCGCACGCCCTGGCCGGCCAGGCGGCGAAGGCGGCCACCCCCGAACAGGCCGCCCAGCTCAAGGGCCAGGCGGGCCAACTCGCCCAGGGCGCCAAGGACATGGCGGACGCCGTCGGCTCCGCCTTCTCGGACGCGGTCGCGCACACCAGCCTGATCGGCGCGGTGGTACTCGGCGCGGGCACGGTCCTGGTCGCGGTCCTGCTGCCGCGCCGGGGCAGGGGCACGGACGCGGACCGGCCGGAAGAGGCAGCTCCGGAAAAGGAGTTGGCGGCCACGACCCGCTAGGAAGTCCCCGTCGGGGGCCGGGGCCCCACGAAAGGCCCCGACCCCCGACTGTCAGTGCCGGATGCCAGGATGATCGGCATGGACTCACGGGGAGATTCACGGGGCGACCAGGCCATGCACCACGCCCGCGTACTGGACACGCTGCTCGCGGACCCGGCGGCCCTGCTGGCCGCCGACCGCTCTGCCGTGCGCGACGAACTGTCCGCGCGGCAGCGGGGGTCGAAGGCCGCCGAGCAGGGCCGTTCCGCCTTCCGGCAGGCCGAGACGATATTCGGCACCGCGGACGTGCCGCGCGCCGAATTCGCCGCCTGGCTGCACTTCGCCGCGACCGTCCTGGGACACGGGGAGTACGCGGCCGGGGTCGCGGCCGCCGCCCCCGGAATGCCGTGGAGCACGGAGTGGGCCTGGTGGCGACCGGCCGGGCACTACGTGGCCGAGCCCAACCTCAGCGGTGACGCGGGCGCGGCCCAAATGATCCACCGGGGGCGGGAGTTGATCAAGGTGGACGGGCTGTGGTGCGACAACCGCTGGTTCGACGCCCACACCGGCGAGAGCGTCCCCGCCCCGCCGGCCGACGAGGTGCAGCGGCACGGCCCCGGCCGGGACGCCGAGGACGCACTGCCGGCGCTCTTCGACACCGACCCGGCCGCACCCGCCCTGTCGGTCCCGCCCACCTGGGAGTACACGGCCCCGCTCGACGCCGGGGGCCGCTACCTCCTCCAGGACGAGCACGGCGTCGCCGTACTGCGCCTGAACCCCGACGTGCTGGCGGACTGGCCGACCGGCGGCGCGTCGTACGAGTCGGCGGAGGACGGCGGCCCCGGCCTCCCCCTCGACGGATCGCCCGACCTGGACCCGCCGCTCACCGCGGCCAGGATGCGGGCCGCCTTCGGGGCGGGGGGCGGGGTGCGCCGCTTCCCGGAGCAGGACCTGCCCGCCGCCCTGGAGCACGGCCCGAGCCGGACGTTCCTCGCCGAGGTCGGCGTACCCGGCTGGTGGGCGGGCGGGGTCTCCAGCTTCTCCCCGTTCGCCGAGGTCGAGCCGCTGGAGGGCGACCCCGACCTGCTCGGTTTCGGTTACCTGGATCTGGGCGACGGCGAGGACCGGGAGGTGTGCGTCCACCGGACCACCGGCGTCGTGCACCTCGCGGCCCCGGAGGACGACGAGGACGACGAGGACGGTGGCGACGGCTCCGCCGTCTACCTCTCGCGCGACGTGGAGACCTTCACGCTCTTCCTGGAGAACCTGCGCCGTTACATGAACGCGATCTGGGACCCCTACCCCGACGAGTCGGGCGCCGAGTTCGAGTACGAGAGCCGGATGCAGGCCCTGGACCCCGAGGCGTTCGCCGACGACGCACCGGCCCGGGAGGTCTGGGAGCAGGTCTTCGCCACCATCACCGCCCTCACCGTCTACGGCTACTGAGGACAGAAGGCGGGGCCGGTTCGGGACCCCCGTCGACCCATGGGCCGGTCCGCCGCGGGTAGGAGCCCGTACTCGGGGGAAACCCGCAGCGGTATGAGGTGACGCAAGATGGTGACGCACGTGGACCGGGAGCGCCGTTGGCTGGACGCCTCGGTGGGTCTGGCCGAGCTGATGCTCGACGAGCCCGAAGTGACGGAATTCCTGCGGGAGTTCTGCTCCCGCACCACCGATCTGCTCGAAGTTCCGGCCGTGGGCACCATGCTGGCCGACGAGAGCGGCGCACTGCGCGTCGCCGCGGGCTCCGACGAGGCGTCCGAACTGCTGGAACTCCTCGCGGCGGAGCGCCAGGAGGGCCCCTGCGTCGACGCGTACCGCTCGGGCGAACCGCAGTACGAGCTCGATCTGCGGGAATCGGCCGGCCGCTGGCCCGAGTTCTGCTCCAGGGCCATGGAGCACGGCATCTTCAAGACCGCAGTCCTGCCGCTGTGCCGCCGCACCGACCGGCTCGGCACCTGGCAGGTGTACGGACGCGAGGCACTGCCCGGACGCGCGGAGCTCGAACTGGCCCAGCGGCTCGCGGACATCGCCGTACTGTCCCTGAGCCAGTCCCGGAGCCTCTGGCACCTCACCCGCTCGGCCGAGGGGTTGCGCACCGCGCTGACCAGCCGGATCGCCATCGAGCAGGCCAAGGGAATCCTGGCCGCCCAGTGGGGCGTGCACCCCGACGCGGCGTTCCAGCCGCTGCGCGCCTATGCGCGGTCCCGGCAGCGCAAGCTCAAGGAGGTCGCACTCGACGTGATCGAGGGAAGGCTGCGGCTACCGCCCCGCTGAGTCAGCATCGAGTCAACCAAGCTGGTCGATCTTCACTCTTACGGGTTAAGTCGGGATGGGCAACCGATTCTGCTCGGGCGGTGTTGCATACGTTCATGGAGGCCATCCCAGACCCCGGTGAGTCGACCAACGACCGCACACTGGCAGTCAGTTTGAGTACCTGGGGTGTCGCACATGTCGGAATCAACTGTTGAGCAGGCCGTCGAGGCGCACATGTCGGGGGACACCCTCGTCCTTGTGCTCGCCGGTGAGCTGGACCTCTTCGCCTCGCTCCAGTGCGGCCCGCAGATCGACAGGGCCCTGACGTCGCAGCCGCGCCGGACCGTCGTCGACCTCCGCAGGGTCACCTTCCTCGACTGCAGCGGCCTCGCCCTGCTGCTCCGGGTGCGGGGCCAGGCCGCGCGCTGGGGCGGTGAGCTCGCGCTCCACTGCCCCGACCGCCGCGCGCTCAGGATCCTGCAGTACGTGGACGTGGTGGTGCCCCTGACCTTCGTCGAGGTGCTCCTGGAGGGCTGATCCGGGCTGAGTCCCCGCCGCGCGGTATCCGCGCGCACGCACAAAAAGAAATACCCCGGCGCAATTGACAGCCGGGGTATTTCTCTGCGTATATTGGGCGTTTCCATGACTGCATCCAAAAGAGGTCATGGAGTAGCGAGATACCGACACCGTAACCCAGTGGGGGAAGACTTGTCAACCGAGGAATTGTCAACCCGGGAATCCCGGGAATCCCAGGAGCTGCGTCACGAGCAGCAATTCCTTGATGAGCTGTACGCGCGGCTCGATGTGCTCAGGGGGCACGCCGAGACCGCCGTACAGGGCTCGTTCGCCCAGACCGGCACCGGTCAGCAGGCGCGTGTGGAGCGCGAGGTGACCGTGGCGGAACGGTCCGGAGTGCTGACCGCGCTGAATTCCGTGGAATCCGGACTCTGCTTCGGCCGCCTCGACTTCCATTCCGACCATGAAGGTTCGGATGCGGAAGGCACGGAAAGCCAGGGAGGCGCAAGCCGGGCCAGCACGAAGGGCGAAACCACCCATCACATCGGCCGTACCGGAATCCGCCGCGACGACGCGGAACGCAGCCCTTTGCTGATCGACTGGCGCGCCCCGGTCGCCCGCCCCTTCTACCTCGCCACCGGACACTCCCCGATGGGCCTGCGCCGCCGCCGGCACCTCACCACCCGCGGCCGCACCGTCACCGCGCTGCACGACGAGATCCTCGACCTGCGCGACACCGAGCGCACCGGTCACGAGGACCCGAGCGGCGACGCCGTCCTGCTCGCCGCCCTGAACGGTGCCCGCACCGGCCGCATGGCCGACATCGTGCAGACCATCCAGGCCGAGCAGGACCGCATCATCCGCGCCCCGCACCGCGGTGTCCTCGTCGTCGAGGGCGGACCCGGCACCGGCAAGACCGCCGTCGCCCTGCACCGCGCCGCCTACCTCCTCTACGCGCACCGCGAGCTGCTGGCCCGCCGCGCCGTCCTGGTGGTCGGCCCCAACCCGGCCTTCCTCGGCTACATCGGCGACGTCCTGCCCTCGCTCGGTGAGACCGGCGTCCTGCTCGCCACCACCGGGGAGCTCTTCCCCGGCGTCACCGCCACCGCGACCGACACCCCCGAGGCGGCCGCGGTCAAGGGCGGGGCCAATATGGCGGACGTACTCGCCCAGGTCGTACGGGACCGGCAGGACGCCCCCGGCACCGTCCTGGAGATCGCGCACGAGCAGTACACGCTCCACCTGGAGCGCGCCATGGCCGAGGACGCCCGCCACCGGGCCCGGGAGACCCGGCTGCCGCACAACCTGGCCCGCCCCCACTTCGGCCGCCACGTCCTGGACGCCCTCACCGAGCAGCTCGCCGAGCGCATCGGCCGGGAGCCGTACGAGGCCATCGCCGAGGAGCTGGGCGAGGAACTGGGCCCTGAGGAGAACCTCCTCGCCCCCGCCGACATCGAGCAGCTCGGCAAGGAGATCGCCGCCAACCCGGACGTCCTCGCCGCGATCGACGGCCTGTGGCCGGAAATCACCCCGCAGCGGCTGATCGCCGAATTCCTGGCGTCCCCCTCCCATCTCCCGGACGAGGAGGCCGAGTTGATCCGGCGCGCGGAGGGCTCCGCATGGACCCCGGCCGACGTGCCCCTCCTCGACGAGGCCGCCGAGCTGCTCGGCGAGGACGACCACGCGGCCAGGGCCGCCGCAGCCCGCGAGTACGAGGAGCGGGTGGCGTACGCGCAGGGCGTGCTGGACGTGTCGTACGGCTCGCGCACCTACGAGTTCGAGGACGTCGAGGACGAGGACTCCGAGGTGCTCGGGGCGCACGACCTCATCGACGCCGAGCGGTTCGCCGAGCGCCACGACGAGGCCGACCACCGCAGTGCCGCCGCCCGCGCCGCCGCGGACCGCACCTGGGCGTTCGGCCACATCATCGTGGACGAGGCGCAGGAGCTGTCCGCGATGGCGTGGCGGCTGCTGATGCGCCGCTGTCCGACCCGGTCGATGACCCTGGTCGGCGACCCGGCGCAGACCGGCGACGCGGCGGGCTGCGGTTCCTGGAAGGAGATCCTCGACCCGTACGTCGGCAGTCGCTTCGAGCACACCCGGCTCGGCGTGAACTACCGCACCCCGGCGGAGATCATGGAGCTGGCGGCCCGCGTGATGCGCACCGCCGACCCCGCCTTCGAACCGCCGAGTTCGGTACGGTCCACGGGCGTCGAGCCGTGGACCCGCGCGACGACCGCCGCGGAACTGCCCCGTACGGTCGCGGAGGCCGTGGCGGAGTCGGAGACCTCCGGCAGGCTGGCGGTCGTCGCTCCGGCGGAACTGCTGCCCGCCCTCGCGGCGGCGATCCCTGCGGCTTCGTACGGTACGGAACCCGACCTCACCGCCCGGGTCGTCCTGCTGGCCCCGCACCAGGCGAAGGGGCTGGAGTTCGACACGGTGGTGGTGGCGGAGCCGGACCTGATCAGGTCCGGCTCGCCGCGCGGCCTCAGCGACCTGTATGTGGCCCTGACCAGGGCGACTCAGCAGCTGGGCCTGGTCCACACCGAGGAGCTGAGCTTCACGCAGGCCTGAACCACACCGTCGCCAGCGGCGGCAGCGTGAGCCGGATGCTCGCCGGGCGGCCGTGGAGCGGGACAGGCTCCGGCTTCAGCGGCTCCGGGTGGCGGATGCCGCTGCCGCCGTAGGCCTCCGCGTCCGTGTTGAGGACCTCCGTCCACGCCGGTACGTCGTCGGGGACACCGATCCGGTACCCCTGCCGTACGACCGGCGAGAAGTGGGAGACGGCGAGCAGCGGGTTCCCGGCGGCGTCGTGACGCAGGAACGCGAACACGTTGTCCTCGGCGGCGTCGCCGGCCACCCAGGCGAAGCCCTCGGGGGCGGTGTCGCGCTCCCACAGGGCGGGCTCCGCGCGGTAGTGGGTGTTGAGGTCGCGGACCAGGTCGCGGACGCCCCGGTGGTCGGCCTCCGCACCGTACGACGGGTCGAGCAGCCACCAGTCCGGGCCGTGCGCCTCCGACCACTCGGCGCCCTGCGCGAACTCCTGTCCCATGAAAAGGAGTTGCTTGCCTGGGTGCGCCCACATGAAGCCGAGGTAGGCGCGGTGCGTGGCCCGCTGCTGCCACCAGTCGCCGGGCATCCTGCCCACCAGCGAGCGCTTGCCGTGCACGACCTCGTCGTGGGAGATCGGCAGGACGTAGTTCTCGCTGTACGCGTAGACCATCGAGAAGGTCATCTCGTGGTGGTGGTACTTGCGGTGCACCGGCTCCTTCGACACGTAGCCGAGGGAGTCGTGCATCCACCCCATGTTCCACTTCAGCCCGAAGCCGAGCCCGCCGAAGCCGCCGGGGCCGATGTGGTGGGTGGCGCGCGTGACGCCGTCCCAGGCGGTGGACTCCTCGGCGATGGTGATCACGCCGGGGTTGCGGCGGTAGACGGTGGCGTTCATCTCCTGGAGGAAGGCGACGGCGTCGAGGTTCTCCCGGCCGCCGTGCTCGTTGGGCACCCACTGGCCCTCCTCGCGCGAGTAGTCGAGGTAGAGCATCGAGGCGACCGCGTCGACCCGCAGGCCGTCGATGTGGAACTCCTCGCACCAGTAACTGGCGTTCGCCACAAGGAAGTTGCGGACCTCGGTGCGGCCGAAGTCGAATTCGAGGGTGCCCCAGTCGGGGTGCGCCGACTTCAGCGGGTCCTCGTGCTCGTACAGCGGGCGGCCGTCGAACTCGGCGAGCGCCCAGTCGTCGCGCGGGAAGTGCGCGGGCACCCAGTCCACGAGCACGCCGATGCCTGCCCGGTGCAGGGCGTCGACCAGGAAGCGGAAGTCGTCCGGGCCGCCCAGCCGGGCGGTCGGCGCGTAGAAGCCCGTCACCTGGTAGCCCCAGGAGCCGCCGTACGGATGCTCGGCGACCGGCATCAGCTCGACGTGCGTGAAGCCCAGGTCGGAGACGTACGCGGGGAGTTGAGCGGCGAGCTGGCGATAGGTCAGACCGGGCCGCCAGGACGCCAGGTGCACCTCGTACACCGAGAACGGCGCCTCGTGGACCGGCCGCTCGGCGCGCGCCGCCATCCACGCCGCGTCCTTCCACTCGTGGTGCGCGGCGGCGACGATCGACGCGTTCGCGGGCGGCACCTCCGTCCGCCGGGCCATCGGGTCGGCGCGCATGGTGTGCGAGCCGTCCGGGCGGGTGATCTGGAACTTGTACAGCTCGCCCTCGCCGATTCCGGGCAGGAAGAGCTCCCAGACCCCGGTACCGCCGAGCGAGCGCATCGGACACCCGGTGCCGTCCCAGTAGTTGAAGTCGCCGACGACGCGGACGCCGAGCGCGTTGGGCGCCCACACGGTGAAGCGGGTGCCGGTGACCCCCTGGTGGGTCATCGGCTCGGCGCCGAGCGCCTTCCACAGCTCCTCGTGCCGGCCCTCGCCGATCAGGTGCAGATCGAGGTCGCCGAGCGCGGGCAGGAAGCGGTACGGGTCGTCGACCGTGATCTCGTTGTCGTCGTAGGTGACCCGGAGCCGGTACGGGGGGACGTCGGCGAGCTCCAGCACCCCGCCGAACAACCCGTCGCCCTCGTCCAGGAGCTGGGCGCGGATCCCGTCGGCGAGGACGGTGACCGCCTTCGCGTACGGCCGCAGCACCCGGAACCGGACGCCCCGACCCGGAGATTCCGGGGCGGGAACGGGGTGCGCGCCGAGGACGCCGTGCGGCTCGTGGTGGGTGCCCGCCAGCAGCCGGGCCCGCTCCTCGCCGCCGAGCGGGCGCGCGGGGCGCACGTCGTGGCCGGGGAGGGGTGCCGGGGACCCGGCCTTCCCGGCCTTCCCGGACTTCCCGGTCTGCGCGGACTTCCCGGCCTGCGCGGGCTTGGCCTTCGCCTTCGCCCCCTCGGCCTTCGCCGCCCTCGGTTTCGGCGTTCTGGGGGCCGTGGCCCCCGGCGTGGTGCGGCGGGGCGGGCGGGGAGCGCCTTCGCCGGGGTCAGGGGTGGGACGGGGGGTCACGGGTGCGTCCTCCTCAGGAACAGCAAGGGAGCCGGGGGCTCAACGGGCTTTCACGGTCGGGGAGTTGCGAGGCGCTGTACCGCCGCCATCGGTACCGGCAGCCAGTCCGGCCGGTGCCGGGCCTCGTACAGCACCTCGTAGACGGCCTTGTCGGTCTCGTACGCCCGCAGCAGTACGGGCTGCTCGCGCGGGTCGGTGCCGGAGGCGGCCGCGTACCCCTCGCAGAAGGCGGTGCGGCAGCGGTCCGCCCACGCCGGGTTCCACGGCTGGTTCATCCGCGCCGCGTAGTCGAAGGAGCGCAGCATGCCCGCCACGTCGCGTACGACCGGCTGCGGCTGACGGCGTTCGGTGATCGGCTTCGCGGGCTCGCCCTCGAAGTCGATCACCGACCACTCGCCGTCCCGGCCGTGCAGCGTCTGGCCCAGGTGCAGGTCGCCGTGGACGCGCTGGGCGGTCACGACCGGTCCGGCCGCGCCCAGTTCCCGTACGGCGTCGAAGGCCGACCGCAGGCCCGGCGCGTACGGCAGCAGGGCGGGCACCGCCTGCACCGCCGCCTCCAGGTGCTCGGTCATCCGGTCCGCGACCACCTCCGCCTGCGGGCGGCCGAGCGTGAGCGTCGGCAGGGTACCGGCGAGCGCGGTGTGCACTTCGGCGACCGCCTGCCCCAACTCCCGTGCCTCCGGGGCGAATTCCCAGCCGATGGACAGCGACTTGAGGGCCAGCTGCCAGCCGTCCTGCGCCCCGTCCAGGAACGGCTGGAGCAGCCCGAGCGTGAACGGCTCGAAGAGGTCGTCCGGGTTCGCCCCCTCGAACCAGGCGACCGGGGCCGGCACCCGCGCGCATCCCTCGTGGGCGAGGGCGAGCGGGAGTTCCAGATCGGGGTTGGCTCCCGGATGGACCCTTCGGAAGACCTTCAGGATGTACGAATTTCCGTACACCAGCGAGGAGTTGGACTGCTCGGCGGTCAGGGGGCGCGCGGTGAGACCGGTCGGGAAGGTGGCGTCGGGGTCCTTGCTGAACCGCAGGGAGCCCAGTGTGCCCGGCATGCGCAGCCGCTCCAGGAGCAGCCCGGCCAGCTTCGGGTCGGCGAGGCCCTCGTACAGGGTGTGACCGGCCAGCGGCCCCTCCCGCACCCGGCCGATCAGCGCCGGTGCGAGCGCGGGCGGCAGCGACCTGCGCACCCCGAGGAACACCTGGTAGCAGTCGACGGGCGGCGGGGGGCCGGGGGACTGCGGGGGCACCACGGGCTGCTGTGTCCGTACGAGCAGATGGAGCAGCCCCGGCGAACCGGTCAGCGGCAGCAGCTCCGTCGCCGACACCAGCGTGAAGCCGGTCACCGGCCGCCCCTTGCCCGCGAACCACCGCTGCCGGGGCAGCCATTCGTGCAGCAGCGGGGCCAGTGAGGCGAGCAGTGCGGACGAGGCGTGCGGGACGGGCGGTGACGTGAGTGGAGAGGTGAGCGGCGAGGCGGAAGCAGCCTCCGACATGGCATCGCGTCCTTTCCCCGGGCACACGGAATGCACAGAGTGTCCCGGATTACGGCAAAGCTGTCCGGTTGTACGGGACGTGTCGGGTACGCGTTGAGGGGGAGGGTGCCCCCGGCGGGACGGCGGAAACCGTACGCCGGGGGCACCCGCCCCTCAGCGCCGCGGCTTCGGCGGCCGGACCAGCGAGGTCTGGCTCTTGCGCAGCCGGAACCAGTAGAAGCCGTGTCCCGCCAGGGTCAGCAGGTACGGCAGCTCGCCGATCGCGGGGAAGCGGACCCCGCCGATCAGCTCGACCGGATGGCGGCCGTTGAACATCTGCAGGTCGAGCTCGGTGGGCTGGGCGAACCGCGAGAAGTTGTGCACGCACAGCACCAGGTCGTCCTCGCCCTCCACGGAGCAGGGCGCCTCGCGGAGGAACGCCAGCACGGCCGGGTTCGACGACGGCAGCTCGGTGTACGAGCCGGTCCCGAAGGCCGGGTTCTGCTTGCGGATCTCGATCATGCGCCGGGTCCAGTGCAGCAGCGACGACGGCGAGGTCATGGAGGCCTCGACGTTGGTCACCTGGTAGCCGTAGACCGGGTCCATGATCGTGGGGAGGGAGAGCCGGCCGGGGTCGCAGGAGGAGAATCCGGCGTTCCGGTCGGGCGTCCACTGCATCGGGGTGCGTACCGCGTCGCGGTCGCCGAGCCAGATGTTGTCGCCCATGCCGATCTCGTCCCCGTAGTAGAGGATCGGCGATCCGGGCAGCGACAGCAGCAGCGCGGTGAACAGCTCGATCTGGTTGCGGTCGTTGTCCAGGAGGGGGGCGAGGCGTCGGCGGATGCCGATGTTGGCGCGCATCCGCGGGTCCTTGGCGTACTCCGCGTACATGTAGTCGCGCTCTTCGTCCGTGACCATTTCGAGGGTGAGCTCGTCGTGGTTGCGCAGGAAGATGCCCCACTGGGCACTGGACGGGATCGCCGGGGTCTTGGCGAGGATCTCCGAGACCGGGTAGCGCGACTCGCGGCGCACCGCCATGAAGATGCGCGGCATGACGGGGAAGTGGAACGCCATGTGGCACTCGTCCCCGCCCTTCTCGAAGTCGCCGAAGTAGTCGACGACGTCCTCGGGCCACTGGTTGGCCTCGGCGAGGAGCACCGTGTCCGGGTACGAGGCGTCGATCTCCTCCCGCACCCGCTTGAGGAACTCGTGGGTGCGGGGCAGGTTCTCGCAGTTGGTGCCCTCCTCCTGGTAGAGGTACGGCACCGCGTCGAGGCGGAAGCCGTCGATGCCCAGGTCCAGCCAGAAGCGCAGGGCGGAGACGATCTCCTCCTGCACCATGGGGTTCTCGTAGTTGAGGTCCGGCTGGTGCGAGAAGAAGCGGTGCCAGTAGTACTGCTTGCGCACCGGGTCGAAGGTCCAGTTGGAGGTCTCCGTGTCGACGAAGATGATCCGGGCGTCCTGGTACTGCTTGTCGTCGTCGGCCCAGACGTAGTAGTCGCCGTAGGGACCTTCGGGGTCGCTGCGGGACTGCTGGAACCACTCGTGCTGGTCGCTCGTGTGGTTCATGACGAAGTCGATGATGACGCGCATGCCGCGCTGGTGCGTGGCGTCGACGAACTCGACGAAGTCGGCGAGATCGCCGAACTCGGGGAGCACGGCGGTGTAGTTGGAGACGTCGTAGCCGCCGTCGCGCAGCGGCGACATGAAGAACGGCGGCAGCCAGAGGCAGTCGACGCCCAGCCACTGGAGGTAGTCCAGCTTGGCGGTGATGCCCTTCAGGTCCCCTACTCCGTCGCCGTTGCTGTCCTGGAAGGACCGGACGAGGACTTCGTAGAAGACCGCGCGCTTGAACCACTCGGGGTCGCGGTCCTTGGCTGGGGTGTCCTCGAAGGTGTCGTGGACGGGCTCGTTGACGATCATGTGGGTGACCCTCCGGTCAGCGGGGACGGTCGCAGGGTCACGATGTGCGCGGGCGCGTGGCCCGGCTCCAGGCGCACATAGCTGGCCCTGCCCCAGTGGTAGGTCTCGCCGGTGAGCTCGTCGCGCACCGGGACGGCACTGTGCCAGTCGTGGCCGAGTGCCGGCATGTCCAACGAGACCGTCGCCTCCTGGGTGTGGTGAGGGTCGAGGTTCACGACCACCAGAACGGTGTTCGAGGCTCCATCACCCCCGGTGGTGTCCGTGGTGCCGCCGCGCTTCGAATACGCGATCACCGCCTCGTTGTCCGTGGGGTGGAAGTGGATGTCCCGCAGCTGCTGGAGCGCCCGGTGGCGTCGCCGCAGCCGGTTGAGAGTGGTGATCAGCGGGGCGATCGACCGGCCCTCGCGCTCCGCCGCCTCCCAGTCGCGGGGCTTGAGCTGGTACTTCTCGGAGTGCAGGTACTCCTCGCTGCCGTCCCGGAGCGGGGTGTTCTCGCACAGCTCGTAGCCCGCGTACACACCCCAGGACGGAGACAGGGTCGCGGCCAGCACGGCCCGCACCTCGAAGGCCGGGCGGCCGCCGTGCTGGAGGTAGGCGTGCAGGATGTCGGGGGTGTTCACGAAGAAGTTGGGGCGCATGTACGGGGCCGACTCGTGCGCCAACTCCAGGGCGTAGTCGGTGAGTTCCTGCTTGGTGTTGCGCCAGGTGAAGTAGGTGTACGACTGCTGGAAACCGATGGCTCCCAGGGTGCGCATCATCGCGGGCCGGGTGAACGCCTCGGCCAGGAAGATCACGTCGGGGTCGGTGCGGTTGATCTCGCCGAGCACCCGCTCCCAGAAGACGACCGGCTTGGTGTGCGGGTTGTCGACCCGGAAGATCCGTACGCCGTGGCCCATCCACAGGCGCAGGATGCGCAGCGTCTCGGCGATCAGACCCTCCATGTCCCGGTCGAAGGCGATCGGGTAGATGTCCTGGTACTTCTTCGGCGGGTTCTCGGCGTACGCGATCGTGCCGTCGGCCCGGTGGTGGAACCACTCGGGGTGCTCGGTGACCCAGGGGTGGTCGGGGGAGCACTGGAGGGCGAAGTCGAGGGCCACCTCCATGCGCAGGTCACGGGCGGTGGCGACGAAGTGGTCGAAGTCCTCGAAGTTGCCGAGGTCCGGGTGGACGGCGTCGTGGCCGCCGTCGGCGGAGCCGATCGCCCACGGCACGCCGACGTCGGAACCGGTCGCGGAGAGCGTGTTGTCGGGGCCCTTGCGGTAGGTGGTCCCGATGGGGTGGACGGGCGGCAGATAGATCACGTCGAAGCCCATGGCGGCGACGGCGGGCAGCCGCTCGGCGGCGGTACGCAGCGTTCCGCTGACCGGCTCGCTGCTCCCCGGAACGCCACCTTCGGGTGCTCTTGCGCCCTCGGAGCGCGGAAAGAACTCGTACCAGGAACCGAAGAGCGCGCGCGGCCGTTCGACCAGCAACGGCAAGGGATCGGAGGTGGAGAGGGGTTCGCGCAGGGGGTACCGGCGAAGGGCGGCGTCGACCTCGGGGACGAGGGCGGCGGCCAGCCGGGCGGGGGCCGGGCGGCGGGTGTCGCGCAGGGCGTCCGCGGCGGCGAGCACGGCCTCGCGACCGTCCTTCTTCGGGACCCCGTCGGCGGCCCGTTCGTACAGCTCGGCGCCCTCGGTGAGGACGAGTTCGGTGTCCTGGCCCGCCGGGATTTTGATCCCGGCGTGGTGGCGCCAGGTCGAGACGGGATCCCCCCACGCCTCGACGGCGTACGACCACATGCCCACGGAGTCGGGGGTCACGTCGGCGCCCCACCGGTCGGTGCCGGGGGCGAGTTCACGCATCGGAGTCCACGGGCCCGGACGGCCCACGGGATCGAGGAGGACCACATTGGCGGCCACGGCTTCATGGCCTTCGCGGAAGACGGTGGCAGAGACCTGGAACGTTTCTCCTGCCACCGCCTTGGCCGGCCTTCGCCCGCGGTCGATCGCGGGAAGGACGTCCAGGACGGGGATACGACCGATCATGGGCTCACCTGTGGGTCGATGCTCAACGGGGGCTCTTAGCAGGGTGCACTCTTTGTAGCTGCTCGTCGCTCTCCGTGCTCGACTTGCGGGACACGGGTTGTGCGGGTGGTCGTACGGGTGCTCTCTTCACGGGTACCGGGGGAGGCTTCCCCTACACCTCCCGGCATCAATCCGGTGCCGTGTTAACTACCGCCGCGTAACGGCGCGCGCAAGGCGTGAAGGGCCGAATGCACAGCCGAAAACCGAGAACGGAGACAGCGGCGGAACACAGCGGCGGAACGCGGCGACGGAAAACAAAGGGGCCCCGCCGTTCCCGGCGGGACCCGCTTGCTCAACCTTCAGCCATACCAGCCGATTTGGTAACCCGTCTGTCTCACGGGCGGGGGTTGTTGACCTGAAGCAGCCGGTTCGGCGAGCCGAGTCCGGCCCACTGCACCTTGCCCCCGACCGCCCGGTCGGTGAGTGCCTTGCCGACGTCGGCGGGCGCGGCCCACGCATGATCGGCGAGGTAGAGGGCCGCCGCACCGGACACGTGCGGGGCCGCCATCGAGGTGCCCGAGAAGGTGGCCTTCGCGGTGTCGTCGGTGTTCACCGCCGACGTGATGTCCACCCCGGGGGCGAACAGGTCCAGCCCTCCGCCCCAGTTGGAGAAGCTCGCCCGGACGTCCCTGGCGTCGCTCGCGCCGACCGTGACGGCCTCCTGGACCCGGCCCGGCGAGAAGAGGCTCGCGGGCAGTCCGTCGTTCCCGGCCGCGACCACGAAGGTCACCCCCGACCGGATCGCGTTGCGCACCGCGGCGTCGAGCTGGGCGTTGGCCACGCCGCCCAGGCTCAGATTGGCCACGGCGGGCTTCCGCGCGTTCTTGGCCACCCAGTCGATTCCGGCGATGACCTGGGCCGTCGTCCCCGACCCCGCGGCGTCGAGCACCCGCACACCCACCACGTCGGCCTTCTTCGCCACACCGTACGCAGCGCCCGCGGCGGTCCCGGACACATGCGTGCCGTGGCCGTTCTCGTCCTGGGCGACGGCGTCGTTCTGCACGAAGTCCCAGCCGTTGGAGGCCCGCCCGCCGAAGTCCTGGTGGGAGGTGCGGATTCCGGTGTCGATGACATACACGTGGACACCCGCACCGGCGCTCTCGGGCCAGGTGTACGACCTGTCCAGCGGCAGGTGGTCCTGGTCGATCCGGTCGAGTCCCCAGGACGGCGGATCCTGCTGGGTGTGACGCAGCGACACGGTGGTGTCCTGCGCCACCGAGGCCACCCGTGGGTCCGCCGCGAGCCGCCCTGCCTGGGCCGAACTCGCCCGCACCGCATACCCGTTGAGCGCACTGCTGTACGTGTGGCGGATTTTCGCCCCGTACCGCGCGGCGACGGCCCGGCCCGCCGCGGACGGAGCCTGCACGCCCCCCGCCCCGCTCCTGAGAGTGACGATGTAGCTGTTGCCGACGGAACCGGCCGACCCGGCCCCCAGTATTCGCCCCTCGGCCGCCGGGGCACGAGCGGCCGAGGCGGCCTGGGCGGGCAGTGCGACGGCCGAAGCGACCGCCGCCGTGGTGACGGCGACAGCGGCTCCGGCCAGCCGCATGCGATGACGACGCGACAGTGCCATGTGCGAGGTTCCCCTCCTCGATCCGACGCCCGCACCGCGCGGCCGACCCGCTCGGGGCCCGGTTGGATCCGGTGGTCTGCCGAATTCCTCCGTATGTCCGCAGCGCGCGCACTTGTCAGCCTCTCGTGCGGTGTGAACCGCAACAAGACCACCGGAGGGGGCGGAATCGGCCATATCGCTCGTGCGGGAAACGTGCCGGAAGGGCTCGCGGCGGCGCTCAGGTACGCCCTCGGCCCCCACCCGCCGGTTGTGCGCCGTGGCACGGAGAGACGGAAGGGAACTACCGTCGGGAAAGAGAACGGGCGCGCCTTGGAGCGGCGCGCCCGGAACTGCTACCCCTGCGAAGGTGGTCACTTGAGTCCTCCCCCGGCCGCAGCAAGGGGATTCCTGGCTCACGCTGCCCGAGGTCCCTGCGGGACGTCGGGTCTTCCGCGATCAGCACCAGCCGGGTTGAAACCAGCCCGGTTTGGAACGGCAAAGCGATAAGGAGCTGTGCGTGCTTGGTTCTCGCTACGCACCCGCACATCGTACCCACGCCCGTGGAGTGCCCCGCCCCGTTGGGAGGTCCTGGTGAAGGCAATCCGTCGGTTCACCGTGCGTCCCGTTCTTCCCGATCCGCTCCGGCCGCTCAGCGATCTCGCCCGCAATCTGCGCTGGTCCTGGCACACCGAGACCCGGGAGCTGTTCCAGTCCGTCGATCCGGAGGGCTGGCAGGCCTCGGGGGAGGATCCGGTACGGCTGCTGGGGACCGTGTCCGCCGAGCGGCTGGCCGCGCTGGCCGGGGACCGGCGGTTCCTGCGGCGGCTCGGCGCCGTCGCCGACGACCTCGCCGACTACGTGGGCGGGCGCCGGTGGTACCAGGGACAGGAGGGGCCGGACGGGCAGGCCGGGGCCGAACTGCCGTCGTCCATCGCCTACTTCTCGCCCGAGTTCGGCGTCACGGCCGCGCTGCCGCAGTACTCGGGCGGCCTCGGCATCCTCGCCGGGGACCACCTCAAGGCCGCCAGCGACCTCGGTGTGCCGCTCATCGGCGTCGGCCTGCTCTACCGGCACGGCTACTTCCGCCAGTCGCTCTCCCGGGACGGCTGGCAGCAGGAGCACTATCCGGTGCTCGACCCCAACGAACTGCCGGTGAGCCTGCTCAGGGAGGCCGACGGGCACCCGTGCCGGGTCTCGCTGCGGCTGCCCGGCGGGCGCTCGCTGCGGGCCCACATCTGGCAGGCGCGCGTGGGGCGCGTACCGCTGCTGATGCTGGACTCGGACGTCGAGGAGAACGGCCCCGGGGAGCGCGACGTCACCGACCGGCTGTACGGCGGGGGGAGCGAGCACCGGCTGTTGCAGGAGATGCTGCTGGGCATCGGCGGGGTGCGTGCGGTGCGTGCGTACTGCCGGATCACCGGGCATCCGGAGCCCGAGGTGTTCCACACGAACGAGGGCCACGCCGGGTTCCTGGGCCTGGAGCGGATCCGCGAACTCGGGCGCACGGGCCTCGACTTCGACGCCGCGCTGGAAACCGTGCGGGCCGGGACCGTCTTCACCACGCACACCCCCGTGCCCGCCGGCATCGACCGCTTCGACCGCGAGCTCGTCGCCCACCACTTCGGCGACGACGGCGAACTCGCCGGGGTCGACGTTGAGCGGGTCCTCCAGCTCGGCATGGAGACCTACCCCGGCGGCGAGCCCAACCTCTTCAACATGGCCGTCATGGGCCTGCGCCTCGCCCAGCGCGCCAACGGCGTCTCCGTACTGCACTCCTCCGTGAGCAGGGGGATGTTCGCCGGGCTCTGGCCCGGGTTCGACCCCGACGAGGTGCCGATCACCTCCGTCACCAACGGCGTGCACGCCCCCACCTGGGTCGACCCGGAGGTCTTCCGGCTGGGCGCCAGGCAGATCGGGGCGGGCCGCACCGAGGACGCGCTGTCCGTCGGCGGCTCGACCCGCTGGGACGCCGTCGCCGACATCCCGGACGACGAGATCTGGGACCTGCGCCGGGTGCTGCGGGAGAACCTGGTGCACGAGGTACGGTCCAGGCTGCGCGCCTCCTGGCTGCAACGCGGCGCGGTGGAGGCCGAGTTGGGGTGGATCGACGGGGTGCTGGACCCCGACGTCCTCACCATCGGCTTCGCGCGCCGGGTCCCCTCGTACAAGCGCCTCACCCTCATGCTGCGGGACCGCGACCGGCTGATGGAGCTGCTGCTGCACCCGGAGCGCCCCATCCAGATCGTCGTCGCGGGCAAGGCCCACCCGGCCGACGACGGCGGAAAGAGGCTCGTGCAGGAGCTGGTGCGGTTCGCGGACGACCCCCGGGTCAGGCACCGGATCGTCTTCCTCCCCGACTACGGCATGCGGATGGCGCAGAAGCTGTACCCGGGGTGTGATGTGTGGCTGAACAATCCGCTGCGGCCGCTGGAAGCGTGCGGGACGAGCGGGATGAAGGCCGCGCTCAACGGCTGTCTCAACCTGTCCGTCCTGGACGGCTGGTGGGACGAGTGGTTCGAGCCGGACTTCGGCTGGGCGATCCCCACCGCCGACGGGGCGGCCACCGAGGAGGACCGGCGCGACGACCTTGAGGCGAACGGCCTCTACGACCTGATCGAACAGCGGGTCGCCCCCCGCTTCTACGAGAAGGGGCGCGGGCAACTGCCCGACCGCTGGATCGAGATGGTCCGCCAGACCCTGGTGACACTGGGACCCAAGGTGCTGGCCGGGCGGATGGTGCGCGAGTACGTGGAGCGGCTGTACGCCCCCGCGGCCCGCGCCCACCGGGCCCTCGGGCCGGACGGGGCACGGGAGCTGGCCGCCTGGAAGGCACGGGTGCGGCGCGCATGGTCCGGCGTCGCCGTCGACCACGTCGAGGCGCTCGCCCCCACCGCCGTCAACGGCACGGCCGAGCTGGGCTCCACGCTCTCGCTGCGCGTGCGGGCGGAGCTGGGGGATCTCGGGCCCGACGACGTCGAGGTGCAGGCCGTCGCGGGGCGCGTGGACTCCGAGGATCGGATCGCAGGGGCGCAGGTCTTTCCGTTGAAGCCTGCGGCGGGGCCGGATCTGGAGGGGCGGTGGACCTACGAAGGGCCGCTTGCTCTCGATCGGGCGGGGCCGTACGGGTACACGGTGAGGGTGCTGCCTGCGCATCGGCTGCTGGCCAGCGGGGTGGATCTGGGGTTGGTCGTGCTGCCTACCGAGGCTACGGGGGAGGGGGCGGGGGTGTTGATGAGGTAGGGGCTGGGGGTCATGCGGGTGCTTCGTGGCTGGTCGCGCCCATGCGGCGGAGCCGCATATCCAGTGCAGCCCCGCGCCACTGTGGGGCGCGTTCTTCCTCGTTGGGGACGTCGTCCGTCAGGGCTTTTGAGGTCAGGGTGTTGTTGGTGAAGCACAGGCGGTACACCGGGGTGAGTTTGTAGCGGTCGGTGCGGAAGTACGTGCAGTCGTCGGCTCCGGCGGGTTCGGGGCCGATGCCCGGTGGCGGGCCGTCCAAGGGGTGGTCGGGCAGGAGTGCTTCCAGCGCGGCCCGCTGCCGGCCGAGCTTCACCCGGTCGAACTGGTCGGGGGTGAGCACCGACCGGGACGCTCCGTACTCCTGGTAGACCAGCATCAGCGACCCGAGCACCGCGACCACCACCGTCGGCGCGACGATCGCCTGCACCAGGCCGCGCCGTACGTGGCTGCGGGCCCGGCTCAACTCCGTTGCCGCGACCGGGGCCCGGGGCGGCAGCGGGCGTGGTGTTCCGGCCAGCGGGAGGCGGGCGGTCACCTCGAAGCCGCCGTCCCCGGTCGGCCCGTGCGTCAGGGTGCCGCCCGCGAGCCGCACCCGCTCGTCCAGGCCGACCAGGCCCGTACCGCCGGAAGCGGTTCCCGGTGAAGAGGGTGCGGGGGAGGGGGAGTTGGTGACCCTCACGGTCACCGCCCGCGCTTTTTCGTCCCGGGCGAGAAGGACCCGTACCGGTGCGCCGGGAGAGTGTTTCGTCGCGTTCGTCAGGGCCTCCTGGGCGACCCGGTGGACGGCTCGGGCGACCGGTGGAGGCGGTGTCAACTCGCCACCGGACTCGGTGAGTTCAACCGTGAGGCCGGACGCGGCGGCCCGCTCCACCAGCTCCGGTACGGTCTCGTAGGCGGGCGTCGTCGGGGCGGGCTCGCCGTCCGCCCGCAGTACTCCGACGATGTCCCGCAGCCGGGCCGTGGCATCGGCGGCGGCCCGGCGCAGCTCACCGGCCGCCTCCTGCTCGGCCCGCGGCAGGGCCCGGCTGACCTCCAGGGCGGCGGCCCGCACCGCGATCAGCGACAGGTCGTGACCGAGCGAGTCGTGCATGTCGCCCGCGATCCGGGACCGCTCCCGCAACCGCTCGCGGTCCGCGACGGCCTGCTGCTCGCGTTCCATCCGCTCAGCCAACTCCCATCCGTTGGCGACGAGTTGTGCGTAGCGGCGGACGTACCTGCCGATCAGCCACGGAACCACCACCTGGAGCAGCAGCGACGTCAGCTGGGCGAACCACACCCACAGCTTGTCGTCGTACGTCAGGCTCAGTGCGAGCCCTGCCGCCCCGTACCCGGCGAAGACCAGCACGGCGGGCCGCACCCGGGCGTCCCCTCTGCCCGCGAGGAAGGCAAAGACGCACATCGCCACCGTGTACGACTGGGTGAACAGCTCCGGACTGCGCAGGGCGCTGCACACCACCACGATCGTCAACGAGACGAGCGGTGCGACGCGGTGGAGCAGCACCCCCGCCCCGAGCGAGACGACGCCTGCCACCACCAGCGGCCAGGAGACGCCGTCGTTCGGGTCCCCCTTCATCAGCACGAAGAAGCTCAGGAAGGCCCACAGGGCGAGGTCCAGGAGCAGGGCCCGCCGGCTGGGGCGGCGCAGAGCAGAGAGGGCACGCATACCAGGAAACGTAAGTGGTGCCCGGGACCGCCGTCGGTCCCGGGCACCACTTGCATGTCCTGCATGTCCTGCATGTCGTTCAGGGGTCGGACTTCAGCGTCCGGACCTTGGCGTGCGGACCCCGGTGGATCAGAAGGTGAGCTTCCACCCGTTGATGTAGCCGGTGTCCTGCGCCGCCTTGTCCTGCACCCTGAGCTTCCAGGTGCCGGAGGCCACCTCGGTGGAGGCGTTGACGGTGAACTGCTGCTTCACGTTGTCCGCGGAGTCGCCGGAGCTGGTGCCCTTCAGCAGGTAGACCGTGCCGTCCGGGGCGACCAGGTCGACCTGGAGGTCACCGCGCCAGGTGTGGACGATGTCCACGTCGACCTTGAGGGTCGCCGGGGCGTTGCCCGTCTTGGTGACCGGGATCGAGGAGGTCACGGCCGCACCGTTGTCCGGGATGGCCACGTCGGTCTGGCTCTCGAAGACCGTGCCGCCCGGGTCCGGGTCGCCGGGGCGTGCCCCGACGTTGATCGCGGCCCAGGCGTTCTCCACGCCCTTGACCTCGGCGCTGGCCGCACCGTACAGCTCGGTCGCGGCGGCGACGGTGCCCTTGCGGGCGTCCGCGTAGTTGGTGCTGGCCGTGAACTTCGAGACCAGCGCCTTGAACCAGATCTTCTCGGCCTTGTCGCGGCCGATGCCGACGACCGGCTTGCCGTCGGAGGTCGGCGAGTCGTACGAGACCCCGTTGATGACCTTCGCACCGCTGCCCTCGGACAGCAGGTAGAAGAAGTGGTTCGCCGGGCCCGACGAGTAGTGGACGTCGATGTTGCCGATGCCCGAGTACCAGGCGTCCTTCGACGCGCCGTCCTTGCTCGGCTTGTCCATGTAGCGCAGCGGGGTGCCGTCGCCGTTGATGTCGATCTTCTCGCCGACCATGTAGTCGCCGACGTCCTTGGTGTTGGCCGCGTTGAACTCGACGGCCGCCGCGAAGATGTCGGAGGTCGCCTCGTTCAGGCCGCCGGACTCACCGCTGTAGATCAGCTTGGCGGTGGCGGCGGTGACGCCGTGCGTCATCTCGTGCGCCGCGACGTCGATCGAGGTCAGGGGCTTCTGGTTGCCCTGGCCGTCGCCGTACGTCATGCAGAAGCAGGAGTCCTGCCAGAACGCGTTGACGTAGGCGTTGCCGTAGTGGACGCGGGAGTACGCGCCGACGCCGTCACCGCGGATGCCGCTGCGGCCGTGCACGTTCTTGTAGTAGTCCCAGGTGAGACCCGCACCGTACGCGGCGTCCGCGCCGGCGGTCTCGCGGTTGGCGGGGGTGCCGTCGCCCCAGACGTCGTCAGGACCGGAGAAGAGGGTGCCGGTGCCCGACGAGCCGCCCTTCAGGTCGTACGTCTTGTGGCCGCCGCGGCCGCCGTCGGTCAGGTTGAACGTCGAGCCCGACTGGGTCGAGCCGACGGTCACCTGCCCGCTGTACTGGGTGTTGCCGACACCGTTCTCGACGGCCTGCCACTCGTGCAGCTTCTTGCCGGTGGCGGCGTCGGTGACGACGTGCAGCTCGTTGGGGGTGCCGTCGTGCTGGAAGCCGCCGACGACGGTCTCGTACGCGAGGACCGGTGCGCCGGTGCCCATCCACACCACCTGGCGCGGGGCGATGGACGCCTTGGTCTTGTCGGACCCCTCCGCCTTGGCGAGGCCGAGTGCCTGCTTCTCGGCGGCGGCCGGGGCCACCTTCGCGGCGGCCGCGATGCCCTGGAGCTTCGCGGTGTTGGAGCGCGAGACGCCCTGCGTCTTGGTGGCCTTGTCCTTCTTGACGATCAGATCGCCGCCGAGGACGGGGAGCCCGCCGTAGGTGCGCTCGTACCGGGTGTGCGTGGTGCCGTCCACGTCCTGGACGACATCGCGGACGACGAGCGCTTCCTTGGCGCCGAGCCCGAGCTCCTTGGCGGTGACCGCCTTGGTCTCGTTGGCCTTGGCCAGCAGGACCGCGCGCTGCGCGGGGGTGAGCTTGGCGGGCTGGGCGCCGGGGTTGGGCTTGGCGGCAGCACCGGCGGGGGCTGCGGTCCACGGGTCGTCGGCGGCGGCGGAACCGGCCTGGACGCCGACGAGAAGCGCTGCGGCGGCGACGAGTGCGCCGGTCGCTGTGGCGCGCTTGCGATGCGTGGATCTCACGCGAACTCCTTCTGCGAGGGGGGTACCGGCAGGCTGGGTCGGGCCGGCCGGGTCGAACTTGCAGAGCAGGCAGAGCAGTTGGTGCGTGGAACGACGGAAGAGTGACAGCCGGACCCGCCCCCTGTCAGGACCCCGTCAACAACTTGGCCGGAAGCGTTCCGTTGCCCGAATGGTCATGTTCGGTATCCGGATCGTTTGCCGGTGCGTAAGGAAAGCGACGCGGGAAAACCCACCTCGAACGGGCTTACGGGTGGGTGTCCTGTGCAGCGCGCGCTGCCTTCGCAAAGCCCACCCGAATCACGCCGTGTGCGGACGCCCGGAGGGAGAGCCTCCACGTAGGGGTCGCAACATCCCCGCATGGCTGAAAACGTGTGCCTGGTGAGCCGAAAAGTGTTGCGGGCGTGTGAAGTTGAGGCTGTGTCGCGACCTTACTCGTGGGGTTGTGGGGGCAGCGTGAAGGGGTGTGGGTGGTCGCCCGGCACGCTGCCCCCTGTGCGGCCGGCGTCAGAGGCGGCCGGTGACGCGGGTCGGAGTGACGCGCACCGTCACGAAGTCCGAGGCCGCCGACGAGGGGTTGACCTCGGCGAACGGGCGGCCCGTGTGCGCCAGCGAGAGCGTGTTGGCCAGGGAATGGTCCGGGTCGGGGGTCAGGGTCGCCGTCCCCCGGATCTCCGCGTACGCGTAGGGGTCGTCCGGGGCGGTGACGAGGACGGTGACCCGGGGGTCCCGGGACAGGTTCTTGCCCTGGAGACGTTCGACGGTGGTGGAGAAGAGCAGGTCGTCGCCGTCCCGCGTCACCCAGACCACGGTGAGGTGCGGCCGGCCGTCGGGCAGGAGGGTGGCCACCGTGCCGAACGCCGGTGAGGTGTCCAGGTGTTGCTTCAGGCCGGCGGAGAGGCGCGGCGCGGGGTGCGGTTCGGGGCGCGGGGCGGAGGCGCTGGTGTCCACGGGTCAGACGCCCGCGGGCTCGGCGGCCGGGACGAGCAGGGCGGCGAGCTCGTCGAGGAGGGCCGAGGCCTCGGCCGTCAGCTCCGGGGTGGGCGGGAAGGTGTTCGTGGCGCGGTCGATCAGGCCCTCGATGCCGGGGACGGACACCGAGCGGTCCGCCGTGCGGAAGCCCACCCGGTCCAGTACGGGACGGATCATCTCGATCGCCGGAGCGCCGCCCGTCGGCCCCGCGCTGTAGCTGATCAGGCCCACCGGCTTGTCCTTCCACTCCGCGAAGAGGGAGTCGATCGCGTTCTTCAGGGGAGCGGTGAAGCCGCCGTTGTACATCGGCATCACGAAGACGAAGGCGTCGGCGGGGGAGATCCGCTCGCTCCAGGCCTGGGTGGTCGCATGGGCGTAACGGCCCGTCGACGGGTACTCCGGTTCGTCCAGGAAGGGCAGCGCGACCTCGCCCAGATCCACCGTGGTGACCTCGAACTCAGGGCGTGCGGCGGCGAGTTCGGCGACCCAGCGGGCCAGCGGGCGGCCGGAGGAGGTCGGACGGGTGCTGGCGGAGAAGACGTACAGCCGAGAAGACATGGGGAAGTTCCTTCGTGAGTGGGTGAACAACGGAAATCAGGGGGTCCGGGGAGTGCGCGGGGCGAGGGCGAGGAGGCGCAGGGCGGGCTGTGTCAGCGGGCCGATCGCCACCGCGAACAGCACCGTGCCGACGCCGACCGTGCCGCCCAGCAGCCAGCCTGCGAGCAGGACCGTCAGCTCGATGCCGGTGCGGACCGTGCGGAGGGAGAAGCGGTACCGGGCCAGGCCGGTCATCAGGCCGTCGCGGGGTCCTGGGCCGAGCCCCGCGCCGACGTACAGGCCCGTCGCCAGCGCGTTGAGCACGATGCCGGAGAGCAGCAGGGCCGTGCGCACCGCCACCCCGTCGGGCTGGGCCGGGAGCAGGGCGAGCGTCCGGTCCGCGACCAGTCCGACGACGAGGATGTTGCCGACCGTGCCGATCCCCGGGCGCACCTTCAGCGGCAGCCAGGCGAGGAGCACCAGCACGCCGGTGCCGGTGACGACCAGCCCCAGGGGGATCCCGGTGCTGCGGGAGAGGCCCTGGTGGAGCACGTCCCAGGCGGAGGCGCCCAGGCCCGCGGCGATCATCAGGGCCATGCTGATGCCGAACAGGGCGAGACCCGCGGCGAGTTGGACCGTGCGGCGCGTCAGGGAAGGGGCCGGTGGGCCCTGCTGGTCCCGCGTCCCGCCTGTCACCGCACCCCCCATTTGGTTGACGTGTCATCGATCACGGTAGAGGTCGATTCAATGACGTGTCAACCAAATCTCGGTACGCTGCGACATGTGACCCCCTCCTCCCCGGACCCCTCCGCGACCTCCTCGCAGACCCCCTCCCCGGACTCCTCCCCGGACTCCTCCCCGGACTCCTCCCCGGACTCCTCCGCGGATCCGCAGCCCCGCTGGCTGACCGGATCGGAGCAGCGCGCCTGGCAGGCGTACCGCCGGATGCACCTGCTGCTCGGCGGGCGGATCTCCCGCGATCTCGCCGCGGACAGCGGGCTGTCGGACGCCGACTACGACGTGCTCTCCCATCTGGGCTTCTCCACCGAACACCGGTGCCGGATCAGTGAATTGGCGGACCGGATGCTCTGGTCGCGCAGCCGCCTCTCGCACCACCTGAAGCGGATGCAGCAGCGGGGCCTGATCGTGCGGGAGGGATGCGCGTCGGACGCGCGGTGCGCGGAGGTCGTACTCACCGACGACGGGCTGCGCACCCTCCACGAGGCGGCCCCGCCGCACGTCGAGTCGGTGCGCCGCGGCTTCGTCGACCTGCTGACGCCCGAGCAGCTCGCCGCCTACGCGGAGATCGGCGAGATCGTCGTACGGCACCTCTCGGACGGGAAGGAGCCGCGGCCCCCCAAGTGCGCGGAGGGACCGGGGGGCCGCACGGCCTCGCAGCCCGAGGGCCGGTGATCGGACCGGTCAGACCAGACTGTCCCGCCACGCCCGGTGCAGATCGGCGAACCTGCCCTCGCCGCCGATGAGTTCGGCCGGTGCGCCGTCCTCGACGATCCGTCCGTGCTCCATCACCAGCACCCGGTCCGCGACCTCCACCGTGGACAGCCGGTGCGCGATGACGACCGCGGTACGGCCGTTCAGCACCGTGTGCATCGCCTGCTGCACCGCCCGCTCGCCGGGGATGTCGAGCGAACTGGTCGCCTCGTCCAGGATCAGCACGGCCGGGTCCGCCAGCAGCGCCCTGGCGAACGCCACCAACTGCCGCTGGCCCGCGGAGATGCGCCCGCCCCGCTTGCGCACGTCCGTGTCGTAGCCGTCGGGCAGCCCCACGATGAACTCGTGCGCGCCGATCGCCTTCGCGGCCTGCTCGATGTCCTCGCGGGTCGCCTCCGGGCGGCCGATCGCGATGTTCTCGGCGACCGTGCCGGAGAACAGGAACGCCTCCTGCGTGACCATGACCACCCCGCGCCGGAGCTCCGGCACCGGCAGGTCGCGCAGATCGGTGCCGTCGAGCAGCACCCGCCCCTCGGTCGGGTCGTAGAACCGGGCCAGCAGCTTCGCCAGCGTCGACTTGCCCGCACCCGTCGAGCCGACGACCGCGACCGTCTCCCCGGCGGCCAGGGTCAGGTCGAAGCGCGGCAGCACCTCGCCGCCGGTGCGGTAGGCGAACCGTACGCCGTCGAACTCCACGCCGCGGCCCGGGTGCGCGGAGTCCTTGGCCGGGAGGGTCCTCGGCTCGGCGGGCTCAGGGACCGTCGGGGTCTGCGCGAGCAGTCCGGCGATCTTCTCCAGCGAGGCCACCGCCGACTGGAAGGCGTTGAGGAACATGCCGAGCCGGTCGATCGGGTCGTACAGCCGCCGCAGATACAGGACCGCGGCCGCCAGCACACCCAGGGCGAGGGTGTCGTCGGCGACCCGGTAGGCGCCCCAGAGCACGATGCCCGCGACGGCGGTGTTCGCGACGAGGCGGGAGCCGGTCACGTACCGCGCCATCTCCAACAGGCCGTCGCCGTTGGAGAGTTCGTGCTTGCGGTTGAGCGCGGCGAACGCCTTGTCGTTGGCGCGCTCGCGCCGGAAGGCCTGCACCGGGCGGATGCCGTTCAGGGTCTCCGCGAACTTCACGATCACCGCGGCGACCGCCGTCGACCGGCGGCCGAAGACGACACCGGCCCGCCGCTGGTACAGCCGCACCAGCAGATACAGCGGTACGAACGAGGCCACCGCGACCGCCCCGAGCCCGAAGTCCAGCCAGAGCAGCATCGCCGAGATGTACACGAAGGCGAGGACGACACCGATCAGCTCCTGGAGCCCCTCGGCGAGCAGCTCGCGCAGCGACTCGACGTCGGTGGTGGAGCGGGAGATCAGCCGGCCCGAGGTGTAGCGCTCGTGGAAGTCCACGCTGAGCGCCTGCGCGTGCCGGAAGATCCTGCCGCGCAGATCGAGCAGTACGTCCTGGCTGACGCGTGCGGACGTACGGAAGAAGGCGTACTGGAGCAGGCCGGAGGCCACCGAACAGACCAGGTAGCCGACCCCGACCGCGATCAGCGGCCCGTAGTCCTCGCGCCGGAACGCGGGCACGCCGCGGTCGATGGCGTACGCGACCAGCAGCGGTCCCGCCTGCACGGCGGCCTGCTGGAGGAGCAGGAAGAAGACGGAGACGAGGACGTACCGGCGACGCGGCCGCAGCAGCGAACCGAGCAGGTGCCAGGTGGCGCCGGGCGGTGAGGGGAGGTCGTCCTGGTCGAAGGAGTCGGGGGAGGCGGGGGAGGCGGGGGAGGCGGGGGAGTCGGGGGATGCGGGGGATGCGGGGTCGGACTTCGGCCGGGTCTCCGCGGACCTGGACGTAGCCTCGGACTTGGGCTGGGACTCGGACTCGGGCTCGGACTTGGGCCTGGAGTCGGCCTCGGCGGCCCCGCCGGGCTTCTTCGTGGCGCCGGGCGACTGGCCCTGATCGATGGTGGTCACGCGTCCGCCCCTTCGTGAAGACTCTTCCCGGTCGGCCGGGCTCCGGGTATCCCGCCCGTTTCGGCACCGGCACCGGCACCGGCACCGGTACTCGCGTCCGCGCCCGACATCAGCCACGCGTACTCCGCGTTGTCCCGCAGCAGTTCGTGGTGCGTGCCCACCGCCGCGACGCGGCCGCCGGACAGCAGAGCCACCCGGTCGGCCAGCATCACCGTGGACGGCCGGTGTGCCACCACCAGCGCCGTGGTGTCGTCGAGCACCCGCCGCAGCGCCGCCTCGACCAGCGCCTCCGTGTGCACGTCGAGTGCCGAGAGCGGGTCGTCGAGCACCAGGAAGCGCGGGCTGCCCACCACCGCCCTGGCCAGCGCGAGCCGTTGCCGCTGCCCGCCGGAGAGGCTGAGCCCCTGCTCGCCGACCTCGGTGTCCGCGCCCTCGGGCAGCCGGTGCACGAAGTCGGCCTGGGCGATGCCCAGCGCGCGACGCAGCTCGTCGTCACCGACGTCCGTTCCGCCCGCCCCCATCAGTACGTTGTCCCCGACCGACGTCGAGAACAGCGTCGGTTCCTCGAACGCCACCGACACCAGAGAGCGCAGCTCCTCGCGGGGCATCGCGGCGATGTCCCGCCCGTCGAGCGTGATGCGCCCGCCGGTCACCTCGTGCAGCCGGGGCACCAGCGCGGTCAGCGTGGTCTTGCCCGACCCGGTGGCCCCGACCAGCGCGAGCGTCTCGCCCGGCCGGATGTGCAGGTCGATGCCGTTCAGCAGGGGTACGGAGTCGGCGGGCGCGTCCGGGTACCGGAACTCGACGCCCTCGAACCGAAGCCCACCGGCTCCGGCCCCGGTCTTCTCCCCGAGCCGAACTTCCCCCTCCTCCCCTTCCTCGGTCTCCTCCGCCACGTCCATCACCTCGAAGTACCGGTCCGTCGCCGTCGCCGCCTCCTGGCACATCGCGAGCAGGAAGCCGAGCGACTCCACCGGCCAGCGCAGCGCCAGCGCCGTCGACAGGAACGCGACCAGCGTGCCCGCCGACAGACCCCCGTCGGCCACCTGGATCGTGCCGAGCACCAGCGCCGCACCGATGGCGAGCTCCGGGATCACCGTCATCAGGCCCAGAACGCCCGCGAGGAGCCGTGCCTTGTGCAGCTCCGTTCCGCGCAGCCGCAGCGACAGTTCACGGAACGCGGTCGCCTGCGCCCGGTGCCGGCCGAAGCCCTTGATGATCCGGATGCCGAGCACGCTCTCCTCGACGACCGTCGTCAGATCGCCCACCTGGTCCTGCGCCTTGCGCGACACCAGGGCGTACTTCACCTCGAAGAGCGCGCACAGGACGATCAGCGGAACCACCGGCAGCATCAGCACAAGACCCAGCGACCATTCCTGCATCAGCAGGATCACGAACCCCACCAGGATCGTGGTCCCGTTGACGATCAGGAACGTCAGCGGGAACGCCAGGAACATCCGGATCAGCATCAGGTCCGTCGTACCGCGCGACAGCAACTGCCCCGAGGCCCACTTGTCGTGGAACGCCACCGGCAGCCGCTGTACGTGCCGGAAGAGATCGGCCCTCAACTGTGCCTCCACCGAGGCGAGAGGCCGCGCGACCAGCCAGCGCCGGAACCCGAACAGCAGCGCCTCGACGATGCCGAGCCCGAGCAGCGCGCCCGCCCCCAGCCACACCCCGCCCGGATCGCCTTCCGCGATCGGCCCGTCGACCATCCATTTCAGGACAAGAGGGAAGAGCAGGCTCAGACACGAGGCCACGATCGCGACAATTGCCGCACTGGCCCAGCGAGTTCGGACCGGTCTGACATAGGGCCAGAGCCGCAGCAGGGCACGTATGGCGGAGCGTTTGGGCGCGGGGGAGGTGCGTGTACCGGTCATCGGCCCGAGCCTACGAGCCGCCTCCGACATAGCCCAGTGAGTATTCGAGGCACGACGCGACACGCGCTACGTCCCCGGACCGCGAGCCGTCCGCCCCTCCCGGGACCGCTTTCGTGAGCAGTGCGCACCTCTGGGCCGCCCGCGGGAGCGTCCGTCCCGTGGGGCGCCCTCTGGATACGTATGTCCGCACCCCGAACCGTCCCCGGAGGCCCGTCCGCCCCCGATGCCGTGCCAGCGTCTCGTACGCACGTACCCCGTGCGTCCCCTGGGTTCGTACGTTCGCACCCCGTGCCGTCCCCGGAGGCCGCCCGCCCCCGATGCCGTCCCGGCGTCTCGTGCGCACGCACGTCATGCCGTCCCCGGAGTTCGTACGTCCGCCTCCCGTACCGCTCCGGGGAGCCGCCCGCCCTCGATGCCGTGCCAGCGTCTCGTAGCACGTACCCCGTGCGTCCCCCGGGGTTCGTACGTTCGCACCCCGTGCCGTCCCCGGAGGCCCGCCCGCCCCCGATGCCGTCCCGGCGTCTCGTGCGCACGCACCTCATGCCGTCCCCGGAGTTCGTACGTCCGCCTCCCGTGCCGCTCCGGGGAGCCGCCCGCCCTCGATGCCGTGCCAGCGTCTCGTAGCACGTACCCCGTGCGTCCCCCGGGGTTCGTACGTTCGCACCCCGTGCCGTCC
>NZ_JBIRQJ010000014.1:0-25204 GCF_044333135.1 Streptomyces sp. NPDC021093 | reverse complement strand
CCGTCCCCGGAGGCCCGCCCGCCCCCGATGCCGTCCCGGCGTCTCGTGCGGACGCACCTCATGCCGCCCCCTGGTTTCGTACGTCCGCATCCCGAGCCGTGCCCGGGAGCCGTCGCCCGCGCCCCATGACGTGCTCGCGTCCCGTACGCCCGCACCCCATGCCGTCCCCGGGCCCGTCCGCATCCCGAGCCGTCCCCCCCGGTTCCGCAGGTACGAATCCCGGCCTTCTCAGGTTGCTGTAGGTCCGCTCCCCATCCCGGCTCCGCCGTCCCGTACGTACGAACCCCGACCCGCCTCCGGGTCCCGTACGCACGGCCCCCCCCGACCCGCCCACCCCGCCTCCGGGTGTCGTAGGGGACGGGTCCCCCGACCGGTGTCGCCATCAGCCGATCGGCTGATGGCCCGGTCGAGCGCGATGGCCGATACCGGCGCGCTCCGCCCGGCGCGATGCTCCTCCCATGTCCCTCATCGAAGTCAGCGAGCTCCGCAAGACCTACGCCGGCCGGCCCGCCGTCGACGGCGTCTCCTTCACCGTCGAGGAGGGCGAGATCTTCGGGATCCTCGGTCCCAACGGCGCGGGCAAGACCACCACCGTCGAGTGCGTCGAGGGCCTGCGCACCCCCGACTCCGGCACCGTCCGCGTCGCCGGGTTCAGCCCGGTCGCCGACCACAAGAAGGTCACCCACCTCCTCGGCGCCCAGCTCCAGGAGAGCGAGCTCCAGCCCAAGATCCTGGTCCGCGAGGCGCTGGAGCTGTACGCGTCCTTCTACCCGAACCCCGCCGACTGGCGGCCCCTCGCCGAACGCCTCGGCCTCACCGACAAACTCACCACCCGCTTCGCCAAGCTCTCCGGCGGCCAGAAGCAGCGCCTGTCCATCGCGCTCGCCCTCATCGGCAACCCGAAGGTCGTCGTCCTCGACGAGCTGACCACCGGCCTCGACCCGCGCGCCCGCCGCGACACCTGGAAGCTGATCGAGGACGTACGCGACTCCGGTGTCACCGTCCTCCTCGTCACCCACTTCATGGAGGAGGCCCAGCGCCTCTGCGACCGCATCGCCGTCATCGACAAGGGCCGGGTCGCCGCCCTGGACTCGCCGTCCGGCCTGATCCGCCGCTCCTCCAGCTCCACGGTCATCAGCTTCACCCCGTCCCGCCCGCTGGAACCCACCGCGCTGGCCGGTCTCCCCGAGGCCGCCTCGGTCGACCGGGAAGGCAACCGCATCGTCATCAACGGCACCGACCGCACCGTCAACGCCGTGATCTCGCTCCTCGCCCTCCACCACATCGAGGCGCACCAACTCCGGGTCACCGAGGCCACGTTGGACGACGCGTTCCTCGACCTCACGGAGAACGGCACGGGGACCGGCGCGGAGAGCAGCGAAGCCCGTACCCCCGCCACCACCACGAAGGCAGCGTGATCACGACCATGTCCGCCAGCACCGCAGTCCTGCGCACGGAAGCCCGTCTCTTCGGCCGCGAGCCCGGCGCCCTCTTCTGGGTCCTGCTCTTCCCGACCGTACTGATGGTGATCCTCGGCATGATCCCCGACTTCCGCGAGCCCTCGGCCGACCTCGGCGGGCGCCGCACGATCGACCTGTACGTCCCCGTGGCCGTGCTCCTCTCCATGATCATGGCCGGCCTCCAGGCCATGCCGCCGACCCTTGTCGGGTACCGCGAACGCGGCATCCTGCGCCGTATGTCGACCACTCCGGTACGCCCCGCCACGCTCCTGGGCGCGCAGATCGTGGTGAACGCGGTCGCCGCGCTCGGCTCCGGGCTGCTCGTCCTGCTGGTCGGCAGGCTCGCCTTCGACGTCGCGCTCCCGAAGCAGCTCTTCGGCTACGTCCTCGCCCTCGCCCTCGCCGTCCTCGCCGCGCTCGCCCTCGGCGCGACCGTCTGCGCCGTCACCCGTACGACCAAGGCCGCACAGGCGGTCGGGTCGGTGATCTTCTTCCCGACGATGTTCACGGCGGGCGTCTGGATCCCGGTCCAGGCGATGCCCGACACCCTCAGGGCGATCGTCGAGATCACCCCGCTCGGCGCCGCCTCGCAGGCACTCGACGACGCGATGCTCGGAGCCTGGCCGGGCTGGGACCACCTGGGTGTGCTCGCGGCATGGATGATTGTGCTGATCGCAGCCGCGTCCCGCTGGTTCAAGTGGGAGTAGGGGACGCGCCGGCCGACCACCAGGGGGAGAGCACAGGCATGGCGAGCGTCGAAGAACGCATGGACCAGTTCCACCGCTTCGGCCCGTTCGCCCTGCTCTTCCTCTCCACGGTGATCGGGTACGCGGCGGCCCCCCTGGTCATGAAGGGCGACGCGGAGAGAATCGCCGTCGGAGCGCTTGTCGCGGTGACGGCGGTCCTGCACCTGTGCTGGAACCGGATCCGCCGGGACCAGCCCGAGCTCTCCGTCCCTGGCCGTGTCTACTACGTCGTTCGTACGGCCATCGCCTTCGCTCTCACCTGGATCAACCCGTTCTTCGCGATCTACGCGAGCATCGGCTACGTCGACACGCCCTACCTGCTGCCCCCGAGGGCGACCAGGGCCGGCATCCTGATCACCGCCGTCATCCTCGCGGGGTCCCAGTCCGGCGGGCTGCCGCCGGACGACCTGATGTCCTGGACCGCCTTCGGCATCCTGTTCCTCATCAACGCCTCGCTCACCTCGTTCTTCGTGCACCTGGGCGCGCGGGAGGCGGAGATGGCCAAGGGCAAGGAGGCGGCGATCGCGGCCCTCGAAGAGACCAACGCGCGCCTGGAGCAGACCCTCGCCGAGAACGCCGGCCTGCACGAGCAACTCCTCCTCCAGGCAAGGGAAGCAGGGGTCTCCGACGAACGCCGCCGGCTCGCCGCCGAGATCCACGACACCATCGCGCAGGGCCTGACCGGCATCATCGCCCAGCTCCAGGTCGTCACCTCCACCACCGACCCGGACACGGCCGCCGTCCACCTCTCCCGCGCCCAGGACCTGGCCCGCACCAGCCTGGGCGAGGCCCGCCGCTCGGTGCAGAACCTCAGCCCCGCAGCCCTCGAACACGACACCCTCCCCGAAGCGCTGAAGAAGACCGTCGCCGACTACTCCCGACGCACCGGAATCCGCACCGGGTTCACCGTCACCGGCACCGAGGAACCCCTCCACGAGGAGGTCGCCGCCACCCTCCTCCGTATCGCCCAGGAAGCCCTCAGCAACACCTCCCGGCACGCCCGCGCCACCCGGGCCGGCGTCACCCTCTCCTACATGGAGGACGAGGTCGCCCTCGACGTCCGCGACGACGGCACCGGCTTCGACCCGTCGGCGGTCGCCGCCCGTACGGAAGCGGGCGGCTTCGGCCTCGACGGAATGCGCACCCGCGCCGAACGCATCGCGGGCACGGTGGTGGTGGAGTCCGAGCCTGGCCTCGGCACGGCGGTCTCCGCCCGCGTACCCTTGCTCCCCCATGGCTGAGACACCCGACGCACCTGCCGTCATCACCCTCCTGATCGTCGACGACCACCCGGTGGTACGGGACGGCCTGCGCGGAATGTTCGCGACGGCCCCCGGCTTCCAAGTCCTCGGCGAGGCGGCGAGCGGCCCGCAAGGGGTCGAACTGGCTGCGGAGTTGGCCCCCGACGTGATCCTCATGGACCTCCGCATGCCGGGCGGCGGGGGAGTGGCCGCCATCGCCGAGATCACCCGCCGCGCCCTCCCCTCCAAGGTCCTCGTCCTCACCACCTACGACACGGACACGGATACCCTTCCCGCGATCGAGGCGGGCGCCACGGGCTACCTCCTCAAGGACGCCCCCCGCGACGAACTCTTCACCGCGGTACGAGCTGCCGCCGCAGGCCGCACGGTCCTCTCCCCGGCCGTCGCCACCCGCCTGGTCACCCAGGTCCGCAACCCCCGCCCCGCGCAGGCCGCCTCGGAGTCACCCCTCTCCGCCCGCGAACGCGAGGTCCTCGCCCTGGTCGCCAAGGGCATGTCCAACCGCGAGATCGCCCGCATCCTCTTCATCAGCGAAGCCACGGTCAAAACGCACCTCACCCACCTCTACGCCAAACTGGGCGTCAACGACCGCGCGGCAGCGGTGGCGAGGGCCTACGAGCGCGGCATCCTCGGCTGACGGCACGTGAGCCAGGGTGGCCGTACCGACCCACTCCTCCTCCTGGACGTCGACGGAGTGCTGAACCCGTTCGCGGCCGACACCTGCCCGCCGGGCTACCGCGAGCACGCGTTCTTCCCCGACGAGGACCCACCGGTCCGCCTCTGCGACGAGCACGGCCGGTGGCTCGACCGCCTCGGCCGGGACTTCGAACTGGTCTGGGCGACGGGCTGGGAGGACGAGGCGAACACCCTCCTCGCGCCCGCCCTGAACCTGCCGACCCTGCCGGTCCTCCGCTTCCCGCCCGTACCGTTCGAACCGTCGGCGAAGGTGCCCGCCATCGACACCTTCGCCGGCGACCGCCCGGCCGCGTGGGTGGACGACGCGCACACACCCGAGGCATGGACCTGGGCACACGGCCGGACCGCACCGACCCTGTTGGTGCCCACGAACCCCGCCCTCGGCCTGACCTCGCGGATCGTCGACAACCTGCTGGCCTGGCGGGCGTCGCTGCAGACGCGGTGCTCAGGCCATGGCCCGCGCGGAGCGGAGCAGGGCGGCGAGGGCGTGGGGGGTGGTGGTGAGGACGACTTCGGGGGTGTCGCTCTCGCGGAGGTGGAGGGTGTGGGGGCGGTCGGGGGAGGAGGCGACGTTGACGCAGTTGTTGCCTGCGCCCTCACTGAACGTGGATTTTTGCCAAGGGAGTTCGGACATGGTGTCAATTCTCCTCGGAGGCCGGGGTCAGTTTGCTGACTGTGCGGTGCGGAGCAGGGCGGCGAGGGCGTGGGGAGTGGTGGTGAGGACGACCTCGGGCTCGTCGCTCTCGCGGAGGTGGACAGTTCCGTCAGAGGAGGCGACGTTGACGCAGTTGTCGCCTGCACCGTCGCTGAAGGTGGACTTCTGCCAGAGGAGTTCAGACATGGGGCCAATTCTTAGTGGGTGTACAGGACGTGCTGGATGAGCCCCCAGGAGTCCCGGGCCTCGTGCCGGGAAGGGGCGCGGTCCGGGGTTACTTCGGGCAGTGCGCTCTTGGCCAGGCCGTCGAAGGTGCTGTCGTAACGAGCGATCGACTCGTTGTCGCCCAACCGCAGTGGTTCGGCTGGATGTTCGAGGATGACCGTCTCCAGTTCCTCTACCCCGGGCCGGAGGATGAGGAACGGCGTACCGAACCAGGCCCGTGAACCCGCCTCGAAAGGCAGGATTTGGATGGTCGTTCCCGGCCGTTCGGCCGCCTCGATCAGGCGCGTGAGCTGCCCGCGCATCACGTGTGAACCGCCTACGGCGATGCGCAACGCCGCCTCGTGCACGATGGCATGGAACGAGGTCTCGGAGCTGTCCGCCAGGACGCGCTGCCGGTCGAGCCGGAATCGAACGGATGCCTCGATCTCCTCCGGAGTGGCACCTGGTCGTGCGCTGCGGAAGAGCGCGCGCATGTACGCCTCGGTCTGCAACAGGCCCGGAACCAGGAGCGTTTCGTGGCTGCGAATACGGGTCGCCCGCGACTCCAGCTCCGCCAGGTCGAGTGCGGACTTGCCCATGGACTTGCGGTAGTCGGACCACCAGCCACGCCCGTTGCTCTCGGCCATGCCCACGAGAGCGGCGATGTACGGCTCAGAACTGACACCGTACGTCCGGAGCAGTGCGGTGAGTCGATCCGTGGGGATCGCGGTGCGAGCCGCTTCGATGTGGCTGAGGTGCGCAGCCCCCATGCCTATCGACCTGCTCGCTTCATTGACCGTCAGGGCTGCGTGTTCCCGCAACTTGCGCAGCTCTGCGCCGAGTCGGCGCTGCCGCTCGGTGATGTTCGTCCGTAGTGCCACAGCGGCGACCTCCGTCAGCTTCGGTGACAGTCTGCCGCTGGTGGGGCGGGTGGTCCACCGAATCCATCAAGCAGGTTGCAGATCTGATGACTTGGTCGCTACCTTGTGTATGGCGACGCTCACACAGCGATGTCGGAAGCCTCGCTCATCGACAGCAGAACCCTGCCCGCCCACCAGAAGTGCACCGCCCGATCCACCACCCGCTCCGGACGGGTGTGTGCCCGCGGGGGCGGTACTGCCACTGGTGGCCGGGATGTCGATCACGCGAACGCAACCCCCCTTCCATGCCTGGAGGCATCCCGTGGGCGAATCCGACGTGCCCGAACTCCCCTGCTCGTACACCCTGTTCACCCCGAACGACCCCACCTCGCCCAAGATCTGCCGCGACTTCGTCCGCAGCGCCCTGGCCACCCTCGGCCTCGGTGAACTCGCCGAAACCGCCGCACTCTGCACCTCCGAGCTGGTCACCAACGTCCACCAGCACGCCAAGGGCGACGTCCACCTCAGAACCCGCGTCGAGCGGACCCACATCCGCATCGCCGTCTACGACAACAGCCCCGAACTCCCCGCCCCGCACCGGGCGAAGAGCAACGACGAGCACGGCCGTGGCCTCTTCCTCGTCACCGCGCTCTCCGACCTCTGCGGTATCAGCGAGGTCGCCCACGGCAAGGGCGTGTGGTTCCAACTCAACCGCGACTGAGCGCCACGGGCGACCGCGCGCGGTACCGGGTGACGCGCCAGCCATCCAGGCGGGTGCGGTGTTGGAGGGGTTCCGGTAGGGCCGCCCCTCTTTTCATGGTCGCGCTTCCGGGTGCCCTGTAAAGGGCGCTCCCTGCGGTCGCGTCGGCTGCGCCGATTGCGCTGCGCTTCACCCTTGACAGGGCCCCCTCCAGCGCTGGGTTTTTTGAGGGGGGCGCCCGGGGGGGGGTGGCCACGGAGGAGGCCGGGAATCGGCCGGCGTTTCGTGGCCGGGAGGCGGGTGTGTGGGTGGGGGCGCCGGGAAGTGGTCCGGGTTGTGCGCAATCGCGGGCGCCGGTGGGTGGGGGCGCGGGGAAGTAGTCCGGTGGTCGGTGGACCTGGGCGCCGGTGGGTGGGGGTGCCGGGAAGTGGTCCGGTGGTCGGTGGACCTGAGTGCCGGTGGGTGGGGGCCTGGGGGAGGGGTGGCCGTAGCGCTGGGACGTGACCGGTGAGTGGGGGTGCGTATCCCTGGCGGGATGCGGGAGAGGCGACTGTGTGGGGAAAGTTGCGATCAACGCTCGGTAATCCACCCAGTCCCGTCCGCCCAGTGACAGGAGGAGAGACGTGGGGCGACAGAGCCTGGTGTGGTGCACCACGTGAAGCGCCGCCCCGGGCAACCGGCCTGATGGGGGCTGACTCCCTGGACGGGGGCGAAGGCGGAAGTGGAAGTGGAGGTGGAGGCCCGAGCGGAAGGCGGGAGTGGGGCTCATGGGCGGAGACCGGCCATCCGGCCCTGGCTCAAACTCGCACCCCTGTCCGTGCCCCTGCCCCTGTCCGTGCCCCTCCCCCTGTCCTTGCCCGCACCCCTTGCCCTCTTTATGCGGGCCGGGCCTCGCGTCCCTCCCGCGCCTCGCCCGGTCACCCCCTCGGAAGAATGTCTCGCTTACACGAGCCACCGAGACATCAATCCGACCCCCTACCTCCGCACAGAGGAAATGAGACAACCACCCCTCCCCACCACGCACTTCCCCATCTCCCCGACACCACCCCACCCGCCCACGCTCCTCGCCCCGCATCACTCCCCATCCACATCTGCGTCCCCGTAGCCCGCATCCCCCCACCCACACCAGCCACCAGCCTGAACCCCAACCCCAACCAGCCGCCATACCTGCCCCAGCAGCCCCATTCAGGTCGGCGCACCCCCACCCACCCCAACAGGTCGAACCAACGGCCACCCATCTCCGAAGCCCCCACCCACCGGCGGAAAGGGCCTGGCATCCACCCGCAGGGATTCCCGAAGCCCCCACCCACCGGCGGACGGGATCCGGAAATCGGCCGCAGGGATTCCCGGCGCCCCCACCCACACACCCGCCACCCGGCAACGAAACCCGCACCACTCCCCGCACCTCCCCCGGGACCCGTTCTTTCGGGCTGCCCCCTTGGCTACTCTCACTTGCGCTGGAGGGGGCCCTGTCAAGGGTGAAGCGCAGCGGAATCGGCGCAGCCGACGCGACCGCAGGGAGCGCCCTTTACAGGGCCCCCGGAAGCGCCACTATTCCGCCAAGGGGGCAGCCCGAAACCCCCACCCTCCGACCCCGCCCCACCCCCACCCCCACACCGCCCACCCCAGCCCACCTCCGGTCCCAGCCCACCTCCGGTCCCAGCCCACCTCCGGCCCCGCTCCCGCTCCCGCGCCCCAACACCCCGCCCAGGCAACCTACTTAAAGAGCCCCAGCCCCCGTAGCTCGAATCCGCGCGTACCCCTCCCGCGCGGGAATGCGACACCACCACGAAACGCCAGGGTGCTGTCGCAGAGCTGCCAGCCACCCCGGGCCTGGCCTGTTGCACTGGCCGTGAAACGCGTTGGCCACCACACGCAGGACGGACCCATGCCCACCTCAATCCCCACCCCCGCCACTTCCCCCACCCCCACCCCCACCACAGCCTCCGACAGCGCCGCGCTCCCCCCTCGCTCACCCCGCGCCAGATGGCCCGCCGTCCTCTCCGTGATGCTGGGAATCTTCGCCATCGTCACCACCGAGATCCTGCCGATCGGTCTGCTCACCTCCATCGGAGACTCCTTCACCGTCTCCGACGGGACGGCGGGGCTGATGATGACCATGCCGGGGCTTCTCGCCGCGTTCTCCGCCCCGCTGATCACCGTCGCCACGGCACGCATGGACCGCCGCCTGATGCTGTGCCTCCTTCTCCTGCTGCTGGCACTGGCGAACTTCCTGGCCGCAACCGCCCCGGACTACTGGCTCGTACTGATCTCCCGGATCATGGTCGGGATCACGATCGGTGGCTTCTGGTCGATCGGGGCCGGGGTGGCGGGGCGGCTGGTGCCCCCTGTTTCCGTCGGCAGGGCAACGGCCGTGATCTTCTCGGCCGTTCCGCTGGGATCCGTGCTCGGGGTGCCGCTCGGCACCCTCGTCGGAGACCTCGCGGGATGGCGCGCGGCGTTCCTGGCCATGGGTGTGCTGACGGTCGGAGTGCTGATCATGCTGTTCCTGACCGTGCCGCCGCTGCCCCCGGTCCGGCCCACCCGGCTGAGCGTGCTCGCCCGCATGTGCCGCAGCGTCAACATCCGCTTCGCGCTACTGCTCACCTTCCTCGTCGTACTCGCCCACTTCGGCACGTACACCTATGTGACGCCGTTCCTCCAACAGACCACCGGGGGCGACGCGAGCAGCCTGATCACCGCGTTCCTGCTGATCTACGGCGCCGCCGGCATCCTCGGCAACTTCCTTGGAGGCTCCCTGGCGGCCCGGTCTCCGCACGCCACCTTCGGGCTCGCCGCGGGCCTGATCGCCGTGTCGACCCTGCTGCTTCCCGTGCTGGGTCGAGGCGAGGCCGGTGCGGTGGTGCTGCTGGTGGTGTGGGGTATTGCGTACGGTGCCGTGCCGGTCGCTTCGCAGACCTGGTTCGCCAAGGCGGTGCCCGACGCTCCGGAAGCGGCGTCGGTCCTGTTCACCGCGTCCTTCCAGGCGACCTTCTCGGTCGGCGCCCTCGTCGGGGGAATGGCCCTGGACCGGACCTCCCCCTCCGTGGTCATGGCGCTCGGCGGCGCCACCGCGGTACTTGCCGTCCTGGTGGTGTGGACCCACTTCGCCAAGCGGGTCGCCTGGCCGTACGGGGCCGAGCCCGGACCGACCGACAAGTGAAGCCGCCCCAGCGCGCCCCCTACCGCCCCACCCGCATCAACACCACCGCCCGCTCCGGCACCGAAACCACCTCGCCCCCCTCGTACCGCATCCCCGCCACATCCCCCTGCTCCTCCGCCGACGTGTCCACGACCACCTCGTAACACGCCGCCCACGGCTCCCCCGGCAGCCGGAAGTCCACCGGGTCCGCGCCCGCGTGCAGCACCGCCAGGAAGCTCTCGTCCACGACCTTCTCGCCCCGCGCGTCCCGCCCCGGAATGTCGGTTCCCGACAGATACATCCCGAGCGTCGCCGCCGGCGCGTACCAGTCGTCCTGCGTCATCTCCTCCCCGTGCACCGTGAACCACGCCAAGTCCCGCAGCCCGTCGGCCTCTTGGGGTCGACCGGAGAAGAACGCCCGCCGCCGCAGCACCGGATGCGCGTGTCGAAGGGCAAGGAGTCGCGACGTCAGGTCGAACAGCGAGCGCCACCCCGGCTCCTCAAGGAGGGACCAGTCCACCCAGCTGATCCCGTTGTCCTGGCAGTACGCGTTGTTGTTGCCGCCCTGCGTACGCCCCATCTCGTCGCCCGCGACCAGCATCGGCACGCCCGTCGACAGCAGCAGCGTCGTCACCAGGTTGCGCAACTGCCGTCGCCGCAGGGCCAGCACAGAAGAATCGTCGGTCTCGCCCTCCGCGCCGCAGTTCCAGGACCGGTTGTCGTTGGTCCCGTCCCGGTTCCCCTCCTCGTTCGCCCCGTTGTGCTTCTGCTCGTACGAGACGAGGTCCCGCAGCGTGTAACCATCGTGCGCCGTCACGAAGTTGACCGAGGCGTACGGGCGCCGGCCGCCCCACGCGTACAGGTCGCTCGACCCCGACAGCCGGTAGCCAAGGTCCCGTACGTCCGGCAGTGCGCCGCGCCAGAAGTCCCGTACCGCGTCCCGGTAGCGGTCGTTCCACTCCGTCCACAGGGGAGGGAAGGCGCCGACCTGGTAGCCCCCGCTCCCCACGTCCCACGGCTCCGCGATCAGTTTCACCCGGCGCAGCGTCGGGTCCTGGGCGATCACGGCGAGAAACGGGGAGAGCATGTCGACGTCGTGCATCGACCTCGCCAGCGCAGCCGCCAGGTCGAACCGGAAGCCGTCCACCCCCATCTCGTTGACCCAGTACCGCAGCGAGTCCGTGATCAGCCTCAGCACATGCGGCTGGACGACGTGCAGCGTGTTCCCGCACCCCGTGTAGTCCGCGTACCGCCGTGCGTCGCCCTGCAGCCGGTAGTACCCCCGGTTGTCGATCCCCCGCATCGACAGCGTCGGCCCCAACTCGCCCGCCTCCGCCGTGTGGTTGTAGACCACGTCCAGGATCACCTCGATCCCGGCCGCGTGCAGCGCCTGCACCATCCGCTTGAACTCGCCGACCTGCTGCCCCGCCGTCCCGGTCGCCGCGTACCCCGCGTGCGGGGCGAAGTAGCCGACGGAGTTGTAGCCCCAGTAGTTCTTGAGTCCCCGCCGCAGCAGGTGGTCCTCGTGCGCGAACTGGTGCACCGGCAGCAGCTCCACCGCCGTCACCCCCAGCCGCACCAGGTGCTCGATCGCCGCCGGATGTGCCAGACCCGCGTACGTGCCCCGCAGCTCCTCCGGGATCCCCGGATGCCGCATCGTGAAGCCGCGCACGTGCAGTTCGTAGATCACCGAGTCCGCCCACGGCGTCTTCGGCCGCCGGTCGTCCGCCCAGTCGTCGTCATCGTGGACGACGACACCCTTCGGGACGTACGGAGCGGAGTCCCGCTCGTCGCGGACGGTGTCGGCGACGTGCTGCTGCGGCCAGTCCCGTACGTGCCCGTACACCTCGGGCGGGAGGACGAAGTCGCCGTCGACCGCCCGCGCATACGGGTCGAGCAGCAGCTTCGCCGGGTTCCAGCGGGCGCCGGTCCACGGGTCCCACCGCCCGTGCACCCGGAATCCGTACCGCTGCCCGGGGTGCACCCCCGGCACGAAGCCGTGCCACACCTCGTGCGTCAGTTCGCTCAAGGGGCAGCGGGTCTCGCCGCCCTTCCCGCCCTCCTCGTCGAAGAGGCACAGCTCGACGGCCTCCGCACCGCCCGCCCACAGTGCGAAGTTGGTCCCCGCCACCCCGTCGGGGCCGACCCTGAACCGGGCCCCCAGGGGGTTCGGAGCCCCCGGCCACACGGGTGGCCGGGGGCTCTCGCCGGGCCGCTCCCGGTGGCCGTTACCGCTCACGGCCTCCGTCGCGGCCCCGGTCGGTGAACCGGTCGAAGAACCGGTCGAAGAACCGGTCGAAGGGCCGGTCGGTGAACCGGCCGGGGAGCCGTGGAGCGCCTCGCTCCCGCGTCCTTGCTGCACGTCCTGTTCGGGTGCGCTCGACACCGTTATGCCTCCCGCGACTCGTCGGGGACCGGCGAGTCGAGAGGCACGACGGCGTCCCGGCCGCCAGGCTCTCCACATGAGGTCCTCCCTGCTGTCATGCCCAGAGTGGCGCTCGCACTCACGTTTCCCCCGCAGGCCGCTGGCCGTTGGCCCGAACGGGAGACGCCCTGTGACAAGAACCCTCGCCGGAGTCGCCCTGACCCTGGCCCTCGCCCTCACCGGCTGCTCCGCCGGCGGCGTCGGCTCCTGGTTCGACTCCGAGCCCCTCTCTCCCGAGGAGGCGATCCGGATCACCCCCGCCGACAACGCCAAGGACGTCCAGGTCGGCACCCCGCTCGAAGTGACCGTCCCCGACGGCACGTTGGAGCGGGTCAAGGTCCTGCGCGTCGAGGACTCCGAGCAGCAGGAGGTACGGGGACGGATCAGCGCCGACGGCACCTCCTGGCAGCCGGACGCCGCCGACACCACAGGGAAGCTGGTACTGGCCGCCAAGTACACCGTCCACGCGGTCGCCGTCGACGAGGACGGCCACCGGTCCGCCCGTACGACCTCCTTCACCACCCACGTCCCCGACGAGCGCTTCATCGGCTACTTCAAACCGGAGAACCGCTCCACCGTCGGCACCGGCATGATCATTTCCTTCTCCTTCAACCGGGCCATCGTGGACAAGGCCGCCGTCGAGCGCGCCATCCGCGTCACCTCGCAGCCCGCCGTCCCCGTCGTCGGCCACTGGTTCGGCAAGGAACGCCTCGATTTCCGGCCGCGTACGTACTGGCGTCCCGGCACCCGCGTCACCACCGACATCCGGCTGCGCGACGTACCGGCCGCCCCCGGCGTCTACGGAATCCAGAACAAGTCGGTGTCCTTCACCGTCGGCCGCCACCAGACCTCCCTCGTCGACGCCGAGGAGCACACCATGACCGTCACCCGCGACGGCGAGGTCCTCTCCGAGCTGCCGATCAGCGCCGGCACCGACAAGAACCCCACGTACAACGGGAAGATGGTGGTCAGCGAGATGCACGACGTGACCCGGATGAACGGCCGCACCGTCGGCTTCGGCGGCGAGTACGACATCGCGGACGTCCCGCACGCCGTCCGCCTCACCTCGTCCGGCACCTTCCTGCACGGCAACTACTGGTCGAGCGGAGTCTTCGGCTCCAGCAACGCCAGCCACGGCTGCATCGGGCTGCGCGACGAGAAGGGCGGCAGCTCGGGCGCCCCGGCCGGCTGGTTCTTCGACCGCACGCTCGTCGGCGACGTCGTCGAGGTGGTCAACTCACGTGACCGAAAGGTCGCTCCCGACAACGGCCTTGGCGGCTGGAACATGGGTTGGGACCAATGGACGGCGGGCTCCGCCCTGCGCTGACCGCCCCGCGGCGGCCCTGGCCTGCGTCTCGGGACCGAATTCTGGGAAGGAACCTTGGGACTGAACGGTGACATTCCAGGGGAGTCCCCGGCGCGCCCGATGTGATTATCTAGCGCACAGTGCGCGGTGGTTGCGTGCGGGGGTGCGGGCCTGGTCAGGGCCGTGCGCGAGGGGAGAATTCCACATTGAACAGGCAGCCGATCCCGGTTACTTCCGGGGCCAGCGAAATACGTCCGCGCGGCGGCCGGGCACTTCTCGCGCTCGTACTCGGCGCCCTGCTGCTCCTGGTCACCGCCTGCGGCGGCGACGGATCGAACAACACGGGCAAGCCGGACAGGGCGAAGCCGGGTGCCGACCAGGCCGACACCAAGGCGTCCCAGGCGGTCGTCACCGTCACGCCGAAGAACGGCGCCAAGGACGTCGCGACCAGCGGCACCCTGAAGATCACCGCCGACAAGGGCAAGCTGTCCGAGGTCAAGGTCGCCGACTCCAAGGGCAACGAGGTCGAGGGCAAGCTCGCCGCCGACGGCACCGGCTGGGAGCCTTCCCACCACCTCGCCGCCAGTACGACGTACAAGGTGCACGCCATCGCGAAGGACGCCGAGGGCCGCGCGTCGGCCCAGGACACCACCTTCACGACCCTCGTCCCGAAAAACACCTTCATCGGTGAGTTCCGGCCCGAGGACGGCACCAAGGTCGGCGTCGGCATGCCGGTGTCCTTCCACTTCACCCGCGGCATCACCTCGCCGGAAGCCGTACGGAACGCGATCAAGGTGACGGCCGAGCCGTCCGTGCCGATCGAGGGCCACTGGTTCGGCAACGACCGGCTGGACTTCCGCCCCGAGAAGTACTGGGCGCCGGGCACCAAGGTCACCGTCAGGATGAACCTGGACGGCGTCGAGGGCCGCCCCGGCGTCTACGGCAAGCAGAACCGGACGGTGAAGTTCACCATCGGCCGCAGCCAGGTCTCCACCGTCGACGCCAAGAGCAAGACGATGAAGGTCGTCCGCGACGGCAAGCTGGTCAGGACGATCCCGATCACCGCCGGAGCCCCGTCCACGACGACGTACAACGGCCAGATGGTCATCAGCGAGAAGCTCAAGGTGACCCGGATGAACGGCGCCACCGTCGGCTTCGGCGGCGAGTACGACATCAAGGACGTCCCGAACGCCATGCGCCTGTCGAACTCCGGCACCTTCATCCACGGCAACTACTGGGCCTCGTCCGACACCTTCGGCTCCGCCAACGTCAGCCACGGCTGCGTCGGCCTGCGCGACCAGCGCGGCGCGGGGGACAGCGGCACCCCGGCGGCCTGGTTCTGGAACGGCTCGCAGATCGGTGACGTGGTCATCGTCAAGAACTCCCACGACAAGCAGATCGCTCCCGACAACGGCCTCAACGGCTGGAACATGTCGTGGGCGGAGTGGACCAAGTAGCCCCACCTGTCCCACCCGTACGGGCCCGGCGCACTGTGACCAAGTGCACCGGGCCCGTCCGTATGTGCCGGTCCCCTCTCGGTGAACGGCCGCTAACCTCGCCCCTATGACAGTCACTCTCGAAGTCACCTCCGGCGTCGGCACGATCCGCCTCGACCGCCCCCCGATGAACGCCCTCGACATCGCCACCCAGGACCGCCTGCGCGAGCTCGCGGAGGAGGCCGCAGGCCGCGACGACGTGCGCGCCGTGGTCGTCTACGGCGGCGAGAAGGTGTTCGCGGCGGGCGCGGACATCAAGGAGATGCAGGCGATGGACCACGCCGCGATGGTCGGACGGGCCCGTGCGCTCCAGGACTCCTTCACCGCGGTCGCCCGCATCCCCAAGCCCGTCGTCGCCGCCGTCACCGGCTACGCGCTGGGCGGCGGCTGCGAGTTGGCGCTCTGCGCGGACTTCCGCATCGCCGCCGACAACGCCAAGCTCGGCCAGCCCGAGATCCTGCTCGGAGTGATCCCGGGCGCCGGCGGCACCCAGCGCCTCTCCCGCCTCGTCGGCCCCTCCAAGGCCAAGGACCTCATCTTCACCGGCCGCATGGTGAAGGCGGACGAAGCCCTCACGATGGGCCTGGTCGACCGGGTCGTACCGGCCGCCGAGGTGTACGAGCAGGCGCACGCATGGGCCGCGAAGCTCGCCCAGGGCCCGGCGCTGGCGCTGCGCGCGGCGAAGGAGTCCATCGACACCGGCCTGGAGACGGACCTGGAGACCGGCCTCGCCGTCGAACGCACCTGGTTCGCAGCCCTGTTCGCGACCGAGGACCGCGAGCGCGGTATGCGCAGCTTCGTGGAGGAGGGTCCGGGCAAGGCCAAGTTCCTCTGAGGAGCGGCGAATTGATGGAGGGTCACCTGTGGGGCGGCTATGGGTCGCCCATGGGTGACCCGTGGGTCGTCCATGGGCGACCCATGAGCCGTCCATGGGTGACCCGCGAGCTGTCCATGAGCCGTCCATGAGTCGTCCGTGAATCATCCGTGTGAGGGGTTCGCGGCTTAGCTCAGCCTTAAGAGAGCCTTAAGGCGTTCTTGTACGGCACTGCGGGTGATCACTCGCGCGCGGTGGGTAGTCGCAGGTCAGCGCTGTCGCGGACGCTCGCTCTTGTCTCCGTCATATGTCAGAAGCCGCCCCGCGGGGGGCCTGTTCCGGGGGATTGATTCCCCCGGAACGGTCCCGGACCGCACCGGGTGCAGCCATGATGGGGGCATGGCGGGCCTGGAAGGTGTGGAGGAACCGCGGCAGCAGGGGCATCTGACCGCAGCGCGGTGGATGCCGGCCGTCGAGGACGAACGGACGCGCACGGAGCTGGACGCCTTCGGGGACCCGACGGAGGGCGAGGTGAAGCTGCCCTCGCTGGGTGAGTCCGCGGGCACCGCGCGCCGGCTCGCGCTGTGGGTCGTACAGCGGAAGTGGGGGCTCTCCCCGCAGGTCTCGGAGTTCGCGGTGCTGCTCGTCTCGGAGCTCGTGGGCAACGCCGTCCGGCACACCGGCGCCCGGGTCTTCGGGCTGAGGATGCTGCGCCGCCGGGGCTGGATCCGCATCGAGGTGCGCGACCCGTCGCGCGGCCTGCCGTGCCTGATGCCGGTGAGCGAGACGGATGTCAGCGGCCGGGGCCTGTTCCTGGTGGACAAGCTCTCCGACCGGTGGGGCGTGGACCTGCTGCCGCGCGGCAAGACGACGTGGTTCGAGATGCGGGTCGTCGACCGCGAGCGCTAGAGGTCGTACGGGCCCGGAAACGCCAGAAGCCCCCAGGCGCCGGGGTGGGGCGCACTGCGGGGGCTTCCGTGGGGGCCGTGGAGCGGGAAAAGGGGTGTGCTCCAGGGCCTGGGTGACGAACTGGCCCGGGTCAATGGGGTTCGTGTCTCCGACTATGGCAGACAGGGGGCTTCAAGCCAAAAGTCCCTACTCGGGCAAATCACCACAGACCATCACACTTTAGAAGTGAATCGTTGGTGAGGTGGACCACTCACCTCGCATTCGCTGCATAACTATGGGATTCGATGCGTGATTCATCGAGCTGAGGGGTGCGGTCGCATGTTGGATACCGCAGGTACCGCAGCGGTCCCGAAACGCTCCTAAAGGAGCAATCGGCACATTCGTCTCTTTTCACATTTATGGTGCTCACTCGGGGCTCACCCTGCCCCCACCCCCACCTGGCGAGGTGAGCCCCATCGCACCACCGACCGACCGCCGCAGCCGGCTGCGCGGAGAAACCGGAACGACACCCGCCACCGCGGAAGACGGTCCGGCCCCACGATCCGGCCGCCGCGCCCTGCTGCGGGCCGGAACCGGCGCCGCACTGGCGGGCGCGCTCGCGGCAGGGTGCGCGCGACCGAACGGCTCCGGAGCGTCGGGGCTCCGGGCGGACGACGGAACCGGCACACCGGACCCCACGCACCAGGGCGGCGACGCCGGGCGCGGGAGCGACCACGGCCACGCCAAGTCCGGCCACGGGCACACCAAGTCCGGCCACGGCCACGGACACGCCAAGTCCGGCCACGGCTCCGTGCCCGCTCCCGCGCCCCGCCGGTTTCCCGGCCACCCCGCCCAGATCGAGCACGGCCCCCGCGACCGCCCCCAGGTGGCCCTCACCTTCCACGGCCAGGGCGACCCGGCCATCGCCACGTCCCTCCTCGCCGAGGCCGAACGCGCTGGGGCCCGCATCACCGTCCTCGCCGTCGGCAGTTGGCTCGACGAACACCCCGCCCTCGCCCGCCGCATCCTCGACGGCGGTCACGACCTCGGCAACCACACCCAGCGGCACCTCACCGTCTCCGAGATGCCCGAGGGGGAGGCGTACCGCGAGATCACCGACTGCGCCCAGCGCCTGCGCCGTCTCACCGGCTCGATCGGCACCTGGTTCCGTCCGTCCCGCACCCAGTACGCGACACCGCTCGTGCAGCGGCTCGCCCGCCGGGCCGGCTACCCCCACGTCCTCTCGTACGACGTGGACTCCCTCGACTTCACCTCGCCCGGCGCGACGGCCGTCACCCACAAGGTCGCCGGGGAGATCCGCAACGGATCCGTGGTGAGCCTGCACTTCGGTTACGCGGACACGGTCGCCGCGCTGCCCGCCCTCCTCGACGACCTCCACCGCCGCAAGCTGCGCGCGGTGACCACCACGGAGCTGCTGACCCCATGACCCCGCTGCCCCTGTCCCCCCGCACCTCTCCTCGCACGTCGCCCCGCATGTCCCCCCGCACCCGGGCCCTGTGCGCGGCGACCGCCCTGCTCTCCGCCCTCACGGGCTGCGCGGACCCGTCCGACAAGACCGGCGTGAAGGCGATCGGCACAAAGGCCGAGGCCCCGCCCGCCCACCTCAAGAAGGCGGCCCCGGCCGGCCTGCCCGGTATGCCGCCGGTGCAGAACCCCCAGGACATCTACGCGGCCAACCGCCCCGGCAACATCGCCCCGGTGGCCCGAAAGTTCCCCTCCCGGGTCTACGTCCCCAACACCAACTCCAACACCGTCTCGGTCATCGACCCGGCCACGTACAAGGTCATCGAGACGATCCCGGTCGGCATCCAGCCGCAGCACGTCGTCCCGTCCTGGGACATGAAGACCCTCTGGGTCAACAACAACCGCGGCCACTCCCTCACCCCGATCAACCCGGCCAACGGGGTCGCCGGAAAGCCGGTCGAGGTCCACGACCCGTACAACCTCTACTTCACGCCGAACGGCAAGCACGCGATCGTCATGGCGTCCATGGACCGCGAACTCGTCTTCCGCGACCCGCACACCATGAACCGGGTCAAGACCGTCCCCGTCACCTGCGCGGGCGTCAATCACGCGGACTTCTCCGCGGACGGCCGCTACTTCGTGGTCTCCTGCGAGTTCTCCGGCGAACTCCTCAAGGTCGACACGGAGCAGATGAAGGTCGTCGGCCAGCAGAAACTCCCCTTCGAAGGGGCGATGCCGCAGGACGTGAAGATCTCCCCGGACGGCAAGACCTTCTACATCGCCGACATGATGGCGCACGGGATGTGGGTCCTGGACGGCGAGAAGTTCACCGCCCCCAAACTCCTCCCCACCGGCAAGGGCTGCCACGGCCTCTACATCTCCCGCGACTCCAAGGAGATGTACGTCCCCAACCGGGGCGAGGGCTCGATCTCGGTCTTCGACTTCGCGAAGAACAAGCTCACCAAGAAGTGGCACCTGCCGGACGGCGGCAGCCCCGACATGGGCGGAGTCTCGGCGGACGGCAAGGTCCTCTGGCTCGCCGGACGCTACGACTCCGAGGTGTACGCGATCGACACGAGGTCCGGAAAGCAGCTGGCCCGCATCCCGGTCGGGGACGGCCCCCACGGCCTCGCGGTCTACCCCCAGCCGGGCCGCTACTCACTGGGCCACACGGGGATCTTCCGGTAGCGCACGGGGCTGGCTTTTAGGGGCGCGGGGAACTGCGCGATCAGCCACGACGCACCCGCACGAAGCGCACCCGCCCGGCGGCCAGCCACGACGCACCCGCAGGTGACCACCCGCCGCCCCGCGCCCCACCTCCCCCCCACCTCCCCCCACCTCCCCCCACCTCACCCCCCGCCCCCTACGCCCGCACCATCAACACCTCCGACCCCACCGGCCGAAACCCCGCCCCCTGAAAAGTCCGCACGCTCCGAGCGTTCCCTGGCGGCTGCTGCGCCCAGACAACCGGCCCCGGCACCAACTGCCGCACCGCCACCGCAAGTTGACGCCCAAGACCCCGCCCCCGCACCCCCTCGTCGACCTCGATCGCCGCCTCCCAGCGCCCGGCCACGCCCCGTCCCAGCACCAGCACGCCCCCGGCGGCCGCCGCCCACATCCGCACCTCGTCCCGGAACTTCATCGCCCGTGCCACCCGCGGATGCGAAGGGTCGTCGATCTCCTTCAGCCCCAGTTCCGGATCCGGGCGGCCCGGCAGTGCACCCGCCACGGCGAGCAGGTCGATCGTGTCGTTCATCCGCCGCCCGGCCCGCTCCGCGAGCGCCACCAGGAATCGCGGATTCATGGACGCCGCGAGCGGATCGCACGGCGTCGCCGCCAGCGTCGTACGTATCCACTCCGGATCCTGGTCCGTAAAGATCACCGAGTGGGCGGTGAAGGACAGCACGCCCGCCACCCGCTGATTTGCCTGCGGCACGACGGTCACGCCGCCGTCCGGCGGCGGAAACACCCCGCGAGCGGCCGAATCGAGGAATTGGGCAAGCGAGTTGGGGCCGCAGGCAGCGGTGACTTGATCTGTCATGGAGAGATCCAAGCACCGGCACGTTCCGCCCTTGGCGTCGCCCCACCCGTACTGACCCCGTACGCCCACCCCGTACTGCCCCCGTACGCCCACCCCGTACTGACCCCGTACGCCCACCCGCACTGCCCGCCCGGTTCCCGAACCCGCCCCACCCCGGTGCGTACCGGGGCCGCTAATCTGTCGCCGTATTGATTGGCCCGGCCGACAGTGACGACAGCGACCGGCCTGACTGCACCAAGGGGTGGACCACATGGCGGACATCGACATCGACATCGATTCGGCGCGCAAGGCGTTCGGCAAGTTCGACAAGAACGGCGACGGCACGATCACCGCTGCCGAGTACAAGAGCGTGATGGCGGAGCTCGGCGACTTCACCGTCACCGAGACCGTGGCCCAGGCCATCATCAACGCCCACGACGGCAACGGCGACGGCCGGCTCAGCTTCGACGAGTTCCTGGCCTCCCGCCAGGGCTGATGCACGGGTGAGGGCCGGAACCCCGTCGGGGGTTCCGGCCCTCACCCACTTCCTCTCCGGCAGTCCGGCCTAGCCGTCCAGCTCCCGCAGCTCCCGCAGTTCCACCATGGCCTCTTCCAGCCACCCCACCCAGAACCGCTCCATCTCGATCCCGGCCCGCAGCACCAGATGCTGAAGCCGCTCCTCCCGGCCGGTCGCCCGCGTCGGGAAGTCCCGCTTCTCGAACTCCTGGTACGTCGCCAACTGCACGCGGTGCAGCCCGAGATGGCGCTCCACCTCCGCGAGCAGCTCGCCGGTCCCCACCATCGCCGCGGCCCGCAGCCGCAGCGCGAACGCGTCCCGCAGCGGTTTGGGATCCTCGGCCTTGGCCACCCACGCGACCAGCTCCTCGCGCCCGGCCGCCAGGACCTCGTACTCCCGTTTCTGCCCCCGCGTCGGCACGTCCTGCGGCAGCGCCCGGATGAGCCCGGCCTGCTCCAGCTTTCCCAGCTCGCGGTAGATCTGCTGGTGCGTCGCCGACCAGAAGTACCCGATGGAGACGTCGAACCGCCGAGTCAGCTCCAGCCCGGAGGACGGCTTCTCCAGCAGGGCGGTGAGGATCGCGTGGGGGAGTGACATGAGCGCATCCTAGGCAGCGGCACGAGCACGGACAGACCAACCGACGACCAGCCGACAGACCAACCGCCGACCCACCGGCAGGTCAACCGACAGGCCGACGAAGGACCCACCGGCAGGCCGACCAAGGACCCACCGGCAGGTCAACCAGCAGGCCGGACCGCCGACCCACCAGCGGTCCGGCCTACAAGGCCGCCGCCACCTCCGTCCCCTGCAGAATCGCCCGCTTCGCATCCAACTCCGCAGCCACGTCCGCACCACCGATCAGATGAACCGGTACGCCACCGGCCACCAGCTCCTCGTACAGGTCCCGGCGCGGCTCCTGCCCCGTGCACAGCACGACGGTGTCCACCGCCAGCACTCTCCGCTCGCCGCCCACCACGATGTGCAGCCCCTCGTCGTCGATGCGCTCGTACGTCGCCCCGGCGACCATCGTCACGCCGCGCTGTGCCAGCTCGGTGCGGTGGATCCACCCCGTCGTCTTCCCGAGCCCGGCGCCCACCTTGGTCTCCTTCCGCTGGAGCAGGTGCACGGTCCGCGTCGACTTCGGCCGCTCCGGGGCCCGCAGCCCGCCCCGGCCCTCGTACTCCATGTCCACACCCCACTGCCGGAAGAACACCTCGGGGGAGAGCGACGCCTCCTCGCCCTCGTCGGTCAGGAACTCCGCGACGTCGAACCCGATCCCGCCGGCCCCGAGGATCGCCACCCGCTCGCCGACCTCGACCTCACCGCGCAGCACCTCCAGATAGCGGACGACGCTCCGGTGGCCGACGCCGTCGATCTCGGGGACGCGCGGCGTGACACCGGTCGCCAGCACCACCTCGTCGTACGATCCCGCCTCCAGCGCCTCACGCGTCACGACGTTCCCCAGCCTGACCTCGACCCCGTACTCCTGGAGCCGGTTGCGGAAGTAGCGCAGCGTCTCGTTGAACTCCTCCTTGCCGGGCACCTGCCGCGCGACGTTCAGCTGCCCGCCCACCACGTCGGCTCCGTCGAACAGCGTCACCGCGTGCCCCCGCTCGGCCGCCGTCACCGCACATGCGAGGCCGGCCGGACCCGCCCCGACGACGGCGACGCGCTTGCGCAGCCGCGTCGGCGTCAGAACCAGCTCGGTCTCGTGACAGGCCCGCGGGTTCACCAGACAGGACGTGATCTTCCCGCTGAAGGTGTGGTCCAGGCAGGCCTGGTTGCACCCGATGCAGGTGTTGATGGACTCGGCCCTGCCGTCCCGCGCCTTGGCGACGAACTCCGGGTCCGCCAGGAACGGCCGCGCCAGCGACACCAGATCCGCGAACCCGCCCGCCAGCAGCTCCTCCGCCAGCTCCGGCGTATTGATGCGGTTCGTCGTCACGAGCGGAATCCCCACCGACCCCATGACCCGCTTGGTCACCCAGGCGTACGCACCGCGCGGCACGGACGTCGCGATGGTCGGAATCCGCGCCTCGTGCCACCCGATCCCGGTGTTGATGATGGTCGCCCCGGCGGCCTCCACCGCCTTCGCCAGCTCCACCACCTCGTCGAACGTCGACCCGCCTGGCACCAGGTCCAGCATCGACAGCCGGTAGATCAGGATGAAGTCGGGACCGACCCGCTCCCGCACCCGTCGCACGATCTCCAGCGGGAAGCGCACCCGGTTCTCGTACGAACCGCCCCACCGGTCGTTCCTCTTATTGGTGTGCGAGGCGATGAACTCATTGATCAGGTACCCCTCCGACCCCATGATCTCGACACCGTCGTACCCGGCTTCCTTGGCCAGCCCCGCCGCCCGTACGAAGTCCTCGACGGTCTCCTCGACCTCCGCGTCCGTCAGCGCCTGCGGTACGTACGGGCTGATCGGAGCCTGCAGAGCGCTCGGCGCGACCAGCTCGGGGTGATACGCGTACCGCCCGAAGTGCAGGATCTGCATCGCGATCCGTCCGCCGGCACCGTGCACGGCGTCCGTGATGACGCGGTGCTGCGCGGCCTCCTCGGGAGTCGTCAGCTTGGCACCGCCGGGGTACGGACGCCCGCGGTCGTTCGGCGCGATGCCCCCGGTGACCATGAGCCCGACCCCGCCGCGCGCCCGCTCCGCGTAGAAGGCGGCCATCCGCTCGAACCCGCGCTCCGCCTCCTCCAGCCCTACGTGCATGGACCCCATGACCACCCGGTTGGGCAGAGTGACGAAGCCCAGGTCCAGCGGGGCCAACAGGTGGGGGTACTGACTCGACGGGCTCGACTGGCTCATCCGACGCCTCCAGGTCCATGCGCTCGGGGTCCAAGCGCTCACGCGACAACAGTTATGCAACTAGTTGCATAATAGGCGCCGAGGTGCCCCCGAGGCATGAGCCGTGAGTCACACGAGGGGCGAGGGCGGGGGCGAGGCCAGGCCAGGCCAGGGCTGGGGCTGGGGCCGGGGCCGGGGGTGGGGGACCGGGGCCAGCCCCCTTCCACCCGCGCGAGGGACGCTCAGAGCGAGTCGTACACCGCCGCCACCAGAGCCATCTTCCGCGGATCGTCGGCGATGTTCGGCCCCATCCGGTTCATGACGTACCCGAGACTCAGCCCCGCCTCCGGGTCCGCGAGCCCGCAGGACCCGCCGAACCCGTCGTGCCCGACGGCCCGGGGGTTCGGTCCGTACGAAGCGTTCGCCCCGCTCAGCCACAGCCCGAGCCCGACCTCCGTGTCGTGCCCGAAACCGGCCCCCAGCACCAGGTCCCGGCAGGCCCCCTGCCCCTCCCGCACCCGCTCGGCCGCCTCCGCCGACAGCACCTGCTTCCCGCCCGACCTTCCCTGCCGCGCGAAGACCTCGTACAACGCGGCGACTCCACGCGCGGTCGCGTGTCCGTTGGCCGCCGGGATCTCGGCCGCCCGCCACTCCGCCGTATTGGCCTGCCGCGCCCCGGGCCCCGGATTGAGCAGCGCCGCAAGAGCCACGGGCTCGAACTGCGCATACAGCGCCGCCTGCTCACTGGTCGGTTCGACCGCCGCGTGCACCAGCTCGGCCGCCCGCCAGGACTCCTTCTCCGGGAGCCCGACCGTGAAGTCGATCCCCAGCGGCCCGGTCACCTCCCGCGCCAGGAACTCACCGGGCAGCACCCCGCTCACCCGGCGCACGACCTCACCGACCAGGAACCCGTACGTGATCGCGTGATACCCGGACCGCGTCCCCGGCTCCCACCACGGCTCGGTCGCGGCGAGCCGCGCGCAGGTGAGTTCCCAGTCGTACAGCTCCTCCATACTGTGCGGAACCCGCAGCCCCGCCACCCCGGCCCGGTGCGACAGCAGATGCCGTACGAGCACCCCTTCCTTGCCGGCCGCCGCGAACTCCGGCCAGTACGAGGCCACCGGCGCATCGAGGTCCAGGGCGCCCCGGTCCGCCAGGATGTGCGCGCAGAGCGCGGTGGCCCCCTTGGTCGTGGACCAGACATTGACGAGGGTCTCCCGCTTCCAGGGCCGGGTCCTGTCCGCATCGGCCCACCCGCCCCACAGGTCGACCACCACCTCCCCGTCCACGCGCAGGGTCACGGCGGCGCCCAGCTCACCGCGCTCCCGGAAGTTCTCTTCGAAGGCGGCGCGCACATCGGCGAACCTCTCCTCGCAGCGGCCGTCGATTCGCGGCACGACAGGCTGGGACACGGGCCCTCCTCGGAGTCCTGACACTCGGCTGTCCGCAACGTACCGACTGGTCGGACTGACAGGAAGAGGCAGTACGCCCTCCGGTTTGACGCGGAGCCGCCGCCTCCGTAAGGTTCTGCGGGTTGTCCTATGTGAGTACCGGTTCCTGACCGGGCAAGTGACGGCCATTCCGCAGAAACCATGATCATTGAGAACGACGTCAGTCGTGCTCATTTCCATGCGCATTTGCGAAATGAGGAATCCGCGTTCGAGAGGGCGCACCCCGATTGGCATCGGGGCCCAGGAATCCGCTAATGTCTCACTCGTCGGAACGGCCCAA
>NZ_JBIRQJ010000013.1:0-309636 GCF_044333135.1 Streptomyces sp. NPDC021093 | reverse complement strand
TCACTGGACACCCCGCAAGCCACCGGCTGAGCACCCCACCACTCCACCCGACAGCTCCGTACGCGGTTCCGTGATCATTGCGGGACAAGCCTTAGGCAGGAGTGATCATCTGGAACAATTTCTGTCACCTCGCACCTTGAGGTCGCAGTGCACGTTCTGAACCTTCGTAGCGTGGCCGATCACCGGTGTTCGCCAGTGATCGGCCACGCTCATCCCTCGGTAGTGCCCTGAGCTTCTGCAAGATCAACGCATTGTTGAGGACTGGATGATCGGCAAAGAGCAGGCACGGGAATTGGCGGACCAGTTCTTGAAATCTCCTCAACGCCACTGGGAAATGCCAATGACATTGATGGACGGAGAACCACACCTGCGAGAAGGTGTGCTGTACTTCGCCTGCCAATCCGTTGACTATATTCGGACCGGTGACTGGCGAGATATGGCTGTGGGATCAGGTCCCGTGGTGGTCCATCTCGAAACTGGTGAATGCCGAATTATTGGTTCGTTGGAGGCTGCAAGGCTCGAACTGTAGAGTGCGCGGGTGGGGGTCTTTAGTGCCCCCGCCCGCGTTTCTGATCCATCGATTCCACTCTCGCTCTCTCAGGAATTGCGAGGCATGTCTATTGTGTAGTCACAATCACTCAGGTCGATCGCCTTTTGTTTGCTGAGGAAGGCTGTGCGGCTGGTTCGATCATGGTGTACTACAGCTCGCTCGATAGCTCGGGACGGACCGGACCCCTCTGGGCTACTACAAGCCAGAAAGATGCTGCCAACAGCGGGTCGCCCAGGTGAAGGGCAGCGAAACGATCTGGGACTCGGTTAATTCCCACTACACGGGTGGCAATCGGATTCCCGACAGTCTGTCCATCTACTGGGCGAGCATGACGAGCGGGGTCGCTGGAGGCGTCTCGATTCCGAACAGACCATGACGGAGCGCCCGACGGGAGCCTGATCTCCGACCACGCGTACGACGTCAACGGCAACAAGGCGCAGGGCGTTGCGAAGAAGTGGAACGCCGACAAGGCGGCGGAACTTCTCTCCTCCACGACCGACTACACCTACGTCCCGGCGGACCGGCTCGCGAAGGCGGACAAGACCGGCAACGGCGCGGGCGTCGAGACGTACGTTCACGACGACAACGCCAACGTCATCTCACAGACGATCAAGGGCAACACGACCACCTTCGGCTACGACCGCAACCGGCTGCTGAAGACCACGGTCGGCACTGCTGTCGCCGACCCCTTCTACGACCCGTTCGGTCGACAGGAACCGGTCGTCGGCGAGGAGTTGCGCGGCGTGGATCTCCGGCAGGGGAAATCTCCGCGACGGATACCTGGATGGGGTGGCGGTGCCGGAGGTGCCGTGCCGGAACTCAACGGCGTCACTCACCCCCGTAACCTCACCTGCACCAGCGCGAGGGCTACCCAGCCCACCTGCCCTGAGCGGGGCCGCTCTTCTGACGCCCGTTAAACCTGATTGCCGCCCAACGTCCGTCCTGGCAAGCTGCCCGTCATGATTGCTGCCGACGGGGCGAGTTGCCTGATCGTGACGGGGATGCCCGGGGCCGGGAAGTCGACGGTGACCAGGTTGATCGCAGAGCGTCTGCCGCGATCTGCACGGATGGACGGCTACTTCTTCAGCACCCTGGTCGTCGGCGGCCGTGTGGGGCCGCTCGGGGAACCTGTCCACGAGGCAGCCCGCCAAGTCGAGCTGTGCAACCGCAATATGTGTGCGCTGGCGAACAACTTCTCCGACGCCGGATTCACGCCCGTGATCGATACCGTGATTCCCGACCGCAAGCAATTGGACTCCTTCGTCTCCCTCCTCCCGGCACGGCAGGTGATGTTCATCGTGCTCGCACCCGGCATCGAGGTGTGCAAGTACCGCAACACCATTCGTGATCCAAGGGAGCGCTTCTACTTCGCAGGCTATGAAGCCCTGGAAGCCGACATGAAGCGCGAGTTCGGCGATGTGGGCTGGTGGTTCGACACTGCCGCTCTCACACCCGAGCAGACCGCCGAGCGCATCATCCTCGAATCGCCTCAGCGGGCCTTGGTGAGCTGAGCTGAACTGCCGGCCGGGCTTGCCTTGAGCCAGTGTGGTTCGGTGGGGCGGGGGTTGGGGGTTGGGGTGTGCGGAGTCAGTGGAGTGCTGGCTTCGTCGTGGGCGGGGCGGTCAGGGAGTGTTCGCACTCCGCCCACACCTGCTTGCCGGGGCCGTTTCGGTCCGTTACGCCCCAGCGGTCCGCTAGCAGGCTTACCAGGAACAGGCCGCGGCCTTCGCACTCGTCCGGGGCTGCCTCGCGCGCGTGGGGGAGGCAGGGGGACGCGTCGTGCACCTCCACGCGGACCCCGCCCCCGGCACCCCCGGTCAGGCGGGCGAATCTTGTCTCGATCTCTCGGCCCGGTGCCCGTCCGTATCGCTGTGCGTTGGTGAGGAGTTCCGAGAGGATGAGGGCTGCCGGGTCCTCCAGTGTGGTCAGGCCCCATCCGGCCAGTGTCTTCCGTAGTTCCTCGCGGGCCAGGCCTACCGCCCGTGGTGCGTACCCCCAGCGCAGTACCACCGTGTCCTCGTCGTTCGGCGTCGAGTGCCGTCGGTCCTTCGTCATGTGCTGTTCCGCTCCGTCCGGCCAACACCTGAGGGGCGTACGGCACTTGGACTACTCTGCGTATTTGCTGGGCACTACGAGAGTGACCCCGAGTCGCAGTCCGAATGCCCGTTTTGGGATGAACTTCCCCTCTCCCCGAAGCTAGTTCCACACCTTCCACGAGCGAGCCATGGAGGTCGATGCGATGCCGACGAGACGGGTCATCACTGGTCGGAGTCAGGAGCCGCGAGTGCGGTTCGCCGAGGAGTTGCACCGGTTGCGGACCGCGCGCGGTGACAGTCTGCGCAAGCTCGGTGAAGTGCTGGGCTGGGACTGGTCGTTGTTCGGGAAGATGGAGAGTGGGGAGACGTTGGGTGGGCCTGAGGTCGTGCAGGCTCTTGATCAGCATTACGGGACGCCTGGGCTGCTGCTGACCCTGTGGGAGCTGGCGGTGGGGGATCCGACGCAGTTCCGGGAGCAGTACCGGCGGTACATGACGTTGGAGGCCGAGGCGGTCAGCCTGTGGCACTACGCGGTCAGTGCGCCGCCCGGACTGCTTCAGACCGAGGGGTACGCGCGTGAGGCCCTCGCGGCGGGCGGATTGCGGGGGGAGGAGTTGAACCAGCAGGTCGCCGCCCGTGTGGGGCGGGCCGAGATGCTGGAGGGCGACGGCGCGCCGCACTTCCGCACCATCCTGTCGGAGACGGTCCTGCGCATTCCGTTGAGTGATGCGCGTGTACGGCGGGAGCAGCTTGAGCACCTGGTGGAGGCTGCCGACCGGCCCAACGTCGCGCTGCACGTGCTGCCGTTCGACGCCGGGCTGCATCATTTGATGAGTACGGATGTCATGTTTCTACGGATGGCGGACGGCCAGCCCTTCGCGTACTCCGAGAACAACTTCCGCGGCGAACTGGTGGCGGAATCCAGGCAGGTTGAGCGCATGCAGCGTGCCTATGATGTGGTGCGCGACCTGGCCCTGAGTCCGACAGAGTCGCGGAAGTTCATCACGGACATGCTGGAGGACGTACCGTGCGATCGATCGACTTGAGCACCGCTGTCTGGCGCAAGAGTTCGTACAGCAACACCGACGGTGGCCAGTGCGTCGAGGTCGCTGACCGCTTTCCCGGCCTCGTGCCCGTACGCGACAGCAAGGCCCCTGAGGGGCCCGCGCTCGTCTTCAGGGCTGCAGTGTGGTCGTCATTCGTGGGCGGCGTGAAGGGTGACGCACTGCGCGCCGCCGGCTGATCGCCTCCGACCGTGACGTATGGGAGGACGTACCGTGCGATCCATCGACTTGAGCACCGCTGTCTGGCGCAAGAGTTCGTACAGCAACACCGACGGTGGCGAGTGCGTCGAGGTCGCTGACCGCTTTCCCGGCCTCGTGCCCGTACGCGACAGCAAGGCCCCTGAGGGGCCCGCGCTCGTCTTCGGGGCCGTGCCGTGGGCGTCGTTCGTGGCCGGTGTGAAGGGCGATGCGTTGCGCGTCACCGGCTGACGTCGAAGACCGTTTCGTACGGTGGGCCCGATGCCCCGGCCCGGATCCGGGGCATCCGGCCCACGTGCCGCTACCGGACCGAAGCCCCCGCCCCACTCCTCACCTGTTCCGGCAGATTTGCCGCCAGATCCTCCGCCAGCAGCCTCTTCGCGATCCGGTCCGCCGCCGCCCTCAGTTCCGCGCTCCTCGGTCGGCCCGCGTCCTTCTCCAGCTGTGCGCCGAGCCAGTCCGACCATGCCGCCGTGATGACCTCCGCCTCGCGTTCGCCCGCCGCCGTGTGGGAGAGGAAGTTGCCGTCGCGGGTCAGGTAGCCCTCGTCGACCATCCGGTCGAAGACCGGCAGCAGGACCTCCGGCGGTACGTTCTGCCGTCCCGCGATCAGCCCGAGCGTCGCATGGCCGACCATGCGCGTGAAGAAGTTGACCTGCATGACCGCCCATGCCCCCGCGATGTCCAGCCTCGTGTCGGACTCCGCCACGATCTGGCGGGCCGTCACCGCGTTCTTGGACCGGACGATCCTCGCGACCGCCAGCTCCAGCGCCTGCGACGAACCGCCCGCCCCGCTCGGTGACGGCTGTGCGAAGCCTTCGCCGAGGTCCGTGGAACCCACCCTCGCCGTGTCCCGCAGCTCCACCTGTTTCAGGAACAGCGACACCACGAACCCCAGCACTGCCACCGGCACCGTCCACAGGAACACCGTGGAGAGGGATTCCGCGTACGCGTCGACGATCGGTGCCACCTGCGTGGCGGGGAGCTTGTGCAGCGATTGCGGGTTCTGTGCGGCCTGCGCGACCGAGGCCGGGTCCGTTCCGGGAGGTGCTAGGCGCACTGCGGCAGTTACCCCCGCTTCCAGGTTCGGCTTCAGCGAGTTCGCGTAGATCGTGCCGAAGACGGCCGCGCCGAACGAGCTGCCGAGCGTACGGAAGAAGGTGACGCCGGAGGTGGCCGTGCCCAGGTCCGCGTAGTCGACCGTGTTCTGCACGGCGATCGTCAGCACCTGCATGCACAGGCCGATGCCGACGCCCAGCACGAACATGTAGAGGGATTCGAGCCAGGTGTTGCTGGCCGGGCCCATGAGAGAGAGGAGGTAGAGGCCGAGGCCCATCACCGCGGAGCCGATGATGGGGAAGATGCGGTACGTGCCCGTCTTGCTGACCACGTTGCCGCTGAAGATCGACGCGATGAGCAGGCCGACGACCATGGGGAGGGTACGGACGCCCGAGACCGTGGCCGAGTCCCCGTCCACGTACTGCAGGTACGTCGGCAGGAACGTCATCGCGCCGAGCATCGCGAAGCCCACGATGAAGCTGAGGATCGAGCAGACCGTGAAGACCGGGTTGGCGAACAGCTTCATGGGGAGCATGGGCTCCGCCGCCCGCGTCTCCACGACGCAGAAGAGTCCGAGGGCGACGATGCCGCCGACGAACAGGCCGATGATGGTCACCGAGCCCCACGCGTACTCGTTGCCGCCCCAGCTCGTCGCCAGGACCAGGGCGCTGGACCCGATCGCCACCAGGGCGATGCCGAGGTAGTCGATGCGCGGCTTGCTCGCCGACTTGACGGAGGGGATCGTACGGGCTGCCGCGATCACCACCAGGATCGCGATCGGGACGTTGACGTAGAACGCCCAGCGCCACGACAGGTGGTCCGTGAACAGGCCGCCGAGGAGTGGGCCGATCACCGTCGAGACGCCGAAGACCGCGCCGATCGCACCCTGGTACTTGCCGCGCTCGCGCAGCGGGATCACGTCCGCGATCAGCGCCATGGCCGTGACCATCAGACCGCCGGCGCCGATGCCCTGCACGCCGCGCCAGGCGATCAGCAGCGTCATGTCGGTCGCCAGACCGCACAGGAACGAGCCGGTGATGAAGACGATCGCCGAGACCTGGAAGACGATCTTCCGGCCGAAGAGGTCGCCGAACTTGCCGACCAGGACCGTTGCGACCGTCTCCGCCAACAGATATGCCGTGACCACCCACGACATGTGGGCGGCCCCGCCCAGATCCGAGACGATCGTCGGCAGGGCCGTGCCGACGATCGTCTGGTCGAGGGCCGCGAGCAGCACGCCCAGCATGATCGTGCCGAAGACGATGTTGCGTCTGCGGCCGTCCAGGACGGGCGGCACGGGCTCCGCGGGCCGCACGTCGGCCCGCGGAGCGGGTGCTGATGCGCTGGCGTTCTCGCTGGCAGTGGTCACCTTCGCACGATCACACCGGTGGGCCGTCTCTGCACGCGGGGGCGGACCGGTCCGGTGACGGTGCAGATTACTTCTCGGTACGGGCTACTTCTCCGTGCGGTTACGCGGCGGTAGGTTGACCGCGAAGTCAGCCGGATCCAAGGAGCCGTGATGGGCGTACGCAAGGATCTGAAGAAGGCGCGGAAGCACAGCGGTCTCGTCGACCGCGTCACTGTGGAACTGACCCGGGAGGACGGAGTGGTGCGCGAGGCGCGGGCCTCCGCACTCGCCACCGTCACCGGTACCTTCACCAGAAGCACCGCCGACATCCCGTACGTCAACGCCGCCGAAGCTCCCGACCAAGTGGTGCTGCGCCGCAAGGACGCACGGACCGGGAGCTGGCGGCCCGTCACCGCCGCCGCCTTCGCCACCGAAGTCACCGCCGTGGCAAAGGGGTTGATCGCCGCCGGTCTCGAACCGGGCGGCCGGGTCGCCGTGATGAGCCGCACCCGCTACGAGTGGGCCGTCCTCGACTTCGCCATCTGGGCGGCGGGCGGCCAGACCGTACCCGTCTACGCCACCTCGTCGGCCGGACAGGTCGAGTGGATCCTCCGTGACTCCGGCGCCCGCTTCCTCGTCGCGGAGACCCGGGACAACGCGCGACTCGTCGCCGAGGCCTCGAAGGAGCGGGACATCCCCCCGCGGGTCTGGACCCTCGACGCGGACGCCATGGCCCAACTCGCCGACGCGGGACGGGAGATCGGCGACGAGGAGGTCATCGCGCGGCGTTCCGCGCTCACCCCCGACACCGTCGCCACCCTCTGCTACACCTCCGGCACCACCGGCCGTCCCAAAGGGTGCGCCCTCACCCACGCCAACCTCCTCGCCGAGGCGGGCAACACGGTCGGGCTGCTGCACCCCGTCTTCGAGGCCGTCACCGGGCAGACCGCCTCCACCCTGCTCTTCCTGCCGCTCGCCCACATACTCGGCCGGGCGATCCAGATCGCCTGCCTCCAGGCCCGTATCGAGATCGGCCACTGCCCCAGCGTCAAACCCGATGAACTCCGCCCCGAATTACAGGAGTTCAAGCCCACTTTCATCGTCGGCGTGCCGTACCTCTTCGAGAAGATCCACGACACCGGGCGGGCCACCGCCGAGAAGATGGGGCGTGGTGCGTCCTTCGAGCGGGCCGACCGGATCGGGGTGCGGTTCGGGGAGGCGTACCTCGCGAAGTTCCTCGGCAGGGGGAAGGGGCCAGGGCCTGGGCTGTACGCCGGGTGGGCCTTGTACGACCTGCTGGTCTACCGGCGGATCCGCAAGGAGCTCGGCGGCCGGCTGCGGTACGCGATCAGCGGCGGCTCCCCGCTCGACCGCCGTCTCAACCTCTTCTTCTACGCCGCCGGAATCACCGTCTACGAGGGCTACGGCCTCACCGAGACGACCGCCGCCGCCACCATCGTCCCGCCCCTCTCGCCCCGCCCCGGCACCGTCGGCCAGCCCGTGCCCGGCACCGCGATACGCATCGCCGACGACGGAGAAGTCCTGGTCAAGGGCGAGATCGTGTTCGGCTCGTACTGGAACGACCCGGCCGCCAGCGGCGAGGTCCTGCACGGCGGCTGGTTCGCCACCGGCGACCTCGGCGCCCTCGACGACGACGGCTACCTCACCATCACCGGCCGCAAGAAGGACATCCTCGTCACCTCCGGCGGCAAGAACGTCTCCCCCAGCGTCCTGGAGGACCGGCTGCGCAGCCGACCGCCCGTCGGCCAGTGCCTGGTCGTCGGCGACAACCGTTCCTACATCGCCGCCCTGGTGACGTTGGAGCCGGACGCGCTCCAGCACTGGCTGGCCGTACGGAAACGGCCGCGCGACACCCCCCTCGCGAAACTCCTCGACGACCCCGAGCTCCGAGCCGACGTACAGAAGGCCGTGGACTACGCCAACGAGGCCGTGTCGCGGGCCGAGTCCATCCGTCGATTCCGGCTGGTGGAAGGGGAGTTCAGCGAGGAGAACGGGATGCTGACACCGTCCCTCAAGGTCAGGCGGGGGGCTGTGGAGAGGGCGTACGAGAGTGAGATCGAGGAGCTCTACCGGAGTACCTGACGTTTCGTCACAGGTCCCTGCGGTGGATGAGGCCGATCGCGGTCGCCACCGCGAGGACCGGCCAGACCGCCAGCACGATCCACGAATGGCCCGGCGAGGGGGTGTGGGGGAGTGGCGTGAAGAAGGCCGGGTCGACGGTGGCCAGGTTGGACCACGCATTGAACGGCATCGCGAACTTGAGCGCCGCCGTCCACGCCTCTTCCTGGCTGAGGAACGTCGGTAGAAGGATGAGGAGCAGCGCGGTCACCGCCACGGTCGCCGCGCCGTGCCGGATCAGCACTCCGATCCCCAGTCCGACCAGAGCGCTCACCGGGGCCAGCGACGCAGAGGCGGTGAGCGAGCGCAGCACCTCCGGATCGCCGAGCGACAGGCTCACTCCGCGCCCCGAGAGGATCGCCTGCGTGACCGCGTACGACACCGCCACGACGAGCAACCCGAAGGCGGTCGTCACGCTCGTCATGACGGTCATCTTGGCTGCCAGTGCCGAGCGGCGGGCAGGAACGGCCGCGAAGGTCGTACGGATCAAGCCGCTTGAGTACTCGTTGACGACGCAGAGCGCGCCCAGTGTGCCGACGATCAACATCAGGACCATGGCCGAAGCGATGGGGAAGGCGTCCTTGATCGCCCAGGAGCGGGCGAGGTCGTCGACAACTTCTTGCGGGTACTGCGACCAGTTCCGGTAGTCGGCCAGTGCGCTGTTCGCGCCGATCCCGACGACGATCACCGCCGTCACCGGGAAGGACCAGCGCATCGAGCGCAGCGACCACAGCTTGGCCCACTCGGCGGCGAGGAGGTCGGAGAAACGGGCCCGATGGGCGGCGCTGGCGGCGGCGGAGGTGTCGAGTGCGGCGAGCGTGGCGGTCATCGGGTTGCTCCAGTCTGTCCGGCGGGGTACTCCACGCTGTCGGCGGTCAGTTCCATGAAGGCGTCCTCCAACGAGGAGGTGCGGGTGGAGAGTTCATGCACGACCACCCCGCTCCGGGCAGCCAGCTCGCCGATCCGGGAAGCGGGCAGCCCCGTCACCGTCAACAGCCCGTCCGCGCCCGCCTCCACGGCCGCCCCCTCTCCGGTCAGTACGGGAGCGAGCGAGACCGCGTCCGGAGTGCGTACCGACACGCTCAGCCGCGTGCCGCGCGCCGCGAACTCCGCCAGGCTCTCGGCGGCGATCAGTTCGCCCCGCCCGATGACGATCAGCTGCTCGGCGGTGTTCTCCATCTCCGACATCATGTGGCTCGACACGAACACCGTCCGGCCCTCGCCCGCCAGCCGCCGCAACAGGGTCCGCAGCCACAACACCCCTTCCGGATCGAGCCCGTTGACGGGCTCGTCGAAGAGCAGGACGGGCGGGTCGCCGAGCAGCGCGCCCGCGATGCCCAGCCGCTGCTTCATGCCGAGCGAGAAACCGCCGATCCGGCGCCCCGCCGCCTGAGCGAGACCCACCTCCTCCAGCACCTCGGTCACCCGCCGCCGGGCAATGCCGTTGCTGCGGGCCAGTACGGACAGGTGGGCGCGCGCGGTGAACCCCTTGTGCACGTCGTGGGCGTCGAGGAGAGCCCCGACGTCCCGCAGCCCGCGCGGCCGGTCCCGGAACGGGCGGCCGTCGACCAGCGCCGCACCGGAGGTCGGAGCGTTCAGACCGAGGATCATGCGCAGCGTGGTGGACTTCCCCGAGCCGTTGGGGCCCAGGAACCCGGTGACGTGCCCAGGGCGCACGGTGAAGGACAGACCGCGCACGGCGGTGGTCCTCCCGAATCGTTTCGTCAGTTCGTTGGCTTCGATCACGTGCCCCACGCTGCCGTGCCACCGCCAGGGCCGGCATCGCACCGTCGGCCACCTCCCGGGCTCCACGGGCAGCCCGTGGACGTACGCCCACGGGCCAATGACCAGCCGTCGGCCGGCCCATACGATCGGCCACATGTACGAGGAAGTCACTGCCCCGCCCACGTCCCGCCCCCACCGGCCCGCGTCCCGCCCCGCACCGCTCGTGCGGCGCCCGGCACCGGAGGTCCGCAACGCCCTGGCCTGGGCCGGGGCCGTCGTCTTCCCCGTGGTCCTCTACTTCGCGGTGTTCGAGAGCCGCAACTACTCCACCGCGCTCCAGGTCCTCCTCCCCGCCCTCCTGTCCGTACTGCCGGTGGGCCTGCTGCGCCGCCGGCCGCTGGCCGGGCTGGTGTCGGTCCTCGTGGGGACGTTCGCGGCCGGGACGACGGTGCCCACCCGGTGGGTGGAGTTCCCGCGCGGCTACCCCGTCGTGCCGGTGCAGATGGAGTCCGAGTGGGCCGGGTACCCCCTCGTACTGTCGGGGGCCCTCGCCGTGGGCATCATCGCGGCCACGTGTTCGCTGCGGATGTCGATCGGTGCGGTGGTCGCGGTGTTCGGGGTGCAGGCGGCGGCAGCCCCGTACTTCACCTCGGGGTCGAACGTCTTCGTCAGCACCCTCGTCCTGTTCCTCCTCGTGCTCGTCGTCGGCTGGGGCATCGGTTTCTCGGTACGGGAACGCCGTCAGCACGCCGCAGCCCTCAGCGCCCAGGCCGCCGCCCAGGCCGTCACCGCCGAACGCCTGCGCATCGCAAGGGAGTTGCACGACATGGTCGCGCACAGCATCGGCATCATCGCCATCCAGGCGGGCGTCGGCAGCCGGGTCATCGAGACCCAGCCGCAGGAGGCCCGCAACGCGCTGACCGCCATCGAGACCACCGGCCGCGACACGCTCTCCGGGCTGCGCCGCATGCTCGGCGCGCTGCGGCAGGCCGAGCCGGGAAACGTACGAGAAGGCGTGCCGCTGGACCCCGCGCCCGGCCTCGCCGGCCTCGACCGGCTGGCCGAGGCGACGACCGCCGCAGGGGTGCGGGTCGACGTGGAGTGGACGGGGGAGCGGCGACAGCTCCCCGCCGACCTGGACCTTTCCGCGTACCGCATCGTGCAGGAGGCCGTCACCAATGTCGTACGGCACGCCGGAGCCCCGAGCTGCCGGGTGACGCTCGCGCTGCGCCAGGAGGAGATCGGCATCGAGATCGTTGACGAGGGACGCGGCGGCGGCCGGCCGCAGGGGATCGGCTACGGGCTGCTCGGGATGCGCGAGCGGGTGGCGCTCCTGCACGGCGAGTTCAGTGCGGGTCCGCGCGAGGGCGGCGGCTTCCGGGTGGCGGCCACACTGCCGCTGCCAACCGAACCGGCCGTACCGGAACAGGAGTTGGTGCGATGACCGTGCGCGTACTCCTCGCCGACGACCAGCCGCTCGTACGGGCCGGGCTGCGCGTCCTGATGACCGACACGCCCGACCTCATGGTGGTCGGCGAGGCCGCGAACGGAGCGGAGGCGGTCGCCAGGACGGCCGCCGACCGCCCGGACGTCGTCGTCATGGACATCCGGATGCCCGGCACCGACGGCATCGAGGCCACCCGGCAGATCACCGCCGCCCACCCCTCGGTCCGCGTCCTGATGCTCACCACCTTCGACGACGACGCGTACGTCCACGGCTCGCTGCGGGCGGGCGCGAGCGGCTTCGTCGTCAAGGACATGGCGCTGGAGGAGATCCTCGCCGCGATCCGCGTGGTCGCCGCAGGGGACGCGCTCATCGCACCCGGCGTCACCCGCCGTCTGCTCGCGGAGTTCGCCGCCCGCCCCGCGCCAGGACCGCCGCCCGCGGCGCGGAAGGCCCTCGGTGCGATCACCGAGCGGGAGCGCGAGGTGCTCACGCACGTCGGGCGCGGGCTCTCCAACAGCGAGATCGCCGCCGCGCTCTTCATCAGCGTCGCCACCGTGAAGGCCCATGTGGCACGGCTGTTCACCAAACTCGACGCACGCGACCGGGTGCAGCTCGTCATCATCGCGTACGACACCGGGCTCGTGGCCCCGCCGGGGTGACACTGCCCGGGGTGCCAGTGCCTGGGGTGCCACCGCCCGGGGTGCCACTGCCTGGGGTGCCACCGCCCGGCGCGCGGCCGGATATCCCGTTGACGTGGCTGCGAGACTGGCCCGGTGGACGAGAAGCAGCAGTTGCACGAGCCGGGCCGCTTCCGGGCGGCCGCCGTCGCCTGGGCGGCCGGGGGCCCGGACGCCCCCGCGGCTGCCGAGGCCGCCCGCGAACTGGCGACGGGCACCGGGCTGCGCACCGTGGTACTCGTCGAGGGCATCAGCGACCGGGCCGCGCTGGAGGCACTGGCCGTGCGCAGGGGGCGCGACCTCGAAGCGGAGGGTGTGTGCGTCGTTCCGCTCGGCGGGGCGACCAGCATCGGCAGGTTCCTCGCCCTGCTCGGCCCGCAGGGGCTCGACATCAGGCTCGCCGGACTGTGCGACGCGGCCGAGGTCGGCTTCTTCCGGCGCGCCCTGGAGCGCGCGGGCCTCGGCAGCCCCCGTACGCACGGAGAACTTCAGCGGCTCGGCTTCTACGTGTGCGACGCCGACCTGGAGGACGAACTGATCCGCGCGCTCGGCCCGGCAGGAGTGGAACAAGTCGTCGACACCGAGGGCGACTTGAGGTCATTGCGCACCTTCCGCAACCAGCCCGCCCAGCGGACCAGAACCGCACTCCAGCAGCTGCGCCGCTTCATGGGCACCACCGGCGGCCGCAAGGAGCACTACGCACGGGCGATGGTCGACGCCCTCGACCTGGACCGCGTGCCGCGCCCGCTGGACGATCTGCTCGCCCACCTGTGAGAGCCTCCATGGCAACCGGCCGGTCCGACGGCGACCGGCCGGGTCGACCGATCCAAAAGGTGAAGACATGGGCGACGGTGACGGCGGCGTGGGACGGCGGACCTTCCTCGCGGCGATGAGCGGGGGCGGAGCGGTGGCGGGCGCGGGCGCGGCCGGTGCGGCGTCGGCCGTGGGGCGTGACGGTCCTGCCCGGCGCGGCGGGCTCCTCGGGCTCCTCGGGCACGAGGACGAGATCCGGGCGCTGATCGCCCGCATGACCGTCACGGAGAAGCTCGGCCAGCTCCAGCAGCTCGCCTGGACCGGCGCGACGGGCCCCGGCGGCAGCCAGACCGCGGCGGCCGAAGAGGCCGCCAGGAAAGGGGAGTTGGGGTCGGTCCTCAACATCATCGGTGCCCGGAACAGCAACGCGCTCCAGCGGATCGCCGTCGAGGAGTCCCGCCTCGGCATCCCGCTGCTCTTCGGCCTCGACGTCATCCACGGCTTCTGGACCACCTTCCCGATCCCGCTCGCCCAGGCCGCCAGCTTCGACCCCGAGGTCGCGCGCGTCGACGGCGAGGTGTCGGCGAAGGAGGCCCGCTCCCACGGCACCCACTGGACGTTCGCCCCGATGATGGACGTCACCCACGAGCCCCGCTGGGGCCGCATCGCGGAGAGCTGCGGCGAGGACCCGTACCTGACGGCGGTGTTCGCGGCGGCCAAGACGCGCGGCTACCAGGGCGACGACCTGAGTGCGCCGGACCGCGTCGCGGCCTGCGCGAAGCACTTCGTGGCGTACGGGGGTGCGGAGGGCGGCCGCGACTACAACACCGTCGACGTCTCGGAGTCCCGGCTGCGCAACCTCTACCTCCCGCCCTTCAAGGCGGCCCTCGACGCGGGCTGCGCCACCGTCATGGCCTCCTTCAACACCCTCAGCGGCATCCCCGCCCACGCCAACGGGCACACCCTCACCGAAATCCTCAAGGAGGACTGGGAGTTCGAAGGGCTCGTCGTCAGCGACTGGAACGGCGTCGGCGAACTCCTCCCGCACGGTTTCGCCGCCGACGGCGCCGAGGCCGGCCGCATCGCGCTGAACGCGGGCGTCGACATGGAGATGGTCAGCACCCATCTCGCCGACCACGGCGCGGAGTTGCTCGCCGCGGGCCGCATCAAGGAGGACCGCCTCGACGACGCGGTGGCCCGGGTCCTGCGCGTCAAGTACGCCCTCGGGCTCTTCGCTCAGCCGTACGTCGACGAGTCCGCCGTCGTGGAAGTGCCGACGGCCGCCGCCCGCAAGGCCGCACGCGAGGCCGCCGCACGGTCGACGGTGCTGCTGAAGAACGAGGGCGGGGTGCTGCCGATCGCGGCCGGGACGGCGGTGGCGGTGGTCGGCCCCTTCGCCGACTCCCGTGACATGCAAGGGACTTGGGCGGGACCAGGCGGGGAGAAGTTCCCGCCGGTGAGCGTGCTGGCCGGGATCAGGGACGCCGCGGGACGCGGTGCCAAGGTGACGTACGGGGTGGGGGCCACGGAGCGTGCGGACCTGATCGTGGTGGTGGTCGGCGAGGGCGCGAAGCTCAGCGGCGAGGCGGCCTCGCGCAGCGACCTGGGCCTGCCCGGCGGCCAGGAGGGCCTGATCGCGGCGGTCGCGGCCACCGGCAAGCCGTTCGTCGTGGTCCTGCTCAACGGCCGCCCGCTGACCATCGGCAACTGGCTGGAGTCGGCGCCGGCGGTCCTGGAGGCGTGGCACCCCGGCATCGAGGGCGGCAACGCGATCGCCGACGTCCTCTACGGCAAGGTCAACCCGGGCGGCAAACTCCCGGCCTCCTTCCCGCGCGACGTCGGGCAGCTCCCTGTCCACTACAACCACGAGAACACGGGGCGGCCGTACGACCCCGCGTCCCCCGGCAACACGTTCATCACCGGCTATCTGGACGTCGACCGGACCCCGCAGTTCCCCTTCGGGTACGGGCTGAGCTACACGACCTTCGAGATCGGCACACCGAGGGCGAGCGTCGCGCGGATCGCGGCGGCGGACCTCAGGCGCGGCGAAACCTTCGAGGTGGAGGTGCCGGTGCGGAACACGGGGGACCGGGAGGGCGACGAGGTCGTCCAGCTCTACCTGCACGACCCCGTCGCGACGCTGGTCCAGCCGGTACGGCGGCTGCGCGGCTTCGAGCGGGTGACGCTGGGGGTGGGCGAGCGGAAGACGGTCCGCTTCACGCTCGGCGCGGCGGACATCGGCTTCTGGACGAACGCGGTGGACGGCCGCTTCGTGGTCGAGCCCGGCAAGATCGAACTGTTCGCGGGGGCGAGCTCGGCAGCGCGGGAGAGGTGCGGGGTGGTGGTGGAGTAGGCGGGGCTCGGGGGCTCGGGGGCTCGGGGGCTCGGGGGCACGGGGCACGGGGCGCGAGGCGGCGGGGCGGCGGGGCGGCGGGGCGGCGGGGCACGGGGCGCTGGGCGCGAGGCGGCGGGGCACGGGGGCACGGAAGCGCGAGTGCGCTGGCGCGAGGCTGCGGGGGCACGGGCGCTGGGGCGCGAGGGCAGGCAGAGGTGGCCGCCGTGCTTGCGGGGCGGCCCGTACAGGTGCGACCGGGCGGGCCGCTTCGAGGGTCGGGCGCCTCCAGGTCTGGGTCCCCTCCCGGTCAGAGGGTGCGCCGCGCGTCGGGGCTGCGTCCGGTCCGGGGGTGCGCCCGGTCTGGGGTTGCGCCCTGCGTCCAGGTCTGGGGCTGTGCCCGTTTGGGGTCACGCCTCGCGTCCGGTTCGGGGACGCGCCCGGTCTGGGGGTGCGCCCGCGTAGGGGCTGCGTTCGGTCCGGGGTTGGGCCCGGTCTGGGGTTGTGCCCTGTGTTCAGTCCGGGGTTGGGCACGGTCCGGGGGCGCGCCCCGTGTCCGGTCCAGGGCTGCCCGGTCTGGGGCTGTGCCCTGTGTCCGGTCTGGGGCTGTGCCCGGTCCGGGGTTGCGCCGCGTGTCCGGTCTGGGGCTGTGCCCGGTCTGGGGGTGTGCCCCTCGCCCGGTCTGGGGTTGTGCCCTGTGTCCGGTTCAGGGTTGCGCCCGGTCCGGGGTTGCGCCGCGTGTCCGGTTCAGGGCTGTGCCCGGTCTGGGGGTGTGCCCCTCGCCCGGTCTGGGGTTGTGCCCTGTGTCCGGTTCAGGGTTGCGCCCGGTCCGGGGTTGCGCCCTGTGTCCGGTTCAGGGCTGTGCCCGGTCCGGAGTTGCGCCCCTCGCCCGGTCCGGGGCGTCCCCCTCCCGGTCCGGGGCTGCGCCCGTGCCCCGGACGTAGGGGAGGTCAGCAGGGGCGGGACGGCTTTGCGTCGGGAAGGCCCGCAACACGTGCGATCCGCCCACCCGCCCTCCCGGGCCGGTCACGGCAGGATTTCGACGTACCCGTCGGTTCCGTGCACGCGGATCCGCTGCCCGTCCCGGATCAGCCGGGTGGCCTGGTCCACGTTCACGACGGCCGGCAGGCCGTACTCCCGGGCGATCACCGCGCCATGGGTCATCAGGCCGCCCACCTCCGTCACCAGGCCCGCGATTCCGACGAACAGCGGCGACCAGCTGGGATCGGTGAAGGGCGTGACCAGGATGTCGCCCGCTTCGAGATCGGCCTCCGCCATGTCGAGGACGACGCGGGCCCGCCCCTCGACGGTCCCGGCGGAGACCGGCAGGCCGATCAGGGCGCCGGCCGGCGCGTCGTCGCGCCGGTACGCCCCGGTGACGGCCTCGCCGTCCGAGGTGAGCACCCGGGGCGGTGTGAGCGCGTGGTACGACCGGAAGGCGTCCTTGCGCTCCTGAATGAGCCGGTCGTCCACCCGGTGCGAGCGCGCGGCATCGTGGAGTTCCTGGAAGGTGAGGTAGAAGGCGTCCTCCTGCTCCGCGAGCACGCCCGCCCGCACGAGGCGCCCGGCCTCGCCCAGCAGGGCCTGCTTGTAGAGGAAGTAGCGGCTGATGATCCCGTACTTCGGGTACTCCCGGTACCCGATGAAGGTGCGGACCCGGTCGATCATCCGCTTGGTCTCGTCGGCCTTCCGGGCACCGTCCGGCAGGGCCCGCAAGCGGGCCAGCACGTCCTGCTCCTTCTGCTGCGCCCGCTGCCGCCCCTGCTCGAAGCGCCGTTCGGCGGCGCCCGGTTCGAAGTTCCTCACGTTGTCGAGGATCACGGGCACGAGCGTGGTGGGACGCTCGCGCCAACGCGGCCGCGTGATGTCGATCTCGCCGACGCAGCGCATGCCGTACCGGTCGAGGTAGGCCTCGATGGCGTCGCGCGCCCCGGTCCCGCCAGGGAGCTTCGCCAGCTCGTCGAGGAAGTTCTCGTCGTCGACGCCCCGCACACTCGGCAGGCTCTGCAGGAACGCCACCACCTCCGACCGCGGACGGATCACGTCCGCCACGTCGAGCAGCGCCAGTCCCATCTCCGAGGTGATGTTGTCGGGGGCGGACAGGGTGAGCGTGTCCGCCACGTTCTTCTCGCCCAGCCACTCCTGCAGCTTGTCGTTGAGCCACCAGGTGGCGTCCATTCCCGCCATGATCGCCTGAATGCTCAGCGGATCACTGAGCACCCGCTTGTGCTCATCGAAGGCCTCCAGCAGGAAGTCGAACAGCGCGGGCCCGGTCTTCGTCCGGATGTCGCGCTCCAGGGCTGCGACGGACGCCCGGCTGCGCTCGATCAGCTCGGTGACGAGGGCCGGATCGGTCTCGATCGGGGCAGGTGCACCGTCGGCGGGCGCACCGCCGGCCGGCGGCCCGCCGGGGCCCGCGTCCGGGAGCGACGGGACGAAACCGTCGCGGTCCAGGACGGTCTCCAGCGCGTCCCTGACCAGCGGATCGTTCTTCCCGAAGACATCGAGGAGGCCGGCGCGGCTCGCGGGCGAGGCCAGCCGCGGGGCGACGTCGACGAACAGCCTCCCGCCGGCCTCGTGCATCTGCACCATGGCCGTCAGCTGCCACATGGAGAACCCCAGGGGCTTCATGGGGTCGGTCATCATCTGACCGTGACCGACGGAGACGTAGACGTGGTTCTCCCGGTCGCCGGCCTCGGGGACAGGGACGGGGAACAGCGTCGTGATCGGCCGGCTCTGGACGATCCGGAAGCCGTCGTCGACCAGGCACCATTCGATGTCCTGCGGACGGCCGAAGTGCGCCTCGATCCGCCGCCCGAGCCGTACGAGCCGTACGACCTGCGCATCCGTCAGCGCCGGCTGCTCCTGCTGCCGCGCGTCGACCGCCACTTCCCGCGTACCGCCGCCCGGCAGGGCCTGCACGGCGCGCTCCTTGGCGGCGATCGACCTGTCGACGACTTCGCCGTCGCGCACCCGGTAGACGTCCGGGTTCACCAGGCCGGAGACCAGGGCCTCGGCGAGGCCGAAGCCGGCGTCCACGGTGGCGACCTTCCGGTTGCCCGTGACGGGGTCGGCTGTGAAGAGGACACCGGCCGCGTCCGGGAAGACCATCCGCTGCACGACCACGGCCATGAGGACCGTACGGTCGTCGATGCCGTTGCGCCGGCGGTACGTCACGGCCCGCTCGGTGAACAGCGAGGCCCAGCACCGGCTGACGTGCTGGAGGATCGCCGTCGGCCCCACGACGTTCAGATACGAGTCCTGCTGGCCGGCGAAGGAGGCCGTCGGCAGGTCCTCCGCCGTCGCGCTGGAGCGGACGGCGCAGGCGGCCTGCTCGCCGAGGTCGGTGAGTGCGCGGGTGATCGCCGCCGCGACGTCGCCCGGGACGGCCGTCCCTTCGAGGGTGCGGCGGATCTCCGCGCTGAGCGTGCGGATCGCCTCCCGGTCGTCCGGGTCCACGCGCGACAACCGATCGAGCAGCTCGTCGACCGACGGTGTTTCCGCCATGATCCGCCGGAAGGCGTCCGTCGTCACGCAGAAGCCGTCCGGTACGTGGACGCCTTCGATCCGCGACAGCCCGCCCAGGTGCGCTCCCTTGCCGCCCACGACGCCGACCTGCGTCTCGTCAACCTCTTGAAGATTCACCACGTACTGCTCAGTCACTGACGTACCTCCGGGACAGCCGCGTTCCAGTGCGTTCCGTGCCTCCCCCGTTTCTCCAGGTTGTGGCATCGGACGACGATTCTGCGCCGTGACCCGGGTCTTGCGGCAAGTCCCCCTGCGCGCTATAAGTTGAGAGTGGCAAGGAGAGTGCTCTCCTTGCCTTTGTTGTTGCCGCCGTTCCCCGGCTCCACCCGGCCCCTCAATGGTGCGGGTCGTACCCCGGAATCGTCCCGTCCGGCTTGGCGATCAGCAGCAGTCCCGCCATCCCCATGTCCGAATGGCTCTGGACGTGGCAGTGGTACATCCAGGCGCCGGCGCCGACGCCTTCCCCGGCCAGGATCTGGAGGCCGAAGGAGTCCGCGGGGCCGGTGATCTTGTTGTCGACGATGCGGCTCGGGTCCGTCGGGCCCTCCAGCAGCCCCGTCCTGTTGTCCGCCCAGCGATGACCGTGGATGTGGAACGTGTGGTAGTACTCGCCGTGCGTGATCATGACGATTTCGAGCCGGTCGCCCACCGTGGCCTCGAAGTTGGGGCTCTGGTGTCCCGGCCGGTTGTTGATCGTCATGTCGTTGAAGACGATCGTGAAGGTCTTGTCCGGCAGCAGGTCGCCCTTGCGCCGCACGATCACCCCGCCGTAGAGGCCGTTGCGGATGCCGCCCGTGCCGTGCTCCGTACCAACCACGTGGTCGTGGTAGTGCCAGTAGCCCGCGCTGCCTTCCCGCCAGGTGCCGTCCTTGCGCCTGCCGGGGGCGTGGGTGCGCCAGGTGTAGGTGCGGGTGGAGCCGGGTTCGACGTGGCTGCGGTTCATCCTCGTACCGTCGCTGGCGATGTCGTAGTCCAGGCCGTGGACGTGGAGGCTGGCCGCTACGTCCATCGTGTTCTCGAACTCGATGTGGAGGGTGTCGCCCTCGTTGATGTCGATCAGCGGGCCGGGGACCGACGCCTTGCCCTTCTCGAAGCCGTAGCCCATCTGACCGCCGGGCAGCTTCTCCGCGTACATCTTGAGGTGGCGGACCTGCCCGCCTGCCGGGGCCGTCCTCGGCGGGGCCGCGGCCCGAGGGGCCTGCGCGGGCTGGAGGACCTGGGCGGGCTGCGCGGCCTGCGCCGCTGATAACGATGTCAGGGCGGTCGCGCCGGTCGCCACCACCGTCCCGCCCGCCAGCAGGCGTCTGTTGAAGCTGCGTCTATCCATGCCGAACTCCCCATTCCTATACGGAGATTGACGGCGTCACGGTAGCGGTGCCGGACGGGTTTATCCACGCTCAGGACAAAGTTTGGTCCGGGGTGGTCATAACTCTTGGCGAACCGGGGAAAGAGGTCTAGCTTCAGCGGCTGTTCCTGTGACCACTGAGCCACAGAGGGATGGGTGAACACCTATGCAGCATCTGCAGAGCGCACCACGTCACCGATCAAGACCACCCCGCCGCGTCTGGGCGGCGGTCCTCACGGCGGGGGCCCTCGCCGCTTCCCTGCTCGGCGGGTCGTCGGCCGCCGCCCGGCCGTACCCCGACGATCCGGCCCCCTCGGCCAGAGAGGCCCTCAAGGCCAAGGTCAGGACAACGTTGTCCCTGCCCGCGCCGCCCGGCAGCGGGGCCACCGTGAAGGTCCTCGTCTTCCACGCCTCCGCCTCCGGCGAAGAGGCGCCCAATGTCAATGCCGGCATCGAGGCCGTCGAGAGGATCGGCAGGTCCGGGCCCGCCGCCCAGCAGTTCACGGTCGTGGCGACCGACGACGCGAGCATCTTCACCAAGCCCCGCCTGGGCAAGTTCAACGCTGTCGTCTTCCTGACCGGCGGCGGCGACGTCCTCGACCCGGAGCAGGAGGCGGGCCTGGAGGCGTACATGGAGGCGGGCGGCGGCTTCCTCGGCATCCACGACGCCGCGCGCACCGAACCGTACTCCGAGTGGTTCGGCGGACTCGTCGGCGCCCGCGCCGCCGCCACCGGCCCCACCACCGTGCAGCGGGCCACGGTCGAGGTCGGGGACCGGCAGCACCCGGCGACCAAGTCGCTCCCGCTGGAGTGGAAGCGGCCCGACAAGTGGCTCAACTGGACCACGAACCCGTCCGGCGACGTGCACACCGTCGCCAGGGTCCGTGAGGCCACCTACCAGCCGGGCACCGGTGCCAACGGCGCCGACCACCCCGTCTCCTGGTGCCGCGACTACGACGGCGGCCGGTCCTTCTACACCGGCATGGGCGGCACGGCCGAGGCCTTCGCCGAGACCGACTTCCGCGACCACCTGCGCGGCGCCCTGCTCTGGACCACCCGTCTTGAGCGCGCCGACTGCCGTGCCGCGATCAACGCCAACTACGCGTCCGAGCGCGTCACTTCACCCAATCAGCCGGGCCAGACCGACCAGATCGGCGAGCCGCACGGCCTGGTCGTCGCCAAGGACGGCCGCGTCGTCTACATCGGACGGGGCGGCGCCGCGGGCAACGTGCCCGTCGTCACCGACTGGAACAACCCCGACATCGGGAAGGGCCAGGGACAGGTCCACGTCTACGACCCGAAGACCAAGAAGGTCACCTTCGCGGGCGCCCTCACCGTCTTCGGCAACAAGGGCGGCGGCGACGAACTGATCAAGAACGAGGAGGGGTTGCTCGGTGTCGAGCTCGACCCCGACTTCCTCACCAACGGGTGGGTCTACCTGCACTACACGCCCCACTCCCGGATCAACCGCGACACCCGCATGGGCGAGCGCCGCGTCTCCCGCTTCACCCTCGACCCGGCCACCAACAAGCTCGACCTCGCGAGCGAGAAGGTGCTGCTGAACTGGCCCGTGCAGATCCACAGTTGCTGCCACGCGGGCGGCGGCATGGCCTGGGACTCCAAGCAGAACCTCTACATCGCGACCGGGGACAACAACTCCTCGCAGTTCACCGGGGGTTACTCGGGAAACAACCCCAAGCCGAACTTCAAGGGCGTCTCCTTCGCCGACGCCCGCCGCACCTCGGGAAACACCCACAACCTCAACGGCAAGATCCTCCGCATCCACCCCGAGGACGACGGCACCTACACCCTCCCCGCCGGAAACCTCTTCACCGGCCAGGAACCCGACGAGGGCGGCGGCAAGACCCGCGGCGAGATCTACGTGATGGGCGTACGCAACCCCGCACGGATCTCCATCGACCCCAAGACCGATGTGCTGTACGCCGGTTGGGTGGGCCCGGACGCCGGAGAACCCAGCACCACCTGGGGCCCCGCCAAGTACGACACCTTCGCCGCGATCACCAAGCCCGGCAACCACGGCTGGCCCTACTGCATGGGCAACAACCAGCCCTACCGCGACCGCAACCTGCCCGACCCGGACAAGCCGCTCGGCTGGTACGACTGCGCCAAGCCCAAGAACGAGTCCCCGAACAACGACGGACTGGTCAACCTGCCGCCCGTCACCCCCAACACCATCTGGTACTCCCCGCAGGGCGGCGGACCCGACTTCCCCCGCGACGCCAACGGCGTACCGAGCTACAAGCTCTCCGAGCAGAAGCTGCTGCTGCCCTGGCTCAAGGGCGGCGGCCAGGCCACCATGAACGGCCCGGTCTACCGCTACGACGCGACGGGCGCGGGCAAGGACGCCTGGCCCTCCTACTGGGACGGCAAGTGGTTCGTCGGCGACTTCTACGACGGCGACCAGCCCCGGCACGCCGTTCTCACCGACCCGAAGACGGTCGGCAGGGGCGGACTGCCGACGCACGCCGAGTCCCTGAAGAAGATCATCCCGGTGGGGGCCGCGGGCATCCGCAACCTCATGGACTGGAAGTTCGCCCCCGACGGCTCGCTCTACGTCCTCGACTACGGGCGGGGCTTCTTCACCCTCGACGACAAGTCCGCGCTGTGGCGCGTGACGTACAAGGGCGGCGGGCCGACCCCGGCCGCCGCGGACGTGGTCAAGAAGGAGGTGGGGTGAGTGGCCGTCAGGAGAACCGCGAGACGCTCGACTCCCCCTGTGTGGACGGCAGTTCTCGCCGCACTGCTGATGGTGCTCGGGCTGGCGTCCACGGCCGCGTACGGGGGCACGGGCAGCGGTGCGAAGAACGCCGCGCAGACCCTCACCTGGACCGCGGGCGACCCCATCGACCGCTATCTGACCTTCCCCACTACGGCGGTCGCGGGACCCACCACGATCGTCTTCGAGAACAGCACCGCGACCGGCAACACCACGAGCATGCCGCACACGCTCACCTTCGACGTGTCGGACCCCGAGTACAACAACGACGTACCGCTCAACATCCTCGCCAACCCCGGTGACGCCCAGGGCGGCAAGTACACCGCCGAAGTCACCCTCACCCCCGGCCGCTACCGCTTCCACTGCACCATCCCCGGCCACGGGGCGATGCAGGGCATCCTCACCGTCACCGAGGGCGGCCCCGACACCACCGCGCCCGCGACCTCCGCGAAGGTCGACGGCGAGACGAACGCGGACGGCGACTACCTCGGCCACGCCACGGTGACCGTGACCGCCACGGACGAGGGCGGCTCCGGCGTCGAGAAGATCGAGTACGCGCTCGGGGCGGCCGGCGCCTGGACCCCGTACACCGCACCCGTGATGATCCACGAGGTCGGCACCCACAAGGTCCGGTACCGGGCCACCGACAAGGCGGGCAACACCGCCGCCGAGAAGGCCGTCGACTTCAAGATCGCCCCACCGTCCACCGACGACAAGACCCCGCCGGAGACCTCGGCGACCGTGACCGGCGAGAAGGACGACCAGGGCCGCTACCTGAACATGGCCACGGTCACCGTGACCGCCTCCGACACCGGCTCGGGCGTCAACAGAATCGAGTACGCGCTCGGCGCGGGCGGCGCCTGGACCCCGTACACCGCACCGGTGATGGTCCACGAGGCCGGTACGCACAAGGTCCGCTACCGGGCCACCGACAGGGCGGGCAACACCGCCGCCGAGAAGGCCGTCGACTTCACCGTCGTCGTCCCACCGGTCGAGGACAGGACCCCGCCCGAGACGGCAGCGGCCGTGACCGGCGCCAAGAACTCCGACGGCGCCTACCTCGGCAGTGCGAAAGCGACGGTCACCGCGACCGACACCGGGGGATCGGGGGTCGACAAGGTCGAGTACTCGCTCGACGGCGGGCCCTACCTCGCGTACACCGCCCCCGTCGTGGTCGACCGGGTCGGCCACCACGCCTTCCTGCACCGGGCCACCGACAAGGCGGGCAACACGTCGGCGCCGAAGAAGGCGTCCTTCGACGTCGTGCCGGGCGGCGGCGTCCCCGCCCCCAACTGCCCCGAATTCGACGAGCGGTTGACCGTCTTCGTCGGCACCGTCGACACCGGTGTGCCGAACCGCCTCACCCGCGGCCGCTGCACCATCGGCGAGCTGATCGAGGACGAGAAGGAGTGGACCTCGCACGCCCTCTTCCTCAAGCACGTCGACAAGGTGCTCGACAAGCTCCTCGCCGACGGCGTGATCGACCAGCGCGAGCACAAGAAGATCTACGCGGCCGCCAAGCAGTCCGGCATCGGCAAGCCGGGCCAGACCGAGGGCTACCGCCCGCTGTTCGACGGCACCGCCGCCTCCTTCGCGAAGTGGCAGCAGGTGGGCGGGGGTTCCTTCGGACTGAACGCCGACGGGACGATCACCAGCAGTACGACCGTTCCCGGCATGGGCATGCTGTGGTTCCCGTCCCGGAAGTACGAGGACTTCTCACTGAAGCTCCAGTTCCGTGACGACGCGCCCGGAGACACCAACTTCGCCAACTCCGGTGTCTTCGTGCGCTTCCCGAACGTCCACGACCACCCGGAGGAGCCCAGGCCCGAGTGGGTCGCCATCAAGTACGGGCACGAGGTGCAGATCCTCGACCGGCCCGACGGCGACATGTACAAGACCGGCTCGGTCTACGGCTTCGACCGGGTCGGCCTCGGCGGTGCGGGCGTCACCCCCAAGGGCACCTGGAACGACTACGAGATCCGGGTGCAGGGCCAGCACTACTCGATCCTCCGCAACGGCGTGCTGATCAACGAGTTCGACAACAACGGCGGTCAGGTCTTCGAGCCGCCGCGCGGCGACGACCCCGGCACGGACGGCCGCAGGTTCGCCTCCGGCTACATCGGGCTCCAGGTGCACGGGACGACCGACGTCGTCTCGTACCGCGACATCCGCATCAAGGAGCTGTAGCCGCACAGCACCGGGAAGTCACAACCCGGCCGGCGCGTCCGCCGCAACGGTCCCCCGTCCCGCGTGGGCGGGGGACCTGTCGCGCCCTCCCGGGTGCAGGTGCCGCCCGACGACGGGTTGCCGAGCTGCTCATTCCCGTCCCTCGTGCTCGTCGTGCTTCGCGCGGCTCGGCGCGACCCGCTTCGGTTCGCCCGGCATCTTCGGATAGTCCGGCGGGTACGGCAGATCGCCGAGCCCCCGGTCGGTCGCGTCCCGGTCCGCCAGCTCCAGGAGCGAGTCCAGTACGAAGGCGTGGTCCGCCAAGTCCCCGTGCACATCGCCCAGTTCGGCGAACCTGGCCGGCATGGTCGCCACGTCGAAGTCCTCGGGGCGCACCTCGTCCAGCTCGTCCCAGCGCAGCGGCGCCGACACCGGGGCGTGCGGTTTCGGGCGGATCGAGTAGGCGGACGCCATGGTCCGGTCGCGGGCGGTCTGGTTGAAGTCCACGAAGATCCGCGACCCCCGCTCCTCCTTCCACCACGCCGTCGTCACCGCGTCCGGCATCCGCCGCTCCAGCTCCCGCCCGACCGCGATCGCCGCGCGCCGTACGGCCGTGAAGTCCCAGCGCGGCTCGATCGGCACGAAGACGTGCAGCCCGCGCCCGCCGGACGTCTTGGGCCAGCCCCGCAGCCCGTGCTCGTCCAGCACGGCGCGCAGCTCGTGGGCGGCCCGTACCGCGTCGGAGAAGTCGGTGCCGGGCTGCGGGTCCAGATCGATGCGCAGCTCGTCCGGGTGGTCGGGGTGCGCGCGGCGCACCGCCCAGGGGTGGAAGGTCAGCGTGCCCAGGTTCGCCGCCCAGAGGACCGCCGCCAGTTCGGTCGGGCAGAGCTCGTCGGCGGTGCGCCCGCTGGGGAAGGAGACGGTGGCCGTGGGCAGCCAGTCGGGCACGTTCTTCGGGGCCCGCTTCTGGTAGAAGGACTCGCCCGCGACGCCGTCCGGGAACCGCTCCAGGGTGGTCGGGCGCTCGCTCAGGGCCCGCAGGATGCCGGGGCCGACGGCCAGGTAGTAGCGGGCCACGTCCAGCTTGGTGAAGCCGCGCTCCGGGAAGTACACCTTCTCCGGGCTGGACAGCCGTACCGTCCGCCCTCCCGCGTCCAGCTCGATCGCCTCGCCCGATGTGCCCATGTGCGCCACGGTAGGCCGAGCCCACATATGCCGCATATCGGAGTTTCGGGCAGGGTCGGACCCATGGCCACGAACGCGTCACCGCCGCCGGGACGGGTCCCGTCACCACCTGACCCGTCACCGCCGGTCCCGTCACCACCGCCGGTTCCGATGAACCTCCCCGTCATGCCACCGGTGAAGCCGATGCTGGCCAAGGCGGTGAAGAAGATCCCGCCCGGCATGCAGTACGAGGCGAAGTGGGACGGCTTCCGGGCGATCGTGCACCGGGACGGCCCCGCGCTGGTCATCGGCAGCCGCACCGGCAAGCCCCTGACCCGCTACTTCCCGGAACTCGTGGCAGGACTGCTCGCCCAGCTCCCGCCCCGCTGCGTCGTCGACGGCGAGATCGTGATCGCGCGGGACGGCCGCCTCGACTTCGAGCGGCTCTCCGACCGCATCCACCCCGCCGACTCCCGCATCAAGCTCCTGGCGGAGCAGACCCCGGCGAGCTTCGTCGCCTTCGACCTGCTCGCCCTGGAGGACCTGGCGCTCCTCGACGTACCCCTCGCGCAGCGCCGCAAGGCCCTCGCCGAGGTGCTGGAGGGGGTGGGTCCGCCCGTGCACCTGGCGCCCGCGACGACCGATCCGCAGGTCGCGCAGGTGTGGTTCGAGCGGTTCGAGGGGGCGGGCCTGGACGGGGTGATCGCGAAGCCCCTGACGCTGCCGTACCGGCCGGACGCCCGCCTCATGTACAAGATCAAGCACGAGCGGACCGCGGACTGCGTCGTCGCGGGCTACCGGCTGCACAAGACGGCGGGCCCGGCCGTCGGCTCGCTGCTGCTCGGCCTGTACGACGCGGAAGGTCGGCTCCAGCACGTCGGCGCCTCCTCCGCCTTCACCATGCAGCGCCGCAAGGAACTCGTCGACGAGCTGGAACCGCTGCGCCTGGCCCCGGGCGCCGACCACCCGTGGGCGGCCTGGGAGGATCAGTCGGCGCACGAGGCGAACCGGCTGCCGGGCAGCCAGAACCGCTGGAACAGCGGCAAGGACCAGTCGTGGGTGGCCCTCGCCCCCTCCAGGGTCTGCGAAGTGGGGTACGACCACATGCAGGGCACCCGGTTCCGGCACACCACCCAGTTCCGCAGATGGCGGCCGGACCGCACGCCGGAGTCCTGCACGTACGACCAGCTGGAGGAGCCGGTGAGCTACGACCTGGGCGAGGTGCTGGGAACCACGGCCTGAACGAGGCCCCCGAGCCACGGCCTGAACGAGGCCCCCGAAACCACGGTCCGATCTCCCGGGCCCCGCGTGCCGGACCTACCGCGAAGTGAGCTTCTCCCACTCCGCCCGGCTCGGGCCCGCCGTGCGCGGCTCCCACTCCGGGCGGGCCGCCAGCCAGTCCGCCAGGTGCCGCTGCACCTCCGGGTCCTCGTACGCCGCCCGGGGCAGCTCCCGCAGGTGCCGCACCCGGGCGCGCGCCCGGCCCACCACCGGGTCGGCGAGACCGCACTCCAGCATCGCGGCGCTCTGCCTGGCGAACCTGTCCTGCGGCTTCGTCGACCGTTCGGCGTAACGCTGCCCGATCGCCTCGTCCGTCTGCACCTGTACGTCGAACCACGGCCTGAGCGTGCGCACGGCCCACGAGTGGTACGCGGCGGCGAACAGCGCGCCCGCCGGATCCACGCCCCCGTCCACGTGGTCGGCCAGCCACCGGGCGGACCACAGGGAGAGCGAAATCCCCTGCGCCATCGTCGGGTTGGTGTGTGCGAAGCTGTCCCCGACGGCGAGCAGACCCGTGACGACCGGACCCCGTTCGTCGACCAGCGCGCTCCACCGGTTCTCAAGGCCGGCCAGCGGCAGCACCTCGGACAGGGGCTCCGCGCCGAGGGAGAGCCAGGCGGCACCCGACGAGAAGGTCCTGGCCGCCGACTCGAAGACGGCCGGGTCGCGCAGCGCCGTACGCGTCGGGTCGTCGGTGTGCAGGAAGAGCGCGATGCCGAACACGCGGTTGTCGCACGGGAACGCCGCACACCCGCCGAAGGCACCCGCGGTCAGGCCGAGCGGCCCGCGCGGCCCCTCGGCCCGCCCCTCCGGCAGCCGGTACCAGCGGCAGTAGTACGCGATCCCGGTACGGTGCCGCTCCACGACCGGTGGTCGGCACCCGGCCCCGGCCAGCCATTCGGCGGTCCTGACCCGCCGCCCGCCGGAGTCGACGACGACGTCCGCAGGGAAGGCACCGCGCTCGGTGCGCACGCCTGTCACCCGGGGGACGCCGTCCTGGCCGCTGTGGTCGTCCCCGTCACGCTCGTCACCCCCGCCGCCCTGGCCGAAGACCAGCCCGGTGACCGGCTCCCCGTACCGTACGGTCGCGGTCGGCTCGGCCCGCAGGGCGTAGTGGAGGACCGTCTCCACGAGGATGCGCCGCGTCTGCACCAGTACCAGGTGCTCGTCTCCCTCGCGCACCTCCGCCGGCTCCGCGAGACCGGCCAGCTCGTGGTACTCGCTCGCGCCGCGCCGCAGCAACTCCGCGTACACGTCGGGCAGTTCCTCCTTCAGTACGGCGCGGGCCGAGCCCAGCAGGGTGTGCGGCTGGACGGCCTGCGGCACGGTGACGGGACGCGGCCAGTCGAAGAAGTCCGCGTCGAGGTCGCCGCAGGGCGCGCGGGAGTCCCGCTCGAAGAGCGTGACGGGATGCCCGCGCCTGGCCAGGAGCAGTGCGGTGGCCAGTCCGGCGACACCGCCGCCGATCACTGCGAAGTCGGTCATGTCGCGTACTCCTCGGGGAAGTTGATCTGATCCTGGACCCCTGTCACTTCCCCCGGTCGGCCCAGCTTCGAAACGACTCCTGGAGGGTACGGAGGAACTCCTCGGCCTGCTCGTGCGGGGGTGCCGACGTCACGGGGCGGGAGTGGGTGAAGGTCTTCCGGCAGGACGGGTCGGAGGGGTCGTCGCCGGGGAACCGGAGGCAGACGCCGACCACGGGGTCCTCGCGCCACCAGTAGGAGTGGTCGATGCAGCCCAGCCCGGTGAACAGGCGCTCCTCTTCGAGGCGTTCGCCGACCAGCCGCATGACGGTGCGGGTCGGCCACTCCCACGAGTGGTCGTCCCTGGTCGTCTCCAGGACGTACAGGTACTGCTCGCGCTCGAAGCGGAAGTGGTGGGGGGCGGCGGGCGGGCCGTACATGTCGCGGCGCAGGGTCACGTCCCAGTCGACGTAACCCGGTACGGGCGTCGAGACCAAGACGTAGAGTCCGCAGCACTCGACCACACAGCGGAAGCCGCAGGCGATGTGGGTGAGGTGGGGTGTGCGGGTCGGCCACAGAGTGCTGCCGGGGCCGAAGAGGATCCAGGGGTCCAGGCCTTCGACGGTCTTCTGCCGCGGGTCGATGAGCGGTTCGCCGTCGACCGCGAAGAGGGCCTGGGCGGCGCGCTCGTCCGCGTATTCGCCGTCGCGCCAACCGGCGGTGATGCGGACGGACAGCGTGTGGACGTCGAAAGCGGGAGGGTGGGCGCGGCGGTGTGCGCGCCTGCGATGCCTACGCGGCATCGGCCTTTCGGTTCATGGTCATGGAGGCATCCTCCATGATGGGCGGGCGCGGTGCAATGCTGCCGTTGAACACACGTTGATCAAACGTTGATCGCCGCCGGGCAGCATGTGCCGCATGCCGATCAAGAACACCTTCCCTACCGACAGCACGACCCTTTGCGCCGACAGCGAGCCCTCCTGGCGGGAGGGCGCTCTCTGTGCCCAGACCGGCCCGGAGTTCTTCTTCCCCGAGCCCGGCAGCTCGACCCGCGAGGCCAAGCAGCTGTGCGGCGCGTGCGACATGCGGACCGCCTGCCTGGAGTACGCCCTCACCCACGACGAGCGGTTCGGTGTCTGGGGCGGGCTCTCGGAGAGGGAGCGGTACACGCTGCGGCGCGAGCGCGCCGACGAGCGTCTCAGCCGGTGAATCCACCGTCGCGTACGCACTGGTAACCCGGCTTCCGGGCGGTCATGCTGGTCCCCAGCAGTCGACACCACGCCCAACAGCCTTCCAGGGGAGTCGAGTTGAGCCGCCGCAGACACCAGCACCCGCAGGGGACCGGGAGCACGTTCGCGTACGACTACCTCGTGGTCGGCGCCGGATCGGCGGGGAGCGTGCTCGCGGCCCGTCTCTCCCAGGACCCCACCGTGCGCGTCGCGCTCATCGAGTCCGGCGGTCCCGACCGGCGCAGCAAGCCGGAGATCCGGATCCCGGCGGCGTTCCCGAAGCTCTTCAGGACCGCGTACGACTGGGACTTCGCCACCACCAAGCAGGAGGCCCTCGACGGGCGCGAGCTCTACTGGCCGCGCGGCCACCTGCTCGGCGGCAGCTCCTCCATGAACGCGATGATGTGGGTGCGCGGCCACCGCGCCGACTACGACGCATGGGGCGAGGTGGCGGGCCACGAGTGGTCCTACGACGAGTTCGTACGGTACTTCCGGCGCGCGGAGCGATGGACGGGACACACCCCCGCGCACACCGTGTACGGCACCGAGGGGCCGCTGTTCATCTCGCCGCCGCGCGACCCCAGCCCGCTGACCTTCGCCTTCATGGACGCCTGCCGCGAAGCGGGCATCGACGAACTGCCCGAGCTGAACGGCCCCGACCACAGCGGCTGCGCGATCACCCCGCTCAACCAGCGGCGCGGCAGCCGCTGGAGCGCCGCCGACGGCTACCTCAGACCCGCGCGCACCCGCCCCAACCTGGACGTCCTCACCGGAGCCCGGGTACGGCGGCTGCGCTTCGACGGCGACAGCAGCCGCGTGGTCGGCGTCGAGGCCGACGGCGTGCCCGGCATGCTCACCGCCCGCCGCGAGGTGATCCTCTGTGCCGGGGCCGTCGGTTCCCCGTACCTCCTCCTGCACTCCGGCATCGGCGACCCGGACGAGCTGCGCGCCGCCGGAATCACCCCGCGCGTGGCCTCGCCCGAGGTGGGGCGGCACCTCCAGGACCACCTGTCGACGGCCGTCACCCTGTGCTGCCCGGACCCGATCACCCTCACCGGGGCCGACACCCCCGCGAACCTCGCCCGGTACCTCGTGGCCGGCCGCGGACCGCTCACCTCCAACGTCGCCGAGGCCGTCGCCTTCATCCGCAGCACGCCCCAACTGGCAGCCCCGGACCTGGAGTTGATATTCGCACCGGTGCCGTTCATCGAGCACGGGCTCACCCCGCCCGCCGAACACGGCCTCACCATCGGCGTCGTCCTCCTCCAGCCAGGCAGCCACGGCCGCATCACCCTCACCGGGCCCGACACGGGGGCCGGACCCCGTATCGACCCCGGCTACCTCACCGACGAGTCCGACCTGCGCCGCATCGTGGCGGGCGTACGGCGAGCCGAGGAACTCTTCGCGGGCCGCGCGCTCGCCCCGTACACCGGCGGCCCCATGGGCCACTACCCGGGCGTCGTCGGCGACGAGGAACTCCACCGCGCCCTGCGCGGCTCGCTCGAAACCCTCTACCACCCCACCGGCACCTGCCGGATGGGCCGCGACGCCGGGTCGGTCACCGACCCCCGGCTGCGGGTCAGGGGGGTCGAGGGGCTCCGCGTCGTCGACGCCTCCGTCATGCCGCAGATCACCAGGGGGCACACCCACGCGCCGACCGTCGCCCTCGCGGAGAAGGCGGCGGAACTGGTGCGGGAGGACGCCCGGCAGGCGCCGGGTGCGCCCGGGTAATTCCCGGAGGGTCCCGGCAGCCACCCGTTAGGATCACCGCAGGTCGGCCCGGTCCGACCTGGGAAGTTCGTACGGGGGCGGGGAGCACATGCAGCACACGGCCGACGGGGCGCACGGTCCGACACCTCCGATGCCGGAGGCGCGCGGGCCGAAGACGGAAGCACACGGGCCGATACCGGAAGCGTCCCGCGACGCGATCTCCGACGAGGAGATCGCCGCCTTCGACCGCATGGTCGCGAAGCTGCGTACCCTCCCCGTCGACGACCCTGTCCGGCTGCGTACCGAGCAGGTCGCCGGAACGTACGTCCGCGAAGGCCGGCACCGCCGGCGCAAGGCCCGCAAGCAGGCCGACAAGCTGGCCGACGACGCGACCGCGGCCGCCACCACGACCGGGGCCGCCGACCGGCGCGAGGACGCCCCGCTGGCACGGCCCGGAAAGCCCGGCGCCTTCGTCCGCCCGCGCCGCTGCTACGTCTGCAAGCAGCCCTACCGGCTGGTCGACGCCTTCTACCACGCGCTCTGCCCGGACTGTGCCGCCGACAACGCCGCCCGCCGCGCCCTGACCACCGACCTCTCCGGGCGGCGCGTTCTGCTCACCGGCGGCCGGGTCAAGATCGGTTTCCAGCTCGCCCTGATGATGCTCCGCGACGGTGCCGAACTCCTGGTCACCTCTCGCTTCCCGCACGACACGCTGTCCCGTTTCCGGGCCGCGCAGGGCAGCGAGAAGTGGCTCGACCGGCTCATCGTCGTCGCCGTCGACCTGCGCGATCCGCGTCAAGTGCTCGGTCTGTGCGAGCAGTTGAGGGACGCGGGCGAACCGCTGGACATCCTGGTGAACAACGCGGCCCAGACGGTGCGCCGTCCGCCCGAGTCCTATGCCGTGCTGGCGGCGGGGGAGCGCGGGGCGCTGCCCGCCGAGGTGCTCCGGGCCCCCGGGTACGCGCCGATGAGCGCCGAACTCTCCCCGGCGCGCGGTGCGTTGGCCCTCGTACTGCCCGAAGAGACGGACGAGGCAGGGCTGTTGGCCGACCTTGCCCCCGCGAACTCCTGGTCGGCCCGGCTCGGCTCCGTCGACCCGGCCGAGCTCCTGGAGACCCAGCTCGTCAATGCCCTCGCCCCCGCCCTGCTCTGCGACCGGCTGCTCCCGCTGCTGCTCGCCTCGCCGCGGCCGCGCCGGTACGTGATCAACGTGACGGCGGTCGAAGGGCGGTTCGCCGTACGGAACAAGACCGGCGGCCACCCGCACACCAACATGGCCAAGGCGGCCCTCAACATGCTCACCCGCACCAGCGCCGCCGAGCTCGCCGTCCAGGGCGTCCACATGTGCAGCGTCGACACGGGCTGGATCACCGACGAGAACCCGGCACCCCTCAAGGCGCGGATTGCGGCGCGCGGCCGCCGCACCCCGCTCGACATCGTGGACGGGGCGGCCAGGGTGTACGACCCGATCGTCCGGGGCGAGGCCGGCCACCCGGTGTCGGGGGTCTTCCTGAAGGACTACCGGGAGGCGGAGTGGTGACACCCGGGTGACACCCGGTGGTCGGGCCTTCGTCAGCAGGTGATGCCGGAGCAGGTGCTGCCGGTGCGGGACGGCGGTGCGGGACGGCAGGTGGTGCGGGTCAGCCGGTGATGCGGAAGGGCTCCTCGTACATCTTCCACTCCAGCGGGGGCTTCAGGTCCATGTTGTTCTTCTGGAGGAAGACCTTCTGGGCGGTGTCGATGCGGGACGTGTCGTTGAGCTTCTTCTTCGTCCGGAGCACCTCGCGCGTCTCGTGCAGGAACGCGTTCAGGTAGTCCTTCTCGGCCTTCTTCTTGTCCTTGGCCTCCGTCTCGGAGGGCGCCTTGGCCTTCTTGCGGGCCAGGTCGCGGATGCCGTAGAAGCCGCGCGGGTCGATGCCGGGGCCGTGCAGCACCATCGCGTCGTAGTAGATGAACTGGCCGAGCGTGCCCAGACCGTCCATCTTGGCGAGGTCGACCGCGGGCTTGAAGTAGTACTTGTCGCGGGCGTCGTCCTGCGCCTTGATGAAGTCGGGCTCCTTCGCCGCCTGCTTCCACGCCTTGGTGAAGCCGGGGTCGAGACCCTTGTGCGAGGCGGTGCCGTCGACCTCCTCCAGCGCGGGGATGAACACCGCGAGGGGGTTGTCCGGGTGGGACTTGGTGTAGTCCTGGATCAGCTGGAGCATGTCGTGCGTGCCCGAGGTGAAGCCGATGACACCGGCGGTGTAACCGTTGCCGTCGCCGACGTCGCGGATCGACGAGTACTGGCCGCGCCAGTTGGTCGTCGAGTTCTCCGCGGTGGAGATGATCTGCGCGGCCATCTCCTTGGCGGCGGGTGCCGCGAGACCGGGCGGCAGCTTGGCTATCACCTCCTGGTCGGTCTTGGGCTTCTTTGCCTCGGGGGCCGAGTCGGCCTCACCGGACGCTTCCGCGTTCTCGTACGGGTCGACATAGATCGGGTCGTCCCCCTTGGGGCTGCCGCCGAACACTGCGGTGGCAACGATGGCGACCGGGGCGCCGATGAGGACTAGACGGGTGAGAGGTTTCACGCCCGACAGATTACGTGGCGCGGCACGGCCTCTGCGCCGAGATCCCCCTCCGAATCACTACGGCTCTCCTCGCCCGGCAGGCACAATCGCCACATGTCCTCCACCGGGGCGAGCCGGACCGGTCGGCTCCGCGATGCGCTCGACCCGCTGCCGCACCCCGCCCGGATGCATCAATGTGCCCTGGTCGTAAGGGAGTTGGCGGTGGAGGGTGGGCTGAGGCCGCTCCTGGAGGGGCTCGCCGGGCGCGGCCCGTACGGGCGCGGCCCCGCCTCCGTCGCGGCCTCGGCGGGCCGGGGCGCGAAGTGGATCACTGCCCGCCTCGGCGACCCGGATCGTTACGTGCGCGGGCGGCGGACCGTGCTCGCCGACCCGGCTCGGCGAATCGGTCCGCGCCGCCGAGGCCGAGGCCGAGCGCCCGACCGCGGACGGCGGCCCTTGCGCCGGACTGTCGGCGCCGGCCCTCACGCGCGTGCGGAGTGCGTACGTCCTGGCCGGCCCCGTGGCGGGCCCGCGTGGCCGCTCTGCGCGACCACCCGGATCCGGACCTCCGGGGCGCGGCGCCCGAGAGGGAGATTCCCACCGGGTAGGCGGGGAGATTCCCACCGAGTAGGCGGGTGTCGCAGCCCGTCCCGCTGCGGAGCCCCTACGCCCCGGCCGCCCGCGCCGCCTTCCGCGCCAGCCGTGCCGCCAGCTTCTCGTCGAACTTCGTCGCCTCCGAGTCCAGCCCGCCCATGTAGAGCCCCAGCTCCTCCTGGGCCCTCAGGCCCTCGGGGCCGAGCCCGTCGATGTCGAGGACCTTGAGGAAGCGCAGCACCGGCTGGATCACGTCGTCGTGGTGGATCCGGATGTTGTAGACCCCGCCGATCGCCATCTGCGCCGCGGCCCGCTCGAAGCCCGGCATGCCGTGTCCCGGCATCCGGAAGTTCACGACCACGTCCCGCACGGCCTGCATGGTCAGGTCGGGGGCGAGCTGGAAGGCGGCGCCCAGCAGGTTCCGGTAGAAGACCATGTGCAGGTTCTCGTCCGTGGCGATCCGCGCCAGCATCCGGTCGCAGACCGGGTCGCCGGACTGGTGGCCGGTGTTCCGGTGCGAGATCCGGGTCGCCAGCTCCTGGAAGGCGACGTACGCCACCGAGTGGAGCATCGAGTGCCGGTTGTCGGACTCGAAGCCCTCGCTCATGTGCTGCATCCGGAACTGCTCCAGCTTGTCCGGGTCCACCGCCCGCGAGGCGAGCAGGTAGTCGCGCATCACGATGCCGTGCCGGCCCTCCTCGGCGGTCCAGCGGTGCACCCAGGTGCCCCACGCGCCGTCCCGGCCGAACAGGGACGCGATCTCGTGGTGGTAGCTCGGGAGGTTGTCCTCGGTCAGCAGGTTCACGACGAGCGCGATCTTGCCGATCTCCGTGACCTTGGACTGCTCGGGCTCCCAGGCCTGGCCGTCCTCGAAGAAGCCGGGGAAGTTCCGGCCGTCCGACCAGGGCACGTACTCGTGCGGCATCCAGTCCTTGGTGACCTTCAGGTGGCGGTTGAGTTCCTTTTCCACCACCTCTTCCAGCGCGAACAGCAGCTTGGCGTCGGTCCACGCCTCCGAGCTGCCGAGGTGGGGAGAGGTGATCGTCACGGGTACTCCAGGGGGATGGGGACGAGGCGGTTACCTACGGCTTCGTAGGTTACGAGACCGTAGGTTAAGCGCGGTGTGAGCGCGGAGCCAAGTCCCCTTCCGTTCCGTCCCGCTACCTACCGTTATGTATGCAGGTCACGCAGGCGCACCGAGAGACAAGTCACGCAGCCCTCCAGCTTTTCGAACTCGCTGATGTCCACCGGAACGGGTACGAGGCCGAGATCCGCGAACAGCTCCGCCGACTTCGGCGCGCTCGCCGCCATCAGGACCGTGTTCCCGTCCAGCACGACGACATGCGCGCCCGCCTCCTCCGGCACGGAGAGGAAGCGCGGAAACGCCGTCACGCTGTCCACCAGCGGCTCGTACCCCACGACCGTCCCGTCCGGCAGCGCCGTCACGGCCGACTTCAGATGCAGCACCCGGCTCACCGGCACCACCACGACCTGCGCCCCGAGCGGCTCGAACGCCGCCCGCAGCTGCCGGACCCCCTCCGCGTTGGTCCGCCCGCCCCGCCCCACGTACACGGTGGAGCCGACCTTCAGCACGTCCCCGCCGTCCAGCGTCCCCGGCCCCCGCACCCGGTTCACCGAACACCCGAGCCGCTCCGCCAGCACCGACTCCACGGCTGCCGTCTCCGGGCGCCGGGACGCCGCCCCCGACCGGCCCATCAGCGCGACATTGCGGAACATCACCACCGAGTCCTCGACGAACACCCCGTCCGGGCAGCCGTCGGCCGGTTCCACCTCCACCGTCTCCCAGCCGTGCGCCCGCAGTACCCCGACGTACGACTCCCACTGCGCGTGGGCCAACTCCACGTCCACCGGCGTCCGTTCGAGATGCGTCACCAGCCCCTCGGCGAGACGCGGGCTCGGGCGGCGGACCAGGGCTTTCCTGCTGGGCATGCGATTTCTCCGATACGTGTACGTACGTCGACGAAACGGGCCTGGTGCACATGCGAACGGGCCCGCCGCTCGAACGTATCGAACGACGGGCCCGCCCCAGCGGCACAACTCAGAGCAGGACCCGGCTCCTTCGCGTCCGCACGCTCCACCTGCCTTCGTCCCGCGTCAGCCGGACCGGGCGCGCGAAGCAGTCGCCCACCAGCTCGCTCGTCAGGGAATCGGCGACGGGTCCGGACGCCAGGCACTTCCCGTCGCGCAGCAGCATCGCGTGCGTCGTCCCGGCGGGCAGCTCCTCCAGGTGGTGGGTGACCAGGACCGACGCCAGTTCCGGGTGTGCGTCGCCCAACGCGTCGAGCCGGTCCACGAGTTGCTCGCGTCCCGCCACGTCGAGACCCGTCGCGGGCTCGTCGAGCAGCAGCAGGCGCGGGCTGGGCATCAGTGCCCGCGCGACCAGCGTCCGGCCCCGCTCGCCCTGCGACAGCGTCGGCCAGCGCGCCTCGCTCCGTGTCTCCAGGCCGAGGAGTGCGATCAGCCGGTCGGCCTCCTTCACCTGGACATCGGTCGGAGTCCAACGGGGCACCGGTTCGACGGAGTTGGTGAGGCCCGTCAGTACGACGTCCCGCACCCGCAGCGGCGAGCGCAGCGGGTGGCGCGGGTCGACATGGCCGACGTACGTCCGCAGCTGGCGCAGGTCGATCCTGCCGAGCTCGTGCCCCAGGACCTCGACGCTGCCGTGTGTCGGATGGGCCAGCGCGCCGAGCAGCTTCAACAGGGTGGTCTTTCCCGCCCCGTTGGCCCCGAGCAGTGCCCAGTGCTCGCCGGGGCGGACGGTCAGCGAGATGCCGTCCAGCAGCAGACGGCCGTCCCGGACGAAATCCACGGAACGCACCCGCAGGACCTCGGAGGAATCAGGTCCGCCGGGCTCATGCTCCGTCATTTGTGCACCGTCCACTGCCTGTTGACGGCAGACAGCACTGCCCGAATTGTCGCCGTCAGCACCGAGGTGTCCTGCCCCGCACCCCACCACACGGCCCCGTCGATCCGGCACTCCGCGTACGCCACGGCCGGGCTGCCGGGGCCGCTGCCGGTGGAGTGCTCGGCGTATCCGAGGATGTCGACCTCGACGCCCGCCTCCGCGAGGGCTGCGGTGAAGGCGGCGACGGGTCCGTTCCCGGAACCCTTGAAGCAGGTCGGCGGTGCGCCGTCGAAGCCGATGTCGCACACCAAATCGTGCCTGCCAGGACCGACTTCGGCCGTCTCCCACCACGGCACGGACACGGCCCCGGCGACCCCGGGGGAGAGGTACGTCGCACGGAACAGCTCCCACAGCTCCTCCGTGCTCGCCTCCCGCCCGCTGTCGTCGGTGGCCCGCTGCACCGCCTTCGAGAAGTCGGGCCGCATCCCGCGCGGCAGGTCGACTCCGTGACCGGCCTGCAGCAGGTACGCGATGCCGCCCTTGCCGGACTGGCTGTTGACCCGGATCACCGCCTCGTACGACCGCCCGATGTCGGCCGGATCGATCGGCAAGTACGGTACGGACCACGGCAGTTCGGATTCCGGGACGCCCTCGGCCGCGGCCCGCCGGGAGTGCTCGGCCAGCCCTTTGCTGATGGCGTCCTGGTGGGTGCCGGAGAACGCGGTGTGCACGAGGTCGCCGGCGTACGGGTGGCGGACCGGGACCGGCAGCCGGTTGCAGTGCTCGACCACCTCCCGTACCGCGTCGATGTCGGAGAGGTCGACGCCCGGATCGACGCCCTGGGTGTGCAGGTTGAGGGCGAGCGTGACCAGGTCGACGTTGCCGGTGCGCTCGCCGTTGCCGAACAGGCAGCCCTCGACGCGCTGCGCCCCCGCCAGCACGGCGAGTTCGGCACAGGCCACGCCCGTACCGCGGTCGTTGTGCGGGTGCACGGAGAGGATCACCGAGTCGCGTCGCGCCAAGTGCCGGTGCATGTACTCGATCTGATCGGCGTACACGTTCGGGGTGGCGATCTCGACCGTGGCCGGGAGGTTGTGGACGACCGGGCGGTCGGGGGAGGCGTCCCACAGTTCGGAGAGCCCGTTGCAGACCTCCAGGACGAAGTCCGGCTCGGTGAGGTTGAAGACCTCGGGCGAGAACTGGAACCGGATGTCGGCGCCGGGCCGCTGTTCCGCGAGCCGCAGCACATCCGTCGCGCCCTCCCGGATCAGCGCGTGGACCTCGGCCCTGGACCGGCCCAGGACGGTGTCGCGCCAGGTCGGAGCGGTGGCCGTGTAGAGGTGGACGACCGTGTGCGGCAGCCCCTCGACCGACTCGAAGGTGCGCTCGATGAGGTCGCGGCGGGCCGGTGTGAAGACCACCGTGGTCACGTCGTCGGGCACGGCGCCGCTGGTCGCCAGGTGTCGTACGAAATCGAAGTCGGTGCGGCTCGCGGACGGGTAGCCGATCTCGATCTCCTTGTAGCCCATGGCGACGAGCAGATCGAAGAGCTTGCGCTTGCGGCCGGTGTCCATCGGTTCGGCCAGGGCCTGGTTGCCGTCGCGCAGATCGACCGGAACCCACAGCGGGGCCCGCTCGATGCGGCGGGTGGGCCAGGAACGGTCGGCGTCGGCCAGCGGTACACAAACGCGCTCGTGGGCCGGACGATAGCGGTGGGACGGCATGGGACTGGGCTGTTGCGGATTCCAGGTGTGCACGGTCACGCTCACGGTCGGGAGATTCCTTCGGTCGTCCAGGTCGGCCGACCGGCAGCACGGCACCCCGCGGCGGGGTGCCGGTCGTTCAGGCCCCGCCGCGGCAACCGAGAAGAAGAAGCCCGCGAAATCGCATGGCGGCTACACTAACCACACTCAAGTCCTCAGACAACCTGACAGGTGAAATCCATGACGCTCGGCGCCCTCCGCCCAACCCCCTTGGTGGAACAGGCCATTGCGCAGCTGCGCGCGCAGATCACCGGGGGCCACTGGCCGGTCGGCACCAAGATCCCCGGCGAGACGACCCTCGCCAAGACCCTGGGTGTCGGCCGCTCCACCGTCCGCGAGGCGCTGCGCGCCCTGTCCGAGGCAGGGCTGCTGCGGGCCCGCCAGGGCTCCGGCGTCTTCGTCATCGCCACCGAACCCGAGGAGGACTGGCCGACCCGCCTGCGCAGGGCTGCGATCACCGATGTGTACGAGGTGCGGATGCTGGTCGAGGTCCAGGCGGCCGGGCTCGCCGCCGAACGCCGCACCGAGGACGACGTCACCGCGCTCCGGGCGGCCATGGCGGCACGGCGTGCGGCGGTGGGCGGGGGAGACGCCGCATTCGTCGACGCGGACATCGCCCTGCACGCCGTGGTCGTCGACGCCGCGCACAACCCCGTCCTCAGCTCGCTGTTCGCGGAGTTCCGCCCGGTGCTGCGGGCCGGATTGATCGACATGGTCGAACTGACCGGGCTGCGCACGCAGGACCGAGGCTGCGGGGAGGCGGGTCATGAGGAGCTGGTGGAAGCGGTGGTGCGGGGGGATGCCGACGCCGCCGGGAGCGCCCTCCAGGCCGAACTGGAGGGCACGCAGGCCCGGCTTCGGGCGCTCTAGCGCTCTAGCGCTCCGCTGGATGTGCCGCGAGGTGCCGTTGTTCAGCTGCGGCGCCGTCGTGGCTGGTCGCGCCCGCGCGGCGGAGCCGCAGATCCAGTACGGCCCCGCGCCCCTATGGGGGGCGTCAGTGGGCCGTCGGGGAGTGGAGGTGTTGGCGCAAGTGCTCTGCGGTGAATGATTTCTGATGTTGCATCAGGTCGCTCGGTGTTCCCTCGAACATGACCTCGCCACCGTGCTTCCCGCCGTCGGGGCCCAGGTCGATCACCCAGTCCGCACGCTTGACCACGTCCAGGTTGTGCTCGACGCAGATCACCGAGTTCCCGGCGTCCACCAGCCGGTCGAGCAGCGCCACCAGGGTGTCGACGTCAGCCATGTGCAGCCCCGTCGTCGGCTCGTCCAGGACGTAGACGCTGCCCGTCCGGTGCAGTCGGGTGGCCAGCTTGATGCGCTGCCGCTCGCCGCCGGACAGCGAGCTCAACGGCTGACCGAGGGTCAGATAGCCAAGGCCGACCTCGTGCAGGGTCGCCAGCTTCCCCACGATCAACGGATCTTCGAAGAATGCGAGAGCCCGCGCCACCGGCATCTCCAGCACGTCCACGATCGACATCCCGTCCACCCGGTGCTCCAGCACCTCGTCCTGGAAGCGCCGGCCCTCGCACACCGGGCACACCGTCGTCACCGGGTCCATGAAGGCGAGGTCGGTGCAGAGAATGCCCCGGCCGGAACAACTCCCGCACGCACCGGCCGAGTTGAAGGAGAAGAGGGACACGTCCACCCCGTTCTCCCTGGCGAACGTCCGGCGGATCACGTCCATGACGCCGACGTACGTCGCCGGGGTGGACCGCGACGACACCCCGATCGCCCCCTGGTCGATGACGATCGCCTCCGGGTGCGCGGCGGTGAACACCTCCGACACCAGCGTCGACTTTCCCGAGCCCGCCACCCCCGTCACCACCGTGAGCACCCCGGTCGGGAAGGCGGTGTCGACGCCCTTGAGGTTGTGCAGGTCGGCCCCGGTGACCGGCAGCCACCCGGTGGGGGAGCGGAACGCCTCCTTGAGCGGGGTGCGCCGGCGCAGACACCGCCCGGTCGGGGTGTCCGCCGCGCGCAGCCGGTCCACAGGACCCTCGAAGACGACGAGACCGCCGTCCGTGCCCGCGCCGGGGCCGATGTCCACCACATGGTCGGCGATGGCCATCACGTCCGGGTCGTGCTCCACCACCAGCACCGTGTTGCCCTTGTCCCGCAGACGCACCAGCAGATCGTTCAGCCGCCCCACGTCCCGCGGGTGCAGGCCCACGCTCGGTTCGTCGAAGATGTACGTCAGCCCGGTCAGCGAACTCCCCAGGTGCCGCACCATCTTGAGCCGCTGGCCCTCGCCGCCGGACAGCGTCGTGGTCTCCCGGTCCAGGCTCAGATACCCGAGCCCGATCCCCACCAGGCGCTCAAGCCGCTCCCGCGCGGCGGCCGCGATCGGTGCCGCCACCGGGTCGTCGATCCGGCCCAGCACCTGCACCAGGTCGACGACCTCCATGGAGACGTAGTCCCGTACCGAGAGACCGTCGATCCTGGACTTCAGGGCGGCCTCGTTCAGCCGTGCCCCCGCGCAGCTCCCGCATACGCCCTCGACGGTCAACTCGGCAGCCGCCTCACGCGACTTGGCGGACAGGGAGCCGGTGTCCCGCTTCAGGAAGAGCCGCTCGAAGCGGTTGACCAGCCCCTCGGAGTCCACCTCCACCGTGCCGGACCTCATCCGCAGCGCCACCTTGGTGCCGTCCGCGCCCCGCGCCCCGTACAGTAGCCGGGCACGCTCCTCGGGTCCGTACTCGCACAGCGGCTTGTCCGGGTCGAAGAGGTCGCTGTGGGCGTAGAGCTTCCACTGCCAGCTGCCCACGGACGAGCCCGGCACCCGCAGTGCGCCGCCGTTGAGCGACTTCGACCAGTCGATCGCCCGGTCGAGGTCGAGACGGACCGTACGGCCGACCCCGTCGCAGGTGGTGCACATGCCGCTGGGGTCGTTGAACGAGTACGCCGTCGCGGGCCCGGCGCTCGGGACCCCGTACCGGGAGAACAGCACCCGGATCACCGAGTAGATGTCGGTCATCGTGCCGACGGTGGAGCGGACGTTGCCGCCGATCGGCTTCTGGTCGACGACGATCGCCACCGACAGGTCGTCGATCGCGTCCACCAGCGGCCGTTCGTACTTCGGCAGCCGGTTGCGGAGGAACCAGGTGAAGGTCTCGTTGAGCTGGCGCTGCGACTCGACCGCGATGGTGTCGAAGACGACGGAGGACTTGCCGGAGCCCGAAACGCCGGTGAAGACGGTGATCCTGCCTTTGGGGAGGGCGAGGGAGACATCCCGGAGGTTGTTCTCCCGCGCGCCCGTGACCACGATGTTCGATGCCATGACATCGACGGTAGAAGCGATACCAGACACCTCCTGTCGGGTATTAGCCCACGTTCTCGACCTCCGTCGACTCCTCTTCGGCCTCCGCGGAAGGCTCCGGCTCCGCCCCCAGAACCAGCCGCCGCGTGATGCCGATCGACTCCAGGAACGGCTCGTCGTGGCTCGCCACGATCAGCGCCCCCTCGTACGCCTGCAGCGCCTCGGTCAGCTGCCGCACGCTCGCCATGTCGAGGTTGTTCGTCGGCTCGTCCAGCATCAGCAGCTGCGGCGCGGGATCCGCGAGCAGCAGCGCCGCCAGGGTCGCCCGGAAGCGCTCGCCGCCCGACAGGGTGCCCACCGCCTGGTCCGCCTTGGCGCCCTTGAACAGGAAGCGCGCCAGCCGCGCCCTGATCAGGTTGTTCGTCGCCGAAGGCGCGAGCAGCGCCACGTTCTGCGCGACGGTCAGGGAGTCGTCCAGGACGTCGAGCCGCTGCGGCAGGAAACGCGTCGTGACCTTCGTCTCCACCAGTCCCGACACCGGCTCAAGCTGCCCGGCGACCGTGCGCAGCAGGGTGGTCTTGCCCGCCCCGTTGCGCCCGGTCAGCGCGACCCGCTCGGGTCCGCGCAGCTCGAACTCCCCGTCCAGGCGCGCCCCGTACGGCATTTCCAGGTTCCGTACGTACAGCACCTCGCGCCCGGGATGGACCGTGGTGTACGGCAGCTCGATGCGGACCTCCGCGTCCTCGCGCACCAACTCCTCGGCCTCGCCGAGCCGTTCGCGCGCCTCCTTCAGCCGCTCGGTGTGCATGATCCGGTGCTTGCCCGCCGACTCCTGGGCGGCGCGCTTGCGCAGTCCCATCACGATCTTCGGCTCGCGCTTCTGGTCGTTCATCTTCTGCCCGTACTTCTTGCGCTTCGCCAACTTGATCCGGGCCTCGGACAGTTCGCGCTTCTGCTTCTGCACATCGGCCTCGGCGACGCGCACCATGCGTGTCGCGGCCTCCTGCTCGACGGCCAGCGCCGCCTCGTACTCGGAGAAGGTCCCGCCGTACCAGCGGACCTCGCCGTCGCGCAGATCGGCGATCTGGTCGACCCGCTCCAGGAGCTCCCGGTCGTGACTGACCAGGACGAGCACTCCGGACCAGGCCGACACGGCGTCGTACAGCCGCTGTCGGGCATACAGGTCGAGGTTGTTCGTCGGCTCGTCGAGCAGCAGTACGTCGGGCCGGCGCAGCAGCAGGGCGGCCAGCCGCAGCAGTACGGACTCACCGCCGGACACCTCTCCGATGGTGCGGTCCAGACCGATGTGGCCGAGGCCGAGCTCGCCGAGCGTGGCCAGTGCGCGCTCCTCCACGTCCCAGTCGTCGCCGATCGCGGTGAAGTTCTCCTCGCTGGCGTCCCCGGCCTCGATGGCGTGCAGCGCGGCGCGCTTGTCGGCGATCTCCAGGGCCTCGTCGACGCGCAGGCCGGTGTCGAGCACCAGGTTCTGCGGCAGGTACCCGATGCTGCCCGCGGCCTTCACCTTGCCGCCGGTCGGGGCGAGCTCCCCGGCGAAGAGCTTCAGCAGGGTCGACTTCCCCGATCCGTTGACCCCGATGAGGCCGGTGCGGCCGGGTCCCACGGCGATCTGGAAGTCCTCGAACACGGGGGTGCCGTCGGGCCAGGCGAAGGAGAGGGCGGTGCAGGTGAGCGACGTGCTCAGGGGCTGTGCAGAGGGGTGGGTAGACATAAGGGCCTCCAGGTTGCGGTGAGTGGTTCTTGGGCAACTGGTGGAGACACCGAAGACGTGCGGACCTCGCGTCAGGGCGATGACACTCGTGTCAGGGCAATGACGGCGGAGAAGAGAAGCCCCGAGCGGCAGAAGACGGCTCGAACGCCGAGGTCGCACACGGCACGCGGAAAGTCGCAGACCACTCATGGGTGGCTGCCTCGCGGCACGGTGTCCCGGACCTCAGACGAGCAACGTCCTTCTCCATTCGACGACAACAGGGCGAGAGGAACGTTACGCCCGCCGATCCGACGGACGCAAATGTTTTTCGATCTTCTGTCGGCGCGGAGTGCGGGGTGCGGAGCCCGGGGTGCGGAGCCCGGCCCCGCCCCTCAGCTGCTGAGCAGCTGCACCAGGTCCTGGTCGACGTCCAGGAACCGGTGCTCGGTCCCCTGCGGCACCAGCTCCTGCGTCTGGCGCAGGAAGCGCCGCAGCTCGGAGGTCCTGATGTGCACCATCGCCACCCCCTCCGCGGCATGCAGCTCCAGCACGGTCCGCCCGAATCCGTACGGCCGCAGCTGTACGTCACCGACGCCGGCCTCCTCCTCAAGACCGGTGGCGAGCAGGTCCCGGGCGAAGGTCCACACCACCTCGATGCCCTCCAGGGTCGCCGGGGGAGGGAAGGTCATGTGGACGGCGAAGGGGTCCGTGCGGTCGTAGCTCAGCGTCGCGGGGACGTTCTCCAGCTGCGGCGCGGTAGAGATCAGACGGGCCTGCACGGCCTGCTCGATGACGGTGGACAAGGCCAGCACCTCTCATGCTCGGTGGATGCGTCCTGCCGCCCCGGAAGACGTAGGAACGCGCGATTCCGTGCACACGAACCGGGCGTGAGCTGCATCACCCGGCTCGGGCCGCACTCACGTCGAGCCGCGGACACCTGCGTGTTCGCAGCACGGCGCGTCCTACCCGGCCCCGCACTCGGTGCCCGAGTGGTCGCAGTACGGCTGGTTCCCGCTGGCACCGCAGCCACACAGGATCACCCGTGTCTCATGGTGCGGACCGTGTGAACCGTCGACCCTCAGTTCTCCCCGGAGCAGCAACTGGCCCGCCGCATTGCGGACGACCACCGTCGGGCTCTCGCCGGTCTCGGCCGGCCCGTCCCGCAGCCGGTACTGCAGGGCGCCGCTCGGGCAGCGTCCGATCACCTCGGAGACCCGCTCGGGCGGGGCGGCGTCCGGGGCGATCCAGGGACGCTTCTTCAGATCGAAGACCTCCGGGAGGCCCCGTACGCACTCGGCCGCGTGCAGACAACGACCGGGGTCGAAGGTCACGTCGACCTGCTCGCCCGGGTACTCCTTGACCTTCGGCCGTTCGCTGCTGTCACTGTCCTTCGGCCGTTCGCCGCTGTCGCTCGTGTTCATGGCCGGGCTCCCCGCCGTCAGTCCGTGACCGAGCTGCGGGCCTGGTAGAGCAGGTCCTGGTACTCCGGGTGGCGCTGGATCCAGCCCGAGTAGAACGGGCAGACCGCCAGCACCCGCAGCCCCGAGGCCCGCGCCTCGTCCAGCGACTGCCGGACGAGCGAGGCGCCGACGCCCTTCCCCTCGAAGTCGGGTACGACCTCGGTGTGCACGAAGGCGACGAGTTCGGGCGTACGGATGTACTGAGAGATGCCCGCCGTGCGGTCCGATCCGTCCACCCGGGCCTCGTAGCGGCCCGCGTCCTGCGCGTCGATGATCTCGACTGCCATCCCGTCGCCTCCTCGGCTCTGGACCCACCGGGCCCATCATCGGGGCCCACGGTCTGTGCCCACCATAGGAACGGGTGACCCTGGCCGCACTCTGGACGACAGCAGTCCGGTCCGCTAGCTTCCAGCGCCATGAGGGGTATGGGGAAGACGAGACGTGTGATGGCCGTGGGACTGAGCGCGGGGGCGGTGGCGGCGGCACTGGGCGCGGCTCCGGCACAGGCGGCGGGATCAGTGCCGATTGCCGCGCCGGTCGCGGTGCCGGTTCCGGCCGAGGGGAGTGCGCACACTCCTTCCGGGTGGCGGCTCAAGGACACAGGCGTGACGGACGTACGTTTCCGGGGCCTCGCGGCGGTGAACCGGCACACCGCGTGGGTGGCCGGCTCCAAGGGCACCGTGCTGCGCACCGCCGACGGGGGCCGCAGCTGGGCGAACGTGTCGCCGCCCGGAGCGGGCGAACTGGAGTTCCGGGACATCGAGGCGTTCGACGGGCGGCGCGCGGTGGTGCTCGCCATCGGCGAGGGCGAGGCGTCCCGGACGTACCGCACGGAGGACGCCGGGCGGACCTGGAAGGAGACCTTCCGCAACCCCGACCCCAAGGCCTTCTACGACTGCCTGACCTTCTTCGACCGGCGCAACGGTCTCGCGATGAGCGACCCGGTCGACGGCAAGTACCGCATCCTGTCCACCGCGGACGGCGGCAAGTCCTGGAAGGTCCTCCCGGACAAGGGGATGCCGGAGGCGCTGCCCGGCGAGGCCGGATTCGCGGCGAGCGGGCAGTGTCTGGTCAGCAACGGGCCGCGGGACGTGTGGCTGGCCACGGGCGGGGCCTCGCGGGGCCGGGTGCTGCACTCGGCGGACCGCGGTCTGACCTGGCGGGCGACGGACCTCTCGATCCCGGCGGGGGATCCGGCGCGGGGCGTCTTCGGAGTCGCCTTCCGGGACCGTACGCACGGGATCGCGGTCGGCGGCGACTACCGGGCGGGGCAGGCGTCGCCGGACGCGGCGGCGATCACGGCCGACGGCGGTCGGACGTGGCAACGGTCCACGACTCCGCCGACGGAGTACCGCTCCGGTGTCGCCTGGCTGCCGCACAGCCGGTCGGTGGCCCTCTCCGTCGGCCCGACGGGCACGGACGTGACGCTGAACGCGGGGCGCTCGTGGCGGAAGATCGACGCCGGCTCGTACGACACGGTGAACTGCGCGGCGGACTTCGGGTGCTGGGCGTCCGGAGAGAAGGGCCGCGTGGCACGGCTGGAGTTCTGAGGGGGTGACGGGTCCGCCGGGGCGGGCGCGTGGTCTTCGTGCGGCTGCGTCGTGGCTGGCCGCAGGGCCGGTGGGCGTTGTGCGGGTGCGTCGTGGCTGATCGCGCAGTTCCCCGCGCCCCTAACTGCCTGCCCCCTTAGCCCCCTAGCCCTCTTGGGCAGCGGGGCCGCCCCCCGGGGGCGGGACGGGTGGGCAAGGGGGCGGCCCCCAACTGCGGCACGCCCCACCCCGACCGCACGCGCCTAAGCGACCGGTGCTTGCCGGTAAGGAGCCAGCCCCTCCGCCGTCTTCGTCGCCACGAACTCCGTGATCCGGTACTCACACACCCCACCCAGGGTGAACGGGTCCGACGCCGCCAGCACCTCGATCTCCGCCCGCGACCCCGCGACCGCCAGGATCACCCCGCCGTCCCGCGGCTGCTTCCGGCCGGAGGCCAGGAAGACCCCCGCCGCGTACTGCGCGTCCAGCCACGCCACGTGATCGGTCATCAGCGCGTCCACCTGCTCGACGGGCGCGGTATAGGTCAACTCAAGTACGAACATGATCGCCAGCGTACCGACCGCGCCAGCCCCTCCACACACCACTGTCAGACCCACGTCCTACAGTGGCGAACACGATGAACCACACGCCCCACACCACCCCGACGGACGAGGCCGCCGCCCGCGCCGTCCAGGACGAACTCCGCACCAGGGTCGTCCTGGACGAGCCGGGACCGCCGCCAGGCACCGGCCACGTCACCGGTGTCGACGTCGCGTACGACGACGCCCGTGACCTCGTCGTCGCCGCTGCCGTCGTCCTCGACGCCGAGACCCTCGCGGTGGTGGAGGAGACCACGGCCACCGGACGGGTCGCGTTCCCCTACGTACCGGGCCTGTTGGCGTTCCGCGAGATGCCGACGGTGCTGGCCGCCCTCGGCAGGCTCCGCACGGACCCCGGCCTGATCGTCTGCGACGGGTACGGACTGGCCCACCCGCGCCGCTTCGGACTGGCCAGCCACCTCGGCGTACTGACCGGGCTCCCCACCCTCGGCGTCGCGAAGAACCCCTTCACGTTCGTGTACGAGCAACCGGGCCTGCGGCGTGGGGACTCCTCGCCCCTCCGCGACGAGGCCGACGGCACGGAGGTCGGCCGCGCCCTGCGCACCCAGGCAGGCGTGAAGCCCGTCTTCGTGTCCGTCGGCCACCGAGTCACCCTCGACAACGCGTGTGCGCACACGCTGCGACTGGCCGCCGCCTTCCGCCAGCCGGAGACCACCCGCCGCGCGGACTCGCTGTGCAGACGGGCCCTGGCGGAGGCGACGGCCGAGGCCGATGCAACAGGCACGTAACCGAGTAGGCGTACGAATGATGAAAGCAAACTTTCGGGACAGGGTGATCACATGAGCATGAACATGAGCGCACGCACCACGCCCGCAGGCCCCGACTACTTCGAGTCCGTCACCGTCCACCGGGCGGGCCGACGGATGGCGGTGACCGTGCTCGTCGGCGTGCTGGCGATGCTGGGCTGGACCGGCGGCATGATCTACACGATCTCGGGCTGGATATCCGGCTGACCAGCGAACACCCAGCGGTCCGCGAACCCCCAGCGGTCCGCGGACACTCTCGATCAGCGGACGGCCGCCACCCGGAACCGGATTCCCGCTTCCCGCAGCCGCTCCAGCAGCGCATCGCCCATCGCCACCGTCGACGTCACCTGCCCCGCCGTCCCGGGCAGTTCGTCGAAGGCGAGGCAGAGCAGTGACTCCGCGAGGATCTTCGCCGTTTCGCCGTACCCGGGGTCGCCGCCCGACACCTCGGTGAACACCCGCCGTCCGCCGCCCTCCCCGACGAACCGCACGGTGAACCAGCTCCGCTCCCGCCGCGCCTCGTCAGGACCGGTACCCGGCGCGACCAGCGCACCCAGCCGCCGCCGCACCGCCGGCACCTGGGCCGCCGCCACCACCGAGCCCGCCGCGAGCGCCCCGCCCACCGCGACCGGCAGCCACTTCACCGCTGCGAAGTGCCGGTAGCGGAAGTCGGGCCCGTACCGCTCCAGCGCCGCCGCCGACCGTTCCACCACCTGCGCGTCGATGGTCGGCAGGGGGACTGCCCAGGCGGCCAGTTCGCCGCTGCGGTGCGGTACGCCGAGCGGGGCCCGTACCCGGCGCCCCTCCGGCCGGGGTTCCGCCGCACGCCGCTGCTGCGCCGCCCGTAGCATCTGCCGCCCGCGCCCCATCGCCCCCAGCGCCGAGGCGAACGTACCCCCGGAGAAGCGCGCCCCGGTCGTCACGTATCCGTCGACCCGCAGCGGCACGCCCTCCGGCAGCTGACGCACCGTGAAGTACGCACCCAGGTCGTGCGGTACGGAGTCGAAGCCGCACGCGTGCACCATCCGGGACCCGCTCCGCCGGGCCACCCCGTCGTACGCCACGTACATCCGGTCCAGGAACTCCGGCTCCCCGCACAGGTCCGCGTAGTCCGTGCCCGCCTCCGCGCACGCCGCGACCAGGCCCTCCCCGTACTGCAGGTAGGGGCCGACCGTCGTCGCCAACACCCTTGTGCTGCGGGCGAGTTCGCGGAGCGACGCCGGGTCGTCGGAGTCCGCGCGCAGCAGCGGCAGTTCGGCGCAGGCCGGGTCGATCTTGCTCAGTCGCTCCCGCAGCCGCTCCAGCTTGGCGGGCGAGCGGCCGGCGAGAGCCCAGCGGCAGCCCGCCGGAGCGTGTGCGGCCAGGTACTCCGCCGTCAGTTCGCCCACGAAGCCGGTCGCTCCGAAGAGCACGATGTCGTACGGACGCGGCATGCGGTTCCTCCAGTCGTCGGGTGCAGCTCGGGAAAGGTAGGCGAAAGACTAAGCGCTTGCTCGGCCAAGGGGCTTGTGCAGAGTGGAACACGTTCTTAGCATCACTGCTGTTACATCAGTTGTGTCACAGTGCTGGGGGCTTGATGGCAAGGACAGCAGGCACGGACAACGGGGCCCCGCGGGGACCCCTCGCCGGAGTGCGCGTGGTGGAGCTGGCCGGCATCGGCCCCGGCCCGTTCGCCGCGATGTGCCTCGCGGACCTGGGCGCCGATGTCGTACGGGTGGACCGGCCGGGCGGCGCGGGGCTCGGCGTCGACCCCGCGCACGACCTCACCAACCGCAACAAGCGCTCCGTCCTCGTCAACCTCAAGGATCCGGCGGGGCCGGGACAGGTCCTCGACCTCGTCGAGCGCGCCGACATCCTCATCGAGGGCTACCGCCCCGGCGTCGCCGAACGCCTCGGCGTCGGCCCCGACGCCTGCCTCGCCCGCAACCCGAAGCTGGTCTACGGGCGGATGACCGGCTGGGGCCAGGAGGGGCCGCTCGCCCAGCGGGCCGGACACGACATCTCGTACCTCGCTCTCACCGGCACTCTCGGCATGATCGGCAAGCCGGACGAGCCGCCGACCGTCCCCGTCAACCTGGTCGGCGACTACGCGGGCGGCTCGCTCTACCTGGTCATCGGCCTCCTCGCCGCGCTCCAGCACGCCCGTACGCCCGAGGGTGCGGGCCAGGTCGTCGACGCGGCGATCGTGGACGGCGCCAGCCACCTCGCGACCATGCTGCACGCCATGCTCGCGGCCGGCGGCTGGCAGGACCGGCGCGGCTCGAACCTCCTCGACGGGGGCTGCCCGTTCTACGGGACGTACGAGACCTCCGACGGGCAGCACATGGCGGTGGGGGCGCTGGAGCCGCAGTTCTACGCGGAGTTCACCGAACTGCTCGGCATCACCGGCACCGCACCCGAGCGCGGCGACCTCGCCCGCTGGGGCGACCTGCGCGAGACCATCGCCGCCCGCTTCAAGGAGCGCACCCGTCAGGAGTGGACGGCGGTCTTCGAGGCGTCCGACGCCTGCGTGGCGCCGGTGCTCTCCATGCGCGAGGCCCCGCACCACCCGCACCTCGCGGCCCGCTCCACGTACGTCGAGCACGACGGCGTCATCCAGCCCGCACCCGCACCGCGCTTCTCCGGAACCCCTGGCGGGATCCACCGGGGGCCCGCGCTGCCGGGCGCCGACACGGCCGATGTGGCCGACGAGTGGGGCGTACCGAGCCTCGCGAAGGGGCACCCGGACGGAACAGAGGGAGAGGTCAACTGATGGAGATCTCCGTCCCGTTGAGCTACGCGGCCGATCCCCGCGAGGCCTGCGACCAGGTCGCCGAACTGGAGTCCGCCGGGCTCGACGCCGTCTGGGTGGCCGAGGCGTACGGCTTCGACTCGCCCACGGTCATGGGCTATCTGGCCGCCCGTACGACCCGGATGAAGATCGGCGCGGGCATCCTCAACGTCTACTCGCGCACCCCCGCCCTCATCGCCCAGACCGCCGCCGGACTCGACGCGATCTCCGGCGGGCGGGCGCTCCTCGGCCTCGGCGCGTCAGGACCGCAGGTCGTCGAGGGCTGGCACGGCAAGCCGTACGACAAGCCCCTCGGCCGCACCCGCGAGACGGTCGAGCTGTGCCGCCGGATCTGGCGGCGCGAGGTCATCGACCACCACGGCATCACCGACATGCCGCTCCCGAAGGAGAAGGGCGGCAGGCTCGGCAAGCCGCTGAAGATCCTCACCCGCCCGGTGCGCGACAACATCCCGGTGTACGTGGCCTCGCTCGGCCCCGCCAACGTGCGGCTCACCGCCGAGATCGCCGACGGCTGGCTGCCCACCCTCTTCCTGCCCGAGAAGGCGGACCGGGTGTGGGGCAGCGCCCTCGCGCAGGGCGCGGCGCACCGCGACCCCGCCCTCGGCCCGCTGGAAACCGTCGCCGGCGGACTCCTGGCCATCGGCGAGGACGCCGCGGCCGCACGGGACTTGGCGCGCCCGCAGATCGCCCTGTACGTCGGCGGGATGGGGGCGAAGGGGAAGAACTTCTACAACGACCTCGCCGTCGCCTACGGCTACGAGGAGGAGGCCGCCAGGATCCAGGACCTCTACCTCGCGGGCCGGAAGAAGGAGGCGGAGGCCGCCGTCCCCGACGAGTTCTGCGAGCTCATGTCGCTGTGCGGGCCGGAGAGTTACGTCCGGGAGCGCGTCGAGGCGTTCCGGGCGGCGGGCGTCACCATGCTCAACGTCGTTCCGGTCGGCCGGGAACCGGCCAGGCTCATCGAGACCGTGAAGAACTGGCTGTAGGGGACTGAGGATTGATGAAGCGTCAGATATTCAACGCGGAGCACGAGGCCTTCCGTGAGACCGTCCGCACCTTCCTCACCAAGGAGGTCCTGCCGCACTACGAGCAGTGGGAGAAGGACGGCATCGTCAGCCGCGACGCCTGGCTCGCCGCCGGACGGCAGGGACTCCTCGGCCTCGCCGTGCCCGAGGAGTACGGGGGCGGCGGCAACGCCGACTTCGTCTACAGCGCCGTACTGGCCGAGGAGTTCACCCGGGCGGGGGCGGCCGGACTCGCGGTCGGACTGCACAACGACATCATCGGCCCGTACCTCACCGGCCTCGCCACCGAAGAGCAGAAGCGGCGCTGGCTGCCCGGCTTCTGCTCCGGCGAGACGATCACCGCCATCGCGATGACGGAGCCGGGCGCGGGCTCGGACCTCCAGGGGATCCGTACCTCCGCCGAGGACAAGGGCGACCACTGGCTGCTCAACGGCTCCAAGACGTTCATCTCCAACGGGATCCTCGCCGACCTGGTGATCGTCGTCGCGAAGACCACCCCGGAGGGCGGCGCGCACGGCCTCTCCCTGCTGGTCGTCGAGCGCGGCGCGGAGGGCTTCGAACGGGGCCGGAACCTCGACAAGATCGGCCAGAAGGCGCAGGACACGGCCGAGCTCTTCTTCCACGACGTGAAGGTTCCCAAGCAGAATCTCCTGGGTGAACTCAACGGCGCGTTCGTCCACCTGATGACCAACCTCGCCCAGGAACGCATGGGCATCGCGGTCGCCGGGATCGCCGCCGCCGAGCACCTCCTGGAGATCACCACGACCTACGTCAAGGAGCGCGAGGCGTTCGGCCGGCCGCTGGCCAAGCTCCAGCACATCCGCTTCGAGATCGCCGAGATGGCCACCGAGTGCGCCGTCACCCGGACGTTCCTCGACCGCTGCATCGTCGATCACAGGGACGGGGAACTCGACGCGGTCCACGCCTCCATGGCCAAGTGGTGGGCCACCGAACTGCAGAAGCGCGTCGCCGACCGGTGCCTCCAGCTGCACGGCGGCTACGGGTACATGACCGAGTACCGGGTCGCCAAGGCCTTCACGGACGGCCGCATCCAGACGATCTACGGCGGCACGACCGAGATCATGAAGGAAATCATCGGCCGCTCGCTCCTCGGCTAGCACCACCCCTCCCCTCTTTGAAAGCTCTTCCTGAAAGGCAAGTGTCTTGACTACCGAAGCGTTTGTGTTCGACGCGATCCGCACCCCGCGCGGACGCGGCAAGGCCAACGGGGCCCTGCACGGCACCAAGCCGATCGACCTCGTCGTCGGCCTCATCCACGAGGTCAGGAACCGCTTCCCGGACCTCGACCCGGCAGCCATCGACGACATCGTCCTCGGCGTCGTCGGCCCGGTCGGCGACCAGGGCTCCGACATCGCCCGCACCGCCGCGATCGCCGCCGGACTCCCCGACAGCGTCGCGGGCGTCCAGGAGAACCGCTTCTGTGCCTCCGGCCTCGAAGCCGTCAACCTGGCCGCCATGAAGATCCGTTCGGGCTGGGAGGACCTGGTCCTGGCGGGCGGCGTCGAGTCGATGTCGCGCGTCCCGATGGGCTCCGACGGCGGCGCCTGGTTCAACGACCCGATGACCAACTTCGAGAACGGCTTCGTCCCCCAGGGCATCGGCGCCGACCTCATCGCCACCATCGAGGGCTTCTCGCGCCGCGACGTCGACGAGTACGCCGCGCTCTCCCAGGAGCGGGCCGCCGCAGCCTGGAAGGACGGCCGCTTCCACCGCTCCGTCGTCCCCGTCCGCGACCGCAACGGCCTGCTGGTCCTCGACCACGACGAGCACATGCGCCCCGGCACCACCGCCGACTCGCTCGCCGCCCTCAAGCCCTCCTTCGCCGCGATCGGCGACATGGGCGGCTTCGACGCGGTGGCGCTCCAGAAGTACCACTGGGTGGAATCGATCAACCACGTCCACCACGCGGGCAACTCCTCCGGCATCGTCGACGGCGCCGCCCTCGTCGCCCTCGGCACCAAGGAGGCCGGCGAACGCCACGGGCTCACTCCTCGCGCCCGTATCGTCTCGGCCGCCGTCTCCGGGTCCGAGCCGACCATCATGCTCACCGGCCCGGCCCCCGCCACCCGCAAGGCACTCGCCAAGGCGGGCCTGACCATCGACGACATCGACCTCGTCGAGATCAACGAGGCGTTCGCGGGCGTCGTGCTGCGCTTCGCCAAGGACATGGGCCTCTCCCTCGACAAGATCAACGTCAACGGCGGCGCCATCGCCATGGGCCACCCGCTGGGCGCCACCGGCGCGATGATCCTCGGCACCCTCGTCGACGAGCTGGAGCGCCAGGACAAGCGCTACGGCCTCGCCACACTGTGCGTCGGCGGCGGCATGGGCGTCGCCACCGTCGTCGAGCGCGTCTGACCCGTCTCGTCCCCGCCACCCCTTCTTACGGAGAAGCCAGAACATGAGCGAGCCCACCACCATCCGCTGGGAACAGGACGAGACCGGCGTCGTCACCCTCGTCCTCGACGACCCCAACCAGTCCGCGAACACCATGAACGCCGCCTTCAAGGCCTCCATCGCTGCGGTCGCCGACCGCGCCGAGGCCGAGAAGGACTCCATCCGGGGCATCATCTACACCTCCGCGAAGAAGACCTTCTTCGCGGGCGGCGACCTCAAGGACATGATCAAGGTCGGCCCGGAGAACGCCCAGCAGGCCTTCGACACCGGCACCGCGATCAAGAACTCGCTGCGCCGCATCGAGACCCTCGGCAAGCCCGTCGTCGCCGCCGTCAACGGGGCGGCCCTGGGCGGCGGTTACGAGATCGCGCTCGCCTCCCACCACCGCATCGCGCTCGACGCGCCGGGCTCCAAGATCGGCCTCCCCGAGGTCACCCTCGGCCTGCTCCCGGCGGGCGGCGGCGTCACCCGTACCGTACGGCTCATGGGCATCGCCGACGCCCTCCTGAAGGTGCTCCTCCAGGGCACCCAGTACAGCCCGCAGCGCGCCCTGGAGAACGGGCTCGTCCACGAGATCGCGGCGACGCGCGAGGAGATGCTGGCCAAGGCGCGCGCCTTCATCGACGCCCACCCCGAGTCGCAGCAGCCCTGGGACGTCAAGGGTTACAAGATCCCCGGCGGCACCCCGTCCAACCCGCGCTTCGCCGCGAACCTCCCGGCGTTCCCCGCGAACCTCAAGAAGCAGACGGGCGGCGCCAACTACCCCGCCCCGCGCAACATCCTCGCCGCCGCCGTCGAAGGCTCGCAGGTCGACTTCGACACCGCGCTGACCATCGAGGCCCGCTACTTCACCGAGCTGGTGACGGGCCAGGTCGCCAAGAACATGATCCAGGCGTTCTTCTTCGACCTCCAGGCCGTCAACTCCGGCGCGAACCGCCCGAAGGGCATCGAGCCGCGCAAGGTCCGCAAGGTCGCCGTCCTCGGCGCGGGCATGATGGGCGCCGGAATCGCGTACTCCTGCGCCCGCGCCGGCATCGAGGTCGTCCTGAAGGACGTCACCCCGGAGGCCGCCGCCAAGGGCAAGGCGTACTCGGAGAAGCTCCTCGCGAAGGCGCTGAGCCGCGGCCGTACCACCGAGGCCAAGCGGGACGAACTCCTCGCCCGCATCACCCCCACCGCCGACCCCGCCGACCTGGCGGGCTGCGACGCGGTGATCGAGGCGGTCTTCGAGGACACCGGCCTCAAGCACAAGGTGTTCCAGGAGATCCAGGGCGTCGTCGAGCCCGACGCGCTCCTGTGCTCCAACACCTCCACCCTGCCCATCACCGGTCTCGCGGAGGGCGTCTCGCGCCCCGTCGACTTCATCGGACTGCACTTCTTCTCGCCGGTCGACAAGATGCCGCTTGTCGAGATCATCAAGGGCGACCGGACCGGCGACGAGGCCCTGGCCCGCGCCTTCGACCTGGTCCGGCAGATCAAGAAGACGCCGATCGTCGTCAACGACAGCCGCGGCTTCTTCACCTCGCGCGTCATCGGCCACTTCATCAACGAGGGCGTCGCGATGGTCGGCGAGGGCATCGAACCCGCCTCGATCGAGCAGGCCGCCGCCCAGGCCGGCTACCCGGCGAAGGTCCTCTCGCTCATGGACGAGCTGACCCTCACCCTGCCGCGCAAGATCCGCAACGAGACGAAGAAGGCGGTGGAGGAAGCGGGCGGCGTCTGGCCAGGTCACCCCTCGGACGCGGTCATCGACCGGATGGTGGACGAGTTCGGTCGCCCCGGCCGCAGCGGTGGCGGCGGCTTCTACGAGTACGGGGAGGACGGCAAGCGGACGCGCCTGTGGCCGGGGCTGCGCGAGCACTTCGGCAGGCAGGGCGTCGAGATCCCCTTCGTCGACATGCAGGAGCGGATGCTCTTCTCCGAGGCCATCGACACGGTCCGGCTCTTCGAGGAGGGCGTACTGACGTCCGTCGCCGACGCCAACATCGGCTCCATCATGGGCATCGGCTTCCCGGCCTGGACGGGCGGCGTCATCCAGTACATCAACGGTTACGAGGGCGGCCTGCCCGGCTTCGTGGCTCGCGCCCGCGAGCTGGCGGCGACGTACGGCGAGCGGTTCGAGCCGACGGCGCTGCTGGTCGAGAAGGCCGAGAAGGGCGAGAAGTTCAGCGACGGCTGAGCCGGTCGGTGGTGCCGGGTCCCTGCCCCGACAGGGGGCCTGGCACCACCCCCTCAGGGGGCCTGCCTCTCCTGCTTCCGCCTCCCTCCTGCTCCAACATCGTTTGTGACAGAGATTCACGGACGAGAGCGGAGACGCACGATGACCGGACAGACGCGAAGGACCGTGCTGCGAGGGGCGGCGGTCACGGCGGCGGCGGGCGCGCTGGGCGCGTACGGAGGGCAGGCAGCGGCAGGCCCGCCGCCGGGTCCCGCCGGGAAGGCGTCCGCCCACCACCCCTTCCTGGAGGGCGCGTTCGCCCCCGCCACCGAGGAACTGACCGCGTTCGACCTGCCCGTCACCGGCCGCATCCCCCGCGAGCTGAACGGGCGCTACCTCCGAACCGGCCCCAACGTCCTGGGACTTGAGGACGCCAACGCCCACCACTGGATGCGCGGCGAGGGCATGGTGCACGGGGTGCGCCTGCGTGAGGGGCGCGCGGAGTGGTACCGCAACCGCTGGGTCCGCTCCTCCTCCGTGGCCGCCAAACTGGGCGAGCCCTACCCGGGCCCCGTACCGCCCGACGACTATGCCTGCAACACCCATGTGATGGGGTACAAGGGGCACATCCTCGCCCTCCAGGAGAGCGGCCCGCTGCCCTACCGGCTCGACGACGAGCTGGGCACGGTCGGCCCGTACGACTTCGGCGGGACGCACAAGGGGTCGTTCACCGCACACACCAAGTTCGACGCCCGCGCCGACGAACTGCACGCCCTCACCTACCACCCCATGCAGCCCGACCACGTCCGGCACCTGGTGGTGGACCGCACGGGCAAGGTCGCCCGCACGACGCGCATCGACCTCTCCGGCGGCCCGATGGTGCACGACTTCGGGCTCACCGAGCGGCACGTCGTGATCTTCGACATCCCGATCACCTTCGACCCCGAAGGGGCCGCCCGCGGCGACCTCGTCCCGTACGTCTGGAACGAACGGCACCCGGCGCGCGTCGGCGTGATGAAGCGGGAGGGCGGCCCCGTCCGCTGGTTCGAGGTACCGGAGACGTGCTACTACTCGCACACCCTCAACGCGTACGACGAGGGGTCGTCGGTCGTCGTCGACCTCACGACCTACCCCGCGCCCTTCCACGCGGCGGGACAGGGCTCGGGCGGTCCCGGCGCGAGCGGCACCCCCTCGCTCGACCGGTGGACGATCGATCTGAAGCGCGGCCGGGTGACCCAGCGGCGGCTCGACGACCGGCCGCAGGAGTTCCCGCGGGTCAACGAGGCGATGGTGTCCCGGCGGCACCGCTACGGCTACTCGGCCGCGGCCGCCACCTTCTTCGCCGCGTACGAGTCCGTCGACGGCGTGCCCCCGGACAAGGCGTTCAGCAGCGCCCTGATCAAGCACGACCTGCTGCGCGGCACCTCCCAGGTGCACCGGCTGCCGCGTGACGCGGCGGCGGGGGAGGCGGTGTTCGTACCGAAGGACGCGGGCGACACGAGGGCGGCGGAGGACGACGGCTACACGTTGGCGTACGTCCACAACCCCGAGCGGGGCGCCTCCGACCTGCTGATCCTCTCCGCCCAGGACTTCTCGGGACGCCCCGTCGCCCGGGTCCACCTGCCGGGACGGGTGCCGCTGGGCTTCCACGGGAGCTGGGTGGCGGACGCCTGATTCGGTCGGCGCCCTCGGGGGTCTCGGCGCCCTCGGGGTCCGGCCCGGCGGCCCCGGCCCCCGTAGCCTCAGGCCCCGTCGCCCCGGCCCCCGTCGACGAACGCCGCCCGCAGCTCCTCCTTCAGCGACCGCTGGAACGCGGTCACCAGCGCCTGGAGCACCATCGGCTGCATGTGCGCGGACAGCGACTTCATCGCCTCCACGTGCGCGGGGTCCGACTCCCGCTCCCGGTACGGGCTCCACACCTCGTCACGGAACAGGTGCGTCAGCGCACGGGCGGCCGAGCGGGTGTGCTCCATGAGGATGGTGCGGGCGGCGAGGATCGTCTCGTGCGCGATCGGTACGCCGAGGAGCTGCACGCCGAGCGCCAGCAGCCCCGGATCCACCCGGAAGGTGTCCGGGGTGCCGGCCCGCTCCAGCACGTTCATCGCGGCCAGCCGGTCGATGTCCACGTCCGACAGGGCGCGGCCCGCCCGGCGTTCCAGCTCCGCCCGGGTGGCGTCCTCCGCCGAGTCCGGCGCCCAGGACGCCACCACCGCGCGGTGGATGGCCAGGTCGTGCGCGCTCAGGTCGGGCGGCAGCTGCTCCAGGTAGCGCTCGATGGCGGACAGGGTCATCCCGTGGTGCTGCAGCTCCTCGATGAGGGCGAGCCGGGAGAGGTGCTCGGGACCGTAGTGGCCGACCCTGCGGGGGCCGATCGCCGGGGGCGGCAGGAGGCCCTTGGTGCTGTAGAAGCGGATGGTGCGGACGGTGACGCCGGCGCGCGCGGCCAGTTCGTCGACCGTGAGCGTCGGCTCCCCGGTACCGGTGGTCGTCGTCATGGCGGTGCCCCGTTCCTCTGCTGATCCTCTGTCGTTCCTGTGCCGCTGATCCTCCGCCGGCAGTCAGTGCAACAGTATTGCTGTCTCACCACTGTTGTGAAAGCCTCCCTTCCACGTTCAGGCAATGCCCGGTCGACGACGACACGCCGATGACGACGCGAGGTGGCCATGACCACGATCCTGCGACTTCCCGCCGATCCGGCCGAACTCACCCTTCCCGCACTGCTGTTGCGCAACACCGAGGACCACGGCGACCTGCCCGCCCTCTCCTGGCGCACGGCGGAAGGCGACGGCTGGACCACCCTCTCCTGGCGCGAGGTCCGCAGGAAGGCCGCCGTCCTGGCCACCGGGTACGCGGCGCTGGGCGTGCGGCGCGGCGAGCAGGTGCTCATGATGATGGGCAACCGGCCCGAGCACTGGCTGAGCGACCTCGCCCTCGTGCACCTCGGCGCGATCCCGGTCTCGGTGTACGGGACGGCCGCCGCCGAACAGGTCGCGCACATCGCCCGGCACAGCGGGGCCCGCTTCGCGATCGTCGAAGGGGCGGCCGAACTCCCGCGCTGGGAACCGCTGTTGGCGGACCCTTCGCACACCCTGGAGAAGCTGGTCGTGGTGGAGGCGGCCCAGACGGGGCCGCACCGCACCTACGGCTCGCTGCACGCGTCCGGCGGACGCCTCCACCGGCCCGACGCCTTCGAGAAGACCTGGCGGGAGAGCCGGGCCGAGGACCTCCTCACCGTCGTCCACACCTCCGGCACCACCGGGGACCCCAAGGCCGTGCCCGTCACCCACCGCATGGTGGTGAGCAACGCGCTCTCCCTCGACCGGGTCGTCGACCTGCCCGACCACATCGAGCACATCTGCTACCTCCCCTTCGCGCACATCGCGGAGCGCATGCTCGGCATCTACCTTCCGGTCTTCCGTGCCTCGCACGTGCACCTGTGCACCGATGTCGCCCAAGTCGCGCCGACGGTGAGGGAGTTGCGACCTGCGCAGTTCTTCGGCGTACCGAGGGTGTGGGAGAAGATGGCGGCAGGTGTGCAGGCCGCGCTGGCCGGTCTTCCCGAGGAGCGGCGGGCCGCCCTGGAGCAGGTGGCAGAGACGGCCAGGACCCACCTCGCCACCCGCGAGCGCGGTGAGCTGCCGTCGCCGGAGCTGGAGGGCGCGTACCGGGCGGCCAGGCGGGAGCTCGACCCGCTGCTGGCACTCGCGGGCTTCGACCGGCTGGTGTGGACGGCGAGCGCGTCCGCGCCGATGCCGCCCGAAGTGACCAGGTTCTGGGCGGGCCTCGGCATCGCGATCATGGACGCGTGGGGGCTGACGGAGACGGTCGGCGTCTGCACCGCCAACAGCCCGACCTCGGGGTTCCGGCTCGGCTCGGTGGGCCGCCCGCTGGACGGTCTGGAACTGAAGGTCGCCGCCGACGGCGAGATCCTGGTGCGCGGGGAGACCGTCTTCCCCGGCTATCTGCGCGCCGACGGGACGATCGAACCGGCCCTGGACGGGGACGGCTGGTTCGCGACCGGCGACATCGGCCGCGTCGACGAGGACGGCTTCCTCTGGCTGACCGACCGCAAGAAGGAAATGATCGTCACGTCGACGGGCAAGAACGTCTCCCCGGCCCTGGTCGAGAACACCCTCAAGGAACACCCCCTGATCGGCCAGGCCCTGGCGCACGGCGACGGCCGGTCGTACGTGGTGGCACTGCTGGTCCTGGACCTGGAGAGCGTCCCGGCATGGGCGGCGGCGCGGGGCATCGAGGGCCGGGTCACGGCGGACCACCCTGCGGTACGGGAGGAGATCGCACGGGCGGTGGAGGCGGCGAACGCCCGGCTCAACCGCACCGAACAGGTCAAGCGGTACCTGCTGCTGGCCGATGAATGGGGCCCGGAATCGGGGGAGTTGACCCCTTCGCTGAAGTTGCGACGGAGGGTGATCCGGGAGAAGTACGGGGAGGAGATCGACGGCCTGTACGGGTGAGCCGTCGGCCCCTCCGTCCTTCCGCCAGGCCTGTCCGCCCCTCCGCTAGAGAGGTGCGTTCTCGTCCGCCGGGAACGGCGCCCCGTGGCCCGGCACGATGACGTCCGCCAGCGCGAGCACCCGCAGCCGGGAATCCCGCAGGAGCGACTGGTCGGGGGCCACGGGGTCGACGACCGGGCCGTTCGGCCGCCACCACAGGTCGCCCGCGAACGCCACCACGCCCGACGCCGTTCCCGCCAGCAGCGTCACGTCCTCCGCGCTGTGCCCCGGGGTACGGATCAGCCGCAGCGCCGGCGTGAGCGCGTGGCCCTCCGCGTCCCGGTCCGTCCACTGGTTGCCCTCGTACACCGCCTTGTGGTCGTGCACCCGCGCCCTGCCGAAAAGACCCACGTTGATCGTGTTGTCCGGGTGGTGGTGGCTGAGGACCACGTCCGTGATGTCGTCCGGGCCGAGCCCGAGCCCGGCCAGCGGGCCCAGGATGCTGTCCCGGTCGGGGACCATGCCCGGGTCGAAGATCACGTGCCGGTCGCCGTCGGTGACGTACGAGACGGTCGCCGCGACGCCGGGGCCGGTCGAGAGGGTGTAGCCGGTGTGCAGGACGGTGTAGGAGGCGGTACGGGTGAGCCGCGCTTCCGTCATTGCCGTTGCTTCTGTCGTTTCTGTCGCTTCAGTCGTTGTCGTCATGTCCGCAAGCATCCCGTCCGGGCGGGGGAGCGCACGAGTGGCCCTTCTGCCACCGATCGCGGGAATCGTGCCAGACTCGCGCGCATGGCATCCCGACAGCAGCCGCCCCAACACCCCGTTCCTGGAGCTCCGTTCACGCGCATCGCCGCGTACGCCCCGCCCGGCGTCGGCATGCTCGCCGTGGGTGTCGTCGCCGAGGTCTTCGACCCGCGCCCCGGGCTGCCCCGCTTCGACTTCGCGCTGTGCACGGACCGGCCGGGCCGGCTCCGTACCGACCTCGGCGTGCCGCTCACGGTCGCCGAAGGGCTGGAACGGCTCGCCACAGCCGATCTCGTACTCGCCCTGCCCTGGGCCGACTTCCGCACCCCGCCGCCGGGCGCCGTCCTCGATGCGTTCGCGGCGGCCCACGCGCGGGGCGCGCTCGTCGCCGCGCACTGCGTGGGGACGTTCGCGCTCGCCGCGGCCGGGCTGCTCGACGGCCGCCGGGCCACCACCCACTGGAGGTTCGCCGCCCTGCTCGCGGGCCGTCACCCCGGCGTCACCGTGGAGGCCGACGCCCTGTACGTCGACGAGGGGCCGGTCGTCACGGGCGCGGGTGCCGCCGCCGGGTTCGACCTGTGCCTGCACCTCGTCCGCCGCGAGCACGGTGCGGCGATCGCCAACGCCGTGGCCCGCGACCTGGTCCTGCCCGCCCACCGCGAGGGCGGCCAGTCGCAGTACCTGGCGGCCCCCGTGCCCGAGGACGGCCAGGACGAGCGGCTCGGCGACGTACTCGCCTGGGCCCGCCAGAACCTCCGGGAGCCCCTCTCCGTGTCGGACCTGGCCCGGCGCGCCCTGATGAGCAGACGCTCCTTCGCCCGCCGGTTCGCCGCGGCGACCGGCACCACGCCGCACGCCTGGCTGGTCAACCTACGGCTGACCGCGGCCGAGGAACTGCTCGAAACGACGGACCTGCCCGTCGAGGAGATAGCGCACAGGGTCGGCTACGGCAGCGCGGCGGTCCTGCGCGAACAGTTCGTCCGACGCAGAGGAGTGCCGCCCCGCTCCTACCGGCGCTCCTTCACCAGGGGGCGGTAGGAGCCTCGCGCCATCCGCGTGGGGCGGGCCCCGGCCTATGCCCCAGGCCCCGGCCTCCGGCCCCAGGCCCCGGCCCCAGGCCCCGGCCCCCGGCCCCGGCCCCCGGCCCCGGCCTCCGGCCCTCGGCTCGCAGCTTACGGCCCCGGCCCTCAGCCCTCAGCCCTCGGCCCTCGGATTCAGCCCTCGGTCCCCTGCCTCAGCCCTCTGCGTCGACCCCTGGCCTCAGCCCCGGCCGACGCCTTCAGCCCGTGTTCCGGCCCGATTCCCGGCCCCCGTGCTTGGGCTCCGTGCCCGCACATGTGTCCGTGCTCGTCGCAGGCCCCGACCCCGGCCCTGGCCCCGACCCCGGCCCTGGCCCTGCCCCCGCCCCGACCCCCTCAGGCCGTACGCCGGTTCCCCGAACTCCCCGGTGCCGTACCCGTTTTGGCCGCCGCAGCCGCGCCCCTCCCCGCCTCGATACCGCTGAAGATCGAGATCTCGCCGCGCATCCCCGGCGCCGCCACCATGTCGCCCGCCAGGAACACCCCGTCGCCCCGGTCGACCGCAGGACGGTCGCGCCAGGTGCGGCCCGGCAGGTCCAGTGCTCCCGTCCGCCCCTTCGCCGTCGCCGTCCTGCTCCACGTCGTCCGGTCCCGCCACCGCGGAACCGTCAGGTCCGCCAGCGCCTCCAGCCGCGCCCGCGCCTCCGCGAGGCTCTCGCCCGCCCGTACCGGCATGTCCAGCTGGAACAGCGACTCGCCGGCCGGCGCGACGGTCGGGTCCTGCATCGAGTACGACTCGTGGAAGCCGCCCCCGTCCAGGTCGAAGGCGATGAACCGGTCCCGCCGGTCCGACCGCACGGCCACGTCGAGCAGCACCACGTGCCCGCTCTCCCACTCCAGCGAGTCGTCCCCCAACAGCCGCTTCGCCGCTGCCAGTTCGGTCGCCACGACCACCGGCCGGTCCTCGGGCAGCTCCGTCAACCGGGTCTCCAGGTGGATGCGCACGCCCAGCTCCCGCGCCCGCCCCTCCATCCGCCCGAGCACCGCCTGCCAGCCGCCGACCACCCACCGCACGGTCGGCACCGTCGGCGCGAACACCCGCCGGAACAGCTCCCACACGAACGCCGCCGACAGCCGCCCGGTGTCCGCGTCGTACGTCACGACCCCGATCGCCCGTGCCGCTGCCCGTGCCGCCGCCTCGCCGTACCGCCGCGAGGCCCACTCGTGGAACGTCATGTCCACCGGCGCCGTACGCGGCCGCCCCGGCATCATCATCCGTACAAGACCGGCCGGCGGCGCCGACCGCAGCCGCCCGTCCCGTACGAATCCGAACCTCAGGTCCCGCACCGACGGCCGCCCCAGCGGGCCGACCAGGTCGCGGTCGGTGAGCCACTTCCAGTGGTCCAGGTCGGCGTAGAAGACGTGCGGGCCCTCATGCGCCGTGTACGGGGCGGGAGTCGCCCGGCCCCGTCCGCCCAGGGAGCCGTGCCCCTCGTACAGGTCCACATCCGCCCCGGCCTCCGCCGCGGTGATCGCGGCGGTCAGCCCGGCGATGCCCCCACCGACGACAGACACGTTCCCGGTCATGACCAGCTCCTTCGCAGCAGTGGCGTGCTCTCACGGAAGGGACGTGGCGGGCCCTCCCGAATGTGACATCGGCCCGCGGACGGACTTCGGCCCCGTACGCGTGCGGCCCTTGTGCACGTGCGCCCCGGCATGCGGGCTCAGCGGAGCTCGGCCCGGTGGGTGTGTCCCCGGGAGCCGCCGACCGTGACGGTGAGGACCGGGCGGCGGCCAGGGACGACCCGCACGGTGTCGTCAGCGGAGACCACCGACCGTACGGAGAAGGGGAGTTGGAGCGTGAGAGTGGACTGGGTGCGGCCGGGGTCGGCGACCGCCACCGAGACGGAGCCGTTGCGGCGCCGGACGAGGACGGACGCGGGGCCCGACGAGGTGATCCCGGCCGCGGTGCCCGGCTGCCAGAAGATGACGGCGGTCAGCCCGAGCCGCCGTGCCTCCACGGCCTGGGCTCCCGCGTCGTTGGCGGCGATGTGGACCGGCCGGGACAGCTGCCAGCCGGCGGTGGCCGCCGGGGACGCCCCCGGGAGAAGGACGTACGCGTAGGAGGCGGCGGAGGGGGAAGTGCCGTGGTCGATCCAGAGGGTGAGGTAGCGGCGGGTGACGGGAGTGGCGGAACCCCCGGTGTCCGCACCGGTGTTGAGGTCGCGCCAGGTGCCCGTGCGCTCCTCGCGCAGAGTGCGCAGCGGCGTCCTGCCGGGGAAGACGTAACCGCCCACGCCCTCGATGTGTGCCCAGCCCGCGCGGTGGAGGCCGGCGGGCCCGTCGAGTGCGGAGGGCTGACGGACGCCGTCCACCAGCAGCCGGGGTGTGCCGCCCGCGTGCAGATTGCGGTTCTCGACGACCGTCTCGACCGTGCGGCCGTCGCTCGCGGTGATGCCGGAGCCGAGCGCGACGACCGCGTTGTCCAGGAAGAACCACGACTTCCTGGCGCGCAGGGTGCTGCCCTGGGCGACGAGTTCCATGGCGGCCGCGCCGTACTCGGCGTCCAGGACGGCGCCGCCCGCGACGGCGTTCGCCGGGCGGTAGGTTCTCGTGCCGCCCCCGGTGCCGAGGTCCGTGCGCGGGCGCGTGTCGACCGTGGTGCCCGGCAGGCGGTACGGATCGACGGTCGGCCAGAAGCCGTCGCCGAACTGCCCGAGGTCGTCCCCGCTGTAGAGGTACGTCATGCCGTCGCCGGTGTACCAGCCGTGCAGGTTCTCGCCGTTGCCCGCCTCGTACGCCGCGATGCGCCGGGAGGACAGGGCGAGCGTGCACGCCCAGCCGGGGCGGCGGTGCACCACCCGGTCCATGTCGGCGAAGGCGAAGTGCCCGGTGGTGCGGTCGCCGACGGGCACCGAATCGTCCGCCAACAGTGCCTTGGCGCGCACCAGTTGGGGAAGGGAGGCCAGCGAGGTGTACGGGGTGGTGCGGTTGCGCGCGATCCAGCCCTTGGCCAGCGCGCGCCAGCGTGCGGCGTACGGGGCGGGGGCCCCGGTGGCGAGGAGGACGATGCTCGACACCGTCGCCGCGCCGTCGACGTGGTCCACCGCCCGCTCGCGCGAAATCGCCCGGCCGCGCACGGAGTCCATCATCAGCCCGTCGAACAGCACCGGGGCGAAGGACCGCTCGACCGCCTCGTGGATCACCGACACCTGCGGATCGTCGACCGCCCAGGCGGACCCCGTCAGCAGGGCGATCATGTGGGCCGCGCCGCCGAGCAGCACGTTTCCGTACGTCCCGGTGTAGGCCACCGACTCGTGCTGGACGAACGAGCCGTCCGGGTAGAAGCCGTCGCCCGAAGCGGTGTACCGGAACAGGCTGTTGCGTCCGCCGTCCCGCACGTCGGAGAGGCCGTCCCTGGCGAGGGCGACCTTGGCCGCGTCCCGGCCGAGCAGTCCGCGCAGCGCCACGATCACCGCCTTGTCGGCACGGTTGGCACCGGTCTCGGCGAGGGCGGGGGCGTTGGTACGGCGGTCCGCGTCCGGGCAGAAGCGGTCGACCGCCGCCAGATACCCGGTGAGGTCGGCGGCGGGGAGCAGCGCGCGCAGCAGCACACAGCAGTCCAGGAGCGCCCGGGGTGCGCCGATCTCCCAGAACCACCAGTTCCCGGTCTCGGGCCGCGTGGCGTTGTACGCGGTGTCGTGGAGGAAGCGCAGCGCCGCCACCAGTGCGGACGCGACCTCCGCAGACCCGCCGAGCGCGGCGCCCGGCGTGGCCCAGGCGGTGGCGAGAGTACGCAGCCGGGTGTAGCTCTGCCCGAAGTTGCCGGGGGCGGTGACCGGGGAGAGGTCCGGCCAGAGCGCGGTGCGCCCGGCCGAGCGGTCCAGCTGCTGCCAGAGGGCCGAGGCCGAGGCGTCGAGCGCCGTGAGCGCGGCACGGAAGTCCGGGTCGGCAGGGTCGAACGCACCGCCGGTCAGGAGCTGCTGCGCCCGCGCGAGCAGCGGCTCGAAGGCGTCGGCGGCAGGTGCGGGGGCCGGTGGCCCGAAGGGGTCGGCGGCATGCGCCGGGGCGGCCCCGGCCAGGGACACCGCGGGGAGGAGCGCGGCGGCCGATCCGGCCGCGAGCAGGGCGCGTCTGGAGACCGTGCCGTCCGAGTTGCTGAAGGAAGCGGAAGTGCGCATGCGGAACTCTCCCTGCGGGGTGCGGGGTTCAAGTGCGTACGGGCTGCGCGCCAGCATGTAAGCGCTTGCTGTCCGGCCGCAAGGGGATCCGGAATGTTTCTGTTGTTTTCTATGGCGGAGGAAGTGCACGACAGCGACGGAACGGAGCCGCCCGCAGTTCACCGGCCGGGCGCCGCCGCGAGGTGGTCACCTACGATGACGGCGATGACAACGGGGTGGCCCGAGGTCCACAGCGAGGGGCCGGGAGCCGATGAGTCTTCGTCAGTACGAGTACGCCCTGGCCGTCGCGGAGCAGGGCTCGGTGACGGCGGCTGCGGAGCTGCTGCACGTCGCTCAACCGTCGGTGTCCCAGCAGATCCGCGGCCTGGAGCGGGAGCTCGGCGTGAAGCTGTTCGCCCGCACGCCGACCGGTCTTGTGCCCACCGTGGTCGGCCGCGCGTTCCTGCGGGAGGCGGAGGTCGCGGTGAGCGCGTCGCGGCGGGCGAGGGCGACGGCGCGGGCCGGCGCCGACGAGCTGGTGGGCGAGCTGCTGGTCGCGGTGCAGATGGGCTTCGGCACGCGGCAGCTGCCGCGTGCGCTGGGCGCGCTGCGCCGCCGCTTCCCGCGGCTGGAGGTCACCGTCTTCGAGGAGCCGAGCTCCGCCGAACTCGAACAGCTGGGGCGCCGGGGCGTGTTGGACCTCGCCCTGATGGCCGCGGGCGAGCAGGGCCCCGCCGGTGCCCACCACCTCGGCGAAGAGGAGTTCGTCGTGGTCCTTGCCGCCGGACACCGGCTGCTCGCCGCGGACCGGGTCGAGCTGCGCGAGCTGGCGGGGGAGTCGTGGGTGAGGTTCGACCGGGACAGCGCGCTCGACGGTGTGCTGCTGAGCGTGCTGCGGGACAACGATCCGACCCCGACCACGGCCGCCCGCGTGTCCCGGACGGCGACAGCCGTGCGCTGGGCCGCCCACGGTCTGGGAGTGACGCTCGTCCCGGCCTCTGCGGTGTGCCACGGTCACGAGCACCTCGTGCGCCCGGTGTTCCCGGCCGTTTCCCATTCCGTCATTGCCGTGCTCCGGCACGACGCGGGCCCGGCGGAGACGGCGCTGCTCGAACTCCTGCGTCAGGAAACCTGGTCCGAGCCCGCGCCCTCGTAGGAAATGGAATTCCTTCAGAACTGGTTTCCGGAATTCCGTCGGCGCTAGCCCCTGGCGAATTCGCCGCCGTCCACGACGAGATTGCTCCCGGTCACCCAGCTCGCCCGGTCGGACACGAGGAACAGCACCGCTTCGGCGATGTCGTCGGGCCGGCCGTCGCGCCCCAGCGGCGCGGTGGCGTTGCTCCGGCCCCGCGCCGGGTCCAGGCGCGCCCACTGCTCCCGCGTGAGATCGCCGCCGGGGGTGGCGACTCTGCCGGGCGTCACGGTGTTGACCCGGATGCCGAACGGGGCCAGCTCCGATGCCAGCCCCCGGCTGTAGTTCTCCAGCGCCGCCTTCGCCGCCGTGTAGTGCAGGAACGGTGGCGGCGCGAGACGGGCGGCGGCCGAGGAGACGTGCACGATCATCCCCGAACGCCGTTCCCGCATGCCCGGTGCCAGCAGCGAGTCCAGCCGTACCGACGCCAGGAAGTTCAGGTCCAGCGCGTCCTGCCACTCCTCGTCGGGGACGGCCGATGCGCCCGTGTGCGGTCGCGCCCCGCCCGCGTTGTGGACCAGGACGTCCACCCCGCCGAGCATCTCCTGCGCGGCCGCGGCGAGCGCCTCCGCGCCGGCCCGCGTCCGTACGTCGGCCGCCACGAAGGCGGCCCCTTCCGGCACCGTGCCCGTCGCCGACCTGGCGGTCGTGAGCACCTCGGCGCCCGCGTCCAGGAGCCGGCGCACGACGGCCGCTCCGATCCCGCGCGAACCGCCGGTGACCAGGGCCCGCTTTCCCGCGAGTTCCCGTGTTTCTGATCCGTTCTCCGCAGTGGTCATGCCACCGGTCCTCTCGATTGTGCATTCGTCCGCTCGACGGAATAAGAGTCGATCGGAAAGGAACGAGAGGCAAAGACGAAAAGGCAGCAGGTGCCATAGGGGATTCCTATGACACCTGCTGCCGTCCGGAACTCACCGGCACCGGCCGGACCGCCCTCGCGGGCGCGGCCGTCCACCCGTGGTCACGTCACCTCACTTCGCGGACGCCACCACCGGGTAGTGGTCGCTCAGGTTCGTGTACGTGTAGGACTTGCCCCAGCTGGAGACCGTCCAGGGCGCGCTCTGCTCCTTGACGACGTCGTTCGTCCAGCCCGCCGGGCGGGCGTGGCCCGTGCGCGGGAGGACGTAGTCGAGGTCCTCGCGCGGGTCGGTCGGGTAGCGCTCGGCGGCGATCGAGTTGTCGGCGGTGTCGAAGGAGTACTTGTGCCCGGTACGGGCGTCCGCGCCGTCCAGCCCGCCGTCCTTCAGCATCGACGTGTACTCGGGGCTGTGCGAGTCCACGTTGAAGTCCCCTGCCACCAGGACCTGTTCACCCGCCGGGATCTTCTTCGCGTCGAGGAACGCGTCGATCTGCTTGAACTGCGCACTCCGCTTGGCCGCCGCCTCGCCCGCCTTGCAGCCGGGGTCGGTCGACTGGAGGTGGGTGCCGACGACGTGCACCTTCGCACCGTTGACATCCAGGACGACGTACGCGAAGCCCTTGTTGGAGTGCCAGTCCGCGCCGCACGCCTCCTTGAAGACGAACTGCTCCTTGCGGACGATCGGCCACTTGCTGTAGACCGTCACCCCGCCGTCCTCCGGGGTCGTCGTCGAGTACGAACCGCCGGTCGCGTCCCAGCCGCTCTTGCTGCGGCCGACGACGGGCGTCTGGTGCGGGTACTGGGCGGCGGCGTTGCGTCCCAGCTCGTCCGAGGCCCCGTTGTCGAAGGCCTCCTGGAGGACGACGACGTCGTGCCCCTGGAAGAAGGGCGCCGCCGGTATCGCCTTCGCCCGGAAGTCCTGACCCCAGTTGGGGTAGAGGGTCTTGCTGAAGATGAAGGCGTTGTACGAGAGGACCTGGAGCTTCGGCACGTCGGCGGAGGCGGCCTGGGCGGCCGGTGCGGCCGGGGCCGCGACGGCGCCCGGGGCGGTGACGGCCAGCGTGGCCGCCGCGGCGACGGCGGTGGCGACGGCGCCGGTGAGGGCGCGTCGACGTGTGGGGATCGGCACAGAGTTCTCCCGTGGGAAGTGTGGGGCGAGAGGTGCGGAACACCGGTGCCGCACATCAAATCAGCACGGGTTACTTCCCGGTAGACAATGCGCACCGTGCACCTGTCCTCCCGCCCACAAGCAGCACAACTCCGCCACACGCGGCACAGCAGAGCGCCGCCGCCCGCCGACCCGTGGAGCGGAGGTCGGCGGACGGCGGCGCGGTGGTCGGCCCTCGGCGGGCCCTCGCTCAGTGGTCGTGGACCGTGTTCGTCGCGGCGATCTTCTTCCACGACTTCGGCTGCACGGGCTTCGACTGCGCACCGGCGGCGGAGTACGACCGAGCGGTCTTGGCCTTCGCCGTGGCCGTGGGCGAGGCGGCAGGCTTCACCGGCTGGTACAGCCAGGTGTCGAAGAGCTCCGCGAGGGGCTTCTTCGAGATCTTCTCCGCGTACTTCACGAAGTCGGACACCTTGGCGTTGCCGTACTTGAACTGGGTCGGCCAGCCCTTGAGGATCTGGAAGAACGCGTCGTCGCCGACCTCGCTGCGCAGCGCCTGGACGGCCATCGCACCCCGGTCGTACACCGCGCCGTCGAACTGCTTGTCCGCACCCGGGTCACCCGGCTTGACCTGCCAGAACGGGTCGTCGGCCGGATGCGAGGCGTACGCGTAGTCGGCCAGCTCCGCCGTCGTGCCCTCGCCCTCCTTCTCCGACCACAGGTACTGGCTGAAGCGGGCGAAGCCCTCGTTGACCCAGATGTCCTTCCAGTGGTGCACGGAGACGCTGTCGCCGTACCACTGGTGGGCCAGCTCGTGCACGACGACCGAGACGTTGGCGCCGTTGGCGAACTGCTTGGGGCTGTAGAACGGGCGGGTCTGCGTCTCCAGCGCGAAACCGCTGGTCACGTTAGGGACGTAGCCGCCGACCGAGTTGAACGGGTAGGGACCGAAGACGCCCTCCAGATACTCCAGGACCTCCGTCGAGCGCTCGATGCTCGCCCGCGCCGCACCGTCGTTCTCGCCGAGGTCCTTGCTGTACGCGTTGAGGACCGGCAGCCCCGACGAGGTCTTGTCGGTGGTGATGTCGAACTTGCCGACGGCGAGCGTGGTCAGGTAAGGGGCCTGCGGCTTGTTGGAGCGCCAGGCGAAGCGGGTCCAGCCCAGCTTCGAACTCTGCGACTGCAGCACGCCGTTGGAGATCGCCTGGTGACCGTCCGGCACCGAGACCGACACGTCGTACGTGGCCTTGTCGAGCGGGTGGTCGTTGCTCGGGAACCACCAGGAGGCCGACTCCGGCTCCTGCGCGGCGACGCCGCCGTCCGGGGTGCGGGCCCAGGCGGTGTACCCGCCGATCTTCACCTCGGAGGGCTTGCCCGCGTACTTGACGACGACCGAGAGCGCCTTGCCCTTCTGCAGCGGCGTGACCGGCGTGACGACCAGCTCCTGCTCGCCCTCCTTGGCGAACGTGGCCTTCTTGCCGTTCACCCGCACCTCGCTGACCGCGAGACCCAGGTCCAGATTGAAGCGCGACAAGTCCTGCGTCGCGGTGGCGACGAGGGTGGCCGTGCCCTCCAACAGGTCCGTCTTCGGCTGGTACTTCAGACGCAGGTCGTAGTGGGACACGTCGTAGCCACCGTTGCCGCTGGCCGGGTAGTAGGGGTCGCCGATGCCCGGCGCGCCCGGGGAGAACGAGGCGGCCGATGCCGGGATCGCCAGCAACAGGGTGGCCGCGGCGAGCACGCCCGGGGCGATGATTCTGCGGTGCACGAGTGCTCCAAGTGGTCTGGTGGAACGATCTGTTGGCACTCTATTCAGCCCCTCGGCCACCAGTCATGTCCATGGTCGCTACTGTCACACGATCGCCATACGGCCGACATGTGACCCCGTATCCCTTTTGGCTTCTCGCGGCGCGTGGGGCTCGCTCCTGCCCTCTTTTGCACGGGAGTTGACCGGGTTACCGTCGCCCATGCCGATAGCAGCGCGGGCCAGGCGCCCGAAATGGAGAACGCTCGTCCCCATGACCGTGGCCGCGATGACGGCCGTCCTGCTGGCCCCTTCGGGTGCGGCGGCGGAGGTGGACGACCCGACGGCTTCAGCCGCTTCGGCCGCCCCGGGCACCTCCGCCGCGGACGCGCAGGCGGCCGGCCGCGCTCGCGAGAGCAAGCCCGTGTACGCGTACGACAAGGCCATCCGTGAGTCCGTCTGGGTCGACACCCGGGTCGACGGCGACAAGGACGGCCGCACGGACCGCGTCGCCGTCGACATCGTCCGCCCCCGCGAACTCGACCGCTCGGGCCGCCGCATCCCGGTGATCATGGACGCCAGCCCGTACTACTCCTGCTGCGGGCGAGGCAACGAGAGCCAGAAGAAGACGTACGACGCCAAGGGCGACCCGGTCCAGTTCCCGCTCTTCTACGACAACTACTTCGTGCCGCGCGGCTACGGCTACGTCGCCGTCGACTTCACCGGCACGAACCGCTCCGACGGCTGCGTCGACATCGGCGGCAGCTCCGAGGTCGCCTCCGCCAAGGCCGTCGTCGACTGGCTGAACGGCCGGGGCAAGGGCTACACCACCCGTACCGGCAGCGAGCGCACCCGGGCGAACTGGTCCAACGGCAGCACCGGCATGATCGGCAAGAGCTGGGACGGCTCGGTCGCCAACGGCACCGCCGCGACCGGCGTCGAAGGGCTCAGGACCATCGTGCCGATCGGCGCGATCTCCTCCTGGTACGACTACTACTTCCAGCAGGGCGCGGACCTCTACGACGGCGGCCCCGACGACCTCGCCGGATACGTCGAGAGCGCCGAGGCCACCGCCCGCTGCAAGCCCATGAAGAAGTACCTCGCCGACGGTGCGCCCCTCAACGGCAACCGCACCGACATGTGGGAGGACCGCGACTTCGTGCCGGACGCCCGCAAGGTCCGTGCCAGCGTCTTCGCCGTGCACGGCATGCAGGACCTCAACGTCCGCACCAACCATTTCGGCAAGTGGTGGGACGCACTCGCCGAGCAGGGCGTCGAGCGCAAGGTGTGGCTGTCGCAGACCGGGCACGTCGACCCGTTCGACTTCCGGCGGGCCGAGTGGGTCAAGACCCTGCACCGCTGGTTCGACCACGAACTCATGGGCTACGACAACGGCATCGACGACGAGCCGATGGCCGACATCGAGCGCGCCCCCGACCAGTGGTCCACCGACAAGGTCTGGCCGCCGCGCTCCACCGAGACCACCGAACTCCGCCCGCAGAAGGGCAGTTCGCCCGGTGTCGGCACCCTCGGCCGGAAACCGGCGAAGCCCGGCACGGTGGAGACCTTCACGGACGACCCGAAGCTCGACGAGGCAGACTGGGCCGCGAAGATCGACACCGGCACCCCGGAGAAGTCCGGCTTCGCCACCAAGCCGCTCTCCCGCGACCTGCACCTCTCCGGCTCGGGCAAGGTCACGCTGAGCGTCACGCCGTCCACCACCAGCGCCCACCTCAGCGCCGTCCTCGTCGACCTCGGCCCCGACACCATCCGCAACTACGGGGCGGCCGGTGAGGGCATCACCACCCTCCCCGAGCGCACCTGCTGGGGCTCCAGCACCCCCGGCGACAGCTCCTGCTTCAAGGAGACCAGGGCCAACCCCGCCCAGGTCGGCTTCACCGTCTTCAGCCGCGGCTGGGCGAGCCTCGCCCACTACAAGGGCGACGGCAAGGCACGCCAGCTCACCCCCGGAAAGAAGTACGAGATCACCATCGACCTCGCCGCCTCCGACCACGTCGTCCCGGCCGGCCACCGGCTCGCCCTGATCGTCGGCGGTACGGACGCGGGACTGGTCGAAGCCCCGGACACCCGCCCCACCCTGGCCGTCGACCTCGCAGGAACGTCGGCGAAGCTGCCCGTCGTCGGCGGCGACCGCGCCTTCGCGCGGGCGACCTCCGGCAACGCCGCGGCCGCGCCTCTGGCGCCGGGAGCCCGTGACGGGATCCCCGTGCCGCAGGACATCTCCCGGCTGCCGGGAGCCGAACTGCCCGGATCCCACCTGCCGGGAGCACAGCGATGAGGCCCCGCGTCCTGGGGGCGCTGCTCGGCGCGGCCGCCCTCGCGGTCCCGCTGGTGGCCGCGCCCGCCCAGGCGGGGGACTCCGGCCGCACCCCGCCCCGTACCGGATTCGAAACCACCCAGGGCGCCCGCTGGACCACCCAGCCCGAGGAGCAGGAGTTCCTGGCGGCCGTCGACCGCGACAGCTCCCGCGTCTCCGTCTCCACCGTCGCCACCACCAAGCAGGGCCGCCCGCTCCAGCTCGTACGGATCGGCGAGCGCCGGCGCACCGCCTCCACCGTGCTCCTGGTCTGCAGCCAGCACGGCAACGAACCGGCCGGGCGCGAGGCCTGCCTCAGCAAGGTCCGCGACCTGGCGTACGCCACGGACCACCGGACCCGCGACTTCCTCCGGAAGACCACCGTCCTGGTCGTCCCGACCGCCAACCCGGACGGCCGCGCCGCCAACACCCGCGGCAACTCCGAAGGCGTCGACATCAACCGCGACCACATCGCGCTGGCCACCGCCGAGGGACGTGCCATGGCGGCCGTGGTCCGCGACCACAAGCCCGACCTGATCTACGACCTCCACGAGTACGGAGCCACGCCCCCCTACTACGACAAGGACCTCTTCGACCTGTGGCCGCGCAACCTCAACACGGACGCCCACGTCCACGCCGAGTCGAAGAGGCTCTCCGAGGACTACGTACGCCCCGCCGCCCACGAATCCGGCTTCAGCACCGGCACGTACGGCATCTGGACGGACCCGGTCACCGGTGAACCCACCCAGCAGGTCGCGGGCGACGGGCAGGAGCGCATCCTGCGCAACGCGGCCGGGATCAAGCACTCCGTCGGCCTGCTCATCGAGAGCAGGGTCGACGCGCTGAGCGAGGCCGAGCAGCGCGACGAGGCCCTCAACCAGCGGCGCAGGGTCGCGTCCCACGCCACGTCCCTCACCGGTGCGCTCGGGTACGTGGCGGAGCGGCGGGGTCCCGTCGAGAGGGCCACCACCCGCGCCAGACTGGCCGGCTTCGCCGACCGGGGACCCGTCTATCTGGGTGGCGCCGACAACGACCCCGCCGAGCCCTCCGAAGTCCTCGCCGACCCGCCCTGCGGCTACCGGCTGACGAAGGCTCAGTTCGCTGACGTACGGGACGAACTCGCCCTGCACGGCGTCACATTCACCCCTGCGCGAGGGGGTGCGTACGTCTCCTTGCGGCAGTCCCAGCGGGACTTGGTCCCCCTCCTTCTCGACCCGAAAGCCGCATACCGGATCACAAGTGGTCAACCCGACACGCACTGTTAGCCGACCGTGACGTGCGTCACCTGTGATACCGGGTAGCGGCAGGGAATCCTCCCTACCCGAAAGGTGACCACGTGTCCCACGACGACCAGCCGCCGGGCGGCCGGACAGATTCGCCAGTCATGGCGGACCTGCCCGGCAGCCCGCACACCACACACAGGCCACAGACCGACCGGATCGTGTTCGGCGTCACCGCCGTGCTCACGCTCGCGTTCGTCCTGTGGGGTGCCCTCGCGACCAAGTCCCTGGAGGACGTCTCCGGCAAGTTGCTCAACGGCCTGATCCACAACGGTGGCTGGGCGTTCATACTGGCTGCTTCCGCCTTCGTGGTCTTCGCGCTGTGGCTCGCGGTGAGCAGGTACGGGAAGATCACCCTCGGCGAGGAGGGCGAGAAGCCCGAATTCAAGACGGTCTCCTGGGTCGCGATGATGTTCAGCGCCGGCATGGGCATCGGCCTGATGTTCTACGGAGTGAGCGAGCCCCTGGGCCACTTCTCCTCCCCGCCCCCCGGCACGCACCCCGCCGACCCGGCGGAGGCCATGCAGACCGCCATGGCCACCACCCTCTTCCACTGGACGCTGCACCCGTGGGCGATCTACGCGGTGGTCGGCCTGGCCATCGCGTACAGCACCTTCCGCCGTCGCCGCAGGCAGACGATCAGCGCGGTCTTCACCCCGCTCATCGGTGAGAAGCACGCCAACGGCGGCGTCGGCCGCTTCATCGACATCCTCGCCATCTTCGCGACGCTCTTCGGCTCGGCGGCCTCGCTGGGCCTGGGCGCGCTCCAGATCGGCAGCGGAATGAAGGAGCTCGGCTGGATGGAGAAGGCCGGCACCGGCCTCCTCATCTCCATCATCGCCGTCCTGACGGTCGCCTTCGTCGCCTCCGCCGTCTCCGGCGTCGAGAAGGGCATCCAGTGGCTGTCCAACACCAACATGGTGCTGGCCCTGCTGCTGGTCGTCTTCGTCTTCATCGCCGGCCCCACCGTCATCGTCCTGGACCTCCTCCCCACCTCCATCGGCGCCTACCTCGGCGACCTCCCGCAGCTCATCGGCCGCACCGAGGCGACCGGCGGCAAGGAGGTCGCCACCTGGCTGGGCAGCTGGACGGTCTTCTACTGGGCGTGGTGGATCTCCTGGACGCCCTTCGTCGGCATGTTCATCGCCCGCATCAGCCGCGGCCGTACGATCCGCCAGTTCGTCGGCGGCGTCATCCTGGTCCCGAGCACGGTCAGCCTGCTGTGGTTCGCGGTCTTCGGCGGCACGGCGATGAAGATGAAGGACGCGGGCCGGCTGGCGGACGAGTCGACCCCCGAGGGCCAACTCTTCGGCCTCCTCAAGGAGTTCCCGATCGCCACGGTGACGAGCATCCTCGTCATGATCCTGGTCGGCATCTTCTTCGTGTCCGGCGCGGACGCGGCCTCCATCGTGATGGGCACGCTCTCCCAGAAGGGCTCGTTCGAGCCGACCAGGATGGTCGTCATCTTCTGGGGCGTCGTGACCGGTGCGGTCGCCGCGATCATGCTCCTCATCGGCGACGGCGACGACGACGCCCTCAAGGGCCTCCAGAACCTGACGATCCTCGTCGCGGCACCGTTCGCGGTAGTCATGATCGGCATGTGCTGGGCCCTGATGCGCGACCTGCGCAAGGACCCGCTGATCGTCCGGGGCGAAATGGGAGTCGAGGCGGTCGAAGCAGCCGTCATCGAAGGCCACAAGCACTACGACGGCGACTTCGAAATCCGCATCGGCCCGGGCAACGGCACGGACACGACCCCGGAGCCGGAGGGGGCGACCAAGGCGCCGTGAGGGGGCGCGGGGCTGGCGGGGCGCACTGAGGAGGTGTGGGCGCCCCGAGGGGGGCACGTGGGCTGCCCCCGAGGGGGCGGGCCCGCTTTGCGCGGGGGCCTGGGATCCGCCTCTGGCCCTGGCCCTGGCCCTGGCCCCTGGCCTCGGCCCTGGCTCCGGCCCTGGCCTCGGCCCTGGCTCCGGCCCTGGCCTCGGCCCTGGCTCCGGCCCTGGCTCCGGCCCTGGCCTCGGCCCTGGCTCCGGCCCTGGCTCCGGCCCTGGCCCTGGCCCCGGCTCCGGCCCTGGCCTCGGCCTCGGCCCTGGCTCCGGCCCTGGCCTCGGCCCTGGCTCCGGCCCTGGCCCCGGCCCTGGCCCCGGCCCTGGCCTCGGCCCTGGCCTCGGCCCTGGCCCCGGCCCCGGCCTCGGCCTCGGATCCTGGTCCCAGCCCCCAGCCCCCAGCCCCCAGCCCCCAGCCCCCAGCCCCCGGCCCCAGCCCCCGGCCCCGGCCCCGGCCCCGGCCCCGGCCCCGGCCCCGGCCCCGGTCCCGGATCCTGGTCCCGGTCCCGGGCCCAGTCTCCGGGTCTCCACCCCTCAGTCGCCGGACGGCTCTGAAGAGCCGTCCGGCGACTGAGGACGCTCCGCGCAGCGGTTTCGGGAAGGGGCGGGGAGGGGCCTGCGCCGCAGGCAGCGCCAGCCCCCACCCACCCGCGCAGACCCACGAATCCGCCCGGCCGTGCCCCGCCTACGGAGCCTCAGCCCCGCCCCAGCCCGTCCCGCCCCCGCCCCAGCCCCAGCCCCAGCTCCGGCCCCGGCCCCGATCCGGCCCCGCTCCTGCCCCGGCTCCGCTCCGGCCCGGCTCCGGCTCTGCCCCAGCCCGGCTCCGCTCCGCCCCGGCCCCGCTCCGCCCTAGCCCGGCTCCGGCTCCGCCCCGGCCCAGCCCTGCCCCAACCCGCCGCGCCCAGGCGCCTCGCCCGCCCCGGCAGCGCTCCCGCACCTCGTCCGCCCCAGGCCCCGCGCCGCCCCGGCCGCCCGAGTTCAGCCGGATGCCCGTCCCTCGTGCCCGCCCGGCTCCGGGCGCTTCCGGCGCCGCCTTCACCGGGTGCTTCTGACGGCCCTCACTGGTCCCGTCAGGCGCTGCCCTCACCGAGTCCGTCCGGCGCCGCCCTCACCGGTCCCGTCCGGCACTGTCCCCACCAGGCCCGTCCGGCCGAAATCGCAATGTCGTGCGCACAACCCGACTTCACCGGGAATACTCACCCCATGTCTGCCGCGCACGCGACCTTCGGGCTGGCTCCGGCAATGCGGGCCGGGGGAGTACTCGTCAACGGTGCCTACCAAGTTCACCGCGACTTCATGGACTTCATCGTCGACGGCCACCCCCTCCTGCACCAGCTCGCCGACCTCGACGCCGTCTCCCCGCTGGCCTCCGACGTTCCGCCGGCCATCTTCACCACGCACGTCCGCAGACTCCTCCTGGAGGCTGCCCCTCCGCTCCCCGACGGCCGGTATGTCATCTACGGCTGCCCGGAGTGCGAAGGCCTCGAATGCGGGGCGGTCACCGCCGTCATCGAACGCGACGGCCCCGACATCGTCTGGCGCGACTTCGCCTGGCAGACCACCGAGACCGCCGACCTCGAACGCGACGGCTACCACGGGATAGGGCCGTTCCGCTTCGACGCGGGCCAGTACCGGGCCGAGCTCGCCAGGCTCCTCCCGGACACCGACGAGGACGGGGACGGCGACCTGGGTGCGGGCTCCGCAGCGATCCACGAGGACGACGGCCGGCCCCTCCGCCGCCGCGTCCTGCTCATCGGCGCCCGGGTCGCCGTACTCGCCAAGCTGGCGGCGGCCCTCCGTACGATCAACATCGGCGCGGAGATCGCCGAGGACGCGGACCGGGTCCCGCCGGTCGAGATCAGGACGTACGGCGCGGTCGCCTTCGGCCGTTCGATCGCCGAGCACCAGAAGGCGGCGGTCCGGGCGGCCTTCGACCGCGCGGGCGTCGAACCGGCGTACGTGGACGGCCTCGCCCCGATCATCCCGCTGCTGGTCGCACAGATAGAACACGCCCTGGACCGCAGCCCGTTGGAACAGCGCCGCCTGACCCGCCTGGTCGCGGCGGACGACGAGGCGGGCGTCGAAGTCACCTCGACCTGCCGGGTGCAGTTGGTCGCGTACCGCCAGGACCGGCTGCACCGCACGCACGCCGAGGTCGTCTTCGAGGGCCTGCTGGAGGCGGGCAAGCACCGCATTCCACTGGACGAGAAGGCGACGAGAGGGCGGTCCTTCATCGTGGCACGCACGATGGGCGGCGTGCTGGTGACACCGATGGCCAGGTAAGCCCGCCGAGGGCCGTCGCACCCGACGTCAGGACGTCCGCCGTACGGGGTTCCGCCGTACGGGGTTCCGCCGTACGGCGCGCAGGGCGGCCCTCCGCAGCCGGTGGGCCGCCCCGTGGCGGACGGACCCGCCACGGGGTTCCCGTACGCAATCCCCAGGCGCTGCGCTGCGCCGCGCCGCGCCGCGCCCGCCCGCACCGTGCCCACCCCTGCGGCGGCCACCTCCGACCGAACCCCCGACCCTCTCTCGATTAGGATCGGCCCCCTCATGACTGCAACTCTCGTCGCCAAAGACCTCGCCGCCGGCCACGGCGACCGCACCCTCTTCTCCGACCTCGACCTGGTCGTCGCCCCCGGCGACGTGATCGGTCTCGTCGGGGTCAACGGGGCGGGCAAGTCCACCCTGCTGCGCCTGCTCGCCGGCCTGGACACCCCCGAGGGCGGCGAGCTGCGGCTCTCCCCGCCCACCGCCACCGTCGGCCACCTCCCGCAGGAGCCGGAGCGCCGCGAGGGCGAGACGGTACGGGACTTCCTGGCCCGGCGCACCGGCGTGGCCGACGCCCAGCTCGCCCTGGACACCGCCACCCAGGCCCTCGTCGACGGCACACCGGGTGCGGACGACGCCTACTCCGTCAGCCTCGACCGCTGGCTCGATCTCGGCGGCGCCGACCTCGACGAACGCGCCGAGGAGGTCGCCGCGTCCCTCGGCCTGACCGTCGGCCTCGACCAGCCGATGACCGGCCTCTCCGGCGGCCAGGCCGCCCGCGCCGGTCTCGCCTCGCTCCTCCTCTCCCGCTACGACGTCTTCCTCCTCGACGAGCCCACCAACGACCTCGACCTGGACGGCCTCGACCGGCTGGAGACCTTCGTCAAGGGGCTGCGCGCGGGCACGGTCGTCATCAGCCACGACCGCGAGTTCCTCACCCGTACGGTCACCAAGGTCCTGGAGCTGGACCTCGCCCAGCAGCAGATCAAGCTGTACGGAGGCGGGTACGCGGCGTACCTGGAGGAGCGGGAGACCGCGCGCCGGCACGCCCGCGAGGAGTTCGACGAGTTCGCCGACAAGAAGGCCGCCTTGGAAGGCCGGGCGCAGATGCAGCGCGGCTGGATGGACAAGGGCGTGCGCAACGCCCGTCGCAAGTCCACCGACGGCGACAAGCTCGGCCGCAACATGCGCAGCGAGTCGAGCGAGAAGCAGGCCGCCAAGGCCCGCCAGACGCAGCGCATGATCGAACGCCTCGACGTGGTCGAGGAGCCCCGCAAGGAGTGGGAGCTGCGGATGGAGATCGCGTCGGCCCCGCGCTCCGGGGCAGTGGTGTCGACGATGCGTCAGGCGACCGTCCACCGGGGCGACTTCACCTTCGGCCCGGTCTCGCTGCAGATCGACTGGGCGGACCGGGTGGCGATCACCGGCGCCAACGGGTCAGGGAAGTCGACCCTGTTGGCGGCCATGCTCGGCCGACTCCCGCTGGACGAGGGGGACTCGACGCTCGGCCCTGGCGTCGTCGTCGGCGAGGTCGACCAGGCTCGCGGCCTCTTCTACGGCGCGGAAACCCTCCTGGACGCCTTCTCGGCCGCCGTTCCCGACACGGAACCGGCCGAAGTCCGCACGCTGCTGGCCAAGTTCGGCCTGCGCGCCGAGCACGTCCTGCGCCCGGCCACGACGCTCTCCCCGGGCGAACGCACCCGTGCGGCCCTCGCCCTCCTCCAGGGCCGTGGCGTCAACCTCCTGGTCCTGGACGAACCGACCAACCACCTCGACCTCCCGGCGATCGAACAGCTGGAGTCGGCGCTGGAATCGTACGAGGGGACGCTGCTGCTGGTCACGCACGACCGCCGCATGCTGGAGGCGGTACGGACCACGCGGCGCCTGGAGGTCGTGGCGGGCCGTGTGACGGAGGCCTGACCCCGCCGGTGGGGGGCGGGTGTCCCAGGCTGCCTCGACGGGCTGAAGTGCCCCGTCAGGGGCGCGGGGCAGTATCGATTTGCGGCTTCGCCGCGTGGGCGCGACCAGCCACGACGAACCCGCACGAGCACACCGACCTGGGAGCCCGGGGGCTCGCCCCCTCACGCGGCGGAGCCGCAAATGTCACAGCCGGGAAGGGGCGGGGCGGGGAGAAGGCCCCGCGCAGTGGCCCCGCCCCGCCCCTTCCCCCACTCAGCCCCGCTTCCCCCGGTCCACCAGCCCCGCCTTCCGCAGCGCATCCGCCATCGCACTGTTCGCCGGAGCCGCAGCCGGTGCCGGCCGACCACCGCCACCACCGCGGCCCTGCCCCTGGCCGCCACGGCCCTGGCCACCCCGACCCTGCCCCTGGCCGCGGCCGCCGCCCTGCCGCTGCTCCGGCGGACGCCCCCCACCGGAGCGCGACGAGGACGACGAGGACGCCCCGGACGACGCCCCGGACGACGAATCCCGTGCACCCCGTCCGGCGCCCGCCCCGGACGAAGCCCCCGCCTCGTCCTCCAGCCTCAGCGTCAGCGAGATCCGCTTCCGCGGAATGTCGACGTCCATCACCTTCACGCGCACCACGTCCCCGGGCTTCACCACATCCCGGGGGTCCTTGACGAACGTCTTCGACAGCGCCGACACATGCACCAGCCCGTCCTGATGCACCCCGACATCCACAAAGGCACCGAATGCCGCCACGTTCGTGACGACGCCTTCAAGCACCATGCCGGCCGCCAGATCACCGATCTTCTCGACGCCGTCCTTGAAGGTGGCCGTCTTGAAAGCGGGCCGCGGGTCCCGTCCCGGCTTCTCCAGTTCCCTGAGAATGTCGGTCACCGTCGGCAGTCCGAACTTCTCGTTCACGAAGTCCGCCGCCCGCAGCCCCCGCAGCACGTCCGAATTCCCCACCAGGGAAGCGGCGCCGGTCGACTTCGTCATCGCCCGCACCACCGGATACGCCTCCGGGTGCACGCTCGACGCGTCCAACGGGTCCTCCCCGTCCCGGATCCGCAGGAACCCCGCGCACTGCTCGTACGCCTTCGGGCCCAGCCGCGCCACGTCCTTCAGCGCCTTCCGCGACCGGAAGGGCCCCTGGGCGTCCCGGTGCGCGACGATGTTCTCCGCCAGCCCCGTTCCAATGCCCGAAACCCGTGAAAGCAGCGGTGCGGAAGCCGTATTGACGTCCACCCCGACCCCGTTCACACAGTCCTCGACGACCGCGTCCAGCGACCGCGAAAGCTTCACTTCCGACAAGTCGTGCTGGTACTGCCCGACCCCGATCGACTTCGGGTCGATCTTCACGAGTTCCGCCAGCGGATCCTGCAGGCGCCGCGCGATGGAAACGGCCCCGCGCAGCGACACGTCCATGTCCGGCAGTTCCTGCGAGGCGAAGGCCGAAGCGGAATAGACCGAGGCCCCCGCCTCCGAAACCATCACCTTCGTCAGCTTCAGCTCGGGATTCTTCGCGATCAGCTCACCGGCCAGCTTGTCGGTCTCCCGCGAAGCCGTCCCGTTCCCGATCGCGACCAGCTCGACCGCGTGCTCCTTCGCGAGCCGCGCCAGCTTGCCCAGCGCCTCGTCCCACCGGTTCGCGGGCACGTGCGGATGGATCACGTCCGTCGCCACGACCTTGCCCGTCGCGTCCACGACCGCGACCTTCACGCCCGTACGGAACCCGGGGTCCAGGCCCAGCGTGGCCCGCGTCCCGGCCGGTGCGGCCAGCAGCAGGTCGCGCAGGTTCGCCGCGAAGACCCGTACCGCCTCGTCCTCGGCCGCGGTACGCAGCCGCAGCCGCAGATCGATCCCCAGGTGCACCAGGATCCGGGTCCGCCAGGCCCAACGCACCGTGTCCGCAAGCCACTTGTCGCCGGGCCTGCCGCGGTCGGCGACGTTGAAACGGCGCGCGACCATCCGCTCGTACGCACTCGGGCCCGGCTCGTCCGACGGCTCCTCCGGCTCCAGGACCAGATCGAGCACGTCCTCCTTCTCGCCGCGCAGCATCGCCAGCACCCGGTGCGAGGGGAGCGCCGTGAACGGCTCCGTGAAGTCGAAGTAGTCGGCGAACTTCGCGCCCGCCTCCTCCTTGCCCTCGCGCACCTTCGCCGCCAGCCGGCCGCGCGTCCACATCCGCTCGCGCACCTCGCCGATCAGGTCCGCGTCCTCCGAGAACCGCTCGGTCAGGATCGCCCGCGCACCCTCCAGCGCACCTGCCGCGTCCGCCACGCCCTTGTCTGCGTCGACGAAGGCGGCAGCCGCCGCGAGCGGGTCCACCGACGGGTCGCCGAGCAGTCCTTCGGCCAGCGGAGCGAGCCCCGCCTCACGGGCGATCTGCGCCTTCGTGCGCCGCTTCGGCTTGAACGGGAGGTAGATGTCCTCCAGCCGCGCCTTCGTCTCGGCCGCCCGGATCCGCGCCTCCAGGGCAGCGTCCAGCTTGCCCTGCTCCCGTACGGAATCGAGGATCGCCGAGCGGCGGTCCTCCAGCTCCCGCAGATACCGCAGCCGCTCCTCCAACGTGCGCAGCTGCGCATCGTCGAGCATCTCGGTCGCTTCCTTGCGGTAGCGCGCGATGAACGGCACGGTCGAGCCGCCGTCGAGCAACTCGACGGCGGCCCTGACCTGCCGGTCCTTGACGCCGAGTTCCCCGGCGATCCTGTTTTCGATGCTTTCGATGGACGTCGTCACGGTGTTACCGACTCGCCTTCTCCTGCGGGCAGTGCATGGTGCACCTCACGGTGATGTCGTCGAGGTGCACCTGCATTCTGCCGTGCACGGGCGCGTGACCACGCACGGGACCACGGACGGGACCACGCACAGGCCACGCAGGGGACCGCCCGGCCCGGCCGGTACCGGTCGTGTGCGGCCCGTGACCACGGCTCGGCTCAGCCCTTCCCGAGCAGCGTCTCCGGGAACGCCCCCGCCGCCGCGGCCTTCATCAGGAAGCCCCGGCCCAGCTCCGTGAGCCGCTCCACGCCCGCCGCGCCAAGGTGCTCGTAAGGGGCCAGGTCCAGCCGGTCCGTGGTGTCCTCCAGGTCGGCCCGCAGCGCCGTGCCCGCCTCCGTCAACTCGCCCTCGGCGTCCAGGAGTCCACGCCCGCGCAGCCGGTCGGCGGCCGCCTCCCAGTCCGCCTGCGACCAGCCGCGGGTGCGCAGCACCCAGCTCGGGTTCATGCCCCGGCCGGTGGCGGTGTGGCTGACCAGCGCCTCCACCGGGTCGAGCCCGACGGTGAGCAGCGCGGCCAGGTGACCGTCGCCCCGGTGCTCGCGCAGCAGCGTCGCCGCGTGCCAGAGCGCCAGGTGCGGCTCCTCGGGGAACGGCAGGTCGGCGTGGGCCGCGTACAGCGGCCGGGCGTGCCGGGTGCAGGCCTCGCTCGCCCGCCGCGCCAGCCCCGCGGCCTCCACCATCTCGTCGGAGGCGAGGACCTCGTCCCCGAGCAGCCGCCGCAGCGCCGCGTCGGCGGCCCGCACGCGGGCCCCGAGAACCGCCTCGGGCGACGCGATCGCCCAGACCGCGGGGACGACCTTGGCGATCAGGTCGTAGCTGTAGTTGTAGAAGGCCGCGGCGACGACGCCGGGACCCACGGTGCCCAGCGCCGCGACCCGGCCCACCACGAACGGCGCCTCGTCGTCCACGATGCCGATCGAGGTGAGCTCCTTGGCGTACTCGGGCGAGAAGTAGACCGTGGAGTGCAGCGAGTTGAGGGGGTTGTGGCAGCGGCGCCCGGCGCGTGCGGGCAGCGAGGAGTTCGAAGTCATACGGGCACGTTACCGACTGCTTAGTACGTGGCAAGAGGTGGGCCGCAATGGCAGGAAAGGTGGGGAACTCGTCATTGCAGCCACCGTCACGTGCCAGGAAGGATGGCGGCATGACGCTGCGACCCCCGCTCGTACTGGTCGTCCTCTTCGACGACGTACAGAGCCTCGACGTGACCGGCCCCGTGGAGGTCTTCGCGGGCGCGGGCACCGCCACGGGCACCCCGTACGAGATCCGTACCGCCTCCCTCGACGGCGCCCCGGTCCGCACCAGCAGCGGCCTCACCCTCGTCCCGGACGGCAGCCTCGCGGACTTCGCGCCACGCTTCACGGCGGCCGCCACGCCCTGCTCCGGCTCCGACCCTTGCTCCGACCCCCGCTCCGACCGGGATCCTGGCTCCGACCCCGCCCCGGTACCCGCCCTCACCCTCCTCGTCCCCGGTGGCCCTGCCACCCGCAGCCCCGACCCCCGCCTGGTCGACTGGCTGCGTACGCACGCGCCCCATGCCGACCGTCTCGTCTCCGTCTGCTCAGGAGCGCTCGTCATCGCCGAGGCCGGGCTGCTCGACGGGCGCCGCGCCGCCACGCACTGGTCGGTCACCGACCGCCTCGCCCGCGACCACCCGGCGGTCGAGGTCGACCCCGAGGCCATCTACGTGCGGGACGGCAGCGTCTCCACCTCCGCCGGAGTGACCAGCGGCATCGACCTCGCACTGGTCCTCGTCGAGGAGGACCACGGCCGCGACGTCGCCCTGAACATCGCCCGCCACCTGGTCGTCTTCCTCCGACGGCCGGGAAACCAGGCCCAGTTCAGCGCCCAGCTCGCCGCCCAGACCGCGCAGCGCGAACCGCTCCGCGACGTGCAGCAGTACATATCCGAGCATCCGGCCGCCGACCTCTGCGTGGAGGCCCTCGCCGCCCGCGCCCGCCTCTCGCCCCGGCACTTCGCCCGCGCCTTCCACACCGAGACCGGCACCACTCCTGGCCGCTACGTCGAGCGGGTACGCCTCGAACACGCCCGCCGGCTCCTGGAGGACAGCCCCGACGGCGTCGAGGGCATCTCCCGCACCTGCGGCTACGGCACCCCCGAGGCCATGCGGCGCGCCTTCGTCAAGGCGCTCGGCACGGCCCCGGCCGAGTACCGCCGCCGCTTCCGGACCGTTTCCGTCCCCTGAACCGATTTCCGCACTCCGGACCTCGTCCGCATGCCGGGCCTTGTCCGCATGCCGGGCCTTGTCCGCATGCCGGGCCTTGTCCGCACTCCGAATCCGCCCACTCCGCACACGGGAGCCGCACCATGCAGATCGCCATCGTCCTGTACCCGAACTTCACCGCCCTCGACGCCGTCGGACCGTACGAGATCCTCAGCCGCCTTCCCGGCGCGGAGACCGTCTTCGTCGCCGAGCAGGCAGGACCGGTCCTCAACGACCAGAGCCAGCTCTCGATCGTCGCCACCAAGACGTTCGCCGAGGTGACCCGCCCGGACATCGTGCTCGTCCCCGGCGGTCCCGGACAGGAGAACCAGATGGAGAACGGAGCCCTGCTCGACTGGCTCCGCGCCGTCGACGCCACCACCACCTGGACCACGTCCGTCTGCACCGGCTCCCTCGCGCTGGCCGCCGCCGGGCTCCTCAAGGGCCGCCGCGCCACCTCGCACTGGCTCGCGCTGGAGGTCCTGGCCGGGCTCGGCGTGGAGGCGACGGGGGAGCGGGTCGTCGTCGACGGCAAGTACGTCACCGCGGCCGGTGTCTCCTCGGGCATCGACATGGGGCTGACCCTGGTCGGGAAGATCGCGGGCGAACGCGCCGCGCAGACCATCCAGCTGCTGACCGAGTACGACCCGCAGCCGCCGTACGACGCGGGCTCCCCGGAGAAGGCCCCGGCCGACATCGTCGAGTACTGGCGCGCCAACAGCCGCCACGCCAACAACTGACGGTCACTCAACTCGCCTGTGGCGCACGTGGGATCACCGCTCCGGTGAGTTCCACTCGAAGTGCGGCACGCGCCGCTCCAGGAAGGCGGCGACACCCTCCGCGGTGTCGCCGCTGCCGCGCTGCTGCTCCGCCCAGTAAGCGTCCCGGTCGGTGTGCCCGTCCGCGAACTCCTTCGCGGCCGCCTGCGTCAGCTGCGACCGCGACACCAGTACGCGGGTGAACTCCGCGACCCGCTTGGCGAGTTGGCCCTCCGGCAGTACCTCGTCGACCAGGCCGGTGCGCAGCGCCCGCTCCGTGTCGATCAACTCACCCGAGAACAACAGGTACTTGGCGGCAGAAGGACCCACCAGCGATGCCAGTCGCCGCGTCGACGACGACGCGTAGACGATGCCGAGCTTCGCCGGGGTCACCCCGAAGAGCGCCCCCTCCTCGGCGAACCGCAGATCGCACGCCGCCGCGAGCTGGCTCCCGCCGCCCACGCAGTACCCTCGCACGGCCGCCAGCGTGGGCTTCGGAAAGGCGGCCAGGGCCTCCTCGGCACGCACGGCCAGCTCCTGCGTCGTCCCGCCCGCGGCACCACCTCCGTGCCCGCCGGCGTCCCCGTCCCCCGGCTCCCGCAGTGAGGAGATGTCGGCCCCGGCACAGAAGGTGTCGCCGTCACCCACAAGGACCAGCACCCGCACCTCCCGGTCGGCGGCCAGCCGCTCCAGCAGTTCGGGCAGCGCGCGCCACATTCCGGCCGTCATCGCATTGCGTTTGGCCGGATTGCTGAGCACGACGGTGGCTACGGAGTCGACGACGGTGTGATTCACCTGGGGAGACAGCTGCATGCACCGGATGCTATAGGCCGCGCCCGAACCTATGATCGGAGCATCGGGGGGCCGAGGCAGGCACGGGGGCCGACCGAGGAGCGCTCACATGGTGGAACCGACCCGCGAGAGCAAGAAACTGAGCCGGAACTTCGGCTGGCTGGCGTTCCTCGGCATTCTGCTGGTCATCGGCGGACTGATCGGGCTCGTCTACACCGGCTTCGCCACCCTCACCTCGATGGTGCTCTTCGGCTGGCTGCTGCTGGTCGGTGGCCTCGTCGGCCTGCTCCAGGCCGTCCAGTCGCGCGGCACCAACTTCTTCTGGCTCGGCGTCGTCGTCGCGGCCCTCAACATCGCGGCCGGCGTCGTCGTGATCCGCAACCCGGTCGGCACCGCCGAAGCGCTGACCATGTTCGCCGCCCTGCTGTTCCTGACCGGCGGTCTCTTCCGGGTGGTCGGCAGCGTGGTGGTGCGCGGCCCGCAGTTCGGGTGGACCCTCGTCCAGGGCGCGTTCGGCCTGCTGCTCGGCATCCTGGTGCTGTTCGACTGGCCCCACTCCAGCCTGTACGTGCTCGGCACCTTCTTCTCGCTGGCCCTGCTCTTCGACGGGCTCGGCCTGGTCTCGATCGGCGTCGGCGGACGCAGGGTCGTCACCATGGTGTCGGAGGCGATGCGGCCGGACACACCCGAAGCCTCCGAACCCCCCGAATCCCCGAAAGCATCCGAATCCCCCAAAGCCCCCGAACCCCCGGAACGGCCCACGGGCCAGCCCGACTTCACCAAGTCCGAAGATCAGGACCGGTCGTCCAACCAATGAAGAACCGATCTGCAACGACCCCCAGTAGGGGCAGATACGGTCGCGAAGCGTCGATTGCCGCCGACTTCTGATCGGTGCGCTGGTACGGACCGCCCCGCCACGAAGACTCGAACCGTGGTCACGACCGAGCGTGAGGGCGGGAGCCCGATGAGGGAGAGCCGTGGGAGCACCCCGCCCCTTGGCGGTGCGGCCGGTGCGGCCGGTGCCGCCGGTGCGGCTGGTACGACCGGGCCTGCCGGGGCCGTCGGCGCCCCACCGGGTGGCGGCGCGGGGGATTCGGCGGGACATCCGCGGGCGTACGAAGGCGTCTGGCGGTTCACCGCCCCGGCGGTCGACGTCTCCGTACCGCAGGCCCGGCACGCCGTACGCGACCTGATCAGGCGTCAGGGCGTACCGGTCTCCGACGACCTGCTGCAGGGGCTGCTGCTGATCGTCTCCGAACTGGTCACCAACGCCGTCAAGCACGCGGCGCTGCTCTCCCCGGAGCTGGCCGTGGAAGTGGCCATCGGTGCCGAGTGGATAAGGGTCTCGGTCGAGGACAGCCACCCCTACCGGCCCAAGCCGCTGGAGACCGACTACGCGCAGACCGGCGGGCGCGGTCTGCTGCTCGTACGGGAGATCGCGGGCGAGGCCGGCGGTGTCTGCGACGTCGAGCACACCGCGAGCGGCGGCAAGGTCATCTGGGCGGCCCTGCCGCTCGCCGCGGGCCAGTAGTCCGGAAGTCCGGTAGCGGTACGGGGGGCTACCAGCCCACCGCGTCTCCCGTCAGTTCCCTGATCGCCGGCCGAGCCGCGTCCAGCACCGTCATGAACCACGCCGAGAACGGGTCCTTCGCGTGCTGCTCGGCCAGCTCCTGCGGCGTCACGTACGAGGTGTCCCCGACCTCCTCCGGGTCCGGCCGCAGCGGTGACTGCACCAGCCCGACGAAGAGGTGGTTGAACTCCTGCTCGACCAGCCCGGACGCCGGGTCCGGGTGGTTGTAGCGCACCGTGCCCGCCTCGGCGAGCAGCGTCGGCGAGACACCCAGCTCCTCGTACGTACGCCGGGCGGCGGCCGCGAAGGGACCCTCGTTCGGGTAGGGGTGGCCGCAGCAGGTGTTGGACCAGACACCGGGGGAGTGGTACTTGCCGAGCGCGCGCTGCTGGAGCAGCAGCCGTCCCGCCTCGTCGAAGAGGAAGACGGAGAACGCGCGGTGCAACTGCCCGGGGGGCTGGTGGGCGGAGAGCTTCTCCGCGGTGCCGATGGTGTTGCCGCTCTCGTCGACCAGTTCTAGGAGGATCTCCGGACTCTCTCCGGCTGATCCGTTCTGAGCGCTGTTCGCCGCGGTGGCTGGTGAGGTCGGCATAACCATCCTTCGCTTCGGTTCCCGGCTGCCAAGTCTGCCGTACAAAAGCCGCTTGTCCGTACTTCGGCCGTTCCGGGGCAGGAAAATGGCCCTGCCCCTGTCGCGGATGCGACAGAGGCAGGACTTCCCACTTCAGCGTGCGATCAGACCCCGAATGCCGACGGGTACTGGATCTCGCCGAGCGGCGGCACGGCCGCGTCGTCGAGCACGAGCGCCATCATGGCCTCGTCCGGCACCTCGAAACCGGGCCTGACGCCCAGCGCGGAGGCGGGCGTGAACCCGAACTTCGGGTAGTACTCCGGGTGTCCGAGCACCAGCACCAGCCGCTCGCCCGCGACCCGAGCCGCATCGAGCACGGCCCGCGTCACCGCGGCCCCCGCCCCCTGCCGCTGGAACTCCGGGGACACCGCGACCGGTGCGAGCGCGGTCGCGGGAACCCCGTCGACGTGGCAACGGGTGATCAGCGCATAGGCCGCGACCGATCCGTCCGGGGCCTCGGCGACGTACGAAAGGCCGTCCAGCCAGGCGCCGGAATCCTTCCGCAACGCCTCCACGAGGTCGGCCTCGCCCTCCGTCGGGAAGGCGGCGACGTTGACCGCGTGGACCGCCGGGACGTCGGCGGCGGTCTCCGGCCGGGTGCGCCAGCGCGGGTCGGCGGGGCGCAGGACGTACCCGGTGTAGCCGTACTCCGTCCCGTGCTCGCGGCGCACCTCGATCTCCTCGCGGGTCCTGGCGAGGGCCTCGGGCATGCCGGGCGCGGTCGGATCGGCGGACTCGTTGCGTTCGCCGAGCGGGCCGTAGTACTCGTCCCAGTCGCTCTCCGGCTGGAGGAACGCAGCGAGGACGTCGTACCCGGCGGCGACGGCCGCAGCCGCGTTCGCCGCGCGGGTGCGCAGCGGGTACTGCGGGTCCCAGAAGGCGCGCACGCCCTCGGAAGGCCGCTCGGCAGTCCACTCGACCTCCGAGACGACGAGCACGCCGCCGGGGGCGAGCAGCCGCTTCCACCGCTCCAGGGCGGTGTCGAAGCCGATGTTGTACGCCGCGCCCTCGGCCCACACCAGGTCGTACGACCCGTCCTCGAAGGCGGGGCCTTCGAGCGTGCCCATGTCGGCGTTGACGGTACGGATCGAGTCGCCGAGCCCACGGGCTGCGGCGGCTTCCCGCAGCTCGTCGAGGAACGGCTCGTAGAGGTCGACGGCGGTGACCCGCGCACCGGACTCGGCGGCCAGCAGCAGCGCGGCCCGGCCGGGGCCGCAGCCCAGGTCGAGGACGCGCGGCTGCTCGGGGAGCTGCCCCGCGAGGGAGGCGAGGGAGAGAAGACGCCTGGTGGTGGCGTCGGAACCGGGGCTCTGCCTGGGCAGGCCGCGGTGAAGAGTCATGAAGGCGTCGAAGATGACGTTGTCGGACAACGTGGATCCCTTGAAGGAAGGGGCCCGCGGAGAAAGGGTCAGCCGAGGGCCCGGGAAATGAGGATGGACCGTATGCCACGGGAAGCAGCGGGCATCGTGACAGTCATCAACTCATCACCCTTCTCCAGAGAAGCTTGTCCGAGACCGAACGTCTCTTCGATCACCTTAACAGCCGACAATGACAGCTTCCCAGTGATTTATCAGTGGCAGAGCTTCGCCTCGTGCGCCGCATGGCCGCTCGGCTCCAGCTGGAACGTGCAGTGCTCGACGTCGAAGTGGTCCCCGAGGCATTCCTGCAGCTCGTGCAGCACCTTCTCGTGCCCGACCGAGTCCAGCAGGTCCTGCCTGACCACCACGTGCGCGGACAGCACCGGCATCCCCGAGGTGATCGTCCACGCGTGCAGATCGTGCACGTCCTCCACGCCGGGCGTCCGCAGAATGTGCTCGCGCACCTCCACCATGTCCACGCCCTTGGGTGCCGTCTCCAGCAGTACGGCGAGGGTCTCGCGCAGCAGCTTCACCGTCCTCGGGACGATCATCAGGCCGATCACGAGCGAGGCGATCGGGTCCGCGTAGCTCCAGCCCGTCGCCAGGATGATGCCCGCCGAGACCAGCACGGTCACCGAACCGAGCGCGTCCGCCAGCACCTCCAGATAGGCGCCGCGCACATTGAGACTGTCTTTCTGCCCCTTGACCAGCAGCGACAGCGAGATCATGTTGGCGACCAGGCCGACGAGGGCGAAGACGATCGCCAGCCCGCCCTTGGTCTCGGCCGGCGTGATGAACCGCTCGACGGCCTCGATCAGTACGTAGCCGCCGACGCCGAGCAGCAGCAGACAGTTGGCCAGCGCGGCGAGGATCTCGGCGCGGGCGTACCCGAAGGTGGCGTTCCGGGTGGCGGGCCGGTTGGCGAAGTGGATCGCCAGGAGCGCCATCGCCAGCCCGAGCGCGTCCGTCGCCATGTGCGCGGCGTCCGCGATGAGGGCGAGGGAATCGGACAGCAGACCGCCGACGATCTCGACGACCATCACACTCAAAGTGATGGCGAGGGCTATTCGAAGCCGCCCCTTGTAGGCAGAAGCCGCGGTTCCGGTGGGCGGCGGCCCCCCGTGCGAATGCCCATGATTGTGCCCAGCCCCCATGAAAGCCGCCTCCCGAGACATGACGAAACGATCGCTCTGACACCTCAGTGAACTACGGGTGGGGGGTATGAGCAAGCCGGGACTGAACACCGTTGTCATGTGCTCTGACCTGCGGAAATGAGCCCAGGTCAGGGCGTTGGGCCGATCACCTCAAGCGGGGCGCGAGCCGGTTGGGAGCGGGGCCAGGGGCACCGCCCCCACGCGCTCCGGCGGGGTCCCGCACGCGGTTTGTGGCGCGGGCCGATGATCGACGATGATGATCGCGGCGGCCGTACGGCCGCCGGGCCCGGCCCCTGCGGAAGCGTGAACGGGCAGTGAAATCCCGCTTCCGATCATCCGATAGCCTCTGCCGATGCCGCCCCGCCCGCCCGTGTGCGGGCGCACCGTGCGGTTTCCGAAGCCGCGCCCGCAGTCATGCACGCAGCCATTGCTCAAGGAGTGAGTTCGTCTGTCGACCGCCATCCTCACCGGCCCGCCGGTACCCGGATCGTCGCTCGAAGGCGATCTGCGTTCGCTGGGCTTCGACGTGCGGTCCGCCGCCGATCCTTCCGAAGCGGCGAAGCTCCTCGACGAGGCGCCCTCCGGTGAGCGCGTCGCCCTCGTCGACCCCCGCTTCGTCGGCCATCTGCACTCGCTGCGCCTGGGCCTGACCGACCCCCGCTTCCCCGCGGCGGCCGTCCCCGGGGCGTTCACCGCCCAGCCCGAGGCGCGCGGCGCGCTCCACCGCGTGCTGCGTACGGCACCGGCGGCGGGCACCCCCGACGCGGTCGCCGCCGCACTCGACGCCGAGGGCGTCGCCGTACAGCGCCCCGAACTCGGTGCCCTCGTCGCCGCCGTCCCGGACGGCCAGGTCTCCCGCACGGAGGCCGAGCAGGCCGTCGCCGCCGTCGACGAAGAGGCGATCCGGCTGCGTACGGCCGTGAAGTCCCGCGACGGGTTCTTCACCACGTACTGCATCAGCCCGTACTCCCGCTACCTCGCCCGCTGGTGCGCACGCCGCGGCTTCACCCCGAACCAGGTCACCACCGCCTCCCTGATCACCGCGCTGATCGCGGCGGGCTGCGCGGCGACCGGCACCCGGGGCGGCTACGTCGCGGCCGGTGTGCTGCTGCTCTTCTCCTTCGTCCTGGACTGCACCGACGGGCAGCTCGCCCGCTACTCGCTGCAGTACTCGACGATGGGCGCCTGGCTCGACGCCACCTTCGACCGCGCCAAGGAGTACGCCTACTACGCGGGCCTCGCCCTCGGCGCGATCCGCGGCGGCGACGACGTATGGGCGCTGGCGCTCGGCGCGATGGTCCTGCAGACCTGCCGGCACGTCGTGGACTTCTCCTTCAACGAGGCCAACCACGACGCCACCGGCAACACCAGCCCCACCGCCGCCCTCTCCGGAAAGCTGGACAGCGTCGGCTGGACGGTCTGGGTGCGCCGGATGATAGTCCTGCCGATCGGTGAGCGCTGGGCCATGATCGCCGTCCTGACGGCCGTCACCACCCCCCGCATCGTCTTCTACGCACTCCTCGTCGGCTGCGCCTTCGCCGCCTGCTACACCACGGCCGGCCGCGTCCTGCGCTCGCTGACCAGGCGCGCCACCCGCACCGACCGGGCCGCGCAGGCGCTGGCGGACCTGGCCGACTCGGGGCCGCTCGCCGAGTCCGTGGCCGCCACCTCCCGGAACGGCCGGGCGGGCGGGGGCTTCCTCGCTCCGGTCCTCGCCTTCGTCGGCGGGACGATCCTGGTGGTGGACGCACTCGTCAACGGCGGCACCTGGACCTTCGTCGGCGCCGCCGTGCTGTACGCCTTCTTCAGCGGCCTCGCCGTCAGGGCCCCCCTCAAGGGCGCGCTCGACTGGCTGGTTCCCCCGATATTCCGGATCGCCGAGTACTGCACGATCCTGATCCTCGCGGTCAAGGCGGACGTCGCTGGGGCGCTGCCCGCGGCGTTCGGGCTGGTCGCGGCGGTCGCCTACCATCACTACGACACGGTGTACCGCATCAAGGGCGGCACCGGCGCGCCGCCGAGCTGGCTGGTGCGCGCGGTCGGCGGCCACGAGGGCCGCACCCTCCTGGTGGCCGTTCTCGCCGCCCTGTCGTCGACCCTCGACTTCCCCCTCGCGCTCACGGTGCTCGCCGTGGCCGTTGCCCTGGTGGTGCTCGCCGAGAGCATCCGTTTCTGGGTCTCCTCGGGAGCACCCGCCGTACACGACGAAGGAGAACCCGCATGATCGGCCTGGTACTGGCGGCGGGCGCCGGACGGCGTCTGCGCCCCTACACCGACACGCTGCCCAAGGCCCTCGTGCCCGTGGACGGTGACACCACCATCCTCGACCTCACGCTCGGCAACTTCGCCGAGATCGGCCTCACCGACGTCGCGATCATCGTCGGCTACCGCAAGGAAGCCGTCTACGAGCGCAAGGCGGCCCTGGAGGCCAAGTACGGCCTGAAGCTCACGCTGATCGACAACGACAAGGCCGAGGAGTGGAACAACGCCTACTCCCTGTGGTGCGGCCGCGACTCGATCCGGCACACCGTGATCCTCGCCAACGGCGACACCGTGCACCCCGTCTCCGTCGAGAAGACCCTGCTCGCCGCCCGCGGCGACGGCAAGAGGATCATCCTCGCGCTGGACACGGTGAAGCAGCTCGCCGACGAGGAGATGAAGGTGATCGTGGACCCCGCCAAGGGCGTCCAGAAGATCACCAAGCTGATGGACCCGGCGACGGCCACCGGTGAGTACATCGGTGTCACCCTCATCGAGGGCGAGGCCGCCGACGAGCTGGCCGACGCCCTGAAGACCACCTTCGAGCGGGACCCCGACCTCTACTACGAGGACGGCTACCAGGAGCTCGTCAACCGCGGCTTCCAGATCGACGTGGCCCCGATCGGTGACGTCAAGTGGGTCGAGATCGACAACCACGACGACCTCGCCAAGGGCCGGGAGATCGCGTGCCTGTACTGACCCGCCTGATCCCCTCGCCGCTCACCGTCGACATCTCCAGGGGCGCCCTGGACGATCTCGCCGGTCTCCTCGCGGACCAGCGGATCTCCGGCTCGGGCTGTCTGGCCATCGCCATCAGCGGCGGTTCGGGCCAGGCCCTGCGCGAGCGCCTGGCCCCGGTCCTGCCGGACGCCGACTGGTACCCGGTGGCCGACGGCACCCTGGACTCGGCGGTCAAGCTCGCCGACGACATCAAGGGCAAGCAGCGCTACGACGCGGTCGTCGGCCTCGGCGGCGGCAAGATCATCGACGTCGCCAAGTACGCGGCGGCCCGCGTCGGCCTGCCCATGGTCGCGGTCGCCACGAACCTCGCCCACGACGGCCTCTGCTCCCCGGTCGCCACCCTCGACAACGACAACGGGCGCGGCTCCTACGGAGTCCCCACCCCGATCGCCGTCGTCATCGACCTCGACGTGATCCGCCAGGCCCCCGACCGTTTCGTACGGTCCGGGATCGGCGACGCCATCTCCAACATCTCCTGCGTCGCCGACTGGGAACTCGCCCACGAGGTGCACGGCGACCCCATCGACGGCCTCGCCGCCGCGATGGCCCGCCAGGCCGGCGAAGCCGTACTCCGCCACCCCGGCACCATCCGCGACGACGCCTTCCTCAAGGTGCTCGCCGAGGGCCTGGTCCTCACCGGCATCTCGATGACCGTCGCCGGCGACAGCCGCCCGGCATCCGGCGCCTGCCACGAGATCAGCCACGCCTTCGACCTGCTCTTCCCCAGGCGGGCCGCCCCGCACGGCGAACAGGTCGCCATCGGCGCCACCTTCGCCATGCACCTGCGCGGCGCCCGGGAGGAGGCCGCGCTCTTCGCCGACGTACTGCGCAGACACGAACTGCCCGTACTGCCGGGCGACATCGGCTTCACCGCCGACGAGTTCGTCCAGGCCGTCGAGTACGCCCCGCAGACCCGTCCGGGACGCTTCACGATCCTGGAACACCTCGACCTGTCCGCAGACCAGATCAGGGACGCTTACGCCGACTATGTCAAGACGACCATCAGTAGCTGAACTCCGTCCCGTCGTTCACCCCGCAGGCGTCAAGGACCGGCGCAGCGGCGAGCACTGGGGCGGGCGCCTGTACATGCGCGAGATCTCCCTGCGCGTCGACCGGTACCTGGTCAACACCCGCATCACCCCCAACCAGCTGACGTACGTGATGACCGTGTGCGGCGTGCTCGCCGCCCCGGCCCTCCTGGTGCCCGGCGTCTGGGGCGCGGTGCTCGGCGTCGTCGCCGTCCAGCTCTACCTGCTCCTCGACTGCGTCGACGGCGAAGTGGCGCGCTGGAAGAAGCAGTTCTCGCTCAACGGGGTCTATCTGGACCGGGTCGGCGCCTACCTGACGGACGCCGCGGTACTGGTCGGCGTCGGCCTGCGCGCCGCCGACCTGTGGGGCACCGGGCGGATCGACTGGCTGTGGGCCTTCCTCGGCACGCTGGCCGCGCTCGGCGCGATCCTGATCAAGGCGGAGACCGACCTCGTCGCCGTCGCCCGCCACCAGGGCGGCAAGCCTCCGGTCGCGGAGTCGGCGAGCGTGCCGCGCTCCTCGAAGATGGCGCTCGCCCGCAAGCTGGCCTCCATGCTCCAGTTCCACCGGCTGATCCTCGGCATCGAGGCGTCGCTGCTGATCCTGGTCCTGGCGGTCTTCGACGCGGTCCGGGACGACCTGTTCTTCACCCGGCTCGGCGTCGCGGTCTTCGCGGGCATCGCGCTGCTCCAGACGCTGCTGCACCTGGTGTCGATCCTCGCCTCCAGCAGGCTCAAGTGAGCGGCGGCCGGGGCGGCACCCCCCTCAAGGTCGGCGCGGTCATCATCACCATGGGCACCCGCCCGGACGACCTGAACGCCCTGATCGACTCCGTCCGCAAGCAGGACGGCGACCCCGTCGACATCGTGGTGGTCGGCAACGGCGCCCCCGTCACCGGCGTCCCCGACGACGTACGCACCGTGGACCTGCCGGAGAACCTCGGCATCCCCGGCGGCCGCAACGTCGGCATCGAGGCCTTCGGCCCCTCCGGCTGCGACGTCGACGTCCTCCTCTTCCTGGACGACGACGGCCTCCTGCCGAACACCGACACCGCCGAGCTGTGCCGCCAGGCCTTCGAGGCGGACCGGCAGCTCGGCATCATCAGCTTCCGCATCGCCGACCCGGACACCGGCGTCACCCAGCGTCGGCACGTCCCCCGGCTGCGCGCCGCGGACCCGATGCGCTCCTCCCGCGTGACGACCTTCCTCGGCGGCGCCAACGCCGTCCGTACGAAGGTGCTCGCGGAGGTCGGCGGACTCCCGGACGAGTTCTTCTACGCGCACGAGGAGACCGACCTGGCCTGGCGGGCCCTCGACGCGGGCTGGATGATCGACTACCGCGCGGACATGGTCCTCAACCACCCCACCACCTCGCCCGCCCGGCACGCGACGTACCACCGCATGGTGGCCCGCAACCGGGTCTGGCTGGCCCGCCGCAACCTGCCCGCCCCCCTGGTGCCCGTCTACGTCGGGGTGTGGCTGCTGCTGACCCTCGCCAGGCGTCCCTCGGGCGAGGCGCTCAAGGCGTGGTTCGGCGGCTTCAAGGAGGGCTGGACGACCCCCGCGGGTCCGCGCCGCCCCATGAAGTGGCGTACGGTATGGCGGCTGACCCGACTGGGCCGACCACCCGTCATCTGACAAGCTCGGGTCGACGAGCACCGGACATGCCCCTGGTACCCGGCCATCCGCGCTCCCGCGCCCGACCGGTTTGCGCATCTTTGAAGACGAAAGTTTCCACTTGTGAGTGACACTTCCCAAGACGGAGCGGTCGCTATGAGCGCCCCTCCCTCTCCCGACGAGGGCCTGACCCCGGCGGAGCTCGCCGCCAAGTACGACCTCTCGGTGAGCGGCGCCCGGCCCGGATTCGCCGAGTACGTACGGCAGTTGTGGGGGCGGCGCCACTTCATCATGGCCTTCTCCTCGGCGAAGCTGGCGGCTCAGTACAGCCAGGCCAAGCTGGGCCAGCTGTGGCAGGTGGCGACCCCGCTGCTCAACGCGCTGGTCTACTTCCTGATCTTCGGGCTGATCCTGAAGGCCGGGCGCGGGATGACCACGGACGTCTACATTCCGTTCCTGGTCACCGGCATCTTCGTGTTCACCTTCACCCAGAGCTCGGCGATGGCGGGCGTGCGGGCCATCTCCGGGAACCTGGGACTGGTGCGGGCGCTGCACTTCCCGCGGGCGTCACTGCCGATCTCGTTCTCGCTGCAGCAGCTCCAGCAGCTGCTGTACTCGATGATCGTGCTGCTGGTGATCGTGGTCTGCTTCGGCAACCTGCCGCGCCTGTCGTGGCTGTTGGTGATCCCGGCGCTGGTGCTCCAGTTCATGTTCAACACCGGCCTGGCGATGATCATGGCGAGGATGGGGGCCAAGACCCCCGACCTGGCCCAGCTGATGCCGTTCATCATGCGGACCTGGATGTACGCCTCCGGCGTCATGTTCAGCATCACGGAGCAGCTGAAGGAGCAGCCGGCCTGGATCGCCGACGTCCTCCAGTGGAACCCGGCAGCCGTCTACATGGACCTCGTCCGCTTCGCGCTGATCGACGGGTACGGGGCGGAGCACCTGCCCCCGCACGTCTGGCTCGCCGCGGTGATCTGGGCGGTGCTCTTCGGAGCGCTCGGCTTCGTGTACTTCTGGAAGGCTGAGGAGCGTTACGGCCGTGGCTGAGGACAACAACGCCGAGGACAACAACCAGGGGCGCGTCCCCACGGTCATCGCAGACGACGTGCACATCGTCTACCGGGTGCACACCGGCGGCGGCGGGAAGGGCGGCGCCACCGCGGCCCTCAACCGCATCGTGCGGGGCAAGAAGGGCCAGGACACCCGCGGTGTCCGCAAGGTGCACGCCGTGCGCGGGGTGTCCTTCACGGCCTACCGGGGCGAGGCCATCGGCCTGATCGGATCCAACGGTTCCGGCAAGTCGACGCTGCTGCGCGCCATCGCGGGCCTGCTGCCCGCCGAGAGCGGCAAGGTCTACACCGACGGCCAGCCCTCGCTGCTCGGCGTCAACGCGGCCCTGATGAACGACCTGACCGGCGAGCGCAACGTCATCCTCGGCGGTCTCGCCATGGGCATGTCGCGCGAGCAGATCCGCGAGCGCTATCAGGACATCGTCGACTTCTCCGGGATCAACGAGAAGGGCGACTTCATCACGCTGCCCATGCGGACCTACTCCTCCGGCATGGCGGCCCGGCTGCGCTTCTCCATCGCGGCGGCCAAGGACCACGACGTCCTGATGATCGACGAGGCCCTGGCCACCGGTGACCGGAAGTTCCAGATCCGCTCCGAGCAGAGAATCCGCGAGCTCCGCAAGGAGGCCGGCACGGTCTTCCTGGTCAGCCACAGCAACAAGTCGATCAGGGACACCTGTGACCGCGTCCTGTGGCTGGAAAAGGGCGAGCTCCTGATGGACGGTCCCACGGAAGAAGTGGTCAAGGCGTACGAGAAGGAAACCGGCAAGTAGCCGGAACCCTTCGGTCGCAGGGCCCCCGCCGGAACCGGCGGGGGCCCTGCGGCTGTGTACTCCGGTAGACGCTCCCTACGGAGCGTCAGAATCCGGCCGATCCGCCAACTGGCCCATTGCAGGGGAAGGTTGGAATGGATTGGAGTGTTGTTGTAATGCGCGCAACACCCCGCGGAGATGCTTCGCGTTGTACAACGTAAGCTGTACCGGTGCTGATTCGCGGCAAGTGGGGCTAATGCCCCCCTGGGGCCCTTGTCCCAGAGCACTCGCCGTCGTCCGAGGGTGGGCGGCGTGTCCGAAATGGGATGTTTTGAGTCAGCAGTGTAGAACGGGAGGTGTGACGGCAATGGCTTGGGAAACACTCCAGCTCCGAGATGCTCTCGCCGTCCTCGTGGAGGGCAGTCGGCGATGACCTCGGTCCGGGACGCGCGCCCCGGCGCCCCCACGCGCACCACCCTCGACAAGGCCGCGGACGAGAACTTCCCCGTGGCGCCCTTCTTCCTGCCCCGCGCCTGGCGCGACGACCTGATGGCGGTGTACGGATACGCCCGCCTGGTCGACGACATCGGCGACGGCGACCTCGCCCCCGGCGGCCGGGACGCCGAACTCCTCGGTCTTGAGGCCGGGCAGAGCGACGACCGGCCCGCCATGCTGGACGCCTTCGAGGCCGACCTGCACCGGGTCTTCGGCGGAACGCCCCGGCACCCGCTGCTCGCGGCCCTCCAGCCGGTCGTCCGCCGCCGCGCCCTCACCCCCGAGCCGTTCCTCGGCCTGATCGAGGCCAACCGGCAGGACCAGACGGTCCGCCGCTACGCCACGTACGAGGAGCTGCTCGCCTACTGCGAGAAGTCGGCCAACCCCGTCGGCCGCCTCGTCCTCGCCCTCACCGGCACCACCAGCCCCGAACGAGTCCGCCGCTCGGACGCCGTCTGCACGGCGCTCCAGATCGTCGAGCACCTCCAGGACGTCGCGGAGGACCTGGCCAGGGACCGCATCTACCTCCCGGCCGAGGACATGGCGCGCTTCCATGTGTCCGAAAATGACCTTGCGGCGCCGAGTGCCAACTCCTCAGTGCGCTCACTGGTCGCATTCGAAGCAGAACGCGCCTCCCGCCTCCTGAATGAAGGCCCCCCACTCGTGGGTAGCGTGCACGGCAGACTGAAGCTTCTGCTGGCCGGTTTCGTCGCCGGTGGCCGCGCCGCCCTCAAGGCGGTACACACCGCCGGATTCGACGTACTCCCTGGACCGCCCAAGCCCACCAAGCTCAGTCTGCTGCGCGAAGTGGGAGCGACTCTGCGAAGAGAGGGGTGAGCCGGACAGTGGAGGGACTCGACGAGATGTCCGCACCGGTACTCGCCGCGTACAGCTACTGCGAGGCGGTGACCGGACAGCAGGCACGCAACTTCGCCTACGGCATCCGGCTGCTGCCCACCGACAAGCGCCACGCGATGTCCGCGCTCTATGCCTTCTCCCGGCGCGTGGACGACATCGGCGACGGCACGCTGCCGCCGGAGGTCAAGGAGAAGCGGCTCGGGGAGACCCGGGCGCTGCTCGCCCGGATCAGCGCCGGAGACATCGAGGACGACGACACCGACCCGGTGGCCGTCGCACTCACCGATGCCGCCCGCCGCTTCCCGATCCCGCTCGGCGGGCTCGACGAGCTGATCGACGGCGTCCTGATGGACGTCCACGAGGCGACGTACGAGACCTGGGACGATCTGAAGGTGTACTGCCGGTGCGTCGCGGGCGCCATCGGCAGGCTGTCGCTCGGCGTGTTCGGCATGCCGTCCGGCGCCCGGGACGCGGACCGCGCCCCCGAGTACGCCGATACGCTCGGCCTCGCCCTGCAGCTCACCAACATCCTGCGGGACGTCCGCGAGGACGCGGGCAACGGGCGGACCTACTTGCCCGCCGAGGACCTCGCCAAGTTCGGCTGCGCGGAGGGCTTCCACAGCTCCACGCCGCCGCCCGGCTCCGACTTCGCAGGCCTCGTGCACTTCGAAGTGCGGCGCGCCCGCACCCTGTTCGCCGAGGGCTACCGGCTGCTGCCGCACCTCGACCGGCGCAGCGGCGCCTGCGTGGCCGCCATGGCGGGCATCTACCGCAGGCTCCTGGACCGCATCGAGCGCGACCCCGAGGCCGTCCTGCGCGGCCGGGTCTCGCTGCCCGGCCGGGAGAAGGCGTACGTTGCCGTGCGCGGACTCTCCGGTCTGGACGCGCGGCACATTTCCCGGCAGACCGCCAGGAGGCGTCCTTGAAGGGGCCAGGGAGAGCGTTTCACGTGAAACCGTGGGATTCGTCGTGCAAGCGGCGGAACCCGGGGAATCCGTGGGATTCGTCGAACCGGTGCGCAACCCTCCGGCGACCTGACGCGTCCCTGACTGCAACGGCCCACTGGGCCTGCTGCACGAACAGTTCGGGGGAGAGCGCATGACACACGACGGCATGCCGTCCGCGCACACCCCGCAGCCACCCGTGCCCACCGCCGTCGTGATCGGCGGCGGCCTCGCCGGAGTCACCGCCGCACTCGAACTCGCGGGTGCCGGCGTGCGCGTCACCCTGCTCGAAGGGCGGCCCCGGCTCGGCGGCCTCGCGTTCTCCTTCCAGCGCGGCGACCTCACCGTGGACAACGGACAGCACGTCTACCTGCGCTGCTGCACCGCCTACCGGTGGTTCCTCGACCGGGTCGAGGGCGCCGAACTCGCGCCGCTGCAGCACCGGTTGGACGTCCCCGTGCTGGACGTCGGCGCACCGAGCGGCCCCCGCCTCGGGCGGCTGCGGCGCACCGCGCTGCCCGTACCGCTGCACCTGGCCGCCAGCCTCGCCACGTACCCGCACCTGTCGCTCGCCGAACGGGCCTCCGTGGGGCGGGCCGCGCTCGCGCTCAAGGGCCTCGACCCGGCAGACCCCGCGCTGGACGACATCGACTTCGCGACCTGGCTCGGGAAGCACGGACAGTCGGACCGCACGATCGAGGCGCTCTGGGACCTGGTCGGCGTGGCCACCCTCAACGTGCGGGCACCGCAGGCCTCGCTGGGGCTCGCCGCGAAGGTCTTCAAGACCGGCCTGCTCTCCGACCCGGGCGCCGCGGACATCGGCTGGGCGCACGTACCGCTGGGCGAACTCCACGACACGCTGGCCCGCAAGGCACTCGACTCGGCGGGGGTGCGCACCGAACTGCGCACCAAGGCCGACTCGCTGTCCCGCACCAAGAGCGGCAGCTGGGTCGTCGAGGCGGGCGGCGAGATGCTCACCGCCGACGCCGTCGTCCTCGCCGTACCGCAGAAGGAGACGCACGGCCTGCTGCCCAAGGGTGCGCTCGACGAGCCCGACCGGCTGCTGGGCATCGGCGTCTCGCCGATCCTCAACGTCCACGTCGTGTACGACCGCAAGGTCCTGCGGAAACCCTTCTTCGCCGCACTCGGCACGCCCGTGCAGTGGGTCTTCGACCGCACCGAGGCGTCCGGGCTGACCGGCGGCGGGCAGTACCTGGCGCTGTCGCAGTCGGACGCGGGCGACGAGATCGACCTGCCGGTCGCGGAGCTGAGGGAGCGCTACCTCCCCGAGCTGGAACGGCTGCTGCCCGCCACGCGCGGCGCCGGGGTGCGGGACTTCTTCGTCACCCGGGAGCGGACCGCGACGTTCGCCCCCACACCCGGCGTCGGGCGCCTGCGCCCCGGGACGCGCACCCGTGCGCCGGGGCTCTACCTGGCCGGCGCGTGGACCGCCACCGGCTGGCCCGCGACCATGGAGGGCGCCGTGCGCAGCGGTCTCGTTGCCGCCGAAGCAGCGCTCTCCACACTCGGCCGCCCCTATGAAATTCCGCCACTGGAGGCGGCATGAGCATCAGCACTGGAACAAGAGGAGAGCCTGTGACCCCGGCGAACCCGGCTGTCGACACCGTGGACATCGCTGCGCTGTTGGAGCGCGGCAGGGCCATGTCCGCCCCGGTGCTGCGTGCCGCCGTGGACCGGCTCGCGCCGCCCATGGACACCGTCGCGGCCTACCACTTCGGGTGGATCGACGCCCAGGGCCGCCCCGTCGACGGCGACGGCGGCAAGGCCGTCCGCCCGGCGCTCGCCCTGCTGTCCGCGGAGGCGGCCGGCGTCGCCGCCGAGGTCGGCGTGCCCGGCGCGGTGGCCGTGGAGCTCGTGCACAACTTCTCACTGCTGCACGACGACCTGATGGACGGCGACGAGCAGCGCAGGCACCGCGACACCGTGTGGAAGGTGCACGGCCCGGCCCAGGCGATCCTCGTCGGCGACGCGCTCTTCGCGCTCGCCAACGAGCTCCTGCTGGAGATCGGCACGGTCGAGGCGGGGCGTGCGACGCGCCGGCTCACCACCGCCACGAGGAAGCTGATCGACGGCCAGGCGCAGGACATCTCGTTCGAGCACCGCGACCGGGTCACCGTCGAGGAGTGCCTGGAGATGGAGGGCAACAAGACCGGCGCCCTCCTCGCCTGCGCCGTCTCCATCGGCGCCGTGCTCGGCGGCGCCGACGACAGGACCGCCGACACCCTGGAGGCGTACGGCTACCACCTCGGCCTCGCCTTCCAGGCCGTCGACGACCTGCTCGGCATCTGGGGCGACCCGGACTCCACCGGCAAGCAGACCTGGAGCGACCTGCGCCAGCGCAAGAAGTCGCTGCCGGTCGTCGCCGCGCTCGCCGCGGGCGGCCCGGCGTCCGAGAAGCTCGGTGAACTGCTGGCCGCGGACGCCGAGTCCCATGACTTCGACACCTTCTCCGAGGAGGAGTTCGCCACCCGGGCGGCCCTCATCGAGGAAGCAGGCGGTCGCGAGTGGACCGCACAGGAGGCCCGCCGCCAGCATGCAGTGGCCATCGAGGCACTGCACGGTGTCGACATGCCGGAGGAGGTACGGGCGCAGCTGACCGCGCTCGCCGACTTCGTGGTCGTACGAAAGAGGTGACGACCACCCGGCGTATATGACTCGCAGTCGCCGCCCGGCGCCCCCCGTGGGTGCCGGGCGACGGAAACCCCAGCACAGCAGATAGTCCAACTGCACGAAGGGGAAACCATGACAGCGACGACCGACGGAAGTTCCGGGGCCGTGGACCCCGGAACGACTGCGGCCAGCCAGACCGATGCACGCTCCACCGCCGCACCCGACGTCATGGACGCCGCGCGGCGGGCCACGGACCGGGCGGTGGGCCATCTGCTCGCCCGGCAGGACGCCCAGGGCTGGTGGAAGGGCGACCTGGAAACCAATGTGTCCATGGACGCCGAAGACCTGCTGCTCCGTCAGTTCCTCGGCATCCAGGACGAGAAGACCGTCCAGGCCGCCGCCCTCTTCATCCGGGGCGAGCAGCGCGACGACGGCACCTGGGCCACTTTTTACGGCGGACCCGGTGACCTCTCCGCCACCATCGAGGCCTACGTCGCCCTCCGGCTGGCCGGGGACCTCCCGGACGAACCGCACATGACCCGGGCCGCGGCCTGGGTGCGCGCCCGCGGCGGGATCGCCGCGAGCCGGGTCTTCACCCGGATCTGGCTGGCGCTCTTCGGCTGGTGGAAGTGGGACGATCTCCCCGAGCTGCCACCGGAGTTGCTCTTTTTTCCCAAGTGGGTCCCTCTCAATATCTACGATTTCGGGTGCTGGGCGCGGCAGACCATCGTGCCGTTGACGGTGGTCTCGGCGAAGCGGCCGGTCCGTCCCGCACCGTTCGCCCTCGACGAGTTGCACACCGATCCGCGCCATCCGAATCCGCCCAAGCGCCTTGCTTCGCCCGCCAGTTGGGACGGCGTCTTCCAGCGGCTCGACAAGGCGCTGCACGTTTATCACCGGTTCGCACCGCCGCCCGTGCGGCGTTCGGCAATGAAGTCCGCCGCACGGTGGATCATCGAGCGGCAGGAGAACGACGGCTGCTGGGGCGGCATCCAGCCGCCCGCCGTGTACTCGCTGATCGCCCTGCATCTCCTTGGTTACGACCTCGAACACCCGGTGATGCGGGCCGGGTTGGAGTCCTTGGACCGGTTCGCGGTCTGGCGCGAGGACGGCTCCCGGATGATCGAGGCCTGTCAGTCCCCGGTCTGGGACACCTGCCTCGCCACCATCGCGCTCGCCGACGCGGGCGTGCCGGCCGACGACCCGGCGCTCGTCAAGGCCGCCGACTGGATGCTCGCCGAGGAGATCGTACGGCCCGGTGACTGGGCGGTGCGCAGGCCGCAACTGGCGCCGGGCGGCTGGGCGTTCGAGTTCCACAACGACAACTATCCCGACATCGACGACACGGCCGAGGTCATCCTCGCGCTGCGCCGGGTCGCCCACCCGGACCGGGAGCGGATAGAGGGAGCCATCGCGCGCGGTGTGCGCTGGAACCTCGGGATGCAGTCCAAGAACGGAGCCTGGGGCGCCTTCGACGCCGACAACACCAGCGCCTTTCCCAACCGGCTGCCGTTCTGCGACTTCGGCGAGGTCATCGACCCGCCGTCCGCGGACGTCACCGCGCACGTCGTGGAGATGCTGGCCGTCGAGGGCAAGGCCCACCACCCGCGCACCCGGCGCGGCATCACCTGGCTGCTCGCCGAACAGGAGCCCAACGGCGCCTGGTTCGGCCGCTGGGGCGTCAACTACGTCTACGGCACGGGGTCGGTGGTGCCCGCCCTCACCGCCGCCGGACTGCCGGTGTCGCACCCCGCGATCCGACGGGCGGTGACCTGGCTGGAGTCCGTGCAGAACGACGACGGCGGCTGGGGCGAGGACCTGCGCTCCTACAAGGAAGCAGACTGGGCGGGACACGGGGTGTCCACCGCCTCACAGACGGCCTGGGCGCTCCTCGCGCTGATCGCGGCGGGGGAGAGCGGCTCCAAGGCCACCGAGCGGGGCGTCGCCTGGCTCGCCGAGACCCAGCTCCCGGACGGCTCCTGGGACGAGCCGTACTTCACCGGCACCGGGTTCCCCTGGGACTTCTCCATCAACTACCACCTGTACCGGCAGGTGTTCCCGCTCACCGCACTCGGCCGGTACGTCCACGGGGAACCCGTGTTCCCCACTTCCCGGGCCACCTGACCAACCCGGACCAGGCAAGACACCCGCAACGCCCGCTGAGGGGGCTGAATTGACCCGAACCCCGGGTTCAGCTGGACCCGGCAGTACCAAGCCGCTGCTGATCGCCTGCGCGCTCGGCATCGAACGCCTCGCCCTGCGCGGCGGCGACCGCAGCGGCGCCGCGGGACCCGTCCTCGTACTCCGTACGGGGATGGGTGCGGAAGCGGCCGACTACGCGGTCGCCCGCACGCTCGGCGAAGCGGGCCCGGTCCGGGACGCGGCAGTCGTCGCGTCCGGGTTCTGCGCCGGGCTCGCGGACGGCATGCACCCCGGTGACGTGGTCGTCGCCACCGAGACCCGCGACAGCCGCGGCTCCACCGCCTGTACGGACGTGGAGCTGCTCGCCGACGCGGTGGCCAGAGCACTGCCGGGACGGGCGGTCCACACCGGGCCGCTGGTCGGCAGCGACCACGTCGTACGCGGCACGGCCGAACGGGCCGCGCTGCGGGCCACCGGGGCGGTCGGCGTGGACATGGAGTCCGCAGCGACCCTCGCCGGGGCCCTGCGGGTCGGGCCCCGGCCCGTGGCCGCCGTCCGGGTGGTCGTGGACGCCCCCGGGCACGAACTCGTTCGACTCGGCACGCTCGGCGGAGGAATATCGGCCTTCCGTGTTCTTCGCCAAGTACTGCCCGCGTTCTATGAATGGCACCGTTCTTTGTTGCTCCCCAGGAGGTGAGCCAGATGGCAATGCCGCTCCGTCAGACCATCAGGGTCGGGACGTATCTCTTCGAACAGAAGCTCCGCAAACGCGAGAAGTTCCCGCTGATCGTCGAGCTGGAACCGCTCTTCGCGTGCAACCTCAAGTGCGAGGGCTGTGGAAAGATCCAGCATCCGGCCGGGGTGCTGAAACAGCGCATGCCGGTGGCGCAGGCCGTGGGGGCGGTGCTCGAATCGGGCGCCCCGATGGTCTCCATCGCCGGTGGCGAACCGCTGATGCACCCTCAGATCGACGAGATCGTGCGGCAGTTGGTGGCGAAGAGGAAATACGTCTTCCTCTGCACGAACGCCATGCTGCTGCGGAAGAAGATCGAGAAGTTCACGCCGTCGCCGTACTTCGCCTTCACCGTGCACATCGACGGGCTGCGCGAGCGGCACGACGAGTCGGTCGCGAAGGAAGGCGTTTTCGACGAGGCGGTGGAAGCGATCAAGGAGGCCAAGCGGCGCGGCTTCCGGGTGACCACCAACTCGACCTTCTTCAACACCGACACCCCCCAGAACATCATCGAGGTGCTCAACTACCTCAATGACGACCTGGAGGTGGACGAGATGATGATCTCGCCCGCCTACGCCTACGAGAAGGCCCCCGACCAGGAGCACTTCCTGGGCGTCGAGCAGACCAGGGAGCTCTTCAAGAAGTCGTTCGCCGGGGGGAACCGGAAGAAGTGGCGGCTGAACCACTCGCCGCTCTTCCTGGACTTCCTGGAGGGCAAGGCCGACTTCCCGTGCACCGCTTGGGCGATCCCGAACTACTCCCTGTTCGGCTGGCAGCGGCCCTGCTACCTGATGAGCGACGGGTACGTACCGACGTACCGGCAGCTCATCGAGGAGACCGACTGGGAGAAGTACGGGCGCGGCAAGGACCCGAGGTGCGCGAACTGCATGGCGCACTGCGGGTACGAGCCCACGGCCGTCCTCGCCACCATGGGCTCGCTCAAGGAGTCCATCCGGGCCGCCCGCGAGACCGTCGCCGGAAACCGCGGGTGAGGTGAGAGCGCCGGAGCGCCGGTGAGACCGGTGCTCCCCGTGCCGCCGGCCCGACCGCTCGCGACGCGCCGCACCCCGCGGCGCGTCCGGGTCGGGCCGGCGGCGGTCGGCGGGACGCGGCCGCACACGGTGCGGCCGACGGGGCGACGGCCCGGTCCGACGGCATGGAGGACGCCGGGGAGCCCTCGGGCCGGCCCGGCGTCACGGTGAGCCGAACAGTAATCCGAGAGGGGGCCGAACGTGGCGATCTTGGAAGGTATCCGGGGTCCGCGGGACCTGAAGGCGCTGGACGAAGAAGAGCTCGTCGAACTGGCCGAGGAGATCCGGCAGTTCCTGATTCACGCGGTGGCCAGGACCGGGGGCCATCTCGGCCCCAATCTCGGCGTGGTGGAGCTGACGATCGCGCTGCACCGCGTCTTCGAGTCGCCGGTCGACCGGATCCTGCTGGACACCGGCCACCAGTCCTATGTGCACAAGTTGTTGACGGGCCGTCAGGACTTCTCGAAGCTGCGCGGCAAGGGCGGCCTGTCCGGCTATCCGTCGCGCGAGGAGTCGGTGCACGACGTCATCGAGAACTCGCACGCGTCGACCGTCCTCGGCTGGGCGGACGGGCTGGCCAAGGCCAACCAGGTGCTGGGACGGCCCGACCACGTCGTGGCGGTCATCGGCGACGGGGCACTGACCGGCGGCATGGCGTGGGAGGCGCTCAACAACATCGCCGCCGCCAAGGACCGGCCGCTGATCATCGTCGTCAACGACAACGAACGGTCGTACGCGCCCACCATCGGCGGGCTCGCGAACCACCTGGCGACGCTGCGCACCACGGACGGCTACGAGCGGTTCCTGTCCTGGGGCAAGGAACTGCTGCAGCGCACCCCGGTCGTCGGACAGCCGCTGTACGAATCGCTGCACGGCGCCAAGAAGGGGTTCAAGGACGCCTTCGCACCGCAGGGCATGTTCGAGGACCTGGGGCTGAAGTACGTCGGACCGATCGACGGGCACGACGTGGCGGCGATGGAGTCCGCGCTGCGGCGCGCCAAGCGCTTCCACGGTCCCGTGCTGGTGCACTGCCTCACCCAGAAGGGCCGCGGGTACGCCTTCGCCGAGCAGGACGAGGCCGACCGGTTCCATGCGGTGGGGGCGATGGACCCGCTGACCTGCGAGCCGCTGTCGCCGTCCAACGGGCCTTCGTGGACCTCGGTGTTCGGGGACGAGATGGTGAAGGTCGGGGCGGAGCGGCCCGACGTGGTGGCGCTGACCGCGGCGATGCTGCATCCGGTGGGGCTGACCAAGTTCGCCGCGGCGTATCCCGACCGGGTCTGGGACGTGGGCATCGCCGAGCAGCACGGTGCGGTGTCGGCGGCGGGTCTGGCGACCGGCGGCCTGCATCCGGTGTTCGCGGTGTACGCGACATTCCTCAACCGTGCCTTCGACCAGGTTCTGCTGGACGTCGCCCTCCACAAGTGCGGTGTGACGTTCGTACTCGACCGGGCCGGCGTGACCGGCGCCGACGGGCCCTCGCACAACGGCATGTGGGACATGTCGATCCTCCAGGTGGTGCCGGGCCTGCGGATCGCCGCACCGCGCGACGCCGTACAGCTGCGGGCGCAGCTGCGGGAGGCGGTCGCGGTCGACGACGCACCGACCGTGGTGCGCTTCCCCAAGGAGTCGGTGGGTCCCGAGTACCCGGCGGTGGACCGGGTCGGCGGCCTCGACGTGCTGCACCGGGACGAGGACCCCGAGGTGCTGCTGGTCTCGGTCGGCGCGTTCGCGGGAGTGTGCCTGCAGACCGTGGAGCTGCTCAAGGAGCGGGGCATCCGGTGCACCGTCGTCGACCCGCGCTGGGTGAAGCCGGTCGACCCGGCCCTCGCACCGCTCGCCGCCCTGCACTCGCTGGTGGCGGTCGTGGAGGACAACTCCCGGGCGGGAGGCGTCGGTTCGGCGGTCGGCCAGGCGCTGCGGGACGCCTCCGTCGACGTACCGCTGCGGACGTTCGGCATTCCGGAGCAGTTCCTCGCGCACGCCAAGCGCGGTGAAGTACTGGCCGACATCGGGCTCACGCCCGTCGAGATCGCGGGGCGCATCGGTGCCGCCCTCACTCCGTACGCATCCGACCGACCGGTGGAGAAGGAGAACTGACAGCAATGACAGAGGACGCGCCCAAGGACCTCGGGGCCGCAGGGAGCTCCGGCCGCAAGGGCTTCGACCTGGCAGGGCTGCTCGCCGCACGCGGCGGGGAGCGGTACGAGCTGCACACGCGGTACCTCAACCACCAACTGCCGCGCATGCTGCACACGATCGGCTTCGACCGGGTCTACGAGCGGGCCGAGGGCGCGTACTTCTGGGACGCCGACGGCAACGACTACCTCGACATGCTGGCCGGCTTCGGGGTGATGGGGCTGGGCCGCCACCACCCCGTCGTGCGCAAGGCCCTGCACGACGTGCTCGACGCGTCGCTCGCGGACCTGACCCGCTTCGACTGCCAGCCGCTGCCGGGACTGCTCGCGGAGAAGCTCCTCGCGCACAGTCCGCACCTGGACCGGGTGTTCTTCGGCAACAGCGGGACCGAAGCGGTCGAGACCGCGCTGAAGTTCGCCCGTTACGCGACCGGGAAGCCGCGGATCCTGTACTGCGCGCACGCCTTCCACGGGCTGACCACCGGCTCGCTCTCGGTCAACGGGGAGAGCGGATTCCGGGACGGCTTCGCCCCCCTGCTGCCCGACACGGCGATCGCCATGGGCGATCTGGCCGCGCTGGAGAGGGAGTTGAAGCGCGGCGACGTCGCGGGCTTCGTCGTGGAGCCGATCCAGGGGAAGGGGGTGCGCGAGACGCCGCCCGGTTTCCTGCGCGCCGCCCAGGAACTGCTGCACCAGCACAAGGCACTGCTGATCGCCGACGAGGTGCAGACAGGCCTCGGGCGGACCGGGGACTTCTACGCGTACCAGCACGAGGACGGCGTCGAGCCGGACCTGCTGTGCGTCGCCAAGTCGCTGTCCGGCGGGTACGTGCCGGTCGGGGCGACCCTCGGCAAGGACTGGATCTTCAAGAAGGTGTACTCGTCGATGGACCGGGTGCTCGTCCACTCGGCCAGCTTCGGGTCCAACGCACAGGCGATGGCCGCCGGGCTCGCGGTGCTGACGGTGATGGAGGACGAGGAGGTCGTCGCGAACGCCCGGCGGACCGGCGAGCTGCTGAAGTCACGGCTGGCCGCGCTGATCGACCGGTACGAGCTGCTGCACGACGTGCGCGGGCGCGGACTCATGATCGGCATCGAGTTCGGCCGTCCGCAGTCGTTCAAGCTGCGCGGCCGCTGGGCCATGCTGCAGGCCGCCCGCAAGGGGCTCTTCGCGCAGATGGTCGTCGTGCCGCTGCTCCAGAAGCACCGGATCCTGACGCAGGTCTCCGGCGACCACCTCGAAGTGATCAAGCTGATCCCGCCGCTGACCGTGGGGGAGAAGGAGGTCGACCGCTTCGTCGAAGCGTTCACCGCGGTGATGGACGACGCACACGGCGGCGGTGGCCTGATGTGGGACTTCGGCAGGACACTGGTGAAGCAGGCGGTCGCCAACCGGTGAGGCGCCCGGCGGCCCGCGGGCCGGCGAGAGGTACCCGGCGGCTCGCGGACCGGTGAGCCGTACGGCCCGAAGGTTTTTGCCTCTGAGGCAAGAAGTTTGCCTCAGAGGCAATCCTTCTGGCTCAATGGATCCATGACGCCACGCCTCGACGAGGCGGTCGAAGGCTCGGGCGAGGGCCCGGGTGACATGCCTCCGGTCGCCCCCCACCTGCGCGAACTCCGCCGCCGCAGCGGTCTCACCCTGGAGGCGGCGGCCCGCCGCGCCTCGCTCTCGCCCGCGCACCTCTCCCGGCTGGAGACCGGCCGGCGCCAGCCCTCGCTGCCGATGCTGCTCGCGCTCGCCCGTATCTACGGTACGACCGTCTCCGAACTGCTCGGCGAGACCACCGGCGACCGGGACGCCGTCCTGCGGGCCGGGGACATGTCCGCGCGCGAGGCCGACGGCTGGACGTACCGGCAGGCGGGCGGCTCCGGGCGGGCCATGCAGGCCCTGCGGGTGCACGTCCCGCACGCGGCCCAGGGCGATCTCGTCCGCGTGCACCCGGGGGAGGAGTGGCTGTACGTCCTCGAAGGGCGGCTGCGGCTCGTCCTCGGAGAGACCGTCCACCTCCTGGACGAGGGCGACAGCGCCCACTTCGACTCGCTCACCCCGCACCGGATCACCTCGGTGACGCCGGCCGGGGCCGAGCTGCTTTTCGTCCACACACTGATGCAGAGCACCGTCGCCGGGCTCTGCCTGCCCCAGGAGTCATGAGATGCCGGATCTCACCGAGTCACAGACTGCTGCGATGGCCGCGATCGCCAGGGCCGCCCAGGAGGCGGCCCACGACGAGAACTCCAGGACCAGTAAGAAGGCCGACTGGAACGACGGCGCGGGGAAGTCCGGCGTGCTCGGCTTCGTCGAGGACAGGGCGCCGCGCGGGCTGGTGCTGCGCGTCTTCCTGTACGTCGCCGTGGGCCACGCCTTCGCGGCCTTCATCTACCTGCTGTTCACGCTCGGCGGTGAGGGCTGAGCGGGTGCTGCGCGGCGGTGCGCGTCACTCGGTGAGCCGCTCGCGCAGTGCCTCGCGCGTCCCCTGCGTGAGCTTGAGGCCCTGCGTCAGATACGTGTCGGTGTCGCCCCAGGTGTCCGCGATGACGGTGAAGGCGGCCTCCAGGTAGCTGGCGCGGGCGTCGAAGAGCGGCGCGAGCAGGCCCATCACCTCGGCGTTCATCGCCTCGGGGGAGTCGCTGCCGCGGCGCACCTTGTAGCGCCGGTGCGGGTCGTTCGACTTCACGTAGTCCGCCACGATCGCCTCGCGCTCGACGCCCACCGCCAGGAGCGTCACCGCGATGGCCAGGCCCGCCCGGTCCTTGCCCGCCGCACAGTGCATCAGTGCGGGCACGCTGTCCTCGGCGAGGGCGTGCAGCACCCGGCTGTGCTCGGCCGTTCGCTCCACGATCATCCGCCGGTACGAGCCCGTCATACGGGCGGCTGCCTTGCCGTCGTCGAGGATCTCGCGCAGCTGGTCGATGTTGCCGTCGCGCACCATCCGCCAGAACTCGGTGCCGTCCGCCGGGTCGCTGAGCGGGATGTTCACGTTCCGCACGCCGGTGAGCGCGACGTCCGGGCCCTCCAGCTTCTGGTCCGCGGCATTGCGGAAGTCGAAGATCGTGTGCAGCGCGAGCGAGTCGAAGAACACCGTGTCCGCCTCGGTGGCGTGCGCCAGGTGACCGCTGCGGAAGAGCCGTCCGTACCGCGTCGACCGGCCGTCCACCGTCGGCAGCCCGCCGACGTCCCGGAAGTTCCGTACACCTGCCAGGTCGGGCTCGGCCGACGGCGATGCCTGCTGCGTCACGAGTGCTCCTCACGCGGTCGTTCGCCGGGGCGAAGCGCACCGGCCGGGCACGGACCGACGATACGACATGACGGGTCAAAATAGGTGCCTAAGGCACCCACCTGGCCCCGGGGCGGGGGCGAGTGAGCAGAATCATAGGGCGGGGCTGCCGGGAACTGCCGGGGCGTCAAAGGCCAGGTCAGGGGCGGGAGATGGCGGAAGTGACGGGTGCGGCGCAGCGGGAGAACCGTGGAGAAGGAGTGCTGAGGGGAAGGAGAAGAAGGGAACGGCTTGTTCGGGAGGTCCGCACTCGCCTAGGTTCACCGTCAATCCGGGTGGACCGCCGAATCCTGCCACCGCCCGGAATCCGCACCCATGACTTCTTCGTGTGGCAGGAGCGGGGGACCCAGGTAGTACGCCGGCACCGGAAGCGCTCCATCCTCCGGTACGGCTAGGGGTGAAGTCGTGCTCTTCAGGGAGCGCGGCCGGGCATCTCCAGCCCGAACCCGACAGCTCACCTCGCAGGCGCCGGAGAGGAATCCGTCATGCCTGCAAAGGGTAAGCACCGCCGCCCCAAGTCCAGTTCGTCGCTCACCCGCGGCTTCGTCGCCGCCGGTACGGGCGGTGCGGCACTGGCGCTCCCGCTGATCGGGGCCACGGGGGCGCACGCCGCCGACAAGGCTGCGGCTCCCGTCGCGCTGCCGCAGAAGGCGCCGCTGCAGCAGGTGCCCCAGCAGCGGACGGCGGAGCGCCCGGCCGCCGCGCCGCAGGCCGACTCCAAGAAGACCGACACCCGTACGTACTCCGTGGTGACCGGCGACAACCTGTCGAAGATCGCCGCGGAGGAGAACGTGCGCGGCGGCTGGCAGAAGCTGTACACGGACAACAAGTCGGTCGTCGGCGACGACCCTTCGATGATCTTCCCCGGTCTGAAGCTCACCCTCGGCGGCAAGGCGCCCGCGGGCTCGGGCAGCGCCGGTGGGGCGAAGGCCACGGCGCCCGCCCCGCAGAAGCAGGCCGACCGCACGGAGCGCACCGAGCGTACGGAACAGCGCGTCGAGCAGCGCACGGAGCAGCGCACCGAGAAGCGTGCGGAGCAGCGCACCCAGAAGCGGGTCGAGCGGCAGCAGAGCTCCGGTTCCGGCTTCTCCGCGCCCGTCCCGTCCGGCGTCTCCACCCCGTACCGCGCCTCCGGCGGCAGCTGGTCCAGCGGCTACCACACCGGTGTCGACTTCCGGGCCTCCTCCGGCACGCCGGTCAAGGCCGTCGGTGCGGGCACCGTCGTCTCCGCCGGCTGGGGCGGCGCGTACGGCAACGAGATCGTCATCAAGCACAACGACGGCCGCTACTCGCAGTACGCCCACCTGTCCGCGCTGAACGTCCGCTCCGGCCAGAGCGTCTCCGGCGGCCAGCAGATCGGCTACTCCGGCTCCACCGGAAACTCCACGGGACCGCACCTGCACTTCGAGATCCGCACCGGCCCGGGATACGGCTCGGACATCGACCCGCTGGGCTACCTCCGCAGCAACGGCGTCCCGGTCTGACCGCACGCCGACGGCGGGCTTCGGCCCTTCCGGCACACGGTTTTTCTCGCCCCCGCACCGGTCCCGGTGCGGGGGCGAGCCCCGTTCTCGCGGCATCACCTGCGTATTCCGGGTTGAATGAATCTTGACCGGTGGTATATCTCACCCTCCGTCAACCCCTCCCTACGGTGGCGTAAGTCACTTGCGGAAGTGAAGGATGTGTCGACGTGGCAGACGATTCGAGATCATTCAGCACAGGCACCATCGGGTCGTACGCGGCGATCGGGGACAGCTTCACCGAAGGGGTCGGAGACCCTGGCCCCGACGGTGCGTTCACCGGGTGGGCCGACCGGCTTGCCGTCCTCCTGGACGACCGGGTACCCGAGCACACCTTCCGATACGCGAACCTCGCCGTACGCGGCAAGCTCCTCGACCAGATCGTGGCCGAGCAGGTCCCGCGGGCCAAGGAGCTCGCCCCCGACCTGGTCAGCTTCTGTGCGGGCGGCAACGACATCATCCGGCCCGGCACCGACCCCGACGACGTCGCCGAGCGCTTCGAGAAGGCCGTCGCCGACCTCACGTCGGCGGTCGGCACGGTCATGATCACCACGGGCTTCGACACCCGGGGCGTCCCCGTACTGCGCCATCTGCGCGGCAAGGTCGCCACGTACTCGGCGCACGTACGGTCCATCGCCGACCGCTACGACTGCCCGGTCCTCGACCTGTGGTCGCTGAAGTCCGTGCAGGACCGGCGGGCCTGGGACTCCGACCGGCTGCACCTCTCGCCCGAGGGGCACACCCGGGTCGCGCTGCGGGCCGGTCAGGTGCTCGGCCTGGACATCCCGGCCGACCCCGACCAGCCGTGGCCGCCGATGGCGCCGCGCGGCAGGCTCGAAGCGCGCCGCGACAACATCGACTGGGCCCGCGAGCACCTGGTGCCGTGGATCGGCCGACGGCTGCGCGGCGAGAGCTCCGGGGACCACGTCGAGGCCAAGCGGCCCGACCTGCTGCCTCTCTGACGGAGAGTCGGGCCCGGCCCTCCGGGGGGGGAAGGCCGGGCCGCGGGGGCCCGGGGCGCTTCCCTGACGGAGGGTCAGGCCTGCGGCCGCGCGGGTTCGGCGAGCACGGAGGGTCAGGCCTGCGGCCCCGCGGGTTCGGCGAGCAGCGCGTCCGGGCCGATCAGGGACGTGTTGCCGGGGACGGTGCAGGCGTACGCCCCGGCCAGCGCGCCGAGCCGGGCGCACTCCTCCAGGCTCCGGCCTGCCAGGCGCCCGTACAGGAACCCGGAGACATACGCGTCGCCCGCACCGTTGGAGTCCACCACCGGAGCGGGCGGGACGGTCGCCGGGACCGGACGCGGAGTGCTGCCGCCGTCGCGGGTCAGCAGGTACGAGCCGCCCGCGCCCGCCGTCGCGATGACCGCCCCGGCCCGGCCCTCGCGCAGGATCTCCCGCATCAGGTCGCCGATCCGCTCGCCCGCACCCGCCGCGCTGAGGAACACCAGGTCGGCGCGGAGCGCGAAGGCACGGTGGTGCTCGTCGGCCCCGTCCCAGTCGTGCAGGTCGGTGGAGAACGGGACGCCGGTCGCCACGAGGTCGTCCAGGAGATGGCGGGCGAAGCCCATGATGGAGACGTGCACATGCCGGGCACGACGCACGTGCGGCAGACAGAAGTCGGCCGGCATCCGCAGGTCATCGGGGTCACGGGCGTCGTAGAACGACATCCGACGGCCCGTCGCATCCACCAGATTGACGGCGCGACGGGTGCCCGCTGGCGAGATCAGCGGCTCGAAGTCCACGCCGCCCTTGGCCAGCCGCTCCCGGACCTGGCCGCCGATCCAGTCGTCGCCGATGACGTCCAGGAACTTCACGCCGAGCCCCAGCGCCTGGCAGCCCAGCGCCACGTTGCCGCCCGTGTGCCCCGGCCACTCGCTGATGGGGGAGACCCCGACCGAGTCCGCGAGGGGCACCGGCAGCGCGTCCACCCGCACCACCGTGTCGACCCCGCTGCCGCCGAGCACCAGGACGTCGTACGCGTGCTGCCCGGCAGTGCTCTCCCCGTCCGGACCGTCCTGCTGCTGCCCCTGTTGCGTCCGCTGCGACACCGCGTACCCCTTCCCGTGCCCCGATTCACGCCGACGCGCCTCAGTATGGCGGGCGGCGGCCGGGTCGAACGGGGGTGCGGACCGCATGCGAGTGCGCGCGGGTGGCGGGAGGTGAATTTCGGAGCGCTCCAGAGTGGCGTGGCCTGCCGGGGCCCGGGCGGTGCTGGGATGTCCCCGCACTGTCCAGCCGGGCCGCTCCGGGCGCCCGGCCTCCGGAAGGAACCCTGCCGCATGTCCGCATCCCCCACCGCAGCACCGTCCCCCACGACCCCCACGACCCGGGCGTCCGTCACCACGCGCGCCCTCGTCGCCACCGCCCTCGCCGGCGGGCTGCTGGTGGCGGGCGCGCTGCCCGCCGCCGCGCAGAGCCCGGCCCCGGTCGCGGCGGGCGTCGTGAGCCCGGCGCCCTCCACGGTGTCCGTCACCGGATCGGGTGCGGCCACCGCGGCTCCCGACATGGCCGTCGTCAACGTCGGCGTCGAGGTGACGGCGCCCACCGCGAAGGCGGCCCTCGCCGGCCAGTCGGCCGCGGCCAAGGCACTGCTCGCCGCGGTCAAGCGTCAGGGCGTCGCGGACCGCGACGTACGCACCGAGAACCTCACCCTCAACGCCGTCCACAGCTACGAGAACGGCGTCGCCAAACTGACCGGCTACCAGGCGGCGCAGGGCTTCTCCGTCAAGGTGCGCGACCTGTCCCGCACCGGCGCCGTCATCCAGGCCGCCATGGACGCGGCAGGCGAAGCGGGCCGCATCAACGGCGTGACCTTCGACGTCGAGGACTCCACCGCGCTGCGCAACAAGGCGCGCGCGGCGGCCTTCCAGGACGCCCGGCGCAAGGCCGCCCAGTTCGCGAAGCTCAGCGGTCGCGAGCTCGGCAGGCTGGTCTCGATCGTGGAGTCCGACGCCGGCCGGCCGACCCCGGTGGAGATGCCCCCGGGAGCGGCCGCCGACGAGGCCGTGCCGGTCGCCCCCGGCCAGATCCAGGACCAGGTGACGGTCACCGCGGTCTACGAACTGGACTGACCCCGCCCCACGGCCCGTACGCCATACGCGCCCCGTACGCCACACACGTCACGGCGCGTCACGACGGAACGGTCCGGGCATACCACCGGGCCCGCGACCGTTCTGGTGAGGAGGGAGTCGCCCCGTGCCGTGCGACGCCCCGTAACGGCCCCGTTCCCCGGCCGTCGAACACGGTGCACATAATGGACTGAAGCCGACCCCCTTGGAGGTGCCGTGACCAGCGCGGATTCCCCGCAGATGCCATTGCGCGCGAAGCTGCGCGGGCTGAGGACCGCGGCGTTCGGAGCCGACCCGGCAGGGGAGCGCTGGGAGCGCATCCGCCGTTCGCCGAACTTCGCCGACGGCGTCTTCCAGAATCCCGAGGGCACCCGGGCCGCCCGGCCCTCGTCCGCATCCATGGCCGACCTCATGAAGACGTACTTCCGCAAGGAGGAGCGCGTCCGGCGCGCCCCGGCGGGGACCGTCCCGGTGTACGCGACCACGCTCGCCGACATCGCCGAGCCGCCCGCCTCCGGGCTCCGCCTGACCTGGATGGGCCACTCCACCGTCCTCGCCGAGATCGACGGGCGGCGGGTGCTCTTCGACCCGGTCTGGGGCGAGCGCTGCTCCCCGTTCAACTTCGCGGGCCCCAAGCGGCTGCACCCCGTGCCCGTACCGCTGCGCTCGCTCGGCGAGGTCGACGTCGTCGTCATCTCGCACGACCACTACGACCACCTCGACATGCCCACCATCCGCGCCCTGACCGGCACCGGTACCGTCTTCGCGGTCCCGCTCGGCGTCGGCGCGCACCTGGAGCACTGGGGCGTACCGCTCAGCCGCATCCGCGAACTGGACTGGAACGAGACCACCGACGTCGCCGGGATCAGCCTCACCGCCACCCCCGCCCGGCACTTCTGCGGCCGAGGGCTGCGCAACCAGCAGCACACCCTCTGGGCGTCCTGGGCGGTCGCCGGATCCGAGCACCGGATCTACCACAGCGGCGACACCGGGTACTTCGACGGCTTCAAGGACATCGGTGCCGCGCACGGCCCGTTCGACGCGACGATGATCCAGATCGGCGCGTACAGCCCGCACTGGCCGGACATCCACATGACCCCCGAGGAGGGCATGCGGGCCCACCTCGACCTCCAGGGCGGCAGCCCGCGCGGCATCATGCTGCCGATCCACTGGGGCACCTTCAACCTCGCCCCGCACCCGTGGGAAGAGCCCGCCGAGGGCACCCTCACCGCGGCTGCCGGGGCCGGGGCACGGATTGCCGTGCCGTGTCCGGGCGAACCTTTCGAACCCACGTCGGACGTGGTCCCGTCGGCGCCCTGGTGGCGCGGCGTCGCCGCCCGCGGACCGGGTGACCTGGTGCCCGGGTCCGTACGCCCGGTGACGTCCGCAGCCGTCGTCCAGAAGGAGACCGCCGCGTCCGCGTGAGCGTCGCCGCCCGTGTGACCGCGTGAGCGTCGCCGCCGCGTGAGAGCCACGTGCTTCCGGTGAACCGGCCGTCCCCGATCCAGGGGCGGCCGGTTTTCGTTCGCCCGTACGAGGCCTCATACCAGAGCGGGACCCGGGGCGGGCAAGTTTGGCAACAGCCCATCACCCGGGGAACGCTCCCGACTACTGTGAGTGCCCGGTGATCAACAGGGGCCCACATCACCCAAGTTGAGTGCAGCCTGCGTGCGCGCTCACACCTGTCGAAGACACGCCGAAATCCCTGGGGCCCCACGTACCGAGGACGCTGATGTCTCAACTTCGCGCACCTGGCGCGCGAGCGGACCGCCGCGAGGGCGGGCGGCACGGCCGGCCGGGGGCACGTACCCCCGTGGCGTCCACTCCCGAAGCGCACCTGCGTGCGCAGCTGCTGCGCGCCGCCGTGCTTCCGGCGGTCGTCGTCGCACTGAGCGGGGCGGGCGCCGTGCTCCACACGGTCCGCACCACCGGCGCCCGGCCCACGCAGAGCTTATGGGCGGGCCTCGCCGTGGCCGCGGTGCTCGCCGCCCTCGCGGTGCTCGTGGCGGCCTTCGCCGCCCGCCGCGCCGCCGGATCCGTGTACGTACGGTGCAATGAACTGCGCCGCGCCAGCGCCCGCAGCCAGGACCAGCTGCGGGCCGTCGTGGACGGTCTGCGACGCGGCGAGAGCCCCGACATACGGCGCACCGTCCCGCCCGGCGTCCCTCGTACGGGCGATGAGTTCGACCTCCTGGCACAGGAGATGGGGCGCGCGCACGACGCCGCGGTGACCGCCGTCGTCCAGGCGTCACAGTTCTCCAGCAGCGCGGGCACCGACCAGAAGGTCGAGGTCTTCGTCAACCTGGCCCGCCGTCTCCAGTCGCTGGTGCACCGCGAGATCCAGCTCCTCGACGAACTGGAGAACGAGGTCGAGGACCCGGACCTGCTCAAGGGCCTCTTCCACGTCGACCACCTGGCCACCCGCATCCGCCGGCACGCCGAGAACCTCGCCGTGCTCGGCGGGGCGATCTCGCGCCGGCAGTGGAGCAACCCGGTCAGCATGAGCGAGGTGATGCGCTCCTCGATCGCCGAGGTGGAGCAGTACTCGCGGGTCAAGCTCGTGCCGCCGATCGACGGCACCCTGCGCGGCCACGCGGTCGCCGACATCATCCACCTCCTCGCCGAACTCGTCGAGAACGCGACGGTGTTCAGCGCCCCGCACACGACGGTGCTGCTGCGCGCCCAGTTCGTGACCGCCGGGCTCGCCATCGAGGTCGAGGACCGCGGCCTGGGCATGCCGGTCACCGAGCAGAACAAGATGAACGCACTGCTCTCCGATCCCGACCAGGTCAATGTGCAGCATCTGCTGCAGGACGGCCGGATCGGACTGTTCGTGGTGTCCGCGCTGGCCCGCAGGCACGGCATCGCGGTCCGGCTGCAGAACAACATCTACGGCGGGGTGCAGGCCGTACTCGTGCTCCCGGAGGGCCTGTTGGGCGACGACCACGAGGCCGCGGCCGCCGGTACGGCCGCGTCGCACCGGCCGGCCCCGGTGCCCGCGCAGCAGCAGGGCGACCGGGTGCCGATATCCCGGGCGCCCGCAGCACCGGAGCCCGAACCGGCGGCTCCGTACGGACGCGAGCAGCAGGACGCCCCGGGGCCCGGGACCGCGGTGGGGACCCCCAAGGGGGACCCGACGGGGACTCCGGCGGGGAGCCCGACCGGGAGCCCGAGCGGGAGCCCGGCCGGCGCCCCCGCCGGGACCACGGGCAACCACCCGCTTCCCGTCCGCGGCAGGCGCGGCGAACGGCCCAACCCCGCGGCCGCCGTCCCCGGTGTCACCCACGGACTCGCCGCACCCCCGGAGTTCACCGTTCCGGCCGAGCCGGTGCACAGTGCCGCCCGGCCCACCGCCGAAGGCGCCGTACGCGGGCGGGTCAGCCGGCCCCGGCTGCCCAGGCGCCGCAGCCAGGAGAACCTCGTGCCGCAGCTCAAGGACGGTCCGGCGCCCCGGAAGGAGGACGACCAGCCCGTCCTGCACGACCCCGGTCTGATGGCCGCCTTCCAGCGCGGCATCGGCCTGGCCGAGGCGGCGGACGCGCGCACGGAGGACCTTCCCCCGGAGGGATCCCTCGGCGAACGCGCGGACCGCACCGACCGCGCGGACCGCACCGACCGCGCGGACCGCACGGACCGCATCGACCTCACGGACCGCTCAGTCCGCCCCGAAGACGCCCACCCCGACGACGTGAACTTTCCCCCCCCCAAGGAGTAGCCCCATGGTGAGCGATGCGCCGACCGGTCAAGCGACCGACCTGAACTGGCTGTTGAGCGGCCTGGTGCAGCGGGTCCCCTACACCCGTAGCGCCGTCCTGCTCTCCTCCGACGGACTCGTCAAGTCCGTCCACGGCCTCGACACCGACAGCGCGGACCACATGGCGGCCCTCGCCTCCGGCCTCTACTCGCTGGGCCGCAGCGCGGGAATGCGGTTCGGCGACGGCGGCGAGGTCCGGCAGGTGGTGGTCGAGCTCGACTCCACGCTGCTGTTCGTCTCGACGGCCGGATCCGGAACCTTCCTCGCCGTACTCGCCGGGCGGGAGGCCGACGCCGCCGTCCTCGGGTACGAGATGGCGATGCTGGTCAAGAGCGTACGGCCGTACCTGGCGACGCCCGCACGGCAACGGGCCGGCAGTGCGGCGAACGCACCGGGGCACTGAACGTGGCGGCCCCGCAGGACGGGCCGTGGCTCGACGACGCGGCAGGCCGGCTGATCCGTCCGTACACGGTGAGCAACGGCCGCACCCGCCCCAGTACCGAACTCGACCTGCTGACGATGGTGATGGCCACCGGCGCCGCACTGCCCGTGCACCTCGGCCCCGAGCACATCACCGCGCTCGGCCTGTGCGACGACCCCGTGCCGGTGGCGGAGATCGCGGCCCATCTGCGGCTCCCCGCCGTCGTCACCAAGGTCGTGCTGTCCGACCTGGTGGGCTGCGGCGCGGTCATCACGCACGCGCCGATCCTCCAACACCCCCCGACCGACCGCGACTTGCTGGAGGCAGTGCTCGATGGTCTACGACGACAACTCTGACTACGGCTCCGACAGCTACGAGGGATACGGGGGCGGCGGACCGGCCCCCGGGCCCGAGGTCTTCCCCACCGCGCTCAAGATCCTCGTCGCGGGCGGCTTCGGCGTCGGCAAGACGACCTTCGTCGGCGCGGTCAGCGAGATCGACCCGCTCAGCACCGAGGAACTCCTCACCCAGGCCGGGGCCGCCACCGACAGCCTGGAGGGCGTCGAGAACAAGACCATGACGACCGTCGCCATGGACTTCGGCCGTATGACCCTCGACGAACAGCACGTCCTGTACCTCTTCGGCACCCCGGGGCAGGAGCGGTTCTGGTTCATGTGGGACGAGCTCTCCAAGGGCGCGCTCGGCGCCGTCGTCCTCGCCGACACCCGGCGCCTGGAGGACTGCTTCGCCGCCGTCGACTTCTTCGAGCAGCGCGGCATCGGATTCGTCGTCGCCGTCAACGAGTTCGACGGCGCCTTCCGGTACGAACCCGAGGAGGTGCGCGGCGCCCTCGACCTCAACCCGGAGATCCCGATCGTGATCTGCGACGCCCGGCTCGCCAGCTCCGGCATCGCCACCCTGGTCACCCTCGTCAAGCACCTCCTCAGCAGCACGCCCGTTGTCCCGCCCACGACCCACGGAGCCCACCCATGACGGGAGCCCACATATGACGTACGACAGGATCGGCCACCTGTTGCTCACCCCCGCCGACCGCGAGGGCCCCGAACGGGCGCGCAGGCTCAGGGAGTTGGGTCTGGGCGGCCGACCCGACCCGGTGCTCGACGCGTTCGCGGTACGGCTCGCGGAGGCGACCGGCGCGCCGTACTCCATGGTCAACTTCATTGACGAGAACCGGCAGTTCTTCGCCGGACTGCACACCCCGCACGGCACCCTCTCCGGCAGCGACCTCGGGGCCGCCGCCGCGGCCGGGCGGATCGGGCGCGCCATGGCCCGCGACCACGGGTACTGCCCGCACGTCGTGGCCCGCAGGAAGGCCCTCGTCCTGGAGGACGTCTGCGACTACCCGCGCTTCGCGGGAAACCCGGTCGTCGACGAGATCGGCATCCGCTCCTACCTCGGCGCCCCGCTCATCGACCGCTCGGGCATCGCGCTCGGCGCCATCTGCGTCGTCGACACCCGGCCCCGGCAGTGGGGGAAGGAGGGTCTGGAGACCATCAAGGCGATGGCGGCCGAGCTGATGGCGGAGATCGAGCGCCGTGCGGACAGAGCGGTCTGAGGGCGGCGCGGTCCGAGGGCGGAGCGGTCTGCGGACGGCGCGGTCCGAGCCCGGTCCGCCGCGCAGCGCACGAGGGCGTTAACGTCAACTCCCGTACCTCATAGGGGACTCTGCCAAGGGAGTACGAACGATGACCGACCTGCCCGAACCGCCCGCCCGGTCCGCTGCGTCCGCCCCGTCCGGCCTGCCCCGCCCGGCCGACCTGCCCGACCTGCCCGACCTCCGTATCGGTGTCCTCGGCTACGGGATGCGCGGCAGCCTCGCCCGTACCGCCCACCGGCCCGGTGCCGGAGCGCGCGTCGTCGCCCTCGCCGACCCCGACGACCGCGCCCGCGCGCTCGCGGCGGAGGCCTTCCCCGGTGCGGTCACGGCGGCCGACCACCGGAAGGTGATCGAGGACCCGTCCGTCGACGCGATGCTGATCCTCACCCCCGATCACACCCACGCCGATCTGACGTGTCAGGCGTTGCGGGCGGGGAAGCCGGTGTTCGTCGAGAAGCCCCTGGAGACCACGGTCGAGGACTGCGACCGGATTCTGCGGACGGCCTTCGAGACGGGGACGCGGCTGTACGTCGGGCACAACATGCGGCACATGCCGGTGGTGCGCCTGATGCGCGACCTGATCGCGGGCGGTGCGGTGGGCGAGGTGAAGACGGTGTGGATCCGTCACTTCGTGGGCTACGGCGGTGACTGGTACTTCAAGGACTGGCACGCCGAGCGCGAGCACACGACCGGGCTGCTGCTCCAGAAGGCCGCCCACGACATCGACGTACTGCACTGGCTGGCCGGCGGCTACGCCAGGGACGTGCAGGCGATGGGCGATCTGATGGTCTACGGCGACAACCCGCACCGCCGCGCGCCCGGTGAGCCGAAGGCGGAGGACTGGTACACGAAGGACGGCCACTGGCCGCCGCACACGCAGCGCGCCCTCAACCCGGTCATCGACGTCGAGGACGTCTCGCTCCTCAACATGCGGCTCGACAACGGGGTGCTGGCCGCCTATCAGCAGTGCCACTTCACCCCCGACTACTGGCGGAACTACACCGTCATCGGCGACGCGGGCCGCCTGGAGAACTTCGGCGACGGCCCCGGCGGTCACGTCAAGGTGTGGAACACCTGCCGCTCCTCGCACCGTTTCGACGCCGACGAGGTCCACGAGATCCCGGCGGCCGAGGAGAACGCGGGGCACGGCGGCGCGGACCCGCTCCTCATCGACGAGTTCCTCCGTTTCGTACGGGACGGGGGCACGACGGACACCTCGCCGGTGGCGGCCCGGATGGCCGTCGCGGCGGGCTGCCGGGCGACGGAATCGCTGCGCGACGGCGGGACGCCGCGCCGGGTGCCGGAGCTGGACGCCGAGCTGATCGCGTACTTCGGGCGCGGGCAGACTCCGGCATAACCGCCCGGCGCCGGGGGAGGGTCAGGACCGTACCCCCGCCACGGAGAGAGGCAGGACGACCCATGACCACCCCCGGCACGGCGACCGCGCACGACGGCGTTCAGATCGCGACGTACACCTGGCTCCCGGACGGCGGACGCCCGCGCGCCCTCGTCCAGTTCGCGCACGGCGCCGCCGAACACGCCCTGCGCTACGACCGGTTCGCCCGCCACCTCGTCGCCCAAGGCTACGGGGCGATCGCCTCCGACCACCGCGGCCACGGCGCGACCGCCACGGGCACCGGCGGGCTCGGCGTGGCGGGCGACGACGGCTGGCGCCGCACGGTCGCCGATCTGCGTACGGTCGGCGATCAGGCGCGGGCCCTCCACCCGGGTGTCCCCGTGGTGCTGCTCGGCCACAGCCTCGGCGCGATGCTGGCCCGCGACTACGCGCAGGAGCATCCGGACGACCTGGCCGGAGTGATCCTCTCCGGGGTCTTCCGCACGCTGCCGGGCACGGACCTGGAAGCGGCGGCGGCCGAGCTGGAGCGGAGGATCGAGGCGGACGGCCGGGACGCGCCCGCGTCGTTCACCGCCGACCGGTTCGCCTCCTTCAACGACGCGTTCCCCCACCGCACCGGGTTCGAATGGCTCTCCCGCGACGAGGCCGAGGTCGACGTCTACGCCGCCGACGAACGCTGCGGCTTTCCCTTCAGCGCGGGCCTCTCCCTCGACTGGGTGCACGGCATCCGCAAGCTCAACGACCCGCGCAACCTCGCCCGCATCCCCGCCGACCTGCCCTTCCACCTCGCGGTCGGCACCGAGGACCCCTGCAACCAGGGGATGACGCTCGTCCATGAACTCCTGGAGGACCTGCGCTACGCGGGCATCGAGGACCTCACCTGGAAGGGGTACGAGGGGGCCCGCCACGAAATCCTCAACGAGACCAACCGGGACGAGGTCCAGGACGACCTGACGGCCTGGCTGGACAAGCACGTCTGAGGCGTACGTGCAGGGCGGTCGGCAGCGGGGGGAGGGGGCGACCGGCGGCCGTCAGAGGCGATTGTCAGTGGTGGCCCGTACGGTTTCCCCATGACCACTTCCGAGGATGTGCGCAGGGTGGCGCTCGCCCTGCCGGACACTGCGGAGAAGCTCGCCTGGGGCAGCCCGACCTTCCGGGTCGCCGGGAAGATCTTCGCCGCGCTGAGCGACGACGACAGATCGATGGCCTTCAAGTGCCCGAAGGAGGAACGGCCCGAGCTGATCGAGGCGGAACCGGAGAAGTTCTTCGTCCGCGCGGGCCACGACGACAACTACGACTGGCTGCGGGCGCACCTGGCCGCCCTGGAGGACGAGGAGGAACTCCGTGCCATCCTCCTCGACTCCTGGCGCCAGGCCGCCCCGCGCCGGCTCCTCGCCGCCCATCCGGAACTCGTCTGACGGGGCGGGGAGACGGAGGGGGTCGGCGGGGATATCACGCGACGAGGAAGGAGTCGATCCGCTGCCGTAGCGAAACCACGTCGAGCCCGTGCGCGGCGAGGTGCTCGTCCAGCTGTCCGTACCGCCGCAGTTCGCGCCGTGCGACGCCGAGGCCGAGCACCCGGTGCGGGAGATCGGCGAGCGCGTCGTTCGCGGCGGCGGTGGACGTCCCCGCGAGGTACGGCTCGACGAGCACGACGTCACCGTGCCCGGCCTTCCGCAGCGCGGCCCCGTCGAACGGCCGCACCGTGGCGGCGTACAGCACCGTCACGTCCAGCCCCTCGGTCGCCGCCATGACGTTGTCGAGCATCGGCCCGACCGCGACGACGGTGCCCCGCCGCCCCTCCCGCAGGACGTGGAACCCGCCCTCCCCACGGACGTCCACCGCGTGCCGGTTGCTCTGCAGCGACAGCCGTACGTAGACCTGGTCGTCCCCCGCGGCCACGGCGTGCCGCAGCAGCGCCTCGGCCTCGTCGGGGTGCCCGGGGACGTGCACCGTCCACCCGTCGAGGGTGTCGATCAGCGCCACGTCGCCGGGCGCCATGTGCGTGAACCCGCCGGCCGGCCAGTCGTACGAAGCCCCCGCGCTGACCAGCACTCCGCCCACCCCCTGATGGCCGAAGTCCAGCTTCACCTGCTCGAAGGGCCGCTCCACCAGGAAGCTGGCGAAGGTGTGCACCACCGGCCGCATCCCGGCGAGCGCCATCCCGGCACCCGCGCCGACCAGCAGCTGTTCCCGGATCCCGACGTTCACCACCCGGTCCGGGTGCTTGCGCCCGGCGGGTGCGAACCCGTCCGCGCTGATGTCGGCCAGTACGACGGCGACCCGGGGGTCCTCGTCCAGCAGTCGGCCGGTGGTCGCGATGAAGCGGTCCCGCATCGTATCCATGACAAATTCCCCTGTCCTCTAACCGGTTGGCCCGGTTGGCCCGGTTGGCCTGGTGTGCCTGGTTGACCTGCTTGCTCGGCCGTCTCCGGCGCGGCCTACCTCCTGGGTTCGACGCGGGCCACGACTGCCCGCGGCCGTCCGGGATGCGGTGCGCTGAAGGCCGCGTACAGCGCCTCGTGGTCCCGCCCGTCGACCGTCTCCGCCGACCATCCGGCGGCCTCGAAGCGGGAGGCGATCCCGCCGGGCCAGCCGTGTGTCGCGGACGAGTTGTCGATGACGACCACGTTCAACCGGTCGAGCCCGGCCGGTCCTGCGTACGCGAGCGCCTCGTGGTTGCTGCCTTCGTCCAGCTCCGCGTCCCCGACGAGCACCCACACCGCGGGCTCCGTCAGGCCCTGGGCCCGCAGCCCCAGTGCGGTGCCGACCGCCAGCGGCAGACCGTGCCCGAGCGAGCCGCTGCCGATCTCGGCGCCGGGCACGAGGAGTCGGTCGGGGTGGTGCCCGAGCGGCGAGTCGTACGCCCCGAACCCCGGCAGCAGCTCCTCCCCGAAGAACCCCTTCGCGGCGAGCACCGCGTAATAGGCCATCGGGCCGTGTCCCTTGGAGAGCAGGAACCGGTCCCGCCCGGGGTCCTCGGCGGTGTCGGGCGTCACCCGCAGCACCCGGTCGTAGAGCACCCACAGCGCGTCCAGGGTCGAGGTCGCGGCGGGGCCGTGCTTCTCGTCGCCGGTCATCAGCGACATCAGGCGCGGCAGATCCGGATATCCGTAGGTGGTGCGGGTGCCGGGGGTGGAGGGGGCGTCGTGCGTGGCTGTCCTCGTCTTTGTGTCCATGAAGACGACGATGCAACCTCAATCAGACTTGAGGTCAAGTCCGACAGGCGGGCAAAGGCGTTCGCAACCACCTCCTGAAGTGCGGTATCGTTCTCATGCGCGCTCAGCCAGGGGAAACCCCAGGTCAGGCGGGCATCGGGACGTGGCGCAGCTTGGTAGCGCACTTGACTGGGGGTCAAGGGGTCGCAGGTTCAAATCCTGTCGTCCCGACTCGTAAGAGTCGTAGATTCAGAGGCTGTACCGGAGAGAATCCGGTACAGCCTCTGATGCGTTTTCGGGGCCATCGGGCGCACAGGGCCATTGACCGCACCGGGGGAGGGGTGAGGGGCACGGTGACACCGCGGCCGGGTGGCGAGACGGACAAGTTCGGCAACCGCTACGAGGGAGCCTGGACGGTCAGGCACGCCCTGTACGTGCTCCTCGGCATGGGGACTTCGATCACCCTGGAAGCGGTCGCCCCCTTGGGCGACGGCGTCGAGTTCGTCCACCGGCACGAGGGCCGGGTGGAGGTGCACCAGGTCAAGCGGCAGAACCGGAACGCGAACAGCTGGAACGTGGCCTCCCTCCGTGACAAGGAGGTCTGGAAGAGCCTGCGTTCCCACGTCGACGCCGGCCGCGCCTTCCACTTCGTCTCGCTGGTCCCCGCCCGCGCGCTCGACGAGCTCGCCGACCGTGCCCGTCGCTCCGACGACTTCGCCTCCTTCGAAGCCGACTGGCTGACGTCGGAACTCCGCGGTCCTTTCGACGCGCTCGCCGCGACGGACGTCTACGGCTCCGCCGCGACGGCCTGGCGCATGCTGCGAGGGCTCTGGGTGGAGTGGCACAACGAACGGGACCTCGTGAGAACCAACGCGGTCCTGGCCGAACAGGTACTCGCCGGGGCCACCGGCCGGCTCGCGGCTGTCGGACTCGGCGACCTCCTGCTGAACAATCTGGGAACCACTCTCGACGCCTCGGCCCTCACCTCCCGGCTGGGAGAGTACGGACTGCGACGGGTCACCCGGGTCGACGGCGAGGCGGTCGCCGACGCGGTGGGGGAGGCCACGACCCACTGGGCCGCAAGTGTCGAACGGGGCCTGCTCCGGCCGTCGATCCCCCGTGACGAGGCCGGCCGGCTGGTGGACCGGGTGACCGGGGGCAGCGAGCAGCTCACGCTCCTGACGGGTGCCGCGGGCAGTGGCAAGAGTGCCGTGCTGCACCAGGCCGTCGCCGCGCTCGGTGAGCGGGCCGTGCCGTCGCTCGCCTTCCGTCTCGACCGGCTGGCCCCCTTCTCCTCGACCTCTGAGCTGGGTCGGCGCATCGGCCTGACCATGTCCCCGGTCGGCGCCCTCGGAGCCGTGGCGGACGGGCAGCCCTGTGTGCTGATCGTGGATCAGCTCGACGCGGTGAGCCTCGCGTCGGGACGTATCCCCGACACCTTCGACGCGGTGGCGGACCTGGTGAGCGAGGCCCAGGCGCACCCTGCCATGCGCATCGTCCTGGTGTGCCGGGCGTTCGACGCACAGGCCGACCCTCGCATTCGCCAACTCACCGCGTCGGACGACTGGGCCCGCGTCACAGTGGGGCCGCTCTCGGACGCCGAGGTCGACACCGCGGTCACGAACATGGGCCTGGACGCCTCCCGGATGGCCCCGCCGCAGCGGGTGCTGCTGCGGTCACCGCTGCATCTGGTTCTCCTGGCCCACATCGCGGACCAGGAAGCGGCTCTCTCCTTCCGCACCACCAGGCACCTCTTCGACGCCTTCTGGGACACGAAGCGGAAGGAGTGCAGACACCGCCTGCCCTCCGTGCGGTTCCACGAGGCGGTGTCGGCCGTCGCGGCGTACATGAGCGCTCGCCAACGGCTGTACGTCCCGCACAGCGTGCTCGACGCGGACGACCTCGCCGCCACGGGGGACGTGCTGGTGTCCGAGCAGGTTCTCGTGCGTGACGGTCGCCAACTGGCCTTCTTCCACGAGAGTTTCTTCGACTACGCCTTCGCTCGGGACTGGCTCCGGCGTGACGAGAGCCTGGTCTCCTACCTCACGGGTGGCGAGCAGGAGCTCTTCCGTCGTGGCCAGGTGCGGCAGGTTCTCGATCACCTGCGAGATCTGGACCCCGAGCGGTTCTCCGAGGAGGTCGAGGCGCTGCTGACCGGCCCGGAAATCCGTTACCACCTCAAGGACGTGACCTTGGCGGTGGTGCGAGGCCTGGAGTCCCCCAACGCCTCTGAGTGGGGAGCCGTCGCGCGAGTGCTGGACACCCGCCCTCCCTTCCAGGTCCATCTCGTGAACGCGGTCAGCAACGCGGACTGGTTCCGTTGCGCGGACGACGAGGGAGTGATCGAGAACTGGTTGACCAGCGCGGACGAGAGAGAACGTGACTGGGGGGTGCGGATGATGGTCGCAGCCGTCGACACCTTCCCGGACCGGGTGGCTCGCCTCCTGGATCCGCACACCTCGGACCCGGCGTACGGATCCTGGCTGACCCGGATCATGTTCCGCGCCCGGCTGGCCGGCAGTCGGCGGTTCTTCGACCTCGTGCTCGACGGCGTGCGTGCCGGTCTCTTCACCGGCCACGAACACGACCTCTGGTTCGCGGAGGGCGACCTGGCGGCCGAAGAGCCCACCTGGGCGGTCGAGTTGCTCGGCGCGCTGCTGGCGGATCGTCCCGACGCCCTTCAGCTCGGTGATCAGGGCAGGGCAACCGTATTGCTGACCAGCGACCGTGAGGCACTCCGCCTGGTGGAGGGTGCCGCGGTGGGTGCGCCCGAGGAGTTCTGTGTCCGGCTCCTGCCCGTGTTGCTGGACGTCATGACCGCGACCGCTCTCCCCGCACGGGCCGGCCGGCCGGTCTTCGACAAGCACTTCGCGTTCCGTCAGCTCCACGACAGCCCCAGGGACCTGGGCGATGCCTTGTTCCAGAGCGCGGCCGAGGCGTTGCGCATCCTTGTGGGCCGGGACGTCGCGCGTGTGCGCGGGCTGTTGGAAGGGCTTGAGAGCGTTCCGTACGAGGCGGCGCAATGGCTCCTCTACCAGGCGCTGATCGAGGCGGGACCCGCCCTCGCGCCCTGGTCGGCCGAGATCCTCCTCCAGGGCAGGCACCGTCTCCTCTCGGGCCACGTGGCCAACGCCGCGTGGGGCGCACGCGAGGTCCTCCGCGCTGTCGGTGACGACGTGTCCGACGACGTCCTCCGGCGGCTGGAGGAAGCCCTCCTGCACTTGCGCATCCCCCCGGACGGGAAACCTTCGCCCTGGCACGAGTTCACGCTGCTGACGGCGCTCCCCGAAGGACGTCTCTCCGCGCGGGCCGCACGTCGGCTCGGAGAACTCCGCAGACGTCACGACAACCTGAGGGAGCCGGACGAGCCGCAGGGGATCACGGGCGGGACCATCGGGTCGCCCATCCCGCTGGAAGCGGCCCGGCACATGAGTGACGACCAGTGGCTGAGCGCGATGAGGAAGCACAGCCGGGACCGCACCGACTGGGCGACCGGCACGGGTGGGGCCGAGGAGCTGTCCCACGTACTGCGGAACATGACGACGGCGGATCCCGGCCGCTTCGCACGACTCGCCGCGCGGGTGGACGCCGGGACGCATCCTGCCTACGGAGCCGCGCTGCTCCGCGGCTTCGGCGACGCGGAACCGTGCGGCGATCCGCACGTCGTTTTCGCGGCGATCCGCCATTTCGCCGGCCAGGGCAGGGCGGCGCACGACCGCTGGCTGGGGTGGGCGGTGCGCACCTACCTCACCTCGTGGCCCCTCGATCTGGTGCAGGCGCTCCTGAACCGCGCTCTCGACTCCGACGACGGCGGTGCCGCGTTCAGTGAGGACGCAGGCGACGCGGAGCACGACCTGCTCACCGCGGGGATCAACACCGTGCGGGGCAGCGCGGCCGAGAGCCTGGGGGACCTGCTCATCCACGACGCGGACGGGACGCGGGCTGCCCTTGTCGTACCTCGACTGAGCCGCCTGGCAGCCGATCCCTCCCTCTCCGTTCGGGCGTGCGTGGCGCATCTGCTGCATGCCGCGATGCGTCGCGACCGCCCTGCGGCGGCCGCTGCCTGCACGGTGCTCACGGCGGCCCCCGACCGACTTCTGGCGTCACCGTATGTGAGGCGCCTCGTCGTGGCCCTGTGCCACGGGGACCCGGTGGCGGGCAGACCCGTGATGCAACGGATGCTGAACTCCCCTGTGGCAGAGGTGCGTCGGGTCGGTGGGCAGGTCGCCGCACTGGCCGCGATGGAATGGGAGACGACCGATCTGCTGGAGACGGTGCTCGCCGGGAGGGACGGAGCCCAGCGGCAGGGAGCCGCGGAGGTGTGTGCTCAGCGTCTGGTGAACAGCGGGGACACCGCCCTGGCCCACCGCGCACTCGTCCAGTTCTTCCACGATCCCGAGGAGGACGTGCGGGCGGCAGCGGGGGAGGTCGCGGCCGAGTTGAGAGGCCGACGTCTGGGTCCCTTCCGCGGGACGGTGATCGCACTGATGGACTCTCGCGCCTTCGGACCTGCCCTGCCCCAGCTGCTGATCACTCTTGAGGACGCCCCTGACGGGGTCGACGAGCTGGTGCTGACCTGTGTCAGGAGATTCCTCAAGGTGTTCGGCCCTGCCTCGGCCGACCTGCGGACCAGTGCGGCGGCCGACGCCCACCACATCGGTGAGCTGCTGGTCCGCGCCCATGCACAGGCAGCATCGGCCGCGCGCCGCTCCGAGATCCTCGATCTGCTGGACCGGTTGCTGCTCGTGGGGGCCTACGGGGTGGCCGAGGCGATCGGCAACATCGACCGGGGCTGAGAGGGCCGACCGTTCATCGGCGCCGGGCCGTTCGGGGCTGCTTCGGCTGTGCGCTGCCGTGCGCCCCGACGTGCATTCGGCGCACCTCCGGGCCGGTCTGAAACGCACGCCGCCGCGTCCGTGAAGTGCTCTGCTGAGCGCATGATGCACAGCTCGAACCTTGAGAGTCGCGCACCGTTCTTCGAGACGCTGTCGGAGGGGGCGCGCGGGGTCCTGGCGCGGCTCGGCAGCCGGCGCAGCTATTCCGTGGGTGACGTACTGATCAGTGAAGGCGACCACGCGCAGGAGGTGATGGTGCTGCAGGAGGGACTGGTGAAGGTGACCGGCCGACTGGACGGCGAACGGCTCATGGACATCAGGATCGCCGGGGACATCGTGGGCGAGGTGGCGGCCGTGGACCTCGGGCCGCGCTCGGCCACGGTGACCGCCTGCGGCGATGTGGTCGCCACCGTCGTCCCGCTGGGGCCTCTGCTTGCCGACCCCGAGGTGTCGCTGGCCCTGTTCCGGGTGCTCTGCTGCCGGGTGCGTCGGTCGGACCGGCTGCGGCTGGAATTCGGCGGCTACCCGGTTCTGGTCCGGCTGGCGCGCGTACTCGTCGAACTGGCGGTGTCGTACGGGCGGCAGGAACGGAACGCGGTACGGATCGACGTGAACCTGTCCCAGGACGAGTTCGCCGCTCTTGTCGGGTCCACTGCGCACACCGTGCACAAGGCACTCGCTCAGCTGCGCAAGGACAAACTCATCACCACCGGCTGCCGGCAGACCTACGTGAACGACCTGGCCCGACTGCGGAAGATTGCCCGGCTGAGCATGCCGGTCGCCCAGCGCCACGGGCACAAGTCGCAATAATGCGGGTTTCTCGACGGTTCGGCTCCTTCCCCGCACAGTTGGCGTGCACCACACCCAACAAAGCCTGGAAGGTGGCAAGTTGTCGTGAACGAAACCCCCTCCCCCCGGCCCCGGGACCCGATCCCGCACCGTCGGCTCTGCCTGGCCGCGGACATGGAGCAGTACGGCCGGCTCGACACCCGGACCCAGTCGGCGGTCCAGTCCGTCCTGGTCCGGCTGCTGGACGACGCGGCGGCGCTCACCGGGCTGAACCGGGCCGCCTGGGCCCGACAGCCGCAGGGCGACCAGGAGTTCGCCGTTCTCCCCGAGGACACACCGGAAGCCACCGTCCTCGGACCCTTCGTGCACCATCTGGCAGCCCGGCTCGGTGCTCTCAACGCCCGTCCGGCCGCCCCTCGGGTCAGGCTGCGGCTGGCCGTCGACACCGGTGTCGTCGCGGACGCCGCTCTCGGCCACGCCGGGCCGGCGCCGGTCTCCGTGGCACGTTTGGTGAACGCACCCCAGTTGAAGGCCGTACTGGCTGCCCTCACCTCGGCGGACCTCGCCGTCATCGTGTCGGACCGGCTGTACCAGGACGTGGTGCGGTCCGGGCACTCCGGCTCCGGGCACTCCGGCTCCGGGCACTCCGGCCTTGATCCGGCCCACTACGTCCGGGTCCATGTGCGGGTGAAGGAGTTCGGCGGCTACGGCTGGATCTGCGTACCCGGCTACGGGCCGGATGCGGTGAGGCGGTCCATGGCGGAAGCGGGCCGGACGTTGCCGGACCGCCCCGGCCCGCACCGTACGGCACTCTCCCAGTACGTGAACCAGGGTGTCGCCGTCGGACGCGACGTCAGCGGCGGGCTCACCGTCGGGCCGCCCGCCGGCCCCACGCCGACCGATCCCGGGCCTGCCTCGTGACGGCCCCGTACGAAGCCCCGCCCTGGCTCGAAAGGGACAGCTCCCAGTGGGTGGACTACGGGGTCAACGTCGGGCACGGCATGTACGGCGACATCCACGTTCACGCATGCGCCCTCGCGAACCGGCCCTCCCGGACCCGGCGCGGGACGGCGAGCCCGGTCTCGGCGGCACGCCACGCGGCAGCGAGGTCGGCGCTGAAAGCCCTTGTGCGTGCATGCGCACGAGCCGCAGCGGCGCTGTCCTTGGCCGGCCCGCTGTGGCCGGAGAGGAGGAGTGATGACATCGACTGACCCCAGGGGCGTGTTCGCCCTGATCGGCACGGAGCTTCTCGGAGCAGACGGGGGTGTGCGGCCGTCCCTCGTGGTGAGTGTCGGCGGGCACACGGTCCGGCTGTCCCCGGAGGAGTGCAGGGCGGCACTGTACGGCCCGCGCCGGAACAAGGCCTTGGGCGCGGCGGTCTGGCGGCAGGCGGTCATCGAGGCCCGGCGGGAGCCCGTGGGCGGCGACGGGACGGGGCGGTTGCTCGCCGTCTGGCTGGCGTTGCCCGGGCTCTACCGGAATCTGCACCGGATCCTGCGCCGGTTGCGGGTCGAGCGGGTCGATCTTGAGGCGGAGGCCGTCCTGGCGCTGCTCGCCGCCGTCGACGCCGCGGACCCGGACGACCCGGAAGCGGGCGGCCGAATCATCAAGGAGGCGGTGAACGGGATGTGGGCCTACGCGAACCGCATCAGGCGGGAGGTTCCCGTCGTGGACGTCGCCGCCTTCGCCGAAGCCCGCAACGCCACCACTGAGCCGGAGGAGCAACCGCGTCCGGCCGAAGGGTGGGAGCTGCACGTCACGCCCCCGGCCCGTCGCGACGGGATGGCCGCGACGCTCCGCTTCGCCGAGTCACGCACCCGGCGGGAAGGGACGAGGCTCGGCGCGCTCGCGCACTGGGCGGGCCTGCCCGACCTGGTGTTCCGGGCCCGCCGTCACGAGGAGGTCGACCTGATCGGCACCCTGGTGCTGCGCCCCGCGGGAGTCCGGCGGTGAGCGCGCGGTCCGGCCCGCCCCTGGGCTTCGCCGAGGCCTTCGACCTGCCCCTGAGCGTCGATCTGCGGACGGCTGCCCGTGCGTTCGGAGTCTGCCCCGGTACGGCGTACAAGCTGATCCGCCTCGGTACCTTCCCCTGCCCGGTGCTGCGCGTCGGCGGTCGCTATCGCATCCCGACCTCGTACCTGCTGCGCTCCCTCGGCATAGAGGAGCGGCCCGTGTACGCGGTCGACCTGGAAGCAGGTGCCTCGCACGCGGCCACGTTCGACCACACCCGTCCGCACGGAACGGAGGACCTCGCATGAACGCGACACCAGCTCTTCGACAGGAGCCCGACCGGCCCCGCACATGCTTCGTCATCGGCCCCATCGGCGATTCGTACGCCGTGCACGGCAGTCCCGAGCACGAGGCGTACGAGCACCACCTCGGCATCTTCGAGCAGGTGATCGTCCCCGCCTGCGAGAGGTACGGGATCACCGCCGTGCGCGCGGACCGCATCGCGCACGCCGGCGACATCAACGATCAGATCTGCCGGCACGTCATCGAGTCCGACCTCGTCATCGCGGACGTCAGCGGCGGCAACCCCAACGTGATGTACGAGCTGGGGCTGCGGCACATCACCGGCAAGGCGACGGTCCACATCGGGGAGGCCGGACAGCTGCCCTTCGACATCGCGTCGATCAGGACGATCCGGTACCAACGGGCGCGCAGCCACCTGGCCGGCGCGCGCAAGGAGATCGAGATCGCGCTCGAAGCCGGGCTCCGGGACGGCTTCGAACTCCTCACCCCGGCACGGGTGCTGCGCGGACTCCAGACCGTCGACGGGCCGTCGACATCCGACGAGAGCGGGAATGCGGAGGACGAGGACGCGCCCGGTCTGCTCGACGACTTCGCCGCGATCGACGACGGGCTGGACGAGATGACCGCGGACATGGAAGCGATCACCCAGACCATCGAGACGATCGGAGCGCTGACCGAGAAGTCCAACACCGAGATGCTCGATCTCACCCAGGCGAACGCGCCGATGAGCGCACGGCTCGCGGCGGTGGCCCGGTACGCACAGTCGATCAGTGCGCCGGCCGGGGAACTGAACACCGTCGCAGGGGCTTTCGCGGAACGCATGGTGTCGCTGGACAGCGGGGTGAGGGCCGCGCTGGGGATCATCGAGGTCACCCCGCCGGACGAGCGCGGCGAAGGGGCGGAAGAGTTCCTCCAGCAGCTCATGGCCTTGGAGGAGACTGCTCAGGAAGGGCTGGAACACCTCCGGTTCTTCGGAACGTCCGCAAGCGGCATGGGCCGTATGAGCCGACACCTGCGCAAGCCGGTGAAGGACATCTCTGACGCCGTGCACCGAATGACCACGGCCATCACGTGCATGGGGGAGTGGGCGGGCAAGGCCCGCGCTCTGGCGCGCGGCGCCACCGAGTGACACGGCACCACGAGTGACACTGGCCCGTGGCCCGGACCTCAGAGTCCGGGCCACGGGAAGCGGTACGGCTCCGGCTGCTGTGCCGCGCTTCACACGCCGGGGGACGCTACTCAACTCGCGTGCGGGGTAAGCAAGTTACCGACCGTGAACTTCTTCACGGCGTCGTGGCCGGGCCGGACGCCGGCCTGCACGAGCAGCCGTCGAACGCCATCAAGGCGGCGCTGGCCAAGGCCAAGCTGCTCCCCGGCGACCTGGACCTGGTGGAGATCAACGAGGCGTTCTCCGCGGTCGGCATCGTGCCCATCGAGCAACTGGGCATCAGCCCGGACATCGTGAACGTCGATGGCGGAGCGATCGCGCCCGGCCATCCGATCGGCGCCTCGGGTGCCCGGCTCGTCGTGCACCTGGCGTACGAGCTGCGGCGCCGTGGCGGCGGTCTCGGTGCGGCGGCGCTGTGCGGTGGTGGGGGACAGGGGGACGGGTTGCTGATTCGGGTCCCCAGGGTCTGACGGTCAGTCAAGTCATGTTACGGGCTGGTGCGCAGGGCTTCGACGACATCGAGCCGCTCGCCGCGGCACCGGGCTTCTCCAGCGGGCTGCTGATCATCCCGCGCCCGCGGTGGGCGGCCATGTGCTCGCCGCACTGGCCGTCGTGCTGGTGGTCGCGTACCTGGGCCGGTGGCTGGCCCGCCGGCTCGGGCAGCCCGCGGTCGTCGGCGAGATCGCCGTGGGCATGCCGAACGGCCGCCGGTGGTGGGCTACTTGACGGCCGGCGGGTTGATCGGTGGGCCCACCGCGACGAGGACCAGCAGCGCAGCGCCGCCGCCACCGCGACCCGGCGTGAGCGCGCCCGGCCCGCTCACCGCGCCCTCACATCCGGCTCGACCTCGGGCACCGCACCGGCACCGGCGTCCGACGCCTGCTGCGGTACGTCGACGGCGCCCGCCCCCGCCTCGCCGCGCCCACCGCGGCCGAGCAGCAGGATGATCAGCAGCGCGGCCAGCGAGGTGCCGACCAGCAGCCACATCGCGGCCTGCTCGCCCGCGGTGAAGAGCGAGTTCAGCAGGGCGTCGGCGTCCTTGCCGGTGATCGAGCCGTGCTCCTTGAGCAGGTCCACCGCCGAGTCGGGATTGGTGACGGCCTCCTTGGTCCACGCGCCGGCCTCCACTCCTCTGGTGGTCAGATCGTGCACCAGGGAGCCCTCGGCGAACGACCGGTAGACCGTCATGCCCAGGGCGAGACCGACCGCGCCGCCGAAGTTGTGGAAGGTCCAGGTGGAGCCGACCGCGAGCCCGGCCATCCTGTCGGGCACCGACGACAGGGCGGCCACCGCGGCCGGGCCCAGGACGAACGCCCAGCCGACCCCCATCAGGGCGAACGAGAGGACGACGAACCCGAGGTCGCTGTCGGGCTTCAGCAGGGACTGGCAGAACGCCGACAGCGCGAAGGCGCCAAAGCCGAAGGACAGCAGCGGCCGCGGCCCGACCCGCTCGACGAGCCGCCCCACGAACGGCGAGGCGATCGCCATCGTCGCCGTGGTGGGCAGCATCATCAGCCCGATGGTCAGTTCGCCGTAGCCCCGCACCCAGCTCAGGTACAGCGGCATCAGGAACAGCGCGAGGGTGTAGAAGAACGCCAGCGCGAAGTCCGCCGACAGGGCGCTGACGAACAGCCGGTTGCGGAACAGCTCGAAGCGGATGATCGGGAACTTCGCCCTCCGCTCCACCAGGACGAACAGCACGAGCGCGAGGACCCCGACCGCCAGCGGACCGAGCACCTGCCAGGAACCCCACCCGAAGGTGTCGTTGAAGGTCAGCCCGAAGATCAGCCCGGACAGCGCGAGCCCGACCAGGACCAGCCCCGGCCAGTCGATCCGCGCGCCGTCCTCGCCGCCGCGCGACTCACGGACGCTGAACGCGCAGATCAGCAGCGCGACGGCGGTCAGCGGCACATTGATCCAGAACACCCAGTGCCAGTCCAGCCAGCCCACGATGAACCCGCCGAGCATCGGCCCCACCGCGAGCCCGACGCCGTTGACGCCGAACAGCGCACCGATCGCCCGGCCCCGCTGCTCCTCGGGGAAGGCGTCCGCGACGATGGTGCTGGAGCTGGTGTACAGCACAGAGCAGGCCGCTCCCTGGAGGAAGCGGAAGGCGATCAGCCACTCGATTTCCGTGGCCAGCCCCGCGCCGAGCGACGCGAGACCGAACAGTCCGGCCCCGACGTAGAGCACCCGCCGCCTGCCGAACAGGTCGGAGAGCCGGCCCGCCGTCACCATGAACATGGACAGCGCGACGATGAAGATGTTGACGATCAGCTGGAGTTGGGCGACGCCAGCATCCAGCTCCTGACGGATGGCCGGTGCGGCCGTGTTCACGATCGTCAGATCGATGCAGCCCAAGAAGCTCAAGGTGCTGACACCGACCAGCACCCACCACTTCCGGTTGGTCTCCGTAATCACGCCGCCCCGTTCCCGCGCACACAGTCGTTGTTTGCCACCGAGAGAATGTGCTCGTGCGAGAACTCGGCCTCTGTCGTCGGCGGAACTCGATCCATGATTCTCCGCTCTCCTCCGGGACCAGTTGGAGCATCTCCTGTATCCAATGGGGAGGCGCGGTGCCCAGGACAGGGATTCCGGGGTCAACTTCGTGAGAACGCGGTCAGGTTGGTCAACCTGACCGGGCGCACCACTGGTGGGCGTGGCCCTGTCGGGGCAGTGGGGACGAAAATTGGGCACCTGCTCCTGAGGAGCAGGTGCCCGTATCAACGCCCGTGCGCGGCGCCGTGGAAACGGCTCGGTCCGCTCAGCCCTCCAGATGTGCCGGGCGGGACACTTCGAGGACCGATCCGAGGAAATCGTCGATCCTGTCCGCGATTTCATGAACGGTCGCGGTGCGGGCCCGGCGGCCCGGTTCATCCCGGTTCTTCGGAGTGACCCTGCCGTTGCCGCCGGCCGCGTCGCGGCGCAGTTCGGCCGCCGCTTCCCGCAACGTGAGCACGACCATGTTGATCAACTTCTCCGGTTCCAGGGCGAAGACGGGCTCCAGGACTTCGCGCGCCCCGTCCGGATCGTCCAGCCGCAGCCTGGCTCGCATCAGGCCGACCCGGGCCAGCGCGTCCACGGCGTAGAAGCTCTGGCCCGCCGGGAGGCGCCCGGCCCACTCCAGCGACGCGGTCAACTCGCGCAGCGCCCGCTCGGGTTCGCCCAGCGTCAACAGGGTGGACCCGGCGAGGTAGCGCTGTCTGTCGCACTGGAGGGAGAAGAGGCCCGTGCGGCCGCCGACGGCGTCGCCCTCACCTGCCCGCTCCCACTCACGCAGCGCCTCCAGGGCCCGGTCGGCGAGACCGGCCGCAGCCCAGGACCGCGCGGCCATCAGTGTGAGGAAGACGTCGAGTCCGTCCCGGGAGGGCCAGGTCGTGCCGTCGACGGCGCGTTCGGCCGACTCGACGAAATTCCGCGACCAGTAGGACTGCCGGGCCTGCACGACGCGCACCCAGCGCCGGGCCTCGTTGTCGTCCGCGAGGTCCGCCAGGTCCCAGGCGGCCATCGCCTGGTTGTACGCGGCGTTGCCGTCGCCCAGGTCGTCCGACATCCAGGCCAGCAGCGCGCAGGACTTGGCGCTCAGCGCCAGGAGCACGCGCCGCTGGGCCGGCTTCTGCCGCCCTTGGAGCAGGCGCCCCAGCCGGTCCCTCAGCATCACCGCGCGATAGACCAGCGAGCTGGGCGGCACATGCAGACAGGAGCTGGAAATACTGCTCAGTTCGCGCCGCAACTGCTCCAGGGTCGAGTCGTCCGCATTGGTTTCGGAGGCGTACTGGACCAGCCGGGCCGAGCTGCACGAGTCCTGGACGAGCGGTGTGAGGCCCGGTTCCCGAGGTGCGGCCGCGACGCGCGCCGTCCCGTCCGGGCGTGACCGCGGCCATACCGAAGCGATGTCGACCGTCTCTTTCAGGTGCTGTGACAGGACCTGGGCGACGGCTTCAGGAATTTCTCGGCGCGGATACGTACCGCGCAGCCAGTGATAAGGGGCTTTGGCACTGACCGTGCCCTCGCCGCAGAGCCGATTGATTTCGCGTGCGAGCCGCTCCGGCGACCAGCTCAGTCGTTCCAGGAAGCCTGCTAATCCAATAGCGCCAGCCATGGGACGGAACGTCACCCCCCGCACATATCCCGTATCCCGATCCGAAATTTTGCCGAAGATCGTAACACGGAGGGTGACAATCGTGCCAAGGACTGCCGGATTCTGAAGCGGCGTCAGTGCGGCTGCGCCGGCAGGACGTGCGTGCCCGACCTGTCGGTCGTGAGGCACAGCGAGCAGATGATGCCGCCCGAGGCGTTGGCCAGGACGTCCGGGCGTTCGAAGGGCTGGGCGCAGACGCCGCAGTCGTACGTCGTGGCGCTCGGGTTCCCGTCCTCGTCGAGCAGTGGCTCCTCGATGCCGTCGTCCGTGCGGCGCAGGTAGTAGCGGCCCTTGGTGGCCACCGCCACGGCCGGGGTCAGAAGTACGGCGACGGCGACTGCGACCAGCGGCGAGTACGGCTGGACCGCGTCCCCGAACAGGCCGAAGTAGACGGCGACGGAGAGGAGGGAGGAGGCCAGGAACGAGACCACGCCGACCGGGTTGACCGCGTACAGCATGCCGCGGCGGAACTCCGGCTGCTTCGGGGAGAGCTTCAGGAGGTACTTGTTGACGCCGATGTCGGTGGCGACCGTCACGACCCAGGCCATCGCGCAGTTCGAGTAGAAGCTCAGCACGTTGTTGAGGAAGGCGAACATGTTCGCCTCCATCAGGATCAGCGAGATCGCGAGGTTCACCAGGACGAAGACGATCCGGCCCGGGTAGTGCTTCGTCACGCGGGCGTACGAGTTCGTCCAGGCGAGGGAGCCGGAGTAGGAGTTGGTGACGTTGATCTTGACCTGGCTGAGCACGACGAGCAGGAGCGCCAGCGGTACGACCAGCCAGCCCGGCATCAACTGCTTGAAGGCGGCGGTGAATTGCTCGATCGGCTCGACCGCGGCCGCGACGCCGACCGCGTCCACGATGTACACGGCGAGGAAGACGCCGATGGTCTGCTTCAGCGCGCCGAAGACCACCCAGCCGGGCCCGGCCAGGAGCGTCGCGGCCCACCAGGAGCGCTTGTTCTCCGCGGTCTTGGGCGGCATGAAGCGCAGGTAGTCGATCTGCTCGCCGATCTGGCCCATGAGGGAGAGGCAGACGCCGGCGCCCAGCATCACCGCGGCCGTCGAGATTCCGGCGCCGCCCGAGCTCCCCCCGTACGCCAGGAACCGGCTCACCGAGTCGGGCTCGGCGGCGACGACGTACACCAGCGGTGCGACGATCAGGACGATCCACAGCGGGTTCGTCCAGGACTGGAGCTTGGTGAGCGCCTTCATGCCGTAGATGACGAGGGGGATGATGACGAAGGTGGAGAGGGCGTACCCGGCCCAAAGAGGCATCCCCAGAGCGAACTTGAGGCCCTGCGCCATGATGGCGCCCTCGGTGGCGAAGAAGATGAACGTGAAGCTGGCGAAGATGACGCTGGTGACGACCGAGCCGTAGTAGCCGAAGCCCGAGCCGCGGGTGATCAGGTCCAGGTCGAGGTTGTAGCGGGCCGCGTAGTAGGCGAGCGGAATGCCGGAGACGAAGATGACGGCCGCGGCGAGCAGGATCGAGAGGAGCGCGTTGCCGGTGCCGTGGGTCATGCCGATGCCCGCGCCGATGGAGAAGTCCGCCATGTACGCGATGCCGCCGAGCGCGGACGCGCCGACCACGGCCGGGGTCCAGCGGCGGTAACTGCGGGGCGCGAAGCGGAGGGTGTAGTCCTCCAGCGTCTCCTTCGCGGCCCGGCCCGCGCCGTCGGACTCCGGGGCGGGGGCCGCCTTCAGGGACTCGACGGTGGGCGGCTGATCGACCGTCACGGGGGCCTCCAATGAGGGTGGGGGTACGTGGTCGGCGACAGTAGGCAGCGGGTGTTTCCGGCCACGGTCCCGTGCGTAACGCACGTATTTCGGTGGGGGGTGGTGGTGTGCCGGGGCTCAGGGGCCCCGGCACGTCTGCGTATACGGCGGCCGGCGGGCCAGCGGGCCGGCGGGCCAGCGGGTCAGTAGGTCGGCGGGTCAGTAGGTCGGCGCGTCGGCGCGTCGGCGCGGCGGGGCGGCGGGGCTCGCTTCCCGTGCGGGGGAGAGGCGCGCTTCCGGTGCGGGGCAGGGCGCGCCTCAGCGCAGTATGAGACGTTCGACCGGGCCGTCCGCCTCCGGCAGCCGCAGGCCCCCGCGCCCTGGAGTGATCTTCCCCAGGACGCGCGGCCCGGCGGCCCCCGTGCACTGCGGCACGTTGCCCGGCAGCCCGTGCAGGGTCAGGAAGCCCAGCACCGCGAAGGCGTACGCCTCCTTCGCGTCGGACGGCAGCCCGAGCTCGTCCGACGGCCGCACCGGCACCCTGCCGCCCAGCTCGTCCCGCAGCGCCGCCAGCAGGACCGGGTTGCGGGTGCCGCCGCCCGAGGCGATCACCTCGGTCGCGCCCAGCGGCCGTACCGCGTCGGCGACCGTCCGCGCGGTGAGCCGGGTCAGCGTGGCGAGGACGTCGGCCGCGGGCAGCGCGCCGAACCCCTCCAGGGCGGCCCGCAGATAGGGCAGGTGGAACAGCTCCTTGCCCGTCGTCTTCGGGGCGGGCAGACGGTAGTACGGTTCCGCCAACAGCCGCCGCAGCAAGGGCTCGTGGACCTTCCCGGCCGCAGCGAGCGCACCCTCCGCGTCGTACCCGAACCGGCCGCCCGTCAGGTCCTGGACGGCCGCGTCGAGGAGGGCGTTGGCCGGGCCGGTGTCGAAGGCGAGCGGGGCACCGGGCGAGGGGACGGTGACGTTGGCGATCCCGCCCAGGTTCAGGGCGACCGGCACCCCGGGCCGCCCGCGCAGCCACAGCAGGTCCAGCAGGCTCACCAGAGGAGCGCCCTGCCCGCCCGCCGCGAGGTCGGCAGGACGGAAGTCGGACACCACCGGGCGGCCCGTCGCCTCCGCGATCCAGGCGCTCTGCCCGATCTGCAGCGTGCCGTACGCCCGGCCTTCCGCCACCCAGTGGTAGACGGTCTGCCCGTGCGAGGCGATCAACTCCGCTTGCCCCGCGCACAGTTCTCGGTCCGCGCGGGCGGCCAGGGCGGCGAAGGCCTGCCCGATCAGGGTGTCCAGGCGGCACACCTCGGCCAGGGTGGTACGGGACGGGGGGAGCGCGCCGGCGAGTGCGGCCCGCAGCCCCTCGTCGTACCGTGCACTGATCATCCCGAGCGGAGACATGGTCAACACGCCCTCGTTCAGGGTGAGTTCCGCTGCCGCCGCGTCGATCGCGTCGTACGACGTCCCCGACATCAGCCCGACGACCCTCATCGCAGCGGCTGCCGGTGGTCGTCGCCGCGCAGTGTCAGCAGGGCGAGCACGCTGACGGCGCACGCCCCGGCCGCGTAGTAGGCGGGGATGTCCGCGTCGCCGGTCCGTTTGATCAGCTCGGTGATGATGAGGCCCGCGCAGCCGGAGAACACCGCGTTCGACAGGGCGTACGCGAGGCCGAGGCCGGTGCAGCGGACGGACGTCGGGAACATCTCGGCCAGCATCGCGGGCCCGGGTCCTGCCATCAGTCCGACCACCGCACCCGCGACGAAGACGGCTGCGCCCTTCCCCGCCGTCGAAGTCCCCGGATCCTGGAGGAGGTTGATCAGCGGCAGGGAGAGCGCGGCGACCAGGACCGCCCCGGTCAGCATGACCGCCCGCCGCCCGATCCGGTCGCTCAGCAGACCCGCCGGGACGATCGACACGGCGAAGCCGAGATTGGCGAGCACGGTGGCCACGAGCGCCTCCCGGAAGGAGGCGTGCAGGGTGGACTGGAGGTACGACGGCAGGACGACCAGGAAGGTGTAACCGGCGGCCGCCCACCCCATGATCCGTCCGGCGCCCAGCACGATCGCCCGCAGCACGTCGACCGTGCGGGGTGGTTCGGTGGAAATCTCCTTCTCCGTGCGGAAGTTGGGTGTCTCCTCCAGGCGCAGCCGCAGCCACAGCGCGACCAGGCCCAGCGGCAGGGTCAGCAGGAACGGCACCCGCCAGCCCCAGTCGTTCAGCGCGTCCGCCGTCAGCACGGTGGCGAGCAGCGCCGCCACGCCCGCGCCGCCGAGCAGCCCGAGCGCCACGGTGAAGGACTGCCACGACCCGTAGAGCCCGCGCCGCCCGGCCGGGGCGAACTCCGTCAGCAGCGACACCGCACCCCCGAACTCCCCGCCCGCGGAGAGCCCTTGGAGGATCCGCAGCAGGGTCAGCAGCCAGGGCGCCGCCGCACCGATCGTGGCGTACGTCGGCAGCAGACCGATCAGCGTCGTCGCGGCCGTCATCAGCACGATGACCACGATCAGCGTCGGCCGCCGCCCGATCCGGTCGCCCAGCCGGCCGAACAGCGCGGCCCCCACCGGCCGGAAGAAGAACGCCAGCGCGAACGACGCGTACGTCTTGACCAGCGCCTCCGCGTCGCCGCCACCCTCGGGGGTGAAGAAGTTCGCCGCGATGACCGTCGCGAAGTAGCCGTAGACGCCGAACTCGTACCACTCGACGAAATTCCCGACCGACCCCGCGACCAGCGCCCGGCGGGAGCGGACGGGTGGCGGGGGCGCATCGCCGGGCGCACGACCGGGCGGGACCGGTGGTACGGACGGGGCGGGATGCTCGGCCGAGGGAGTCACCCTTCCTCTCTGCCCGGTGGACGTGCCGGGGAAGCCCCCGGTGACACGAGTGGCCGGGTGCCACGGTGCGGCACCTGGTCGCGTCAGCGCCGGGTGTCAGTGGCCGGGTGCCCCGGTGCGGCACTCGGTCACGTCAGCGGCTTTCCGCCCCGGGCCGAGACCGCGAGGGTGCGGACCGAGCCGTCGGATGCGATCTCGATGATCGGGATCGCCTTCTGTTCGGGGGACCCGTCGTTCTTGAACGAGATCAGCCCGCTGGCGCCGCGCACCATCTCCGTGCCTCTCAGGGAACCCCAGATCTGGATGACGTCCGAGCCGGTCACCGTGCCGTTGGTCTCCGAGTTGGCGGCGGCGAGCCGGATCCCGGCGACCGCCGTGAGCACCGCGTCATGGCCCATGATGGCCTGCCCGTCGTCCAGCGCCTCCCCCTTGAACGACGTACGGAACCGGCCGCCGGCACCGAACGACGACTGCGCCGCGCCCGGGTACGCGTCCTGCCGCAGGGCCCAGCTCCCCGGGTGTGCGAGGCCGGTGTAGACCAGCCGCACGTTGCCGTGCTTCAGCGTGTCCTTGATGTCCTGGAAGCCCGCCGCCTGCGCGGTCTGCGAGGCGTCGTCGCCGGAGATCACCAGCACCTGGCGGTCCTTCGCGCACGGGCGGTCCTTCAGCGGCGCGAGGAAGCGCGGCAGGTCGATGCCGCGGCCCGCGAAGTAGATGACGTCCGGTTTCGCCGCGCAGATGGTCGACATCCGGGTCTTGAACGCGGTCGCCACCCCGGCCCGCGACGAGTCGTACATCTCCGGTTCCGCGGCGGCCAGCCGGTTCTTGGGGAAGGCGGCCAGGAACCTGTCGCCCAGCGTCTGCGTGTACTGGTCGTCCTTCCGCTTGTCCTGGACGACCAGCACCCGCTTCTTCGCGTACTCCTCCTTCTGGAGGAACGCCGCCGCGGCGAACGCCTCGTCCGAGTTGACCGGCGCGACGCGGACCAGACCCGGCACTCCGCTCAGCGTGTCGGCGGTCAGCACCGAACCCACGGCGCCCAGGTCGAGACCGGGCGCGGCGGGCTTCGCCGTCGACCCGTCCGGGGGCGTCGCCTCCGCCGTGATCCTGCGGATCAGGCCCTCGGTGGCGTCCGTGCTGGTGCCGAGACCCGCGACCGCGACGATGCGGTCCTTGGGCGTGCGCAGCCGGATCTGCTCCAGCGTGGCGGAGGCCTGGGCGGCGCCGTTGCCGATGTGCGCCAGCAACAGCTTGATCTTCGGTACGTCGCCGTACTTGTTGGACCGGTTGGCCTCCATCTGCGCGGTGTAGGCGCCCTGTATCTCGTGCCGCACCGAATCGAGGGTGTTGGAGTCCTTCTCGCCCGGGACCATCGACATCAGGTAGACGATGCTGACGCGGCTGCTCGGCCGGTCGCTCTTCGTCGACTGGGCCTCGACCGCGGCGTTCTCCTGGTGGATCTTGGCGAACAGGCTGCCGAGGTTCTTCTTGTCGAAGACGTAACTGCCGTCGGTGACGCCGACGCAGACGCCCGCGACCCGTTCGACGCCCGTCGCGCACGAGGTGTCCACCGGAGGCCTGGGCGGGTCGGGCCGCAGCAGCAGGAACAGCCCGCCGCCCAGCACCGCGAGCGCGGCGACGAGGGCGACCGCTCTGCTCCGCCTCCGCCGCCACCAGGGCGGCAGTACGGTGCCCCAGTCGTCGGGCCGGGGGCGGGACCTGCTCCAGGGCCACTGCATCTGCGAAGCTCCTCTGCTCGGTGGGGCCGGTCTGCCGGATCGGGCCGGACAGCGCCGGGCGGGGCCGGTCTGCCGTGTCGCCCGGTCAGTCCGTGTAGCGGACGGCTTCGGCCAGCAAGGACGTGGCGTCCGAGTCGGCCACCATGGCCACCTGCCGGAACATGGCGCCGATCTTGTGGTTGAGCTCCGGCGCACCGGCCGGCAGTCGGCGGCGCGGGTCGCCCGCCAGCCACAGCGCGGCACAGAGCTCGGCGAGCGGTCGGCCCCTGGCCGGGTCGGCGTACGCGCGCGGCGCGTAGTCGTGGGCGAGCTCGCCAGCCAGCCGCTGCGGCGAGGCGTCGGACAGGTGCACGGTGTACATGGGCGCGGCGGTCACGTGGTACAGCTCGCGCAGCCAGGGCACCAGGTCCCCCGCGTCCAGCCCCGCCAGGAAACGGCCGACGACGGTGTCGAGCTGATTGTTCGCCAGCAGGTGGTAGAGCTCGTCGAGCGGCTGGTGCTGGTCCCTGTGCCACCGCGCGAGGTCGCCGTGCAGCCTGGTCCAGCGCTCCAGGGAGCCGCCCGGCACTTCGGCGAGCTCGTCGAGGAGCAGCAGCCGCAGCCACGGGTGCAGGACCGGCTGCTCGTCGTAGGTGTGGTCGGTGGTGCGGGCGGAGTCCGAACGGCGGCTGGGCAGCAGATAGCCCGAAGGGCCGCGCCCGCCCCGGGTGTGGGCGTCCTCGGGCACCCGGACCGACAGCCACAGCCGGTCCCGCAGCTCCCGCATCAGGGTGTCCCTGGCGTGCTCGGGCCGGTCGTTCAGCAGCCCCGCGTTGACGGCGGCCCTCGGGGTGCGGGCCGCGGCCACGAACGCGGCGGCCTGCCGCTGGTCCGAGGTGAACCCGGACAGCAGCCGGCGGCGGATGGCCTCGGCCAGCGACGGGTCGGACTGTGCCCCCTGCGGGTGCGCCTGGAGCAGGCCGCGCAGATCGTCGTCGGTCGGGCCCCCGGCGCGTATGCCCGCCAGGAACGTGTGCAGCGTGCTGACGCTCCACGGGTGGCCGTACGTCAGCCGGTGGACCAGCGGAGCCGTGCCCCGCAGTACGCGCGCCGCCGGGCGGCCCGCCGCGCCGGGCCGCGCCGCCTCGTACTCGGTGGCCTCCCGCGCGACCTCGGTCTCCGTCAGGTCGCGCAGTAGCACCGGACACCACCAGCTGGGCGGAGGTGCGTCCGGCCGGGGCCGCCAGGCGGCGTACGACAGCTGGCCGGGCGCGAAGATCCGGAGGGTCGTGCCGTTGCCGTTGCCGTCGGCCGACTCCGGCAGGACACGGGTGGTGGCGCCGGTGGCGACGACCAGCAGCGGGTCGTACGCCCCCCGGGAGGCGCGCTCCTGACGGAGGTCGCAGAGCAGTTCGAGGAACGGGGTGCCGTGCGGGGAAGCGATGTTGTCGAGCAGGACGAGGCAGTGGTAGAGCCGGTCGCCGCCGGTGAAGGCGGCGCCGAGGTCGTCGAGGAACGCCTTGCACAGAATGGCGTCGACGTCCTTGGCGTCCTCCGGGATCCCGCCGTGGTGCAGGTGGTTGAGGTCGATCAGGGCGTCGAAGCCCGCCGGGGCGCTGTCGTCGCCGAAGGACTTCAGCGCGCTCTTGAGGAACGGGTTGAAGGCGGCCGACGACGGGAGCCGCCGGACGCCGCGCAGCAGCAGACCGGCCAGCAGCGGCAGCGGTACGGGGATCCCCGACGGGACCAGCCCCAGGGACTCGATGGCCTCCGCCGCACCCTCCGCGGTCTGGGCCAGTTCGCCGGAACGGGCCGAGTTCAGCGCTTCCTTGAGCTCACGGCGCGCGACGACGCGGCTGTCGCGGGACAGCGGCGGAATGCTGACCGCGAGCAGCCCGAGCATCAGCCGGGGGAACCGCGGCGCGTGCACGCTGTCGTGCTTGCGGGCGAGCAGGAACGCCAGGTGCCTGGCGGTCTCGTACGGGCGCTGCGCACCGCGCGGCCCGAAGTCGACCCGGGCGGTGAGGAACCGCGCCCCCTGCCGGGCCAGATGGTCGAGCGCATGCGTCTTGCCGCTGCCGGGGCGCCCGAGGAGGACGACCACGGGCAGCGGCCTGGCCGCCTTCGTACGCTGCCAGCAGTCGCGCACGAAAGCGGTGATCTCCGCCTGACCGGCGGGGGGAGTGCTCGAACTCTGGGACATCCGGTCTCCCTGGGACAGGAGTGATCGCGGAGGCAGTATCGTTTCACGAACTCACCGGTACGGCACAGGGAATTGGCCTCTTGGCCGCCTTCGTGTCAACCGCTCCGGGTGGGGCGCACATCACGGCCAGGGAGGGCCTGCAGCTCGTGTGCGTACGGCGGTTCCGCACCCGCCCGCGAGCAGGTCAGCGCCGCCGCACGGGCGGCGAGCCCCAGCACCTCGCGCCAGCCTTCGCCGTCCAGCCCGGCCAGCGCCCGCGCGGTCAGCGGGCCGCGTGCGGACAGGGCGTGCAGAAGCGCCGCGTTCACCGTGTCCCCCGCCCCGATGGTGTCGACGACGTCGACCGGGACGCCGGGCACGGAGTGCTCCCCGCCCCGTACGAACGCGGTCAGCCCCGCCGCGCCCCGGGTCACGACGACCGCCGCTGGACCCGCCGCGAGCCAGCCCTCGACGTCGTGCCCCAGCCAGTCGGCGTCCTCCTCGCTCAGCTTCAGCAGCGAGACGTGCGGGAGCCAGCCGCGGAACCTGGCCCGGTAGGCGTCCGGGTCGGAGATCAGCCCCGCCCGGATGTTCGGGTCGAGCGCGACGAAGGTGCCGCGCGCCGCCTCCCGCCGCATCAGCTCCTCGTAGGCGGAGGCCCCGGGTTCGAGCACGAGGGAGCAGGTGCCGAACGACAACGCCCGTACGGTGTCCGGGAGGTGGGCGGGCGTCTCGAAGAGCCGGTCCGCGCAGCCCTCGACGTGGAAGCTGTATGCCGCCGAGCCGTCCGCGCCGATCGAGGTGACGGCGAGCGTGGTCGGCTCGGGGCCGCGCTGGAGCAGATCGGTGGACACCTTCTCCCGGTGCAGCCGCTCGACGAGCGAGGCGCCGAAGGCGTCGGTCGAGATCCGCGAGCAGAAGGCGACGTCCGCGCCGAGCCGGCCGAGCGCCACGGCCGTGTTGTACGGACCGCCGCCGCGCGCGGGCAGCAGCGGAGCCAGGGCGTCGCCCCCGGCCTGCGGTACGAGGTCGATCAGGGCCTCACCGGCGACGACGATCACGGAAGTGTCCTTTCGGGTATGACAGGTGCGGCAGGTGCGGGAGCGGGCGGCCGGAGCATAACCGGTCCCGCGCTCCGCCCCCGTACCGCTGTGGCGTCGTCCTAGCCCCGCACGGCGAAGTGCCGTACCCCCTCGACGTGCGCCCAGGACAGCACGCCCGCCTCGGTCAGCACCTCCAGGTGCGCGTCGATCTCCAGGACCGCCAGCATCCGGTGCTGGTCGGGCAGGTCGTCGAGACGGCGCAGCCTGCGGGTCCACGGCAGCGCCCGCGCCACGGCGAACGCGGTGAAGGCCCCCGCCCGCACCTCGCGGAGCACCGCGTCCAGCCGCTCCTCGTGATGGGCGAGGAGTTCGTCGACGCGGGTGTGCACGCTGGTGGTCACCCCGCCGTGCGCGGGCAGCAGGAGCGCGTCGGGCAACTCCCGTACGAGGCGCAGGGACTGCTGGAAGGAGCGCAGCGGGGACTTCTCCGGTACGGGCTCGAAGCCCACGGACGGCGTGATGTGCGGCAGTACGTGGTCGCCCGCGAACAGCAGGCCCGCCGCCGGGTCGCCGAACACCACGTGCCCCCGGGTGTGCCCCGGCGTCGCCACCACCGACAGCCGCCGGTCGGCGAGCCGGACCTGTTCGCCGTCGTCGAGCCAGGCGTCCGGCGGGCCGCACGGCATCGCCCGCTCCTCGGGCGTGACCGGCCACGCGTCGACCCGGTCCGCCAACTCGCCCGCGCCACAGGTCCGCAGCTGCGCGGCCTGCCGGGGGTGCGGGCCCCGGCTCAGGTCGAAGCCCTCGATGGAGTGCCGCTCGCCGCGCCCGATGCGCACCCGGGAGCCCAGGGACGCGCGCAGGGCCAGCGCCTGTGTGTAGTGGTCCCAGTGGGCGTGGGTCACCAGGATCTGGGAGATGTCGCCGAGTCCGTACCCGAGCGTGGACAGCGCCTTGGCGAGGGCCTTCTCGGTCTCCGGGCGCGCCCAGCCGGAGTCGATCAGGACCGGGCCCTCGGCGTCCTCGATCACGTAGACGTTGACGGCGGCGAGGGTGTCCAGGGGGAGTGGCAGCGGAATGCGGTGGACGCGGTCGCTCACGGCGTGGGCGCCGGGTTCGGTCCAGTCGTCGGGCTGGTCCGGCAGGGGCATCGGCACGGCTCGCTCCGATTCCATGGCGGGTGCAAGGAATGGTGAGACTAGTCCTGATCCGCCGAAGTGGGCGCATTCGAGGGCGCGTTGAGGATCACAGGCCGCGGGGGTGGACCTGGAGGGGGCCGCGGCACAGCGCGGAGTGCGGTGCGGAGTACGCGGTGCCGAGTACACGGTCTGGAGCGCGCGGCGCGGAGTGCAGGGTGTGGCGAGCACGGCGCGGAGTGCACAGCGTGGAGTGCACGGTGTGGAGCGCGTCCGGCGGGAGGCCGGGGACGGCGGGGGCGGGCTCCGCCGAGAGCCAGGGCGGCCCCGGTCGGGCCGACCGGCAGCACGTCGTGCGGGCGCACGACCGTGGCCATCGGCCGGGACGGAACCGTGCTCGGCCGAGGCCCGGTCCCGGTCCGCCTCGGCCTGGCGACGCCCGAGCAGCGCGCCGACTCGCCCGCCGCCGCGGCGAAGCCCGCCCGCCGCGTACACACCCCGGTCGTCCTCGCCTTCAACGGCGAGGACGGCGCGCTCGGCGGCAGCGGCGACCTCCCCTCCCTCGCCCTCCCCGCTCACCAGGACGAACTCATCGACGCGGTGTCCGCCGCCAACCCGCGCACGATCCTCGTCCTCAACACCGGCAGCGCGGTCACCATGCCGTGGCGGCGCAAGGTGGGGCCCGTCCGCCCTCCCCGCCGACCGCCGCACCCTCCCCCTCACCGACGAGCAGCCCGACCCGCTCCGCACCGGTCTCGCCGTCCCGGTGAAAGGTGCCCTGGACATCTATCGGAAGCACTCCCGCGACGGATCTCTCCGCGCCCCCGATGGCCTACCGTGTGGGCCGTGGAACGGCAGAGAGACAGACTCCCGGGCACCCCCCGGACCAGCACCAGAACCCTCCGGATACGCATGGCCGCGGCGGCACTCGTCGCGGCCGTCTCCGCGTCCGCGGGCAGCTGGGCGTACGTGCGCGCGGGCGGCTCAGCCGGCGACGTCGCCCGTGACCTGGCCGTCGGCCTCGCCTACGCGGGCGGCGGCCTCACCGCCTGGTGGCACCGGCCCGCCAACCGCACCGGACAGCTGATGATCGCCGAGGGCATCACCTGGTTCCTGGGCAACCTCCAGGGCACCGGAGCGCCCGCCCTGTTCGCGCTGGGCGCCTGGTGGGAGGCGCTCAACATGGCCGTCCTCGTCCACCTGGTCCTCTCCTTCCCCGACGGCCGCCTCGGCTCCGCGCTCGCCCGCCGCCTCGTCGCCCTCTCGTACGGCCTGGTCGCCTTCGGCGGTCTGCTGCGCGCGCTGACCTACGACCCCGCCGCCGTCGCCACCGAGGCCACGTACCTGTCCTGCGACGACTGCGGCCCCAACCTGCTGCACGTCCCCGCCCTCGCCGACCTCTTCACCCCCGTCGACACCGTCTACCGCGTGATCGGCTGGGTGGTCTCGATCGTGCTCGTCGGTGCGATCGTGCGGCGCTGGCAGCAGGCCTCGGTGGCCCGCCGCAGAGCCCTGCTGCCCGCCTGGATCGCCATCGCGCTCGCTTCCGCGTTCCTCCTGTGGGACCTGCTGTTCGTGCTGCTTCCCATGCCCCCGGCCGGCACCTTCCAGGAAGCGGTCTTCCTGCTGTCCGACCTCGCCCAGGTCGCCGTCCCCGTCGCCTTCCTGGTGGGGCTGCTGCGGATGCGCCTGCAGCGCGCCGAGGTCGGCGACCTCGTCATCGACCTCGGCACCGACCCCGACCAGGACCGGGTGCGCGACGTGCTCGGCCGGGTGCTCGGCGACCCCGGGCTGCGGCTCGGCCTCTGGCAGGAGGAGGAGGGCGCGTACGCCGACGGGGCGGGCGAGACCGTGCGCGGCGAGGGTGCGGGACGCACCCGCGTCGACTCCTCCCGGGGCACCCCGCTGGCCCTCCTGCACCACGACCCCGCGCTCGACGAGGACCCCGAGCTCCTCGAAGCCGTCGGCGCGGCACTGCGGCTCGCCCTGGAGAACGTATGGCTGCGGACCCAGGCCAAGGAGGTCACGTCGCGGATCGTACGGGCGGCGGACGCCGAGCGGGGACGCCTGGAGCGGGACCTGCACGACGGCGCGCAGGCCCGCCTCGTCTTCGCCCTGATGGCGCTGCGCCGCGTCGACAAGGGCCTGGCCGACCACCCCGACCCGTCGCTGCGCCGCTCCGTCGGCGAGGTCGAGGAGAGCCTCACCATGGCCCTCGAAGAACTGCGCGGCATCGCCCACGGCATCCACCCCGCCGTCCTCACCCGCGAGGGCCTCGGCCCCGCGCTCAGGGCCCTCGCCCAGCAGGCCGCGGTGCCCGTGGTGGTCGCCGCCGAACCCCGGCGCTACGACCCGGTGGTGGAGTCCACCGCGTACTTCACCGTCTGCGAGGCCCTCGCCAACGCGGCCAAGCACGCCCGCGCCAGGGCCGTCAGCGTCTCCGCCCGGCAGAGCGGGGACCGGCTCGTCGTCGAGACCGTCGACGACGGCATCGGCGGCGCCGACACCGCGCGCGGCAGCGGACTGCGGGGCCTGGCCGACCGGCTGGCCGCCGTGGACGGGATACTGCAGGTGGACTCTCCCGCAGGCGGCGGGACCAGAATCAGGGCGGAGCTTCCGTGCGGGTGATAGTTGCCGAGGACTCGGCGATCCTCAGACAGGGGATCGTACGGCTCCTCACCGACGCCGGATTCGACGTCGCCGCCGAACTCGGCGATGCGACGGGGCTGCCCGCCCTGGTCGCCGAACACCGCCCGGACGCCGTCCTCCTCGACATCCGGATGCCGCCCACCCACACCGACGAGGGCCTCAGGGCAGCCGCCGAGATCCGCGCCCGGTGGCCGGGCACGGGCGTCCTGCTGCTGTCCCAGTACGTCGAGGCGACCGACACGGTACGGGCCCTGGCCGAGGATCCGCGCGGCTTCGGCTATCTCCTCAAGGAGCGGGTCGCCGACATCGACGAACTCGGCAGCGCCCTCAAGCGCGTCGCGGCGGGGGAGAGCGTCCTGGACCCGCAGGTGGTGGACCGGCTGCTGAACACCCCGCGCGCACCGGGCCCGCTCGACGAACTCACCGCCAGGGAACGCGAAGTGCTGGCCCTGATGGCCGAGGGCCGGAGCAACGACGCCATCGCCCGTTCCCTGGTGATCGGTGCGAAGACGGTCGAGACGCACGTCCGCAACATCCTCGCCAAGCTGGCGCTGGAGACCGATCTGCACGACCACCGGAGGGTGCGGGCCGTGCTCACGTATCTGCGGGCGGCCTGAGCGGCTTCGTGGGCGGCCAGGCCGCCCGCAGCAAGAGGTACCAGCGAACCGTTCCGGGACGACGTCTCCCCCGAGACCCCCGTCTTCCCCCGTCGTCGTCCCCGGAACGGTGCCGGTGAGAACAACCATAGGCAGCCGGGGCGGGCCTGGCATCAGGGCCAGCCCTGAGATCCGGAACCAGGTCGTCCTGTCAGAATCGCCACGTCACCCCCGGCAGTCCCGTCAGGATCACTGCGTCACGCGGGACGCTCAGACCGAGCCCAGGTCCGCGCTCAGCCACCGCTCGGGGCGCATCGTGAAGGCGACCTGCTCCCCGTGCTCCTTCCAGGACCAGTCGACGTACCCCTCGACCTTGTCGGCGGGCAGATAGCGGGCGGCCATCTCGGTCAGCTGCTCCCGGGTGCCCTTCTCCGAGGAGACGAGGGGGCCCTCCACGGACACGTAGCGGATGGTCGGCTCCGTGACGTCGGCCATGAGCGTGAAGCGGCCGGCGGCCCGGATCAGCTCCGCCTTGCGGGAGTTGATGCCGGTGAGGATCCACAGCTCGCCGTCAGGGGCGTACTGGTACCAGATGGGCACGGTCAGCGGGGCGCGGCCGGGGCCGCCCTCCACGGACAGGGCGCCGATGTGCGGTTCGGCCAGGAAGCGTGCGCGTTCTTCGCGGGAGAGTGCCACGAGGGCTCCTTCGGTGCGGGACTGCGGGCCAATTGCGGTGTCAACTACAGCACATCGCCGCATCCCGCTGCCGGTGCGCGGAACCGGCGCGCGGAATCGATTCGCCTGCGCGCTCAGTCCTCCGCCATCACGATCACGCTGTCGCCCTCGGCGAACCGCAGCGTCCGCCTCTTGTCCGGGTTGAGGTGGACGCTGAACGACGGCGGCCCGGCCGCCTCCGACAGCCGCCGGTAGCCGATCGCCGACTGCCCCTGGCGGCGGGCCGACTCCACCACCGTGTAGAAGTCCGTCTCGTGCCCCAGCCGCACGTAGTCCCGGGCGGGCTTGAGGTAGATCTCGCTGCCCTCCGTCCGGAAGAGGTCCTCGAAGAGCGCGGCCCGGTGCCGGTCCTCCGACACCTGGGTCATCAGCAGGCTGATCAGCCGGTCGCTGACGATGAAGTCGTCGCTCCGGCTGATCGGTGCCAGCGCCCGGTTGCGGTCGTCGCTGAGCTCCGCGACCACCGGCAGCCCGCGGGCCAGCCCGCCCGCAATGTGCCGCAGCTGGAGCAGGGTCACCAGGGTGCGGTTGTCGGCGCGCAGCCCCATCGTGCCGTCGGCGTCGTCGCTGAGCACGATCACGTGGTCGTACGCCCCGAGTTCCAGGCCGCGCAGCACCCCGGGCTCGGTCACGTCGCCGGTCCGGAAGCCTGCCGTCAGCGCCCCCCGCTCCAGCGGCACCGAAGCGACCGTGTCGGCGAGCTCGGGCTCGCGGGCGATCACGTCGAGGGCCGAGCCCTCGGCGACGTACTGGTCGAGCTCGGTGATGACCAGGGCGGCCCGCCGGTTCCAGCCCAGCATCAGGGTCCGTTCGGGCTGCGGGACGCGCGGCGCCGGGGTGACGATCGCCGCCGTGTCGACCGTCCACGGATCGTCGGAGAGGACCACCGTGCCGTCGTCCCGGGAGATCGCGATGATCTCGTCGCCCGCACGGATCGGGGTCTGGGACGGCGGGTTGAGGGCGAGCGAGCCGTCGGCCCGGCGCAGGCCGATCACCGCGGAGGTGGCGTACGCCATGAGGGCGTCGGCGTAGCTGCGGCCCACCAGCCGTGGCTCCTCGGTGAGGTAGAACTCGTTGCCCTCGTAGGTCAGGAGCTCCATGTAGACCACCGAGAGACCGGGCTGTCTGCAGGTCTGCACGACGAGCCGGGCGGCGATGTCGTCGATGCTGAGCACGCACGCCCCCGGGCCCGCCGCGAGCCGGGCCGCGTCCCGGTTGCGCACGTCCTGCACGGCGGCCAGCACGAGGTGCGGCTGGTCCTGCATGCCCGGACTCTTGGTGACGGCGAGCAGCGTCTTCACGAGATCGGCGTCCCCGTCCTCGCCGCCCGGCGTCAGCACGATCACCGCCCGGGCGCCCTTCGGGTTGACCCGCTCGATGTCCGCGGGGTCGGCCGGGCTTCCGGTGCGGCAGATCACCCGGATGTTGCGGGTGCTCGGCACCCGGGCCCGGATCAGCTCCTCCATCTCGATCTTGTCCTTGGGGGCGAGGATCGCGACCGCCCTCCGGCGCTTGGTGGCATTTGCCTCCACCAGCTCGCTGAGGACCGGGTAGACCTGCTCCGACCAGCCGAGGAGCACCGTGTGGTGGTCCTCAAGGACCATGGACCTGCCGCGCCGCAGATCCAGGATCTTGCGGTTGACCCCGGCCGCGATCAGCCCGACCAGGCAGCTCGCGAAGAACAGCCCGACCAGCGCCAGCAGGACCGACAGCGCCACGAACACCGGCGTACCGACCGCGCCGCCGCCCAGTTTGAACGCCCAGCTCACGTTCTTCCAGATCTCCAGGGCCTGGTTGTGCAGCGTGGTGGGCCGCCGCCGGTCCGCCCAGACCAGCAGTGCGCTCACCGGGACGACGATCGCCAGGCAGATCATCGAGAGCCAGCCGATCAGGGCCGGGGTGCCGCGGGACATGGTCTTGTCGAACCAGTACCGAAGCCGGGGCCTGACGACAGAGGTGCGGGCCATGCCGCATCTCACCTCCGGAGCACGCAGAATAAGGAACCGAAATACGGAGCATACGGACAAATGCCCCAAGTGTTCCTGATCTGCTGCCTCAGCAGGCCGCGGTACGGGTGAACCTCCCGGCCGCGGCGAGGTCCTCCTCGATCCGCGCGGCCGTCGCCCGCAGCGCGGGCAGCACCTCGCTGCGGCACTGCGCGGCGGTGCGCCGGCTGCTGTGCATGGCGACGTTGACGGCGGCCACCGACCGGCCCGACCGGTCCCGCACCGGCACGGCCACCGACCGCAGGCCCTCCTCCAACTCACCGTCCGTCATGGCGAACCGCTCCTCCCGCACGCGCTCCAGAAGTGCCCCGAGGTCCTCGACGGAGGTCACCGTGTGCCGGGTCAGCGCCTGCGGCTTTGATCCGGCGAGCCGCTCCGCGCGCTCCCCTTCGGGCAGGTCCGCCAGCAGGACCCGGCCCATGGAGGTCGCGTAAGCGGGGAACCGGGTGCCCACCGTGATGTTGACGTTCATGACGCGGCTGGTGGCGACCCGCGCCGTGTACTGGATCTCCGTGCCCGTCAGCACGGACAGCGACGTCGAGTCGTGCACCTGCTGCGCCAGCGCGGCCAGGTGCGGCTCCGCGAACTGCGGCAGCGTCAGCCGCGACAGCGGCGGGAAGCCGAGCCCCAGCACCTGCGGAGTCGGCCGGAAAAGGCCCGCGCGCGCCTCCACGTACCCCAGGTGCTCGAACGTGATCAGCGCGCGCCGCGCGGTCGCCCGCGCCAGCCCGCACGCCTCGGCGACACCGGTCAGCGTCAGCGCCGACCTGCCCTCGCCGAACGCGGTCAGCACGGTCAGCCCGCGCGCCAGTGACTCCACGAAACCGGCACCCAGCTCCTGCTTGGACGCGGTGGTCCAACTCGCCAGCGCTGTAGCCGACTTGACCGGCTCCGTCGCCGGTGCCTCGCGCAGCGCGCGCTCCATGCCGGTCACGGCGGTGAGCAGCCGGGGCAGCATCGCCTTCCGCAGCGAGGCCGCGCTGTGCCTGCTGGTGTGGCTGACCACGCTCACCGCGCACACCGGCCGCCCGTCGGGGCCGCTGACCGGCAGGGCGAGCGCGACGAGACCCGGCTCGATCAACTGGTCGTCCAGCGCCCACCCCTGATCCCCCGCCCGGTGCGTACGGTCCGCGAAGTGCGCCTCGTCCGGGGTGTCCTGAGCATCCGTCAGGGGTGGCACGGCGTGGAAGCCGAGCCCCTGCGGATCGGCCGCGCGCCGCTCCCGCCAGTGCGCCCACGCGGCCGCGTCCCAGTCGGCGGCGAACAGGGCGCCGGGCGCGGTCCGTTCGGCGGGCAGTAGGTCGCCGATGCGGAAGCTCAGCGACATGGCCCGGCGCCGCGTCGACTGGTGGACGAACCGGATGCCGTCGCGGTCGGGCACCGCCAGGGACACCGACTCGTCGAGCGCGTCCGCGAGGCGCTCCGCGTGCGGGCCGAGCAGGTCGGGGAGACGGATCGAGGCGAGGTAGGCGTTGCCGAGCTCCATCAGCCGCGGGGTGAGCGCGGCGTCCCGGCCGTCCAGCCGCAGGTGCCCCATCCGGGCCAGGGTCTGGGTGATGCGGTCGACGGTCGAGCGGGCCAGGCCGGTGGACCGTACGAGATCGCCGAGGCTCAGCCGGCCGCCCGCGTCGGTGAGCCGGCGCAGCACGTCGAGGCCGCGCAGCAGCGGGCCGACGGCCTCGGCGGGGATGTCGTCGCTCGCGGGCAGGGGGGCGGTGGTGCGGTTCGTGTCGGGCATCGGCTCTCCGTGACTGATCTTGCGGCAACCGTAGCCGGGCCCGTGGCGGGGCATTGACAGGCCGGACGGGCCGACGCAGACTCTGGACGAGTCAAGTGTGAACTCTAGTTCATCAGGCGAACAGCCTGGGGTCAGGAATTCCTTCATGGACAAGGTCAGGGCCACTGCCGCCGAAGCAGTCGCCGACATCCCCTCCGGAGCGTGCCTCGCGGTCGGCGGCTTCGGGCTCAGCGGCGTACCGAACGTGCTGATCCAGGCGCTCCACGAGTCAGGGCCCGACGGCCTCAGCGTCGTCTCCAACAACTGCGGCGTGGACGGCGGAGGCCTCGGGCTCCTGCTCGCCGCGGGCCGCATCGTCCGCGTCACCGGTTCGTACGTGGGCGAGAACAAGGAGTTCGCGCGCCAGTACCTCGGCGGCGAACTGGAGGTCGAGCTGGTCCCGCAGGGCACCCTCGCGGAGCGGCTGCGCGCGGGCGGCGCGGGGATCCCGGCGTTCTTCACCCCGGCGGGCGTCGGCACCCAGGTCGCCGACGGAGGACTGCCGTGGCGTTACGGAGCGGACGGCTCGGTCGCGCTGCCGTCCCCGGCGAAGGAGGTGCGCACCTTCGACGGGCAGGAGTACGTCATGGAGCGTGGCATCCGCACCGACTTCGCCCTCGTACGGGCCGCCAGGGGCGACCGGCACGGCAACCTCGTCTTCCACCGCTCGGCCCGCAACTTCAACCCCCTGTCCGCGATGGCGGGGCGCGTGACGATCGCCGAGGTGGAGGAACTCGTCGAACCGGGGGAGCTGGACCCGGACGCGGTGCACGTACCGGGCGTCTTCGTGCAGCGGGTCGTGGCACTGACCCCGGCCCAGGCCGCCGACAAGCAGATCGAGCGGCGCATGGTCTCCGCGCCTCCGGCACGAGGCATGGTCTCCGCGCCTCCGGCACGAGGCATGGTTTCCGCGCCTCCGGCACGAGGCGTGGTCTCCGCGCCTCCGGCACGAGGGACGGTGGGCGTCTGATGGCCTGGAACCGCGCAGAGATGGCCGCCCGCGCGGCGGCCGAGCTGACCGACGGCAGCTACGTGAACCTGGGCATCGGACTGCCGACCCTCGTCCCCAACCACCTCCCCTCCGGCATCGACGTCGTCCTCCACTCCGAGAACGGGCTCCTCGGCGTCGGCCCGTACCCGACCGAGGACCAGGTCGACCCCGACCTCATCAACGCGGGCAAGGAGACGGTCACCGTCCTCCCGGGCTCGTCGTTCTTCGACTCCGCGCTCTCCTTCGGGATGATCCGCGGCGGCCACATCGACACCGCGATCCTCGGTGCCATGCAGGTCTCCGCAGGCGGGGACCTCGCCAACTGGTCGGTTCCCGGCAAGATGATCAAGGGCATGGGCGGTGCCATGGACCTCGTCCACGGCGCCCGCCGCGTCATCGTCCTCACCGACCACACCGCCAAGGACGGCACCCCGAAGATCGTGGGGGAGTGCACCCTGCCGCTCACCGGCAAGAGCTGCGTGCACCGCGTCATCACCGACCTCGGCGTACTCGACGTGACCGGCGCCGGGCTCGTACTGGTCGAGACCGCACCGGGCGTGAGCGCCGAAGAGCTGATCGGGAAGACGGGGGCGCCCGTCGCCCTCGGAGAGGCAGTGGGCCTCGGGGAGGCAGCGGGTCTCGGAGAGGCAGCGGGTCTCGGGGAGGCAGTGGGCCGATGACAACGCTTCGCGACGTATACGTGGTGGATGCCGTACGCACACCCGTCGGCAAGTACGGCGGCGCGCTCGCCGAGGTGAGGCCCGACGACCTGGCCGCCACCGTGCTGCGCCAACTTCTCGCGCGTACCCCCGAGTTGGACCCGGCCCGGATCGACGACGTGTTCCTCGGCAACGCCAACGGGGCGGGCGAGGAGAACCGCGACGTCGCCCGCATGGCGGTCCTGCTCGCCGGACTCCCGGTGTCCGTGCCCGGCGTCACCGTCAACCGGCTCTGCGGCTCCGGCATGGAAGCCGTCATCCAGGCCGCCCGCGCCGTCGCAGTCGGCGACGCGTCGATCGCCGTCGCCGGCGGCGTGGAGTCCATGAGCCGCGCCCCCTGGGTGCTGCCCAAGCCCGAGCGCGCCTTCCCCGCCGGGCACCAGCAGATGTACTCCACCACCCTCGGCTGGCGGATGACCAACCCCCGGATGCCCGAGGAATGGACGGTCGCGCTGGGCGAAGGCGCCGAACTCGTCGCCGACCGGTACTCCGTCACCCGCGAGGCCCAGGACGCCTTCGCCCTGACGAGCCATCAGAAGGCCGCCGCCGCATGGCAGAAGGGCCTGTACGACGGCGAGGTCGTGCCCGTCGACGGCATCGACCTCACCCGCGACGAATGCGTCCGCGAGTCCTCCACCGTCGAGGCACTGGCCAAGCTGGGGCCGGTCTTCCGCAAGGACGGCACCGTCACCGCCGGGAACTCCTCCCCGCTCAACGACGGCGCCGCCGCCCTGCTCCTCGTCGACGAGGACGGCCTGCGCGCCACCGGCCGCGAGCCCCTCGCCCGGATCAGCGCCTCCGCAGTCACCGGCATCGAACCGCAGTACTTCGGCGCGGGCCCCGTCGAAGCGGTGCACCGCGCCCTGAAGAAGGCCGGCCGCGACCTGGCCGACCTGGGCGTCCTCGAACTCAACGAGGCCTTCGCCGCACAGGCCCTCGCCTGCCTGTCGCAGTGGCCCGGCCTCGACCCCGCCGTCGTCAACCCGCGCGGCGGCGCCCTCGCCGTCGGCCACCCCCTCGGCGCGTCCGGTGCCCGCATCACCGGCGCCGTCGCCCACCAGCTCGCCGCCGCGGGCTCCGGCACCGGCCTCGCCACCCTGTGCATCGGCGTCGGGCAGGGCCTCGCACTCGTCCTTGAAAGGTGAACATCACTTGAGCTCCGTCGAATTGACGCAGGATCACATCACTGCCGAGATGGCCGAGCGACACGCGGCCGTCGCCAGGGCGGTCGCGGAAGGCGCCCCCGCCCCGCACCACCCGCCGCGCGACTTCGCCCCGTACCGCAGCAGCCTGCTCCGCCACCCGCAGCAACCGCTCGTGGCGCTCGGCAGCGCCGCCGACCCGGAGGCCGCCGAGCTGCACGGCCCCGTCTTCGGGGTCACCGACATCACCGACCTCGACTCCGACCTCACCCGCCAGCACCAGGGCGAGCCGCTCGGCGAGCGCATCACCGTCGACGGCCGGGTCCTCGACCGCGACGGGCGCCCCGTGCGCGGCCAGCTCGTCGAGCTGTGGCAGGCCAACGCGTCCGGCCGGTACGCCCACCAGCGCGACCAGCACCCCGCCCCGCTCGACCCCCACTTCACCGGTGTGGGACGTTGCCTGACGGACGATCAGGGCAACTACTCCTTCACCACGATCAAGCCCGGCGCATACCCCTGGCGCAACCACACCAACGCCTGGCGGCCCGCCCACCTCCACTTCTCGCTCTTCGGCACCGCCTTCACCCAGCGCCTGGTCACCCAGATGTACTTCCCCGGCGACCCGCTCTTCCCGTACGACCCGATCCTCCAGTCGGTCACCGACCAGGCCGCCCGGGACCGCCTCGTCGCCACCTACGACCACGCCCGCTCCCGCCCCGAGTGGTCGCTCGGCTACCGCTGGGACATCGTCCTGGACGGTCCCGCCGCCACGCTGCCCGACCCCGAGGAGAACCACTGATGCCTGCCGGTCCCGTGCTTCCCCCGACGCCCTCCCAGACCGTCGGCCCGTTCTACGGCTACGCGCTGCCCTTCGCGGGCGGCGGCGACATCGCCCCGGCGGGGCACCCGGACACCGTTACCGTGCACGGCCACGTACGCGACGGAAGCGGGGCGCCGGTCCCGGACGCGATCGTCGAAACGTGGCAGGCGGCCCCCGACGGCTCCCTCGCCGGCCGTCCGGGCTCGCTCCGCCGCTCCCCGGTGACCGGGGGCTTCCTCGGCCGCAACGGCGTCGACTTCACCGGCTTCGGCCGGGTCGCCACGGACGCGGACGGCCACTGGGCGGTCCGTACGCTGGCCCCGCCCGCCGGGACCCCCTACCTCTGCGTCTGCGTCTTCGCACGCGGCCTGATGCACCACCTCTACACGCGCGCCTACTTCACGGACGACGTGCGGCAGGGTCCGCTCGCCGCCCTGCCAGGGCCCCGCAGGGCCACGCTGCTCGCGTCGCCGGAGCGGGACGGCGTACGGCGCTTCGACATCCACCTCCAGGGGGAGCGGGAGACGGTGTTCCTTGACTTCCACTGAGACTTCCGCCGACCTCTTCTCGCCGGGTGCGGTGGGCGGTGCGGCCGAGGCCGCGACCGGGGACACGGCCTTCCTCCAGGCCCTGCTCGACGCCGAAGCCGCACTGACCCGGGCGCAGGTCCGGATCGGCGCGGCCCCGGCAGCCGCCGCGCAAATGGTGACGGCGGTGGCCGACGCGTCCCGCTACGACGCCCGCGACCTGGCGCTGCGGGCCAGGGCGGGCGGCAACCCGGTGATCCCCCTGATCGCCGACCTGACCGCACAGGTCGCCCGACTCGCCCCGGTCCATGCCGAGTTCGTGCACCGGGGAGCGACCAGCCAGGACATCCTCGACACGGCCCTGATGCTGATGGCGACCCGCGCGCTCGCCCCCGTCCTCTCCGACCTGTCCGACACCGCCACGGAGCTGGCCGCGCTCGCCGCCCGGCACCGCTCCACCCCCATGCCGGGGCGCACGCTCACCCAGCACGCCGTGCCGACGACCTTCGGGCTGAAGGCGGCGGGCTGGCGGTCCCTCGTCGTGGACGCGCACGACCGGCTGGCAGCGGTACGCGACACCCTCCCCGCCCAACTGGGCGGCGCCGCAGGTACCTTGGCCGCATTCGGCGAGTACGCCCCGCAGGGCGCGGACCCGCTCGACCTGCCCGCCGCCTTCGCGTCCGAACTCGGTCTTGCCGCACCCCACTTGCCCTGGCACGCCCTCCGTACCCCGGTCGCCGACCTGGCGGGTGCACTCGCCTTCACGGCGGGCGCGCTCGGCAAGATCGCCGCCGATGTGCTCGTCCTCTCCCGTACGGAGATCGGCGAACTCGCGGAAGGCGCCGGCGGCGGTTCGTCCGCGATGCCGCACAAGAGCAACCCGGTCCGCGCCACTCTGATCGCCGCTGCGGCACGCCAAGTCCCCTCCCTCGCATCGGTGTTGTTCACCTCCCTCGCCGCGGAGGACGAGCGCCCCGCCGGAGCCTGGCACGCGGAGTGGCAGCCACTGCGCGACGCACTCCGACTCACGGGCGGCGCGGCCCGGGACGCGGCGGAACTCGTCGGAGGTCTGACGGTCCACCCGGACCGCATGCGCGCCAACCTGGACCGCACCGGCGGCCTGATCGTCTCCGAACGCCTCGGCGCCGCGCTCACCCCACTGCTCGGCCGGGCCACGGCCAGGCAGGCTCTGAACCGGGCCACCCGGTACGCGGCCGAACAGGACGTGGGCCTGGCGGAAGCCCTCGCCCGTGAACCGGAGGTACTTGCGGCGCTGGCGCCGGGGGGCGGTGCCGATGTCGGTGCTGGTGCCGGTGCTGATGCTCGGCGCGCGGGCGAGGCTGCCGAGCGGGCCGAAGCAGCCGGGCTGTGCGGGGCCACCCCGCACGGTGGGCCCGCTGGCCCCGGTGCAGATGCAGGCCCAGGCGCAGACGCGAGAGCAGACGTCGGCGACGGTGGTGACACCCGGACTGGTGGTGGCGCCCGGACCGGCAGTGTCGAGGGGACCGACGAGGCAGCCCATGCGGGCGTGGGCGGCGCGCGCGGGGGAGCCTCCGGCCCCCCTTCCCGGGGCAGCGCCCGCGGAACGGTGCTCAGCCCCGCCTCCCTCGGCGCTCGGCCCGCAGTGGTGGTCCGCCCCGGCCCCGAGGGCAATCGTGCGGAGAGCGCCGCCCGCCCCGGCCACGAGGCCGATCGCATCGATCGTGGGGAGAGCGCCGCCGCCCGCCCCGGCCCCGAGGCCGACGGTGCAGAGACCGCCACCTCCCACCCCCGCCCCGAGGCCGACCGCTCCGACCGTGCGGAGCGCGCCGCGCTCGCCGTTCTCCTCGATCTCACCGACCCCACGCGCTACCTCGGTTCCGCCCCCGCACTCGTCGACCGCGCCCTGAGCCGACAGCCCTTGGGCCGTCGTCGGCCGACTCGGTCGAGCCAGTCCTCTCGTCCCCGTACCCCCGGTCAGGACCCCCGATGAACCAGCCCCTCCTCCATCACCGCACCGACGGCCCCGCCGATGCCCCGGCCCTCCTCCTCGGGCCCTCCCTCGGTACGTCCCTTGCCGTGTGGGAGCCTCAAGTGCCCGCGCTCGCGCGTCGGTTCAGGGTCGTGCGGTGGGACCTTCCCGGGCACGGCGGCTCCGTCGCGTCGCTCGTCGGGGCCGGGGCGGGCGTGGGTGATCTCGCGATGCTCGTCCTCGCGCTCGCCGACTCGCTGGGCATCGAGCGGTTCTCGTACGCGGGGATCTCGCTCGGCGGTGCGGTGGGCGCCTGGCTCGCCGTGCACCACCCCGCGCGCGTCGAGAGGCTGGCCCTCGTCTGCTCGTCCGCACGCTTCGGAACGCCCGAAATGTGGTCCGAGCGCGCCGACTTGGTGCGCCGCGAGGGCGTCGGTCCGCTCGCGGCGACCGCGCCCGCCCGCTGGTTCACGCCCGGTTTCGACGGCGCGGCCCTGCCGGGCCTGGTCGCCGACCAGCGCGCCGCCGACCCGGCCGCGTACGCCGCCTGCTGCGACGCCCTCGCCGCCTTCGACCTGCGCGACGACCTGGGTAGGATCACCGCCCCCACGCTCGTCGTCGCCGGGCGCTCGGACGCCGCGACCCCGCCCGCCGACGCCCGCCTCCTCGCCGACTCGATCCCCGACGCGGGGCTCGTCGAGATCCCGCACGCCGCACACCTCGCCGGGGTGGAGCAGCCGGGCGCCGTACTCGCCGCGCTCCAGGGGCACTTCGGGGGCGGAGGCGACCCCGGCGCACGTACCGCGAGGAGCGCCCACGCCGACGGTACGGTCGTGCGCCGCGCCGTACTCGGCGACGCCCACGTGGACCGCTCCCTCGCCGCCACCACCCCCTTCACCGCCCGCTTCCAGGACTTCATCACCCGCTACGCCTGGGGCGAGATCTGGACCGGCGACACCCTCGACCGGCGCACCCGCAGCTGCGTCACCCTCACCGCGCTCGTCGCCGGCGGCCACCACGACGAACTGGCGATGCACGTCCGCGCCGCGGTGCGCAACGGGCTCAGCCACGAGGAGATCGGCGAAGTGCTCCTGCAGTCCGCCGTCTACTGCGGCGTACCCGCAGCCAACGCCGCCTTCGGCATCGCCCAGCGCGTACTCGGCGCGCCCCTCAGTGAAACGGACAACTGACCTCATGCACACCACAGTTGGCATCATCGGCGGCGGCCCGGCAGGTCTCCTCCTCGCCCGCCTCCTGCACAACGCCGGCATCGACAGCGTCGTCCTGGAGAGCCGCGACCGCGCCTACGTCGAGCAGCGTCAGCGCGCCGGAATCCTCGAACAGGGCACCGTCGACATCCTCCGCGCCGCCGGAGCCGGCGGGCGCATGGACGTCGAGGGCATGCCGCACGACGGCATCGAACTCCGCTTCGACGGCCGCGCCCACCGCCTCGACTTCCCCGCCCTCACCGGCGGCCGCAGCGTCATGGTGTACGCCCAGACGGAGGTGGTGAAGGACCTGATAGCCCTTCAAGTCGGCGACGGCGGGCCGCTGTTGTTCGAGGCGCAGGTCACCGCTGTCGAGGGCGCCGACACCGACCGGCCCACCGTCCGCTACGTCCACGAGGGCGCGGAGCAGACCCTCGCCTGTGACTACGTCGTCGGCTGCGACGGCTTCCACGGCGTCACCAGGACCGCCGTCCCGGAGTCCGTCCGTACGACGTACGAGCGCACCTACCCGTACTCCTGGCTCGGCATCCTCGCCGACGCGCGCCCCGTCTACGACGAGCTGATCTACGCCCACCACGACCGCGGCTTCGCCCTCGCCAGCATGCGCTCGCCCACCGTCAGCCGCCTCTACCTCCAGGTCCCCAACGGCACCGACCCCGCCGACTGGTCCGACGAGAGGGTCTGGGACGAGCTCGACGCCCGCTTCGCGACGGCCGCCGACCCCGGCTGGAAACTGGAGCGCGGCACCGTCACCGCCAAGTCCGTGCTCCCCATGCGGAGTCACGTCACGGAGCCGATGCGGTACGGGCGCGTGTTCCTCGCCGGGGACGCCGCCCACATCGTCCCGCCGACCGGCGCCAAGGGCCTCAATCTGGCCGCCGCCGACGTCGTCCGGCTCGCCGAGGCGTTCGCCCTGCTGCACACCACCGGCCGGGCCGACCTCCTCGACGCCTACTCGGATGCCGCGCTGCGCCGGGTCTGGCGCGCCGAGCACTTCTCGTACTTCATGACGACGACGCTGCACACGGACCCCGAACAGTCCGCCTTCCAGACCCGGCTGCAGATCTCCCAGCTCGACCGCATCGCCTCGTCGGAGCACGCGGCGGCCGAACTCGCGGAGAACTACACGGGGTTGCCCTTCACCGGCTGAGCGCTCGTGGCCTCGGACGGCGGCGCCGTACGGCTCCGTCCTCCGAGCCTCGCCGCCACCGGCACCAGGGCGATCGCCACCGCACCGAGCAGCCCGGCCAGCGCGAACGAGGTGAACCCCCAGCTCTGGTTGCCGCTCGACGCCAGCGCCCCGCCCAGCCACGGCCCGAACACCGCACCCGTGCGGCCGACACCGGTCACCCAGCCGAGCCCGGCGGCCCGCTCGCTGTCCCGGTAGACCGTGTTGCTCGCCGCGTACACCATCACCTGCGCGCTGAACAGCCACACCCCGGTGACCGCCACGACCACGTACGTCAGCCCCAGCGACAGGTGCGACTTCAGCAGGAGCGCGCCGACGGCCGTCAGTACGAACCAGATCGCGGACACCCGCACCGCCCCGAAGCGGTCCGCGGTACGGCCCGCTATCAGCATGCCGACGATGCCGCCCGCGTTGATGACCAGCAGGAAGCTCACCGACGACGTCATGCCGTACCCCGAGGCGCGCATCATCTGCGGCAGCCAGGTCGACACCCCGTACACGAGCAGCAGCCCGCAGAACGACGCCAGCCACAGCAGCGGCGTCGCCCACCGAGACTCCGGCCGGAACAGCGCCGCCACAGCGGCCAGCCGGCCCTTCGCACCGGCCGCAGGAGCCTCCACCGCCGTCGGACGCACCAGCCCGAACCGGTCCGCTACCGCATCGGCCTTCGCCCGCTCGCCGCGCGCGAGCAGCACCCCGGGCGACTCCGGCATCAGCTTCAGCAGCAGCGGTACGGCGATCACTGCGGGCAGCACGCCCGCCCAGAACACCCAGCGCCAGCCCGCCGCAGGAGCCAGCGTCAGCCCGAGCGCTGTCGCGACCATGCCGCCCGCGTGGTACGAGGTCATCAGCAGCCCCGTGGTGAGCGCGACCCGGCGCGGCGGCGCGAACTCCATCACCATCGCCAGGCACAGCGGCATCAGCCCGCCGAGCCCGAGCCCGGCGACGAACCGGCCCGCCCCGAACAGCCCCGGCGTCCCCGCCAGCGCGCAGAGCGCCGACCCCAGCGAGAACAGGGCCACGCTGCCCGCCAGCATGGGACGCCGCCCCAGCCAGTCGGTGAGGTTCCCGGCGGCGAGCGCGCCGATGAGCATGCCGAAGGTGGTCCAGCTGCCGATGCTGCCCGCGCTCGACTGGGTCAGGCCGAGGGACGGGTCGTCGAGCATGTGCGGCATGACGGCGCCGTAGATGTTGACGTCCATGCCGTCGAAGAAGACGGCCAGCCAGCACAGGGCGAGCACGGGCAGGACCGAGCGGAAGGTGTGGGCGCGCTGCGGAGACGGGGCGCGGGCTCCGGAGGATGTCATGCAAGTTCCTTGCAGTACGGGGGAGTTGGCGGATCCGGCGGGAGTCTCGTTCGTCCAGTGAACTTTGCTTCGCCGAACAGGTGGCATGAGTGTCCGTCCGCTGCGGGTGCGTGTCAATGAAGTGGCATGTCAATGAAGTGGCATGTCAATGAAGCGGAGGCCCGCAGTGCGCCGCGCTCACCCCAGCAGGCGCAGCGCCGTCGCCGCCCGTCCCACCCGCACCGTCTGCCCCCACGTCAGTTCCAGCGCGTCCGCCTCCATGCCGTCGCCGAACGCGACCAGCCGGTCCGACTCCACCGTCAGCCGCAGCCGCTCGTCCCCCGACAGCACGCCCTCCACCAGGGACGTACCGGTCGCGGGTGACGGCCACGCCTCCCGTACGAACCACACCAGCCGGTGGTCCACCGGGTCCGGCAGGTGCAGCGCGGACCCCCGCTCAAGCCACAGCGAGCGCAGCCACCCGGTGGCCCCGGTGCCGGTCCCCACCAGGACGCCGGACGACGCCTGCGCCTCGGCGGCGGCCCGCTCCCCGTCCTGGCCGATGCGGTAGCGGGCCGTCTGGTGTCCTGGCGGACCGAGGTAGATCTCGTTGAGGGCGAGCAGCCGCTGCGTGTCGTCGGCGACGGCCTCCACCATGGTCAGCGTGTCGGCCGCGCCGCCGCTCACCGCCGACCGCAGCAGCTTCGCCGCGTCCGCGGCCCGGTGCCGCACCAGTACGCCGGGGTTGCGGCCGGGGTCCGTGTCGATCCCCAACACCGCTTGTTCGTCCAGGTACTTGGCGGTGTTCGCGACGAGTCCGTCCTGCCCGACCACCACCACGACGTCCTCGGGACCGAACAGGAACCGGTCCAGGTCCGCCCGCTCCACCCGGGCCTGCCGCCACTGCAGCGGCACCGCCCCCGCCACCTCGGCGAGGGCCCGCCGGGTCCGCTCGTACCGCTCCTGCGCCTCGCGCACGCTGCGGCCGCGCGAGCCGAGGAAGAACTCGGCCTGGCCGCGCGTACCGTGCCGGGCGAGCAACTCCTCGTACTCGCTGGTGCGGTGGACGAGCACGGCGCGCGGCGCCAGGCTCACGACGCGCCGCCGGACCGTCCGCCGCCGAGCTTCGCGAGGAGCCCGGTCAGCACGTCGGGCGACAGGGTGAGGCTCTCGATGCGCGGCACGTTCTCCGCGAGCCGGGTCGTCGCCAGGGCGCGCAGAGTGGCCGGGTCGACCTCCCCGTGCACCCGCAGCCAGGCCGACTGTGCCTGGGCGCGGGCCTCGCCGACCTCGCGCGCCGCCTCGGCCTCGGCGCGGGCGAGCCGTACCGTACGGGCCGCCTCCGCCTCGGCGCTCACGCCGTCGGCCGCCGCCAGCTCCTCCGCCTCGCGGCGGGCGTTGGTGCCGCGCTGGTCCACCAACTGCTCCTCCCGCCTGGCCAGTTCGATCCTGCTGGCGAGCTCGTTCTCGGCGATCGCCCGCTCGCGCTCCACGGCCACGGCGCGCCGCTGGTACGTCGCCCGGTCCGCCTCCTGCTGGATCTGCTCCCGGGCCGGAGTGCGCAGCGCCCGCTCCACGTCCGCCTCGGGGCGGATCGCCACCACGCGCACCGCGACGACCTCGATGCCGGTGGCGGGCAGCCGGGGCTCCGCCGCGAGTCCGCCCGCGATCCGCTCCCGTACCGCCGACACCCCGTCGACCAGCGCTTCGGACAAGGGGATACGGGCCAGGGTGTCCAGCGCGTGCTGCTGCGCCGTTTCGGTGAGCAGCGTCGCCAGCTGCTCCAGGGGCGCCCCGCGCCAGGCGCCGGTGTCCGGGTCCACGGAGAAGTCGAGACGGGCGGCGGCGACGGCCGGGTCGCTGATCCGGTACGTCACCGTGGCCTGCAGCGTCACGTCCTGGAAGTCCGCCGTGCGGGCGTGGAAGGCCATCGCCAACTCCCGGTCGCTGATGGGCACTTCGGAGAGTGCGGCGGTCAGCGACCGGAACCAGAAGCTCAGCCCGGGACCGTCGTGGACGAGCCTGCCGCGCTTGTGGTGGCGTACGTGAGCGGTGGGCGCGGAGCGCAGATGGTGCCGGCCGAAGCGCCGGGTGATGTCGGCCATGAGGAGGACCCCTCTTTCTCGTCATTGCGACGATAAGGGGAGTGCTCTTTATCGTCAAGGGGACGATATGGGGGTCTCCGTGCGGTCGTGCTCCGGAGTCCCGTACGCGTCCCGGGCCGCGTACCACCACACCGTCGCCAGGATCAGCACCGCGGCCAGCGCGATCACCGCGTAGTTCATCGAGTCCCAGGTCACGGGCGCCTTCTGCGGCAGCAGGAACAGCACCGTCACCACGGCCACCCACGACACGGCCGTCCAGCCGATCGGCCTGCTCCACCGGCCCAGGTGCCACGGCCCCGGCTCGAACCGGTCGCCCGCCCGCAGCCGCAGCAGAATCGGAAGGGCGTACGCGGGTGTGATGCCGATGACGTTGATCGCGGTCACCGCGCCGTACGCCGTCGCCGAGTACAGGGACGGCACCGCCAGCAGGCCGGCCGCACCGACCGTCAGCCACACCGCGGGGACCGGCGTACGGGTACGGCCGCTGACCCGGCGCCACAGCTTCGAGCAGGGCAGCGCGTTGTCCCGGCTGAACGCGAACACCATCCGACTGGCCGCCGCGACCTCCGCGTTGCCGCAGAACAACTGCGCCACGATCACCACGAGCAGCAGTGCCGTCGCCCCGCCGGAACCGAGCGCGTCCAGCATGATCTGCGCGGGCGGCACCCCCGTCGCGCTCTCCTGGGCGCCCCGGTAGTCCTGAATGGCGAAGGTGAGGCCGGCCAGCAGGGCGAAGCCCGCGAGCCACGACACTCAGATGGCGCGCACGATGCCGCGCGGCGCGGACCGGGACGCGTTCGAGGTCTCCTCCGACAGGTGGGCGGAGGCGTCGTAGCCGGAGAAGGTGTACTGCGCGAGCAGCAGTCCGATCGCGGCCACGTACACCGGGCTGTCGATACCGGTGTCGTTCACGAACTCCGTGAACACGAACCCCGGCGACCGGTGCCGCTCGGGCACGAACGCCAGCACGCCGACGATCACGGTGACCCCGGCGATGTGCCACCACACGCTGACCGAGTTCAGCACGCTGACCAGCCGCACGCCGAACAGGTTCAGCGTGGCGTGCAGCAGCAGGATGCACAGGAAGATGAGCATCGTGGAGCCGGGCGTCGGCTCGAACCCCCACTGCAGATTCAGGAACGCACCGGTGAACAGCGCCGCGCCGTAGTCGATGCCGGCGACCGCCCCGAGCAGCCCCAGCAGGTTCAACCACCCCGTGTACCAGCCCCACTTGCGGCCGCCGAGCCGGTCGGCCATGTAGTAGAGCGCTCCGGACGTCGGGTACGCGCTGGTCACCTCGGCGAGCGCGAGCCCCACGCACAGCACGAACAGCCCGACGCCGAGCCAGCCCCACATCATCACGGCGGGCCCACCGGTGCCGAGGCCGAAGCCGTAGAGCGTCATGCAGCCGGACAGCACCGAGATCACCGAGAAGCTGATCGCGAAGTTGCCGAAGCCGCCCATCCGGCGCGCCAGCACCGGCTGATACCCGAGACGACGCAGCCGCTGGTCGTCCTCGTGCGTTTCCGGGGATGGTGGCATCGCGGCCGACATGGTCATGAATCTGCCTCCGGTGGGGCGGGGAAGAGACTGAAGTGGCAAACTGCGCCCAGCAGTTGACCATGGGTCAGGCGGGATGGTCCACCACCGGTCGGGCCGGGACGGGGATACGGAGATGCACATGCCCACCAGCGCTGCGGCGGCGGACGGCCCCGTGCTCGCCGTCGACCAGGGCACCTCCGGGACCAAGGCGCTGGTCGTGTGCCCGGAGCGCGGCGTGATCGGATCGGGCGAGGCTGCCGTACGCCCGCGTCACCTGCCCGGCGGCCGGGTCGAGGTCGCCCCCGCCGAGCTGTACGCCTCCGTGCTGGAGGCCGGCCGGGGCGCCCTCGCGGCGGCGGGCGAGCCGGTCGCCGCCGTCGGACTCGCCAACCAGGGCGAGACGGTACTGGCCTGGGACCCCGCGACGGGCGAACCGCTCACGGACGCGATCGTCTGGCAGGACCGCAGAGCCACGGAACTGTGCGCCGAACTCGCCCCGCACGCCGACGAGTTGCGGGCACTGACCGGACTTCCCCTCGACCCCTACTTCGCCGCGCCCAAGATGGCGTGGATACGCCGCCACCTCACCCGCGCCGGAGTGGTCACCACCAGCGACGCCTGGCTCGTCCACCGCCTCACCGGAGCCTTCGTCACCGACGCGTCGACCGCCGGCCGCACCCAGCTCCTCGACCTGGACCGGGTGGCGTGGTCCCCGGCCGCACTGGACATCTACGGGCTCGCGCAGGAACACCTCCCGGAGGTCGTCGCCTCCGACAGCCACGCAGGTACGACAACGGCCTTGGGTGGCGAACTCCCGCTGACAGGACTCCTGGTGGACCAACAGGCAGCACTCCTCGCGCAGCACGCGCTGCAGGCCGGATCCACCAAGTGCACCTACGGAACAGGGGCGTTCCTGCTCGCCCAGGCTGGCAGCCATCCGGTGCGCCCGGCGTCGGGCCTGGTCGGCTGCGTGGCCTGGCAGCTGGGCGGACACACGTCCTACTGCCTCGACGGCCAGGTCTACACGGCGGCGTCGGCGGTGCGCTGGCTGACGGATCTCGGCGTCATCGGGGGAGCGGAGGACCTCGACAGGGTGGGCTCCGGCGTCCCCGACACCGGGGGAGTGACCTTCGTCCCGGCGCTGGCAGGACTGGCCGCACCGTGGTGGCGCCCCGAAGCACGGGGCTCCCTCACCGGCCTCGGCCTGGACACCACGGCGGGTCACCTGGTCAGGGCACTGTGCGAAGGGATCGCGGCCCAGGTCGCGGAACTGGCGGACGCGGCGGGACGGGATCTGGGGGCGGGGCCGGTGGAACTGCGAGTGGACGGCGGCCTGACGCGCTCGTCCCTGCTGATGCAGACCCAGGCCGACCTGCTCCAACTACCGGTCGTTGTAGCGGAGTTGCCGGACGCGACGGCACTGGGAGTGGCGTCGGCGGCCCGTCTCGGCCTGAACCCGCAGCTGAGCATCACGGACGTGCTGCCCCGACGGGGGAAGCCGTCGGCGGTCTACGAACCGACGATCTCACCGGCGGAAGCGGCAGACCGGAGGGCGGCATTCCGTACAGCGGTGGGCGAACCCTGAACGGGCCGACGGGGGCTGGTGGGCGAGGCGCACACTCGGCCCGCCGAGGGGTACCTCATGGCCTTTAACGCCTGGAGGGAGAGGGCCGGAGGATGCGCACGGCTGCAGCCCGTCCCCGGGACGAAGCCTCGAACCCCGGCCCCGCCGGTGCAGGCCGTGCTGCCCCCAGTGGGCGCGGCCGGGACCGCATGTACCACCCCACCGGCCACGCCCGTACGTACCGCCCGGGCCGCACCGGCATGTATCCCCTGGTGCTCAAGGCCTTTCCTTCTCGCTTTGGCAAGTTCGAGAATGCGCGTCCGAAGGCCTGTGCCCGAGGGGAACCCCGAACCCGGGCTCCATCGGTGCAGGCGGTGCAGGCGGTGCAGGCGGTGCAGGCGGTGCAGGCGGTGCTGCCCGCGGCCCGGCGGTCGGCGTTGCGCGGCAGAGCGGCACGGTGTCACAAGGGGCAAAGGGCATGGCCTGCCCAGGGCGCGCCTGTGCTGGTGTGCCCCCTGCCCGTACTGGTACGCGCTCCTTGGTCGTGCCTGCGCGTCCTACCGGGCGCTCCGTGGTGACCCGGTATGTACCCCCGGTCGCGCCCGCGTGTCCCCTCGGTCGCACCCATACCCCTTGCTCGTACGGGCGCGTGCTCCACGTTGCTCCTGCGCGTCCCGCACCGGCCGCGCTGGCCCGTACCCCCTGGCCGCTCCCACGCGTACCCACCGGCAGCCCCCACACGTACCCCCTGGCCGCACAGGCGTCCCTCGGCCGCCCCGCACGCCCCCGGACCATCCCAGCGTCCCGCACGCCCCGGACCACCCCAGCACCCTCCCCGCCCCCATCCAGGAGCCCCCATGCCACCCCCCGCCCCCTACGACCTCACCATCATCGGCGCCGGTGTGGTCGGCACCGCCATCGCCCGTGAGGCGGCCCGTCATTCCCGCCTCCGGATCGCCCTCCTCGACGCCTCCGACGACGTAGGCAACGGCACCTCCAAAGCCAACACCGCCATCCTCCACACCGGCTTCGACGCCACCCCCGGCACCCTCGAATCCCGTCTCGTACGCGACGGACAGCGTCAACTCCTCGCCTACGCGCCCCGGTCCGGCATCCCCGTCGAAAGGGTCGGCGCCCTCCTCGTCGCCTGGACCGAGGAACAGCTCACCGCCCTCCCCTCCCTCGCCGACAAGGCCGCGCGCAACGGCCGCACCGCCACCCGCCACCTCACCCGAGCAGAGCTCTACGCCCGCGAGCCGCACCTCGGACCCGGCGCCCTCGGTGCGCTCGAAGTGCCGGACGAGAGCATCGTCTGCCCCTGGACGACCACCCTTGCCTACGCCACCCAGGCCGTCAGGGCCGGAGTCGAACTGCACCTCAACACCCGGGTACAGAAGGTCACTTCAGCAGCCGAAGGGCATCTCCTCCACACCACCCGCGGCACCTTCCGCACCCGACACCTCGTCAACGCCGCCGGACTCCACGCCGACGACATCGACCGCCTCCTCGGCATCGCCGACTTCACCGTCACCCCGCGCCGCGGCCAGCTCCTCGTCTTCGCCATGCCGTCCCGGGCCCTCGTCCGGCACATCCTGCTGCCCGTTCCCACCGCCCTCGGCAAGGGGGTACTCGTCGCGCCCACCGTCTTCGGCAACGTTCTCCTCGGCCCCACCGCCGAAGACCTCACCGGCGCCGACGCCAAGACGGCCCACCACACCACCCCCGAGGGCATCGCGTACCTGCTCGACCACGGCCGCCGCATCATGCCCGACCTCCTCGAAGAGCAGGTCATCACCTCGTACGCGGGCCTGCGCGCGGCCACCGAGCACGACGACTTCCGGATCCGTCTCCACCCCGGACGGCGGTACGTCACCGTCGGCGGCATCCGCTCCACGGGCCTGAGCGCCTCGATGGGCATCGCCTCATACGTCGTCGCTCTCCTCAAGGAGGAGGGAGAACTCCAACTCTCCGACGAGGACGATGACTTGGAGCCACCGCGCATGCCGAACATCGGCGAGGCGTTCCCCCGCCCCCACCAGCGTCCCGACCTCATCGCCGAGGACTCCGCCTACGGCGACATCGTCTGCCCCTGCGAATCCGTCACCCGCGGCGAGATCCGCGACGCCCTCACCGCCACCGTCCCGGCCCGCTCCCCGGGCGGCCTGCGCCGCCGCACCCGCGTGGAGTCCGGCCACTGCCAGGGCGCGGAGTGCGGTGCGACGGTCCGCGCCCTGTACGAAGAACACCGGTCGAAGAGCGCCGCCCGAAGAGCTGAGGCAGCAGCCCACGAGCCGGGGCAACCGCCCACGGGCTAAGGCACCAACCCCCGCACCCCCTCCGCCACGAACCGCACGAACCCCTCCGGGTCCGGCTCGTCCGCGGTCGGCTGCAGCACCACCGTGTCCGCGCCCGCGTCCACCAGCTCCCGCACCGCCTTCGCGACCGTCGCCGCGTCCCCGGCCGCCCCGAGGCCGGGCACCGACTCCCGTCCGTCCCGCACCAGTTCGTCGTGCAGCCGGTCCGCCGCCCCCGGGCCGGTCGCCGCGAGGAGGTACACCACCACCTTGTGGTGGCCCTCCTGGGTGCGGCCCGCCGCGGCCCGGCCCTCCTCGATCAGCCGGCGCGCCCGGCGCACCCCGTCCGCCGACACCGAGGTGTCGAGTACCGTGCCGTCCGCGGCCGCGCCCGTCAGCCGCAGTGTGCGCGGCCCGACACCCCCGGCGAACACCGGCGGCGCGTCGGCCGGCGGCCAGTCCAGGGCCACGCCGTCCAGCGTCACGTACGACCCGTCGGTCGTCACCCGCTCACCCCGCAACAGCCCCCGCATCGCCGCCAGATACTCGCCCAGCAGCGTCATCGGCGAGTCGGGCCGGGCGCCGACCTGGGCCATCCAGTCCTGCACCCCGTGCCCGACGGCCAGGGACACCCGGCCGGGGAACAGCCGGTACAGCGTGGCGGCCTCCATCGAGGCGAGGGCCACGTTCCGCAGCGGCACCGGCAGCAGACCCACCCCCACGTGCAGCCGCTCCGTCCACGCCAGCGCGGCCGACGCGGCGGCGATGCCGCTCTCCAGGAAGCAGTCCTCCCACAGCCACAGCTCCTCAAGCCCCGCCTCCTCCGCCGTACGCACCAGAGGACGGAGCCGTTCGGGAGCCAGCTGAGGACGGAACACCGCGCCGAGAGTAGTCATGGGACCCATTCCTACCTGCCGACTCCCGCGACGACAAGGAAAGTTGGACCGGCGGATCCGCTCCCGCCCCGGCCCCTACCGGCAGCGCAGCTGCTCCCCGGTCATCGGCGCACCCTCCACCATGCTCCGGTCGTGCGTCACCTGGGTCACCCCCCGGCTTCCGGAACCCACCGTCACCCGGAAGGTGTGCCCGTGCCCCGTGACCGGCCGCAGCTGCGCGCCGGGCAGCGCGGCGGCCAGCGTCGATGCGTACCGCTCCCAGTAGGGGTCGTACGTGATCACTGTCGGGCCGTCCGCCCGGGTGGTCGGCGGCTGTTCCTTCGTCACGTCGAAGCCGTTGCGCCGCAGCGCCTCGGCCACGTCGGGGTCGTCCACCCGTACCGGAACCGTGCTCGGCGCCATCTCGACCGGCACCGCCTGCAGGGTGATCTCCGCGGCGAAGGACCGGTCCTCGCGCACCGCGGCGAACATCTTGGCGGCGCGCGCCTCGTCCCAGAGCAGCGACGAACCCCACTCCGGCACCCGATGGTCGAACGCCGACATCGGCACGGTCGTGAACTCCAGCTGTTCCGGGCGCAGTTCACGCATCGACCAGCCCAGCGAGAACAGCGTGGCGAGGTCGGTGCCGGTGTCCGTGCGCAGCTGCGGGAGCAGGGTGCGGGCCGTCTCGACCAGCGTCACCGGATTGCGGAAGGCATCCGTTGCGGACAGCCGCGTCAGCATGCCGAGCAGCAGCCGCTGCTGACGGCGCACCCGCCCCAGGTCACCGGGCGGGGAGACCTTGCGCGCCCGTGCGTAGCGCAGTGCCTGCGGTCCGTCGAGCAGATGGGTGCCGGGCGCGAGGCGCAGACCGGAGTTGCGGTCCGCCAGAGGCTGGTCGGTGCAGACCTGCGCGCCGCCGAGCCCGTCGACGGCCTCGGCGAAGCCGCTGAAGTCCGTCTCCAGATAGTGGTCGACCCGCAGCCCCGTCACCTGTTCCACGGTCCGCACCGCGAGGTCGGGGCCGCCGTGCTGATACGCCGCGTTGATCTTCCCGGAGTGCTGCGGGTGGTCGTGCGGTGCGAACGGCACATAGGAATCACGGGGGACGGACACCACGCTCATCCGCTTGCCGTCCTCGGCGAGGTGCACCAGCATCATCACGTCGGTGCAGTCGCACTCCTGGCCGCCGACGTGCAGCTGCTGGATCCGCTCCCGCGTCATCCCGCGGCGCCGGTCGATGCCGACGACCAGCAGGTTCGTCCCCGGTGCGGCCTCGGCCTCCGGGGACAGCGTGGCGGCGTGCTCGATGGTGTACGAGGCGGGGGCGTCCGCGGTCGCGGGGAAGGGACCGGCGGCGAGCGAGGCCACCAGCAGTACGGCGAGTGCGAGACGACGGCGGCTGGACAGCAAGGGAACCTCCGGGAGTCGGTCCGAAGCAACGCGCAAATACGGATTTAAGGCGCAAATCTATCGCGCAGCGTAGCGCAGCCCGCGGGGAAATCCGTTGCAGTCGGGATGATCATCGGTTTACTGTCCGCGCATGCTCCCCGAGGTGAACACCGACGAAGAGTGGGACGCCGTCGTCCCGGACGACGCGATCGTGCGGCCCGGCGCGGCGGACCTCTGCTCCCGTCTGGGGCTCGCCGGAGCACCCCTGACCCGCTACTCCGAGGGCTCGCAGCCGGTCTACGCCGTCGGCGCCGACCACGTCCTCAAGCTGTACCCGGGCGCCGCCGCGGCGGACGGCGTCCGGGAGGGCCACGTCCTCGGCCACCTCGCGGGCCGGCTCCCGCTGCGGACCCCCGAGGTGCACGGCATCGGCACGTACGCCCACGGCTGGCGGTACGTCCTGATGTCCCGGCTCCCCGGCGAGGACCTGGCAGTCGCCTGGCCGCGCATCCCCGCCGCCGACCGGGCGCGCCTCGTGGCGGAGGCGGGCGAGGCACTCGCCGCGCTGCACGCGCTCGACCCCGCGCCGCTCGCCCCGCACCTCGGCCCGGGCGACTGGCAGGAGTTTCTGGCCCGGCAGCGGGCGGGCGCCGTCGAGCGGCAGCGCAGCCGCGGCCTCCCCGAGGAGTGGGTCGCGCGGATCCCCGCGTTCCTCGACACGGTCGCGCTGCCCGCCGGCCCCCGGCGCGTCCTGCTGCACACCGAGTTCATGCGCCAGCACCTCCTCGTCGACCCGCGGACCTGGCGGCTCACCGGACTCTTCGACTTCGAGCCCGCCATGATCGGCGACCCGGCCTACGACCTGGTCGCCGTCGGACTCTTCGTCACCCGCGGCGAGCCGGGCCTGATGGCCCGCTTCCAGAAGGCGTACGGACACGCCTTCGATCCGCGCCAACTCCTCGCGTACGCCCTGCTGCACGTCTACTCGAACTTCACCTGGTACTTCCGCGAGCTGCCCGCACCGGCCGAGCAGACGTGGGACTCCGTCGCCGAGGCGTGGTTCTCGGCCGGCTAGAAGTCCTCCGGTCGCGCTTGGACACGCCTTACGGGTGGGTGTCTTTGTTGACACTCGTACGGGGCTGAACCGGGGTCCCACGGAGTGGACGCACCCGCGGACACTTTCCACCGGATCCGAAACCATTCGAACGCGGCCGCGCGGGCGAAGGAGGATCAGGGCGGGCCCGCACAGCGTGCGGTGCGGCTGACGAACGGCGCAGGTGGCAGCGGTAAGGAGCGGGATATTTCGAACACCCGGCCCACAGCAAGGCTGTATTCGGCCAGAGCGGACATGCCCAGGAGCGCCTCTCGGGCGCGCGGACGCCATACGGCGCCGCACCCCGGGCCGGACGCCCCGGAACGGCCTGACCAGGCGGATTCACCCCCCACTGGGCCTCGATGGCAAGAGGTCTACGGGTAAAGATCCGCCTCGATGGCCCCGCCCGCCCCGCGCAGAACATTCACAGCGCGCGGACGGACCGAAATCCGCTCCGGTGGCGGGCCCGGACAACCGGCGCTCAAGTTGAGTCAGGTCGTGGGCAGTTGCATCGTTATTGACGATCGGACATGGGCATATAGGCCCCAGCACAGAGCAGAACACCGCACTGCACGTTGAAACCTGGACTCCAGGGGGATTTTCCATGACCGTTGCTTCGGAACACCGGCTGGTTCAACAGTTGCCCCACGCTCCCTTCTACTGCCCGGTGCCGCCTGCCGTGCACCCGGCGGCCGGGGTGCTGAACGAGCTGACCGTCGACTGGATGCTCCGACAGCACCTCGACGCCGATGCAGAGCAGCGACGGCGCCTCGCCCTCTGCGACTTCGGCGGACTCACCGCCGCGACCATGCCCTACGGCAGGCTCGCCCCGCTCGCCCTGATGGCGAAGTTCCACGCCGTACTGTTCTCGCTCGACGACGGCGTCTGCGACGAGGCCCGGCCCACCGCGGGCCAGCTGGCCCGGGAGACCGCCCGAATAATGCGTGCCGTCGAAGCGCCCGGCGTCCTGTCGGCCGGCGAGTCGCGACACACCGCGGCGCTGCGGGAACTCCGGCTCGAACTGGAGAGGTACGCCACGCCGCGCCAGTTGCGCCGCTGGGTCGACGCCATGCGCGTCTACACCTCGGGTCTCGTCTGGGAGGCGGAGTGCCGCCGCACTCCCGGCCAGCCCTCCCTCGACGACTACGTCACGCTGTGGATGCGGGCCATCGGCATGGCGCCCTCCACCGCGATGATGGAGATCGTCGCCGGATACTCGGTGCCCGACGAGGACATGGAGGACCCGCGGGTGCGGGCCCTCACCGAGATCACCTGGACCCTCGTCAGCTGGGACAACGACCTCTACTCGCGCAACAAGGAACTGCTGCGCGCCGACGACGACCTCAACCTCATCGACGTCCTCTGCCACGAACTGGGCTGCGGCCCCGAGCAGGCCCTGGCGCAGGCGGTCGCGATGCGCGACCGCGTCATGGTGCTGTTCCTGCGGCTGCGCGACCAGGTGCTGTGCGAGGGCGGCGCCGAACTGCGGCGTTACGTACACGACCTGGGGCAGTTCGTGCGCGGCCACCTCGACTGGGCGGCGCGCTGCCCGCGGTACTCGGTCCCGCTGCCCCCGGGCGCCGCCGCGAAGCCGGTGAGCTGGTGGAAGCACCGGGCGGCCGACTACAGCGGGGAGCCGCTGCCGCTGCCGACGATCGCCTGGTGGTGGGATCAGCTGGACTCCGGCACCACCACCCTGCGACACGCCGCCTGAGCGCACCGCGGGGCGGCCCGACACGCCGCCCCGGCACGGCCTCCGGGGTTCGTTTCAACCAACCGCTCAACAACCGCTCAGCAGCCGCCTAGTAGCCGCGCCACCAGGTCGCCAGCCGACGCCACAGCCGTACCGGTGCCGAACCCCGCCGCTGGGCCGGGATCGCGGTCGCCGGAGGCGCGGTCGCGGGCGCCTGGGGCACAGGACCGGGCTGCGGTACGGAGGAGGAGGCCGCCGGTACGGGCCCGGCGGCGGCCGGAGCGGCCGCCGCCGCGGGCACCGCGGGCCCTGGCGTGCCGACCTGCCAGTCCTGGCGCGGCGCACCGCGCGGCGTCGGCATCGCGGGCCCGGTGATCTCCTGCGGCGGGCGCGGCGCGAACGACACCGGCAGTTCAATCAGATGACGGGACATCAGCGCACTGCGCCAGCGCAACTCGCTCTCCTCCACGGCGAGTTGAATGTCCGGCAGGCGCATCAGCAGCGCGTCGACCCCGGTGTCCGCGATGGCGCGCCCGATGTCCTGCCCCGGGCACTCGTGCGGCCCGCCGCTGAACGCGAGGTGGGCGCGGTTGCCCTGCATCGAGGCCGACGGGTCGGGGCGTACCACCGGGTCCACGTTGGCCGCGGCCATCCCGATGATCAGGGCGTCGCCCGCCTTGATCTTCTGGCCGCCGAGCTCGGAGTCCCCGGCCGCCCACCGGCCGAGGATGGTGGTGAACGGCGGCTCGTCCCACAGCGTCTGCTCGACCGCCTCCGGCAGCGTCATGTGCCCGCCGCTGAGCTGGGCGCGGAACCGCGGATCGGTGAGGACCATGCGCAGCACGTTGGCGATCAGGTTGGCCGTCGTCTCGTACGCGGCGATCAGCACCAGCCGCAGGTGCTGCGCGGCCTCGTCGTCGGAGAGCCCGGCCGGGTGGTGCACGAGCCAGGAGGCGAAGTCCTCCTCGGGCTCGGCCCTGCGCCGCACCACGAGGCGGGTCAGGGCCGCCATCACGTACTCGTTGCTGGCGATCGCGGTCTCGGTGCCCTTGATCATGTCGCGGGCGGCCTGCACCAGGCGCTCGTCGTACTCCTCGGGCATGCCGAGGATCTGGCACATCACCATCATCGGGAGGTGCTCGGCGAACGTGCTGACCAGGTCGGCGTGGCCGGCCTGACAGAAGTCGTTGACCAGCCGGTTACTGAACCGGTTGATGAAGCGGCGCACCCCCCGGTGGTCGATGCGGGCGATGGAGTCGGTGACCGCGCCGCGCTGGCGCTCGTGCTCGGCGCCGTCGGCGAACACGCAGATCGGCTGGTACGCGAAGACCGGCGCCAGGGGGTTGTGCATGGTGACGGTGCCGTCGTGCAGCAGCCGCCAGCGCCGCGAGTCCCGCGAGTACAGCGACGGCGTGCGCGTCATGTGCAGGTTCTCGCTGTGGCCCAGCACCAGCCAGGCGGGCACGTCCCCGTTGATCAGGACGGGGGCGACCGGACCGTGTTCGGCGCGCAGCTTCTCGTAGAGACCCATCGGGTCCTTCTCGTGCGCGGGCCCGTACAGCCGGCGCAGCCCGCCGGGGCCGATCTCGCCGATCTCGGCGCCCCGCGGGGCCCCGAGGCCGTTGCCCACGGCGTGGGCGGGGCATTCGGGGGGCGGGACGGGGGAGGGGTCGAAGGGGGAAGTCACGGCAACTCCTGGAAGGAAAGGGGAAGTCGGGGGTGTGGGGCGGCTCAGGACCGCTGCAGGGCGAGCGAGTGCAGATAGTGCATGAGCGTCATCAGCACGTCGCGGCTGGACGCCCGCTGCCGGGCGTCGCAGTGCACCATCGGCACCTCGTCGGGCAGGTCCAGCGCGTGCCGCAGGGCCTCCATCGGGTGGCCAGGGGCGTCCGGGAAGGTGTTCACGGCGACCACGAAGGGCACCCCGCGCTCCTCAAGGCGCCCGATCACGTCGAAGCTGACCTCCAGACGGCGGGTGTCCACGAGGACGACCGCACCGAGGGCGCCCTCGAACAGCCCGTTCCACAGGAACCAGAAGCGCTCCTGGCCCGGTGTGCCGAACAGATAGAGGATCAGCTGCTCGCTGATGCTGATCCGGCCGAAGTCCATGGCGACGGTCGTGGCGGTCTTGCCCTCGATCCGCGAGTTGTCGTCCACGCCGATGCTGGCCTGGGTCATGGTCTCTTCGGTGGTCAGCGGGCGGATCTCGGAGACCGAGCCGACCATCGTGGTCTTCCCGACGCCGAAGCCGCCGACGATCACCACCTTGACCGCGGCGGTGGCCGTGCTCGGCAGTACGTCCTCGGTCCGGGGGCCCGTGATGGTGTCAGAGCCTTTGAAGTCCATGCATCACCGCTTCGAGAAGGGACCGGTCAGGGAGTACGGCGCGGACGATGGGCGCACGCGATTCGACCAGTTCGGTAGCGAGGAGGTCGGTCAGCAGCGAGGTGACCACGCTGAACGGGAGGCGCAGGTACGCGGAGATCTCCGCCACCGACAGCGGGGCCCGGCAGAGCCGCAGAATCGCGGCCTGCTCGGGCTGCACCGTGGGTGACGGGGTGGAACAGGCGACGACCATGGTGACCAGGTCGAGCGCGGCTCGCTCCCCGCCGTCAGGGCCGCCGGTGATCACGTACAGCCGTTCCGGATCCCCCTTCGCCGACTCGCTGTCGGGGGAGGGGGCGGGCAGCTTCTCGCGGCGTTCGCGGCGGGGGTGTTTCATCCGCTGTGCCCGTCGTGCCGGGGCGGACTGGTCAGGTGCGCTCCGATCCGTACGACCAGATCACGCATCCGGGCACCCACCAGGCCTGCGTCCACCGTCTCGTCGGCGAGCACCGCGAGATACGCGCCCGCGCCCGCCGCCATCAGGTAGAAGAATCCGCCGTCGACCTCGATCACGACCAGTCTCATCCGCCCGTCGCTGTCCGGGATTTCGGCGGCGACCGCCGCTGCCAGGCTCTGCAGCCCGGCACAGGCAGCCGCCAGCCGGTCGGCGACGTCGGGGTCGCCGCCGTGCCGGGCGATCCGCAGGCCGTCCGCCGAGAGGACCACGATCTGGTAGATCTGCGGCACTCCGGTGGCCAGGTCCTTGAGAATCCAGTCCAAATTGGCCCGCTGCTGGATCACTTCAGATCTCCTTTGTCCCACATGTCGTCGCCTGTGTGGCCGGCCTGTTGCGAGGGCGGGCCGTCCGCCTCGGCCGGCGGATCCAGCGGCACTCCGTTGGCCGCCTTGGTGAATGCTTCGAGCCAGATGCCCGGCTCGGGTTCTTCCTTGACCGGCTGACCGGCCGCCGCGGCCTCGGCCGCGGCTGCTGCTGCCGCCTCGGCGGCCGCCTGGCGCTCCTGCGCCGGAAGGTTGTGGGAACCGAGCGGCGCACGGCCGCGGCTGCGGCGCTGCGGCAGCCCGTTCTCGGTCCATTCCGTGACCACGGGGACGTCATCCTCCATGGCCGACCTCGGTAGGGAGACCGGGCCCGGCACGGGCGTCGAGGTCGGCGTCGGGGTCGCCGCCGGGGGTTTCGGCGCGGCCGGGCGGGGCTTGCGCTGCGGCACCCGGGCCTCCTCGGGGGACATTCCCTGGCTCACTCCGCCGCGCGGCACGGCGGATGCGCCGATGCCGTGGGCGATGCCGGGGGCGGGGCCGGTGGTGACGATGTCGCGCGGCACGATCAGGACCGCCCGGACACCGCCGTACGCGGACTGCCGCAGCGACACCTGAAGGTTGTACATCTGGGACAGCCGTCCGACGACGGCCATGCCCAGACGGGGGGTGTCGCCGAGCGCGTTGAGGTCGATGCCGGCCTGGGCCTGCGCGAGCATGTTCTCGGCCCGGCCGCGCGCCTCCTCGCTGAGGCTGACGCCGCCGTCCTCGATCTCGATGGCGATGCCGGTCTGCACCTCGACCGCGGTGACGTGCACCCGGGTCTGCGGCGGCGAGTAGCGGGTGGCGTTGTCGAGGAGTTCGGCACACGCGTGGATGAGCGGCTCGACGGCGGTGCCGATGATGGCGACCTTGGCGATCGAGTGCAGATCGACGCGCCGGTACTCCAGGATCCGCGACATGGCGCCGCGCAGCACGCTGAACAGCGGTACGGGACGCGGCCATTGACGGGACGGGCGGGCGCCGCCGAGCACCGAGATGGAGTCGGCGAGCCGGCCGATCAGGGCCGTGCCGTGGTCGATCCGCAGCAGGTCGTCGAAGACCTCCGGGTTGCGCCCGTGGTCCTCCTCCATCTGCCGCAGCTCACTGGCCTGCTGGTGGACGATGGCCTGCACCCGGCGGGCGATGTTGACGAACGCGCGCTGCGCGGACTCGCGTCGGGCCTCTTCGAGGTCGATGATGTCGAGCACCGTACGGAGCAACTCGCGCTGTGCGTACGGCAGATCGCGGTAGCGCTCGTCGGCGTCGACGACGTCCCGGATCACCTCGGCGGGCGATTCGCCCGACCGCAGCCGCTGGATCGCGGCCGGCATCAGTTCCTTGGCCAGCCGCACCGTCTCGTCGTCGTGCTCGGCGAGCCGCCGCTCCAGCGAGGCGGTCCGCCGGGCGTGCTCCGCCTTCGCGCGGGTCAACAGCCGTCCACGGCGCGCGATTTCGGCGGCCAGTACGGCGACGACGGCGGTCGCCGCGGCGCCTGCCCAGACGACGGGTATCCGGGCGGAGTCGCTGACGGCGAACGCGGCGGCTGCTGTCGCCGCGACCGTCAGGACGACGGCCAGGGCGACCGGCCGCGCGAGGGGGGGATCCTGCTGAGGTGCCTGTCGTGCCTGGTGTGCTGCCTGACGTGGGGGGGAATCAACCCGAACCATGGAGAGCCTCTGGCGGTAATTGGGGGACGTATTCAAACAAGTGCGACCTAGGGGAACAAGTGGATGAATTCACATCAACTCGGCTTGTTGGGCAGCGAGCTTAGCCCGATGGGATCAGTGCGTCGGCCGGTTCCTTCAACCCCCTGCACCGATCGTCGTCCCAGGCATACACTCACCGACTTTGTACGTTCGGCGCTCGGTTGTGCACGACGAGTCACCGGATGGAAGGAATATGCCGCAAGCGCAGGACAGTGACCGGCGGGGATTGATAACGCGGACCCTTCGGCCCGTCCACGACAGACCCGTCGGCCCGACCACGACCAACCCGTCGGCCCGACCACGCGAACCGGCCTGCCCGCCCAGAAGGGCGAACAGGCCGGAGAAGGAGGGCTGTTGAGGGGCGGGTCGGCTACTCTCCCCGCGTCAGCATCGGCAGCAGGAGCGCCGCCGACCAGCTGAAGTTGGGGGAGTTCAAGGGCGCCCCGGTCGTCGGGTCGTAGTTCTCCATGACCGGACCGTTGCCGCTCAGACCGCCCGCGTTCGTGAGGAGCCGGCCGGTCAGCGCGTCCGCGTCCCGGCCGTACCCGTACCGCCGCAGCCCGCCCTGCGCGAAGTACGCCTGGTCGAGCCAGACCGGACCCCGCCAGTACCGGGTCGGCGCGAAGTACGGCGAACTCTTCGCCACCGTCGGGAACGGCACTCTCGTCCCGAACTCCGCCGGGTCGGTCAGCTTCCCGCGCACCGCCCTCGCCTGCGCCTTCGACGCCGATCCGCTCCACAGCGGGAGCGCACCCTCGATGCCCCGCCCGCGCGCGGTCAACAGCCCGGGACCGCCCAGTGCCTTGTCGTAGAACCACCCCGAAGCCGGGTCGTACATCTGCTCCCGCACGGCGGTGTGCGTCGCCCGGGACCTGTCGCCCCACCGCTTCGCCTCGCCGCGCTTGCCGAGCACGCCCGCGATCCTCGCCAAGTACCCCTGGTCAGCAGCCAGATAGGCGTTCAGATCGACCGACTCCTGGTTGACGGAGTAGCCCACCACCTTCCCGTCGGGGCCGGTGTTGGGGAGGACGCCCGTCCCCAGCTCCTTGTCGAAGCGCGGCGCGTTGTCCATGCCGCTCTCCCAAGCAGCCGCGAGCCGCTGGTCCTCGGGCGTCGCGTTCAGCGGGTCGACGGTCGCCCCGTACTCGGCGAGGCCGTTTCGGTCGTGGTCCCGGTTGCGGTACCACCACGCCTGGTACGCCGTCAGCTTCGGGTACATCTCGCGCAGGAACCGGATGTCCCCCGACCTGGTGAACACCTCCCACACCGACCAGGCGGCCAGCGGCGGCTTCGAGTTGCGCTCGTTCCAGTTGCCGCCGCCCTGCGACGTGTCGTTGTAGAAGACCGCGTCCGGGATCATCCCGGCGTCCTGCGGGCGCACCGCCGAGTCCGCCCGTATCTGGTGGTCGAACATCGCCCGGATCTGCTCCTGGGCCAGCGCCGGCTCGAAGCGGGCCGTGCCGACCGCCTGCTTCCAGGTGTCCCAGGACCACACCCCGCCGGTGAACCACTTGTACGAGAGGGAGGGCGTGATGCCGTCGTGCTCGATCCTCCCCGCCGCACCGCGCCAGTTGGTGACCAGCGTTTCGAGTGACTTCACGGCCGTGCGCCGCTGCCCCGCGGGCACCCCGCGCGTCACCGAGTCGACATAACGATGCCACCGGGCGTTCCCGGCACCTGCCGCGGCCGCCGGCCGGGCGAGCGCGGAGCGCACCTCCGACGCCTCGCGGGAACGTTCCTGTGCGGTGAAGGTGTAGGACTCGGTCCAGTCGAACGAGTGGCTGCCGCCCGGCTTCAGGGTGACGGGAGCAGCCGCCTCGGTGCGGTACGTGTCCCCGTCGACGGTCGTGCGGACCGGCTCGCGGTGGGTGATCTCGAAGCGTTCGGTGCCGTCGGTGAGGTAGTCCCAGGTCTCGCGGACCTTCGCGAAGTCGACGCCCACGCCGCGCCCGGTCGCCCTCAGCGAGGGCGCGTCCTTCATCGGGGCCTCGGCCGGCCGCAGCAGCGAACCGGTCCAGCCCGCGCCGAGCGTACGGCTCTCCCGCCCGGTGTTGCGGACCTCGGCACGCACCAGCGCCGTGCGCCGCGAGGAGAAGCGGAGCTCCAGCGTCAGGCGCAGACCGCGCCCGAGATCGTACGACTGGAGCAGCCGGCCGGGCAGCGAGGTGAAGTGCGGCGCCCCGCCCGCCGCCAGGTCGAGTACCTTCCCCGACTCGGTCAGCCGGATCCGGCTGAAGGCCTTGCTCAGCCACCACGGGTACTCCTGCGCGATATACAGCGGACCGGTGAACCCGCCGTACGCGGCCCTGTCCCCGGCCTTCGGGAGCGCGTACGCGTGCCAGGCGCCCCGGTCCGCGAAGACGTTCACCGGGTTGTTGTCGTCGGCGTCGCCGGGGAGCGCGACGGTGGGGGAGCCGTGCCGGTCCAGCATGTCGGCGTAGTTGTTGATGTGCGCCGCGTCGGTGCGGTCGGCCGGTCTGGGGAGGGCGGACGAGGCGGGGACCGCGGTGACTCCGGCGAGGAGCGTGCCGGAGAGCAGGGCCACCGCCAGAGTGCGGGAACGAGATTTCATGATCACCTATCTGTGGTGGACGCAGAGGTTCGGACGACGGCCGCGCCGAGCGGACCGAGCCGGACCCGGCTGTGCACCTGCTCACCCGTCAGCAGGTCGGTGCCGGGCAGTGCCGGGGTTTCGGTCTCCTGACCGGTGTGGTTGAGGAGGAAGAGGTACGGGCCGCGCAGCACGGCCTCGACCCCGGCGGGCACCGGTCCGTCGAGCACCGGCAGCACCTCCGCCTCGGTCAGTGCCCTGTCCAGCACGGCGGCGATGCCCGCACCGAGGTGGCAGCTCACGTACCGGGCGCTGCCCCTTCCGTACGTGTGGCGGGTGACGGCGGGCCGTCCGGCCAGTACCCCCGAGGTGTACGAGGCGAGGGTGACCGCCCCCTCGGGCACCAGCCACTCGCTCCACAGCGTGGCCTCGGCGTCCGCCGCGCCCAGTGCCGACTCCCCGACCTGCACCCACTCCCCGACCCGCACCGACTCCCCGTCCGGCACCGGCCAGAACTCGTCGACGACCACCCCGAGCACCTGCCGCAGCGGTCCTGGCGCGCCCCCGTCGTGCAGGTGGTCGTGCTCGTCGACGACCCCGGTGAACGGCCCGCACACCAGGTGCCCGCCCCCGTGCACGTACGCCGCGATCCGCTCGGCGTGCTCGGTGCGCAGCAGATAGAGGTTCGGGGCCAGGACCAGCCGGTACGGGGCGAGCTCGGCGTGCGGCGGTACGAAGTCCACGGTGACGCCGCGCGCGTGGAGGGCCTCGTACCAGGGACGGAGCAGATCCCGCCAGCGCATCCGCTCCGAGGGGTGGTCGGTGCCCTCCAGCGCCCACCAGGACTCCCAGTCCAGGACGATCGCCGCCCGCGCGCTGATCCGGGTGCCCGCCACCTCGGCGAGCCGTCCCAGCTCCGCCCCGAAGCGCACGGTCTCCTGCCAGCCGCGCGATGCGGTGCCCCGGTGCGGAAGCATCGCACTGTGGAACTTCTCCGCACCCGCCCTGGACTGCCGCCACTGGAAGTACATGATCCCGTCCGCACCCCTCGCGAGCGCCTGGAGCGACCAAAGGCGTTGCAGACCAGGGGGTTTGGGAACATTGACGGGCCGCCAGCTCACCGCCGAAGGGGCCTGCTCCAGCAGCAGCCATGGCTTTCCGCCCTTGAGGGAGCGCATCAGGTCGTAGTTCAGCGCGGCGCCGACGTACGACGTCGGGTCGGCCGGGTCGGGATACGCGTCGTCGGAGACGAGGTCCTCGTGCTCGGCCCACTCCCAGTAGTCGAGGGACTCCATCATCGACATGAAGTTGGTGGTGACGGGGACGTCGGGGGAGAGGCGGCGCAGGATCTCCCGCTCCTCGCGGTGCAGCCTCAGGAGCGCGTCCGAGCAGAACCGCCGCCAGTCGAGGACCTGCGTGGGATTCACCGGTCCCGGGGCGGTCCGGGGCGGCTCGATCTCCTCGAAGTTTCCGTAGCGCTGGGACCAGAAGGCGGTGCCCCAGGCGTGGTTGAGGGCTTCGACCGTGGCGTAGCGCTTCCTGAGCCACTTGCGGAAGTGCGCGGCCGACTCCGGGCAGAAGCACTCGGTGATGTGGTCGCCGTACTCGTTGTGGATGTGCCAGAGGGCGAGCGCGGGGTGCTTGCCGTACCGCTCGGCGAGTCTGCGGACCAGCTTGTCCACGGCCGCGGCGTAGGTGTCCGACGACGGGCAGTAGTGCTGACGGGAGCCGAATTCGAGACGCACGCCGTCGGCGGTGACCGGCAGCCCGTACGAGTGGGAGCGCACCAGCCAGGCGGGCGGCGAGGCGGTCGCCGTGGCCAGGTCCACGGCGATGCCGTGCGCGGCGAAGAGGTCCATCAGCCGGTCGAGCCAGCCGAAGTCCCAGGTGTGGGGGGAGGGGTGGAGCTTCGCCCACGAGAAGACCCCGACCGTCACCATGGTGACCCCGGCCTCCCGCATCAGTTTCGCGTCCTCGGCCCACACCTCCTCGGGCCACTGCTCGGGGTTGTAGTCCCCGCCGTACTGGATGCCCGCGGGGAAGGGGCGGGTCACTGCTTCACCGCCCCGCCGAGCAGGCCGGACACGAACTGTCGCTGGAAGCACAGGAAGAGGATCATGAGCGGCAGCGTAGCGAGCAGTGAGCCGAGCATCAGCCCGGAATGGTCGACACGGGAGAGCCCCGTCAGGGTGTTGAGCGCCACGGGCACGGTGTACTTGTCCTCCGAGTTCAGCATGAGCAGCGGCCAGATGAAACTGTTCCAGGCGCTCATGAAGGTGAAGATGACCAGCGCCCCCAACTGCGGCCGCACACAGGGCAGTACGACCGTGTAGAAGGTGCGCAGTTCGCTCGAACCGTCGATCCGCGCCGATTCGAGAAGCTCGTCGGGGAAGTCCAGGAAGCCCTGCCGCATCAGCAGGATCCCGAAGGAGCTGGCCAGGAACGGCAGGATCACCGCCTGGTACGAGTTGACCCAGCCCAGGCTCGCCATCATCTGGAACAGCGGCACGAGCAGCACCTGGAACGGGATCATCATCGTCGCCAGGATCACCCCGAGCAGCAGCCCGCGCCCCCGGAACCGGAACTTCGCAAGACCGTATCCGCACATCGCGGAGATCAGGGCGCTCAGGGCGGTGTGCACCAGGGCGATCCCGATGCTGTTGAGCATGACCCGGCTGAAGCCGATGGTCTCCTCCAGCCGGGCCAGATTGTCGAGGAGCTGACCACCCGGCAGGAACGGCGGAGGAGAGCGGAAGAGCTCGGAAGTGGAGTGGGTGGACGCGATCGCCATCCACACGAAAGGCACCAGGCTGATCGCCGCGCCGACCACCAGCACCAGCGCGACCGCGGCGCCCGCGAGCCGCCGAGCCGGGCTCTTGCGCACCGCAGGGCTCTTGTGCACCGCGGGGAGGTCCTTGTCGAGCGTGACCGTGCTCATCGGCGCTTCTCCCGTCCGAACAGGAAGTACTGGGCGAGGGACAGCAGCGCGATGATCACCACGACCGCCCAGGCGATCGCCGCCGCGTAGCCGAAGTCGAGCTGCTCGAAGCCGGTCCGGTAGAGGTAGACGACGGGGGAGAGGGTCGCGTTGTCGGGCCCGCCACGGGTCAACACGTAGTTCTCGTCGAAGAGTTGGAGCGTTCCGATGGTGGAGGTGACCGCACAGAAGAGGATCACGGGACGCAGCTGCGGGACGATCACCCTGCGGTACGTGGTGAAGGTCCCCGCGCCGTCCAGCGAGGCCGCCTCGTACTGTTCCTTGCCGATCGACTGGAGCCCGGCGAGCAGGATCACCGCGTTGTACCCGGCCCAGCGCCAGGTCAGCGAGGCGATCAGGGAGATCCGGGCCCAGGCCGGGTCGTTGAGCCAGTCGATCGGACCGAGCCCGAACACGGACAGGAACTGGTTGGCCAGCCCGCCGTCCGTCTTCAGCAGCACCTGGAAGACGACGGCGTACGCGACGAGCGTGGTGACGGCGGGCAGGAAGTAGATCGCCCGCCAGGTCCCCCGGAACCGCAGCCAGGACTGGTTGAGCAGCCCCGCCAGGAGCAGCGCGAGCGCGACCATGAGCGGGACCTGGACGACGAGGACGAGCCCGACGTTGAGCAGGGACTCCAGGAACGCCGGGTCCTGGAGCATCCGTCGGTACTGCTGGAACCCCACCCAGACCGGGACGCCGTCGCTTTCGGCGGTGAAGCTCGTCCAGAGGCTCGCGCCCAGCGGGTACGCGAAGAAGAGGGCGAACAGGACGGCGGCCGGGCCCGCGAACAGCCAGGGGACGACCCGGTGGCGGCTTCGGTGGCGGACGACCCCTTTCGACGGCGGTGGCTGACCGGCGGAAGCGGCGGAAGCGGCGGCAGGTGTGCGCGTGGGTGCGGCCATGGTCCGCTCAGCCCACGATCCGCTGCCGGCCGGTGCCCGCGGCGATCTGCGCGGCGGCGGAGTCCAGCGCCTGCCTCGGGTCCTTGTCCCGCAGCAGGATGCCGGTGATCGTCGAGTTCATGATCTCGGTCGCCTTGGCGCCGTCCTTCGTGTACTCGACCGGGGGCGTCGTCGGTGCGAGAGAGGCGAACACCTTGAGCGCGCTCTGCCCGCCGAAGTATTCCTGCGGGCTGCTCATGTACGGGTCGGCGAGCGCGGGAAGGTAGGCGGGGAAGAGGCCCTCCTGCTTCAGCATCGAGATCTGCCGGTCCACATTCGTGAGCAGGAACTCGACGAAGGCCCAGGCGAGTTCGGGGTTCTTGCTCTGGGCGGGGACGGCGAGGACCGACCCGCCGCTGTTCGAGGTGCGCACACCGCCCGCGGTGAAGGCGGGCAGCGGAATCACCCCGAATCTGCCCTTCAGCTCGGGTGCGTCGGCGGCGAGCGTGCCCATCCACCAGGCGGCGGTCGGGGTGGTGGCCGCCTTGCCCTCCTTCGTACCGGTGACCAGGCCGTCCCACTGCTTCTGGTAGTCGACCAGGCCCTTGTCGGCGAGCGTCTTGAGCAGCGTCGCCGCCCGCAGGGCCTCGGGGGTGTCGACGGCGACCCTGCCGTCGACGTAGAGGTGCTGGCCCTGCTGCTGGAGCAGCATCGCGAAGGTGGAGTCCTCCACCGGGTCGAGTATCAGCATCCTGCGCCCGGTGCGCTTCTTCAGCTGCTCGCCTGCCCGCACGAAGTCGTCCCAGGTGGCGAGCGACTCGGGTGTGATCCCGGCCTGCCGGAAGTGGTCCCGCCGGTAGAACAGCCCGCACGGGCCGATGTCCCACGGCAGGGCCACCACCTTGCCCTGCGGGTTCACCACCGTCCGCCAGGCGGCCTTGTCGAAGTCCTTCTCGTAAGGACCGGCCGGCTTGCTCAGATCGTAGAAGCCCTGTGGGAAGGTCCCCATGTACGTGGCCATGCGCGGGCCCTCGACGGTCAGCACGTCCGCAAGACCGCTGCCCCCCTTCAGTCCGACGGTGATCTTGTCGTAGGCGCTGTCGTAGCCGATGTCGGTGACCTTGACGGTGGTCCCCGGGTGCTTCTGCCGGAAGTCCTTCGCCAGCCGCCGCATCGCCTTGGCCGCGACGTCCCAGGACCAGACGGTGATCGACCCCGTGAGCTCCTTGGAGTCGCCCTTCGTCACCTCCGGGGCCGGTCCGCCCCTGCTTCCGGCACCCCCGGTGGCACAGCCGCCGAGTGCGGCCGTGGCCCCCGCCGCCAGACCGGATGCCAGAACTGCGCGTCGTCCAGGTCGAGTTGACACCCTTGTCTCCTGCCGTCGGAATGCCTAATGCTGTATACAGAACACTGAATGACGCCTCGCTGCGTCAAGAGGTCGTACGTCAACTGCCCCTGAAATCACCGGCAACGGACCGGTGTTTCACCGCACGCGGAAGGCGCGGCATGACCCCACCCGAGCAGTCCCCCGTCCACCCGTACATCCCGAACTCGGTCCCCGCCGTGCGGCGGGCGATGCTGGACGCCGTCGGCGCCGCCGGCGTCGAGGACTTCTACGCCGACATCCCCGAGGAGCTCCGGCTCCGCCGCCCCCTCGACCTGCCGGAACCCCTGCGCTCGGAAGCCCAACTGGTGCGCCACATGGAGGAGTTGCTACGGCGCAACACCCCGGCCTCGCGCACCCTGAGCTTCCTCGGCGGCGGCTGCTACCCGCACCACGTGCCCGCCGTCGTCGACGAGGTCATGGGTCGCAGCGAATTCCTCACCGCGTACGCCGGCGAGCCCTACGAGGACCACGGCCGCTTCCAGACGATGTGGGAGTACCAGTCGCTGATGGCCGAACTCCTCGACGTCGACGTGGTCAACGTCCCCGTCTACGACGGTTTCCAGGCCGTGGGCACCGCCCTGCGCATGGCGGGCCGCGTCACCGGCCTGCGCAGACTGCTGATCAGCGGAGACGTCGACCCCGACAAGATCTCCAAGATCCGCGACTACGTACGCCCCGACCACGACGTGGTCCTGGTCCCCGCGGACCCGGCGACCGGGCGCGCCGACCTCGACGCCGTACGCGCCGTCCTCGCCGAGGGTGATGTGGCCGCCCTGTACGCGGAGTCCCCGACCCGCCTCGGCCGACTCGACGAGTCCCTGCCCGACCTGGCCCAACTCGCCCACGAAGCCGGTGCGTTGTACGTCGTCGGCTGCAACCCGATGACCCTCGGCGTGCTGGCCCCGCCCTCCTCGTACGGCGCCGACCTCACCTGCGGCGACATCCAGCCGCTCGGCATCCGGATGAGCTACGGCGGCGGCAACGCGGGCTTCATCGGTGCGAACGACGAGGAGCGCCTCGTCGCGGAGTACCCCACCCGGCTCTTCGGGCTCGTCCCCACCGACGTCGAGGGCGAGTACGGCTTCGGCGACGTCGCGTACGAGCGCACCTCCTTCGCCGTGCGCGAGGAGGGCAAGGAGTGGGTCGGCACCGCCGCCGCCCTGCACGGCATCGGCGCGGGCGTGTACCTGTCCCTGATGGGTCCGCAGGGCATGCGGGACATCGGCGAGACGATCCTCGCCCACACGGCGTACGCGAAACAGCGCCTCGCCCGCATCCCCGGCATCGAGATCCCGCACGCCGACGGCATCCACTTCGCGGACTTCCCGGTCCGCTACAGGGGCGGCCGCAGCACCGCCGACATCCACGCCGACCTGCTGGAACGCTCCATCTTCGGCGGCATCCCGCTGTCCTCGGACCAGGCCCTGTACTGCGTCACCGAAGTCCACACCAAGGCCGACATTGACCAACTGGCCCAAGTCCTGGAGGAGATCGTCAAATGAGCGCACACGCCGCAGTGGGTCCGGTCTCCCCGCAGGACGCCCGCATCGCCGCGAAACCTCCCCTGCGCCGCTTCCACCAGGCCTCCTGGGACGAGAAGCTCATCTTCGAACTCGGCTCTCCCGGCGAGCGCGGCATCCTCGTGCCCGCCGTCGACCCGGAGATCACCGAAGCCGTCGGTACGGATCTGATCCCGGCCGCCCTCCGCCGCCGCACCCCGCCCGCACTTCCCGAGATCGGCCAGCAGCAGGTCCTGCGCCACTACCTCAGGCTCTCCCAGGAAACCCTCGGCGCCGACCTCAACGTCGACGTGGGGCAGGGCACGTGCACCATGAAGTACAGCCCCAAGGTCAACGACCGCTTCGTGACGGACGAACGCATCGCCGGTCTGCACCCCCGCCAGGACGAGTCCACCGTGCAGGGAGTCCTCGCGGTCCTGCACCGGCTGGAAGGGCTGCTGGCCGAGATCTCCGGCATGGACCGCGTCTCCCTCCAGCCCGGCGCGGGCTCCGCCGCCATCTACGCCAACGTCGCCATGATCCGCGGCTACTTCGCCGACCGCGGCGAGGCGGACACCCGGGACGAGATCATCACCACCATCTTCTCCCACCCCTCCAACGCGGCCTGCGCCAAGACCGCCGGGTTCAAGGTCATCACCCTCCACCCCGACGCCGACGGCTACCCCGACATCGAGGCCCTGCGCGCCGCCGTCGGCCCGCGCACCGCAGCACTCCTCATCACCAACCCCGAGGACACCGGGATCTACAACCCGCGCATCGCGGAGTTCGTCCGCATCGTCCACGAGGCGGGCGGCCTCGCCGCGTACGACCAGGCCAACGCCAACGGCATCCTCGGCATCACCCGGGCCCGCGAGGCGGGCTTCGACCTGTGCCACTTCAACCTGCACAAGACGTTCTCCACCCCGCACGCCTGCGGCGGCCCGGCGGCCGGCGCCTGCGGAGTGACGGCCGCACTGGCCCCCTATCTCCCGCGCCCCACCGTCGAGTTCGACGCCGAGCGTGAGTGCTACTGGCTCGACGAGGACCGCCCGCACTCCGTCGGCAAGATCCGCCCGCACCACGGCGTCGTCCCCAACCTCGTCCGCGCCTACGCCTGGATCATGTCGATGGGCGCCGAAGGACTGCGCGAGGTCGCCGAGACCGCCGTCCTCAACAACAACTACCTCCTGCACAAGGTGAAGCAGATCCGCGGCGTCGGCGTCCCGTACGCGGCCGGGCGCCCGCGCGTCGAACAGGTCCGCTACAGCTGGGAGCGGCTGAACGCCGACACCGGTATCCACAGCGAGCAACTCGGCGTGCGCGCGGCCGACTTCGGCACCCACTACTGGACCAGCCACCACCCGTACGTCGTCCCCGAGCCCATGACCCTGGAGCCCACCGAGTCGTACTCCATGGCTGATCTGGACGAGTACGCGGCGATCCTCGCCGAAGTGGCCCGCGAGGCGTACGAGGACCCGGAGACGGTACGCACCGCCCCGCACCGCTCCACCATCCACCGGGTCCGCCCGGAGGCCCTGGACGACCCGGCCGTCTGGTCCCCGAGCTGGCGCGCCTACCGGCGCAAGGTGCTGGGCGCCGCGGACGCCACATGAGCCGCTCCGTCCGCCTGGGCCTGGTGGTCAACCCGGTCGCCGGTCTCGGCGGCCGGGTCGGCCTGGGCGGCAGCGACGGCACGGACACCCAGCGCCGGGCCCTGGAGCTGGGGGCGGTGCCGCAGGCGGGGGAGCGGGCGACGGCGGCGCTGTGCGAACTCACCGCGAGGGGCGGCGAGTTCGAGCTGCTGACGGCTGCCGGGGCGATGGGCGAGCGGGCGGCGCGCGCGGCAGGCCTGCGGGCCAGGGTCGTGCACCGGGCCCAGCCCGTCGGGGCCGGGACAGGGACAGCGACGGGGACAGCGACGGGGACAGGGACAGGGACGGGGACGGGGACAGGGACCGGGACAGGGACCGGCCCGAGCGACACCGTCGCCGCCGTACGCGCGCTGGCCGCCTCCGACGTGGACCTCCTCCTCTTCGCCGGAGGCGACGGCACGGCCCGCGATGTGCTCGGTGCGCTGGGGGAGGGGAGCACACAGCCCGTGCTCGGCATCCCGACGGGGGTCAAGATGCACTCGGCGGTGTTCGCCGTGAACCCGCGCGCGGCGGGGGAGATCGCGGCCGCCTGGCTCGCCCCGCACGGCCGCCCGGAGCTCCGGGGCGCCGAGGTCATGGACCGGGACGAGGAACAGCTCCGCAAGGGCCGCCTGGGCTCCCGCCTCTACGGCTGGCTGCCCGTCCCGTACGTACCCGTACGCGTCCAGCAGCGCAAGGCGGGCTCCACCGCCACCTCCCCGGAGGCGATCGGCGGCATGGCGGCCGAACTCACCTCCCGCCTTGCCCCGGAGGACCTCCTGATCCTGGGGCCCGGGACCACCACCCGGGCGGTGGCGGCGGCGCTGGGGGCGGACGTTCCGCTGACGGGAGTGAGCGCTCTGATCCGTGCGGACGCGGCGGGAATTCCCGGCCGGGCGGGCGAGTGCGGGGCGGTGGGTTTCCCGGGCTCCGCTGTGCGGGCTGCCCCGGCCCCGCTCCTTCACGGCTGTGACGTGTGCGGCTCCGCCGCGTGGCCTGCGGGGCCGGGGCGGGGGCCAGGAGAGGGGGCGGGTCCGTGCGGGTGCGCCGTGGCCGGTCGCGCGGTTCCCCGCGCCCCTGGGGTGTTCCCCGCAGCCCCTTCCCCACTGCGCAGCCTCCTCGGGCACCAGAGCCACTCCCCATCCGGGTCCCGGCCGCGCACCACCCGCTCGTACCGCCCCGTCGCCACCCACCTCGACTCCGCCGCCCTCCTCGCCCTCGCCCACCGTCACCGCCTCCTCCTCGCCCTCTCGCCGATCGGTGGCCAAGGCTTTCTCCTCGGCCGGGGCAATCAGCAGATATCCCCCGAGCTCCTCCGGGCCGTCGGCCCCGACAAGCTCCTCGTCCTCGCCACCGAGGCCAAACTCGCTGCCCTGCACGGCCGCCCCCTCCTCGTCGACACCGGTGACGAGGACCTCGACGACGCCCTGGCGGGCTACGTGACGGTCCTCACCGGAAGAGGCCGCACAGCCCTGTACCGCCTCGCCCACTGACCCTCCTCCCGCCGACCGTCTCCCACCGACCGTCTCCCGCTGACCCTCCCGCCCCGAAGGAGCACCATGATCGACCTCTCCGGCAAGCGCGCCCTCGTCACCGGCGGCGGCGCGGGCATCGGCCGCGCCACCGCACTGCTCCTCGCCGAACTCGGCGCCCGAGTCGTCGTCGCCGACATCGACACCGAGGCCGGCGCGTCCACGGCCAAGGAGGTGGCCGGTACCTTCGTACGCTGCGACGTCTCACGCCGTACCGACTGCGAGCAAGCCGTAAGGACCGCGCAGAACCAACTCGGGGGCGTGGACGTCCTGTTCAACAACGCCGGCATCATCCGACGGTCCACCGTCTGCGAGATCAGCGACGACGACTGGGACCTCGTCATGGCCGTCAACATCCGCTCCATCCTGCTGATGTCGCGTCTCGTCATCCCCGGCATGGTGTCCCGGGGCGGCGGGTCGATCGTCAACACCGGCTCAGGATGGGGCATTTCAGGCGGATCGCGTGCGGTCTCGTACTGTGCGTCCAAAGGGGCCGTCGTCAACATGACCCGCGCCATGGCCATCGACCACGGTCCCGACCTCGTCCGCGTCAACTGCGTCTGCCCCGGCGACACCGCCACCGGCATGCTCGCCGAGGAAGCGCGTCAACTCGGCGAGCGCGCCGACGCGTTCTACGAGGACGCGGCCGACCGCCCGCTCGGCCGCATCGGCCAGCCCCGCGACATCGCCCAGACCGTCGCCTTCCTCGCCTCCGACGCGTCCGCGTTCATCAGCGGCGCGATCATCCCGGTCGACGGGGGCGGTACCGCGTAGCAGCGCGGCCGGGTCCGCGCGCAGGCCACCCGGGGTACGGCCGTACCCCGGGCGGCCGATAATCTGAGCCGAACGAAGGAAGGGCCGCCGACATGCCGATCGAGAACCGCCCCCTGCGCGAGCAGGTCAAGGAAGAGCTGATCAAACGGCTCGGACGCGGCACGATCCCGACCGACGAATCCATCAACGAGGGCCGTCTCGCCACCGAACTCGGAGTCAGCCGCACCCCGCTCCGCGAGGCCCTGATCTCGCTGGAACGCGAGGGCATCATCACCAGCGAACGCGGCAAGGGCTTCCGCTTCGCACCGCTGAGCGCCCAGGAGTTCCGCGACCTCACCACCATCGTCGCGACCCTGGAGTCCCTCGCCCTCGAAACCACCGACCCGGCCCAACTCGCCGCGCTCGCCCCGAAGCTGCTCGAAGAGGCCCGCGCCTTCTCGGCCCCGCAGGCGCCGCACGACGTCATCGAACGGTACGACGACGCCTGGCACGCCCTGCTGCTCTCCGGCTGCCCGAACGACCGGCTGATGGGCCTGATCGCCTCGCTCAAACTGACCATGCACCGCTACGAACAGGTCGCACTCGGTGACCAGGACGTACTGGAACGGTCGGCGGAGGAGCACGAGCGGATCGCCGAACACCTGGTGAACGGCGACGTACCGAACGCGGTGCGGGCGCTCAAGGAGAACTGGAACAGCGGCATGGACCGCATCCTCGAACGCCTCGCCGACTGAGCCGCCCGCCTGTCAGTGCGCCCGGGCGGCGCCGATAACCAGCCTCGGCCCGCTCGGTCCGCCTCGCCAGTCGGCTTCAGTCGCCTCAGTCGGCTCGGTCCGCTCAGTCGCCTCAGCCCGCTTCGGCGAGCCTCGCCGGCGCGAGTACCGCCATCAGTTCGTGCAGCTCGGCGACCGTCTCCGGCACCACCGAGTAACAGATCTGCACGCCGCGCCGGCGCGAACTCACCAGCCCCGCCTCGCGCAGCACCTTCAGGTGCTGGCTGATGGTCGGCTGGGACACGGTGAAGAACTCCGTGAAGTCACAGGCGCAGGTCTCGGGCCGCTCGGCGAGCGTGCGCATGATGCCCAGCCGCACCGGGTGGCCAAGGGCCTTCAACAGTGCGGCACTTGAACGGTCGTCTCTCACGCCCGACAGCGTACCAAGCGCCTTCCGCGCGGTCGGGGCGCCGCACAAGCGGATCCGAGCGGATCCGAGCGGATCCAAGCAGGTCCAAGCAGGTCCAAGCAGGTCCAAGCAGGCCCAAGCCGATCCAAGCGGGTCAGGGCCGCCGCATCAGGCGATGGACGCCGAAATGATCGCCGCCACCGCGATGTTGCAGGAAGCCGTCACCCACACCGCCGGGTGCGGCTCCTGCTCCACCAGCGTCTTGCCCAGCTTGCCGGGCGTCACCACGTCGACCACCCAGAACGCCAGCGCCATCATCACCAGGCCGAGCACGCCGAAGCAGGCCGTGGACACCAGGCCCTTGCCGAAGTCGTTGTACGTCGTCCAGATCGAGGTGAAGACGATCCCGCCGATACCCAGCAGCGCCGAGCTGAGAAGTACCGCACAGTTGCGGTTGCGCTGCTCCCAGATCTGTCGGCCGAGCTTGCCCGGAGTCAGCGCGTCCACCAGGAAAATGCCGAGGGTCAGGAGGACGACGCCGAGGGCGCCGTAGGCGGCGGCACGGCCAATTCCGTTGACGATGTCTTCCATGTGCGCAGTCAGTCCCCGTGGTGAGGCGCGCCTCGGGGGCGCGCGTGTTAAAGGCGACGCAAAACCTATCGCACGGGCACGGGGAAGCAGCAAGGGACCTGTGGGACGCCCTCTGCCCACGGGCCTCCGTGCGGTACGTCTGTCCCGACGCCACCGCTTCGCCCACTTTTCAGCTCCTTCTCAACCCCTTCCCGGAGAGCGAGAACTCATGACCGCCATCGAGGTCGACCCCTTCATCGCGGGCCTGCCCAAGTGTGAGCTGCACCTGCACATCGAGGGCACCCTGGAGCCCGAACTCAAGCTCGCGCTCGCCGCCCGCAACGGCATCGGGCTGCCGTACGCCGACGAGGACGCCGTCCGCGCCGCGTACGCCTTCGACAGCCTGCCGTCCTTCCTCACCCAGTACTACGAGGGCATGTCCGTCCTCGTCACCGAGCAGGACTTCTACGACCTGGCCGCCGCGTACGCCGCCAAGGCCCACTCGCAGAACGTCCGGTACGCGGAGATCTTCTTCGACCCGCAGGCGCACACCGCCCGCGGCGTCTCCTTCGACACCGTCGTCCGGGGTCTCACCCGCGCGCTGGACGACGCCCGCCGCGCCACCGGCTTCCGCGGTCACCTCATCCTGTGCTTCCTGCGCGACTTCCAGGCCGAGTTCGCCATGGCGACCCTCGTCCAGGCCCTCCCGTACAGGGAGTGGATCGTCGGCGTCGGCCTCGACTCGGACGAGCAGGGCAACCCGCCGGTCAAGTTCGCGGCCGTGTTCGCCCGCGCACGCGCCGAGGGGTTCCGCCTGACGATGCACTGCGACATCGACCAGGAGAACACCACCGAGCACATCCGCCAGGCCCTCGACGTCATCGGCGTCGACCGGATCGACCACGGCACCAACGCCCTCGAAGACCCGGCGCTCGTCGAGGAGATCCGGCGCCGCGGCATCGGACTCACCACCTGCCCGATCTCCAACGGCGTGGTCACCCCGGGCATGAAGGCGGCCGAGATCAAGCAGCTCTTCGACCTCGGCATCAAGGTCACCGTCAACTCCGACGACCCCGCCTACTTCCTGGGGTACGTCGCCGAGAACCTCGCCGCACTGCGCACCGAACTCGGTCTCACCGACGCCGAGTTGATCCAGCTGGAGCGCAACACGGTCGAGATCTCCTGGGCCCCGCCGACCGTCAAGGACGAGCTGCTGGCGGAACTGGACGCGTACGGAGCCTGATTCCGGACACAGGAGGTGGACGCCCCCGGCCCACCTCAGGACGGAGGGCGCTGGCAGCTGCGCGGCTACGAACCGCGTTACCACTTCGGTGTGGTCCAGCCAAGGGGGCCTGTGAGTTGGTCGCTCGCGGGCATGCGGCAGGGCGGTGTGCTGCGGCTGGTTCGCCGCGGCACACCGCCCTCATCTCTCGTGCCGGTGCCCGGTCGCTTCCGCCGGTGCTCCGTCAGCGGCGGTTCCAGGAGACGCGGTCGATGACGCGGCCCCAGTCGTTGCGGAGGGTCGCCGTGTCGCGGTCGTTGTCCCACACGTAGCGGTGACGGTCCTGGTAGACGTGGCCGTAGCGGTCGTGGCCGTAGCCGGTGTGGACCTTCACGCTGTCACGGCCCCCCAGGCGCAGGTGGTCGAAGTAGTAGCGGTGGCCCTGCCGGTCGGTGAGCGTGTAGCCGTCGAGGTTCACCGAGCGGCGGCCGAGGTTGCGGACCTCGACCCACTCGCCGTTCAGGCTGCGGTTGGAGCCGTCGTCGTATCCGGGGCTGTTGTACTGGACCTGGCCGATGACCACCGACGGACGCGGCGCCTTCGACGCGGCGGCCGACGCGGAGGTCGACGCGGCGGCCGGAGCGGCGGCGGTGGCAGGCAGGGCGGTGATGCCGACGAGCGCGCCGGCCGTCAGGACCGCGGCGGCGGTGCGGCGGGCGACGCGCTTGCGAGAACTGGTCATGCTGGTTCCCCCTAGGAACTGCCCGTCCGCCCCTGGCCGGAGCGGGAACGGGATGGTGCGGAGCCCCGGCGTGTTGCCGAGAACACACACTCTGGACCGGTCGAGGGCGTACCGGGAGACGCGCGAACAAGGCGTTACCCAATGCGGACATGGGTGTATCTCTCTGCTGTAATCAGCATGTATCCGTCTCGCGAGGTTGTCGACGATTCGCGGTGTGGTGCACCTACCGTCCCTGAACTCGGCGGTACGGTCGGTGAGTTGCCGGTCGGTGCTGTTCTGTGCACCGACCGAGCCGCCGGGAAGCGGGTGCCGTCCCGTAACAGGCCTTTGCGGGTCCGTAATGCGGACGGCCCCGGACTGTGCGACGGGTGGGGCTCATGGTCTTGACGGGTCATTGCCAAGTGGTCGAGTCTGTCCAGCAGTTCAGAAAGACCCGATCTTTCGAACAGTTCCGCTCACGACCGCGCACACTCCACCGCATGCTCCACCGCACATCCCGCCCGCACCGGAGGCCGCATGACCGTCGTATCCCGATCCCTCGCCACTCGATCCCTGGCCGCCCGAAGCCTCGCGCTCGCCCTCGCGCTCGGCTCCCTGGCCCTGACGGCACCCGCGGCGACCGCCGCGCCCGCACCGGCCGCGCCCGCGCCGGCCCCCGCCGGGTCGTCCCCGCTGCCCGTCGTGTCCCCGACGCCGCAGAGCATCACGCGGGTCGGCTCTGACATCGTTGTCCCCTCGCGGGTCGAGGTCGTCGTCGGCAAGGACACCGACCGGGCGGCCCGTACCCTCCTGGCCGACACCCTCCGCGCGCACGGCGTGCGCCACGTCGACGTACGCGAAAGACCCTCCCGGCACGCGGAGTTGAGCATCCTGCTCGGCCCTGCCGCCCGCCCCGACATCGCCCGCGCCCTGACCGGGACCGCCGTCCCGCAGCACGCCGAGGGGTACGCGCTGCGCGCCGCGCGCGGGACCGTCGCACTCGGCGGCACCGACGCCACGGGCCAGTACTACGCCGTACAGACCCTGAAGCGGCTGATCGTGCCGAAGGAGGCGCACGGCCCCGGCCACGGCCGCAGCGGCCGGGCCCGGATCGCCGGAGCTTCCGTCTCCGACTTCCCCTCGATGCCCCTGCGCGGCTCCATCGAGGGCTTCTACGGCCCGCCGTGGACGAAGGCCGAACGCCTCGACCACATGGACTTCCTCGGCACCGTCAAGTCCAACACCTATGTCTACGCGCCGAAGGACGACCCGTACCACCGCGACAAATGGCGCGAGCCCTACCCCGCGGACAAGGCGGCCGAGCTGGACGAACTCGTCAAGCGCGCCACCTCGAACCACGTCCGCTTCACCTTCGCCGTCTCGCCCGGCGCTTCCATCTGCTACTCCGACCCGGCCGACACCAAGGCGCTGACCGCCAAGCTCCAGGCCATGTACGACCTGGGCGTACGCACCGTCTCCGTCCCGCTCGACGACATCAGCTACACCAAGTGGAACTGCGACGCCGACAAGGTGGCCTTCGGCGCCCCCGGCCAGGGACCCGCCGCCAAGGCCCAGGTCAGCCTCCTCAACACCCTCCAGAAGGACTTCGTCGCCACCCACCCGGGCATGCAGCCGCTCCAGATGGTGCCCACCGAGTACGGCGACCTCAAGGACTCCCCGTACAAGCAGATCCTGCGCGCCACCCTCGACAAGCCGGTCGAGGTGATGTGGACGGGCACCGACGTCGTCCCGCCCGCCATCACCGTCGACCAGGCGAAGAAGGCCTCCGAGCTCTTCGGCCGCAAGGTCTTCGTCTGGGACAACTACCCGGTCAACGACTTCGGCCGGACCGCGGGGCGCCTCCTGCTCGCCCCGTACGACAAGCGCGAGCCCGGCCTCTCCGACCACCTCACCGGCCTCATCTCCAATCCCATGAACCAGGAGGCCGCCAGCAAGCCGGCCGTCTTCACCATGTCCGACTTCGCCTGGAACGACCGCGGTTACGACCGCACCCGCTCCGGCCGCCAGGCCGCACTCCAACTGGCTGGTGGGGGCGCCTGGTTGGCCGACGCGATGCAGGTCTTCGTCGACCTCAACCACCTCGCGCCCACCTTCGGCACCACCCCGTGGCAGCCGCAGTCACCGGTCTTCGGCCCGAAGACGGAGGCCTTCTGGAAGCGGTACGCGACCGACCCGCGCGGCGCGATCAAGGCCTTCCGCCCCGCCGTCGACGAGATCACCCGCGTCCCGGACGCACTGCGCGGAGGCCTCCCCGACAAGCTCTTCCTCGCCGACGCCGCCAACTGGCTCGATGCCACGAAGCTCTGGGGCCAGTCGATGCGGTACGGGCTCGACGCGCTGACCGCGATCCAGCACGGCGACGCGGCGAAGGCGGAGACCGCCCGCAGGGCGATGGACGAGCGGGCCACGGCCGCCACGAAGATCACCGTCGACCCGAAGGAGCACCACCAGCTCGGCCGGGTCAGGCTCGGCGACCCGTTCATCGAGGACTTCGTGACCGGGGTACGGACCGCCCACGACGAGTCCAAGGGCGGCAAGGACTAGTACGTCATGGTCGTGCGGGTGCGTGGGGGCTGTTCGCGCAGTTCCCCGCGCCCCTGACGGGGCGTTTCAGCCCGTCCGGCGTTGAGGACACGCGGCGCAGCCCGGGAGGCCCGCCCCCACCGGCGCCAGCCGTGAACCGCCCCGCGCCAAACCCCCTGCCCCGCCCCCTTCCCCCGCCCCGCCCCCTCCTGCACGATGACCCCCGTGGACCTGACCGCGCACCGCGCCCTCGACGCGCTCCAACGCGACCCGTACCCCCTCTACGCCCGCGCTCGGGCCGCCGAGGGCCTCACCTTCGTACCCGAGCTGGACTCCTGGCTCATTGCCCGCGACGCGGACGTGCGCGAAGTCCTGCGCCGCCCCGAGGACTTCTCCTCCGCCAACTCGCTGCGCCCCGACGTGCGCCCAGGACCCGCCGCCCTCGCCGAGCTCGCGAAGGGCATCGGCGGGCGCGGCACGGTCGTCACCGCCGACGGCGAAGCCCACCGCACCTACCGCGCACCCCTCAACAGCGGGCTCTCCACCGCCCGCGTCCACACCGTCCTGCCGTACGCCACCGCCCGCGCCGAGGAACTCATCGACGCCTTCGCACCGCGCGGGCACGTCGAGCTGATGGGGGAGTACGCGGAGAGACTGCCGGGCGACGTCGTCGGCCGGCTCCTCGGCCTCACCGAGGAGGACGCCCGTACCGCGGTCCACGGCGGCCGCCGCGCCGAGGAACTGCTCTTCCGCCCGCTGCCCGAGGACGAACAGGTCGCCTGCGCCCGCGACGTCGTCACCCTCCAGCACTTGCTGGACAACTACGTCCGCGAGCGCCGCGCCCACCCCCGCGACGACCTGATCTCCACCATGACCGCCGCTCTGGTTCCCGGCACCGGCGACCTCACCCGCGAGCAGCGCGGCGAGATGGTCTCCCAGTTCGAGAACCTGCTGCTGGCCGGACACCTCACGACCGCCGCGCTGATCGGCAGCACCATGCTCCACCTGCTGCACGACCGCACGCGGTGGGAGCTGCTGTGCGCGGAGCCCGAGCGGATCCCCGCCGCGATCGACGAGGCCGCCCGCTACGACGGCCCGCTCCAGGGATTCCGCCGTGTCACCACCCGTACGGTGACCCTCGCGGGCACCGAACTCCCGGCCGGTGCCGTCGTGTTCGTCGCCTACGGGTCGGCCAATCGCGACCCGCGACGGCACGAGGACCCCGACACCTTCGACCTCACCCGCACCGCACCGGCCCGCCACGTCGCCTTCGGGCACGGAGCGCACGGCTGCCCCGGCTCACAGCTGGGCAAGGCCCAACTGCGCCTCACCCTGGAACTTTTCGTCCGCAGACTGCCCGGAGTGCGCCTGGCGCTGCCCGGGAAACGCCTGGAGCGAGCGGCGGACCAGCAGGCCGTCATGCGACCCACTCTGATCCACCGCTCGCCCCAGGCGCTGCACCTGACCTTCTGAGAGCCTCCCGGTCCCGCAGGCCCCAGGAGTCCTCGTACCTCTTAGTCGAGGTAGTCGCGCAGCACCTGCGAGCGCGACGGGTGACGCAGCTTGGACATCGTCTTGGACTCGATCTGGCGGATGCGCTCACGCGTCACCCCGTAGACCTTGCCGATCTCGTCGAGCGTCTTGGGCTGGCCGTCCGCCAGGCCGAAGCGCATCGAGACGACGCCCGCCTCGCGCTCGGAGAGGGTGTCGAGGACCGAGTGCAGCTGCTCCTGGAGGAACGTGAAGCTGACCGCGTCGGCCGGAACCACGGCCTCCGAGTCCTCGATGAGGTCACCGAACTCGCTGTCGCCCTCTTCACCCAGCGGGGTGTGCAGGGAGATCGGCTCGCGGCCGTACTTCTGGACCTCGATGACCTTCTCGGGGGTCATGTCGAGTTCCTTGGCCAGCTCCTCCGGGGTGGGCTCGCGGCCCAGGTCCTGGAGCATCTGGCGCTGCACGCGCGCCAGCTTGTTGATGACCTCGACCATGTGCACCGGGATGCGGATGGTGCGGGCCTGGTCGGCCATCGCGCGGGTGATCGCCTGCCGGATCCACCACGTCGCGTACGTCGAGAACTTGAAGCCCTTGGTGTAGTCGAACTTCTCGACCGCACGGATCAGACCGACGTTGCCCTCCTGGATCAGGTCCAGGAACAGCATGCCGCGGCCGGTGTAACGCTTCGCCAGGGAGACGACGAGTCGGAGGTTGGCCTCCAGGAGGTGGTTCTTCGCGCGGCGGCCGTCCTCGACGAGGATCTCCAGCTCGCGGCGGAACTGCGGGGTGAGGTCGTCGCCCTCGCCGTCCTCGCCCTCCAGCTTGTGCTCGGAGAAGAGACCCGCCTCGATGCGCTTGGCGAGCTCCACCTCCTGCTCCGCGTTGAGCAGCGGCACCTTGCCGATGAGCTTCAGGTAGTCCTTGACCGGGTCGGCCGTGGCACCCGCGACCGCGACCTGCTGCGGCGGTGCGTCGTCCTCGTCCTCGTCGGACAGGACGTAGCCGGCGGTACCGGGCTTGGGGGTCTCCTCTTCCTCCTCGCCGTCACCCGCCCACTCGTCGGTCTGCTTCTTCGCGGCGGTCTTCTTCGTCGCCGCGGTCTTCTTGGTGGCGCGCTTCTTCGGAGCGGGCTTCTCCGCGGCGGCCGTCGACTCGTCGAGGTCGTCGTCGGCGGCGACCACCTCGGCGGACGTGGTCTGCACGGCGGCCGTCGTCTTCTTGACGGCGGCCTTCTTGGCGACGGTGCGCTTCACGGCGGGCTTGGCCTCACCGCTCGCGGCGGCCTTGCGCGGGGCGCGCTTGGCGGCCTTCGCGGGCTTGGCGGCGGCGGCCGCCGTCACCATCAGCGTCACACCCTCTTCGTCGAGGACCTGGTTCAGGCTGCGCAGGACCCGCTTCCACTGGTCGACAGGGATGCTGTCCGCTTCGAAGGCATGGCGGACGTCGTCGCCATTGATGTGGCCCTGGTCCCGGCCGCGCTCGATGAGCGAGACCAAGGACGGCGATTCGGCGATCTCCTGAGGGAACGGGCGGGACGGACTGAGCGACACGAAGAGCCTCTCGTAGCGAGAAATACAAGTGTGATGGCGGGGCGAGGCCCCAGCCGGGCCTCTTTCTTCTGCAGAAAGCCTGGCTGCGCGACGGCACCTGTCGGTTCATCGCGCACCCGCGCTGTTTCGTTACGCCTTTTACGAAGTGACCTGAGCCACTCTTCCTGCCCCGGCCCGGTCCCGGTGTGAAACAGGCCCTCCGGGAGCCTGACAGCCAGGACCTGTCCGGTGGTTCAGCCCCGGTGGAGCGGGCCGAGCGCAATCCCCAAGGGTACCCCTGGGCGACATTCCTCCCCGGCTCCCGCAGCTTTCGCCCGTAATTCCCCCAAGTGGGCGATTCGTGCCCCCGGGCAAGCCTCCGGTCGCGCCTCCGGGCCCTCGCTGCCCGGCGGATGGGCGACCTCGGCCGGGAGGATGCGCGGAGGATGCGCAACCGTGATCACGCGATCTTGATCATTGCCCTATCGGGGCGGCCGCAGCCCGCATATCCTCCGACCTATGCGCGTCGCACTCTTCGTCACCTGCGTCAACGACGCGGTGTTTCCGGCCACCGGAATCGCCGTCGTGAAGCTCCTGGAGCGGCTCGGCGTCCAGGTGGACTTCCCCGCAGCACAGACCTGCTGCGGCCAGCCGCAGTACAACACCGGCTACCGCCGCGACACCGAACCCCTGCTGCGCAGGACTGCCGACGCCTTCGAGGGGTACGAGTACGTGGTCACGCCCTCCGGTTCCTGCGCGGCGATGATCCGCGACAACTATCCACGGGTCGGACGCCTCCAGACCAAGGAGGGAAGGGGCAGCGACCTGGCGCTCGCCGCCGCGTCGCTGGTGCCGAGGACGTACGAACTGACCGAGTTCCTCGTCGACGTCCTCGGCGTCACCGACGTCGGCGCGTACTTCCCGCACACCGTCACCTACCACCCGTCCTGCCACGGGCTGCGCATGCTCGGCCTCGGCGAGCGCCCCCGCAGACTGCTCGAAGCGGTCGGGGGGCTGGAGCTGAAGGAGCTCCCGGGGGCCGACGAGTGCTGTGGCTTCGGCGGCACCTTCGCCGTGAAGAACTCCGATGTTTCCGCCGCGATGGGCGAGGACAAGATCCGCAACGCGCTCTCCACCGGAGCCGACTTCCTGTGCGGCGCCGACAACTCCTGCCTGATGCACCTCGGCGGCATGCTCCGCCGCCAGGACGCCCCCGTGCGCGCACTGCACCTCGCCGAAATCCTGGCCAGCACCGAAGAGGAGCCCCTGCTGTGAGCGGTACGAACGGCGCGAACGGTATGTATCTGGGCATGCCGTCCTTCCCCCGCGCGGCCCGCGAGGCCGTCAAGGACGAAACGCTGCGCGCCAACCTCCGGCACGCCACCCACACCATCCGCGACAAACGCGCCAAAGCGGTCGCCGAACTGGACGACTGGGCACAGCTCCGCGAGGCCGGCAAGCAGATCAAGGACCGCACACTGCGCCACCTCGACCGCTACCTCCTCCAGCTGGAGGAGGCCGTGACGGCGGCCGGCGGCACCGTCCACTGGGCGGCCGACGCCGCCGAGGCCAACCGCATCGTCACCGACCTCGTGAAGGCCACGGGCGAGCGCGAGGTCGTCAAGGTCAAGTCCATGGCGACCCAGGAGATCGGCCTCAACGAGGCCCTGGAGGCCGAGGGCATCACCGCCTACGAGACCGACCTGGCCGAACTGATCGTCCAGCTCGGCGAGGACCGCCCCTCGCACATCCTCGTCCCGGCCATCCACCGCAACCGGGGCGAGATCCGCGAGATCTTCACCCGCACGATGAGCGAATGGGGCCGCCCGGCCCCCGCCGACCTCACCGACCGCCCCGCCGACCTCGCCGAAGCGGCCCGCCTGCACCTGCGCGAGAAGTTCCTGCGCGCCAAGGTCGGCATCTCCGGCGCCAACTTCATGGTCGCCGAGACCGGGACGCTCGTCGTGGTCGAGTCCGAGGGCAACGGCCGCATGTGCCTGACCCTCCCCGAGACCCTGATCTCCGTCGTCGGCATCGAGAAGACCGTCCCCACCTGGCAGGACCTGGAGGTCTTCCTCCAGACCCTGCCGCGCTCCTCCACCGCCGAGCGCATGAACCCGTACACCAGCACCTGGACCGGCACCACCGAGGGCGACGGCCCGCAGACCTTCCACCTGGTCCTCCTCGACAACGGCCGCACCGACGTGCTCGCCGACGAGGTGGGCCGCCAGACCCTGCGCTGCATCCGCTGCTCCGCCTGCCTCAACGTCTGCCCGGTGTACGAACGGGCCGGCGGCCACGCCTACGGCTCGGTCTACCCCGGCCCCATCGGCGCCATCCTCACCCCGCAACTACGCGGTACGACCACGGAGTTGGACGCCTCCCTGCCCTTCGCCTCCTCGCTCTGCGGCGCGTGCTACGAGGTCTGCCCGGTCGCCATCGACATCCCGGAGGTCCTGGTACACCTCCGCGAGAAGGTCGCCGACCAGGGCGGCCGGGGCCACCGCCTGGAGAAGGCCGCGATCAAGGCCGCCGGCTGGGTCCTCGACCACCCCGCCGCCCTCACGGCCGCCGAACGCGCCGCGTCCCTGACCCGCAAGGCCCACCCCAGGAAGATCCCCGGCGCCGCCGCCTGGACGAACACCCGAGACCTGCCCGAACTGCCCGCCGAGCCGTTCCGCGACTGGTGGAAGAGGAACCGCACATCATGACCACCCCCAGCCCGCAGCCCGGCGCCACCCCGAAGCCGGGCCCCACGACCTCCGTGCCGACCGGCGCCACCCGCACCCCGCCCAGCAGCCGCGACCGCGTCCTCGCCCGTATCCGTACGGCCGTCGCCGACGCCCCCGAGGTGCCCGAGCCCACCCGCGCGTACGCCACCAGCCACACCCCCGACGACCCGGCAGCCGTCCTCGACCTCCTCCACGAGAACCTCGCCGACTACCGGGCGGTCGTCCACCGCACCACCGAGGACGGCATCGCCCACCTCCTGATGCGCCTGCTCGCACAACGCGGCTCGGCCTCCGTCCTCGTACCGCCGCGGCTGCCTCCGCACTGGCTGTCGGCCGCCGACCCCACCCGCATCCACGACCGGGCGGCCCTCACCGCCGCCGACCTCGACCAGGTCGAGAGCGTCGTCACCGGCTGCGCCCTGGCCGTCGCCGAAACCGGCACGATCGTCCTGGACGGCAGCCCCGACCAGGGCCGCCGCCGCATCACCCTCGTCCCCGACCACCACATCTGCGTGGTCCGCGCCCCCTCCCAGGTGGTCGCCTCCCTCCCGCAGGCCATGGGCCGCCTGGACCCGGCCCGCCCACTGACCTGGATCTCCGGCCCGTCGGCCACCAGCGACATCGAACTGGACCGGGTCGAGGGCGTGCACGGCCCCCGCGCCCTGGAGGTGGTCCTGCTCACGGAGGACTGAACGGACCGACGGGGCGGAAGCCGGGGGTGCGAACCTCAGCACGCACCACGCCCCAGCACGCACCGGGCCTCAGCGCACGCCGGGCCTCAGCTCACGCCGAGCCGCGGCGCCTCGGTGCCCGCGTCCACCGGGCCCGCCCCCGGGGCGTCCACCCGCCCGGCCAGCTCCCGCGCCCACCGCACCAGCGCGCCCAGATCCATACCGTGGACCGTTCCCGTGCGCTCGTACGCGTCGAGGCCCGCAGCCCCCCGTCGCAGCAGTCGCGCCCCGCCCGCCGCGTTGCCCCGTGCCGCGTGCGTCAGCCCCACCGCCAGCTGCGCCAGAGCCCGCCACAGCGCGGCCTCCTCGTCGGGGCCCGACTTCCACGCGTCCTCGAACACCTCGTGCGCATGGAACGGCATCCCCGCGTCCAGCAGCCGCTGTGCCTCCCGCACCGTCTCCACGGGGGAGCGCACCACACCCTCCGGCTGCCGCTCCACGCCCGGAGTCCCGTACGGCAGCGGGCGCCCGAGCCCGTCGCGCGGGCGTGCGTTGCGTGCACGCCCTTCGGCATCGCGGTCCCGCTTCATGTCCATGGCGCCCATTGTCGCTCCCCGAACCACCCGGGAACGCGGAAGAGGCCGTATCAGAATTGATCTCTGATACGGCCTCCGACCTGCGAATGAACGCTGGTCGGGACGACAGGATTTGAACCTGCGACCCCTTGACCCCCAGTCAAGTGCGCTACCAAGCTGCGCCACGTCCCGGTGCGCGCCTGACCTGGGCTTTTCCCCTGGCTGAGCGCGCATGAGAACAATACCCCAACCTGGGGGGCCGAAAGAACCGCCTGCCGGGCGGGACGCATTCCGGGGAGCGAACGGGGCCGATGCGCGGAGGATGGAGAGACGGAGGAGGCATCCCGAGGAGGCGTCGTGGACAGGACCCGTACGAACGGTGCGGCGGACGGCACCGGCCCGCCCGCCGCGCCTCCGCCGGACAGCGCCGCCGCGGAGCTCTTCGCGGCCCTGCGGGCGACCGAATTCGGCCGGCTCGACGAGGGTGGGCACGTCTACCTGGACCACACGGGCGCGGCGCTGCCCCCGAGGTCCCTGGTCCTGGCGTCGGCGGAGCGGGTGGTCGGCGGCTGTTACGGCAACCCGCACTCCGAGAGCCCGGCCTCCCGGGCCTCCGGGCTGCTGCTCGCCGAGGCGCGCCGGGCGGTGCTGCGGCACTTCCGCGCGGACCCGGCGGAGTACGCGGTGATCTTCACTCCCAACGCGACGGGCGCACTGCGACTGGTCGGCGAGGCGTACCCCTTCACCTCCCGCGACCGCCTGGTCCTGCCGCTGGACAACCACAACTCGGTCAACGGTCTGCGGGAACACGCGCGGGCCCGGGGCGCCAGGACGGTGTACGTCCCGCTCGACGGGCCCGCGCTGACCGTCGACGAGAAACACCTGAGGGCCGCCCTGCCGCCGCACAGACGAAAGGGAGGGGAGGAGGGGCGGCGGCGCGGACTGTTCGCCTACCCCGCGCAGAGCAACTTCACCGGGGTGCAGCACCCGCTGGAGTGGACGGCGGCCGCGCAGCGCCGCGGCTACGACGTCCTGCTCGACGCCGCCGCCTTCGTCCCCGCCAACGCCCTCGACCTCGGCCGCCACCACCCCGACTTCGTCGCGGTCAGCTGGTACAAGGTCTTCGGGCACCCCACGGGGGTCGGCAGCCTGATCGCCCGCCGCGAGGCGCTGGCCCGGCTGCGCCGCCCGTGGTTCTCCGGCGGCACCGTCCACGCGGTGAGCGCACAGGCGCAGTGGCACGTACTCGCCCGGGACGAGTCCGCCTTCGAGGACGGCACGGTCGACTTCCTCTCCATACCCGACGTGACCGCAGGACTGGAGTGGATCAACAACATCGGCATGGACCGCGTCCACGCCCACGTCGCCGCCCTGACCGGGCGCCTGCTGGCCGGGCTGCGCACCCTGCGGCACAGCGACGGCTCACCCCTGGTCCGGCTGTACGGGCCGGACGGCGGCGGTGCCCCGGACAGCGGAGCCCCGAGCGACGGGGGCGGGGCACCGCGCGGCGGGACGGTGGCGCTGAATCTGCTCGGGGCGGACGGCCGGGTGATCGACGAGCGGATCGTCGCCCGCGACAGCGCAGAGCGCGGGATCTCCCTGCGCACGGGCTGCTTCTGCAATCCGGGCGCCGGGGAAGCCGCCTTCGCCCTGCCACTGCGCCGTCTGCGCTCGGCGGCCAAGCGGCAAGCGGACTCCCTGGAGGACTACTTGGAGCTGTTGCGACTGCCGTCCGCGGGAGCGATCCGTCTCTCGCTGGGCATTTCCTCCCAGCCCGCCGACATCGACGCGTTCCTGACGTTCGTGACCGACGCCTACCGCGACCGGACGCCCACGACCGCGGGGCTGGCCCCGCGCGAGGGGTGCTGACGGCGGCAGGATGCGCCGGACGGACCTACCGCCCGGCCCGCCCGTCCGCCGTCCCCCGGCGGCACTTGCGCACCAGCACTGCCCAGGCCGCCACCAGGAAGAGCAGCGTGAACCCGGCCAGGATCAGCCACCCCCGGGACGCCGGGTGCGCGAAGGAGTCGCCGTACGAGGCCAGCAGGGGCGGTCCCAGCGGGGAGGTGCCGTCGCGCCACAGCCCCTCAAGGCCGACCGCGCTGCCCAGGGCCTCGTACGCCCACCGGTTGGTCATCGCCAGGCTGAGCACCTCGCCGGCGACCGTCATCCGGGGCACCGGCACGAACGCCCCCGAGAACAGCACCTGCGGGAAGCACAGCAGCGGCAGCATCAGCGTCGCCTGCCCCGGCTCCGACACGGCGGCCGACGCCAGCAGGCCCAGCGCGAGGGCCGCCGCCGAGGCGAGCAGGCTCGTCGTGAAGAGCGAGAGGAAGGTGTCCAAGCCCGCGGCGGGCAGCCGGTCGAGGGCGCGCAGCACCGCGAGCAGCAGGGCGTCCGCGACGGCGAGGACCGGCAGTACGAGCGTGAGTTTGGACGCCACGTACGGCCCCAGCCGCAGCCCCGCCAGCCATTCGCGGCGCAGCACCGGCAGTTCGGTGCAGATCTGGAGGAGTCCGTACGTCAGCCCGAAGAAGAACGCGCCGAACGCGATCCAGAACATGATCATCGCGGTGGAGCCGGGGTCGGGGGCCGCCGGGTCGAAGGCGCCCGCCCGGAACAGCACGGCGAACATCGCCACGATCATCACGGGCGACCCGGCGAGCACCGCGACCGACAGCCGGTTGTGCACCAGCAGCGCCGCTCCCCGCCGCGTCAGCAGCGCCCACTGCCGCACGGGGCCGACCCGGGGCCACGCCGCGGGGGCGGCGGCGGCCACCGGCCCGGAGGCCGCGTCCTGGTTCGACGGGGCGGTGGCGGACGCCGTCTTCGCGCCCCCTGCCACGGCCCCGTACACCTCCTCCAGAGTGCCCACCCCGAACGCCGGGCACAGCGCGCCCGGTTCACCCGCATAGGCGACCTCGCCCCCGGGCGCGAGGAACACCACCCGGTCCGCGCGCGGGAGGTCGGCCAGCGCATGGGTGGTGAGGACGACGGTGGTGCCGTCGTCCGCCAACCCCCGCAGGGTGTGCAGCAGTTCGGCGCCGGTGACCGGGTCCAGGCCGGAGGTGGGTTCGTCGAGGAAGAGCACCCGGGGCCGGGTGAGCATCTCCGCAGCGATGCCGGCGCGCTTGCGCTCGCCGCCGCTCAGGTCCCGTACCCGCGTGTCCGCGCGGTGGGCGAGGCCCAGCGACGCCAGCACCCGGCGCACCGCGGCGTCCACCGCGTCGGCGGCGGTCCCCGGCTCCATCCGCAGCCCGGCCGCGTACCGGAGGGTGTCCCGCAGCGGGAGTTCGAGGTGCAGGACGTCCTCCTGCGGTACGAAGCCGAACTCCCGCCCCGGAGGCCCCGGTCGGGCCCCGTCGTGCCGCACGGTCCCCCCGCTCGGGGCGTGCAGGCCGGCGAGCGTGGTGAGCAGGACCGTCTTGCCCGCCCCGCTGCTGCCCGCGATCACGGTGAGCGAGCCGGGGGCGACGTCCAGGGACACGTCGTGCAGCACGCGTCCGGCACCCTTGACCTGCTGGGTGACCCGGCGGGCCTCGATCCGCAGACCGGGCGGGGGAGACGATGCGACGGAGGTGTGGGGGCGCATGGGGGCAGCATGACAGGAATCACCCGCTGCCAGGCCCCTGACGCGGTCGGTCGGCGGGCCCCGTCGGGTCACGGCGAACAGGGCCCGCCGGGTCTCGGTGAACAAGGCCTGCCGTGCTCGGAGAGCGGGCCCCGCCGTGCTCGGTGGGCGGGCCCGTCGGCTCAGTGCGCGGGGTGCAGCGGGTCCTGTTCCGGCGCCTGGCGCTGCCGGGGGATCCCGGGCACGGCGTCCTCCGGGACACTGCCCTGCACGACGGTCACGTTCCGCGCGGGGGCCGGGACCCGGATGCCCTCCGCCCGGTACCGCTGGTGCAGGAGCTTGATGAACTCGTGCTTGATCCGGTACTGGTTGCTGAACTCCCCGACGCCCAGGATCACGGTGAAGCCGATCCGGGAGTCCCCGAAGGTGTGGAAGCGGACGGCGGGCTTGTGCTCGGGGAGGGCACCGACGACGTCCCGCATCACTTCGGCGACGACCGCGGACGTCACCCGCTCGACCTGCTCCAGATCGCTGTCGTACGAGACGCCGACCTGGACCGAGATCTCCAGGTCCTGCGCGGGGCGGCTGAAGTTCGTCATGTTGGTGCCGGCCAGCTGCATGTTCGGGATGATCACGAGGTTGTTGGAGAGCTGGCGCACGACCGTGTTGCGCCAGTTGATGTCGACGACGTAGCCCTCCTCGCCGCTGCTCAGCCGGATGTAGTCGCCGGGGCGCACCGTCTTCGAGGCGAGGATGTGCACGCCCGCGAAGAGGTTGGCGAGGGTGTCCTGCAGGGCGAGGGCCACCGCGAGGCCGCCCACGCCGAGCGCGGTGAGCAGCGGGGCGATGGAGACGCCGAGCGTCTGGAGGAGTACGAGAAAGCCCATCGCCAGCACCACGACGCGCGTGATGTTGGCGAAGATGGTCGCCGACCCGGCCACGCCCTGCCGGGACTGGGCCACCGACCGGACCAGTCCTGTGGTGATCCTGGCCGCCGTGAGCGTCCCGGCCAGGATGAGCAGCGCGGTCAGCGCGCGGGTCACGTTCTGCCCGGTCCGCTCGGTCAGCGGCAGGGCCGCGGCCGCCACGGCGAGACCCGAGGCGATCGCCGCGACCGGGACCAGCGTCCGTACGGCGTCGACGATGACGTCGTCGCCGCCCCACCGCGTCCGGCTGGCCCGTTCGCCCAGCCAGCGCAGCACGGCCCGCAGCAGCAGGGCCGCGACGAGCCCGGCGGCCACCGCGATTCCGGCGACCACCAGATCACTCAGTTCGAGGGCTCGCTTCATCGGTGCGCTCCCCGGGACGTGCGGGGTACGGGAAGCAAAGAGAGATAGAAATGCCCCTGGGGGCGGCATATGTGAGGTGTCGTCACCTTTGGTACCTGCTCATTCCGGGTTGCGCGGTCACGCCGGAGGAGCATGGGTGTCCTGCGGCGCGAGCGTCATCCTGCCCCATGAACCGGCTTCCCCCGTACGCAACCCACTCCGCCCCTCCACCACCCGGTCCCTCCGCGGGGGCGGCACGAAAACCGCTGGTGGCGGCCTGGTCGGCCTGCATAGCGTGTGCCGGTCAACCGGCGGCGGGGCGGCGACAGGCCTCCCGTGCGCGCCACGCACCACAAGACGGAAGAGACAGCACCGTGCAGCTCAACGGATGGGCCGACCAGCGATTCGGACCGGTCGCCGACACCTTCGCCCGCAACTTCGAGGACTTCGGTGAACTCGGCGCCGCCGTCACGGTGTTCGCGGACGGCCGCAAGGTCGTCGACCTGTGGGGCGGCACCGCGGACGAGCGCACCGGGCGGGCGTGGCAGGAGGACACCGTCGTCCCCGTCTTCTCCTGCGCCAAGGGAATCGTCAGCATCTGCGTCCAACTGCTGGCACAGCAGGGCGAGTGGACCTCGATGCGCCCGTGGCCCGCTACTGGCCCGAGTTCGCGCGGGCCGGCAAGGAAGAGATCACGGCACGCATGGTGCTCGGCCACCGCGCCGGACTCCCCGTCCTCGACCGCACGTTGAGCTTCGAGGAGATCGCCGCCTGGACCCCGGTGGTCCACGCCATCGAGGAGCAGAAGCCCCTGTGGGTGCCGGGCACCACGTACGAGTACCACGCACACGTCTTCGGCTTCCTCCTCGGCGAGCTGATCCGGCGCATCACCGGTCTCACCCCCGGCGCGTACTTCCGCCGGGCCGTCGCCGACCCGCTCGGCCTGAGCTGCTGGATCGGCCTGCCCGACAGCGAGACCGGCCGCCTCGCCCGGCTCGTCGAGGCGGCGGGGCGGCCCCCGATGCCGGGCCCCGAGTCGATGCTCACCCGCATGGTCACCATGAACGGGGCGTTCGCCTTCCCCGGACTCGACGCACCGCACGGCTGGAACGACCCCGCCCTGCTGGGCGCCGAGATCCCGGGCGCCGGAGCGGTCTGCTCCGCGCGCTCCCTGGCCGCTCTGTACGCGGCCGCCGCGACCGGCATCGACGGAGGTCCCCGGCTGCTCACCGCCGACACCGTCGCCGATGCCGTACGGGAGCAGTCGGCGGGCGAGTCGTGGCTGGGCTTCGACGCGGGAGCACGCTGGGGGTCGGGCTTCCTGCTCGACTCGCCGTTCCGCCCCACGCTCGGCGCGCGCAGCTTCGGCAATGACGGAGCGGGTGGCCAATTCGCCTTCGGCGACGACGAGTTCGGAGTCGGCTTCGCCTACACCGGCAACCGGATGATCGGCCACGGCGACGCCCGCGCCAACCGGCTGATCACGGCGTTGGGGGAGTGCCTGGGCGACCGCTAACGTCGACCGGGGAAGCGGAAGCGATACGCGCGACCGGGGCGGGCACCGGCGCCGGTCGCCGTATCCACAACGCGGCACCTGCCAGCAGCGCCGCGCTGCCGAACAGCCAGGGGAGCGGGCCGACAGGCAGAGCGCTGACCGCCAACCCACTGAGCGCATAGACGAGTTGCTGTGCGAGTGACTGCACGGAGAGGGCGGTGGCGCGCTGTTCGCTGGATACGCGGTGGTGCAGCAACTCGTTCTCGTTCGGGCTCGCCGCGCCCAGGCCCAGGTAGAACAGGATGAACCCGCCCACGGCGACGACCAGTGACAGTGGCCCCGAGGACGTCGCCGTCACGCCGAGCAGTAGCAGACCACCCGCGCTCACCCCCAGGCCTGCCAGTACCGCATGCTCGCCGCTGCGGGTCAGCCGGGCGGCGAGCGGTGCGAGCGCGCTGCCGAGCCCCGATGTGGCGAAACCGGCGCAGGCCAGCGCGGCGAAGAGCACCGCGCCCGACTCGGCCGTGCCCGTGAGCCCGGCGGCCCGGCCGGGCATGAGTAGCTCGACCGTGGCCAGTGCGGCCCCGGCCGCCCCCGCACTCAGCAGTACTCGACGGACCGTCAACTCACTGATGCTCAGGCGCAGTCCGGCGCAGATGGTGGCCGGTACGCCGCGCAGGACGCTGCTGGGCGTGGCGGGCTTGCGCGGTGGTTCCCGCAGCATGGTCAGGACGTACACCACGAAGACGATACTGACTGCGGCACCTGCCAGCACGGGCACGGACAGCGGCAGTACGACCCCGCCGGTGGCCTCGCTCAGCCGGGCGCCGAGGTCGGGGCCGAGCCCCAGCAGCCACGGCACCGCGCCGCCGACCAGGGTGCCGGCCGCCAGCGCGGCAGAGGTCGCGGCGCCGCCCCGGGAGAGGCCGGTGCGCAGGTCCGCGTCCGGCCCCGAGTGGGCCTGGACGGTGTCGACGTACCAGGCCTCGCCAGGACCGCTGGACAGGGCGCGGGCCACCCCCTTCAGGCCCATGCCGACGGCGAACGCGGCGTACGAACTGCCCAGTCCCAGAAGCATGAGGGCGACCACGTCGAGCAGCCCGGCGGCGGCCAGCACCGAGCGTCGGCCCAGCACGTCGGAAAGACCGCCGGTGGGCAGTTCCAGCGCCGCTGCGGTGAGTGAATGGGCGGCGAAGAAGGCTGCGACGGCCGTCAGGCTCATGCCGCGTTCGGTGAAGAGGAGGACGGCGGGGGCGAAGGCCAGCCCGATCGGCAGCCAGAAGAGCGCGCTGACGGCGAGGTAACGGCGCCGGGCCGTGCGCAGCGCCGGTGACTCGCTCATGACTCACCGTCAAATAGGTCCGAAGTCCCCGTTCCCACAACGGAGTTACGGGATGCCAGTGGCAGTCCCGCCACGACGACGATGACCTGTTCGGCACGCGGATGCTTCGCGTCGCGCGCGCTCAACTCCGCCACCTTGGCCTCCAGTGCCTCCCGCAGCTCACTCAGGGACTCCGGGGTCAGCCGCTGCATCGAGTCCCCGATGCCGGACGGCTCCACCCACTCCGGTCCGAGCCGCCCGGTGGCCAGGTCCTCCTCGTGCTGAACGAGGGAACGGCCCAGATGCTCCAGCTGCAGCCTGCGCATGGAGTCGAGGAAGGCGCGGCCCTCCGGGGTGGCGCCCATGATCTCGTTGCTCCACGAGGTCGTCGAGTGCACCGACTGCCAGCGCCGCTCCCGCCCGTCCCGGTGCTCGGCCTCCTCGACGAACGCGTACTTCGCCAGCACCCGCAGGTGATAGCTGGTGGAAGCGGACGACTCACCTGTCAGGGCCGCGAGTTCACTCGCCGTGGCCGGGCCGTCCTTCCGCAGCATCCCGAGCAGCCGGATGCGCAGGGGGTGGGTGAGGGCCTTGAAGGCGGCGGAGTCCTGCTCGGGATCGAGGACGCGCTTGTCGTGCGTCGCGGACTGCACGGGCTTCGTTTCGCTCATGGACGGGAGCGTAGAGCGCGAGCAGTTCTTTCCCAAAGTAGTTTTGCAGAACTTCTTTGGGGAAGTGCTCGTTAGTCTTTTCTCATGCGCTTCTACCGATCGGACATTGCCGACGTGTCGGGCGAAATGGCCGCCGTCTACGAGGAGGTGTTCACTGCTCCGCCCTGGAACGAAGAGCCGGGCGCGTCAAAGGAGTTCATCGACCGCCTCGCCGTCGACTGCCTGCGCCCCGGCTTCCTTGCGGTGGCCGCCCCGTCGGCTGTCGGGGTGAGCGGGTCGGACGACGTGGACGGATTCGTGACCGGCTGGACCACGCCGGACCCCTTCCCGCAGGACCGCTCCTTCGGGAAGGCGGCGACTCAACTGGGCGCGTATCTCCGCCCGTTGCTCGTCGGTGCGTACCAGATCGACGAGCTTGCCGTACGCTCCCGGGCCCGGCGCACCGGACTCGGCGGCCGGCTGCTGGCCGCGGCCGTCGAAGCCGGGGCCCCCGACGGCCGCGCCTGGCTGCTCACGGCCCGCTTCGCCACGGACACCGTGAACTTCTACCGGCGGCGCGGCTGGCACGAGATCGCACCGCCGCCCGGCGCGGACAGCGGTGCAGGCAGCATCGCCGTCTTCCTCGCCCCCGATCACCCCGGCGTCCCGGAACACCGGGAGATCTTCGTCTAGTTCGCACAGGGACCGGGAGCCGGCAGCCGGGAACACCAGGAGCCGGGAGCCGTCAGCCGGAACAAAGGCGGGAATTCCGCAAGCGTCCGAGCCCTGGGCTGCATAGTCTCCCTCCATGTCGAGCCCCACCCCCGAAGTCCCCCGTATCAAGGCCTTCCTGGCTGCCTTCGATCGCCGGCAGGCCTCCCGTACCGTCGAGTTCCCCGGCGGTTTCGCCGTCTTCGACGAGAGGTATCCGGAGTCCCACGGCAACAACCACCTCGTCGTCGACGGCATACCGGACGACCCCCTGGCCCTGCCCGCCCTCGCCGACGAGATCCTGGGCCACCTGCCGCACCGCATGATCTGCGTCCACGACGAGGCGACCGCCGCGGCGTGCGCGCCCCCGCTGGCGCTGGCCGGATACCGGCACAGCGTCGACCTGATCATGCTCCACACCGGCCAGGAACCGGCCGACTCCCTCGCCCGGCAGGCCGGGCCGATCGATCTCGACGCCTTCCGCGAACCCCTCGCCCGCCGGTGGCGCGGCTTCCTGCCGGACGTCCACGACGAGGTCGTACGCCAACTCGTCGACCGGCGCGAGGCCAGGTTCCGCGGCGCCGACATCGTCCACTTCATCGGCTCCCGTACGGAAACGGGCGAGGTCGCCTCCTGGGCCGACCTCTACGCGGACCCCGTCACGGGAATCGCCCAGATCGAGGACCTCGTCACCTCGGAGGAACACCTCCGCCGCGGTCACGCCGACGCGGTCGTGGCCGCCGCCCTGCGCCTGGCGGCCGAAGCGGGCTGCGACACCCGCTTCCTGACCGCCGACGGGGACGACTGGCCGCGCCACTGGTACGAGCGCCGCGGCTTCACCGTCATCGGCCGCTCCCACTGCTTCGAACGCGACGACTGACACCCCACCCAGGACACCCCACCCCGGACGCCCGACCCCGGACGCCTCTGGGAGACCCACCCCGGACGCCCGCCCCCGCCCGCCCCTCCGGCCTCCGCCCCGGACGCCCCCGGACAAACCCTCCCCGCCGCATCGGTGATCACAAAGTCGCCCCCATACCTCCGCCCCCTGTTCGCTCTTTGGCCTCCCGTCCTTCCGCCCTGATGTGGGAGAACGCATCCATGTGCGACGACGACCTGACCCCGCCCAGCGCGGACCTGACCGAAGAACAGTGGCTGCGCGCCGAGCCCGAGCTCGCCGATGGGCAGGTGGGCGACCGCGTGCGCGCCATGAGCACGGTACGCAGGCGGGCACTGCTGGGCGGTGCGGTCGCGGGGGCCGCACTCGCGGTGCTGCCCGGCGGCGGCACCGCCGAGGCCCGCCCGACGGGCAGCGCACCCCGGCCCCGGAGGGCGGACGTGGAGAAGTTCCCGTTCCCCCAACGCCCGGGATCCGATGGGGAGTTCAGCGTACTGATCACCGGTGACGCGGGCACAGGACTGGAGGCCCAGCACGCCGTGGCCGCCGCCGCCCGCCAGGTCTGCCGTACCGAGGGCATCGGCCTCGCCGTCGGCCTCGGCGACAACATCTACGAGAACGGCCCCGAGTCCGACCACGACTCCGAATTCCAGACCAAGTTCGAAGAGCCCAACACCGGCATCGACATCCCGTGGCTGATGGTCCTCGGCAACCACGACTGCTCTGGTCTGATCCCGGGCAGCGGCGGCGACCCCTCCCGCGGCGACCGCGAGGTCTCGTACGCCAGATCCTCCCGCCGCTGGTACATGCCCAGCCGCTACTACACCGCCGCACTCCCCGCCGACGGCACCGATCCCGTCGTCGAGTTCTTCGCCCTCGACACCAACCCGGTCGCCTCCACCGTCGCCCAGTTCGACCCGCACTACCAGTGGGACGGCCCGTACATGCGCGCCCAGCGCGAGTGGCTCGACGGTGCGCTCACCGCCTCCCGGGCCCGCTGGAAGGTGGTCATCGGCCACCACCCGTACCTCAACAACGGCAAGCACGGCAGCGCGGGCTCGTACGACGGCTTCCTCATCGGCCACTACACCCGCGGCATCCACCTCAAGGAGCTGTACGAAGAGGTCGTGGTCGGCCGCGCCGACCTGATCCTCTCCGGCCACGACCACACCCTCCAGCTCCTGGAGCCCACCACCCGCACCGCCGGAACCCGCCAGATCGTCTGCGGCGCCTCGTCCAAGTCCGGTGACGGCAAGGCCCATTCGCACCACCCCGCGACCTGGCAGAACTTCTCCGACCACGGCTTCATGGTCCTCAAGGTCTCCGAGAAGGCGATGACCGTGGACGCCTACACGGTCGACGTCCCCACCCGCACCGCGCAGCTCGCGCACCGCATCAGGACCACCACCCCCGTACGCCCCAAGGGGGTAGAGTCCGCCGCAAAATCGCATGCGTGAGCGACAAGGAGTCCTCGGATGGCGTCCACGGTCCGGCACATCACCTTTGACTGCACCGACCCCCACGAGCCGTACGAGGTCGCCGAGTTCTGGAGTGCGGTGTTGGACAGACCGGTCGACGCGCTGGACGCACCGGGTGACGACACGGTCTCCTTAGCGGCCGTTCCGGGCGCACCCGCCCTGATGTTCGTACGGGGCGCGGAGAAGAAGTCGGAGCGGAACCGGGTGCTCCTCGACCTGGAACCGGACGGAACCCAGGCGGCGGAGATCCGGCGGCTGACGGCGCTCGGCGCGACCTTCGTGGGAGAGATCGACCGGGACGGGGGAGACGGGGGCTGCGGGGGAGACGGGCAAGGGGTGGAAGGCGGCTGGGCCGTGCTGGCCGACCCGGCGGGCAATGAATTCCGCGTCTCCGTGGGCCGGGAGGAACGGCATGCGGGAGAACCCCTGCCCACCCCGAAGGCCGTCGTGCTGCGCCGCGCCGACGAGGGCTACCCGGGCGTGCAGGGCGGTGTGTTCACCCAGGGCGTCTCCGCCGAGACGGTGGACACCAAGGCGCTCTGCCTCCACGAAGTGCGGATACCGCCCCATTCCAGCGGCCGCCCGCATCTGCACGCGGGCCACGAGTCGGCCATCTACGTGATCAGTGGACGGCACGAGATCCGGCACGGCGAAGGCCTCGCCGAATGCGATGAACTCGGCCCGGGAGACATGGTGTTCATCCCGGCCGACACCCCGCACATGCCGGTCACGCGCGACGAGGCCGTGCTGTGCATCGTGGCGCGCACCGACCCGAGCGAGCAGGAGTCGGTGCATCTGCTGACGGACGGCGCCCCGGCCTGACCTGCGGCCGCGGCCGCGACTGCGGGCCGATGCCGAGCCACGGCCCCGGCCCGGGATGCGGGTGGCGCCCGGCAGCGGAGCCCCGGCAGAATGCGACACCATGCCCACACACCGCACCACGGCCACACCCGGCCCCACCACCGCACCCGCACCCCAGGCCACGGTCACGGACGTCGTCCACCCCGTCCCGTACTACTCCCAGTGGGCCTCGCCCGAGCTGGTCCGGGAGATCGTCACGGGCGGCCTCTCCGCCACCCGGGATCCGAAGTGGGCCTCGTACGGGGCGAGTTCACCCGAGGAGTACGACTGGTGGTCGTGGCGGCTGTGCGGCATGGCATGTCTGCGCATGTGTCTCGCCCACTGGGGGCAGCCCGTGCCCACCGCCATGGAGCTGGCCGCCGGGTGCGAGCGGGCGGGTGCGTACGTACGACGGGAGGACGGCGGCCTCGACGGCCTGATCTACGCACCCTTCGCCCGCCACGTCGAGGCGAGCTGGCCCCTGACCGCCGAGTGCCGCCCCGGTCTCGACGTCTCGGAGATCCCCCAACTCCTTGCGAAGGGGCGGCTGTTGATGCTCTCCGTCCACCCGTCCGTACGCGAACTGCACCCGTCCCCGCCCGGTCGGGGCGGCCACCTGGTGCTCGCGGTCGGCGCCACGCCCGACGCGCTGCTGGTCCACAACCCCTCCGGCTTCCCGGGCGAGTCGCAGGAGTACGCCCGCATTCCGTGGGCCGACCTGGACCGCTTCTACGCGGGACGAGGTGTCGTCCTCGGTCTCAAGGACCGGTCCTAGCCCATCCGCTCCTCGCGTACGGGACGGGCCCGGGGTGTCGGCCGCCCGGTCCGTGTGACGGAGGACCGCGACGGCCCGTCCCCGGGCCCGTCCGTGTGCGAGTGGATCCGACGGAATCAGCAGAGGCGACCCGTGTAGTGCGCCCCGTCGATCTTGCTGGCGCTGCCCAGCCAGTGATTGCCCGGGCCCACGCAGCGCTCGTAGTCCGGGCCGAAGTTGATCTCGACCTTGATGACGATCTGCGAACCGTCCCCCGTGCAGTGGTGGTAGAAGGCGTCACTGCCCGTCTCGTAGAAGCCGCACGGGTTCATCGCGGCGCTCTGCGCGCCGGGAGCGGCGGTCGCCGCGGTGGTCGTGCCGAGGAAGAGAGCGGCGGCGCCGACGGCGGCCAGCAGGGAGCGGGGAACACGCATGGGGCATCTCCTTGGTGAGAAAAGGCGGGGTGCCCGGGCGTTGATCACTCGTGCACGTGGAGACCATCGCGCCCGCCCGGCCGCACCGTCACGCGCGCTCCCTCCCCCGGGTGGTTCAACACCCCGAATGGAGCACGTCGGCAACCACGCAGCTGACGTTGTCGGGTCCGCCGGAGGCGTTCGCCAGGGCGACCAGCTCACGCACCGCCTCGTCGGGGTCATCGGCCGACGTCAGCACCGCACGGATCTTCTCGGTGGGCACGACCGCGGACAGCCCGTCGGAGCACAGCAGATAGCGGTCTCCCGGCAGCGCGTCGTGCAGCTTCGTCTCGGCCGCGACCGGACCGGTGCCCGAGTCGGCCGTCAACGCCCTTACCAGTAGGGCCCGTTGGGGGTGCGAGGCCGCCTCGGCCGGAGTGAGTCGCCCCTCGTCGACCATCGACTGCACGAGAGTGTGGTCGTGGGTGATCTGGAACAGGCCCCCGTCGCGGAGGAAGTAGGCGCGTGAGTCCCCGATGTGCACGAGGGCCAGCTGCGACCCGGTCCACCACATCGCGGTGAGCGTGGTGCCCGCCTCCCGTGTCTCGTGCGGTGCGTCGCCGGCCGCGCCGTGCACGGCGTGCCGCGCCTGCTCGACGGCATCCTCCAGCGCGTTGAGCAGACTGCCCGCCGGAACACCGTCGGTTTCCAGCCGCTTCAGCACGTCGACGGCCGCGGCCGCCGCGGGTGCACCGCGGTCCCCGTACCCGTCGGCGACGGCGAGCAGCCGTGCCCCCGCGTACGCCGCGTCCTGGTTGGTGTCCCGTACGAGACCGGAGTCGGACAGAGCCGCGTAACGGATCTCCAGAGGCGGTGCGGTGGTCATGACGGTGTCCTTTCGTGACAGTTGGCCGACGAGGAAGGAAGCGAGGTCCCGGCGGACCGCGGTGTCGGCCTCGACCTGCGCCCAGAACGCACGCACCTCCAGGGCCGCCCCGGCCGGGTCCAGCGCGCACACCTGCCGGATCCGGGCCAGCGGCATGTCCAGGCGCCGCAGCCAGGCGACCAGCCGGGCCCGCTCCAGCTGCTCGGGCGCGTAGAAGCGGTAGCCGGTCGCGCTGTCGACGCGTGCCGGCGGCAGCAGCCCCAGCTCGTCGTAGAGCCGCAGCGCCTTCGGCGACAGCCGCGACGCCTTGGCGAACGCTCCGATGGTCAGCAGCCCCATGCTCGTGCCCCCATGCCCGTTTCCCCGCACTTCTTCTTCCTCGTCGTACCGGGCCTGCTGCCCGGCCCCACCGATGCTGTGCTCTGCCCCAGGGGCAAGGTCAAGCCATCCCCCGATAGGATGATCTTCCGCCATTCGAGGAGCTCCACCGTGCCCGCGCACCCCCGCCACCGACCGCACATCCTGTACGTCACGGACCTCGCCTATCCGGCGCGGGGCAGGCGCTACTGCGACGAGGACATCCTGCTGTCCTCCCGGCTGCGCGAGGACTTCGACGTGGCCCTGTGCCACCCGCTGGACGCCGCCGCCCTGATGGACGGCTTCGACGCGGTCGTGGTCCGCAACAGCGGCCCCGTACTGCACTACCCGCAGGAGTACGACGCCTTCCGCGCCCGCGCCCTGGAGAAGGGCGTCCGCGTCTACAACCCGCTGAACGGGCGCGGCGACATGGCGGGCAAGCAGTACCTCCTCGACCTGACCCGGGCCGGACTCCCCGTCATCCCCACCGTCGACCGCCTGCAGGACCTGGCAGCCCTGCCGGACACCGACCTGTACGCGGTCAAGCCGAAGGCCGGGGCGGACTCGATCGGCCTGGAATTCGTGGCGCGCGAGAGCCTGCCCGGCCTCGCCACCGGCGAGAACCTGATCCAGCCGCGCATCGACTTCCGCTACGAGGTGTCCTTCACGTACGTCGACGACGCCTTCCAGTACGCGCTGCACGCCCCGGACCCGGAGCGCCGCTGGGAGCTCGTCCCGTACGAACCCTCCGAGGCCGACCTCGACTTCGCCCGCCGCTTCATTGACTGGAACACCCTCGACCACGGCATCCAGCGCGTCGACGCCTGCCGCGCCCCGGACGGCGAGCTCCTCCTGGTCGAACTGGAGGACCTGAACCCCTACCTCTCGCTCGACCGCCTCGACGACCGTACGCGCGACGCCTTCGTCGACAGCCTCAAGGTCTCGCTCCGGCGCTTCCTGGAGTCGTCCTGACCGGACTCGCACGAAGCAGCCGGTGACCACGGGAGGCGGTCACCGGCTGTGTACGGCGAGGTCCTGGAACCGGGTGAGGTCCTGGGATCAGCGGACCGGGCACTTCTTCCAGGCGAACTGGTACACGGTGCTGAAGCTGCCGTCGGTGGAGTCCATCATCATGAAGCTGTTGGTGTTGGTGAGGTCCGAGCTGCCGCCGTTCACGACGAGCTCGGTGTTGATGTTGAGGTTCCGGGTGGTGCCGCAGCGCGCGAACACGAGCGATTCGATCCCGGTCCTGTCGCTGACCTCCCAGTTGCCCCGGAGCGGCCCCCTGAACGCGTGGCTACGCCGGGCCGTCCCGGACATCCCCTGGAAGTAGTAGCTCGCGTTCTGCGTCGCGGACGCACCCCGCTCCAGGTCCGCGTAACCGCGGTAGTCGGCCTGGAGGATGGCGTACGTGTAGCCCTGGGGGACGTTCACGCGCAGCCCGAGCTGGCAGTTCTTGCGGAAGTCGGTCGGCTTGGCGCCCTTGCCGACCTGCGCCAGGTATTCGCTGTACGTGACGGTGAACGCGGTCTTGTCGGGTGAGACGGCCACCGAGGCGGAGCCGGGGCGACAGCCGGAGCCGTTGACCTGAGCGACGCTGATGGTGACCTGGTCCGGCGGCGGCGGTGTGGCGGACGAGGGCGCGGGGGCGGTCGTGGGGACGAGAGCTGCGGTCGCGAGGGTGGCGGCTGCGCCGATGAACGCCGTTCTGAACATGGCAACTTCCTTCCGGTCGCGCGGCGCCCCACTCGAACTGACTCGACGGAGTCACCGCTCAGCGGTCGTCAGGCATGCCCAGGGCATGGCCGATTCTGTCCGGAACGCTGAGAGTCGCCCACGACCGATGACCGAATTCGACCACAGTGTAGTGATATGTGCGCGATAAGTGAGCGCATGTGGGTATTTCGTGAAGAGGGATCTCGGGGTGCTTCAGGGTCTGCCCAGCTCGCCCATGACGAACCGCACCCGCCCCTCGACGTCCGTCCTCGGCAGCGGCACCAGCTCGTACCCGTACTCCTCGTACGTCGCGAGCATGGCCGCGTGCGTCCGCTCCGCCACCTCGAAGGACTGCTTCCGCTCGCTGTCCCGTACGTAGATCCGCTCCCACGGCGGCGCGACGAACACCCGCCTGCGGTAGCGGAATCGCTGCGCCGCCGCATGCACGTGGTCCGGCACCGGCAGCCCCTCCAGCCGCAGATACCCCACCACGTCCGGCATTCCCCGGTCGAAGAACACGGGTCCCGCGCACTCCGCCGCCAGCCCGTACGACCGCAGCTCCCAGCTCAGCATCAGCTCGGCGAACAGCGCGCGGTCGCCCCACGGCAGCCCCCGCCCGCCGACCGCCGTCTGCCCCCGGATGACCCCGCGCCCCGCCTCGTCCGACCGGCCGAAGCCCTCCTCGGCCAGCCGCTCGATCAGCGTGCTCTTCCCCGAGCCGGGTCCTCCGGTGATCACGACCAGCTGCTCGGGGTCCACCGCCCCGTACGGAAACTCCATGCGCACACGCTAGTCGCGCCCCACGGGCGGCGTCCGGGGTGGTGGAGAGCGGGCGTGCAACTTGTCCGATTCCCCGGGGTCGCGTGTGAAGGGGCGCTCAAGGGGGCGCGCGGGCGCATCCAGAGGGGTGAAGTACACGGCGACCGCCGGTGTGCGCCGCATCGCCGGGAAAGCGCCTGAGCTGCGCGGATTCTCAACTTTGCACCCGGTTGGACATATGTCCTAAAGATTCCCTGGTTCATGGAAAATCCGATTCGCCCCTAAAGTCTTGCCGGTCTTGTCAGTTCAGAACATCTGTCGATCCGAGCGAGGTGTGATGTCCGGCGAACTGTCCTTTCTCCAGGACCGGTTGAAGGCATGGGGAGTCCGCCAGGCGAGCTGGGGCGGCCCGCTCTACAGGGGGCGCGCGACTCCGGGGCGCGCCGACCTCGCGCTGATGTCGAACGACTACCTCGCACTCGGCGGCCACCCCGCTGTCGTCGAGGCCCAGATCGCCAGCCTCCGCAGCCACGGCAACGGCGCCCTGATGTCCGGAGCCTTCACCGGCGACACCGACCCCCTGCGCCGGCTCGAAGCAGAACTCGCCGACTGGCTGGCCGCCCCGGCCGTCATGCTCTGCCAGTCGGGATGGGCGGCCAACGTCGGCCTCATCCAGGCCGTTTGCCCGCCCGGCGGCCCCGTCTACGTGGACGAACTCGCCCACGCCTCCCTCTGGGAAGGCATCGCCGCCGCCCAGGCCGTGGCCCGCCCCTTTGCCCACAACGACACCGAGCACCTGGAACGCGCGATCCGCCAGTACGGTCCCGGTCTCATCGCTTTCGACACCCTCTACAGTGTCACCGGCGACTTCTGCCCGCTCCTGGAGCTGACCGCCGTCGCCGCCCGCACCGGCAGCGACCTCATCGCCGACGAGTCCCACACCCTCGGAGTCGTCGGCCGTCGGGGCACAGGTCTGGTGACCTCACTCGGCCTCACCGACAAGGTCGCCTACCGCACCGCCAGCCTCGCCAAGGCCTTCGCCGGCCGGGCCGGACTCGTCGCCTGTACGCAGGAGATCGCGGGCTACCTCCCGTACCACTCCCTGGGTGCGGTCTTCTCGTCCACCCTGCTGCCCCACGACGTGGCGGGCCTCACCGCCGCCCTCGACGTCCTCGTCAACGCCGACGACCGCCGCAGGCGCCTGGACCACAACAGCCGCCGCCTGCGCGACGGCCTCACCGCACTCGGCTACAACATCACCCCGAGCGAGAGCCAGATCATCCCCCTCCAGCCCGGCACCGAACCCGGCGTACGCCGCCTCCAGCACGCCCTGGACGCCCAGGGCGTGTTCGGTGCCGCCTTCGTCCCGCCGTCCGTGCCGGTCCGTCGCTGCGTACAACGCCTGTCCGTGCACTCCGAGCTGACCGCCGACGACCTCGACCGGATCCTGGCCGGCTGCGCGGCCGTACGCGACGAAGTCGGCCTGCGGGGCTGGAAGTCCACCCGCAGGCTAGCCGCCCACTGCTGATCCCCGCCCGCGGACACACGCAGACATGTAGACGCACAGACACGTAGACACACAGGCATACAGACACACAGAGAAGAGCCTTCACCGCGATGCAGACCATCGACCTGCGCCAGAGCCGCATCACCGACATCGTGTGCGACCGCCTGGAGCTCGAATCCGACGAGATCACCGAGACCGACCGGTTCGTCGAGGAGTACGGAGCGGACTCGCTCGCCCTCATCGGCGTACTGGCCGCCCTGGAGAAGGAGTTCAAGGTCACCATCGACCAGAGCGAGATGCCCCGGATGGCCCACCTCCGGGGCGTGCGCCAGGTCCTCGCCGAGACGGCGGGCTGGTAACCGCGACTGTGTCCTTCCGTTCCTCCCGACCTTCGCGTGCCGAAGGGACCCCGTCCGCGGGGTCCCGCCCCGGCTCCCTTTCCGGCTCCCTGTCCGGCACCTTCCCCAGCACTTCTCCCAGCAGCTTCCCCGACGGCTTCTCCGGTGTCCGCCCCGAAGCCCGCCGCGTGGTCGTCACCGGTCTCGGCGCCGTGTCCAGCATCGGCACCGGCACCGAGGAGTTCACCGCGGGACTGCGCGCCGGACGCAGCGGAGTCAGCCCCATCACCGCGTTCGACACCACCGGCTTCGCCCGTCGCAACGGCTGCCAGGTCCCCGACTTCGACCCCGCCCGCATGCTGCGCCGCCTCGACCCCGGTGCGTACGGGCGGGCCGCCCAGTTCTCAGCCGCCGCCGCCCGCATGGCGGTCGAGGACGCCGGACTCACCGACGACGACCTGCGCTCCGTACGCTGCCAGATCTCCGTCGGCACCACCGACGGCGAGTCCTACGATCTGGACCGCATCACCGAGGCCCATCTGCGCGGCGGCCCGTCCGCCGTCACCGGCCGGGCCGCCCGCCGTGTCCCCGCAGCCCTCCTCGGCATCGCCGCCGCCCGCGAACTGCGCCTGACCGACGTCGAAGTCCTCACCATCGGCACCGCCTGCTCCGCAGGCAACTACTCCATCGGCAACGGCCTGGACGCCATCCGGCACGGCGACGCCGACTTCGCCCTGTGCGGGGGAGCGGACGCCTTCTGCCGCAAGACGTTCGCCGCGTTCTACCGGCTCGGCACCATCGCCCCCGACTGCTGCCGCCCCTTCGACACCGACCGGCAGGGCATCCTCACCGGCGAAGGCGCCGGAATGCTCCTCCTCGAAAGCCTCGAATCGGCGCTCGCCCGCGGCGCCCGCATCTACTCCGAGGTCCTCGGCTACGGGCTCAACTGCGACGCGTACCACCCCGTCGCCCCGCAGGAGGACAGCGTCGCCCGCTGCCTCCGACTCGCCCTGGACGACGCCGGGGTGAAACCGGGCGAGGTCGACCTGATCTCCGCCCACGGCACCGGCACCAAGGCCAACGACGTCACGGAGAGCCGCGCCGTCCGCCAGGTCTACGGCAGTGCCCCGCCCCGCACGATCTCCCTCAAGTCGATGCTCGGCCACACCATGGGCGCCGCCAGCGCACTCGGCGCCATCGCCTGCTCCCTCGCGCTCACCCACGGCTTCATCCCGCCGACCATCAACCACCGCACCACCGACCCCGAATGCGCCGTGGACTGCGTACCCAACCAGGCGATCGAGGCGGACCTGCGCATCGTCCAGAACAACGGTCTCGCCTTCGGCGGGAACAACGCCGCCGTCGTCCTGGGCCGCTACGACAGCCGCCCCGGCCCGCTCGCCTGACCCTCCCGTGACCTTCCCCTGACCTTCGCGAGGAACGACCACCCCATGCTGCACATCACCGCCTGGTCGGCGCTCTCCCCCTACGGGCACCACGCGGCCGACTTCACGGCAGGAGTACGGGACCGCCGCCCCACCGCCGCACCCGTACCCGGCCAAGTGGGCCAACTCGGCTGTCTGGTACCGGACTTCGAGCCCCGTGCCGTACTCGGAAAGAAGGGCACCCGGGACATGAACCGGGTCACCGCCCTCGCCGTCACCGCGGTCGGCGCCGTCCTCGACGACGGAACCGAACCCGGCCCCGACACCGCCCTCGTCCTGGGCACCACCACCGGAAGCGTGCAGTCCATGACGGACTTCACCCGCTCGTCCCTCACCGGCGAGCGCCCGTACGACGTCGAGCCCGGCGTCATCCCGAACAGCGTGATGAACTGCGCCGCCGCCCAGTGCGCCATCCGCCACCGCATCCAGGGCCCCAACACCACCCTCGCCGGCGGCCGGGCCGGCGCACTCCTCGGCCTGCTCTACGCCCACCGCCTGCTGCGCGCCGGCCGGGCCCGTACCGTCCTGTGCGGGGGAGCAGAGGAGTACTCGACGGCCCGCGCCTGGCTGGAGGCCCGCAGCCGGGACGGAGCCTCCGGGCCGCGCGGCAGAGTGCCCGTGCTGCTCGGCGGGGTGCCCGTAGTGCTCGCAGGGGCGGGCGCACTGCTCGGCGAGGGTGCGGCCGTCCTGCGCCTGACCGGCGGCACCGCCCCGCCCGAGAGACCCCCGCTGGCCTCGGTCCTGTCCGTGCACACCCGCCAGACCACGGAGGGCACCGACCCGGCCGATGCGGTACGCACCACCGTCGTCGAGGCCCTGAACCGGGCCGGGATCGCCGCCCCCGACGTCTGGGCGGCAGCCGGAACAGGCCTCGACCCCGCCGAGAGCGCGGCCCTGGACGCGCTCTTCCCCCGCCGGGCCCGGGACGCACTGCCCGCACTCGGCACACTGCTCGGCGACACCGGAGCAGCCTCCGCGGCCCTCCAGCTCGCGTCCGCCGTCGCCTCGGCCGACCGCGCACCGGGCGGACACGCGGTGATCACATCCGTCGACGGGCAGGGACTGGTGGCCGCCGCCGTCCTGCGCATGGGAGAGGGCAGCTGAATGCGCACCGAGCCAACCCACCCCAAGATCGCGCTGGTCAGCGGCGGGTCCCGGGGGATCGGCGCAGCCGTCGTACGACGGCTGGCCCAGGACGGCTGGGACGTCGGCTTCTGCTACCGCTCCGACGGAGAAGCCGCCCGCCGCATCGAGAAGGAGGCAGGCGAACTCGGCGTCCGGGCCCTCGCCGTCCGCGCCGACGTCTCCCGCCCCGCCGAGGCCAAGGCCTGGGTGACCCGCACCGAAGACGAACTCGGCCCCGTCTCCGCCGTGGTCGCCAACGCGGGCATCACCCGCGACCGCCCCCTGGTCCTGATGTCCGACGACGACTGGCACCAGGTCATGGACACCAACCTCGACGGCGTCTTCCACACCTGCCGCGCCGCCGTCTTCCCCATGCTCAAGCGCCGCACCGGCTGCGTCGTCACCCTCTCCTCCGTCGCCGGGGTCCACGGCAACCCCGGCCAGACCAACTACAGCGCGGCCAAAGCCGGAATCATCGGCTTCACCAAGGCCCTCGCCAAGGAGGTCGGCGCCCACGGCATCCGCGCCAACGTCGTCGCCCCCGGCCTCATCGACACCGACATGACCGACGCCCTCCCGGCGAAGGACCGCGACCGGCTGCTCTCCGCGGTGGCCATGCGCCGCTTCGGCACGGCGGAAGAGGTCGCCGACCTCGCCGCGTTCCTGGTGTCGGACCGGGCCTCGTACATCACCGGAAGCGTCCTGGAGGTCCACGGTGGCATTGCACTCTGAAACCGGCCTGCCCACCCACTCCTCCCCTTCCTTCTCCTCGCCCTCCTCCCCCCGCTCGTACGATGCGGTGATCGTCGGCGGCGGTGTCGGCGGCCTGGTCTGCGCCGCCTACCTCGCCGTCGCCGGCCGTCGCGTCCTCCTTGCCGAACAGCACGACGTCACCGGCGGGAACGCGCAGGTCTTCCGCCGCCGCCGCGCCTACGAGTTCGACGTGGGCATGCACTACGTCGGCGACTGCGGGCCCGACGGCCTGCTCCCCGCGATCCTCGCCGGACTCGGCATCGGCGCCGACCGGGTCGCCTTCCGCCCGCTGAACGCGGACGGCTTCGACCGCCTCGTACTGCCGGGCCGCACCGTCGACGTCCCGGTCGGCTGGGACGCGTACCTGAAGAGGCTCTGCGCGGCCCTCCCCGCGGAACGGCCCGGCCTGACCCGCTGCGTCCACACCCTGCGCGACATCGCCGCCGACCTGCGCGGCGGCATGACCACCCCGCCGGGCGCCGACCGTGCCCCCATGTCGAAGGCCCTGATGTCCTGGGGCGGCCGCACCCTCGGCGACCTCTACGCCGACTGCCGACTCGGCCCGGCGGCAAGGACGTTGATCGCCGCACAGTCCGGCAACTACGGAACGCCCCCCTCCCGCACCCTCAACTCCACGCACGCCACCATGCTCGACCACTACCTGCGCGGCGCGTACGCCCCCGTCGGCTCCGGCCAGACGATGATCGCCACGCTCGTCGAGGTCATCGAGGCACACGGCGGCCAGGTCCGCACCCGCTGCCCCGTCGAGCAGATCCTCGTCACCGACGACCGCAGGGCCGAAGGCGTACGGCTCGCCACCGGCGAGACCGTCCACGCCCCGCTCGTCATCTCCAACGCCGACTACCGCCGCACCGTCCTGGACCTCTGCGGCGGCCGGGGCTTCTCGGCCCCCGTCGTCGAACGCACCCGCCGCGCCACCATGCGAGCCGCCGTCGCCACCGCCTACATCGCCCTCGACCGCCCCCTCGACCTCCCCAACACCAACATCTGGTGGTGGGCCCACACCGACATCGAAGCCGCCTACGCCCAGGCCCTCGAAGGCGACGGCTCCGACCCCACCTTCGCCTTCCTCTCGTTCGGCTCCCTCAAGGACCCCGACAGCCGCACCGTCTGCCCGCCGGGCCACAGCAACTTCCAGATCATGACCCTGATGCCACCCCTCGAAGGCCCCCCGGGCCGCTACCGCCGCGACCCCGCCTACGAGGCCGTCAAGACCCGCCTCCGCGACAACCTCGTCGACATCGCCGAAGCCGCCCTCGGCCCGATCCGCCCCCACCTCACCCACCTGGAAACCGCCACCGCACACACCAACCACCGCTACATCCAAGGCGGTTCGGGAACCCCCTACGGCTTCGACGACTGGGGCGGGCACGGCCGCCGCCCCAGCATCCGCACCGGAGTACGGGGCCTGTACGCGGTCGGCGCCAACTCCAGCTTCGGCGCCGGGATCCTCGGCACCGCCCTCAGTGGCATCTCCGCAGCCGGCCGCATCCTCGACCGCCCCCTGCTCTCCGAAGTCTGCGCAGGCACAACCTTCGCCGACCCGTCCCAACTCCCGCCCCGCACCCCGGACTTCGACCCACTGCGCATCTCCAGGGGTCGCGCCCGCCGAGACGCCCGCGGCCTGGCCCGCATCGGCTGACCGGGGCCTTCCCTCTGTCTCCGTCCACCCGGCATTCGTATCCTTCGGGGAAATGAGAGGAGCACACATGGAGGACCGGCCGAACCGCACACCGGACGACGATCAACTGCCGGACGACCACACCGCATTGCCCCGCCACGCCACCTCGCCCCGTCGCGCAGCACCGACCGGCAGCCTGCGACGCACCACCGGATCCACGGAGGCGGCCTACGCGCTCCTCCTGGCAGCAGGCATCGCCCTGCCCTTCTCGCAGGCCGTGCCCTGGCTCGTCGAGAACGGCCCCGACCTCGGCCGACTCCTCGACGAGCTGTTCGCCACCCGCATCAGCAGCTTCTTCGGCTGGGACGTGATCGTCACCGTCGTCGCGCTCCTCTTCACCGTGACGGTCGTCGACACGAGCCTGACCCGCGCCCAACGCATCCTCACCGTCCTGGCCAGCCTCCTGGGAGCGTCGGTAGGCCTCCCCCTCTACCTCCTCCTGCGCCAACGCAACCTGCGCCGCGGCACCGCGAGTCCCGGCACCGCGAGTCCCGGCACCCCGAGCCCCGGCACCCCGAGCCCCGGCACCCCGAGCCCTTCGAGGGCTGACGCCCCGTGAGCGGCTGGGTACAGGGAGGCCCCGTGCGGAGGGGCACCCCGCTCCGCCACCTCCGCCCAACCCCCTACGCTTCCCCTCAGACGCCAACCCATCCGCACCCCAGGAGCACCCCCGTGTCCCACCCCGCCCCACAGCCCCCGTCCCCGCAACAGAACCCGGACCCGGACTCGTCCCCGTACCCCTATCCCGATTCCCACCACCCGGAAGTTCCCCCCGCCCCGCACCCCCTCCTCACCCCCGTCCTTGCCCTCCTCGGGACCTGGCGCGGCCAGGGAAGCGGCCAATACCCCACGCTCGACGAGGACTTCACGTACGCCCAGGAAGTCACCTTCACCCACGACGGCCGCCCCTTCCTCCACTACGAGGCCCGCGCCTGGCTCCTCGCCCCCGACGGCACGCCGCTGCGCCCGTCCGCGCGCGAGAGCGGCTGGTGGCGGCTCCAGCCCGACGGCCGGGTGGAAGCCCTGATCACCCAGCCCACCGGCATCGCCGAGATCGCGGTCGGCACCGCCACCTCGGCCCCCACCACGGTCGACCTCTCCGCCCACGAAGTGGCCTTCACCCCCACCGCGAAGAAGGTCGACGCCACCCGTCGCCGCTACACCTTGACCGACGACGGGACACTCGCCTTCACCCACGACCTCGCAGCGGTCGGGCAGCCCCTGCAGCACCACCTCTCGGCGCGCCTGCACCGCCGGCCGTGACCCCTCGGCCGTTGATCCCTCCAGGGGGCGAAAACGCCAGGTGGCGAGAGCTCAGGCCCTCGCCACCCCTTGCCGCGCACCACGCACGCCCTACAGATCGTCCGCGATGATCCTCTCGATGTTGCGCTCGGCGAGCGCGGTGATCGTGACGAACGGATTCACGCTGGCATTGCCGGGGATGAGCGAACCGTCCATCACGTACAACCCCGGATGGCCGTGCAGACGGCCGTAGTTGTCGGTCGCCCGGTTCAGGACCACGCCGCCGAGCGGGTGGTAGGTGAGATGGTCGCCCCAGATCTTGTACAGGCCGAAGAGGTCGGTCCGGTAGATCGTCCCCTCCTTCTTGTTGATCTTGTCGAAGATGGTGCGGGCGGCGTCGATGGACGGCTGCTTCCAGGCGGTCTGCCAGTCGAGGTCGACCCGGTTCGCCGCCGCGTTCCAGGTGAATTGGGCCCGGTGCGGGTTCTTGGTGATCGACAGGTAGAAGGAGGCGTACGTCTCGATGCCGGTGGGCAGCGGGGCGACCTCGGCGAACGCCCCGCCCGCGTCCCAGTTGTCGATTCCGGCCGTGGGCATGGAGGCCTGGAGCTTGCCGGTCGCGTCCCACATGTGGTTGGCGCGCCCGCACATGACGTTGCCGTTGTCGCCCCAGCCCTTGCCGATCTCGTCGTTCAGACGGGGCAGCGCGCCGGTCGCCCTCAGCCGGGTCAGCAGCTTGCTGGTACCGACACTGCCCGCAGCGAAGAACACCCGGTCGGCAGTCACCGCCTTGGTGGCGATCACCGCACCAGCGGTGTCGAGCTGCTCGGCCACGACCGTGTACCCGACGCCACCGCCGGCCACCGGACTCACCGAAGTCACCCTGTGCAGCGGTGATATGACGACCCGTCCGGTCGCGACGGCCTGTGCGAGATAGGTCTTCTGGAGCGTCTTCTTGCCGTGGTTGTTCCCGTACAGGACTTCACCCGCCAGCGCCGACCGGGGCACCGCCCCCGCCGCCTCCTGCTTCATGTACTCCCAGTCGTACACGTTCGGTACGAAGACGAAGGGGAAGCCGGAGCGCTCCGCGTGCTTGCGGCCCACGCGCGCGTACTGGTAACACTCCGCCGACTCCCACCAGGCAGGGTCGACCTCGGTCACCCCGAGCCCCGCGTTGGCGCGCGGGTAGTAGGTGCCGTACATCTCGTCCGCGTTCACGGACGGGAGCACGGCGCCGAATCTCTCCCTGCGCGGAGTCACCGCCATCCCGCCGTTGACCAGTGAACCGCCGCCGACTCCCCGCCCCTGGTAGACGGTGATGCCTGCGAAGTCCTCGGCGTCCAGGATTCCGGTGTGGCGGGGGACGTCCTTGTCGAGCGGGAAGCCGAGGAAGTTGCTCAGCGGCTGCTTGGTTCTGGTACGGAGCCAGAAGGAGCGGTAGTCGGGCCTGGTGGTGTTGGCGAAGATGTTGCCGTCCGGTCCGGGGGTGTCCCAGGCCATGCCCATCTCCACCATGTGCACGTCGACCCCCGCCCGCGCCAGCCGCAGGGCGGCGACGGAACCCCCGTACCCGGTACCGATCACCAGCACCGGAACCCGCTCCCCGGTGACGAGCGCCCCTCGCGACGGTGCGGCCTGGGCCGACGCGGCGGAGAGGGGTCCGGACAGGGCCGCGGCGCCCAGCAGGGAACCTGTCCCGGCGAGAAAGCGACGTCGCGTCACGCTGTGGGCGTCGATGACGCGAGAGAGGTGAGAGAGATGGGAGACGTGAGAGGAGTGGTGACTCATACGAGGTTCCTCACTCTTGTGGGAAGAGGAGGGAGTTCTACTGCTGCAGGCATGGGAAGTCACTGCATACCTATAGGTAACTTATGCCCGATCTTGGTGCGTATGGGAGTGCCGTGACGGGAGGTCATCAGAGGTCCGCGCACTGGGCAGCGCATGCCGAACTACCTGTATGGGTAAGGGAGTTGTCCTGTCGCCCGCCGGGAAAGCCGCCCCGTCGCGGGAAGCTACCCGAGGACGATCGGGATTCTCGCGGCCAGCTCGCCCAGCTCGGCCGCCTCCGCACCGGTCGGGGCGCGCCGCCCGGTACCGATCAGCAGCGCGTCCGTGTCGGAGAACGACGCCGGGAAGGCTGCCCCCGCGATCCTCTCCAGCATGTCGCGGGTCCGGGCGAGCCCCTCCGCGGGCGGCGGTGCCACCCCCCGAAGGTGTGCGACCAGGTCGAGATGGTGCAGCGTCCATTCCAGTACGTACGCGCCGAGGAAGTCGCCCGCGGTGAGGACGACGTCACGCGTGCCCACCCGCAGGGCCGGGTCGGCGAGTCCGGCCGCCCGGCCTGCGGCGGACCCGACGTCGTCGAGATGGAACTTCAGGAGCCAGGGCTCCTCGTAGGCGGCAGCCAGCCTGACGGTCAGCGCATCGAGCGGATCGTCGCCGGTCGGCAGTGCCTCGGCGACCTCCCAGTACGTCACCGAGTCGCGGGTCGGCTCCGTACCGGCCGGGGTGGCGAGAGTGATCAGGACGTCCTGGGCGTCGATGACCAGATGGCACACCAGATCCCGCACGAGCCAGCCGGAACAGCCGGACGGCTGCGCGAAGTCCTTGTCCGAGAGCCCGGCGACCGCGGCCCGCAGTGCCGACCAGGAGTGCGAGAAGAGATCCACGTGAGCACGCTAGTGGGGCGCCGGCGCAACGGACAAGTACCCGGGACGGCCGGCCGCCCGGACGGCCTCAGGGACCGGGGGCCCTGTCCGCGTACGGGCTGGCGGGTGCCGGGATCCTCTCGACGCTGCTGGCGTCGAGCGCGAGCGACGCCGAAGTGGTTCCGGGGGTGCCGCCCGGGTGCCAGGTGCCGGTGACCTTCGCCCAGGTGTCGGCGGGCGGTGCCTGCGCACCGTGCACGGTGACGTCGGTCAGGGGCGAGACGATCCCCGCGACCAGGAAGGACGGTGGAGCACCCCGGCCGGCCGACATGCCCGGCGGGACCTCGATCAGACCGTCGGGCTTGCTCACGTGGGCTCCGGGCCGGAAGACATCGGGGGAGGGCCCACAGTATCCGGGCAACTGTGCGACGGTGCGCCACCCGTCCGTCCGAACGGCCCGCGCGCGCCCCGGCCGGCCCGGCTCGGTCCGCCACCTCGCCGACGCCCGCTCCATCCGGATGCGCATACATCGCAGCCCGGAGGGGGAAACCCCAGGTGGCAGGGGTACCGGGACGTGGCGCAGCTTCGTGGCGCACGCGACCGGGGGGCAAGGAGGCACAGGTTCACATCTTGTCGGCCCGACTCGAAAGAGTCGTATGATCAAGGGCCATTCCAGAGCAATCTGGGACGACCCCAATTTCTTCGGGGTCCGTCCGGAGCCGTGGCGCGGTGACTCGCGCGGGCCGGTGCCGAGGGCACCAGGGAGCGCCGTACCGGCGCCGCCCAGGTCCGGGGGCACCCCCGGAAGTGCGTGTGGTGGCGAGTGAACCTCTTCGATGATGCTCTCGTCTCCCTTCCTGGCGGGACGGCCAGGCCGTACACGGTGGAGCTGCCGGGGGGCGCTCCACCGAGACCAGAAGACCAGTGGGGAAGGAAAACAGGACTCATGGGGGAAGACGGCATCCGGTTCACCGTGCTCGGAGCCGTACGGGTCGTCCGGGACGGGGGCGTCCTGACCACGGGGTCGCCGCAGCAGCAGGCGCTGCTGACGGCGCTGCTCCTGCGGGCCGGCCGGGCCACGCCCGCGCACGAGCTGCTCGCCTCGATCTGGGGCGAGGAAGCACCGGATTCCGCCCTGTCGAGCCTGCGCACCTACGCCTGGCGGCTGCGCCGGATCGTGGAGGAGGACCGCTCCGCGCCCAAGGTGCTCGTATCGCTGCGCGACGGCTACCAGCTGCTGGTGCCGCCCCGTTCGGTGGACGCGCTGTACGCCGAGGAACTCGCGGCGGACGCCGCGCGGGCCCGCGCGGCCGGGCAGGAGGAGGAGTGCGGCAGGCTGCTCGCCGAAGCCCTCCTCCTGTGGAGCGGCGAGCCCCTGGCGGGCGTGCCGGGGCCGTTCGCCGAGCAGCAGCGCTCGCGGTTCGCCGCGCTGCGGCTCGCGCTGATGGAGGAGCACTTCGAGCACGACCTCCGGCAGGGACGGCACGGGCTCGTCATCCCGGACCTCATCGGCTTCACGCACGAGCACCCGCTCCAGGAGCGGCCGTACGGCTTCCTGATGCGGGCGCTGTACGCGATGGGGCGTCAGGGCGACGCGCTCGCCGTGTTCGGCCGCGCCCGCCGGGTCCTGGCGGAGGAGCTGGGCGTCGACCCCGGGCCCGAACTGAGCGCGCTCCACGAGCGGATCCTCGCGAACGACCCGCTCCTGATGGGTCACCTGGCCGAGGTACGGGACCAGCCTGCGGACCTCGCCGGGGTCGAACCGGAACCGGCCGCCGAGCCACCCAGGGAAGTGCCCGCGCCCACCCGCCCCGCCCAGCTGCCCGCCGACATCCCCGACTTCACCGGCCGCGCGGGCCAGGTCCAGGACCTCTACCAGGCACTCACCGACCCGGCCCGGGCCTCCCTCGCGGTGGTGTCCGTCACCGGTATGGGCGGCATCGGCAAGAGCACGCTCGCCCTCCAGGTCGCACACCAGGCCAAACCGGAATTCCCCGGCGGCCAGCTCTACGCGGACCTGCGCGGCAACGGCCTGGAGCCCGCCGACCCGGGCGCCGTCCTGGGCAGCTTCCTCACCGCGCTGGGCGTCCCCGGCCAGGCCATGCCCGCCTCGACCGAGGACCGGGCCCTGCTCTTCCGTACGACCGTCGACGGACGCCGCACCCTGGTCCTGCTGGACAACGCCCGCGACCCCGCACAGATCAGACCCCTGCTGCCGGGCTCCGCCGACTGCGGGGTCATCGTCACCAGCCGGGCCATGCTGGCCGGGCTCTCCACCACCATCCAGAGCGACCTGGAGGTCTTCGACACCGCCGAGGCGATCGCCCTGCTGCGGACGATCGTCGGAGCGGACCGCATCGGGGAGGAACCGGAAGCCGCCGCCGAACTGGTCGCCCTGTGCGGCCACCTCCCGCTCGCCGTGCGCATCGTGGCGGCGCGGCTCGCGGCCAGGCCCCGGTGGCGGGTGGAGACCATGACCGGCCGCCTCGCCGACGAACGGCTCCGCATCGGCGAGCTGCGGGCCGGTGACCTCGCCGTCGCGGCCGTCTTCGAACTCGGCCACCGCCAGCTGAGCCGTGCCCAGGCGCGCGCGTTCCGGTTGCTTGCGCCGGTGACCCGGCAGGGCATCGGAACGGCCGCCGCGGCGGCCGCGCTGGGGATGGACGAGTACGACGCCGAGGAACTGCTGGAGGCACTGGTCGACGCGGCCATGCTGGAGGCACCGCTGCCCGGCCACTACCGCTACCACGACCTGGTGCGCTCCTTCGCGCTCCAGCTCGCCGGGTCCGGGCAGCCGGAGTCCGAAGAGGCGGACGGCGACGACGGGACCGCGGCACTGGGGCGACTCCTCGACTTCCTGCTGGACGGGGCCTGCGCGGCGTTCCAGACGATGGTGCCGGGCGACCCCGTCGGCGCGATCCTCGGCGGCAGGCCCGAGACCGGGCCGCGGTTCGCCACGCTCGCGCAGGCGCGCACCTGGGTGACCGAGGAGTTCGACTGCGCCGCCAACGCGGCCGCCCTCGCGGGCAGGACCGGTCCGGGCGACGACACCCGGATGCTGCGCACCGCGGCCGACCTGCTGGTCGCGCTCAGCCCCTTCGGGCAGGACATCCCGTACCTGCAACTGGCCATGACCGCGCGCAAGGTGGCCGACGCGGCGGCAGCGTGCGGCGACGACCAGGCCGAGGCGCGGGCCCGGTTCGTGTGCGGCAACGCGGCGCTCCAGTACACCCGGCTGGCCGAGGCCGAACTGCACACCCGGCTGGCGACCGAGGCCAGCGGCCGGGCAGGAGACGAGGTCATCCTGCGGCAGATCCTCAACGACCGGGGCCTGATCGCACAGTGGCAGCGGCGCTTCACCGACGCCGCGGAGTTCTACGACCGCGCGCTGGAACTGGCCCGGCGGCTGGGACACCGCTCGGGCGAACTCACCACCGAACTGAACGCGGCCCAGGCCCGGTTGCGCAGCGGCCGCCCCGCCGACGCGGTGCAGGTGTGCGAGGACGCGCTGGACCGGCTGCGCACCGAACAGGACCCGCACGTGACCTCGTACGCCTGGTACGTACACGGCATGGCGCTGCACGAGCTGGGGCGGCACGCGGACGCCGTCGTCAGCTACACCGCCTGCCTGGAGGTCTGCGCGGCGGCCCGGCTGCGGGGACGGGAGACCCAGGCGAGGTTCCGGCTCTCCGACAGCCTGAGGGGCCTGGGCCGGTACGACGAGGCGCTGGCGGAGGCCGAGCGGGCGCTGGCCCTGAGTGAGGAACTGGGCTCCCAGCGGGAGCGCGGGCACTGCCTGCTCGCCCTGGCCAGGGCCCTGGCCGAGACCGGCGAGGGCGCCGCGGCGCTGACCCGCGCGCACCAGGCCCGCGACATGTTCACCCTGTTGGGGCTGCCCGACGCGGACCAGGCCGAGGAGCTGGCGCGGTCGCTCGGCGGGCCCGTGGGCGCGAAGGGCTGAACGGGGCCCGCGGCGGGCAGTGACTCAGCCCTGGCTGTTCCACTCGTTCGGCTCCTTCCCGCCGCCGCCGGCGAGGACGGTCACGGTGTGACCCGGTGCCGGAGCGTCGTGCTGGGGGACGGCCACCGAGAACAGCGCGGCGGCGCAGCCGAAGGTGACGAGGACGACGGCCTTGCGCAGGACCGGGTTCTTGATGGATCGCTTCATGGGGTGCCGTCCGCTTCGGGGTTCGATGCTGCCTGCGTATGGGGGAGAGCCGGTCGGACCGTGTCGTTCCCGGCTGCTCTGGAACAAGACTGATCCAGTCCGCTCTACGACGGATATACGCGCGATCACCGGCCCCCCTCCCGACGTCCGCGCACCCGAGGATCTTCCGTATATGTGCCCCGTGCAGCCTGGGGACAGTGCGGCGGTCGGCCACTGAACCGGTGCTTCCCGCCGGACCCACCAACCGGTCCGTCCGGACGCCGCACCGCCCCGGCCCCGGCCGGCCAGACCACGCACCGTACTCCCACAGCTGCACCCGAACCACCACACGATGGACCCGGGCCAGCGGAGGTTGCCATGACTGACCTTCTGTCTCCTTCGACCGCGCTCTCCTCTGCCGCGCACCCGGCCGATCTCAGCTTCGAACTGCTGGGCGAGGTCCGGGGCTGGCGCGACGGCGTCGAACTCCCGCTCGGCGCACCCCGCCAACGGGCCCTGCTCGCCGTCCTGTTGCTGCGGGCCGGTTCACCCGTCGGCCGCGACCACCTGATCGACGGGATCTGGGGCGACACCACCGTGCTGGACGGTGCCAACCTGGTGCAGGCGTACGTCTCCAAGCTGCGCAAGCTCGTCGAGCCCGACCGGGCTCCGCGCACCGCAGGCGGCGTGCTCACCCGGGTCGGCGCTTCCTACCGGCTCTCCATCGGCCCCCAGCAGTGCGACCTCGGCCGGTTCGAGCAGTCGGTGGCCGACGCCCGGGCACTGCGGGCCGCCGGGCAGCCCGACGAAGCCGAACGGACCCTGGCGGCCGCCCTGTCGCGCTGGCCGGGACCCGCCCTCACCGGTGTGAGCGGCCCACTGCTCGACGTCGAACGCACCCGGCTCGCGGAGCTGCGGCTGGCGGTCGTCGAGGAGCACACCGAACTCGCGCTCGAACTCGGCGGCCACGCCCGGCTGGTGCCGCACCTGCTCGTCCTCACCGCCGAACACCCGTACCGCGAACGGCTCTGGGCGTTGCTCATGGCCGCGCTCTACCGGGGCAGCCGACAGGCCGACGCGCTGGCCGCCTACCAGCGGGCCAGGCACGCCCTGGGGGAGCACCTGGGCCTGCTGCCCGGTCCGGAGCTGCGCGGGATCGAGGAAGCGATCCTGGCACGGCGCCCCGATCCGTTCGCCCGCGTCGCCGTCCCGGCCGAGGTGCCGGGCGGGGCGCCGGAGCACGGCCGTCCGCACCTGACCCTGGTGGGCCCGGCCCCGCTCACGGCATCCGCACCGCACGCCGGGACCCGGGGTCCCTGGAGCGCGGGGGCGGCCCGGCTGGCCCGCTGAGCCACCGTTCGACCACCTTCCCCTTCCTTATTTCCTTCCCTTCATTCCTTCCCTTTCCGTTCTCCCCTTCCGCCGTCCCACCGCCGTGTGCCGTGCCTCCGGGCCCGTCCGCGGCGGTGTTCGCCATGGCCAGAACCCCGTCGAGACAAGGAAGCGCCACCCCATGACAGTCCAGACCGACACGGCCCCGCCGGACGAACCCCGTCCGGGCACCGCACCGGAGGCTTCCCAACCGGAGGCCACTGACCGGGAGGCCACTGCCCCGGAGTCCGCCGCGGAGGCCCCGGCCGACAGCGGCACGGCCGAGACCGGCGCAGACGAGGGCACGCCTGCGCCCGCGCCGGCGCGCCCCGTCCGGCGCCGGCGTCTGCGGCGGATCCTCGTACGTACCGCGGTCGGCCTGACCGCCCTGGTGCTGCTGGCGGCCGGCAGCCTGTCCGGATACGCGTACTGGACCGTCCGGCAGTCGCTGCCGCAGCTGTCCGGCAGCACCAGCGTGCCCGGTCTGAAGGGCGAGGCCCGGATCGTCCGGGACGCCTCCGGCATCCCGCAGATCTACGCCGGCACCGCGCACGACCTGTTCATGGCCCAGGGGTACGCCATGGCCCAGGACCGGTTCTGGCAGATGGACACCCAGCGGCACGTCACCTCGGGCCGGCTCGCCGAGATGTTCGGCCCGAGCCAGGTGCAGACCGACAAGGTGGCGCGCACCTTCGGCTGGTACCGGGTGGCCGAGCAGGAGGTGACCATGCTGTCGCCGCAGACCCAGGAGTACCTGCGGGCCTTCTCCAAGGGAGTGAACGCCTACCTCGCCCAGAACGAGGGGGCCGATCTTTCGGTGGAGTACCCGGTGCTCGGTTTCGTCTCCGGCGACTACCGGCCGGAGCCGTGGACCCCGACCGATTCGGTGTCCTGGCTGAAGACCATGGCCTGGAACCTCAACACCGGCATGATCGACCAGTTCCAGCAGGCGATGCTGGCGGCCAAGCTGCCCGCGGGCACGGCCGACGACCTCTTCCCCGGCTACGACTACAAGCGCTGGTCGCCGATCGTCCCCGACCGCGCACCCGGCGCAGGGCCCGTCAAGGCGGTGGCCCCGGCCTCGGGCCCGGCCCCCGCTTCCTCGACATCACCCGCTCGCTCGGCGTCCCCCGCTTCCTCGACGTCCTCCGCCGGGGCGCCGCCCGCCGTGCCCGCCGGGGCCTCCACCGCGCTGGCCGACAGCGCGGGCGTGCGCAAAGTACTGGCCGCCGTCCTCGGCCCGCAGGGCATCGGCATCGGCTCCAACTCCTGGGTGGTGTCGGGCAGTCGCACCACCACGGGCAAGCCGCTGCTGGAGAACGACCCGCACCTGACCCCCTCGCTGCCGGGCGTCTGGTACCAGGTCGGACTGCACTGCACCCGGACCGGCCCCGAATGCCCGTACGACGTCACCGGCTTCAGCTTCGCCGGCATGCCGGGCGTGGTGATCGGCCACAACGCCGACATCTCCTGGGGCTTCACCGACCTGGGCGCAGCCGACTCCGACCTGTTCGTGGAGAAGGTCCGCGGGGCGACCTATGAGCACAAGGGGCAGCAGAAGCCCCTGACCGAACGCAAGGAACGGATCAAGGTGGCGGGGGCGCCCGCGGTCGACATGACCGTCCGCTCGACCCTGCACGGCCCGCTGATCTCCGACGTGCTCAAGTCGGCCGACGAGGTGGCCGAGGAGGGCAAGGAGCCCGACGTCCCGCCACGCGGCGCGAAGGCGAAGGCGGAGGTGGACTACGCGGTCGCCATGCAGTGGACCGCGCTCGACCCGGCCCCCACCATGGACGCCCTCTTCGCCCTGGACCGGGCCAAGAACTGGGACGATTTCCGGGCCGCCGCCAAGGTCTTCGCCTCGCCCGTGCAGAACATGATCTACGCGGACACGGCCGGGAACATCGGCTACCAGACGCCGGGCCGCATACCCGTCCGCAAGAAGGGTGACAGCCGCCATCCGGTACCGGGCTGGACCGGGGCCTACGACTGGACCGGCTACCTGCCCTTCGACAAGCTGCCCACGAGCTTCAACCCGCCGGAGGGCTACATCGTCACCGCCAACAACGCGGTGGTCGGGCCCGAGTACCCGCACCTGATCGGCAGCAGTTGGGGCACCGGCTACCGCAGCCAGCGGATCGCCCGGCTCATCGAGCAGGGCGGCAAGCTGGACGTCGCGGCGATGGAGCGGATCACCCAGGACAGCTGGAACGGCAACGCCGCCAACCTGGTGCCGCACCTGCTCAGGACCAAGGTCCGCGCCGCCACCGAACCCGCCCAGGACCTGCTGCGCGGCTGGGACTTCAGCCAGGGCGCCGACTCGGCCCCGGCCGCCTACTTCAACACGGTCTGGCGCGAACTCCTGAAGATCGCGTTCACCGACCGGCTGTCCCGGGCAGGCGTCAAGGGGTACGCCTACCCGGACGGCGGCGGCCGCTGGTTCGACGTCGTGCGCGACCTGCTCGACAAGCCGGACAGCATCTGGTGGACAAGCGCCACCGATCCTTCCGTACGCGGCAGGGACGCGATGCTGCGCAAGGCGATGGAGCAGGCCGACAAGGAACTGGGGCAGCGCCTCGGCAACGATCCCCGGAAGTGGCGCTGGGGCGCCCTGCACACCCTCACGCTGGAGAACCCGACGCTGGGCACCGGCGGCCCGGCCCCGCTGCAGTGGCTGCTGAACGCCGACCCGGTCGGCGTCGGCGGCGGCACGGACTCGGTGCTCGCCAACGGCTGGGACCCGCAGAAGGGCTTCGAGGTGATCTGGGTGCCCTCCATGCGCATGGTGGTGGACCTGGCGGACTTCGAGCGCTCCCGCTGGATCAACCTGACCGGCGCGTCAGGGCACGCCGGTGCGGACACCTACACCGACCAGGTCGGGCTCTGGGCCGAGGGGGGCAGTCTGCCCTGGCCGTACAAGAAGGCAGCGGTGGAGGCGGCGGGCCGAGACCGGCTGCGCCTCACTCCCTGAGCGGGCCCTTCCGGTAGCGGCCGCCGGTTTCCCGGCGGGGCTCCCTTCCGGCGTTCGGCCGGTTTCCCGCAGGGCTTCAGTCCGGCTTCAGTCGGGCTTCAGTCGGGCGTCGGCCGGGTCTCAGCCCGGCACAGGCGGGCCGTCGGCGGTGTCACCGCCGGCGGCCCGTCGTGCGTCAGCGGACCGGCAGCCGGGCACCGGTGCGTGACCGGACGGCGGGCAGAGTGGCACCGACCGGCCGTCAGCACAGGCCCACCGCGCGGCAGGCGGCAGACGGAAGCATCGTCACCGACAGTCGCCCCGGGCGCCCTGCCGCGGGGCCGGAGATCGGAGAGACATGCGCTGGGAGCAGGTGTACCTGGCCGGCACGGGAGTCTGGCTGGCCGACCGTACGAACGCCGCGGCGGCGGTCGCGGCCGGTGCGTACGACGCCGGGGAACACGCCGTCAATCAGATCCACTCGGTCAGTTCGGCCGTGTCCGGCGGACCGGACGACCTGTCCGCGCCGGAGATGGCGGTCCGCGCGGCCCGCACCGCGCTGCACCGCTCCGGCCGGGCCGCGGAACGGATCACCGCTGTGTTCCACAGCTATCTGTGGTTCCAGGGGGCCGAGTTGTGGCCGTCCGCCGCCTACGTGGCGCAGCACACGGTCGGCTCGGCGGTGCCCGCCTTCGACCTGTTGCAGCAGTGCAACGCGGGACTGGCCGGCCTGGAGCTGGCGGCCCGGCAGTTCCGGTACGGCGGGTCGGGCGCATCCGGTACGGCGGGCGGGGCCGACGGCTCCGACGACCACGAGGCGGTGCTGCTGACCACGGCCGACCGCTTCGCGCCTCCCGCCTTCGACCGCTGGCGGGCCGAACGGGGCCTGGTCTACGGCGACGGCGGCACCGCGCTGGTGCTGAGTACCTCCCCCGAAGGAGCGACCGGCCGGCTGCTGGCCACCGCGACCCGGGTGGACAACTCGCTGGAGGGCCTGGCCCGGGGCACCGGGTTCCGGGCCGGGCCGGGGGAGGAGGCCAGGCCGGTGGACCTGGGGGCGCGGGCGGATGCGTACTTCCGCGCACAACGCAACATGCGGGCCGCGACGCTGCGCACCGCCGAGGTGGCGGCCGAGTCGATCAGGGTCGCGCTGGCCGATGCCGGCACGCCGATGGAACGGATCGACCGGGTGGTGCTCAACGCCACCGGGCACCAGCGGCTGCGCTGGCAGCTCGAACACCAGCTGGGCGTCGAGGAGAAGTTCTCCAACTGGGAGTTCTGCCGCGAGGTGGGCCACCTGGGCGCGGGGGACCACTTCGCCGGACTCAACGAGCTGCTGGAGACCGGCGAGGTCGAGGCGGGGGACCGGGTGCTGCTGGTCGGCGGCGGTACCGGATACAGCTGCACCAGCGCGGTCGTCGAGATCACCGACTCCTCGGGCGGGTGGGCATGAGCACCACGACCCCGACGACGGGACCGAGCCAGGTCCCCTGCGGGCCCGCGCAGGTCGACGGTGCGCTCGTCACCGACCCGCTCGTCACCGACCCGCTCGTCACCGATCTGCTCGTCACTGACCCGCTCGTCACCGACCTGCTCGACGCGGCCGCGGCCGCACGTCCCGCCGCGACCGCGGTCCGGGACGACTCCGGTGCCTGGAGCTACGCCGAACTGGCCGACGCCAGCCGGACGGTGGCCGCCCGGCTGCGCGGGTCCTGGGGCATCGCACCGGGGGACCGGGTGGTGCTGCGGCTCGGCAACCGGCGGGAGTTCGTCGCGCTGTACTACGGCGTCCTGCGCGCCGGAGCAGTCGCGGTGCCGCTGAACCCGGAGTTGAAGGCGTTCGTACTGAAAGGGGTGCTGGCGGACGCGGCCCCCGCGCTGGTGGTGCTCGACCCGGCCGAGACGGAGCCGGTCCGCGAGGCGGTCGCCGCCTGCGGCGCCCGCGCGCTCGCGCCCGCCGAACTCCTCGACGGACCACCGCCGGACAGCGCTACGGGAGCGCACCCGCACGAGGCCGGCGCGCCCGGCCGCCCCTCCGCCGACGCGATCGCCCAGCTGATCTACACCTCCGGCAGCACCTCCGCCCCCAAGGGCGTGGTCTGCACCCACCGCCACGTGGTCTTCGCCGCCCGCGCGATCGCCCGGCGTCTCGGCTACGGGCCGCGGGACGTGGTGCTCGCCGCGCTGCCGCTCTCCTTCGACTACGGCCTCTACCAGCTCCTGCTGGCCGCGATCGGCGGCTGCGAGGTGGTGCTGGCGGACGCGGCCGCGCCGGTGCGCGTGCTGAGCGTGCTGCGCGAGCGCCGGGTCACCGTCGTGCCGGTGGTCCCCTCACTGGCCGAGATGCTGTGCCGCCTGGCGGCCCGCGGCACGCCACCGGAACACGTCCGGCTCTTCACCAACACCGGTGCGGCGCTGCCCGGTCCGACGATCGAAGCGCTGCGCTCCGGGTTCCCGGGCTCGGCGGTGGTGGCGATGTACGGCATCACCGAGTGCAAGCGGGTCACGATCGCGGAACCGGACGCCGACCGCGAGCGCCCCGGGTCGGTGGGGCTGCCCCTGGACGGCACCACGGTCGAGGTGCTCGACGAGCGGGGCCGCGCGCTGCCGCCGGGCGAGGTCGGCGAGATCGTCGTCGGCGGCCCGCACGTGATGGCCGGCTACTGGAACGCGCCCGGACAGACCGCCCGACGCTACCGCCCCGACCCGTCCACCGGACGGACCCGGCTGCACACCGGCGACCACGGACGACTGGACGCGGACGGGCACCTCTACATCAGCGGTCGTCTCGACGACCAGTTCAAGCGGCGCGGCGTCCGGATGAGCACACCGGAGATCGAGGCCGCCGCACTGGACGTACCCGGCGTACGGGCCGCCGCCGCACTGCCGCCCCGGGACAGGCTCGACCTGCGCCTCGTCGTCACCGGCGAGGACGGACTGACCGCGCGCGAGGTGCTGGACGGCCTGGAACAACGACTGGAGGCGGCGAAGGTGCCCGCCGACTGCCGGGTCATCGCCCGGATGCCGCTCACCCCCAACGGCAAGACCGACCGGAAGGCGCTGGAGACCGATGCGCACTGACCCCCGACCCACCGCCCCGGCCCCGGCTCCCGCCCCGGCCCCGCCCCCGACTCCGGTGCCGCCGCCCGCCGATGACCTGCTGGCCGCCGAGCTGGTGCGGCGCTACGGCAGCCCGCTGTACGTGTACGACCTGACCCGGGTCGAGCGGGCCGCCGCGGACCTGCGCACGGCCCTGCCCGAGCGCTCCCGCCTCTACTACTCCCTCAAGGCGAACCCGCACCCCGAGCTGGTGCGCACCCTGCGCCTGGCCGGGTGCCGGCCGGAGATCTGCTCCACCGGCGAACTCGCCGCCGCCCTGGCCGCGGGCTTCGACGGCGCCGACTGCCTCTACGGCGGCCCGGGCAAGACCGCCGAGGAGCTGCGCGAGGCGCTGGCCGCGGGGGTGCGCACCTTCTCGGTCGAATCGTCCGGCGATCTGCGCCGGGTCGGCGCCGAGGCCCTGGCCCACGGAGTGACCGCGCGCTGCCTGCTCCGGATCAACGGCACGGGAGCGGGAGCGGGCGTCGGTCTGCGGATGACCGGCAGCGCCTCGCAGTTCGGCCACGACATCGGGGACGGCCTGCCGGGACTCGACCAATTCACGGTGGAGGGAACGGAGTTGTGGGGACTGCACTTCTTCCCGCTGACCAACGCCGCCGACCCGCAGGGGCTGCTCGCCGAAGCCGTCGCCTCGATCAGGACCGCCGCCGCGCTGGAGGCCCACTGGGGCCGTCCACTGCGGATGCTCGACCTCGGCGGCGGCTTCGCGTGTCCGTACGCGGCGCCGGGCGAGCGGCCGCTCTACGGCGCGCTGCGCGCACCGCTGGAAGCCGCGCTGGACGAGCATCTGCCCGGCTGGCAGGGGCGGTTGGAGCTGGCCTTCGAGTCCGGCCGGTACCTGGTCGGCGACAGCGGGCGCCTGGTCTGCACCGTCACCGAGGTCAAGGAGAGCCGCGGCACCGTCTACGGCGTGCTGGACAGCGGGATCAACCACCTGGGCGGGCTTTCGGGGGTGGGCCGGCTGCCCTCGCTGCGCGCCGAACCGCTGCACCTCACGGGCTCCGGGCCTGGCGTGGGCTCCGGGCCCGGCGTGGGCCTCGGGTCCGACGCGGCGGTGGGCGGGTCCGGCGTGGACCCCGGGACAGAGGCGGCGGAGGGCGGAACCCGCCGGGTGGCGCTGGTCGGGCCGCTCTGCACCCCCGCCGATGTGATCAGCCGGGCCACCGAAGCCGTACCGCCGCGGCCTGGCGCGCTGCTGGCCGTGCCCAACGTCGGCGCGTACGGCGCCACCGCGAGCCTGCTCGGCTTCCTCGGCCGCCCGGCCCCCGCCGAGATCACCGTCCGGGACGGCCGGGTGGTCGGCGCCGACCGGCTGACCCTCACGCGCGAGCCGCTGCCCGGTCGCCCCACCGGCCACTGACGTGACCACCGCGCCCCACCGCACTCACGGCCGGACCCACCACGAGACCCGCCACGAGATCCGCCACCGGATCCAGCACTGGATCCACCACCACCGCGACCGCTCCGGTCGCCCCGCAAGGAGCTGAACAGCGTGACCACACACCACCGCCCGGACGAGCGGTACGAGAACGTCCTGGCCGAACTGCTGCCCCGGCTCGCCGAGGAACGCCCGCTGCCCGCCGACCGAGGGCTGCGGAGCGCCGGGCTGGACTCAATGGCCGTCGTCGAGCTGCTGGTGCGGCTGGAGGAGGCCTACCAGGTGGCCATACCCGACGAGGAGTTGGGCCCGGAGGCCTTCGAGACCGTCGGCAGCCTGTGGGAGGTCGTGGCCCGGCAGCTGGACCAGGCCGCCCCGCACTGACCGGCCCACCCCCAACCGCAGAGAGACGCTGAGAGAAAGGCTGGCATCCGTGCCGGTATCACTGTCCATCGACACAGACACAGACATAGACACAGACATAGACACAGACATAGACACAGACATAGACGTATCGGCGCCGGACCTGGTGCTCACCGGTGCCGAGAAGGCCGCCACCGAACGGGTCGCCGCACAGCTCTGCGGCCGACCGGAAGGGGCTCTGGTCGACGAGCCCGCCTGGGTGGCCTCGGCCCGCGACCGCTGGGAGGAACTGCCGACCCGGCTGCGCCGGGCCCTGCGCGGCTTCCGTCGGGACCCCGGTCCCGGCGGCGCCCTGCTGGTGCGCGGACTGCCGGTCGGCGGCCCCGTACTCGGTGACACCCCGCTGACCGACGGCTCGGTGCAGCGCACCGCCACCGTACCGGCGGCGCTGCTGGTGCTCGCCGCGTGCGGACTCGGCGACCCCGCCGCCTTCCGCCCCGAGAAGACCGGCGCGCTGGTGCAGGACGTCGTCCCGGTGCCGGGGCACGAGGAGTTCCAGGGCAACGCGGGCTCGGTGCTGCTCACCTTCCACAACGAGAACGCCTTCCACCCGCACCGGCCGGACTTCGTCATGCTGCTCTGCCTGCGCGCCGACCCGGAAGGGCTGGCCGGACTGCGCACCTCCTGCGTGCGCGAGGTGCTGCCGCTGATGGACGCGGACACCCGGGCGGCGCTGCACCGGCCGGAGTACCGCACCGCGCCGCCGCCGTCCTTCGGCGCCACCGACGGCCAGGCCGAGCCGCACCCGGTGCTCACCGGCGCGTACGAGGACCCGGACCTGCGGGTGGACATGGCCGCCACCGAACCGCTCACCGAACGGGCCGCGGCCGCACTGACCGAACTGCGGCTCCTCTTCGAACGCACCGCCAGGACCGCCCGGCTGGAGCCCGGCGACCTCGCCGTCGTCGACAACCGGATCACCGTGCACGGGCGCACCGCGTTCAGCCCGCGCTTCGACGGCACCGACCGCTGGCTCCAGCGCACCTTCGTCCTCGCCGACCTGCGCCGCTCGCGCGCCCACCGGGCGGGCGACGGCTACGTGCTGGCCGACCCGGCCGGGCACCGCGCCTGAACCACCCACCACCGCAGCCCGGTCGGCGCCCCAGGACCCGCGCCGACCGGGCTGCGCCGTCGTGCCCGCCCCCGGCACAGCGCACCACGACCCCACAGGCCGCTGCCCGACAGCCCCTGTCGCACCGGGCCGCTCCCGGCCCGGCCGTCCACCGAACGGAGCCACCCGTGACCACCGCCTTCTCCCCGGCCCACGCTGCCGGGCCCGCCCCCACCGCCCCGGCCGGGCCCGCGCCCGCCGTCGACCCGGCCCGCGCGCCCGGGGTCGGCGGCCCCAGCCTGACCGCCGCCCGGCCGGACCCGGCCGACCTGGACCCGCGCCGCGCGCTGCGCGAACTGGCCCACTGGCGGGCCGAAGGACAGGAGGCCGCGCGGTTCCCGTACGGCGCGGTCCTCGGCCACTACCGGGCCGTCGGCAAGAACGCCGTCGGCGCGGAGCTGCTGACGGCCCTGCGCGCGGTCGAACCGGCCGTCCCCGCCCCGGCCGTCCCCGCCCCGGCCGTACCCGAACCGGCCCCCGCCGGGACCGCCGATCCGGCCGCGCGGCTGCTCACCGACTGGCTGCCCCAGGTGGTGGACGGCGCGCAGGGCGACTACGACAGCTACCTGGGCAGCCCGGTCTACGCCTCACTCGCCCGGTCCGGAGTGCGCACCGGGCAGGTGATCACCGCCCTGCTCGCCGATCTGGTGGCCATCGAGGCCGCCACCCTGGCCGGAGCCCCGGCCGGACGGGCCCGTACCCGGGCCGCCCTGCGCGCCCTCACGGCGACGGCGGGGCTCGCCGCCGGGTGCGAGGCGGCCACCGCACCACAGACCGCGAACGACGACACGGCCGAGCTGGTCGGGGCCTGTGCCGACGCGGTCGGTGCGGCGCGGAGCGCGGTGCCGTCCGGGGTGCTGCGGGCGGTGGAGCTGACGCTGACGCCGACCACCCGGTGTCACGACGAGCAGATGTTCATCCGGGTCATCCAGATCTTCGAGGCCGTCTTCGCCGCCGTCGCCCGTGCCATAGCGGCCGCCACCGAGGCGGTGACCGCCGGCCGTGCCGAGCTGGCGCGTGAGCTGCTGGAGGACGCGAACCGGCAGGTGGCCGGGACCTCCGGGGTTTTCCGGGTGCTGACCACCATGCCCAAGGACGCCTTCGCGGTGATCAGGGCCAATACCGACGGCCGCAGCGCGGTCCAGTCCGAGGCCTACCGGACCGTCGAGACGTCCGCCCCGGAGCTGCACCGCGCACTGCTGCACAGCGGCCTTCGGCGGCCTGAACTCACCTCTGCGATGGGGGAGTTGGACACCTCGTGGGGTGCGATGAAGCGCACCCACTGGGGCATCACGATGAAGGTGATCGGTGCGGTCCGCGGTACCGGCGGCACCGCGGGTGCCTCCTATCTCCGCGAAGCGGCCGAGGCCCGGCTGTTCCCCGCCCTCGGCTGAGTCCGCCGGGCCCGCCGGGGCCTTCAGCCGACGTTCAGTGAGCCGTCAGCGACCCGCCGGTGAGCCGTCGGCGGGACCTCGGCCCGGCGCCGGTCCGATGCCCGGAAACCGCCGGAAGGACATCCGCACCCGCCCAGGACAGGTGCAGGCCGGGCCAAGGGCGCGGTCAGGGCGGAACGACAGCATCGAAGACAGAACGGCGGGCCCGTCCTGGCCCGCACCGGGCGGCGGCACGGACCCCGCCGCCCCGACCCACCCATCGAATCGGAGCGCAGTGATGAGCAGCGAGGACACCACCGTCTACCAGGTCGTCGTCAACGACGAGGAGCAGTACTCGATCTGGCCGGCCGACCGCGATCTGCCGGCCGGCTGGCGTGCCGAGGGCCCCCGGGCCGAGAAGGCGCAGTGCCTGGCCCACATCGACGAGGTGTGGACCGACATGCGGCCGCTGAGCCTGCGCCGGGCCATGGAGCGGCAGGCCGCCGAGGCCGCCGCGGGCTGAGCGCGAGCACCGGCACGGAAAACGGTCGCCGACGGCGGCAGCAGGAACAGGGCATCGGACACCGAACGGTGAGGGAAGAACGCGTGGACCCGCGACTTGAGCATCAGGACTGGATCTCGGCGATCGCCGCCACCGCGGCGACGGATCCGGACCGTACGGCCTTCGAGTTCTCCGGAAGGGAGGACGCACCGGCCGAGCGGCTGAGCTACGGACAGCTCGACCGGCGGGCCCGGGCCGTCGCCGCCCGACTGCAACGGCTCGGTCTGACCGACCGTCCGGTCCTGCTGCTCCAGCCGCCGGGCCTGGAGTACGTGGTTTCCTTCATCGGCTGCCTGTACGCCCGGGCCGTCGCCGTGCCGGTGTACCCGCCCAACCGTCGGCCGCGCTCGCTGGAGCGGCTGGTCGACATCGTCGCGGACTGCGGCGCGACGGTGGCGCTGACCACCGCCGCCGTCCGCGACCGGCTGCTGCCCGACGACCCGGACGGCGCGGTCATGGACGTACTGCGGCTGCTGGCGACCGACCGGGTGCCCGACGAGGAAGCGGCGGAGTGGGCGCACCCGAGTGTCGGCGCCGACACCGTGGCCTTCCTCCAGTACACCTCGGGCTCCACCTCGGCCCCGCGCGGTGTGGTGCTGACCCACGGCAACCTGCTGCACAACTCGGCCCTGATCCAGCGGGCGTTCCGCACCACCACGAGTACCCGCGGCATGTCCTGGCTGCCGCTCTTCCACGACATGGGGCTCATCGGCGGCATGCTCCAGCCGCTGTACTACGCGGGCTCCTGCTCGCTGATGTCCCCCACCTCCTTCGGGCAGGACCCGCTGCGCTGGCTGCGTGAGATCAGCCGTACCCGGGCCACGGTGAGCGGCGGCCCCAACTTCGCCTACGACCTGTGCGCAGACCTGGCCACCCCCGAGGTACTGGCCGGGCTCGACCTGAGCAGCTGGGAGGTGGCGTTCAACGGGGCGGAACCGGTGCGCGCCGAGACCTTCCGGCGGTTCGCCGCCGCGTACGCCCCGGCGGGCTTCCGGGCCGAGGCCCTCACCCCGTGCTACGGGTTGGCCGAAGCCACCCTGATCGTCTCGTGCAAGCCGCACGGCACCGCCCCGGCCCGCTACCTGGCCCCGAACGCGCTGCTCGCCGGAACCGGCGACACGGCGGCCGGGACGGACGCGGCGGACGCGGCGGACGCGACGGAGGGGACCACCGAACTGGTCAGCAGCGGGCGCCCGGACGACTCCCAGCGCCTTGAGATCGTCGACCCGGTCACCCGGCGGCCGGTGACGGCCGGGGCGATCGGCGAGATCTGGCTCTCGGGACCGAGCGTGGCCCAGGGCTACTGGAACCGGCCCGAGCACACCGCTGCCACCTTCGGCGCCCGCCTCGCCACCGACGACAGCACCAGCGACGACAGCACCACCGCGGACAGCACCACCGAATACACCGCGGCCGAGACCGCGGCCGAGCCAGGTCCTGCCTTCCTGCGGACCGGCGACCTGGGCCTGCTGCACGAGGGCGAGCTGTACGTCACCGGCCGCCTCAAGGACCTGATCATCGTCCGCGGCCGCAACCACTACCCGCAGGACATCGAGCAGACCGTCTCCGCCGTCCACCCCGCGCTGCGCGCCAACTGCGGCGCCGCCGTCCAGGTCGAACTGGCAGGCGCCGCCGAACTGGTGATCGTCCAGGAAGTGTCCCGGGACCACCAGGACGGCGACCTGCCCGCGCTGGCCCTGGCCGTGCGCCAGGCCGTCGCCGAGGCGCACGGGGTGCGCCCCGCCGCCGTGGTGCTGATCCGCGCCGCGACGCTGCCGCGCACCTCCAGCGGCAAGGTGCAGCGCCACGTCTGCGCCGCCTCCTACCACGAGGGCGACCTCACCGCGCTGGCGCACAGCGGCCGGCCGCAGGGCGCCGCCGACGAGCGCCCGCTGGCGCTGGACGCCGCCGCACTGCGGGCGGCCGAGCCGGCCGAGCGCCCGGCCCTGCTGCTGACCGCGCTGTACGGGCTGCTCGCCGCCCGGCTCCAACTGGCCGTGGCGGACCTCGCCCCCGAGCACCGGCTCACCGAACTGGGCCTGGACTCGCTCGGCGCGGTCCGGCTGCGGCACGAGCTGCACACCGTCCTGGGCGTGGACCTGGCCCTGACCGAGGCGCTCGACCTGGACCTGGCCGGACTGGCCGCGCTGCTCGCCGAACGGTTCGAGGAAGCGGCGGCCGGGCCGCCCGTACCCGACGCGGTGGCCGAACCCGCCGACCGCACGGAGCCCACCGAGCCGGGCGACCACCCGCTCTCCCCGAACCAGGCCGCCCTCTGGCTCCTGCACCAGGTCGCCCCCGAGAGCCCCGCCTACCTGGTCTCCACCGCCTTCCGCGTGCACGGCGCGCTCGACCCGGCAGCCCTGAGCACCGCCCTGACCGGCCTGACCCAGCGGTACGCCGTGCTGCGCAGCACCTTCCCCCAGGCCGGAACGGGCGGCCCGGTCCAGCGGGTGCACGCCGACCTCCCGCCCGCCTTCGAGCAGGTCGACGCATCCGGCTGGAGCGCGACCGAGCTGGCCGCACGCCTGACCGCGGCGGCCGAGCAGCCCTTCGACCTGGCGGCCGGACCGCTGCTGCGGGCCCGGCTGTTCAGCGGGGCAGAGGGCGGTCACCGGCTGGTCCTGACCGCCCACCACCTGGTGGCCGACCTGTGGTCGCTGTCCCTGCTCCTCGACGAGCTGGCCGCCGCCTACCCGGCGGCGCTGCGCGCCGAACCGGCCGCCGACGGGAAGACCTCTGCCACGGCTCCTGCCACGGCCCCTGCCACCACCCCGTTCGCGGCGTTCGCCCGCCGTCAGAGAGACCTCCAGGACACCGCGGCAGGACAGCGCCGACTGGCCCGGTGGCGTACCGCCCTCGCCGGGGTACGGGCCGGCACCTCGCTCCCCGCCGACCTGCCGCCCCGGCCCCAGCGGCTGCGCGGCGCTGCGGTACCGCTCGCGGTGGACGCCGCCACCACCGAAGCGCTCACCGCACTGGCCCGGCGCGAGGGCAGCACCCTGTACACGGTGCTGCTGGCCGCCTTCCAGCTCCTGCTGGCCCGCAGCACCGGTGAGCAGGACGTGGTCGTCGGCACCCCGACCCACGGACGGGACGACGCCGCGTTCGCCCGTACGGTCGGCTGCCTGGTCAACACGGTGCCGCTGCGCACCCGGATCGAGACCGCCGAGCCCTTCACCGCCCTGCTGACCCGTGTGCGCGACGGCGCGCGGCTCGCGCTGGACGGCGCGGACGTGCCGTTCCCCGCCCTTGTCGAGCTGATCCGCCCGGACCGGGACCAGGGCGGCCGACCGCTGGTGCGCAGCCTGTTCAGCCTCCAGCAGGCACCCGGTGAGCACGCCGAGGCACTGGTGGCGATGGCCACCGGCCAAGGCGGCGTCCCCTTCGCCCTCGGCGCCCTGGACTGCTCGACGCTGGCGCTGCCGACCGGCGGCAGCCAGTTCGACCTCCAGCTGACCCTGGGCGAGAGCGCGGCAGGCCTGACCGGTGCGGTCCGCTACGACACCGACCGCTACCTGCCGGAGACCGCCCGGCGCTTCGCCGCCCACTTCGCCACCCTGCTGGCGGAGATCGCGGCCGATGCCGCCCGACCGGTCGGCGAACTGCCGCTGCTCGCCCCGGCCGAGCGGGCCGCCGTCCTCGCCGAGGGCAACGACACCGCCCTCACCTACGACCCGGCCGACGGGGTGGTGCGCGGCTTCGAGGCCCAGGCCGCCCGCACCCCGCTGGCCGTGGCGGTCCGCGCCGCAGGACCCGAGGGCGGTGAGCAGCTGGACTACGCCACCCTCGACCGGCTGGCCGACGGGATCGCCGCACGGCTGCGCACCCTGGGCGTCGGCCCCGGCCGCACCGTCGCCGTCCTGCTGCCCCGCACCCCGCGGCTGCTCGCCGCACTGCTCGGCGTGCTCAAGTCCGGTGCCGCCTACCTGCCGCTGGACCCCGGCCACCCCGCGGAGCGACTCGCCCTGGTGATGGCCGACGGCGCCGCCGCCGCGGTCCTGACTGACCTGCCCGCCGACCGGGTCCCCGCCGGGGACTGGACCGTGCTGGCGCCCGACGCCATCGGCGAGGCACGGCGCACGGCCGACACGCAGATCGCCCCGGAATCCCCCGTGTACGTCCTGCACACCTCCGGGTCGACCGGCCGCCCCAAGGGCGTCGTGGTCCCGCACCGGGCCCTGGCCAACCTGCTGGCCTCCTTCCGGCGCGACCTCGCTCTCGCCCCCGGTGCGGGCTGGCTCTCCGTCACCACCCCGGCCTTCGACATCGCCGCACTGGAGTACTTCCTGCCGCTGGTGAACGGCGCGACCGTGCACCTGGCGGACGCGGCGACGGCGGGCGACGGCTCGCGGCTGCGCGCCTGCCTGGAGAACGACGGGATCAGCCACCTCCAGGCCACGCCGGTGACCTGGCAGCTGCTGCTGGACGCGGGCTGGCAGGGCACCCCGGGACTGACCGCGCTGTGCGGCGGCGAGCGGCTGCCCGCGGAGCAGGCGGCCGAGCTGCTGGCCCGCGGCGCGCGCCTGTGGCAGGTCTACGGCCCGACCGAGACCACCGTCTGGTCGGCGCGCGGCGAACTGACCGCCGCCGACGGGGAACTGCCGCTGGGCACACCGCTCGCCAACACCCGGCTGTACGTTGTCGATCCGCACCTGCACCCGGTCCCGGCCGGGGTCACAGGCGAGCTGCTGATCGGCGGCGACGGCCTGGCCCACGGCTACCTGGACCGGCCGGGACTGACCGCCGAGCGCTTCGTACCCGACCCCTTCGGTGCTCTTCCGGGTGCACGGCTCTACCGCACCGGAGACCTGGTGCGGCGCGGGCCCGACGGTGCGCTGCTCTTCGTGGGCCGCGCCGACACCCAGGTCAAGCTGCACGGGCACCGGATCGAACTGGGCGAGATCGAGACCGCGTTGGAGCGGCTGCCCTCGGTACGCCGGGCGGCGGTCGTCGTGGACGGCGAGGGCGCGCGGGCCCGGCTGGTCGGCTACCTGGAACAGCACGGGACGCCCGCGGTCCCCGCCGAGCTGCGCGAGCTGCTGCGGCGCACCCTGCCCGGATACGCGGTCCCCTCGTTGCTGGTCACCCTCGACGAGCTGCCGCTCACCGCCAACGCCAAGGTGGACCGGCGGGCGCTGCCCGCACCGGAGGCCCCCCGCCCGACGGGCGCCGTGGAGCAGCCGGTCGGGGCGACCGAGCAGCGGATCGCCGCGCTGCTGGCCGAGCTGCTCGGGGCCGAGCGGATCGGCCGCCACGAGGACCTCTTCGAGCGGGGCGCGCACTCGCTGCTGCTGGCCCGCTTCGCCGAGCGCCTGCGGGCCGAGTTCGGCGCCGCACCGTCCCTGCACCTGCTCTTCGACCGGCCCACGGTGGCCGCGGTGGCCGCCCTGGTCGACGCGTCGGCCGACGCTGTGGACCGGCGGGGGACCGCACCGGCCGCCCGGCCGGCCCCGGCCCGGGTGGACCGTGCCCGCTACGCCGTCAGCCGCGGCGCCGACGGCGCGCTGCGCCCGGTGCTCACCGGCGCGGCCGCCGAGGGAGACGCACGATGACCTCCGTCCCCTCCCTTCCGGCCGAGCGGGCCGGCCTGCCGGCCGGCGGCCCCGTCGCCGCCCCGGCGGACCGCCCGTACCAGCTGCGATGTCCGGTCTGCCACGAGAGCCACCAGGACGACGGGCTGCGTCTTGACTGCGCCGCGGCGCACAGGACCGGCCCGGCGCACCGGCCGGGGCTGTTGAGCACCGAGTACGCCCGCGCCTTCGCCCCCGGCCCCGGCAGCGGCCCCTTCCGCTACGCCTGCTGGCTGCCGACCGCGGGCCGGGAGCTGCCGCAGGGCGCCATCGGCGCCACCTACCGGGCCGAGCGGCTCGGCCGCGAGCTGGGACTGACCGAGCTGTGGGTCGCGTTCAGCGGCCACTGGCCCGAGCGCGGCGCGGCCCTGGAGACCGGCAGCTTCAAGGAGCTGGAGGCGCAGGCCGTACTGGCCCGGCTGCCCGAGCGCCCGCCGGTCCTGGTGGTCGCCTCGGCCGGGAACACCGCCGCCGCCTTCCTGCGGGCCTGCTCGCGGCAGCGGGTGGACTGTGTGCTGGTGGTACCGGAGGCGGCGCTGCCCGCACTCGCCGCCGCGGGTGAACGGGCCGACTGCGTACGGCTGGTGACGGTGGCCGGTGACTACACCGACGCGATCGAGCTGGCCGACGCGGTCGCCGCCAGGCCCGGCTTCCAGGCCGAGGGCGGCACCCGCAACGTGGCCCGCCGCGACGGCCTGGGCACCGCCCTGCTGGCCGCCGCCGAGACCATCGGCCGCCTGCCCGACCACTACGTGCAGGCGGTGGGCAGCGGGGCCGGGGCGATCGCCGCGCACCAGGCGGCCAAGCGGCTGCTGGCGGCCGGCTTCCCGGCGGCGCACCACTCGGCGGCGCAACACTCGGCCGCGCACCACCGGGCCGCGCTCCACCCGGCGGCACCGCACCCGGGCACCCTGTCCGGCGACCTGCCGCGGCTGACGCTCTGTCAGAGCGCTCCGTTCGCGCCGATGGTCCGGGCCTGGCAGGACGGCCTGGCGGAGCCGCTCATCGGCTCGGGGACCGAGGTGCGGGCGGCGGTGGCCGCCGCGCACGCCCCGGAACTGACCACGCGCAAGCCGCCGTACGCGGTGGCCGGCGGGGTGCGCGAGTGCCTCACGGAGAGCGGCGGGGAGATGCGCGCGGTGGACAACGACGAAGCGGCCGCCGCCGGAAGGCTGTTCGCCGCGGCCGAGGGCACCGACATCGAACCGGCCGCGGCGGTCGCCCTGGCCGGGCTGCGACAGGCGGTCGCCGCCGGACGCGTCCGGCCGGGGGAGACCGTCCTGCTGCACGTCACCGGAGGCGGCCGGGCCCGCCGCGCGGCCACCCACCCGCCCGTCCCGGTCCACCCCGACCTGCGCATCCCGGCCGGACTGGGCGCCGAGGCCGCCGCCTACCTGGTGACCGGCGCATGACCGCCCCCGGCCCCGCTGCCGCCCCCGACCACGTACCCGACTTCGACTCCGACCGCACTCCGTCCGGTCGGCAGAGAGCAGAGCAGACCATGCAGCAGTTCGCCTTTCCCGCCACCTCGGCCCAGCGCCGGATCTGGCTGGTGGAGCGGCTGATCCCCGGCACCAGCGCCTACCACCTGCCGTTCGCCCTGCACCTGGAAGGACCGCTCGACACCGCCGCGCTGCGAGCCGCGCTCGCCGAACTGGTCCAGCGGCACGAGTCGCTGCGCACCTGCTTCGAGCAGGCGGACGGCGAGCTGGTCCAACTGGTCGGCGAGAGCGCCCCGTTCACGCTGGAGGTCCGCGAGACCACGGACGCCGGTCTGGAGGGCGTCCTGGCAGCCGACGCGGCGCGCCCCTTCGACCTCGCGCGCGGCCCGCTGCTGCGCGCGGTACTGCACAGGACGGCGCCCGAGCGGCACGTACTGGCGATCACCGTGCACCACCTGGTGGCCGACATGTGGTCGATCGGCATCCTGCTGGCCGAACTGGCCCAGTGCTATGCCGGACGCTCCGCCGAACTGCCCGAACTCCCCTTCCAGTACGGTGACTTCGCGGTCTGGGAGGGCGAGACGCTCGAAGCCGAAGCCGAAGCCGAAGCCGAAGCCGAAGCCGAAGCCGAAGCCGAAGCCGAAGCCGAAGCCGACACCGAGACCGAGACCGAGACCGACTCCGACACCGTCGGGACGGGCCGCGCGTACTGGCAGCGCGCCCTCGCCGGTGCGCCCGAGCTGCTGGAACTGCCCTGCGACCGGCCGCGCCCGGCCGTGCAGTCGCTGCGCGGGGCCGCGCTGCCCGTGACCCTCCCGGCGGACCTGTCCGCCGGGGTCCGCGCCCTGTGCCGACGCGCCGGGGTCACCCCGTTCATGGCGCTGCTGGCCGCCTTCCAGGCCGTACTGGCCCGGCACAGCGGCAGCGAGGACATCGTGGTCGGCACCGGCGCGGCGGTGCGCCCCGCCGAGGCCGAGGCGCTGATCGGCTGCTTCATCAACATCCTGCCGGTGCGCACCTCGCTGGCCGGCGACCCGACCTTCGACGAGCTGCTCGGCCGGGTCCGCGCGGCCGCACTGGGCGCCTTCGAGCACCAGGAGCTGCCGTTCGAGCGGATGCTCCCGGAGCGGGCGGCGGGCCCGGCACTCAGCCACAACCCGCTGGTCCAGTCGCTGCTCCTGGTGCAGAACGCGCCGCTGGCACCGCCCGAACTGCCGGGCCTGGCGGTCACCGTGCGGGAAGTGCCGCGCGGCGGCGCGCAGATCGACCTCAACCTCCAGATCCGCGAAGCGGACGGTGTGTTCACCGGCACCGTCGAGTACGCGAGCGACCTGTTCGACGCGGCCACGGTCGAGCGGCTGCTCGGCCACTGGCACACCCTGCTGGCCGCCGCCGTCGAGGCCCCCGGCACCCGGCTGTCGGCCCTGCCGATGCTCACCGCGGCGGAGCGGCACCGCGCCCTGGTGGAGTGGAACGACACGGCCCACGCGTACCCGCGGGCCGGAGCCCGCCTGCACGAACTCTTCGAGGAGCAGCTGTCCCGGAGCCCGCAGGCACCGGCCGTCGTCGGCCCCGCGGGAGAGCTCGACTACGCGGAACTCGACGCGCTCGCCGAGCGGATCGCCGGACGGCTGACCGAGCTGGGCGTGGGCCCCGACACCACCGTCGGCCTCTGCCTCGCCAAGGGCCCGGCCCTGGTGGCAGCCGTGCTCGGCGTACTCAAGGCGGGCGGCGCCTACCTGCCGCTGGACCCGGCCTACCCGGCGCAGCGGCTGGCCTTCATGCTCCAGGACGCCGCGCCGCCGGTGGTCCTCACCGAGCGGGCCCTGGCCCCCCTGCTGCCCGCCGTCGGGGCCGAGGTGCTGGAGGTCGAGGACGCGGAGCTCTGGCCCGTCGCCCGGCGGCGTCCGGCCGGCCTCGCCCCGGACCACCTGGCGTACGTCATCTACACCTCGGGCTCCACCGGAACGCCCAAGGGCATCGCCGTCCCCCACCGGGGCGTCGTCAACAACCTGCTCGACCTCAATGACACCTACGGCATCGAGCCCGGCGACCGGGTGCTCGGCCTGTCGTCCCCCAGCTTCGACATGTTCGTCTACGAGACGCTCGGCATCCTCGCCGCGGGCGGCGCCGTGGTCATGCCGCACCCGGACAAGGCCCGCGACCCGCACCACTGGGTCGACCTGGTGCGCCGCCACAAGGTGACGGTGTGGAACTCGGCCCCGGCCCTGGCCGACGCCTTCGTCCGGGCCGGAGAGGAGCGGGGCGTACGCCTGCCCCGGCTCAAGGCGGCCTTCTTCGGAGGGGACTGGATCCCCGTCACCCTGCCGGGGCGCTTCCGCCGCCTCGCCCCCGACATGGCCTTCATCGCGCTCGGCGGGGCCACCGAGGCGTCCATCCACTCGATCACCCACCCGGTCGGCGAGTGCGACCCGGCGTGGACGAGCATCCCGTACGGCCGCCCCATGCCCAACCAGCAGGCCGTCATCCTGACTCCCGCGCTGGAACCGGCCCCGGTCGGCGTTCCGGGCGAACTCTGCCTGGCCGGAACCGGGTTGACCCGCGGCTACCTGCACCGCCCCGGCCTGACCGCGGACCGCTACCGCCCCCACCCGGGCGCAGGCACGGGACCCGTACCGGCAGGGGCGCGGCTGTACCGCACCGGCGACCTGGCCCGCACCCGCGCCGACGGCGTGATCGAACTCATCGGGCGCCTCGACCACCAGGTCAAACTGCGCGGCCTGCGGATCGAACTGGACGAGATCGAGGCCGTACTGCGCCGCCACCCGGGCATCGAACGGGCCGTGGTCACCGCCCGCGGCAGCGGCGACGACCGCTGCCTGGTCGGCTACCTGGTACCCGCGGGGGACGCCGCGGCCGTCCCGTCCGCCACCGAGCTGCGCGCCCTGCTCACGGCGGACCTGCCCGCCCACATGGTCCCGGCGGCCTTCGTGACGCTGGACGCGCTGCCGCTGTCGCCGAACGGCAAGGTGGACCGCGCCGCGCTCCCGGAGCCCGACGCACGGGCCGACCGTGCCACCGCCGCGTACGTGGCCCCCCGCGACGACACCGAGCGGGTGCTCGCCGCGCTCTGGTCCGAGCTCCTTGAAGTCGACCGGGTCGGCGCCGACGACGAGTTCTTCGCCCTCGGCGGGCACTCGCTGCTCGCCACCCGGCTCGCCTCGGCGCTGCGCGAGACCTTCGGCGTCGAACTGCCGCTGCGCGACCTGTTCGAGGCGCCCACCCTCGCCGCACAGGCGGTGCGCCTCGCCGCCAGGGGCCGCGAGAGCGGCACCGACGTCGCCGCCGTGGCCCACATCGCGGCCGGACTGCTGGAGATGACCGACGAGGAGGCCCACGGGCTGCTCGCCGCACACGAGGCCGCGCATGAGGCCGCACACGAGGAGAGCAACGCATGAGCACCACCACGACGACCACGAGCACGGCCTCCGGCGCGAGCACGAGCACGGCCTCCGGGACGAGCACGCCTTCCGGCACGGCCACGAGCACCGGCGTCCTGGCCGACTACGCGAGCCTCGGCGCGCGGCGCCTCGCCACCGCGGACCCGCACCTCTCCGGCCTGCTGGAGCGCGAACACGCCCGGCAGAACGACACCCTGGCCATGGTGGCCGCCTCCAGCAGCGCCGACCCCTCGGTCCTGGCCTGCGCCGGGGCGACCATCTCCAACGTCACCACCGAGGGCTACCCCGGCGCCCGCTACCACGCGGGCTGCGAACTGGTCGACGAGGTCGAACGCCTCGCGGTGGACCGGGCCAAGCACCTGTTCGGCGCCCAGTACGCCAACGTGCAACCGCACTCGGGCAGCACCGCCAACCAGATCGTGCTGTGCACCCTGATGAAGCCGGGCGACACCCTCCTCGGCATGGAGCTGAGCGCCGGCGGGCACCTCACCCACGGCTCCCCGGCCTCGGTGTCCGGCCGGTTCTTCCAGTCGGTCGGCTACGGCACCGACGCCGACGGCATCCTGGACTACGACCAGGTCGCCGAACTGGCCCGCGCGTACCGGCCCAAGGTGATCGTCTGCGGGGCCAGCGCCTACCCGCGCACCGTGGACTTCGCCCGCTTCCGGCGGATCGCCGACGAGGTCGGCGCCTTCCTGCTCGCCGACATCTCGCACATCGCGGGACTGGTGGCCGCAGGACTGCACCCCAGCCCGGTGGACCACGCGCACGCCACCACCACCAGCACCTACAAGCAGCTGTACGGGCCGCGCGGCGGCCTGATCCTGCTCGGCAGGGACGCCGACCTCCCGCTGCCCGGCACCCGGCGGACCCTCGCCCAGGCGATCTCCCACGGCACCTTCCCCTTCCTCCAGGGCACCCCGGACCTGGGCGCGGTCGCCGCCAAGGCACGCGCCTTCGACATCGCGGCCCAGCCGGAGTTCCGCACCCTGGCCCAGCGCGTCGTGGCCGACGCGGCCGCACTCGCGGACGCCTTCACCGGGCTCGGCCACACCCTGGTCACCGGCGGCACCGACAACCACATGGTGCTGCTGAACCTCGGCCCCAGCGGCCTGACCGGCGCGATCGCCGAAACCGCCCTGGCCGACTGCCGGATCGTGGTCAACCGCAACCGGATACCCGACGACCCGCACGGCCCCCGGGTCACCAGCGGCATCCGCTTCGGCACCAACACCCTCGCGCTGCGCGCCATGGGACCGGCCGAAATGCGCCGCTGCGCCGCACTGATCGACCGGGTGCTCGGCGCCGTGGTGCCCCGGGGCGAGCGCGAATTCACCCTCGACCCCGCCGTACGCGACGAGGTGCGCGGCGAAGTCACCCGGCTCTGCCGGGAGTTCCCGCTGCCGCACCACCTGCCGGCCTGACCCACCTCCCGCCACCGCACCCACCCGGGACCACCCTATGAGCCAGTCACCCCAGCGCTCCGCGCTCTCCTCCGACAAGCGCCGCCTGCTCGCCAAGCTGCTCCAGCAGCAGGGCCTCGCCACCGGCACCGCCGACCTGATCGCCCGCCGCCCCGAAGGGGCCGTGCTGCCGCTGTCCTTCGCCCAGCAGCGCCTCTGGTTCGTCGAGCAGTTCGCAGGTCCGAGCCCGCTCTACACCATCGCCTGCACCGTCCGGCTGACCGGACGGCTGGACACCGCCGCGCTCGAAGGAGCACTGGGCCGGGTGGTGGCCCGGCACGAGGCGCTGCGCACCACCTTCCGCGTCGAGGAAGGCCGCCCCGAGCAGGTCGTCCACGCCCCGGCCCCCGTCGTACTGCCGCTCACCGACCTGTCCGCCCTGGCCGACGACGCCCGCCGGGCCGCGCTCGCCGAACTGACCGAACAGGAGAGCCGCCGCCCCTTCGACCTCGCCGCGGGACCCCTGCTGCGCGGCAGCCTGGTCAGGCTCGCCGACGACGAGCACCTGCTGCTGCTCGCCATCCACCACATCGTGGCGGACGGCTGGTCCCTGGACGTCCTGGTGCGCGAACTGGCCCACCACTACCGCAGTGACGCAGCCGCACTGCCCGAACTGCCCGTCCAGTACGCCGACTTCGCGCTCTGGCAGCACGAGCGGGTGTCCGGCGACGCACTGGACGCCCAACTCGCGCACTGGCGGGAGCGGCTGGCGGGCGCACCCAGCACCGTGGACCTGCCCACCGACCGGCCGCGCACCGCCCGGCAGAGCTTCGCGGGCGCCAGCTTCCCGTGGCAGCTCGACGGCGACCTCGCCACCCGGCTGACCGCGCTGGCCCGCGAGCACGACGCCACCCTGTACATGGCCCTGCTGGCCGGCTTCACGGCCGTGGCGCACCGCTGGAGCGGCCAGGAGGACCTGGTGGTCGGCTCGCCGGTCGCCAACCGCAACCACCCGCAGACCGAAGGCCTGATCGGCTTCTTCGTCAACATGCTGCCGCTGCGCGCCGACCTCTCCGGCAACCCCACCTTCCGGGAACTGATGGGCCGGGTACGGGAGTCCGCGCTCGCCGCGTACGCCCACCAGGACGTGCCGTTCGAGCGGATCGTCGAGGAGGTCCGCCCGGACCGGGACGCGGGCGGCCGCACCCCCTTCGCCAACCTGCTGCTGGTCCTCCAGAACACCCCCGAGACGCGGATCGAGCTGCCGGGGCTGCGGATGGACGTGGCCGCCGTGGACACCGGCACCGCCAAGTTCGACCTGCACCTCCAGGTCACCGAGACACCGCAGGGCCTGACCGGCCTGGCCGACTACAGCACCGAGCTGTACGAGGAGCGCACCGTACGCCGCTTCATCGACCAGTGGCTGCGCCTGCTGGCCGCCGCGGCCGCCGACCCGGACACCCGGCTGGACGCGCTGCCGCTGCTGAGCGGCGCCGAGCGCAGCGCCGAACTGGCGGCGGGCGCCGCGGCCCGGCACACCGAGGAGGCGGGCGCGGCAACCCGGCCCGCCACGGCGGCGGGCGCGCGCAGCCTCCCTGCGGCCTTCGCCGAACAGGTCCGGCTGCGGCCCGACGCGATCGCGGTCGGCTGCGGTGCGCAGCGCCTCACGTACGCCGAACTGGACCGCCGCTCCGACGCGCTGGCCCGGCGGCTGCGCGAGCTGGGGGTCGGCCCCGAGAGCCGGGTGGCGATCTGCGTCGAGCCGTCGGTGCGGCTGGTCGCCGGGATCCTGGGCATCCTGAAGAGCGGCGGCGCGTACGTTCCGCTCGACCCGCGCCATCCGGCCGAGCGGCTGGCCTTCACCCTCGCCGACTCCGGCGCGGTGGCGCTGGTCGCCGACCCGGAACACGCCGTGCTCGCCGACGGGATCGCGGTCCTGGACGTCGACCAGCCGCTGTCCGACCGTCCGTTGGAACCCGCGCCCCTGGGCCCCGACCACCTCGCGTACGTCATCTACACCTCCGGCACCACCGGCCGCCCCAAGGGTGCGCTCCTCACCCACGCCAACGTGCTGCGGCTGTTCGACGCGGCCGCGGCGGACGTGTCCTTCGGCCCGGACGACGTCTGGTCGCTCTACCACTCGGCCGCCTTCGACTTCTCGGTCTGGGAGATCTGGGGTGCGCTGCTGCACGGCGGCCGGATCGCCGTGGTGCCGCAGGACGCCCGGCGCACCCCGGCCGCCTGCCACGCGCTGGTACGGGACGAGGGCGTCACGGTGCTCAGCCAGACGCCGACCGCCTTCCGCCAGTTCGCCGACGCCGACGCCGAGGTGCAGGGAGGCCCGTCGCTCGCGCTGCGGCACGTGGTGTTCGGCGGCGAGGCACTGGAGCCGGGCACGCTGCGCGACTGGGCCGCCCGGCACCCCGAAGGACCGCGGCTGGTGAACATGTACGGCATCACCGAGACCACCGTCCACGTCACCGCGCACACCCTCGCCCCCGCCGACCTGACCGGCTCCGGCAGCGTGATCGGCCGCCCGCTCGCCGACCTGGCCGTGCACCTGCTGGACCGGCGCGGCGAACCGGTGCCGCCCGGCGTCCCCGGCGAACTGTGCGTCGGCGGCCCCGGCCTGGCCCGCGGCTACCTGGGCCGCCCCGGCCTGACCGCCGAACGCTTCGTCCCCTCCCCGCTCGGCGACGGCGCCCGGCTGTACCGCAGCGGCGACCTGGCCAGGCGGCTGCCCGACGGCACGCTGGAGTACCTGGGCCGCATCGACCAGCAGGTCAAGGTCCGCGGCCACCGGGTCGAGATCGGCGAGATCGAGGCGGAGCTGGGCGCGCACCCGGGCATCCGGCACGCGGCCGTGCTGCCCCGCGAGACCCCGGACGGCGGCACGGGACTCGTCGCCTACCTGGTCCCCGGCCAGGAGGCCGGACAGCGGGCGCCGGACGCGGGACGCACGGCCGACACCCAGCAGGTCGACCGGTGGAAGACCGTCTTCGACACCGCCTACGACCAGTACGAGCAGGTCGGCGGCACCGACCCCACCTTCAACATCCGCGGCTGGACCAGCAGTTACACCGGTGAGCCGATCCCGGCCGAAGAGATGCGGCGCTGGGTCGACGACACCGTCGCCCTGGTCCGCCGTACCGGACCGCGCAAGGTCCTGGAGATCGGCAGCGGCACGGGACTGCTCCTCTTCCGGCTGGCCGGCGCGTGCGAGCAGTACACGGGCCTCGACCTGTCGGAGACCGCCGTCGCCCACGTACGCAGCCACCTCCCGGCCGACTGGGCGCACGTACGGCTGCTGCGCAGGGCGGGGCACGAGGTGGACGACCTGGCGGCCGAGGAATTCGACACCGTGATCGTCAACTCGGTGGCGCAGTACCTGCCGAGCGCCGGCTACCTGGTCGAGGTGCTCACCAAGGCCGCCGCCGTGCTCGCCCCCGGCGGCCGGATCGTGGTCGGCGACGTACGCCACCTGGCCCTCCTCGACGCCTTCCAGGTCTCGGTGCTCCGGCCGGGCCTGCCCGAGGGGTCCGACGACGCCGAACTGGCCCGCCAGGTCCGCCTCGCCGTACGGCAGGAGGACGAACTGCTCCTCGACCCGCGCTTCTTCCAGGCGCTGCGCCGGGAGATCCCCCGGATCGGCCGCGTCGAGGTGCTGCTCAAGCCGGGCCGGGACGCCAACGAGATGACCCGGTACCGCTACGACGTGGTCCTGCACCTGGACACGGCACCGGCCACCCCCACGACAGCGGTACGCACCGTGCCGTGGAGCGGCGGTGACCCGCGGGCCCTGCTGGACGGCTCCCCCCTCGTGATCACCGGCATCCCCAACGCCCGGGTGGACGCCGACGCCCGCACCGCCGCCCGGCTCGCCGCCACGGTTCCGGGCACGGTCCCGGCCGAAGGCACCACCGGGGGCCAGGACGTCCGGGCCGCCGAGGACCTCGCAGCCCTCACCGCCCTCGACCCGCAGAAGCTGCGCGAGCTGGCCGAATCCCTCGGCCTGACCGTCGAGCTGAGCTGGGCGGACGGCGACCCGCTCGGCCGCTTCGACGCCGCCTTCCGCCCGGCGGGCACCGACCCGGCGCAGGCCCCGGCGCCCGCCGGGGACAGTACGGACCTGCCCTGGCCGCACTGGGCCAACGACCCGCACCAGGGCCGCGCCGCCCGCGGCCTGGTGCCCAGGCTCCGCACCCACCTGCGGGAGCGGCTGCCGGACTACATGGTCCCGGAGGCCTTCGTCACGCTGGACGCGCTCCCGCTGACCGCCAACGGCAAGCTCGACCGGGCCGCACTGCCCGCACCGGACTGGTCCACGGGCTCCACCGCACTGCTCGCCCCGCGCGACGACACCGAGCGGGCGCTCGCCGAGATCTGGAGCACCGTCCTGGGCGTGGCCAGGATCGGCCTGGCCGACGACTTCTTCGACCTGGGCGGCCACTCCCTGCTCGCCGTCCAGGTGACCGCCGCCGTGCGCGAGGCGCTGGGCCGCGAACTGACGGTACGGGCGCTGTTCGAGGCACCGGTCCTGGGCGAGTACGCCGAGACGGTGCGCAGCGCCCCGGCCGCCGAGGCGCCCGCCGCAGCGGCGGGACCGGAGCGCGAGGCCGTACCGGCCGCCGACGCCGGGTTCGACGACCTGTCGGCCGACGACCTGGCCGCACTGATGGGCGGGGACCTGTGAGCACCGCCGAGAGCACCCCGGACGCCGCCCCCGTACCCGTCGACGTCCCCACCCCGACCCCCACCCCCGTGAAGGAGCACCCCGTGGCCACCCCTCCCCGTACCGCAGAGGTGCTGCCGACCTCCGCCGCCCAGCGCCGGTTCTGGCTGGTCGACCGCCTGGAGGGCCCCAGCGGCGTCTACAACACCGCCGCCGCGCTGCGGCTGCGCGGACCGCTGGCCACCGAGCACCTGCACCGGGCGTTCCAGCTCCTCGTCGACCGGCACGAGGCCCTGCGCACCGTCTTCCCGGCCCGCGACGGCGCCCCGGTCCAACTGGTGCTGCCGCGCCGCGTCTTCGACCTCGGCCTTACCGAGGCCCCCGACGCGGGCGAGGACGAGATCCGCGCCCTGGCCGGAGAACTCGCCGAGCAGCCGTTCGACCTGACCAAGGGCCCGCTGATGCGGGCCGAACTGATCGCGCTCGGCCCGCAGGAGCACCTGCTCGTCGTGGTCCTGCACCACATCGTGGTGGACCGCTGGTCCTTCGGCCTGATGATGTCCGAACTCTCCGAGTGCTACGCCGCCCTCGTGGCACAGCGGCCGGTACGGCTGCCCGAGCTGACGGTGCGCTACGCCGACCACGTGGCCGGCCGGCAGGCCCTGCTGGACGGCGGCCTCGGCGACCGGCTGCTCGACTACTGGCGCGGCCAACTCGACGGCGCGCCCGAGGCGTTGGAGCTGCCCGGCGACCGGCCGAGGCCGCCGGTGCGCACCTTCCGCGGTGCGAGCGTGCCGGTGCGGCTGGACGCGGCCGCCTCGCAGGCGGTGCGCGACCTGTGCAAGGCGGCGGGGGCCACCCCGTTCATGGTGCTCCTCGCCGCCTTCCAGGCGGTGCTGGGACGGCACGCGGGCACCGGGGACGTGGTGGTGGCGACCGGGCCCGCCACCCGGGCCCCGGGCACCGAACTGCTGGTCGGCTCCCTGGTCAACACGGTCCTGCTGCGGACCTCGCTGGCCGGCGACCCCACCTTCACCGAGCTGGTGGAGAGGGTACGGGGGACCGCGCTGGACGCCTTCGACCACCAGGAACTGCCCTTCGACCGGCTGGTCGAGGAGCTGGCACCCAGCCGCGACCTGTCGCGCAACCCCCTCTCCCAGGTCGGCTTCGTACTCCAGAACGCGCCCGCCACCACCCCCGCGCTGACCGGCCTGGCCGTCGAGCCCGTGCCCGTGGCCCGGGACAGCGCACACCTGGACCTCGATCTCCAACTGGCCGAGGAGGACGGCTGCTTCACCGGGTTCGCGGAGTTCGCCCTCGACCTGTTCGACGCCCCGACCGTGGCCCGGCTGCTCGGCCACTGGACCACCCTGCTCGGCGCGGCCGTCCGCGCACCCGGCACCCGGCTGTCCGCGCTGCCCCTGCTCACCGCGGCCGAGCTGGAGCAGGAGCTGCACGGCTGGAACGACACCGACGGCGAGTTCCCCGCCGGACTGCGGGTGGACCAGCTGTTCGCCCGCCGGGCGGCCCGCACCCCCGACGCCCCCGCCGTGACCGACGCGGCCGGGACCCTCGACTACCGGACCCTGGACGCCTGGGCCGCCCGGATCGCCCACCGGCTGCGCCTGGCGGGCGTCGGGCCCGACGTACCGGTCGCGCTCTGCCTGGAGCGCGGGGCCGGACTCAGCGCCGCCATGCTGGGCACGCTGCGCGCGGGCGGCGCCTTCCTCGGCCTCGACCCGTCCTATCCGGCCGACCGGCTGGCCTTCATGCTCGCCGACGCGGACCCGGCCGTGGTCCTGGCCCACCGGTCCACCGCGGGTGCGCTCCCGCCCGGCACCGAGGTCCTGCTGCTGGAGGACATCCCCGACGACGGGCCCGAGTTCGGCCGTACGGACGGGGAAGGCGCCGCGCCCGCGGGCGGGCCGACGACGGCGGGCGAGGCCAACCTGGCCTACCTGGTGTACACCTCCGGCTCCACCGGCCGCCCCAAGGGCGTCGCCGTGTCCCACCGCGCCATCGTCAACACCTTCACCGGACTGGCCCGTTCGCACGGCTTCGGCCCCGGCGACCGGATGATCGCCGTGCACTCGCCGAGCTTCGACCCGGCCGTGCACGACTGCCTCGCCCCGCTGGTGGCCGGAGCCACCGTCGTCTTCCCCGCCCAGGACACGGTCCGCGACCCGCGGCACTGGGCCGAGCTGATCGCGCACCACCGGGTGACCGTGTGGTCGATGGGGCCGGCCGGAACCGAAGCGATGCTGGCCGCCGCCGAGGAGCACGGCCTGCCCCTGGACAGCCTCCGTACCGCCATGATCGGCGGCGACGTCCTGCCGCCCGCGCTGCCGCGGCGGCTGCGCGCCGCCGCCCCCGGCTGCCGCGTGGTCAACTCGGCCGGCGTGGCCGAGGCCGCCTTCTGCAACAACGAGCACCTGGTGCCCGAGGACGCAGGGGACGGCCCGGTGCCGTACGGACGCCCGCTGCTCAACCAACGCCTGCTGGTCCTCGACGAGTTGCTGCGTCCGGTACCCGCGGGGGTCCCCGGCGAGCTGTGCGTGGCGGGCGAGGGCCTGGCCCGCGGCTACCTGGGCCGCCCGGGACTGACCGCCGAGCGCTTCGTACCGCACCCGTTCGGCCGGGTGCCGGGCGAGCGCCTCTACCGCACCGGCGACCTGGCCCGCCGCCGCGCCGACGGCGAACTGGAACTGCTCGGCCGGGCCGACAACCAGGTCAAGATCCGCGGCTTCCGGGTCGAGCCGGGTGAGGTGACCGCAGTCCTGCTCGGACACCCGGCAGTGGCCGAAGCGGTCGTGGTGACGCGCGGGACCACCCCGGGGGACCGGCGTCTGGCCGCCTACTGGGTGCCTGCCTCCCGCCCGGACGCCTCCCGCCCGGACGGCGCCCCCGCCCCCGTCTCCGGTGCCGAGCTGGCCGCCTGGCTGCGCGAACGCCTCCCCGGCCACCTGGTCCCCGCGCTGTGGACCGAGCTGGCCGCCCTGCCCCTCTCGCCCAACGGCAAGGTGGACCGGGCCGCGCTGCCCGCGCCGGCCACGGCGGACGACGCCGCCGACCGAGTCGCGCCCCGTACCCCCGACGAGGCCGCCGTCGCCGCGATCTGGCAGCGTCTCCTCGACCGGCCCGAGGTCGGCGTGCTCGACGACTTCTTCGCCGTCGGCGGCCACTCGCTGCTCGCCAACCAGCTGGTCAGCGCGGTGCGCGCGGAGTTCGGCGTGGAGGTGCGGCTGCGCGAGGTGTTCGCCGCGACCACGGTGGCCGCGCAGGCCGCACTCGTCGGACGGCTGCGCTCCGCCGAAGCCCCTGCGGCCGCCGACCCGCTGCCGCCCGTCACCCCCGCGGACCGCTCCCGCCCCCTGCCGCTCTCCTTCGCCCAGCAGCGGATGTGGCTCTTCGACCGCTTCGCCCCCGGCAACCCGGCCTACCACGTGCCCACCGCGGTACGCATCGGCGGCGACCTGGACCCGGTGGCGCTGGCCGCCGCCCTGCGCGCGCTGATGGCCCGGCACGAGGTGCTGCGCACGGTGGCGTACGAGACGGATGACGCCCCGGCGCAGCGCGTCCTGCCGGTCGAAGAAGCCCCGCTGACGATCCGTCAACTCGCTACCGGGGAAAGGGCCGAGGACCTGGCCGACGCGTTCGTCACCCGTCCGTTCGACCTGGCGGCCGAGGCGCCGCTGCGCGCCCTGCTGCTGCGCACGGGACCCGCCGAGCACCTGCTGGTCCTGGTGATCCACCACATCGCGCTCGACGGCTGGTCGATGGGTGTCCTGGTCGAGGACCTCGCCGCGCTCTACGACGGCCACGACCTGCCCCCGCTGCCCGTGCAGTACGCCGACTACGCCGTGTGGCAGGCCGACCGGGCCGCCGAGGGCCGTTGGACCGAGCAGCTGGAGCACTGGCGCGGGCGGCTGGCCGGACCGCTGCCGGTACTCGAACTGCCCACCGACCGGCCCCGCCCCGCCACCCCGAGCCTGGCCGGGGCGGTCCACGAGTTCACCCTGTCCGAGGAGCTGACGCAGCGGCTGCGCGCCCTCGGCGCCCAGCACGGCGCCACCCTGTTCATGGTGCTGCTCGCCGGTTACCAGACACTGCTGGGACGGCTCTCCGGCGCCCAGGAGGTCATCGTCGGCACCCCCGTCGCGGGCCGCGGACGGCCCGAACTGGACGGCCTGGTCGGCTGCTTCGTCAACAGCCTCGCACTGCGCGGCGACCTCTCGGGCGACCCCGCCTTCGCCGAGCTGCTTGAGCGCACCCGGGACCGCGCGCTCACCGACTTCGAATGCCAGGACGTGCCCTTCGAGCAGGTGCTGGACGCCGTCGGAGCCGAGCGCGACCCCGCCCGGCACCCGGTGTTCCAGACCATGCTGACCCTGCAGAACGCCCGCCCGCCCCGGGCCGGATTCGAGGGTCTCGACGTCGATCCTGTGGACGCGCAGACCGGCTCCTGCCTGATGGACCTGATGTTCACCGCCACCGAGCGGGACGGCCGGCTGGCCTTCACGGTCGAGTACGCGACGGACCTCTTCGACGCGGAGAGCGTCGGCCGCCTGGCACACCGCTTCGGCGTGCTGCTGGAGGCCGCCGCCGACGCACCGCGCACCGCGCTGTCCCGGCTCCCGCTGCTGGACGCCGCGGAGCGCCGTACGGTACTCACCGACTGGAACGCCACCGCCAGCCCCCTCCCGGCCGGCGGCCTGCACGACCTGGTGGCGGCGGCCGCCGCCCGTACCCCCGGCGCCCCGGCGCTGGAGCACGAGGGCCGTACGACGAGCTACGCCGAACTGGAGGCCGCCGCCGAGCGGTGCGCCACCCGCCTGCGGGCCCTCGGCGTCGGCGGGCAGAGCGTGGTCGCAGTGCACGCGGCCCCCACGCCCCAGCTGGTCACCGCCCTGCTCGGGGTGCTGAAGGCGGGCGCGGCGTTCACCACGCTCGACCCGGCGCTGCCCGAGCAGCGGCTGCGCCTGCTGCTCGAACTTTCCGGCGCACAGCTGGTGCTCACCGACGGCAGTCCGTCCGGCGGACTCCTGGACGCGGTCCCGGTGGCCCCGATCGAGGATTCGGCCGACGCCGCGGTAGCGCCCGCAGGGAGGACGGCCCCGACCGCACCGTCTGCGCTGGCGTGCGTCTTCTTCACCTCCGGCACCACCGGTGCCCCCAAGGGCTCGATGTTCACCCACCAGGGTCTGGTCAACTTCACCCTCGCGATGGCCGGGGAATTCCGCCTGGCCCCCGGCGACCGCTTCCTGCAACTGGCCTCCACCGGCTTCGACGTACTGCTGGAAGAGCTGTTCCCGGCCCTGGCCGCAGGCGCCACCGTGGTGCTGCCCGGCGCCCGGCTGCTGGCCGAAGGCATCGACCTGACCGGCTACCTGGCCGAGCACCGGATCACAGGCCTGGAGCTGACCACGGCCTACTGGCACGACTGGGCCGCCGAACTGGAGCGCACCGGCGCCGCGCTCCCCGCGGACCTCCGGTTCGTCGCGATGGGCGGCGAACGGGTGCGCCGCGACCGGCTGGCCGCCTGGCAGCGGCTCGGGGTCCCGCTGGTCCACGTGTACGGGCTGACCGAGGTGACCTGCACCTCGACCACCCTGCGGGTCGAAACCGAACCGGTGACCGGCGACGGCCTGCCGATCGGCCACCCGCTGGCCAACACCACCGTCTACCTGCTGGACGCGGCCGGAGCACCCGTACCGATCGGTTCCCCGGGCGAACTCCACCTGGGCGGTGCCGGTCTGGCCCGCGGCTATCTGGGCCGCCCGGGACTGACCGCCGAACGCTTCGTCCCCGACCCGTTCGGCGAGCCGGGCGCCCGGCTCTACCGCACCGGCGACCTGGCGCGCCACCGGGCCGACGGGGCCGTGGAGTTCATCGGCCGCGCGGACCAGCAGGTGAAGATCCGCGGTCACCGGATCGAGCCGGGCGAGGTGGAGGCGCAGCTCGCCGCACTGCCCGGGGTCGGCGCCGCCGCGGTGATCGTCCGCGAGGACGAGCCGGGGGAGAAGCGGCTGGTCGGATACGCGGTGGCCGCCCCCGGCACCGAGCCCGACGTCTTCGAGCTGCGCGCCGCGCTGCGCGAGCGGCTGCCCGCCTACCTGGTGCCTTCCTCGATCGTGCTGCTGCCCGCGCTGCCGCTGAACGGCAACGGCAAGCTCGACCGCGGCGCCCTGCCCCGGCCGGGCCGGGCCGAGCTGACCGGTGGCGCGGCGGTGGCGCCCCGTACCCCGGCAGAAGCAGAAATCGCGCAACTGGCGGGGGAGTTGCTCGGCCTGCCGTCCGTCGGTGTCCACGACAACCTCTTCGACCTGGGCCTGCACTCGCTGCTGGCCGCCCGGTTCGCCGCCAGGGTGCGCGAGAGCTGCCAGGTCGACGTCCCCCTGCGGGTGTTCTACGAGGCGCCCACCGTGGCCGAACTGGCCCTGCGGGTGGTGCAGCTCCAGGCCGAGGCGACCGACCAGGACGAGCTGCTGCAACTGCTCGCCGAACTGGAGGCGGAGGAAGGCCCCGTCACGACCTGAGCCCGGTCGGCCGGGGCCCGGTGCGTCTGAGCCCGGTGCGTCTGAGCCCGGTCGGCCGGAGTCCGGTCGGCCGGAGACCGGCGCGGCTTGAACCCCGACCGGCCCGCCCCACAGGCCTGTTTCACCCGCCCCACCTGAGCCCGAAGCGGCCCGAACCCGGGCCCGGCCCCCGACCCGGCCGGGCCCGCCCCACCCGCCCGTGCCGTCCCCTCGCCCACCCCGAACCCCGAACCCCGGCCCCCCGGCCACTGGAGGAACCCCATGACCATCGCCCCGGCCCTGCTGGAGGACTGGCTCCGCGAGCGGTACTTCACCACCACGTACGACATCAGCAGCAGCGGCGTCGAGAACTACACCGTCGACCAGGTCCTCGCCCTGGCCGGCACCAGCGCGGCCTCGCTCGGCGACGTCATGTTCCGCGACAGCCACTCGCTGGGCGGCGAGCCGCTGCGCGCCGCGCTCGCCGAGCGGTACAACACCGACCCCGGTTCGGTGATTGCCACCCAGGGCTCAAGCGAGGCGATCTACCTGGTCATGCACGCCCTGCTGAAGCCCGGCGACGAGGTCGTGGTGCAGGCGCCCGCCTACCACGCGCTGGTCGAGGTCGCCGTCTCGCTGGGCTGCCGGATCGTGCCCTGGGCGATGCGCACCGAGCACGGCGTGGTCACCAACGAGGACGAACTGCTGGAGCTGATCGGCCAGGACACCGCCATGGTGGTGGTCAACTTCCCGCACAACCCGACCGGCGCCACGGTGACCGAGGACCAGCAGACCGCGATCGTCGACACCTGCGCCCGGTACGGCACCTGGCTCGCCTGGGACAACGCCTTCCAGCACCTGGTGTACGACCGCACGCCGCTGCCCGACCCGACGGCCCGCTACCCCCGGGCGATCTCCTTCGGCACCCTGTCGAAGGCGTACGGGCTGCCGGGGCTGCGGGTCGGCTGGGCGCTCGCTGCGCCCGAGGTCCTGGCCGGCTGCGTGCGCCGCCGCGACTACACCAGCCTGGCCCTCTCCCCGCTCGTCGAAGCGGTGGCCACGCACGCCGTCCGGCACGCCGACGCACTGCTGCGCCCCCGGCTCGCCCAGGCCACCGCCAACCGCGCCGTACTGGCCGACTGGCTGGCCGCACACGGCGACCGGGTCTCGGCCGACCTGCCCGCCGGCGGGGTCACCGCCTTCCCCGAGCTGACCACGGTGGCGGACGTGACCGCGTTCGCCGACCGGCTCGACCGCGAGCACGGCGTGCTGGTCGTGCCGGGCGTCTGCTTCGGCACCCCGCGGCACATCCGGCTCGGCTTCGGCGGCGCCGCCGATGAGCTGACCGCCGGACTCGACCGGCTTGCCGCGCTGCTTCCCGACCCCAGCTGACCCCTTCCGCGACCCGCGACCAGCGACCCGCGCCCGCGTACTCGCGACCCGCAGTACCACGCCCCGCAGACCCGATGACCGAGGTGATCCACCCCATGCACACCCTCACCCTTGACCCCGCCGACGCCGACGAGATCGCCGTCCTGCTCGACGAACTGGCCGCGCGCCACGACAGCGTGGAGGACCAGGCCCTCCAGGACGAACTGACCCTGCAGTCGCACCGGTTGCCCCTCGCGCTGCGCCGATTCCTCACCGATTTCCGGCTGCACGAACCGGCGGGCGCCTGCGTGGTCTCCGGATACCGCGTCGACCAGGACCGCATCGGCGCCACCCCGGCGCACTGGCAGGACCGCCCCGGCGTCTCCCCGGCGCTGCGCGAGGAGATCTTCCTGCTGCTGTGCGGGGCGCTGCTCGGCGAGCCGGTCGCCTGGGCCACCCAGCAGGACGGCTACCTGGTGCACGACGTCCTGCCGGTCAAGGGCCACGAGGACGAGCAGATCGGCACCGGCAGCAACCAGACCATCTTCTGGCACGTCGAGGACGCCTTCCACCCCTACCGGGGCGACTACGTGGGCCTGCTCTGCCTGCGCAACCCGGACCGGGTGCCCACCACCTTCGTCGGCGTGCAGGACCTGGAGATCTCCGCCGACGACCGACGGGTGCTGGCCGAGCCGCGCTTCTACATGCTGCCCGACAACTCGCACCTCCAGATGCTCGACACCGGCCCCGGCCGCCCCCTGGAGGGCGGTACGCGCCTGCTGGACGCGGCGTACGAGCGCCTGAAGCGGATGCGCGACGCCGCCGCACCCGTGCCGGTGCTGTTCGGCTCGGCGACCGATCCGTACCTGTGCCTGGACCCGTACTTCATGGACCTGGACCGGCTGGACCCGCAGGCCGCAGAAGCCCTCCAACGGCTCTCGGACGAGATCGACCGCCGCCTGGGCGGCGCCGCACTGGCCACCGGCGAGATCGTCTTCGTCGACAACTACCGGGCCGTGCACGGCCGTAGCTCCTTCGCGGCGCGCTTCGACGGCACCGACCGCTGGCTCAAGCGGGTCAACGTCACCCGCGACCTGCGCAGGTCCCGGGACGCACGGGCCACCGCCTCCTCCCGCGTCCTGTTCTGACCGGGGGCCCGCGGCCCCTTCCGACCGGGGGCCCGCAGCCCCCGTCCTGACCGGGGGCCCGCAGTCCCCGTCCACCGCCGACACCGGCGACCGATCCCCGTCCTCCACCCACGGCCTCAGGGCCCCAGGGCCCGCCCGATTTCCTCCGAGGAGAGCACCGTGAGCACCACCCAGACCGCCGTCGCCGAGGCCACCGCCGCCGACACCGCCCGCCGCATCGCCGAGCTGTCGCCCGACCAGCGGGCCCGGCTGGAGGCCCGGCTGCGCGAGCGGTCGGCCCGGCGCCCGGCCGCGCCGGCCGGGGTGCCGCGCCGCCCCGAGGGGGCGCCGGTGCCGCTGTCCTTCACCCAGGAGCAGATCTGGCTGGCCCAGCAGATCGCCCCGGAGTCGGCGGCGTACAACGTGCCGATGGCGGTGACCTGCTCGGGCCCGCTCGACACCGAGCGGCTGGCGCGGGCGTTCCGAACGGTGATCACCCGGCACGAGGTGCTGCGCACCACCTTCGCCGCGGGTGCCGACGGCCTGCCGGTCCAACTGGTGCACGGGGAAGCCGCGTTCGAGCTTCCGGTGACCGACCTGCGGGACCTGACGGCGGACGAGGTACGGGCGCGGGTGCGCACCCGACTGGCCGAGGAGGCGAACACTCCCTTCGACCTCGCGGCCGGGCCACTGCTGCGGGCCGCGCTGCTGCGCACCGGCGACCAGGAACACGTCCTGGCGCTGACGATCCATCACATCGCCTCGGACGCCTGGTCGGTGAACGTCCTCCTGGCCGAGGCCGCGACGGCCTACCGGCTCACGGACGACACCGCCGCCGCGGCGCTGCCGCCCCTGCCGGTGCAGTACGGCGACTTCGCCGCCTGGCAGCGCGGCCGCCTCGAAGGCGCCGCCCACCAGGAGAGCCTCGGCTACTGGCAGCAGCGGCTGGCCGGCCTGACCGACACCCCGCCGCCCGCCACCGCCACGGGCCGGCCCGAGGACGCCCCGGCCGCCGCGACGCACAGCCTGGAGCTGCCCGCCGAGGTCGCCGCCGGTCTGCGGGCGCTGGCCGCACGGCACAGGACCACCCTCTTCACGGTGTCCCTCGCAGCACTCCACGTACTGCTGCACCGGTACGGCGCCGGACCCGACCCGGTGGTCGCCACCCCGGTCGGCGGCCGCGGGCACAGCGAGCTGGAAGGCCTGATCGGCTGCTTCGTCAACACCCTGCTGCTGCGCGGCGACCTGTCCGGCGAACCGACCTTCGCCGAGCTCATCGACCGGACCACCGAGGCCACCCGACGCGACTTCCAGCACCAGGAAGTCCCCTTCGAGCAGCTGGCAGCCCAGCTGCGGTCCGGCTCGCCGGACGGCCTGGCCCGCACCATGCTCGTACTCGACCAGAACACCCCGGAAGCCGCGCCCGACCTCACCCGGGACGCGGCCGACCCCGGCGCACTCCACCTGCGCCCGCTCGACGGAGAAGGCCCGGCCGACGCCAAGCGGGACCTGACCTTCACCGTGTCGGAGACCGGCGACACCCTCACGCTGACCCTGGTCCACCGCACCGACCGCTACGAAGAGCGCTCCGCCGACCGCCTGCTCGCCCACTACGCCACCCTGCTGCGCGAGGCCTGCGCCGACCCAAACCGCCAGGTCGGCCGCCTGCCGCTGCTGAGCGCCGGTGAGCGCACACTGCTCCTCGACACCTGGAACGCCACCGCGCTGCAGGTGCCCGCCGGGACCTTCCACGGCCGCTTCGCCGAACAGGCCGCCCGCACCCCGCACGCCGTCGCGGTGGTCGGCGCCGACGCCACCCTCCGCTACGCCGAACTGGACCGACTCGCCAACCGGCTGGCTCACCACCTGCGCGGTCTCGGCGTCGCGAGCGAGACCCCCGTCGGCATCTGCCTGGAGCGCGGCGCCTGGACCGTGGTCGCGCTGCTCGCCGTCCTCAAGGCCGGCGGCTGCTACGTGCCGGTGGACCCGGCCCAGCCGCAGGACCGGATGGCGATGATACTCGCCGACACCGCCGCCCCCGTCGTGATCACCCGCACCGCCCTAGCCGACCGGCTGCCGTCCGGCGTGCGGGCGGTCGCGGTGGAGGAACTCGCCCTCGACGCAACCCCCGACACCGCCCCGGACGCGGCCGTGGACCCCGGCCAGGCGGCGTACGTACTGTTCACGTCCGGCTCCACCGGACGGCCCAAGGGCGTCGTGGTCGAGCACCGGCAGGTGCTCAACTACCACACCGCCGTGGTCTCCCGACTGGGCCTGGAAGCAGCCGGGTACGCGATGGTGCAGCCCTTCACCTTCGACTCCTGCGTGACGGTCCTGGCGTCCGCGCTCCTCGGCGGCGGCACGCTGCACATGGTGGACGCCGACACCGCATCGGACGGACGCCTGCTGGCCGCCTACTTCGCCGAGCACGCGATCGACTACCTGAAGATCAGCCCCTCGCACCTGGCAGCCCTGGAGGGGCCGGGCGCCGCGCACCGGGTACTGCCCCGCAAGGGCCTGATCCTGGGTGGCGAGGGCTCGACCAGCACCTTCGTACGCGATCTGCTGGGCCGCGCCGAGTGCGAGGTGCTCAACCACTACGGGCCGACCGAGACCACCGTCGGCGTGACCACCCACCGGCCCCTGGCCGCGGAACTCGCCGCCACCACGACCGTGCCGATCGGCCGCCCGCTGGGCAACGTCCGGGCGTACGTACTGGACGGGCACGGCGAGCCGGTGCCGGTCGGCGTGCCCGGCGAGCTGTTCGTCGGCGGCGCCCAGGTCACCCGGGGCTACCTGGGCCGCCCGGGCCTGACCGCCGAGAGGTTCGTCCCCGACCCGGCCGGCGCGCGAGGCGCCCGCATGTACCGCACCGGCGATCTGACCCGCCGACTGCCGGACGGCGCCGTCGAGTTCCTCGGCCGACTCGACGACCAGGTGAAGATCCGCGGCTTCCGGATCGAACTGGGCGAGGTGGAAGCGGCCCTGGCCGCCCTGGAGCCGGTGGCGGCGGCCGCCGCGGTGGTCCGCGAGGACCGGCCGGGGGACCTGCAGATCGTCGGCTACCTCGTCCCGCACCCGGGAGCAGACATCGAACCGGCCAGCCTGCGAAGGGAGTTGGCGAAGATCCTGCCCGGCTACATGGTGCCGTCCGCACTGGTGGCGCTCGACGCGCTGCCGCTCACCGCGCACAACAAACTGGACCGCCGTGCCCTGCCGGTCCCGCCGCGCCAGGAGGCCGAGGCCGGGCGGGCCCCGCGCGACGAGCGGGAGGCCGCCCTGTGCCGGATCTTCGCCGAGGTGCTGGGCGCCGAGCGCGAGCCGGGCATCGACGACAGCTTCTTCGACCTCGGTGGTCACTCGCTGCTGGCGATGCGTCTGGTCGGGGCGGTGCGGGCCGAATTGGGTGCGGAGGTGGGTGTCCGGGACGTGTTCGAGGTGCCGACGGTGGCCGGGCTGGCCGAGCGGCTGGGCCGGGCCCTGCCCGCCGACGCGCTGCCGCCGCTGGTCAGGGCCGAGCGCCCGGAGGTCCTGCCGCTCTCCTTCGCTCAGCGCCGGCTCAGGTTCCTCAACGGGATGGAGGGCGAGGCCAGCGCGTACACGATGCCGGTGGTGCTGCGGCTGACCGAGGCGGTGGACGCCGTCGCGCTCCAGGCCGCGCTGGACGACGTGGTGGCACGGCACGAGACCCTGCGCACGGTGTTCCCCGCGGCCGACGGCGAGCTGTGCCAGCTGATCCTGCCCGCCGCCCCGGCGCTGGTGCCGCTCGACCGCGTCGAGACCGACGAGAGCGGTGCCCGTACGGGGATCGCCGAGCTGTCTGCCCGCCCCTTCGACCTCAACACCGAACTCCCTCTGCGTGCGGCCCTGTTCACCCTCGCGCCGGAGGACCACCTGCTGGTTCTCGTCCTGCACCACATCGCTGGAGACGGCTGGTCCATGCGCCCGCTGACCGAGGACCTCACCACCGCCTACCAGGCCCGCAGTAGTGGAGAGGCCCCGGACTGGTCGCCGTTGCCGGTGCAGTACGCGGACTTCGCGCTGTGGCAGCACCAGTATCTCGGTGACCCGGAGACCCCCGGCAGCCCGTTGAACCAGCAACTCGCCCACTGGACAGCCGAGTTGGCGGAGCTCCCCGAGGAAATCACTCTTCCCGCCGACCGCACCAGGCCCGCCCACCCCACCCACCGGGCCGCCACGCACACGTTCCACACCGACCGCGCGACCCACCACCAGCTCACGGCCCACGCCCGTACGCACCGGGCCACCCTGTTCCACTCCGTGCACGCCGCTCTCGCCGTGCTGCTGACCCGCAACGGCGCGGGTGCGGATCTGCCGATCGGCACCCCCACGGCGGGCCGTACGCACGCCGACCTGGACCGGCTCATCGGCTTCTTCGTCAACACCCTGGTCCTGCGCACGGACACCACCGGCAACCCCACCCACACCGAGCTGCTGCGCCGTACCCGGGACGTCGGCCTGGCAGCCCTCTCCCACCAGGACCTGCCCTTCGAGCGCCTCGTCGAGGCCCTCAACCCCAGCCGCACCGCCCACCGCCACCCGCTCTTCCAGACCATCCTCACCCTCAACAACACGACCGCCGCGACCACCGAACTCACCAGCCATGACGTCGAGTTCGAAAGCGCGGCGAAGTTCGACCTGTCCTTCACCGTCACCGAACAGCACACCGTCGACGGTGCTCCCGACGGGCTGACCGTGACGATCGAGTACGCCGCCGACCTCTTCGAGCCCGCCACCGTCGCGCGGTTGGCCGACCAGTTCCAGCGGATCCTGCGCACCGCCGCCGAACACCCCGACACCCCCCTCCACGACATCGACCTGCTGGGCACGACCGGCCGGGCCGAACTGACCGCGCTGGCCACCGGATCCGTCCACCCGCTGCCCGACACCGCCCTGCCGGAGCTGTTCGCCGCCCAGGTCGCCCGTACCCCCGACGCCCCCGCCGTCGTCAGCGACACCGGCGTCCTCAGCTACGCGGAGCTCGACACCGCCACCGACCGTCTCGCCCGCCACCTGGTGGCCCTCGGAGCGGGAGCGGAGCGCCGGGTCGCCCTGCTCCAGCAGCGCTCGGCCGAGCTGGTGGTCAGCACGCTGGCCGTGGTGCGGGCGGGCAGCGCGTACGTGCCGCTGTCCGAGAGCTGGCCCGACGAGCGGGCGGCCCTGGTACTGGCCGACACCGGCGCCGAACTGCTCCTGGTGGACGCCGCCACCCGTGACCTCCCGTTCGTCCGGGCCCAAGCTGCGGCCGGGCTCCGGGTGGTGGACGTCTCGGCCCCGCTGCCGGACGCTCCGTACCTGCCCGTCCCGGCCGTCCAGTCGGACCGGCTCGCCTACGTGATGTACACCTCCGGCTCCACCGGCACCCCCAAGGGCGTCGCCGTCACCCACGCCGACGTGGCCGCGCTGGCCGCCGACCACTGGTGGCGGCGCGACGGCCACCACGAGCGGGTGCTGTTCCACTCCCCGCAGGCGTTCGACGCCGCCACCTACGAGCTGTGGGTACCGCTGCTGAGTGGCGGACAGGTCGTCGTCGCACCCGCCGGTGACCTGGACGCCGACCGTATCGGACAGCTGATCGCCGAGCACCGGGTCACCGCGCTCTGGCTGACCGCCGGCCTGTTCCGGCTGCTCGCCGAGGACGCGCCCGAGGCTCTGGCCGGCGTGCGCGAGGTGATGACCGGGGGCGACGTCGTCCCTGCCGCCGCGGTACGCCGCGTGCTCACCGTCCACCCGGGACTGCGGGTGGTCGACGGCTACGGGCCGACCGAGACCACCACCTTCGCCACCCGGCACGCGATCACTGCCGGGGACCCGCTCGGCAGCACCGTGCCGATCGGCCGGCCGCTGGACAACATGCGGGTCCAGGTGCTGGACCCGGCGCTGCGGCAGGCGCCGCCCGGGGCGCCCGGCGAGCTGTTCATCGCCGGTGCAGGACTGGCCCGTGGCTATCTCGGTCGTCCGGGTCTGACGGCGGAGCGTTTCGTGCCGGATCCGTTCGGTGTGCCGGGTGGGCGGATGTACCGTACGGGCGACTTGGGCCGTTGGCAGTACGACGGGCTGGGGGAGGGGCGGCTGGAGTTCCTGGGCCGTACGGACGACCAGGTCAAGCTGCGCGGCTTCCGGATCGAACCCGCGGAGATCGAGGCGCACTTCACCGGCCGTCCGGATGTTGCGCAGGCTGCGGTGGTGCTGCGGGAGGACAACCCGGGTGACCAGCGCCTGGTCGCCTACCTCGTCCCCACCGTCGGAACGGACGTCGTTCTCGATCCGGCCGAGCTGCGGGCCCACGCGGCTGCCCACCTGCCCGCGTATCTCGTTCCCTCCGCCCTGGTCGTCCTCGACACCCTCCCGCTGACCCCCAACGGCAAGCTGGACCGGCGCGCCCTGCCCGCCCCCACCACGTTCACCACCTCCAACAGGGCTCCCCGCACGCCTCGCGAGGAGATCCTCTGCGGGCTCTTCGCCGAGGTGCTGGGCGCCGAGCGCGAGCCGGGCATCGACGACAGCTTCTTCGACCTCGGTGGTCACTCGCTGCTGGCGATGCGTCTGGTCGGGGCGGTGCGGGCCGAATTGGGTGACGAGATCGGTGTCCGGGACGTCTTCGAGGCGCCGACGGTGGCCGCACTGGCCGAGCGGCTGGGCCGGACCCTGCCGACCGCCGCACTGCCGCCGCTGGTGCGCACCGAGCCCCGCCCGGCGCGCATCCCGCTCTCGAACGCACAGGCCCGGCTCTGGTTCCTCAACCGGATGGAGGAGACCGAGCGTGCCTCCTACAACATCCCGGTGGAACTGCGGCTGACCGAAGCGGTGGACCCGGGTGCGCTCCAGGCCGCGCTGGACGACGTGGTGGCGCGGCACGAGACCCTGCGCACGGTGTTCCCCGAGGCCGATGGTGCGCCGTGCCAGCTGGTCCGGCCCGCCACCCCGGGGCTCGTACGCCTCGACCGGGTCGAGACCGACGAGAGCGGTGCCCGTGCGCGGATCGGGGAGCTGTCGGCCCGGCCCTTCGACCTCAATACCGAACTCCCTGTGCGAGCAGCCTTGTTCACGCTCGCGCCGGAGGACCACCTGCTGGTTCTGGTCCTGCACCACATTGCCGGAGACGGCTGGTCCATGCGCCCTCTGATGGAGGACCTCACCACCGCCTACCAGGCCCGCAGTGGCGGGGAGGCCCCGGACTGGTCGCCGTTGCCGGTGCAGTACGCGGACTTCGCGCTGTGGCAGCACCAGTACCTCGGTGACCCGGAGACCCCCGGCAGCCCGTTGAACCAGCAGCTCGCCCACTGGACAGCCGAACTGGCAGACCTGCCCGAGGAGATCGCTCTTCCCGCCGACCACACCCGGCCCGCCCACCCCACGCACCGGGCCCGTACCCTCACCACCCACACCGGGTCCACCGTGCACCGGGACCTCACGGCCCACGCTCGTACGCACGGGGCCACCGTGTTCCACTCCGTGCACGCCGCCCTGGCGGTGCTGTTGACCCGTAACGGTGCCGGTACGGATCTGCCGATCGGTACGCCGACCGCGGGCCGTACGCACGCCGACCTGGACCAGCTCGTCGGGTTCTTCGTCAACACCCTGGTCCTGCGCACGGACACCACCGGCAACCCCACCCACACCGAGCTGCTCCGCCGTACCCGGGACGTCGGCCTCTCGGCTCTCTCCCACCAGGACCTGCCCTTCGAGCGTCTCGTCGAGGCCCTCAACCCCAGCCGCACCCCGCACCGCCACCCGCTCTTCCAGACCATCCTCACGTTCAACAGCACCACCGGGGCGGACGGCGAACCGACTCTCGGCGACCCCACCCTCGGCGGACCCGTCGTCGGTGAACCCACCACGACCGAAGCCGAGTCGGGGAGCGCCGCGAAGTTCGACCTGTCCTTCACCGTCACCGAGCACCGCACCGTCGACGGTGCTCCGGCCGGGCTGACGGTGACGATCGAGTACGCCGCCGACCTCTTCGAGCCCACCACGGTGGCGCGGTTGGCCGACCAGTTCCAGCGGATCCTGCGCACCGCCGCCGAACACCCCGACACCCCCCTCCACGACATCGACCTGCTCGCCGCGCACGAGCGCAAGGCCCTGTTCACGGACTGGAACGGGCCCTCGCGCGCCCTCCCCGGCCGGACCCTGCCCCAGCTGTTCGCCGCCCAGGTCGCCCGTACCCCCGACGCCACCGCCGTCATCTGCGAGACCGGCGCCCTCAGCTACGCGGAGCTCGACACCGCCGCCAACCGGCTGGCCCGCCACCTGGTGGCCCGGGGGGCGGGTCCCGAGCGCCTCGTCGCGCTGGCCGTGCCGCGCTCGGCGGAGACCCTGGTCGCGGTGCTGGCCGTGCTCAAGTCCGGTGCGGCGTACCTGCCGATCGACCTCACCCACCCTGCCGAGCGGATCGCGTACACCCTGGCCGACGCACGTCCGCTGTGCGTGCTCACCACCGTCGGGGCGGCCGCGCAGCTTCCCGCCACGGACGACCCGCACTTGCTGCTCGACGCGCCGGACACGGCTGCCGCGCTGGCCGCGCTGCCCGCCCACGACCTCACTGACGACGACCGCTCGGCCCCCCTGTCGCTGCGCAACCCGGCCTACGTGATCTACACCTCCGGCTCCACCGGACGCCCGAAGGGAGTTGTCGTCGAGCACCACTCGCTCGACGCCTATCTGGCCTGGGCCCGCGAGGCCTACGGCAGCGTGGCCGGCCGGGCGCTGGTCCACTCACCGGTCTCCTTCGACCTCACCGTGACCGGCCTCTTCGCCCCGCTGACCAGCGGCGGCACCGTCCACCTCATCGAACTCGACGACCAGGCGCCCACGGCCGGGGAGTTCGACCGCCCGAGCTTCGTCAAGGCGACCCCGAGCCACCTGGCCCTGCTGACCGCGCTGCCCGAGCGCTTCTCGCCCAGCGAGCAGCTGGTGCTCGGCGGCGAGTCCCTGATGGGCGAGGTACTGGACGAGTGGCGACGGCGGCACCCGGGCGCCACCGTGATCAACGAGTACGGCCCGACCGAGACCACGGTCGGCTGCACCGAGTTCCGGATCGAGCCCGGAGACAGTGCGCCCTCCGGCGTGATCACCATCGGGCGCCCGATCTGGAACACCCGGATGTACGTGCTGGACGAGTCCCTGCGCGCACTGCCGGTCGGCGTCGGCGGTGAACTCTTCATCGCCGGTGACCTGGTGACACGCGGCTATCTCGGTCGTCCGGGTCTGACGGCGGAGCGTTTCGTGCCGGATCCGTTCGGTGTGCCGGGTGGGCGGATGTACCGTACGGGCGACTTGGGCCGTTGGCAGTACGACGGGCTGGGGGAGGGGCGGCTGGAGTTCCTGGGGCGTACGGACGACCAGGTCAAGCTGCGTGGCTTCCGGATCGAACCCGCCGAGATCGAGGCGCACTTCACCGGCCGTGCGGACATTGCGCAGGCTGCGGTGGTGTTGCGGGAGGACAGCCCGGGCGACCAGCGCCTGGTCGCGTACGTCGTCCCCACCACGGACGCCGACGACACCGCCGGAACCGGGACCAGTACAGGCGCCGGTACCTCCGGAGCCGAAGCTGGCACCGGCACCGGCACGGGTTCCGTCCTCGATCCGGCCGAGTTGCGGGCGTATGCCGCCGCGCACCTGCCCGCGTATCTCGTCCCCTCCGCCCTGGTCGTCCTCGACACCCTCCCGCTCACTCCCAACGGCAAGCTGGACCGGCGCGCCCTGCCCGTCCCCGGCACGTTCACCACCTCCACCAGGGCTCCCCGCACGCCCCGCGAGGAGATCCTCTGCGGGCTCTTCGCCACCACCCTCGCCGTCGACCACGTGGGCATCGACGACAACTTCTTCGACCTCGGCGGCCACTCACTGCTCGCCGCCCGGCTGACCGCCCTGATCCGCGAGGAACTGGGCGTCCAGATCGGCCTGCGGGCCCTGTTCGAGACCCCGACCGTGGCCCTGCTGGCAGAGCGGATCAGCGCCGATCCCGACACCGGATCCTCCGACGGGCTGGGCCAGTTGCTGCCGCTGCGCGCCGGAGGCACCCGTCCGCCGCTGTTCGCCGTACACCCCGGTGGCGGCCTCGGCTGGTGCTACTCCGGGCTGGCCCGGCACCTGGACCGCGACCGGCCGCTGTACGCACTGCAGGCCCGTGGCCTCGACGGGAACGGCGAACTGCCCGGCTCCGTACCGGAGATGGCGGCCGACTACCTGCGGCTGATCCGCGAGGTACAGCCCGTGGGCCCGTACCACCTGCTCGGCTGGTCCTTCGGCGGCACGGTGGCGCACGAACTGGCCCGTCAACTCCAGGAGGCGGGCGAGGAGGTGGCGCTGCTGGCGATGCTCGACTCGCACCCGACCGGACGCTTCCGGCACGCAGGGCGCCCCAGCGCGGCGGAGATCCTCTCGCTGGCGCTGGACGGACTCGGCCTGGACGAGCTGGACGCGCTCGCCGCCACCACTCCGGCGGACGCCACGGACGTCCTGGGCGACGGACTCCCCGGCGCCGGCGCCGTGCTGGAGCTGCTGCGGGAACGCGGCAGTGTGCTGGGCGGGCTGGACCCGGCGGCCCTGCGCCGACTGGTGAGGGTGACCGCCAACAACATAGCGCTGGCCCAGGGAGAGCAGCCGGGCCGCTACCGGGGCCCCGTGCTCTTCTTCGAGGCCCTGCCGGGGCGGGGCGCCGACGGCACCCCGCTGGCCGACCTTTGGGCCGCGCACGTGGACGGCCCGGTGGAGAACCACCCGCTGGACATCCCGCACAGCCGCTTCACCACCCCGGAGGCCCTGGCCCAGATCGGCCCGGTCCTGGCCGCCCACCTGCGCTGACGGGTGGTGTCAGGGGACGGCGCAACCGAGCCAGGGACCAGGCCCGATCCCGAGTCCGAGCCAGGGCCCAGGCCCGATCCTGAGTCCGGGCCTGAGCCTGGGCCTGGGCCTGAGTCCGGGCCTGAGCCTGGGCCTGGGCCTGAGTCCGGGCCTGAGCCTGGGCCTGGGCCTGAGTCCGGGCCTGAGTCCGGGCCTGAGTCCGGGCCTGGGCCTGAGTCCGTGCCTGAGCCCGAGTCCGAGTCCGAGTCCGAGCCTGGGCTTGAGTCCGAGCCCGAGCCTGGGCTTGAGTCCGAGTCCGGGCTTGAGCCCGAGCCCGAGTCCGAGCCTGGGCCCGGGCCCGGCCGGCCCCGGCTGATCCCGGGACCTGGCCGTCCCCGCGGGCCTGGCTGCCTTGGGTCCCGACCGACCCGGCCGGGGTACCCGGCGCCGGACGCGTCCCCCCGCCCCGGCCCCGGCCGACCGACCAAGGCCCCTGAGTCGGACGCTCCACCCCGTACTCCCGTACCCCCTCCCCTCCCAGGCCCGACTGCCCTCCGGCCGACTCGACCCGAGAGCCCTGCATTTCGCACCCCTGTACTCCCCGCACCTCCGTACTCCCGCACCGCCCATTGCCTTTCCTTTCCCTCCCGCCCGCCGCAGTCTCCGAACGGAGCCCGTCCATGACCCTGCCCCTCGCCCCGTCCCCCGTGGGTCTGCCATGACCACCTTCGTGCTCGTCTGGGCGGGCCGGTTGGCCACCGCACTCGGGTCCAGCATCTCCGGATTCGCCCTCGGCCTCTGGATCTACCAACAGACCGGATCCGTCACCCAGTTCGCCACCGGCCTGCTGCTCGCGTTCGCCCCCGGCATGCTGGCCGCACCGGCCGCCGGGGTCCTGGTGGACCGTTACCGGCGCCGCACCGTGCTGCTCTGCGCGGACGCGGTGGCCATGCTGGGCGCCGTGGCCCTGGCAGTCTCCCAAACGACCGGACACCTGGCCGTCTGGCAGGTGTACGCGGTCATCATCGTGGAGTCCGGCTGCGCGGCCTTCCAATGGCCCGCGCTCGCCGCCGCCGTCACCGGTATGGTCCGGCCGGAACAACGCGGCCGAGCCAGTGCGATGACCCAGACCGCCCTGGCCGGAGCCCAGTTGCTCGGCCCCATGCTCGCCGCTGTCCTGCTCGGCGTGGGCGGGCTGCGCGCCGTCCTGGTGGTCGACGTCGCCTCGTTCGGGCTGGGGCTGCTCACCCTGCTGTTCGCCCGTTTCCCGGAGCCGACCGGCCGTCCGAAGCAGACCGAAAGCCACCGGGAACGCCCGGGATGGCGTGCCGAGTTGACCGAAGGCCGACGGGTGCTCACCCACCAGCCCGGACTGAAACACCTGCTCCGCCTGGTCACCGTCCTCAACGCGGCCGAGGCCACCGCCACGGCCCTGCTGCTGCCCCTGGTTCTCGCCGGCACCCCCGAGGCGGAGCAGAACGCCGCGGTGGCCATGGTCAGCACCGCCGGGGGACTGGGTCTGGCGATCAGCAGCGTCGCCCTGTCCGTCTGGGGCACCCCGCGCCGTCCGTTGCCCTGGGTCACCGGGGCCACCGTCCTCAGCGGGATCGCGGTTCTGCAGGCCGGGTTCTTCCCGCGCCCGGTTCCCCTGGCCGCGGCCGCCTTCGTCTTCTTCGTCGGTCTGCCGGTGGTCAGCAGCTGCGCCCAGGTGCTCTGGCAGTCCGCGGTGGCCGCGGAGGCCCAGGGCCGGGTCTTCGCACTGCGCCGCATGTTCACCCAGGGCGGCATCCTGCTCGGCTACCTGGTGGCCGGACCGCTCGCCTCGCACGTCTTCGGCCCGCTGGTGGACCCCGGCGGACCGCTCGCGGACAGTCTGGGCCGCCTCCTCGGCACGACCAGCGACCGCGGCAGCGCCCTGCTCCTCTGCTGTACGGGCCTGATCCTGGCCGTCACCGCACTGGCCGGACGCCACCACACCATCACAGCCCTGCCCGCACAGCCCGCCGAGTGCCCGTCACCCGCAGGGAGTTCGCCACCCGCTGAGTGCCCGTCACCTGCCGGGGGTCCACTACCCGCCGACCAGGAGAGCGCGGTGAACACAGCCGGGCCCCCGGTCGCGACGAGCCCACCTGCCCGCCCCTGAAAGACACTTCGGACACTCCTCGGCCGCCACGCCTTCCGTACGCCGCGACCCGCCTACCCTCGGGGATGAACCGCCCCGACCAGGCCCCTCAACCCCGCCCCCACCCCCCAACGCCCGGAGCCACCGTGATCTTCCGCCCCACCCAAGCATCCGACCTCGACCGCTTCCTCCCGCTGATCGTCACCGACGCGGCCGGCGGAATGACAGCTGACACCTACACGGCCCGGCTGTCGGCCGGGGAGTACCGCCCCGACAGGACCTGGATCGCGGAAGACGCCGCCGACGCCGCACCGTTGGCCCTCGCCGTCTGGTGGGGCGACCCGGACGCGGACCTGCCCGGCGCCCTCGACGGGCTGTTCGTCCACGACTCGGTCAGGTCGTCCGACGAACGTACGGAGCTGGCAGCCGGGTTGCTCGTCACCGCGCACGCGGCCTTCGCCGATGCCGGCGCGAGCACGGCGCCCGAGTACCACCTTTCCCTTCCCGGTGACTGGCGTGACCGGCCCGACGCAGTCGAGGCCGTGGCCTGGCGCCAGGAAGCGGCCCGGCGCGCCGGACTCCCGGTGTCGCTGGAGCGGCTGCGCTACGAGTGGACGCCGAGCACCGTTCTCCCGAAGCCCACCGGAGGCCTGGTCTTCACCGCCGAACCGGACGACGAGGTCTTCGTCGACCTCTTCCGCCGGGTCCTGACCGACAGCCTGGACACGGACTCGGTGAAGGAGGCCGAGAGCGTCGGCGCCGAGGTGCAGGCCCGCGGGGACGTGGAGTTCTACCGCGACACGATGCCGGGGGACCGGTCCTGGTGGCGGGTCGCCCGTACGCCCGACGGAGAGCCCGTCGGCTTCGGCCTCCCCTCGCGCAACCCCGCCTTCCCCGTGGTCGGTTACCTGGGTGTGCTGCCCGAACACCGGGGCCATGGGTACGTGGACGAAATCCTGACCGAGATCACCCGGATCCTGGTGTCCGAAACCGCTGCGGAGAAGGTCCGCGCCGACACCGACCTGACGAACACACCGATGGCCGCGGCCTTCGAGCGTGTCGGATACCGCAACGACGCCCGCCGCCTGGTGCTGTCCGCGCACTGAGCATGCAGCAGGGGCGGGAACTGAGCGCACAGGGGCGGAGCATGGCCACGTGAGCGAGTGGCCGAGACCGTGCGTCTATCCGGTGAATATCCCCCCTCGCTTCCATGGGGTGCCTTGAATAACACCATGGAGGGGGACGACCGAAAATGGCCACCGAAGAGTTGACCGCCGTGAGGGCGGCTTCGAGCGCCGCTGCGACCGAAGCCGAGGCCCGGGCCGCGTTCCTGTCCCGGGCCGGCGGGCCCGCGCTCGCAGCACGCACGGTGCGGGACCGGGCGGCGGAACTGCTGCCCGACAGGGTCGACGCGGCCTCGGACATCGAGACGGTCCTCACCGAGCTGGCCGCCCGGGCGACGATGCGCGCCCGGGCGACGGTGCTTCCGGCACCCGCCGATCCCGCGACACCCGCCACGCCCACGGTCTGGGGCCTCGACCTGTCCACGGGCGCGTTGCGCCAGGTGCGCGTCCCCGCATCCGGCCCCCCGGCGGGAGTCGCGGCGGGACTGACCTGGGTGAGCGCCCTCGAATCGGGTCTCGCCCAGCACTGCGAATCGCTCCTCGCCCGCGGCCTCGGCACGCCCGGAACCCGCGTGCCCCGACTGCGGCTCGCCGAGGAGCGCCACGCGGTCCCCGACGCGCTGCTGCGCGCCCTGCACACCGAGGGCGAGCCCGTCGCGCACGACCTGACGGAACTGCTCTCCCTGCCCGCCTGCGCACTCACGTTGGTCCCGCACGCGGAACCGAACCCGCCCACCGAACGGAACTCACCCACCGAACCGATCCCGCGCACCGAGCCGGCCCCGGCCGCTGACCACGCCCCGGATCCGGAGCGGGACACGCGGGACACGGTAGTCGCCACGGGCGCGACCCTGGCCGAGGCGGTACGTACTGCCACCGAGCGCGCGCTGTCCCGCAGACGGGCCCGCGAGGCCGGGCGCCCCGTCCCGCACGCGTTCCCCGCCGTCGGCCGGGAACAGGAAAGCGACGCTCCCCGCCCGCAGCCCTGCGTCCAGTGGTCCCACCCCCTGGACGCCCTACGCTCCCAAGGCCACAGTCCGGTGGCGGTGCTGCTGGACCACGAGGCACCGGTGAGCGGAGAACTTCCCTATCTGGTACGGATCGTACTGTCGGCGAAATAGCCCCGCGGCGCTTTCCCCGCGGCGCTCGCGGCGGAACCGGCCGCGCGCTCAAGCGGACGCGGTCAGGCGGACGGGGCGGGTGACGACCTCCGCGATCAGGCCCGCGACCAGCGTCGTGATCTCATCGCGCCGCCACCGTGTCCTCCCGACGAAGGGACCCCGGCGGGAGGACGGCAGTCCGCACGTATCGCGGGCGTATCGAAGAACGCATACACGGGCGCACCAGCGCTCCGGCTTCAGTGGAGACACGAACCACCCTGTGTGCAGGGCCGGTTCGTCGATCGGGCAGCCAGGAGACAGTGCATCAGAAGGGAAGTGTGGTCATGGGCTCGGGTTCCGTAGGTGGGGTCGGTAGGCGGCAGTTGCTCGGATGGAGCGGGATGGCGGCCGCCGGAGTGGTGGCCGGCGGCGCGCAGCTGATGGGCGCCGGGCTGGGTCACGCCGCCCCGGCCGTGGCCGCGGCCGACCCGGGAACTGTCCCACCGGACACCCGGCCCGGCGGTGCCTACGACCGGTACGTGGCGAAGCTGGCCGCGGAGGACAAGTTCTCCGGCGTGGTGATGCTGTCGCACCGCGGCCAGACGGTGCTGTCACGGAGCTACGGCATGGCCGACAAGGAGAGAGGCATCCGCAACCACCCGGGAATCGCGTTCAACCTCTCCTCGGCGGGCAAACCGTTCGGCCCGGTGGCGGTCCTGCAATTGGTGCAGCAGGGCAAAATACACCTCTGGGACACGGTGGGCACCCACCTGAAGGGCTTCGCCAAGGAGGTCGCCGAGAAGGTGACCATCCACCACCTGCTCTCCGGCACCTCAGGCCTGGACAACCCGCCCGAGGACCTGGAACGCGTCTTCCAGAGCCGTGAGGAGGTACGCGAGTACAACGAGCGGTGGGCCCGCCAAGCAAAACTGGTGGCCGCCCCCGGCACGCCGACCGAGCATGTCGGCGCCGAGATCGCCATCCCCGCGATGATCGTGGAGGCCGTGACCGGCACGACGTACTGGGACTACGTCGAGGAGAACATCTTCCGGCGCTGCGGCATGACCGGCACGGCGTTCTTCACCAGACCGCAGTGGCTCACCGACAAGCACATCGCGCACTCGTACATGCAGCAGGCCGACGGCAGCCTGGTGGACGCCGTCCGCAACCTGGACAAGGGCAGCGCGGACCCGTACCAGCTGGGCAAGAACCCTGCCCGCACCTTCATCGACGCTCCCGGGGACGGCGGGTTCGCGACCGCGCCGGACCTCATCCGCTTCGCGCACGCGCTGGCCGACGGAACGGTGCTGGACCGGCACTACGCCGAACTGCTCACCGGGCCGAAGATCCCCCACGCCCCACAGGGCGGCGGCCTGGCACCCAGGAGGCAGGCCACCGTCGTCGACGCGTCGTTCGGGGCGTACCAAATGCCGGTCGGCATCGTCAACGGCCAATGGCTGAAAGGCCGCGCCGGCGTCAACCCCGGCAGCTTCGCGAGCTGGAACATCTACCCGGACACCGGCTGGGTCGGCGTCATCCTGGGCAACCAGGACGGCGCACCGTTCCCACAGATCATCGAACAAGAAATGCAGGCCGTCCTCGGCCCAAGCCGCCCCCTGTCCCCGTAGCCCCCTGCCACGACCGACCGCCGAATGCATGTCGCCGTGCGTGAGCGCCGGTGAGGCGTAGAGCCGGGGAGGGAGGGCTGGACGGCGGGCAGACGGACGACGAACGAGGCGGGATCCCCAACAGGCTGCCCGGCGATGCGCTGCGGGTTCTGGGCGTGGTGAAGGTCGCAGCGGTACATGCTCCTTGAGTGGGGCGTATGGTCGATGATCGCCGCCGATGAGTGGAACGACGGGAAGGACTCGTCCCAGATGTTGTTTCTGCGCACGCGGCCGCGGCACTGTCGAGAGTCTGTGGGCTGTAGACCTTGGCGACGGGACGGTGCGGTAGGACAACACTCCCTGGTTCGTACGCGAAGTCGCATGTGGCGACGTCATCCGCGTGGTTCTGAAGGATGAGGGCTCTGCCGCTGTCCGGCAGAGCGTGCTGAAGGTATTTCACGGTCTGGGAACGACGGGTGAGGGAATCGACCGGTTCCAGATGGTTGCTCTGGACGCTCCGCCGGGTGCGGATCTTCAGAAGATCCGCAAGCTCCTGGAGCACGGTGAGATGAAGGGGTGGTGGCATTGGGAGGAAGGGTGCGTCACCGCAGCGTGGAGAGCCACGGCTACGTGACGAACGGTGCGAGCCCACCGGATGCCCCCGCAGTGGCTGCTTCCATGGCCTTCAAAGGGTGCCGGAATGACCGAAGCCGCCGTGATGTTCAACGAGCTCGCCCAGGGGCTGCGTCCGACGCCGCAGGGCATCGGGCGGTTCGCGGGTCTTGAGGACGAAGAGAAGTCCGCGGCTCTGCGGCTTCTGGCGCCTTTCTGTGCGCGGGCGGGCGTCACCAGTGCAGACGGACCGGCGAGCATTCAAAGCTCCGGGCTCCGACCAACCCATCCCTCTGCCGTCCTCATTTCCCGTGGGCCGATCGACGAGCAGCTCCGGAAGATCGCATTCCTGTCCCCTGACCACGAACGCCTCAAGGCGTTCCGGCTGTTGATCGCGGTACTGGGAGTCGCCGACGAACGACGCCGTTGGCGCTTCTGCACGGGTGGGTACTGGCACCACCTTGGAGGGCCGCCCGCCCTGGAAGCGCTTCCCAACTCTTACGAGTTGGTGCGTGATAGCGGGTGGGCATGCTCTGGTGATGGAGGGCATGGTCGATCGTGCGGTCTTGGCGCATCCTTTGTTTACGGGCGTCTCGATGGAGCATCTGGCTGCTCTGGTGGCCGAGTTGGCCAGTCCGTGGACGGCTGCCGAAGAGGGACGGCGCTGTCAAGTTCGTGGTGGGCTCAGGAGGCGTGCACCGGGCGCGGGCGCCCGGTACCGGCTGGTGTTCGTGGACCGGGTGATCGTCACGCTGATCCATCTGCGTCACGACCTGCCGCATGCGGTGCTGGCCCTGCTGTTCGACGTCGACCGGTCGACGGTCACCCGCGGTATCGGCGAGGTACGCGCGCTGCTCGCTCAGCGGGGATGCGCCGTTCCGGACTGTCCTGGACTGCGTCTTCGCACTCTTCAGGACGTGTTCGCCTACGCGCAGGCCGAGGGCATCGAGCTCCGCCTGGATGCCACGGAGGTCCAGGTCCGGCGACCCGCCGCCGGACGTGGCGGCCGGCGCGCTTTCGTCTCGGGGAAGAAGAAGCAGAACACAATGAAGGCCACCGTCATCGCCGACTGGCGTGGCCGCACCTTGTGGGCCGATGCCCTCAGGCCGGGGCGGGTGCACGACGCAACGGCTGCCCGCGCCGCAGGCATCACCGGCTGTTTCGAGTACTTCGGCGAGGTCGAAGTGCTCCTGGACGACGGATATCTGGGCCTGAGCCGCGACTACCCCGGACAAGCCATCACCCCGCCTCGCAAACCACGTCCCGGTGTGCCTGCACGCAGGATCGAACAGTGGGACCACGACCGACACGCGCACTCGTCCGACCGGATCACCGTCGAACACGCCCTCGCTCACCACAAGTACTGGAAGCAACTCCGCCGATGGACTCACCGGCGCGACCGGCTTCCCGATACCTACCGTGCCGTCGTCAGCCTCGTCTCCGACCGTCGGGCATGACTTGAAGCAGGCCGTGGGCAGGGCAAAGATGGCTCACCCGCTATCACGCACCAACTCGTTAGCCAGAGTTGTGTTCCTGGCTGCGGAACTCGTCCAGCAGCCGGAAGAACCTTTCGACGGGCGAGGCTCCGTCGGGTGTTTCCCGTTCGATCTGAGTGGCCCAGTTGAGCGAGCTCGGTCGGCCGAAGTGTTGGCAGAGCCACTGGCTGAACGGGCCCTCGCCCCGGAAGGGGAAGGGTTCGTCGATGGAGTGCACGCCCAGCGCTACCTGGTAGCCGACGAGCATGGATTCCAGATGGTGAAGGGACCTTTGCGGCGGCAGCCACATGCCGGGGCGCAGGCGGATTTGTTCCAGGACGTCGTACACATCAGTGCGCTGCTGCCAGTGCCTGACGGTGCTCTGCGAGTCATCTTCGGGCGGCATGAGCTGAGTCTACGGGCGGCCCGCAGACAGACGTGATCGGGGAAGAGGACCTGGAAATTGCCCCGTCGTGCCTGGGGTGGTGCGTCAGACGCTTTCGCAGACGGCGGCGAGGACGACGGGATCACCCACATGGTGGCCCGCAGACGCGCTGCCGTCGTCATCCTCATCGGCGAGCAGTCGAACACGATCACCGTCCTGCCGATCGCCTGGCCGCCAACGAGGAGCACGTGGCCACGGTCGTACGCCGCCTGCGGAGCATCGCGACGCTCGACTGCGCACGCGGTGCGAAGACGGGCCGGTGGGGCCGGCCGCGATCGCGTCTCGCTCGACGGCCTCATCACCCGCCTGAACGAATGAGCCGCCGGACAACCGGGCCGCGCTGGAGTGGCAGCGTTCCGCCGCGGCGCCGTCCGGGGTCAGTGACCGCCGCGGGGTTCCGTGCAGCCGCCTTCGACGTATGCCCCGTGGGCCTCGAACGTGGCCGGCGTGCCCAGTTGTCCGGTGACGCAGGGGCCGATCCCGGGGACGAAGAGGGAGAAGCCGAGTGCGTCACCGGTGCGGTGGACGCTGCCGTTGTCGGCTTCGTAGCCGAGCCGGGTGAGGGCGGTGGTCAGGTCCGCCTCGTTAGCGGGTGCAGTAGCACCCGGGCCGGTGAGTGCCTTCTTGATCCGCTGGGCATGGGCCTCGCCGCGGCAGCGCGCCTCCGGCGCGAGGCGTACCTGCTGTTTGAAGGCGTGGTTCTCGGCGTACTTGGCAGCCTCGGGATCGGTGGGCAACGGCTCCGGTTTACCGGGCCCGGTGCTCGGGTTCGTACCGCCAACGCCCTTGCAGCGGGCCGCGACGCCCGGGAACGCCTTGTCATGGGCGGTCTTGGCGGCGCTGGCCGCGAGGTCGGGGGCCGTCGGTGAGGAGAGGGCGGCCGGAGGTGTCGGTCCGGTTCCTGTGCCTGCGTGCGTGGTGCCGCACGCAGTGAGCGTGAGGAGCCCGAGGGCCAGGACGGCGGCAGCCAGGGGCTGGTGCGATGTGCGTATCACGGTGAGCTTCCTTGTCGCCTGACGACGCGGGACTCGGCGATTATGCCCGGCCTCGTCGCCTCGGGGGCGAGGCCGGGCCTGACCGGTCGGAGCGACGTGTGTCATCGCCGCGCTCCTGCGCGAGCAGACGATTCGGCTGTTCTTGCCGTCGTTGTGCTGAGGCCGTGATGATCAAGGGGACTGGCAGGCCGGGACGCCGGGGTCAGTCCTCCGGAGGGATGCGGGCGTCGAGCTGCTGGATGAACCAGCGGGCCTCCTCGGCGAGTTCGTCGTCCCCGTCCGCGACGAGTTGGAGCAGCCGCAGGAGGTCGTGGGCCTCGGGGAGGGTGAACAGGGCCAGGCGGGGAGCGATGTTCTGGCAGGGGATGCTGTGCGCCAGCGGAGCGGGGTTGGGGAGAGTCACGATCTCTCCAACGTTTTTGTCCACGCGCGGATACGTGATCTGGGGGAGGTGCGCTCTCTTGGCCCCAGGGATGACCGCGAACAGCGCGACAGGATGGGCGAGAGTTCACACCGCACTTCCGGCACAGCCGTGGCCCGCCGTTGTCGTCTGCAACGAAGGCCCGCCGCAGCCGGACCTCTCCGCCCCTGTCCCTGCATGCACCGGACGACGCGTCTGGATGGGTCCGTCCGCTCGACTCCTTGTAAAGGAGTCTTTAGAAAGATAGCTTTAGATGCATGCCGGAGCCCAGTACACCCCAGCACTCCGTCCACCTTGCCGACCCTCGCGCCCTGCGCGCCTACGCCCACCCCACCCGGATGAAGCTGGTCGGGCTGCTGCGCACCGAGGGGCCGTTCACCGCGACCCGCGCTGCGGAGCTCACAGGCGAGTCCGTCGCCAGCTGCTCCTACCACCTTCGGATGCTCGCCAAGTACGGTCTGGTCGAGGAGGCAGAGGGAGGCCAGGGCCGGGCGAAGCCCTGGCGGGCCACAGCCCGCTACACCACCTGGAAAGGTGCCGACAGCGAGGCGGCCGAGGATCTCAACATGGCTGTGGCAGAGCTGTACTTCGAGCGGATCACGCACGCGATCGAGACGCAGCAGCAACTGCCGCGCGAGTGGCGCGAGGCGGAGCAGTTCGGGGACGACCTGGTCTACCTGACCGCCACCGAACTCGCCGAGCTGGAAGAGAAGTTCTCGAAGCTCCTGGAGCCTTACGGCGAGAGGTTCGACGACCCGTCACGACGCCCGGAAGGGGCTGAGCCGGTGACCGTACTGCGCATCGCATTCCGCAACCGCCGAGGGGAGGCGTCATGAGTCACCACCCGGACATCCACTCCTACCTCCACGCCGCCCGCGCCGCCGATCTGTGCGTACAGGCCCGCGCCTGGGATCTGCGCCAGACCGCGACCGCCGACCGTCCAAGCCGAAACGGCAGGCCGGTCCAGACCCGCCTCGGCTGGCTTCTGGTCGAGGCCGGCCTGCGACTCCTCCACCCGCCCGCGCTACCGCGCCCCACGCAGGGCTGACGCCCCCCAGGGCCACATACCGATACCGGCCGGGACAATCGCCGGCCCTACCGGGCCGGCTGAAGCGCTCACGACTTGTCATGTCAGGACCCGATAGAGGTCAGATCTTTCCGATGCCGAGGGTGGTCTCGCGGGGCAGTGTTCCTGAGTCGAGGATCTGCAGCCAGAGCGGGCCGAGGAGTTCGGCGAGCCGCGCGGTGCTCTTGGGGCCGAGCGCCTGCCAGGGGGCAGTGGCCAGTTCGTCGGTGCGGCGCTCGATCTCGGCGCGCAGGGCGTGCCCTGCGTCGGTCGCCGTGCCGTCGGTGTCCAGCATTCCCCGCGTAACGAGCCGTTCGCGGGCGGCCACCCACTGGGGCTCGCTCCAGCCGCGGCTTGCGAAGACTTCGGCCGGTGCCGCGCCGATCGCGGCGAAGGACACCAGCGCCTCCACGGGGTCGAGCCCCGCGGTCAGGAGGGCGGCGAGGTGGCCGTCACCGCGGTGTTCGCGCAGGATCGTCGCGGCCTGCCACAGCACGAGGTGAGGCTCCTGGGGCCAGGGCAGCGCGGCATTGGCGGCGGCGAGCGGGCGGCCCTCGGTGTGCGCGGCCTCCGCCGCCCGGCGGGCGAGCACGGCGGCCTCGGCGAGACCGGGGCTGTCCGCCTGCCTGCCGATGAGTGCGCGGTACGCCCGGTCGACGCCGCGCGTCCGGGCCGCGAGTACCTCGTGTGGTGCGGCGACGTCCCAGGCGGCGGGGATGTGCTCGGCGACCATGCGCGGGCTGAAGCTGTAGAAGGCAGAGGCCGCTTGGCGGGATCCGGGTGTCCCGAGCGGCGCCGCCCGCAGGGCGAAGTAGCTGGGCCAGCGCTCGCCGGTTCCGTAACCGAGCGCCTTGACCTCCTCAAAGACCTCGGGCGCGTAATAGACGACGGCGTGCAGGGGCTCCAGCAGGTGCCACATCTGCCGTACGCGTCCGTTGTCGATAACCATGGCGATCCCTCTTCCCACGACCCGCACATCTTGGCACTGGCTAGATTGCATTCGGGCACGCAAACTTGTCAATGCCTAGATTGAGCGTAACCTTCTGACCATGACCACCGAGCGCACCTACCACCACGGCGACCTGCGACGAACCGTGCTCACCGCAGCTCTCGACGTCATCACCACCGAAGGGCCAGCGGCCCTGTCCCTGCGAGACCTCGCCCGCCGCGCGGGCGTCTCCCACGCCGCGCCCGCACACCACTTCAAGGACCGCACGGGCCTGCTCACCGTCATCGCGACCGAGGGCTACGGCCTCCTGTCCGCCACCCTCGCCGAAGCGGAGAGCCTGCGCGACCTGGGCGTCCGGTACGTGCGCTTCGCCACCGTGCACCCGGCACACTTCCAGACCATGTTCCGCCCGGAGCTTCTGCACCCGGACGACCAGGAACTGCTCACGGCACGCGAGCTGACACGGAGTCAGCTCCGCACGGCGGTGAAAGGCTACGGCGGCGACCCGACCGTCGGCTTCATGGCGGCCTGGTCGATGGCCCACGGCTTCGCGACGCTGCTGCTCTCCCACAACCTGGACGGCCCGCTGGACGGGCGGGACCCTGAAGAGACGTTCCGGTCGCTGGCGAACGAGATGCTCCGGCCCGCCGAGAACTCCGCGGCAGGCCGACCCGTGGTGCCGTAGGTGGTGAACACCGTCCAGGTCCGATGACCCCGCTTCTCCAACTGCTGCCGCCACCACGCCAGTTGAGCCACAGAAGTGGAGGAGACGCCGTACCGGACCAAAGCCCGATCGCCAGTCCTGAGGGAGCACACCGTGGCCATCGTGCCGCGGCGTCCGCCTCCGTGTCGGAAGGCGGACAGGTTCTGGCGTACGAGTTCCACCATGAGTACCCGTCCGCCCCTGGCTACCCGGTTGGCGACCTCGGCCGCGAGCCGGGTCTTACCCGTCCCACACGCCATCCGTACCTGCGCCCGCAGACCGTAGTCAGGGACTGCACCGGCCGGAGCTTCCAGGGCACGAACGACCGCCTCCACTCCCACCGTCTGATGCGGCATCAGCCTCTGTACCGGCCCCCTATCCGGACCGGGGCTACGCGGCCCGGGACAGCCACCCACCCTCTGGGATCATCTAACACAGTTCCATAATGCTCCAGACACTGCCCCGACAGGACTGCGCCGCTACGCTCATCGTGGTGACCGACCCCGCCGGCAACCCACACGCCACGCTCATGCGGGATCAAACCACGGTGATGGGGAAACGGCGTCCGTGAGCCGGTCGACAACTCCGGGCAGGAACTCACAGACCGCCAAGACTGCTCTGGAAGCAGATCGGTCTGCGCCCACCAGGTAAGGCCGCCACATTGTCAGCCCTGCTGAGAACTGACGTGATGCCGACCCGACTCAGCTGGACCACTGAGCAACTCCCAAGGAATCCGGAACACCTGACGCACCGCTCCTGTTGTTGCCGTGGGTTTCAGGAATTCGCGGAGCGAATTCCGTCAGGCCGAATCGCGGAGCGATTCGAGCCATGGCCAACGGAGTTGGCCACCACGACCGCGGAGCGGGCGGCCAGCAGCGCGAAGCGCTGCATCTTTCCCGCCGCGTAGCGGCGGCGCGTCGTGTCTGCGGAGCAGACCGCGCGC
>NZ_JBIRQJ010000012.1:0-328504 GCF_044333135.1 Streptomyces sp. NPDC021093 | reverse complement strand
TTCCTCCGGACGTTTTCGTTCGGTGTTTCTGTTGTTCTTGCGTTTCCGACTCTATCAGACCGTTTCCGTTCCGACTTCCTCGGTGCTTTCCAGGTCCTTCGCTTTCGCGTTTTCCCTTTCCGGCGATTCCGACTTTATCAGAAGTTCTGAGTCAGAATTCCCACCCCCACTTGGTCGGACAGGCACGCGAACGTGCGCTGCTTCCCGGTGAGGTGGAGTCGTAAACGTACTGGAGCGGGGCGCCCCGACGCAAATCGAGGTGCCCCGCTCCAGGAGATGAGGTAGTGAAACCTCGGTCAGACCTCGACGACGACCGGAAGGATCATCGGGCGACGGCGGTAGGTGTCGGACACCCACTTGCCTACCGAGCGGCGGATGAGCTGCTGGATCTGGTGCGCTTCCATGACCCCGTCGGCCGCCGAGCGTGCGAGGGCTTCCTCAATCTTCGGCGTGACGGCGTTGAACGCGGCATCGTCGATGCCGGAGCCGCGCGCGTGGAAGGTCGGGCCGCCGACGATCTTGCCGGTGGAGCTGTCGACCACGACGAAGACCGAGATGAAGCCCTCGTCGCCGAGGATGCGGCGGTCCTTGAGGTGGGTCTCCGTCACGTCGCCGACCGAGAGGCCGTCGACGTACACGTAACCGGCCTGGACCTTGCCGACGATCTTGGCGCGGCCGTCGATCAGGTCGACGACGACGCCGTCCTCGGCGATGACGATGTGGTCCTTGCGGACGCCCGTGAGGGCGCCCAGCTCGGCGTTGGCGCGCAGGTGGCGCCATTCGCCGTGGACCGGCATCAGGTTCTTCGGCTTGCAGATGTTGTAGAAGTACAGCAGCTCGCCGGCCGAGGCGTGGCCCGAGACGTGGACCTTGGCGTTGCCCTTGTGGACGACGTTGGCGCCCCAGCGGGTCAGGCCGTTGATCACGCGGTAGACCGCGTTCTCGTTGCCCGGGATGAGGGACGAGGCCAGGATGACCGTGTCGCCGGGGACGATGCGGATCTGGTGGTCGCGGTTGGCCATCCGGGAGAGGGCGGCCATCGGCTCGCCCTGCGAGCCGGTGCAGACGAGGACGACTTCCTCGTCGGGGAGGTCGTCGAGGGTCTTGACGTCGACGACCAGACCGCCGGGGACCTTCAGGTAGCCGAGGTCGCGGGCGATGCCCATGTTGCGGACCATCGAGCGGCCGACGAAGGCGACGCGGCGGCCGTACTCGTGGGCGGCGTCCAGGATCTGCTGGATGCGGTGCACGTGGCTGGCGAAGCTCGCGACGATGATGCGCTTCTCGGCGCTCGCGAAGACGTTGCGCAGCACGTTGGAGATGTCGCGCTCGGGCGGGACGAAGCCCGGGACCTCGGCGTTCGTGGAGTCCGAGAGGAGAAGGTCGATGCCTTCTTCGCTGAGGCGCGCGAACGCGTGCAGGTCGGTGAGGCGGCCGTCCAGCGGGAGCTGGTCCATCTTGAAGTCGCCGGTGGCGACGACCATGCCCGCGGGGGTGCGGATGGCGACGGCCAGCGCGTCCGGGATGGAGTGGTTGACCGCGACGAACTCGCACTCGAAGGGGCCGAGACGCTCGCGGTCGCCCTCGACGACCTCAAGGGTGTACGGGCGGATCCGGTGCTCCTGGAGCTTCGCCTCGATCAGGGCGAGGGTCAGCTTGGAGCCGATGAGGGGGATGTCGGGCTTGAGGCGGAGGAGGTAGGGAACTCCGCCGATGTGGTCCTCGTGGCCGTGCGTGAGGACGATGCCCTCGATGTCGTCGAGGCGGTCCTTGATGGACGTGAAGTCCGGCAGGATCAGGTCGATGCCGGGCTGCTCCTCCTCGGGGAAGAGGACGCCGCAGTCGACGATGAGCAGACGGCCGTCGAACTCGAAGACCGTCATGTTGCGGCCGATCTCGCCGAGACCGCCCAGCGGGGTGACGCGCAGGCCGCCCTTGGCGAGCTTCGGCGGGGCGCCCAGTTCGGGATGCGGATGACTCAAAAGACTCTCCTCACCACACACGCCACGGGCCTCGGGGGTCGTGGCGTGCATGTCGTGTCGTGCACATGTTGTGTCTGTACGGGGTGTTGCTCGGTCTTGCCGTGTGGTGCTTGTTCAGTTGTGAAGTCGGTGTTTAGAGCTGTACCCCGCCTGCGGCGAGATCGATCTTGAGCTGGTGGGTTTCGTCGGCGGACAGCTCGACGAGCGGCAGGCGCAGTGGGCCTGCGGGTAGTCCCTGCAGGCCGAGGGCGGCCTTCGTGGTGATGACGCCCTGGGTGCGGAACATGCCGGTGAAGACCGGGAGCAGCTTCTGGTGGAGTTCCGTGGCCTTCTGGACGTCGCCGCTGAGGTGGGCGTCGAGCAGGGAGCGGAGCTCGGGGGTGACCACGTGGCCGACGACGGAGACGAAGCCGCAGGCGCCGACCGACAGGAGCGGCAGGTTGAGCATGTCGTCGCCGGAGTACCAGGCGAGGCCGGAGCGGGCGATGGCCCAGCTGGCGCGGCCCAGGTCGCCCTTGGCGTCCTTGTTGGCGACGATCCGGGGGTGCTCGGCGAGACGGACGATCGTCTCGGTGTTGATCGGGACGCCGCTGCGGCCGGGGATGTCGTACAGCATCACCGGGAGTCCGGTGGCGTCGGCGATCGCCGTGAAGTGCCGGAACAGGCCCTCCTGCGGGGGCTTGTTGTAGTACGGCGTCACCGCGAGGAGGCCGTGGGCGCCGGTCTGCTCGGCGGCGCGGGCCAGCTCAAGGCTGTGGCGGGTGTCGTTGGTGCCGACTCCGGCGACGACATGGGCACGGTCACCGACCGCTTCCAGTACCGCCCGTACCAGGTCGTTTTTCTCCGCGTCGCTGGTGGTCGGGGACTCGCCGGTGGTGCCGTTGACAACGAGACCGTCGTTGCCTGCGTCCACCAGATGGGTGGCGAGCCGCTGTGCGCCGTCGAGATCGAGCGCGCCGTCCGCCGTGAAGGGCGTGACCATGGCGGTGAGGACCCGCCCGAAGGGGGTCTGCGGAGTGGAGATCGGAGCCATGGGTAACACGCTACTCGCTGCTCAGCGCGGGGTGTCCCCTCGGGGGGACCGGTGAGAGGGGGTAAAGGGGACACCGGCACTGCCTGCTCGGGGGTTCAAGCAGTGCCGGGTCCGTTTGATCAGCCTAGATGAACTTCTCGAAACGTCGCAATACGGACACCTCGTGCGGCCCATCCGTACATCTGTGCCCGCAGTCCGTTACGGAGCGACGTGGCCGTTCTTGCTGAAGGCCGCGCGGGTCCGCGGCACGAACCGCGCCCACCGGGTCTCCGTCCGCTCGCCGACCGTCTCGGTCTCGCACTGCGGAGTGCCTGAGAGCGGCGTCCACGCTGCGGACCGGGACGGGTGGAGAAACCCGGACGGACCGTCAGGACATTCTTTGAGTAATTCGGGGAAATCGGGCACCAAGTGGCGGGCTTGAACGTCTGTCTCTGTAGAGGTGCCTGTGCAAGGCATCACAGACGCATTCGTTTGATGACCAAAAGGAGCGACACCCATGTTTCGCCGGCGAGAAGCCGTCCCGTTCTCCTTCGTGGCCGAGGCCGACCGCTTCCGCAGTAATGTCACCCCTCCCCCGCCCGAACGCCCGAGCACGGCACAGGTCCTCCACCGGTCGCTGGTCGGTCTGACCGTGGTCGCCGGGCTGGTCGGTTCACTGCTCTTCGGGCTTCCCGCGCTCGATCCCGGGAACGCTCCGGGCAAGGCCCAGCAGTCCGAGGCCTCCCAGGGGCGCTGACCTCGCACGCCGCACGGACCTCACCGCCCGTCAGGACTCTTCCGGACCCCCTGAGGTGGCCCGGCGGGAGCCCGCTCGGTAGCCTCACCGGGCACAGCCCAATCGAGCGTGCTTGTGAGTGAGGACCAGTCGTGCCCCTGCCTTTCCTGACGGCCGACCGCGCTTTTGAAGCTGGCGCGGACGACATTGCGCTGCCGTACGACGACCACGACCAGTGGCGGCGACCGTACCGGCCCGGCCCCTACCGGGTCGGGGCGGCGGCGTTGCTGCTGTTGCTCGCGTCGTTCATCCTGCTGTCGGCGATGATCATCGCGTTCGCCGCCGAGGTGACGGGTGCGCTGATCGTGTTCTGCGTCGGAGCGGTCGCCATCGCCTGTGCACTGCGGATGCTGCGTCTCGGTGTGTGGGTCAGCCGGGCCGGTCTGCGGCGGGTCGGGTTCTTCAGCACCGTGACGGTGCCGTGGAGCCAGACCTCGAACGTACGGACCGTGCAGCAGCCGGTGCGCTGGCTCGGGCTGCCCCGGACCGTACAGGGACAGGCACTGGTCATGGAGCGTCACAACGGGGCGCAGCTGCCGCCGTTGCTCACCGACCACAGTGCGGACTTCCTGTCGCGGGTCGAGGCGTTCGACCGGGCGGCGGACACGGTTGAGGTGTGGGGCGACGAGTACCGGCAGCCATAGCGCGGTACGCGGACAGCGCGAGTAAGGGGCGACCTCCTGGAGGTCGCCCCTTACTCATGTGCTCATGTGCGGGTCGGTGGGGGGCTGGTCGCGCAGTTCCCCGCGCCCCTAAAAGGCTTGCCGTCGTGGAGGGCGATGGCGTGCTGCATCGCCTTGCGGGCGCGCGGGGTGTCCCTGGCGTCCTGGTAGGCGATGGCGAGGCGGAACCAGGAGCGCCAGTCGTCCGGGGCGTCCTCGGTCTCCTCGCGGCGCCTGGCGAACACCTCGTCGGCGGAGTCGCGGTCGATGCGGCCGGCCGGGGTGCGCCTCAACTCGTCGACGGGGAGGGCCCCTTCGGCTTCGAGCTGGGCGGCGAGCTTGTTGGCCCTGCGGACGAACTCGGTGTTCTTCCAGAGGAACCAGACGCCGATGAGCGGGATGATCAGCGCGGCGATGCCGAAGCCGATGCCGAGGGGGGTGCCCAGCTTGATCATGGCGACGGCGCGGCCGCCGACCAGGACGAAGAAGACGACCAGGACGGCTGCCGTGATGAAGTACGTGATCTTTGCGCGCATGGCTGTGGGTGCCGCCGTCAGTTCAGGTCGAGGAAGTGTTCCAGGCCGAAGGTGAGGCCGGGGGTGGTGACCACGCGGCGGACGCCGAGCAGGATGCCCGGCATGAAGCTGCTGTGGTGGAGGGAGTCGTGCCGGACGGTGAGGGTCTCGCCCTCGCCGCCGAGGAGGACTTCCTGATGGGCCAGGAGGCCGCGCAGGCGGACGGAGTGGACGGGGATGCCGTCGACGTCCGCACCACGGGCTCCGTCCAGGGCGGTGGCCGTGGCGTCCGGCATCGGGGCGCTGCCCGCCTCGGCGCGGGCGGCGGCGATGAGCTGGGCGGTGCGGGCGGCCGTGCCGGAGGGGGCGTCGGCCTTGTTGGGGTGGTGCAGCTCAATGACCTCGACCGACTCGAAGTACGGCGCGGCGATCTGCGCGAACTTCATGGTCAGGACGGCCCCGATGGAGAAGTTCGGGGCGATCAGGACGCCGGTCGAGGGGGATGCGTCGAGCCAGGAGTTCAGCTGCGCGAGGCGCTCGTCGGTCCAGCCGGTGGTGCCGACGACGGCGTGCATTCCGTTGCGTACACAGAATTCGAGGTTGGCCATCACCGAGTCGGGGGTGGTCAGTTCGACGACGACCTGGGCGCCGGAGTCCTTGAGGGTGTCCAGCGTGTCGTCGCGGCCGAGGGCGGCGACGAGTTCCAGGTCTTCGGCGGCTTCGACGGCTCGTACGGCTTCGGAGCCGATGCGGCCCTTGGCACCGAGGACCGCCACGCGCAGCTTGCTCATGATTCAGGGGTTCCTTAAGGGAGTTACGAGACCGCTTCGTCGAGACGGGCGGCCTGCTTGTCCTTGAGCGGGCCGATCACCGAGAGGGACGGCCGCTGTCCCAGGATGTCGCGGGCGACTTCCCGTACCTCGTCCGGGGTGACCTCGGAGATGCGGGTGAGCATGTCGGTGACCGACAGGTGCTCGCCCCAGGCCAGCTCGCTCTTGCCGATGCGGTTCATCAGCGCGCCGGTGTCTTCGAGTCCGAGGACCGTGGAGCCGGAGAGCTGGCCGACCGCGCGGCGGATCTCGTCGTCGGTGAGGCCGTCGGCCGCCACCTTGTCGAGTTCGTCGCGGCAGATCTTCAGTACGTCGTGCACCTGGCTCGGGCGACAGCCCGCGTACACGCCGAACAGGCCGCAGTCGGCGAAGCCCGAGGTGTACGAGTACACGCTGTAGGCCAGGCCGCGCTTCTCGCGGACCTCCTGGAAGAGCCGTGACGACATGCCGCCGCCGAGGGCGGTGCTGAGGACGCCGAGCGCCCAGCGGCGTTCGTCGTTGCGGGCCAGGCCCGGCATACCGAGGACGACGTGCGCCTGCTCGGTCTTGCGGTTCAGCAGTTCGACGCGGCCGGACGTGCGGAGCGTACGGGATCCCGCGCGCGGGGCGACCGGGGTCGCGTCCGGGCTGCCGAGGGCGCCGGCCTTCTCGAAGGCGCGGCGGACCTGTCGTACGACCGTGGCGTGGTCGATGTTGCCCGCGGCCGCGACCACCAGGTGGGTGGGGTCGTAGTGCTTCTTGTAGAAGCGGCGGATGCGGTCGGCCTGGAGCGCGTCGATGGTGTCGACGGTGCCAAGCACCGGGCGGCCGAGGGGGGTGTCGCCGAGCATGGTGTGCGCGAACAGGTCGTGCACGCAGTCGCTCGGGTCGTCCTCGGTCATCGCGATCTCTTCGAGGATGACGCCGCGCTCGGCGTCCACGTCCTCCTGGCGGATCAGCGAGCCGGTCAGCATGTCGCAGACCGTGTCGATCGCGAGGGGGAGGTCGGTGTCGAGGACCCGCGCGTAGTAGCAGGTGTACTCCTTCGCCGTGAAGGCGTTCATCTCGCCGCCGACCGCGTCGATGGCGGAGGAGATGTCGAGGGCGCTGCGCTTGGCGGTGCCCTTGAAGAGGAGGTGTTCGAGGTAGTGCGTCGCGCCGTTGAGGGAGGGGGTCTCGTCGCGGGAGCCGACGTTCACCCAGATCCCGAAGGTGGCGGAGCGTACGGAGGGGAGGGTCTCGGTGACGATGCGCAGGCCGCCGGGGAGGGTGGTCCTGCGGACCGTACCGATGCCGTTCTCGCCCTTGAGAAGCGTTTGGGTACGGGCGACGGCCCGCCCCTCCGAGGAGGTGCGGGCCGTCGTCACGGAACTACGGGACGTCACTTTTAGGCGTCGTCCTTCTTCTCTTCGCCTTCTTCACCCTCGATGACGGGGATGAGGGAGAGCTTGCCGCGGGAGTCGATCTCGGCGATCTCGACCTGCACCTTGGTGCCGACCGCGAGCACGTCCTCGACGTTCTCCACGCGCTTGCCGCCGGCGAGCTTGCGGATCTGCGAGATGTGCAGCAGACCGTCCTTGCCCGGCATGAGCGACACGAACGCACCGAAGGTGGTGGTCTTGACGACCGTACCCAGGTAGCGCTCGCCGACCTCCGGCATGGTCGGGTTGGCGATGCCGTTGATCGTGGCGCGGGCGGCCTCGGCGGCCGGTCCGTCGGCGGCACCGATGTAGATGGTGCCGTCGTCCTCGATCGTGATGTCGGCGCCGGTGTCCTCCTGGATCTGGTTGATCATCTTGCCCTTGGGGCCGATGACCTCACCGATCTTGTCCACCGGGATCTTGACGGTGATGATGCGCGGCGCGTTCGGGGACATCTCGTCCGGAACGTCGATCGCCTCGTTCATCACGTCGAGGATGTGCAGACGCGCGTCACGGGCCTGCTTCAGCGCGGCGGCCAGGACCGAGGCGGGGATGCCGTCGAGCTTGGTGTCGAGCTGGAGCGCGGTGACGAAGGTCTTCGTACCGGCGACCTTGAAGTCCATGTCGCCGAACGCGTCCTCGGCGCCGAGGATGTCGGTCAGCGCGACGTAGTGCGTCTTGCCGTCGATCTCCTCGGAGATGAGGCCCATGGCGATACCGGCGACGGGGGCCTTGAGCGGCACACCGGCGTTCAGCAGCGACATGGTGGAGGCGCAGACCGAGCCCATCGAGGTGGAGCCGTTGGAGCCCAGCGCCTCGGAGACCTGGCGGATCGCGTAGGGGAACTCCTCGCGCGTCGGCAGGACCGGCACGATCGCGCGCTCGGCGAGCGCGCCGTGGCCGATCTCGCGGCGCTTCGGGGAGCCGACGCGGCCCGTCTCGCCGACGGAGTACGGCGGGAAGTTGTAGTTGTGCATGTAGCGCTTGCGGGTCACCGGGGAGAGGGTGTCCAGCATCTGCTCCATGCGCAGCATGTTGAGGGTGGTGACGCCCAGGATCTGGGTCTCGCCACGCTCGAACAGGGCGGAGCCGTGCACGCGCGGGATGGCCTCGACCTCGGCGGCCAGCGTACGGATGTCCGTGACGCCGCGGCCGTCGATGCGGACCTTGTCCTTGATGACGCGCTCGCGGACGAGCTTCTTCGTCAGCGCGCGGTAGGCACCGGAGATCTCCTTCTCGCGGCCCTCGAAGGCCGGGAGGAGCTTCTCGGCGGCGATCTCCTTGATGCGGTCCAGCTCGAGCTCGCGCTCCTGCTTGCCCGCGATGGTGAGCGCCTGGGACAGCTCCGACTTGACGGCCTTGGTGAGGGCCTCCAGGACGTCGTCCTGGTAGTCGAGGAAGACCGGGAACTCGCCGGTGGGCTTGGCGGCCTTGGCGGCGAGGTCCGACTGGGCCTTGCAGAGACCCTTGATGAAGGGCTTCGCGGCTTCCAGACCGGCGGCGACGACCTCTTCGGTCGGGGCCTCGGCGCCGTCCTTGACCAGCTGGATGGTCTTCTCGGTGGCCTCGGCCTCGACCATCATGATCGCGACGTCGCCGTCCTCCAGGACGCGACCGGCGACGACCATGTCGAAGACGGCGTCCTCAAGCTCGGTGTGCGTCGGGAACGCGACCCACTGGCCCTTGATCAGGGCGACGCGGGTGGCGCCGATCGGGCCGGAGAAGGGCAGGCCCGCCAGGATCGTGGAGCAGGACGCGGCGTTGATCGCGACCACGTCGTACAGGTGGTCGGGGTTGAGCGCCATGATCGTCTCGACGATCTGGATCTCGTTGCGCAGGCCCTTCTTGAAGGAGGGGCGCAGCGGCCGGTCGATCAGGCGGCAGGTGAGGATCGCGTCCTCGGAGGGCCGGCCCTCACGGCGGAAGAAGCTGCCGGGGATCTTGCCGGCGGCGTACATGCGCTCTTCGACGTCCACCGTGAGGGGGAAGAAGTCGAGCTGGTCCTTGGGGCGCTTCGACGCGGTCGTGGCCGACATCACCATGGTGTCGTCGTCCAGGTACGCGACGGCGGAGCCGGCGGCCTGCTTGGCCAGGCGGCCCGTCTCGAAGCGGATGGTGCGGGTGCCGAAAGTACCGTTGTCAATGACGGCCTCGGCGTAGTGGGTCTCGTTCTCCACTAGCGTTTTCTCCTCGTCTTCGTCCCCTGACCCGTGTGGTCGGCGGACGGTGGCGGAGAAGCACGCGCTCCGTCTTGGGTAGCGGGCCGGTCTTCGATCGAAGCACCCGGGGTCGTGTTTCTCCGGGGGCCACTACCGAGGACCGGCGCTCTGGACGCGTCGCGCTTCTCGCTCTTCGTTGTTTCTGCGTTACTGCGATACCGCTGTGCTGCGATACCGCTGTGCTGCGGTTACTGCGTTGTTTCTGCGCGCGAAGGCCGCTTGAGCTGCTTCGCGCAGGTGCTTCGCGTACCAGACTAAGTGGGGTCCGGTACGTCGCGCACGTACAAGCTCCGTACGTACGGCAAAGGGAGCGGCTCCCAGTGGCGGGAACCGCTCCCTTCGTGGCGTCCTACTTGGCGCCGCCGGCCGCACCGCGGCGGATGCCGAGGCGGTCGACCAGCGCACGGAAGCGCTGGATGTCCTTCTTGGCGAGGTACTGAAGCAGGCGACGACGCTGGCCGACCAGGATCAGCAGACCCCGGCGGGAGTGGTGGTCGTGCTTGTGCGTCTTCAGGTGCTCGGTCAGGTCCGAGATGCGGCGGGAAAGCATGGCGACCTGGACCTCGGGGGAGCCGGTGTCGCCCTCCTTCTGGCCGAACTCGGTCATGATCTGCTTCTTGACAGCGGCGTCGAGCGCCATGCGTGCTCCTCGTGTGTAAGTGATTGCCACCGAGTGCCCCTGGTCTCGTTCTCAGGGGGATCTTCCGTTACTCGGGAGGCGTAGGTCCGCTGGGCGCAGCCCTTGGAGCTCCGGGGAGACTCCGATGGGCGCGTACACAAACGGCCGTAGGTCAGAGTACCAGGCGGTTTGCGCGGTGCGGGCCGGTGGCGGTTACGGGCCCAGGGACCGGAGCCGGTGGTAGGCGTCGAAGACGGCCAGGCACAGCGGGACCGGGGTGAGCAGGACGCAGGCCTCGGCGAGCTCCAGGAAGCGGCCCCAGAAGGGGGTGACCCCCTTGCTCGGCACGATCAGGGCGATCGCGGCGAGGACGGCCGCCGTGGCGGCGGTGACCGCGGTGATTCCGATCGTACGCAGGTCCAGTGCGGCCGCGGATAGGTGCGGCGGGTGGAGCGAGAGGCCGAGGCCGAGCAGGAGGAGTACGGCGAGGCCTGCGGCGAGGACGCAGGCGGCCTGGGCCGTGTGGCGGAAGAGGTGGGCGCGCATCAGGAGGGCGACGCCGAGGGCGAACGCGAGGGCCTGGGCGCGTACGCCGCCGGAGAAGGAGAGGACCGCGGCGGCGGCGACGGCGAGGAGGGCGCAGCCGCCGAGCAGGCCGGTCAGGAGTTCGTGGCCGCGGCGGGTGCGGGTGGCGATGCGGTGGGCGTCGGTGTCGGTGGCGGTGGCGGCTTCAGGGGCCGGGTGGGAGGTGCTGGGGCCGTTGCTGGGGCCGGGAGCTTCGGGGGCTGTGCCTGCGCCTGTGTCGTACGTACCGACCGCGGTGGGCGGTGGGGCGAAGCCGACCGGGAGGCGGGCGAAGCGGGCGGCGAGGCCGGGCAGGAAGGCCAGGGCGGCGACCAGGAGCGGGGCGCAGAGGGCGGCGGCTTCGGCGGGTTCGAGGTCGGCGAGGGTCGCGGTGAAGACGAGGAGGAGGCCGGTGGCGGAGGCGAGGGCGGTCGCGAGGAAGGGGGCGTCGGTCGGGGGGTGGGTGGATGTGGGGGTGGATGTGGGGGCGAGGGCTGGGGGTGAGGTGGGGGTGGGGGGTGCTGCCAGGACCAGGAGTACGGAGGCGAGGAGGACGGCCGCACAGGCGAGGAGGAGGTGGACGCGGCCGGGGCCTTCTCCGGGGGCGGTCGGCAGGAGGGCCGTGCCGGCGACGGCTGCGTGCGCGAGGGCTGCCGTGCCGAGGGCGACGGCCGAGCCCTGGTCGTCGTACACCCGGGTACGTACGGCGGCGAGAGCGAGGAGGAGTACGGCGGCGGTTCCCGCGAGCACGCCGGGAAGTCCGTGGGTGTGGTGGCCGGGGGCCGCGTTCCAGAGGGAGAACGCGAGGAGGGTGAGCAGGGCGGAGGTCGCGAACAGGCCTGCGGTGCGGGTGAGTTGGTCGTTCCAGAGGGTCCGGTCGCGGGCGACGGCCGAGGCGACCGCGTCGGACACGTCGTCGAAGACGGGTGGCGCGAGGGACTCCGCGAAGGGGCGCAGGGCCAGGATCTCGCCGTCGAGTACGCGCTGGGCGGCGAGGGTGCGGGTGCTGTCGAGGACGGTGCCGTCGCGGCGTACGAGGTGGTAGCCGACGGGGGCGTGCGGTGCGGGGCGCTGGGCGGCGAGCCGGAGGATCTCGGGGTGGAGGTCGGCGAGGGGGAGGTCGTCGGGGAGGGCTACGTCGATGCGGCTGTCGGGGGCGGTGATGGTGAGGCGGCAGAAGCCGGTGGAGGTCGGGGCAGGGGTGGGGGTGGGGGTGGATAGGGGTGCCCGGGGGGCGGGGAGGGTTGTGGTGGGGGGTGGGGTGGTCAACTCCGGTTCTCCTTCGGGGGGGGGCGCGGGCACCGGGCGATGGGTGGTGCGGGTTGCTTGTGGCGTGGGTCGGTGGGGATGTGCGGAGTGGTGGGTGGCTGGTGTTGCCTGCGGCGCCGGCCCCTCCCCGCCCCTTCACCGCTGCGACATTTGCGGCTCCGCCGCGTGGCGCTGGCCGCGGGGCTGGGAAGCATCACGGCTTGCGCCGGTGGGGGCTGGGGTTCCGGGCTGCGCCCGGTGCACGGACTGCGTCCGCGCGTCCTCGAACTCCCCCAAGGTCTTAAGGACCAGGGGGTACCCCCTCGACGGGCTGAGTTTGTCCGGACGAGCTGGGCGCGTCGCACTACCCGTTGCCCAACGGCGGAACAGCCGGGGAGGATGCGCGGTCCAGCGCCTCTGGTGTGCGAATTCTGTTCGCTTGTGCATCGACAGGGGGAAGGTGCTGGCGCCAGTAGGATCCCCGGCGGGTGTGCCCGCGAGTGATCGATTGCGGGAATAACACGCCTGTTCGGTAGGGGAATTGGGGATCCGTGAGCCAGATCGTCGTGAAGCGTCCGCCTCGGGTTCTGCCGCCCGGTGTGCCCGGGGAGCAAGTGCATTTGCAACCGCCTCCGGAGCTGCCGCGCGGGCAGCAGGAGGGGGTGCTGATGCAGCTCCTGCCGATGCTGGGGATGGGGGGTTCGGTCGTCTTCCTGTTCCTGGGGGAGCACGCGATCATGAAGGTGATGGGCGGGCTGATGGTCGTGTCGACCGTGGCCATGGCTGTGGCGATGCTGGTTCGGCATCGGCGCGGCGCTCAGGGGCAGCTCGTCGAGCTGCGGCGGGACTATCTGTTGCATCTGGCGCAGGTGCGGCGGGCCGTACGGAAGACCGCGTGCGCGCAGCGGGACGTGCAGTTCTACCTGCATCCGTCGCCCGAGCAGCTGTGGGCGCTCGTCGCCGAGGGCAGCCGGGTGTGGGAGCGGCGGCCGGGTGACGCGGACTTCGCGCAGGTGCGGGTGGGGCTGGGGAGTCAGGCGCTGGCCACTCCCCTGGTGGCGCCCGAGACCGCGCCCGTGGATGAGCTGGAGCCGCTGACGGCGGGGGCTCTGCGGCGGTTCCTCGATGTGCATGGAACCGTGGACGGGCTGCCGATGGCTCTGTCGCTGCGGGCCTTTTACCACTTGACGGTGAGTGGGGAGGAGGCCGGAGCGAGGGGGTTGGCGCGTGCGGTGGTGGGGGCGTTGGCCGCCTTGCACTCCCCCGGTGACCTGGTGGTGGCCGTTGCCGCCGGTGAGCGGTGTGCGGCGGAGTGGGAGTGGGTGAAGTGGCTGCCGCATGCGCAGGAGGTGCGTGGGGAGCCGGATGGGGCCGGGAGTCGGCGGTTGGTCGCCAGTGGGGTGGCCGAACTGGAGGGGTTGCTCGGGGGGTTGTTGGAGGGGCGGCCCCGGTTCCGGGCGGAGGGGCCCGCGGTGACGGACCGGCCGCATGTGGTGGTGGTGCTTGACGGGGCGACGGTTCCGGTGGGGTCCGTGCTGGCCGGGGCCGACGGGCTGCAGGGGGTGACCGTGGTCGAGGTCGTGCCCGGTGAGCTGGGTGCGGGCGATGCGCGGGGCGGGTTGTCGGTTGTCGTGCGGGGCGGGGTGCTGCGGCTGGAGTCGGGGCACGGGGTCGCGTACGAGGGGGTGGCGGACGGGCTGAGCAGGGTGGCGGCCGAGGCGCTGGGCCGGCAGTTGGCGCCGTTGCGGGTGGCTTCGGGTGGGGATTCGGGTGAACCGCTGCTGGAGGGGCTGGAGTTCACGGATCTGTTGGAGTTGGGGGATGCCGGTGAGGTGGAGGTGGCACGGGTCTGGCGGCCTCGGGCGCGGGCGGACCGGTTGCGGGTGCCGGTCGGGGTGGGTGAGGACGGCACGCCCGTACTGCTGGACCTGAAAGAGGCGGCGCAGGAGGGGATGGGGCCGCACGGGCTGTGCGTGGGGGCGACCGGGTCGGGGAAGTCGGAGCTGCTGCGGACACTGGTGCTGGGGCTGGCGGTCACCCACTCGTCGGAGACCCTGAATTTCGTACTGGCGGACTTCAAGGGCGGGGCGACGTTCGCGGGGATGGCGCAGTTGCCGCACGTGGCGGCCGTGATCACCAATCTGGCCGATGACTTGACGCTCGTCGACCGGATGGGTGACTCGATCCGGGGCGAGCTGAACCGGCGGCAGGAGCTGCTGCGGGATGCGGGCAACTACGCGAACGTGCACGACTACGAGCGGGCGCGGGCGGCGGGGGCGAGGAGCGGTGGGCCGGCCGGGGCGAGGAGCGGTGGGTCGGCGCTGGCGAGGAGCGGTGGGTCGGCGCTGGCGCCGATCCCTTCACTCGTTCTGGTGATTGACGAGTTCAGCGAGCTGCTGACGGCGATGCCGGACTTCATCGAGATGTTCGTGCAGATCGGGCGGATCGGCCGGTCGCTGGGGGTGCATCTGCTGCTGGCTTCACAGCGGTTGGAGGAGGGGCGGCTGCGGGGTCTTGAGACGTATCTGTCGTACCGGGTGGGGCTGCGGACGTTCTCGGCGGCGGAGTCGCGGGCGGCGCTGGGGGTGCCGGACGCGTACCTGCTGCCGAATGTGCCGGGGTCGGGGTACTTGAAGTACGGCACGGACGACATGGTGCGGTTCAAGGCGGCGTACGTGTCGGGGGCGTACCGGAGTGCGGCGGACGTGCGCGAGGCCGCCGACTCGGGCGAGCGGCCGGTGGAGCGGCGGCCGGTGCTGTTCACGGCGGCGCGGGTGCCGGTGCGGTACGTGGAGGAGGAAGAGGGGAGGGAGGTAGGGGCTGGGGCGGGCTCCGGGCCGGTGGTGCCCGGGGCGCGGACGGCCGTCGAGGACGAGGCGCTGGCCGATTCCGTACTGGATGTGGTCGTGCGGCGGCTGGAGGGACGCGGTCCGGCGGCACACCGGGTGTGGCTGCCGCCGTTGGAGAGCCCGCCGGGGCTGGGCGAGTTGACGGGTGGGGGTGCTGAGGGAGTGGGTGCTGAGGGAGTGGGTGGGCTCGACGGTGGGTTGCTCCGCGTGCCGCTGGGGGTGGTCGACAAGCCGTACGAGCAGCGGCGGGACACCCTGTGGCGGGACTTCTCCGGGGCGGCCGGGCACATGCAGATCGTCGGCGGGCCGCAGTCCGGGAAGTCCACGCTGCTGCGGACGCTCGTCGCGGCGTTCGCGCTGACGCACTCGCCGCGTGATGTGCAGTTCTACGGGCTGGACTTCGGCGGTGGCGGACTTCGCGCGGTGGCCGGGCTGCCGCATGTGGGCGGGGTCGCGTCCCGGCTGGACCCCGAGCGGGTGCGTCGTACGGTCGCGGAGGTCCACGGCGTGCTGACGGCGCGCGAGGAGTACTTCCGGGCGGCGGGCGTGGATTCCGTCGCGACGTACCGGGCCGAGCGGGCGCGGGGCGAGGGACCGGCTGCGGGGCAGCCGTGGGGCGATGTGTTCCTGGTCATCGACGGCTGGGGCAACTTCCGTACGGAGTACGAGGCGTTGGAGCCGGTCGTGGTCGACATCGCGGCGCGCGGGCTCGGCTACGGCATCCATGTCGTACTGACCGCTTCGCGCTCGATGGAGGTACGGGCCCAGCTCAAGGACCTCCTGATGAACCGGCTGGAGCTGCGCCTCGGCGACGTCATGGACTCGGAGCTGGACCGGCGGGTCGCCGCGCAGGTGCCGGCCGGGGTCCCGGGCCGGGGCCTGACCCCCGAGAAGCTGCACTTCATGGCGGCGGTGCCGAGGGGGCGCGCGGGGGACGGCGCGGGGTCGGGGGACGGGGCGGGGTCGGGGGACGGGGCGGGGTCGGGGGACGATCTCGCGGAGGCGACGGCGGCGCTGGTGCGGGAGGTGTCGGAGCGGTGGGCAGGAGTGGCCGCCGCCCCTCAAGTGCGTTTGCTGCCAACGGAGTTGTCGGTACGGGAGCTGCCGGCGGGCGGTGCGCGACCGGCGGAGGGGATCGCCTTCGGCATCGACGAGGACCGGCTGGAGCCGGTGTTCGTCGACTTCGAGCGGGATCCGTTCTTCCTGGTGTTCGGGGAGGGCGAGTCAGGCAAGACGAATCTGCTGCGGTTGCTGATCGGGCAGCTGAGCGAGCGGTACGAGGGCGAGGACTGCAAGTTCTTCGTCATCGACAACCGGCGCGGACTGCTGGACGCGACGCCGCCGTCGCACCTCGCCGAGTACGTGCCCATGTCGCATTCCATGGACCACCACGTGGAGGCACTGGTGGAACTGATGCGGCGGCGGGCACCGTCGGCGGACGTCACGGCGCGGGAGCTGCGGGAGCGGAGCTGGTGGCAGGGGCCGACCGTGTTCGTGGTGGTCGACGACTACGACCTGGTGTCGACGTCCAGCGGCAACCCGCTGGCCCCGCTGGCGGAACTGCTGCCGTTCGCACGGGACGTGGGGGTCCGCTTCGTGGTGGCGCGGAACACGGCGGGGGCGAGCAGGGCGGCATACGAGCCGTTCGTGCAGCGGATGGTGGAGCTGGGGGCGCAGGGGGTGGTGCTGTCCGGGGACCCGAACGAGGGGGATGTGTTCGGGGGCGTACGGCCGCGGGCGCTGCCGCCGGGGCGGGGAGTGGTGGTGTCGCGGAGGCGGGGGGCTTCGTTGGTGCAGACGGGGTGGGTGGGGGACGGGGAGCCGGGCCCAGCGCTGTGACGCGGAGGGGCAAGGGGGAGGAGTTGGCCCCACCGCTGTGACCCGGGGAGGGAGCCGGGCCCCACCGCTGTGACCGGAGGGAAGCGGGTCTGACCGCCGTGACCCGGGGGGAGCCGGGCCCCACCTCCGTGACCCGGGAGGGAAGCCGGGCCCCACCTCCGTGACTGGAGGGACCGGGCCCCACCTCGGTGGCCCCGGGGGGGGAGGAGCCGGGCCCCACCGCCGTGACCCGGGAGGGGAGCCGGGCCCGACCGCCGTGACCCGGGGGGGGGAGAGCCGGGCCCCACCTCCGTGGCCGGGGGAGCCGGGCCCACGACTTGCCCGGGGCTACAGAAAGCCCTGCGCCGCCCGCCTGTCCCCCGCTTGGTAGGCCGGGGCCGCTTCCTTGACCGCGCGGGCGATCTGGAGGAGCGAGGTGTGGATCGACTTCGCTTCGCGGTCCCAGTCCGCCTGGGCGGCGTTGTAGGCCTCGCGGGCTTCGCCGGACCAGAGCGGGGAGACCGAGCCGATCTTCGCCTTGATCGCTTCCAGGCTCTCGTCGAGCCTGTCCGCCTGGGACCTGATCGTGCGTGCCGCCTCGTCCAGGGCTGCGTAAGTGACCAGCATGCTTCCGTCGTTGGGGGACATGGGGCTCCCTTTCCTGTTCTGAGTGGGGGTGTCAGTAGCTGCTGAGGGCCGAGGTGGGGGTGGTGGCGGGGGACGGGGCCGAGCCCGCGTGGCCCGGGGTGACGTCGATGCCCCGCATGGCGGCGCGTACCTCGTCCTCCGTGTTGCCGGAGATCCTGCGCGCCGCCTCGATCGCCTCCTGGAACTTCAGGAGGAGCCTGCCGATGCGGACCATGTTCTGGTTGATCTGGGCCTGCTTCGAGTTGAAGGCGCCCGCTCCGATGCCCTGCCACTGGCCTTCCAGGCCGTCGATCGTGGCGTGCAGGCGCTGGAGCTGGCCCTTGACGCTGTCGAAGTTCTTGGTGAGTTCCGTCTGGAGTTTGGCGAGGGCTACGTCATTGACCTTCTGGACTGCCATGGGTGGGGCTCCTCGGTGGGCCTCAGTGGGGCGGGCGGTTGACGACGGGAGGTACGGAGGGCTGCTGGCCTGCTGTCCAGGTCGCCTCGTCCTCCGTCGGGTGACGGAGCCTGGACCCGGAACGGGCGGACGGCGGGGTGCTGTTGGTCCGTTTCGGGCCCTGGGAGGTGCGGGGGGCAGATGCGGGTGCGAGCGCGGGTGCCGTGGCCGGTGTCCCGGGGCGCAGGAGTCCCGCACCGCCCTGGGTGAAGGGGCCGCCCGTGGCGCTTCTCGGAGCCGGGACCCCTCGGACGGGGGAGCCGCCGACCACTCCCGGCAGGCCGGCGGCGAAGGGCGGGCGGGGGGCTGTGCTGCCGACGGCAGGCCCACCGGTGGCGGCCCGGCCGGTGGTTCCGGCGGGAGTGTGGAGCACGGTGCCGACGGGGGTGGCGAGCGGGGTTCCACCGGAGATCCCGGCGAGCGGGCCGGGGAAGGCGGCCGCCGGGGGCAGGGGCAGGGGCTGGGGCTGGGACTGGGGAGATGGGGTGGGCTGCGGTGCAGTGGGAGCGGGGATGCCGGAGGGACCGGTGGTGGGAGGGGTAACGCTGTTGAGTTCCATGGCGGTTGTCGTCGGGAGCTCTGCCGATGCGGCGGCCGGGGGCAGTGCGTGTCCCGTATGCGGGCCGGGTGGGGTGCCTGCGGTGTCGAGCGCGGAGTGCGTGTCGTACGGGGCGTACGCGGCCGGAGCGGAGGTGGTCATGACCGCGTCCGCCCGCCGCCCGGCGCCGTCGTATCCCGTTCCGCCGTATCCCGTTCCGCCGTGGCTGCCCGGTGGTGCAGCGGACGTGCTGCCACCTGTCGCGGGGGGGGGCCGGGGGGCCCCCCGGGGCCCCCCGCCCCCCCCCCCCCCCCGCCGCCGCCCCCCCCCCCCCCCCCCCGCCCCGCCCCGGCGGCCCGGGGGGGCGTAAGCCGGTCCCCGGTTCGCCGTTGCGCGGGGGGTTGGGTGGTTTTTCGGGGTTGTGGTGCGGCGGGCGCGGGGGGGCCCGGGGGGCCCCCGGGGGCCCCGCCGCTCCCCCACCGTCCGTCGGCCTCGGCACCGCCGCGTCCAGCCTCTCCTCGAATCGGGGCGGCTCCTGCGCGGCCAGGTTCGCGCCCGACACCGCGTAGTACGAAGCCAGCCGGTTCAGCTGGTTGATCGCCTCCTGGCGGTGCGGTTCCGACGCGGGGAGGCCGGTGCCGGCCGTCGCGGCCCTGGGCGGCATCGCGCCGCGTACCGCCGTCAGGCCCGTCGCCGCCTCCGTGAGGTGTGCGCCGACGATGCTCGCGTACGTACCCAGGTCGTCCGTGTGGTCCGCGAGGCGTCCGCCGAACCTGCGGAACTCCGTGCCGGACTCCCCCTTCCACTCCACTGACCCGAGGTGGCCGCGCAGCTCCCTGGCCGCCTCCTGGAACGCCTTCCGCACCCCGCCCAGGGCCTCCGCCGCACCCGCCAGGGCCTTCGGGTCGCCTGCCTCCACCAGGTCGATCATCGTGTTCAGCCCGTACGACTCGAAGTGCGTCATGCGCCGGTCCCCGGGTCCTGCCGTTCCGTACCGGAGCGGATCCGCCAGAAGCGGCGGCGCAGTTCCTCCTCCAGGTTGTCGAAGCCGATCTCCGCGCCGTGCACGCCGATGCTCAGGCAGTCGATCTGTTCGGTGAGGGAACGGGAGAGCTTCACCAGGCCGGTGTGGACACGGCGGTACTGCGCGTGGAGTTCGTCGGCCTCGGGGAAGGCCGTGCCGGGGGCGCCGAAGTGGGCCCGCGTGAGCGTGTGGGCGGCCACCTTTCGCGGGCCGGCCGCGCTGTCCTCGAAGGCGGCCAGTATCGCGTGCACACGGGAGCGGAAACGCTTCAGGGCGCCCACTCCGCGTTCGAGGTCACTGCTGCCGGTCGCGCTGCCTCCGTCGAGCACGGCGCTCCTCTCTTCCTGCCCTGTGGGGGCCGTTCCGCGTGGCTGCTGATCAGTTGAGCGTGCCATCGGACCGGACGCCGAGATCCGGCCAAGTCGCTGGTCAGAGGCTGGTGTTGCCCGGGATCACCGCTTCGGCGGGTTGGCATTGCGACACTCGTTCAGCGGGTGATGTCGGCTCGGGGGCTCCCCCGGCGTCCGCGGCGCCTCGCGTCGCGCAGGGCGACCGCGGCCCCCGTCATCACCGCGACCGCCGTGCCGGTGCCGACGAAGGTGTACGTGGCCAGGCGCACGGCCCGTTCCTGCGGGGTCTCGCCCTGCCGGAACGGAGGGAGCAGTGCCGCTTGTGCCTCAGGAGGGCCGCCGTCCGGTACCGGCCGGGTGCCGGGGGCGGGCTCGTCCTCCTTGAGGGCCCGGACCGGGTCGACCACTCCCCAGCCGACCAGGCGGTCGTGACCGGGGACGGAGCGTTCCGCGGTCTGCTGGATCTGGGTGACGATCTGCGGCCCGCTCCACTCGGGGTGCTTTTCCTTGAGGAGGGCCGCGACCGCGGCGACGTACGGCGCGGAGAAGCTCGTACCGCTGTCCGTGCAGTGGCCACCGCCCGGGACCGTGGAGACGATGTCCGTGCCGGGAGCGGCGATGCCGACGAAGTCCCCGGACTGGGAGAAGTACGCACGCTCGTTGTTGCGGTCGGAGGAGGCGACGGCGAGCACGCCGGGGTGGGAGGCCGGGTAGGTCGATTTCACCGCGCCGCCCAGGCCGTCGTTGCCGGCCGATGCGATGACCACGCGGCCGTGGCCGAGGGCCGCTGTGATCGCCGCGTGCAGCTTGGGGGACGGCCTCCTCTGGTCCACCGGGTCCACGGTGTCCTGGGAGATGTTGATGACGGCGGCTCCCTCGCCGACCGCATAGTCGATCGCTTCCGCCAGCATGTCCGCGTCGCCTTTGCCCTCGGCGTCGTTCTGTACGAGGGGGAGGATCGTGGCGCCGGGAGCGAGGCCCACGAAGCCGGTCCCCGGGTGCGGGCGGGCGGCAATGATGCCCGCGACCTTGGTGCCGTGGCCGACGGGGTCCGTGGTGCCGTTCATCGCGCCGGGCCGGGTGCTGTTCACCGCACCGCCTTTCCTCCTGCCCTCCTCCGCGAGGAAGTTGCGGCCTTCCGAGGTGTTCACCGCCCCGCTGAGCTGCGGGTTCTCGATGTCCACGCCGGTGTCGACGACGGCCACGGTGACCCCCTCGCCGGTGGCCTGCTCCCACAGCTCGTTCAGCAGGACGCGTTGCAGGGGCCACGGGCGGCCCTCGTACGGCTTGCTGGGGAAGGTGCACGGTCCGGTGTCGCCGGTCGGATCGCTCTCGGCCCGCGCGGCGGGCGCGCAGAGAGTGACCAGCGCGACGGTCGCCGCGCAGCGGACGAGGCCCCGGTACGCACGGAATCGGCGTGCGCCCGCCGTACGAGAGCCCTTCATGAGCCCTGCGGCTGCTGCGCCGCCCCCGTGGACAGTCTCGGCCCCGCCGGCACCAGCTCCGACCACGCGGCCGGAATCAGTGCGGGGCGGACCCTTCCGTATCCGAGGAGTTGCGCGGCGGTCATCGGGGCGGCGGCCGCCGCGCCCTTGTCCGGTCGCACCGTGCCCTTCGCCGTGTCCCCGTTGCGCTGCATCGCGTGGCGCAGGCCGGTGTCGGTGAGCAGGTAGTCCGTGCCGGTCCCGGGCTGCGTGCCCTTGAACTGCCGGAAGTACTGGCCGGATCCGGGAGTGACGTACACGGTGGTGGTCCCGGTCGGCAGTGGCAGGGGGAAGCCGGTGCCCGCCCAAGTCCCCAGCGTGGCCGCCCCGTTGGCGGAGTTCACCGCGCGCAGCACGCTGCATACGGTGTTGCGGCTGCCGAGGGCGGGGTTCGGCGAGTTGACGGCCCAGGACGTGGCCTGCGGCCATTTCCCCCGGCCCGGTGGCAGGAAGGGCGCGCCCGGCGCGAAGCCGCCGTCCGACCGGATCGCGCTGCCCTGCGGGTGGAGGGCGGCCAGCTTGGGGTTGTTGACCAGGAGTTTCGCCATGAGGTCCGAGACGGGGGCGACCCGGTCGGGCAGTACCAGGTAGTGCTGCCGCCGCCCTCCGGCGGTGCCGGTCACCACGACCGTTCCGACCTTGTTGTAGTGGGGTTGCACGCGGGGAGCACGGGTGAGCGTGCCGGGCACCCCCTCGGGAGTGGGGAACTTGATCGTGCCGCCCTTGGGCAGCGTGGAGAGCCACCGCTCCGACACCTGCTGCGGTACGCGCCCGGGGCCAACGACCTGAGCGAGGAGGCCGGAGTCGACGGTGAGCCGGTACGCGGTGCCTGCCTCGTCCACGACGTACTGGACACGATTGCGGTCCACGACGTACAGGACCTGGCCGCCGTGCAGCCGACGCCGGTCGCCGAGGGCCGACCGCTCCTTCCCCGCGAGGACGAAGAGTGCCCTCTGGACGGTTCGGCTGCCGCCGTGACCCGGCCGTTCACACACGGCCCAGGTCTTGGGCGCGGCCGCCGACGCCGGCTCGGGCAGGCGGTCCGGGGCGTACGGGATGCCGAGTGCGGGGCCCCGTACCAGCTTGCTCTCGTCGAGGATCCGGTCGTCGACCTTGACGATGCGGTCCGCACCGTTGTTGACGAGGAGCCGGGCGGAGGACATGTTCAGGACCGGGTGGAGCCTTCGGACCCCGTCGAGGTCCAGCACCACGAAGCGGGCGGTGGACCTGCTGGCGATGATGACGTGCGCGCGGGTCTCGTCCCAACCCCTCGGCGCCACCGGCTGAAACAACCCCCACGCCCCGAACCCCGCCAGTCCGACCACGCCGACGAGCACGCCCGGCAGTACCGCGCGCAGGGGGCGTGGAGCGTGTTCGTCCGAGCCGGTCGGGGTGGGGCGCAGGAACTGTGCGATCAGCCTCCGTTTCGCGAAGGTGTACGCGTTGAGTTCGTCTCGTCGTGATGCCATCGGGCCGCCGCCACTCTCCCCTGTCGTAGCCGTCGGACCCCGTTCCGTCCGTGAAATCCGTCACTCACAGCTCGGATAGGGTGAACGCTCCGTCAACTCCCGTACGGAAGCGGGAGTTACGGCCGCGGCGGGCGACGGGAGGCGGGGACGGTGGTTGGGAAGAGGGCGCGTGGGGCCAACAGGCCTTTTGGGGTACGGGAGTTGGTGCTCTGCGAGATGGCGCTCGCGGTGGCGGTGGCGGGGGTCGTGGGTGGCTCTCCGTGGTGGGCGCCGGCTTTCGCGCTCGCCTTCGCGGGGCTGGCCCCGGCCGTGCTGCGACGGCGGGGGCGGGGAGCCTGCGAGTGGCTCGCGGCGGCTGTCTCATTTCGCGTACGGGTACGGGCGGGGGCCCGGCGGCCGGATTCCGGTGACGACGTCTTCGGGGTGCGCGGGCTGCGTTCGTACGCGTACGAGGACCGGGGGCGGCGGGTCGTCGGCATGGTGGGCGACGGGACGTTCCTGACGGCGGTCGTACGGGTCGAGGCGAGCGGTCCTGGGCTGCGTCCGGCTGGCGGGGCGCGGGAGTTGCCGCTGTCGCTGCTGGCGGACGCGCTGGAGGTGGACGGGGTCGTGCTGGCTTCGGCGCAGGTGGTGCAGCAGGTACGGCAGGTGCAGCAGGTGCGGAGGACGACTCCGTCCGGTGGAGGGTCGCCCGCGCTGCGGCTGACCTGGGTGGCGTTGCGGCTGGATCCGGAGCGGTGCGCGGAGGCCGTGGCGGCGCGCGGTGGTGGTCTCGGCGGGGCGCAGCGGTGTCTGGTGCGGGCCGCAGACCAGGTGGCGAGCCGGATCGCGGGCGCGGGGCTGCGCGCGGAGGTACTGGATCGGGAGGGGCTCGACTCGGCTGTGGCTGCCGCGATTGCTTCGGATTCCGCTGGGGGTGCTGATGGGGCTGGTGCCGAGTCCTCTCGGATGTGGCGCGGAGGCGGGCTGCTGCACACCACCTATCTGGTCGCAGGAGCAGGGGCAGGAGCAGGGGCAGGCAGTGGTGGCGCACCGGAAGGCGCCGTCCGGCTGGTCTCGGCGCTGCCCGGCCGTACGGCCACCGTCGGGCTGACCGTACGGCGGAGTGCGTCGCGGCGGGCGGTTGAGGTGTCCGCACACGTCCGGGTGAGCTGCCGGGACGAGGGTGAACTCGTCGCCGTGCGGCGCGAGTGGGAGCAGGCGGCCAGGGAGGCGCGGGTGGGGCTCGTACGGCTGGACCGGGAACAGCTGCCGGGCGTGCTCGCGACGCTGCCGCTGGGAGGTGCGCGGTGAGGAGCTTGTTCGGGGCTCGGCGTACGGGTACGAGGGAGGGGCTCGGCGGTTCGTACGCCCTGCCGGTCGGGGACGACGGGGTGTCCGTCGGGGACGACGCCGAAGGGCGGGCGCTGTTGCTCGGAGTGCACCGGGCCGCCCCGTACGACGTACTGCTGATCGGCGGTCTGTGGACCGCTCAGGTCCTGGCGCTCCGCGCTGGGGCGGCCGGGGTCCGGGTGGCCGTCGAGACGGCGCGGGCGCAGGTGTGGGAGGGGAGGGGAGCGACGGTCGGTGCGGGTGGGGCCGAGCTGTTCGATGTGGGGCGGGTGCCGGTGCTGGGGGCCGCCGAGGGCAGGCCCGTTCTGGTCGTACGGGACTGTGGGATGCGGCCGCCGCGCGGGCGGGTGGTGCGCGCGGCGTGGCAGTCGGTGCTGACGCTGCTGCCGTATCTGAGTCCGGTGGCGCCCCGGTTGATCCGGGGGTCGGCGCTCGTCGGCGTACAGCGGGTGTCGCCCGACGAGGCGCGGCGGATCGGCGGGCTGCTGGGGCTGGCCCCGGAAGAGACCGACGCGCTGCCCGGCCTCGGGGACGGGGTCACCCTGTGGTGCGCGGGGCGGGAGAGGCACCTGGTGACGACCACGACGTCCGGCGACGAGGCCGCGCTGCTCGGACCTCCGCGCAGGATGGACTGAGGGGCGGGGTGTGCGAGTCCCCGCCCCTCGGTCTCCGTCTCCGTCTCCGTCTCCGTCTCAGGAAGTCAGCGCGCGGATCGAGTGGTAGACGTCGAAGACCGCGAGGCACAGGGGCAGCAGGGTGAGCAGCACGCAGGTTTCGGCGATCTCCAGGAAGCGGCCCCAGAACGGGGTGACTCCCTTGCCCGAGACGATCAGGCCCGTCGCCGTGATCAGCGCGGCCGTCGCGGCGATCGCCGCCGTGAGCCAGATCGTACGGATGTCAAGGCCCGTGGTGTCGCCCGCGAGGGCTTCGAGGATCAGGGTGTGCGGCGGGTTCAGGCACAGGCCGAGGCCGAGGAGGACCAGGGCGGCGAGGCCGGCGGCCAGCGCGCAGCCGACCTGGGCCGTGTAGCGGAAGAGGTGGGCGCGCATCAGCATGGCGAGGCCGGTGGCGAAGGCGAGTGCCTGTGCCCAGGTCTCGCCGGAGAAGCCGAGTACGGCGGCGGCGCCCGCAGTGGCGAGCGAGAAGCCGCCCACCAGGCCGACCAGGAGTTCGTGGCCGCGGCGGGCCTGGGCGGCGATGCGGTCGGCGTCGACGGGGCCCTGCGGGGCGGGTTCGGCGCCGGTGCTGTAGTCGCCGACGGTGGTGCGGGGCGGTTCGAAGCCGATGGGCAGGCGGGCGAACCGGGTGGAGAGGCTGGGCAGGAAGGCGAGCGCGCCGACCGCGAACGGCGGCAGCATCGCGGCCGTCTCGACCGGCTTGAGGTCGGTCAGGATCGCGGTAAAGGTCGCGAGGAGGCCGAGCGCGGAGGCGACGGCGAACGCGACGAAGGGGCCGTCGCCGTACGGGGAGACGATCACCAGGACGACGGCGGCGATCAGCACCGTGGCGCAGGCCAGCAGGAACTGGAGCCGGCCGATGCCCTCACCGGCACCGAGCGGCAGCAGTCCGGCTCCGCCGACGGCCGCGTGCACGAGTGCGCCGGTGCCCAGGGCGACCGCCGATGCGCGGTCGTCGTACACCCGGGCGCGTACGCAGGCCAGGGCCAGCAGGAGGGTGCCGGTGACGGCGGCCAGGATGCCGGGCAGGCCGTGCATGTCGTGGCGGGGGTCGGCGTTCCAGAGGACGAAGGCCAGCAGGACGAGGAGCACGGCGCCGCCGAAGAGGCCCGCGCCGCGCGTGAGGCGGTCGTTCCACAGGGTGCGGTCGCGGGCGACGGCGGTGGCGACGGCGTCGGACACGTCGTCGAAGACGGCCGGCGGGAGGGACTCCGAGAAGGGGCGCATCGAGAGGAGCTCGCCGTCGAGGATGCGCTGTGCGGCCAGGGTGCGGGCGCCGTCCAGGACGGTGCCGTCCCGGCGGACCAGGTGGTAGCCGACGGGGGCGCTCGCGGCGGGGCTCTGGCCGGACAGCCGGAGTATCTCGGGGTGAAGGTCGGCGACGGGGAGGTCGTCGGGGAGTGCCACGTCGATGCGGCCGTCGGGGGCGACGACCGTGACCCGGCAGAAGCCGGTGCCGCTCGTGGCGGTGGTGGTGATCGCGGGGGCCGACCGGCCGTTCGCTCCACCCGGGTGGCCGCCTGTGGCCGTCGGCGCTGAGACCGTCGTACTCAACTTCTGCTCCCGTCGCAGGTTCTCACGATGTGGTCGGGACCGGTCCCTTGCGCGCACGCCGGTGGCACGCCCGGGGCAGGCCGGCCGGCTGTGCACCGGCTCCGCGGCAGCCATACGGCAGCCGCACGGCATCCGCACACCGGCCGCACGCCAGGTGCACACCGGTTGCACCCAGTTGCACACCAGGTGTCCGAAATGACCACCCACGGCACCGGATCGACCGACGAATTCCCAGTTGTCCTCAACCGCACTGTTTGCTCCCGCTGTTCGCGGGTGCGTACTCGCCGGGCGCCACCCTACCGCCGACCCGGGTACCGGTGCGCAAGTTAGGATCCCCGCGGGCAGAGTCGTCCGTCATGAGCTGCCAGGAGGAACGACTCCGGTCCGGTAGGGGAATTGGGGAGTTGTGAGCCAGATAGTCGTCAAGCGCCCGCCTCGTGCGCTGCCATCCGAAATTCCCGGCGAGCAGGTGCAGTTGCAACCGCCGCCGGAATTGCCGCGCGGTCAGCAGGAGGGCGCGCTGATGCAGATCCTCCCCATGCTGGGCATGGGCGGATCGGTGGTGTTCTTCTTCATGACCCCGAACCCGATCATGAAGATCATGGGCATGGTGATGGTCGCGGCGACCGTCGCCATGGCGGTCGCGATGCTGGTGCGCTACCGGCGCGGCACCCAGGGTGAGCTCGCCGACCTGCGGCGCGACTACCTGAAGTACCTCACCCGGACCCGGCGTACGGTCCTGGAGACCGCCCGGCTCCAGCGTGACGCGCAGTACTACCTGCACCCCTCCCCCGAGCAGCTGTGGGCGCTGGTCGCCGAGGGCAGCCGGGTCTGGGAGCGGCGGCCGGCCGACCCGGACTTCGGGCAGGTGCGCGTGGGTCTCGGCAGCCAGCAGCTCGCCACTCCGCTGATCGCGCCGGAGACCGCGCCCGTCGACGAGCTGGAACCGCTCACCGCCGGGGCGATGCAGCAGTTCCTGAACGTGCACAGCACGCTGGACGGGCTGCCGATGGCGGTCTCGCTGCGGGCGTTCTACCACCTGACGGTGAGTGGCGACCCGGAGTGCGTACGGTCCACCGCGCGTGCCGTGGTGGGTTCGCTCGCCGCGCTGCACTCCCCCGAGGACCTGGTGATCGCCGTCGCCACGGACCGCAGGCACGCCCCCGAGTGGGAGTGGGCGAAGTGGCTGCCGCACGCACAGGCCGCGGGAGACGGGGACGGGGCGGGCAGCCGCCGGCTGGTCGCCACCGGTGTCCAGGAGCTGGAGGACCTGCTGGCCGGTCGGCTCGACGGGCGGCCCAGGTTCCAGCCGGGCGGGCAGCCGCTGCTTGAGGAGCCGCACGTCGTCGTGGTGATCGACGGTCTTTCCGTGCCGCCGATGTCGCGGCTGGCCTCCCCCGAGGGGCTGCAGGGGGTCACCGTCGTCGAGGTCGTACCGGGTGAGATGACCGGGGCGCGGGGCGGCCTTTCCGTCGTCGTACGGCCGGATGCGCTGCGTCTGGAGTCCGGGCACGGCATGGTGTACGACGGTGCGCCGGACGGTCTGAGCCGGGAGGCAGCCGAGGCGCTGGCCCGGCAGCTGGCCCCGCTGCGGATGGCGTCCGGCGGGGACGACGACGAGCCGCTGCTCGCCAATCTGGAGTTCACGGACCTGCTGGGCCTCGGCGACGCGGCGGGCGTGGACGTCGCGCGCACCTGGCGGCCGCGCTCGCAGGCGGAGCGGCTGCGGGTGCCGATCGGGGTCGGCGAGGACGGCACGCCCGTGATGCTCGACCTCAAGGAGGCGGCGCAGGAGGGCATGGGCCCGCACGGCCTGTGCGTCGGAGCCACCGGTTCCGGCAAGTCGGAGCTGCTGCGCACGCTCGTGCTCGGGCTGGCCGTCACACACTCCTCCGAGACCCTCAACTTCGTCCTCGCGGACTTCAAGGGCGGTGCGACCTTCGCCGGAATGTCGCAGATGCCGCACGTCGCAGCGGTGATCACCAACCTCGCCGACGACCTGACCCTGGTCGACCGGATGGGCGACTCGATCCGCGGCGAGCTCAACCGCCGCCAGGAGATGCTGCGCGACGCGGGCAACTACGCCAACATCCACGACTACGAGAAGGCGCGCGCGGCCGGCGCCCCGCTCCAGCCGATCCCTTCCCTCGTCCTCGTCATCGACGAGTTCAGCGAGCTGCTGACCGCGATGCCGGACTTCATCGAGATGTTCGTGCAGATCGGCCGCATCGGCCGCTCGCTGGGCGTCCATCTGCTGCTCGCCTCGCAGCGCCTGGAGGAGGGCCGGCTGCGCGGTCTGGAGACCTACCTCTCCTACCGTGTCGGCCTGCGCACCTTCTCCGCCGCCGAGTCGCGGGCGGCCATCGGCGTCCCGGACGCCTACCAGCTGCCCAACGTCCCCGGCTCGGGCTATCTGAAGTTCGGCACGGACGAGATGGTCCGCTTCAAGGCCGCCTATGTGTCGGGGGTCTACCGGACCGGCTCCGAGCGGCCCGCGGCGGGCGGCACGCTCCGGGTGGACCGTGCGCCCGCGCTGTTCACCGCGGCCCCGGTGCCGGTGCGCTATCTGGCGCCCGCCGCGGGTTCCCGCAGCGAGGGCGGTCCCGCCCAGGACGACGCGCTCGCCGACACCGTCCTGGACGTGATCGTGCGGCGCCTCGAAGGGCGCGGCGCGGAGGCGCACCGGGTGTGGCTGCCGCCGCTGGACAATCCGCCGACGCTGGACGAGCTGCTGCCGGGCCTCGCGGGCGTACCCGGGCGCGGGCTGACGCAGCCCGGGTACGAGGGCGCGGGGCGGCTCGTCGTACCCCTCGGCGTACTGGACAAGCCGTTCGAGCAACGGCGGGACACCCTCTACCGGGACTTCTCCGGAGCTGCGGGCCACATGCAGATAGTCGGCGGCCCCCAGTCCGGCAAGTCGACCCTGCTGCGGACCCTGGTCACGGCGTTCGCCCTCACCCACACCCCGCACGAGGTCCAGTTCTACGGGCTCGACTTCGGCGGCGGCGGACTCTCGGCGGTCGCGGGACTGCCGCACGTCGGCGGGATCGCCTCCCGCCTGGACCCGGAGAAGGTCCGCCGTACGGTCTCAGAGGTGTACGGGATCATGGCCCGCCGCGAGGAGTACTTCCGCTCCTCGGGCATCGACTCCATCGCCACGTACCGCAGGATGCGGGCGCGCGGCGAGATATCGGTGGCCGACCAGCCCTGGGGCGACGTCTTCCTCATCCTCGACGGCTGGGGCAACTTCCGTACGGAGTACGAGGGGCTGGAGCAGCTCGTCCTGGAGATCGCGGCGCGCGGACTCGGCTACGGCATCCACCTCGTCCTCACCGCGTCCCGCTCGATGGAGGTGCGTGCCAACCTCAAGGACCTCCTGATGAACCGCCTGGAGCTGCGGCTCGGCGACACGATGGACTCCGAGATCGACCGCAAGGTGGCCGTGAACGTGCCGCCGGGCGTGCCGGGGCGCGGCATCGCGCCGGAGAAGCTGCACTTCATGGCGGCGGTGCCGCGCATCGACGGCATCAACTCGGACAGCGAGCTCTCCGACGCGTCGACCGCCATGAACCGTGAGGTGGCCCGGCACTGGACGGCCCCCGGCGCCCCCGCCGTACGCCTCCTGCCGCGCGAGCTCCCGCTCTCCTCCCTCCCGCACGGCAACGCGCACCCCGAGCGCGGCATCGCCTTCGGCATCGACGAGAACCTCCTGGAGCCGGTCTTCGTCGACTTCGACCAGGACCCGTTCTTCCTGGTGTTCGGCGAGAGCGAGACCGGCAAGACGAACATGCTGCGCATGGTGATCAAGCAGCTGACGGAGCGCTACGACCCGTCCGCCTGCCAGTTCTTCGTCATCGACAACCGGCGCGGCCTGCTCGACGTCACCCCGCCCGCGCACCTCGCCGAGTACGTGCCCATGTCCAACAACATGGAGCACCACGTGGACGCGCTCGAAGGCCTGATGAAGCGCCGCACCCCGTCCGCCGACGTCACCGCGCAGCAGCTGCGGGACCGCAGCTGGTGGCAGGGTCCGAACGTGTACGTGATCATCGACGACTGGGACCTGGTCGCCACGTCGAGCGGCAACCCGCTCGCCGCTCTCGCCGAACTCCTCCCCTTCGCCAGGGACGTCGGCGTCCGCTTCGTCATCGCCCGCAACACGGCGGGCGCGAGCCGCGCCGCGTACGAACCCTTCATGCAGCGCATGCAGGAACTGGGCGCCCAGGGCGTCGTCCTCTCCGGCGACCCGAACGAGGGCGACGTACTGCAGGGCGTACGCCCGCGCCCGATGCCGACGGGACGGGGCATCTTCGTCTCGCGGAGGCGGGGGAAGCCGTTGGTGCAGACGGGGTTGGTGGACGGGTGAGGGGGGCCGGGGCAGGGGGCACTGCTGGTGCGTCCGACGCCGTGTCCGACTCTGCGGATGGCTCCGCGGATGACTCCGCATCTGACTCCGCGTCTGACTCCGCGTCTGACGCGGCCGCTGTCACCGCTGCGAAGCGGGGATTCGCCGCGCTGCTGGGCGAGTTCCGGCGCACTGCGGTACTGGTTCCGCTCGACTCGTTAGAAAGCCTGTGGACCGCCGAGTGGGGCGGGGTGCGGTGGATCTGCGCGTTCTCCGACGAGGCGGCGCTCGCCCGGTTCGCGTTCGCTCAGGGGGACGCCGGGCGGGAGTGGACGTACCGGACGGTCTACGGCGCGCGGCTTCTGGACGTGATGGTGCCCGCGCTGGGGGTGCCCGCGGGGGTGGCGCTGGACGCGGGCAGCGAGGACGGGGCGCTGTTCCCGCCGGTGTCCGGCGTCGTACCGGACGAGGTCGCGGTGGATCTCGGGGGTGCTCGGTGAGCGGAGAAGAGCCGGATCTGGCGGCGGCGCAGCCCGCACTCGCGCTGATCGCGTCCGGGATCAACGCGGCGCTCGCCGAGCTCAAGGAACAGAGCATGGTCGGCGAGGCGACCATGGGCCGGGGGTTCTCCGATCTCACCCTGTCGGGGCTGGAGTTGGGGCACGGCGGGCTGACGGCGGAGTTCAAGACCTTCTGCGAGCGCTGGGAGTGGGGCGTACGGGCGCTGATGATGCGCGGCAACGACTTCGCGCTCGGCGTCGGGCTTTCGGCGGGCTCCTTCCGCGAGCAGGAGCAGTACGTCAAGGACACGTTCAAGTTCGCCGTGAACGGCATGAACGGCAATCCGCACCTGACCGAGGAGCAGGTCAAGGAGAAGAGCTGGGACGAGATCCGCAGCCAGAACCAGTTCAGCGGCGCCGACTGGAGCCCGGGGTCCTTCCTCAAGGCGCACTCCGAGGTGGAGGAGACCTGGCAGAACACCGGGTACGACGTGACCGCCACCAACGCGGACTGGATGGAAAGGACCGGGCTGATCGACGAGGGCGAGCGGGACGCGGCGCGGGAGAAGGCCCGCGACCTGTTCGAACCGACCGAGGCCGGGGTGGCCCGGCAGCGCGGTGACGAACCGGAGCAGCCGGGCGCTGCCGAACAGGGCGGGGACCAACAGGGTGGGGGCGGACGCTGATGTCGGACTTCGTGGACGGGCTCGGCAAGGCGCTCGGGGACGGGTACGACAAGGTCCGCGAAGGCGTCGACTGGGGCAAGGAGAAGCTCGGCGAGGGCGTCGACTGGGCAACGGACAAGGCCGGCGACGGCCTGGAGCACGTCGGCCTGGAGAAGGCCGGCGACGCCCTCAAGGACTGGGGCGACGGCGTCGCGTCCGAGCTGGGCGCCGAGGTCCGCGAGCAGCAGCTCGGCCAGACCGAGGACCCCACCGAGCTGATCCACGGGAAACCGGCCGATGTCCGGGCGACGGCGAAGAACCTGCGGGACTTCGCCGCCGCGTTCGGCCGGGTCGGCGCGGGCATGAAGCAGCTGGACTCCAGCCACTGGAAGGGTGTGGCCGCCGATACGTTCCGGCAGAAGTTCGCACCTCTGCCCACCGACTGGCTGCACGCGGCGGACGCCTGCACCGACGCGGCGAAGGCCCTGGAGTCGTACGTCACCACGATCATCTGGGCGCAGGGTCAGGCGCGGGAGGCGATCGCCCTCCACAAGGAGGGCCAGGAGGAGTCCCGGACGGCCCACGCCACGTTCGAGGAAAAGCGCGTCGCCTACAACGCGGCCCGCAACGACCCCAACCCGCCGCCCCGCCCGGCCCCCTTCGTCGACCCGGGCACCGCGAAGACCACCCGCGCGCAGGAGATCCTCACCGCCGCCCGCAGCCAGCGCGACAGCGCCGCCGAAACGGCGCAGAAGGCGATCACCGCGGCCCTCGCCCACGCCCCGAAGGAACCGACGGGCCTGGACCGGCTGAAGCTGGACGGCACCGACGCGATGATGGGGCTGAACGTCGAGGCGACGCACTTCGCGGGCGGCATCACCAAGGGCGTCATCGGCCTGACGAACTTCGTCCGCAGCGTCAACCCCACCGACCCGTACAACCTCTCCCACCCGGCCGAGTACTACAAAGCCACCAACATGACCCTGGCCGGCCTGGCCACCACCGCGGCCCACCCGGACCGCGCACTGAAGGGCATGTGGGACACCGCGAAGGCGGACCCGAGCGAGTTCCTGGGCACGCTGGTGCCGGAACTGATCGGGACCAAGGGTGCGGGGATGGGGCTGAAGGGGGCGAATACGGCGCGGAAGGTGGCGCAGGACATGGGCAGGGGGGCCGGCCCGGACGGTCTCGGCCAGCCGGGGACCGCACGCGGGCCGCTGCAGGCCGACCCCAACGCGCCGACCCGTCCCAAGGCTCCCCTCAAGGACGACCCCACGGACCCCATCGACCTCGCCACCGGCGTGATGTACCTCCCCCAGACGGACATCACTCTGCCCGGCACTCTCCCGCTGGCCTTCACCCGCCGGGTGGCCTCCGACTACCGGGCGGGCCGCTGGTTCGGTCCCTCCTGGTCGTCGACCGCAGACCAGCGCCTGGAGATCGACTCCGAGGGCGTCGTCCTGGTCTGCGAGGACGGCCTCCTCCTGCCCTACCCGCACCCCGCCCCCGGCGTGCCTGTCCTTCCCACTCACGGCCCGGCCCGCCCCCTGGACACGGACGCCGCCGGAAACTACACGGTCACCGACCCGGACACCGGCCGGGTCCAGCACTTCACGACCACCGGCCCCCACCTCGCCCTCCTCACCCAGATCGACGACCGCAACGGCAACTGGATCACCTTCGAGTACACGGACGAATCCGTCCCGACCGCCATCGTCGACAGCGCGGGCCGCCATCTGTTGCTCACCGCCGAGCAGGGCCGCATCACCGCCCTGCACCTGGCCGGTGCGGCTCCCGACGGCTCGGACCAGGAGATCGTCCGGTACGGCTACACCGAAGGCCACCTCACCTCGGTCACCAACTCCTCAGGCCTCCCGCTCCGTTTCACGTACGACGAGCACGCCCGCGTCACCTCCTGGACCGACACCAACACCAGGCAATACGACTACTCGTACGACGACCAGGACCGCTGCATAGCCGAGGGCGGCACCGAGGGCCACGTCGCGCTGCGCGTCACGTACGACGACATCGACCCGGAAACGGGCCTGCGCATCACGACGGCCACCACCGGATCCGGAGCCGTCCACCGCTACCTGGTCAATGACGTGCATCAAATCGTCGCCGAGATCGACCCGCTGGGATCTATCACCCGCTACGAACGCGATCGCCGCCACCGTCTCCTCTCCCGCACGGATCCGCTGGGACGCACGACCCGCTTCGAGTACGACACGGAGACGGGCGGCGTGACCCGAGTGGTCCGCCCGGACGGCCGGGAGGCCACCGCCGAGTACAACGCGCTCGGGCTGCCGGTGCGGGTGACGGGCCCGGACCGCCTGACGACCCGCCAGGAGTACGACGAGCGCGGCAACCGCACAACGGTGACCGACCCGTCCGGGTCCACCTCCCGCTTCTCGTACGACGAGGCGGGCCGCCTCCGCTCCGTCACCGACGCCCTCGGCAATACGAGCCATGTCCGTACGGACTCGGCGGGCCTGCCACTGGAGATCACCAACCCCCTGGGCGCGGTCACCCGCTACACCCGCGACGCCTTCGGCCGCCCGACGGCGATCACGGATGCCCTTGGCGCGACGACTCGCCTCGACTGGACGGTCGAGGGACTGCTCGCCCGCCGCACCTCCCCGGACGGATCCACCAACTCATGGTCGTACGACGGCGAAGGCAACTGCACCCGTCATACCGACGCCACGGGCGGCGTCACCCTCTTCGAGTACACCCACTTTGACGTGGTCACTGCCCGCACGGATCCGGACGGAGGACGCCACGAGTTCACCCACGACCACGAGTTGCGCCTCACCCAGGTCACCGACCCTCGCGGCCTCACCTGGCAGTACACCTACGACCGGGCGGGGCAGCTGTCCACGGAGACGGACTTCGACGGTCGGACCCTCAGCTACGTCCACGATGCGGCCGGACAATTGACGAGCCGCACCGACGCGCTCGGCAGAACCATCACGTACGAGCGCAACGCCATGGGCCAGGTGAAACGCAAGGATGCGGCCGGCGACGTCACCACCTACGCATACGATTTCACCGATCAACTCGCCCAGGCCGAGAGCCCGGACAGTTCGTTGACCCTGCTGCGAGACCGGCTCGGGCAACTGCGCGCGGAGGCGACCGACGGACGAACACTGAACTTCACCTACGACGGGCGGGGACGTCGCGTCAGCCGAACAACACCGGGCGGCGCACAGACCACCTGGTCCTACGATCCGGCCGGCAACTGTTCCCAGATGAACGTCGCAGGCCAAACCATCGACTTCCAGTACGACGCGGTCGGCCGCGAAACAGCCCGCACCGTCGGCCATTTCGCCACTCTGTCCAGCACCTACGACGAGGCCGGTCGGCTGGTGGCACACTCGGTCACGGGCGGGCCCGACCACCGGCTCGTCCAACGGCGCGCCCACACCTACCGCACCGACGGTGTCCTCACAGCCGTCGACGACCTGCTCGAAGGCTCACGCCGATTCGACCTGGACAGCGTTGGCAGAGTCACGGCTGTTCACTCGGCGAACTGGACCGAGACGTACGCTTACGACGCCGCGGGGAACCAGTCCTCGGCATCTTGGCCCGCAAACCATCCCGGTCACGAGGCCACGGGCAGCCGTGTATACAGGGGCAACCGGCTCGTCCGGGCCGGTTCGGTCCGCTACGAGCACGACGCGCTGGGACGCATCACCCTGCGGCAGAAATCCCGCCTGTCCCGCAAACCGGATACGTGGCGGTACGAGTGGGACGCCGAGGACCGGCTGAGGTCCGTCGTCACCCCTGACGGCGTCCGGTGGCGCTACACATATGACGCGCTGGGCCGACGCACGGCGAAGCTGCGCATGAGCGACGACGACTCGACAGTGATCGAACGCACCGTGTTCACCTGGGACGGCACCACGCTGTGCGAACAGACGACCGTGTCGGCCCAGTTGCCCAGGCCGGTCACTCTCACATGGGACCACCGCGGCTCGCGCCCGCTCAGCCAGACGGAACGCATCACCTCGGCACAGAAGCCCGCCGACGAAGTTGCCTCAAGGTTCTTCGCGATCGTCACGGATCTGGTCGGCACACCGAGCCAGCTCGTCGACGAGCAAGGAGAGGTCGCCTGGCATGCCCGCAGCACGCTGTGGGGTACAACGACCTGGCCCGCGGGCAGTAGCGCCTACACGCCGTTGCGCTTCCCCGGCCAGTACTTCGATCCCGAGACCGGGCTCCACTACAACTTCCACCGCTACTACGACCCGGAGAGCGCCCGCTACGTCTCTGCCGACCCGCTGGGACTCGCCCCCGGTCCGAACCCGTCGGTCTACGTACGCAATCCGCTCGGCTGGAGCGACCCGCTGGGGCTCGCGCCCGTGGAGTGTCCCCATGCATGGCGCACAGGACCGGACGGACCGCACAACGCGGCCAACGGCGAACGCCTGCAGGGGCAACTTCGCGAAGAAGCCGGGCCGGTGGGCTCCATCCAGAACGTCGACGACATCATGAACAACCCCAACATGCTGTCCGGCGGGGTAACGCCCGACCAGGTCAGAGGGGCAGTCGTCAACAATCCCGGATGGCGCGAGGAAGCCCTGGGCCGCGGTGGACACGCCGGGCAGGGCTGGGTGCTGCGCGAATACAATGACCGCGGTGACCCCACCGGCCGCATGCTCCGTTGGCACCCCGGTGGGGGCCACCACGGCGAGGGAGCGTATTGGCGCGTCAAGGGGTGGGAAGGCAACCTCGGGGGCGACGCAGAAGGGATCATCAGGTGAAAGCCGACGTGGCCATCGGCCAACTCGAGCAGGCGCTGAACCGCCTTGCCTGGGGAGCGGACCAGCAGCTCGAACACCTTGGGCGATGGGGGGTCGGTCCCGACGAGCTGGCGCTGGAATTCGACGACGCCTTTCGTGTCGTTCCGGGTCTCGTGTCCCAAGGCCTGCTGCCCGATTCCGTCACCGCACTGCTGCAGCCGGTGGACGACGCCCTGGCCGCGATGACCGATGCCTCTGGCAATGAGTGGACGAACGACGCGATGGCGCAGTCACCGACCTGGAGCCTCCTGCGCCGCACGGCCCAGGAGGCGCTGGACGGCTTGCGCGCGGCGACGGACGGGCTCGATCCCTGACCTGCCCGGGCGTTGTACCGGGAGCCATCTGCGCCGCCGACACTTTGTGGGGCTTTCAGGGTGCGGCACAGCCATCCCGTAGTTGTGGTCTGCCCCGGTCGCGGGCCGAGTCCAGCGTGCCGTCCACGATCCACATCCGATCCACCGCGTCGGCCGGGGAGACGGGCGCGCGGAGAGGTCAGCACTGTGGGGACGGTGAAAGTCGGTGAGCGTTCTTCAACCTCAGGTAAGAACGTGGTGAAGGACGAGGACGGCCTTCACTGCGTTAGTTGATCCGGTTGATGCTGCAGCGGCGTCCCCGGAGGAGGCACCAGCCCTTCAGGGTGGCCATGGCTCGTTCTCCGAGGCAGCGGATCTTGGCGTGGGCGGTGTCGTGGCGGCGCTTCCATCCCTTGAGGCGGCGGCCTCGAAAGGGCACCCGGACGGGTCCGCCGACTCCTTGGTATGCCTTGTCCGCCCAGCGCTTGAGGTGCGCATCGATGAGGGCTTCGATGATCCCGTGCTCTCGCGCGGCGGTGAGGTCCTGAGCCGATCCGGGCAGAGTCGGCAAGGCACGGATCACAGTCCGAGGAGGTGGTCGACCTTGCCGGACTTAATGTCGCGGATGAGGTTGCGCAGCTTCGTGGGTGTCGGTGAGGCGTTGCCTCCGCATCGCGGGGTCAAGTCGTGGGTGACGCTGCCGAGTTGATGGGGATGGTGCGGGCGGGGGGCCGTACCGGCACATGATTCGGGGTGACACCCGCCCTGGTGTGCTGCCGAGCAGTGGGAAGTTGCTGGCGGCCTTGCCCGGACCCGGTGTTCTACGCTTCCGGCTCCCAGGCCCAGAGCAGGTCGAGCAGGCGTCGGTTGCCGTCGAGCTTCAGGGAGTCCACCGGGGTGCGACCGTACAGGGCCAGGACCAGTTCGCCAGCCGTGCCTTGGAGGGAGGCGTCGGGCGCGTTCGGGGCCTCCCCGACAGCCGTGGTGGGGAGGTGGGTGATCCGGGCGCCGTCGGAGGAGAGTGAGAGGTGCCAGGAGTGGCCCTCGGTGGCGTGGGTGGCGACCGCGGCAGGCTTGTGCGGCCAGGGGCTCGTCGTTGCGCAGCAGGTGGACAGGAACTCGTCGACGCCGTCGAGTGCCACCTCGTCCGGCAGCGACTGCGGATGCGGGGCGCCCACGGCGAGCTGGGCGTCGTAGGTGTGCACCGCGATCTCCTGGAACTGGTACCGGGCGACTGCGCCGGACGTCTGCGGCGACTGCGACGCGCCCCACCACGTCCAGCAGCCACGATCCGGGCCGGCCTCCCGCAGCGCGTCCAGCAGTTGCTGCGTCGACGCAGCCGACCAGTCCAGCAGGGCCTCGCGGCCCTGGGGTGCAGCCGGGGCGCCCTCCGGTGCGGACTTGGCGGCGGCAGGGCCTGCGGCGACCGTGGCTGCCCAGGCTTGGCGGCCCTCCCCCAGGTGCTGCACCAGATCGAACAGCGTCCACTCAGGACAGGTCGGCACCTGCGCGTCGAGGCTGGGCGCGGCGGCGACCGCGGCGCGGAAGGCGGTCGACCGTTCGTCGATCAGTCGCAGGAGGGCGGCGAACTCAAGTGGCGTGGTCACGCTGCCTCTCCATCACCACGTTCCGATGATCGAACAGCGATTCTCACTGGCGGCGGGGTAGGCCCAGTGCGGGCCCCGCACCCTCGGACGACGCGGTGTTCTGCTCGGATCGAGCGAGTCTCAGCCAAGACGGGCACGGGCGCATTTCAGGGGCGTCAGGCCCACAGGTCGTGCACCGATGGACCCGACGCGAGACCTTCGGGCCTGGCTCATTCCTGCCGTCATCTCGTCCTGGCTTCCGGGCCTTTCGAGGTACTCAGTCGCGCTCAGGCGCACTGGGCCGCGCTCGGCCGCGTGGTCGTGACAGGCCTCCGACGCATGACCTCCGCACGCAGCACCGCCCCCCGACACCCCAACGCCGCCGGACACAAAGTGAGTTAACGGTCCGTCAAATCACACCGCACCCATGCCCCTCCATCACCCCGGACTTCACGTTTCCCGCTACTCAGCAACCCGCCCATTTGCTTTGTTCCTGTCGATTGCTATCGCATTGCATGTAAGTTACATTCATCACGGTGGAGCCACCCTGCTCACATCCCTAACACCGCCAACCCATGCTTAGGGCAGAAGAATCGCTGATGGTCGGCCACTTCAAGCCGTTTACTACGCCCCTGCTCCACGCGTCCTGGCTTGAAGTGGTCCATGTTCACTATTGCGACCACGATGGCCGACCACGACTGTCCTCCCCCTCAGCCCTCGACGTCGAATCCTGCCCCGAACCACTGTTGATCAACGGACTATGTTGGCCCGAGTCAGGCTCAGGAAGGAACGGGCGAAGGGAACAGGCGCATGGCGTGGGACGAGTGGCAGCAACTGAAGGCCGAGGCATTAGCACAGCCGCCGGTCGGGATGCAGCTCAACGCGGACCCGGAGGCAGGCCGTGGAGGCGGAGGTGCTGGGGGTGCGGGCGGGCAGGGTGACCTGGCGGCCACGCACACCGACCTCGCCGAGGTCGGCGCCAGCGCGTACAAGCTGTTCGACGGGTTGGGAAACCACGGACGGGACGCCTGGTCGAGCAGCCAGGGCGCGGCCCGGGACCTGACGGCGCAGGGCTTCGCGCTGGGCGGCGGGCTGGATCACGTGCAGGACCGGTGGGAGAAGCAGCTCAAGACGCTGCTCGACGCCTGTGCGCACATCTCCAACCACATGAACTTCACCCAGAAGGTGAACAAGGGCGCCGAGCGCCAGGTGCTGGAGGCCGTCAGCGGCATCGCGGTTCTGGACGAGGGGTTCGCCGACGGCGGCAAGCGCGAGGGGGACAAGGGCTGATGGACTTCGAGGCACTGTACGGCGGCAACTTCTCCGCGCTGAGCAAGAACTTAGGCGACTGGGCGAAGGTCGTCTCGGCTCTCAAGACGCTCGAAACGCAGGCGCGGGACGACATGGAGGCCAAGGCGACGAAGGCGAACTGGGCCGGGGTGAACGCCACCGTCTCGCGGAAGTTCATCACCAAAACGGCGGGCGAGTTCACTGACGCGCACACCCAGGCGAAGTCGATCCACAGCATCCTGCGCGACACCCACGACGAACTGGTGGGTTACCGGGACGAGCTCAAAGAACTGATCCAGCGGAACGCCGCGAAGAACCTCACGGTGCGCGGCACGGGCGGCGGCGGCTTCACCGTCTCCATGAACATCCACCCGGACCGCGCCGCCAAGGGCACCAAGGTCGCGGACCACTCCCAGCAGGACGTCGACCACCTGCGGGACGACGTGCAGCGCATCCTGAACCGGGCGACGGAGAGCGACGCAAGTGCGGCCCGGGTGCTGCGTGCCCTGGTGGACCAGGCGGAGTTCGGGTTCTCCGGCACCTCGTACACGGACCGCGACACCGGCGCCGAGGCGCTGAAGAAGGCGGACGAGGTGGCCGCCCTGATCAAGAAGAAGGGCGACGACCTGACGGGCGAGGAGTTCGACCGGGTCAATTCGACGCTGCGCAATTTCCGCGACGACCCGCTCTTCCAGGAACGGTTCGCCACGATTCTGGGCCCCCGTGGCACTCTCGACTTCTGGGCGGACATCGCGGACGGCTCCGACGGCGGCACCCTCCAGCGGTCCCGGCTCGACCAGCTCGGCGACTTCCAGCAGAACCTGAGCATGACCCTCGCCGGCGCGACCCGCTCCGACAGCCCGGCGATGCAGAACTGGGAGCGGGAGATGGTGGGCCTCGGCAACGAGCAGATCAAGACCCGGGGCAGCCAGGTGTGGGGCTTCCAGCTGATGAGCAACCTGATGCGGGTCGGAGACTACGACGACAAGTTCCTGAACAGTTACGGGAAGTCCCTGGTCGAGACCGAGAAGAAGATGAGGCTCCCGGGGAACTACTGGAGCGGCGGCACGGGCGGTCCGCCGATGCCGAAGATGAACTTCATGGGGGACGAGGAATTCGGCCGCGACCCCATGACCGGATTCATGACGGCGCTCTCCAACAGCCCGGACGCGGCAACCGAGTTCTTCAACGGCAAGGATCCGCAGGACAACGCGGAGTGGGTACTGAAGGAACGCAAGCCGTTCGACGACTCCCCGCTGAAGGACGGCCCGAACAGGGCACTGGAGGCGACGGGGGCGGCCATGTTCGCAGCGGTGTCGGGCGTCAGCGACCCGGAGACGCAGGGCGTGAATCCCGTACCGCACACGGCGGAGCAGGACGCGGCCTTCAAGCGCTCCCTGGGCATCCTCGCGGGCACGGGCAACGACTTCCCGCCGGAACTGCGCAAGGACATGGCGTGGGCGATGGGGAATCACGGGGAGACGGTGCACAAATCGATGAGCGCGCCGCTGCAGTCCCCGCTCGACAAGGGCGAGCTCCTGGAGGTGACGAAGCAGGTGTCCCGGAACCAGGATTCCTACGCGGTCCTCAACGAGCAGATGAACAACGCGATGACCGCCGAGATCCACACCAACAAGGAACACCCGGGCGAGAGTCTGCGCAGCGCGGGTGCGACGGTCGGTTTCCTGGAGGAAGCACGGAAGCTGACGATCAACGCCGAGCAGGACGAGGACCTGCGGGACGTCTCGTGGAAGCAGAGGTGGGCCTACCACGCGGTGGGCGGCGCGGCCAATGTCTTCGGTGGTGACATGGCACAGCGCGGGGTGGACGTGGTCACGGCTTACTGGGCGCAGGAGGAGGGGGATCGGATCGGCTCGGAGGCCACGGAGGAGCGACAGAGCAACTCCGCAAGGCGAACTGCCCAGTTGGCGAAGCTGGCAGAGGTCTGGCGCCAGGAGAACGGCGAGTGGGCGAAGGGGCAGGAAGAATTCGCTTCCCCCCAGGGCACGGACCGGGTGATCAGCGATTCCGCGGACCACGGGAACGCGGGAGCGGACCGCGCGGGCAGAGAGCGGTGACCGCTCCCTCGTACAAGCACCGGACGGTCCGTCTGTCGGCCCTCCTCGCGTCCTGCGCGGTGCTCGCAGCCACGACATCCTGCTCCTCGCAGGGACGCGACTACACCATCCCTAAGAAGTTCTGCCACATCACCATGAATCCGGACGTCATGGCGCCGACGCTCCCTGACGGCAAGAGCATCGAGCAGAAGTTCCGAGGAACAGATCTCACCAGTACCAGCATGCCAGCCATTTGCGACCTGCGTGTCGACAAGAAGGACACGATCTACGCGAACGTATCTCGTAGCGAGAAGTTCCTCGACCCCAGAGATCCGATCGAGTCGTACAAGTTCAAGAACCTCGAAGTGGTCAAGGGACTTCCCTTCGACATGACCGTGCTGGGCGACCGGTCGATCGTCATCGACACCAAGTGCAACGGACCGAAAACTCCTCGCGTACGCCCTTACCTGGCCTTCTACTCCGGCTCCGAAGACACCGCCCAACGCCGCAAGGACATCCTCGCCTTCGGCAAGGCCTACACCCTCGCCCTCAAGAAGGAACTGGGGTGCACGGTATGACCAGCGAACAAGTGGAACGGGAAGGTGACCAGACGATCGACGCATCCGCGGACCACGGCACCGCGGGCACGGACCGCACGAGAGAGCGGATGAGCGCCCACCCGCACAAGCACCGGCGCCACACGGTCCGGCTGTCGGCGCTCCTCGCGTCCTGCGCGGTGCTTACAGCCACCACCGCATGCTCCTCCGGGGGCCGCGACTACAGCATCCCGGCGAAGTTCTGCCACGTACCGATGGGTTCCGACATCATGGCTCCGATGCTCCCCGACGGGGAGAAGCTGGACGAGGAGCACCGGGGGAACGTGGCGCAGGAGTATCGGGACACGGACTTCGCCCAGAGCAACAAGCCGGTCTACTGCGAACTGCGCGTCGACGGGGAGGACACCATCTACGTGCAGCTCTCCCGCGGCGAGAAGATCCTCGACCCCACCAAGGATCCGGTCGAGTCGAAGCGGGTGAAGAACCTCGAAGTGGTCAAGGGCCTCCCCTTCGACCTCACCGTGCTGGGCGACCGGACGATCATCATCGACACCCGGTGCAACGGACCGAAATCCACCCGCGTACGCCCCGTCCTCGAATTCTTCTCCGGCGCCGAGAACACCGTCCAACGCCGCAAGGACATCCTCGCGTTCGGCAAGGCGTACACCCTCGCGGTCAAGAAGGAACTGGGGTGCACGGTGTGACCGGCGAAGAAGTGGAAAGGGAAGGTGACCAGGCGATCGGCGCATCCGCGGACCGCGCCACCGCATCCGCGGACCGCGCGGGAGGAGAGCGATGAGCGCCCGCCCGAACAGGCTCCGGGCTGTCCGCCTGCCGGCCCTCCTCGTGTCCTGTGCGATGCTCACAGCCACGACGTCGTGCTCCTCAGGAGGACGCGACTACAGCATCCCGGCGAAGTTCTGCCACATCTCCATGAATCCGGACGTCATGGCACCGATGCTCCGCGACGGCAAAAGCGTCGAACAGAACTCCCGAGGACAAGATTTCACTACGACGCTCAAGTCAATCACCTGCAATCTACGTGTCGACAAGAAGGACACGATCTACGCGGACGTGGCGCGCTCCGAGGAGTTCCTCGACCCCAGGGATCCGATCGAGTCGTACAAGTTCAAGAACCTCGAAGTGGTCAAGGGCCTTCCCTTCGACATGACCGTGCTGGGCGACTGGTCGATCATCGTCGACACCAAGTGCAACGGACCGAAGACTCCTCGCGTGCGGCCCTACCTGGTCTTCTCGGCAGGCTCCGAAGACATCGTCCAACGCCGTAAGGACATCGTCGCCTTCGGCAAGGCGTACACCCTCGCGCTCAAGAAGGAACTGGGGTGCACAGTGTGATGGGCGGGACTCCCGAGGCGGTCATCCGCTTTCGGGAGTCCGCTGCTCTCCTCGGCGAGGGCGGCGAGTGGGAGAGGTGAGGCGCTGCCGACGCATCAAGGGGTCAAGTCATGGGTGACGCCGCCCAGTTGATGGCGGCTGCCTGGGCTGTGGAACGTACCGGCGCATGACTCGGGGTGGGCACCTCCCGCGCGTACCCACCCCGGTCTTGCGTGCTGTGCGACCACAGAGTTCTAGAAGTTGCCTGCGGCCTTCGCGTCGGCGGACTTGTACTTGCCGACTGCTTCGCTGATCTGGTGAGAGATCTTCTTCAGGGCGTCGTGGATCGCGGCGGCCTGGTTGTTCCAGTCGTCCTGACGAGCCTTGTAGGCCGTCTGAGCCTCACCCTCCCAGAGGGTGGAGTGGCTGGCGACCATCGCCTGGATTTCCTTGAGCTGCGCTTCCAGCTTGCCCGACTGCCGCCTGACATTCTCTGCTGCCAGGTCGAGAGAGGCATACGTGACGACCATCGAACCGTCTTGTGGGGCGGGCATGAAGTACTCCTTAGTGGTGTGGAGGGAAGGATGTGGAGCAGGGGCGCGAGAGGCTCAGAACTTGTTGAGGTTCGAGGTGTTGGCCTCGGCCTTGGCGTCGCCGTTGTAGCCGTCCACGACGTCGATGCCCCTGATCGACTGGAGGATCTCGTCCTCGTTGTTGTCCTTGATGGTCCGGGCCGCCTCGATGCCCTCCTGGAACTTCAGGAGGAGCTTGCCTATCGCCACGATCCGGTTGTTGATCTCGGTCTGCTTCTTGTTGAAGGCGCCGGCGCCGATGCCGACCCACTTGCCTTCGAGGTCGTCGAGGGCGCCGTTCAGGTTGTGCAGCGTCTGCTTGACGCCGCCGAAGTTCCTGGTGAGCGTCTCCTGCGTCTTCTTGAGAGTTACTTCGTCATTGGCTTGCCTGGCTACCATGAGCGCGGCTTCCCTTCGGATCCGTGTGGTGTGAGCGAGGTGACGGAGCCGGGGATTCCCGGGGCCGTCGGGTGGTGCGGTTCAGTGGGCCGCGCGGCGCCTGCGGACGAGGGCGAAGGCGCCGGCGGCGAGGACCAGTGCGGCTGCGGCAATCCCACCGATGAGGAGGGCGGAGGGGCCGGAGTCGGGGGTGTCCTTGGAGGAGGCGGCGAGGGTTGGAGGGCTGGTGGGGGTAGCAGGACTGGTCGGGGGTGTGGTGGGGGCCGCAGCGGTCGAGGGGATGGGCCACACTCCGTACGCGGGGACTCCCGGCTCCGGCTTACCCGGATTGCCCTTGCCTTCGAGGAGGATGTCCCGTGGGCGGATGATGCCGTGCCCCATATGGTCATCGCGCTTGCCCGTTACCCAATTCCGGCTCGCCGTGTCGAACATGACGCGCAGGACCTGATTCGCCGTCCAGTCCGGATGCTTGGCCCAAATCAGAGCCGCCGACGCGGAGGCCACCGCCGATGCGGCGACGGTTCCGCCTCCGTCGCAGTAGCGCTGGAACTTCGCATCGCACCAACGGGGGACGCCGGAACCTGGAGCTGCGAGATCGACGTCGCCCTCCCCATACTGGGAGTAGTCCGCCGGGTCGCTGTTGCGGTCGACCGACGCGACTCCCACAACCTCCAAGTGCGCGGCCGGGTACTGCTCCTTATTCCCCTGCTTGGCGTTGTCGCCCGTTCCTGCAAATACCAACTTGCCTTTCTGAGCGGCATACTTAAAAGCATCGGTCTGCCCGAAGTTGCCCATGTCGATGCCGTGCTGGCTACCCACCGAGATATTGATGATCTGCGCATCGCTATCGGCTGCGGCTTTCACCGCCCGGTACAGGGAATCCTCCATGAACTCGCGACGCTCATCGTGCTTGTAGAGGCGAACCTTGAAAGGGATGATCTTCGCTCCCGGCGCCAGACCCCGGATCCCGCCGCCCTTGCCAGTACCCGCGATCAACTCGGCCGTGGTGGTCCCCTGGCCGTTCGTGTCGTCGGTCTGCGTGTCCGAGCCTTCTCTGGTGAAGTGCTTCCCCGGCAGGACCTGCCCCTGAAGCGATGGCGTGGACGCATGGACACCGGAGTCGATGACGGCGACCTTGACACCCTTGCCCGTGGAGACCTTCCAGATCTCCTCCGCCTTCATCGGGCCCAGGTACCACTGCTCCGGCGAGGCGTCGGCGGCCACTGCGGCCGGTGCCACGACAGCAGCACCGATACTCCACGCCACTGCTGCTGCCAGCGCGCAGTGCATGCGCTGCCGACGCCTTCGAGTCTGGCTGGTTCCTGCCGTCATCCTGGCTTCCGGACCTTTCGCTGTGCTTAGTCGTACGAGGTCGTGCTCGGCCGTACTTAGTCGATCACCGGAGGGACGGCGCTACGGCGGCCGGCCGTCCAGGTCTCTTCGTCCTCGGTCAGGTAGTCGGGACGCTGCGAACCGTCTCGTTCCTCGCGCTCGTTCGCGTTGCGCTGACCTGCCGGGCCTCGTACGAGTCCGGCTCCGCCCTGTGTGAAGCCACCGGTACCGGGGCGGCCGGAGGGAACCGTGCCGTCTCGGGGAGTACCCACCACACCGTTCGTGCTGGAGGTGGGGCGGCCGGCCGGGCGGGCGGGCGTACCGGATACGGGGTTCGCTCCGACGGCTCCGCCGGTGGGGATACGACCGGTGGACCCGCGACCCGAGGTGCCGGGCTCGGTACCGACAACCGTGCCGCGCGGAATGCGGGAGCCGGACGAGCCGGGGGCGGTGCGTTGCGGGTTGCCGCCCATGATTCCGTCCGTACGTCCTCCGGCACGTCCCATCGGGGGCTGACCAGATGTACCGGCCCGACCCATCGGAGGCTGACCGGACGTACCAGCGCGTCCCATCGGAGGCTGACCCGACGTACCCCCACGACCCATCGGAGGCTGACCGGACGTACCGGAACGTCCCATCGGAGGCTGACCCGACGTACCCCCACGACCCACCGGGGGCTGACCGGACGTACCGGCCCGCCCCATCGGAGGCTGACCGGACGTACCAGCCCGACCCATCGGAGGCTGACCCGACGTACCCCCACGACCCACCGGGGGCTGACCGGACGTACCAGCCCGACCCATCGGAGGCATGCCCGGCGTCCGAGCGGTTCCGCCCTGGACCGGAGGCATGTAGCCCGGGGCTACGGGAGGCGGTGCAGTGCCCAGGGCCGGCCCGGGGGCCGGCGGAGCAACCGGAGGAGCGACGCTCGTAGTGGGTGCGGGGGCCGGTGGTGTGGCGACCCGCGCGAGTTCCATCGACTGGTCGGCGCCCCGCGCGGGGGAAACCCCGCCGACCACGGCACCGGGTCGGGCAATGTCGCCGCCCGCCGGGACGGCGCCATCGAGGCCGTCCGCCCGTCCGACTGCCGCACCGGGACCGGACGTATCGGCAGGCGCGACGGCTCTGGCCGCTCCGAGGCCCCCGGCACCTCCTCCGGCAGCCCCTCGTGCGGCGCCGCCGCCTGCGCCGCCATCGGTTCCGCCACCGCCGCCGGTGGGCGGAGGCACGTTCGCCTGCAGCTTCTTGTCGAACCGCGGAGCTTCCTGAGCCGCCAAGGTCTCCTGCGAGACCGCGTAGAACGACGACAGGCGGTTCAGCTGGTTGATGGCCTCTTGGCGGTTCTTCTCGGTCTTCACCGCCATGTCGTACGTCGCGTTGCCCTCGACACGGCTCACCATCGGCACGTCTTCGGGCTTGCGCTTGTCGAACCGACTGTCCCTCGGCGGCATGGCCTTGTACACGGAGGCCAGGCCGGTGCCTGCAACCGTGATCTGCTTGGCAGCGGTGTCGGCGAAGCCGCTCAGCTGTCGAGCGTGTGCAACAAGACCCGTACCGAATGCACGGAAACTGGTGCCGCCGTCACCGGTCCAGGACACACCCTTGATGTGGGCATCAAGTTCCGCAGCCGCCGACTTGAGTGCGTCCCTGGCCCTCCAGAGAGCCTGACCCGCATTCTCCAGCTCTTCGGGTTTCGCGCTCTCCACCAGGTCGATCATGGCGTTGAGGTCATGGGACTCGAAGTTGGTCCTGTTTGCGTACCCGGGCAGGACCGGCGGGAGGGCGGGGATCCCCGGCATCAGACCACCGAAGGCCAGGGGGGCCATCTGGGTCGTCGCATCCGAGAACTCACGAAGAGCCTCGGTGGTCTTGAGCTGTTGGTCGACTCCCTCAAGGTCCTTCGCGCGCTGTGCCTTCTCGCCGGATGCCTGCGTGTTGTCGTCAGTCATGGCTCATACCCCCGGCTTGGTGGACGAGACGGGGGCCTTCAACTCAGGCTGACCGGCCTGCATCTGCTGCTTCCGCTGTGCTTCCTGGTAGGCCCGTTCCTGCTCCTTCTGAGCCGCTTGCTCCGCCACCAGCCCCGCATCGATCTCCTGATACCGCTGCCGCAGCTCCTCCTCGACGTTGTTGTAGCCGACCTCCGACGCATGAACGCCGATGCTCAGCAGCTCGATCTGGAACCCCAACGTCTTCGACAGCGACGTGAGTTGCTGATGCACCCGGTTGTACTGCGCGTACAACCCGTCGGCCTCCGCGAACGTCGCGTTGGTCCCGCTCAATGCCGCGCGTGACACCCTCTGTGCCGCGATCTGCGTGCGGCCTGCGTCGCCGCCCTCCAGGTCCGTCAGCATGGCGTTCACCCGCTTCTGGAACGTCCGAAGCGCGCCTACGCCCTTCGCCAGGTCCCCCGTGCCCGGGTCTCCCACGATCTGATCCCTCCCCGTCCCCGTTTGCTCTGTTCCCACCGGTTGCTATCGCAGTGAATGCGAGTCCCAACCGTCACAGAGGAACCACTCTATCTAGATCTGAGACTCAGCCAACCCCTATATCAGACAGGCAAATCGCAGGTCATCGACCACTTCACGGTCGTTGGTACGGACTTGTCCCACGCGTCCCAAATTGGGGTGATCCATGTTCGCTACTGCGACCATGACGACTACTGCGACCGCGACCGCCGCGCCGCCGCGAGTCCCGTACCGCCACCGCCGCCCCCGCGATCACCGCCACGAGCACTCCGCCGCCCACGACCACGTACGTACCGAGGCGGGCATTGCGCTCCTCCGGGGTTTCTCCCACCGGGAGTTCGACCGCTGTCGGGGCGTGGACGCCGGTCAGGCCGCCGCCCGGGACGGGTGCTCCGGCCGGGGGGTGTTCGTCCTCCGTCAGGGCGCGGACCGGGTCGACCACGCCCCAGCCGACCAGGCGGTCGTGGCCGGGGATGGAGCGTTCGGCGGTCTGTTTGATCTGGGTGATGACCTGCGCGTTGGTCCACTTCGGGTGCTTGGCCCTGATCAGGGCGGCGACCCCGGTCACGTACGGCGCGGAGAAGCTCGTACCGCTGTCCGCGCAGTGGCCGCCGCCGGGGACCGTGGAGATCATGTCCACGCCCGGGGCCGCGACGCCGACGAACTCGCCGGACTGCGAGAACGCCGCCCGTTCGTTGTTGCGGTCGGAGGCCGCGACGGCGAGGACGCCCGGATAGGACGCCGGGTAGGTGGGTTTGAGGTTGCCGCCGAGGCCGTCGTTGCCTGCGGAGGCGATGATCAGGATGTTCTTGGACAGGGCGAGATTGACGGCCTGCCTGAGTACGGGTGTCGGTTCCGTCGCGTTCGCCGTGTCCTGCGAGATGTTGATGATCTTGGCTTCTTTGGCGATGGCGTGGTTGATCGCGGTCGCCAGCGTGAGGGCGTTGCCGTGGCCCTCCGCGTCGTTCTGCTGGATCGGGATGATCGTCGCGTCCGGTGCCAGGCCGACGAAACCCGTGCCCTTCGCCGGGCGGGCGGCGATGATGCCCGCGACCTTCGTGCCGTGGCCGACGGTGTCCGACGTCCCGTCCTCCTTGCCGCGCTCGATCAGTTCGCCCTTTTCGTCCTTGAGGGGGTTGGGCAGTACGTTGCGGCCGCTCTTGACGTCCACGGCTGCCGTGAGCTGCTTGTTCTTCACGTCGACGCCGCTGTCGATGACGGCGACACGGACGCCCTTGCCGGTGGACTGCTTCCACACCTCGTCGAGCAGGACCCGTTGGAGGGCCCAGGGGCGCCCTTCGTACGGCTTCGAGGGGTACGTGCACTGTCCGGCAGGCTCCGTATCCGTACCGGGTGCCGGAGCGGCGACCGCGGGCGACGCCGACACGGCGAGCAGCCCCAACACCCCCAGCGCCCCCACCAGGGGGCCGGCTCCCACCAACAACCGACGTGAGACGCGCGTCACGCCCGTGCCGCCCTTCACGAGCCCTGCGGCTGACGCGCCGCACCCGTCGACAAGCGCGGTCCCGTGGGCAGGAACTCCGACCAGGCGACCGGTATCGGGGCGGGCTGGACCGCCTTGTAGCCGAGGCGGTTCTGCGCCTGGGCCTCCTCCTGGGCGCGGGCCTGCTTCTCCGCCTTCGTACCGGCGCCGATGCCGCCGCCCGGGTCGCCCGTGGCGCTGTCGCCGTTGGACTGCATCGCGTACCGCAGCCCCGTGTCGGTCACCAGGAACACGAAGCCCGTGCCGGTCGCCGAGCCCTTGAACTGGCGGAACAGCTGGCCCGAGCCCGGAGTGACGTACGCACTGCTCGCACCGGTCGGCAGCGGTGCGGGGAAGGCGGGGCCCGCCCAGGTGCTGAGGGTGGTGGCGCTGGTTGACTTGTCGACGCCGCGCAGGACGTTGCAGACGGTGTTGCGGGCGGGGCCCGGCTGGCCCCCGGCCTGGCCCGGCTGCGAGGCGCCGGACGAGGCACCCGTGCCCGACGCGCCGTTCGTCGCCGAATCGTTCACCGGCCTCGGCTCCGCCTGCGGCCACTTGCGGTCCTGGCCGAACGGCGCTCCCGGCTCGATCGCAGCCGCGCTCACCGCCGTCGGACGGCCCGCCTGGCCGAGCCCGATCAGGTCGCGGCTGTTGAGGAGGAGCTTCGCCGTGAAGTCCGAGACCGGGGCGACGCGGCCCTTGAGGACCACGTACTGCTGGGCCTTGGTGCCGTCGGTGGCCCGCAGCACCATGCCCACCTTGTTCTGCTCGGGCCGCAGGCTGCCGGGGGCGCCCGCCGGAGCGTTGGGCACTCCTTCCGACGGGGTGATGCGGGGGAAGTCGATCGCGTCGCCCCGGTGCAGGGTCGCCAGCCAGCCGGCCGAGACGCGCTGCGGGACCCTGCCCTGGCCGACCAGCTGGCGCAGCAGCAGTTCCGACTTGGCGACGGGGTACGCGGTGCCGCCCGCGTCCACCAGATAGCGGGTGCGCTGCGGGCCCGGTCCCTCGACGTACAGCAGGTCGCCGCCGGTGAGGCGTTCGCGGCCGTCGGTCTTCGCGGCCTCGCGCTCGGCGAACACGAACGCCGCCTTCTGGATGGCCCTGCCGCCCTCGCCCTGCTGCTCGCAGACCGCCCACCGCTTGGCGCCGCCCGCCTCCTTGGCATCCGGCAGCCGGTCGGGTCCGTACGGTATGCCGAGGGTGGCGCCGTGCGGGATCTTGCCGCTGTCCAGCACCTTCTCGTCGATGTTGATGACCTTGCCCTTGTCCGGGTCGAGGAGGAGCCGGGCGGAGGACATGTTCAGGACGGGGTGCAGTTGTGTCTTGCCGTCGGTCCTCAACACGACATAGCGAGTGGTCGACTTGCTCGCAATGATCACGTTCTCGCCCGGCTTGTCCCATTCCTTGGGTGCGACCGGCTTGAACATGCCCCAGGCGCCGAAGCCCGCGAGGATCACCACACCCACGATCGCGCCCGGAATCACCGCCCGCAACGGCCGGGGCGCACCTTCCTCCGAACCCGTCGAACTGGGTTGGAGAAACTGCGCAATCAGCCTCCTCTTCGCAAATGTGTAGGCGTTGAGTTCGTCCCGACGTGATGCCATCTGTCCGCTGTTCCCTCTCCCCGCTGGGCCGCACAGGTCCCCGGGCCCACCGCGCTCCTCCGGGCGGCTCCTGCGGTCCTGCTGCCCCTCACTATGCCTGCCGGTGCCCGGGGCCCGCTGCTCCGGTACTGTGATCGCCCGGTCAACCCCCTGACACGGGGGCGCTGGTTGTAGAAGCGACGGGAAGGCTGCGGTGGCGACGACAACGCGCGAACGCGGGGGGCGGAACACACCGCAACCATCCGGAAACCGACGTACCACTTCCCGTCGGCAACGCAGCAATGAATCGAACAGCCCGGCTGGTTCGGCTGCCTCGCCCACAGGGAACGCCCCTGCGGCACGCCCCGCCGACCCCCCTGCGAAGACCGGGCTGCGCCCGCTCTCCCGCACCGGCCGACCCGCCTCACTGCCGCTGCGCCAGCTCGTCCTGGTGGAGCTCGCCGTGGCCGCGGGCGGTCTCGGCTGGCTCGCCGGTGGCATCTGGCTGGTCCCCGGACTGGTGGTGGCCGTGGCGCTGCTGCTGCTCGCGGTGGTACGCCGCCGGGGGCGCGCGGTGCAGGACTGGCTGGCCGCGGTGTTCGCCCTGCGGGCACGCCGCCGGCGGGGCACCTCGGCGGTACTCGATCCCGCGCTCGACCCCGCGCTGGTGCCGATCGCGGAGAACGTGCCCGGGTTCGGCCCGTACACCTATGTGGACAGGGACCGGCGCACCGTCGGCATGCTCGGCGACGGCACGTTCCTCACCGCGGTCGTACGCGTCGAGGCGAGCGGCGAGGCGCTGCGGCCCGCGTCCGGTGCGCGGGCGCTGCCGCTGTCGCTGCTCGGCGACTGCCTCACGGTGGACGACATCGTGCTGGAGTCGGCACAGCTGCTCCAGCAGGTCCGCTCCGCACCCGCCCCGCACCTGCCCGAGCGGTCGGCCGCCCGTCTCTCGCACGCCACCCTCCAGCAGCAGACTCCGGCGCCCGCCCTGCGGATGACCTGGATCGCGCTGAAGCTGGACCCCGAGCTCGCCCACGAGGCGGTCGAGGCGCGCGGCGGCGGTGTGGCCGGTGCCCAGCGCTGTCTGGTGCGGGTCGCCGACCACGTGGCGAGCCGGGTCACCGGGGCGGGGTTCCGGGCCGTCGTGCTCAATCAGGAGGAGCTGAACTCGGCGGTGGCCACGACCGCCTGCGCCCGGACCGGTGGGCCCGCGGCCGGACCCGCGGGCGGAGCGGCGGGCGGACCGGGCGCAGGTGCGGGTACGGGCGCGAGTCGGCGGACCGCCGAGACGTCCCGCGTCTGGAGCTGCGACGACCGACTGCACACCACGTACGCGGTGGGCCGCTGGCCCGAGCTGGGGCGGGCCGCGACCCCGCTGCCCCGGGTGGTCTCGGCACTGGCCGAGGTCCCCTCGTACGCGACCACCGTCAGCCTGACCGTGCGGCGCGGTCCGCACCGGGGGACGTCGACGGTGGCCGGGCACGTCCGCGTCACCGGCGACTCCGACACCCAACTGGTGTCCGTACGAAAGGAGTTGGAGCGCATGGCGGGTTCCGCGAAGGTCTCTCTGGTGCGGCTGGACCGGGAGCAGCTGCCGGGCGCGCTGGCCACTCTGCCGCTGGGCGGTGCCGAGTGAGGGGCGCCGGCAGGAGCACGGGCGGCAGGGGTACGGGCCGCAGGACCGCGGGCGGCGGCGTCGCGGCCCGAATCAAGGACGTCGTACCGCGCGGGCTGCGCGGCCCCCGCCACCCCGGGCACAGCATTCCGACGGACGACCTCGGCGCACTCGCCCTGCCCGTCGGCGACGACGGCATCCTGCTCGGCGACGACACCGGCGGCCATCCGCGGATTCTCGGACTGCACCGTCCGAACCCGTACGAAGTCCTGCTCATCGGCGGCCTCTGGACGGCTCAGGCACTGGCGCTGCGCACCGCGGGCACGGGCGCGCGGGTGAGCGTCGAGACCGGCCGCACCCAGGCGTGGACCCAGCTCGCCCAGGCGGCGGGTGGGGGATCCGGCGGTCCGGGCGGGGGATCCGGCGGTCCGGGCGCAGGATCCGGCGGTCCGGGCGCAGGCCCGGCTTCGGGTCAGGACTGCCTGACGCTGTACGAGGTGGGGCGGGTGCCGCCCAGCGGCGCGACCCCCGGCTCGCCCGTGCTGGTCGTACGGGACTGCGGGATGCGGCCGCCACGCGGGCGGATCGTGTCGTCGCCGTGGCAGTCGGTACTGACGCTGCTGCCGTATCTGAGCCCGGTGGCACCCCGGCTGATCCGGGACTCGGCGCTCGTCGGCGTCCAGCGGGTCTCCCCCGACGAGGCGCAGCAGATCGGCCGGCTGCTGGGACTGACCCCGGAGGAGGTCGCGGCCCTGCCCGGCCTCGGCGACGGCGTCACCCTGTGGTGCGCGGGCCGGGAGCGGCACTGGGTCACGACGATGCCCACCCCGATCGAGGGGACGCTGATCGGCCCTGCGCGCCGGATGGACTGACGGACGTACGAGCTGATGTGCGAGCTGATGTGCGAGCCGATGTGCGAGCTGACGTACGCGCTAGCACGATCGACTCGATGACGGAACCCCGTGCTTACGTATCGGGCAACATGGTCCTGGGAACGAACGGCGCTTGTGAGAGCGGCTGTTGACCGTGGGCCGTTGAGTCGGGCCGAGTGGAAGCGGAAGGACACCGGAATGGGAACGCAGCAGGAGAAGGACGCGCTCTACGCCCTCGACATCTCGGACGTGGAGTGGCTCGGTGCGCCGGGCACCGAGGACGCCGAGGAGCGCGTGGAGATCGCGTACCTGCCCGAGGGCGCCGTGGCGATGCGTTCGTCGGCGGACCCGGAGACCGTGCTCCGGTACACCGAGGCGGAGTGGACGGCGTTCGTGCTGGGGGCGCGGGACGGCGAGTTCGACCTGACGTAGCCGGGCTCGCACCTGAGAGCGGTCGCCGGGGGTCTGCCCGGTGGCCGCTCTTTGCTGTGTGCGCTGCGTGCGCCGTGCACTCTGTGTGCGCTGTGCGCGGCGAGCGTTTGATCGATGGGTTGTGCAGAGTCTGTGCACGCTGCCATGACACACGCCACAGGTGTTGACACCTGATTGTTGGGAAGCGTGCGGGCAGCCGGGTGGACGGACTGCGTTCCGTACGGAGATGTCGAGTTGTGACCGATTTAGTCGTTACGGAGTGATGCCAGGAGGTCACTTCTGGGCGTCAAGTGACGTCGGAGGCACGGTTCGTCGGCCGCTCGGGCCTGCCGTACGGGCAGTGCTGACGACTAGGCTGACGCACGGGCGCGACAGGCGGGCCTGCGAGCAGCAGGCAGGGTGCGCCGGGCGCCCCGGCAGAACACGGGGAAGAGCCGAGCGGTTCGGACGACGGAAGCGGTCACCCCACCCACCATGCACGGCACCAGGGTGCTCGACCACAGCAGGAGGCAATGTGAACAGCGAGCGGGACGAGATCCGCGAGGGCTGGAACGTGCCCGTCAGCGCGCCCGTCGAGGAGTCGCCCGACGCGGAGGCCGACCAGACGGGCGAGTTCACGATCGACTACACGCCGCCCGCTTGGTACACGCAGAACGCGGGTCCCTCGGGTGCCGCCGCAGCTCCGGCCGCCGAGCCGGAGCCGTTCAGGGAGGGGGACCTGGAGAGCGGGGCGACCATGCGCTTCTCCCCCGCCGCGCTGAAGCGGGAATTCGCGGAAATTGAAGCGGCGGCTGCGGCTGCCGCTGCGGCGCGCACGGATACCGCTGCGGCGCGCACGGATACCGCTGCGGCGCGCACGGATACCGCTGCGGCGCGCACGGATACCGCTGCGGCGGAGGACGGTACGGGCGACGGCGGTTCGGGCGACGGCGGTACGGGCGACGGCTCGACGACGCCGGATGCTTCGGCGAGCGGGACCGCTCGGGCGGAGGACGAGTCCGGCGCCGGTGCCCGTACCGGGGCCGATTCCGCAGCCGCAGCCGGTACGGAATCGGGGTCTGAGCCGAAGCCGGACGGGGTCGACACGGAGACCGACGAGGGCGAGCGCGAGGGCGTGACCGCCGCCGCCGATGCGGAGACCGGTCCCGGCCCGGATTCCGCTTCCGCTTCCGCTTCCGCCGAAGACTGGGTGATCCCCGTTGCCGACTCTGTCTCGGAGCCGGCCGCCGACCTCGATTCCGACGCCCTGGCTGCGACGGACGCGCCTGCCGAGGTTCAGCCCTCGGACTCGAACCCGGACACCATCACGGCCTCGGCGGCAGCAACTTCCCCTGCAGGCAGCCTTCTTGACGCTCCGTCGGATCTCTCGCACGCCGACGCCCCCGCCGATGTCTCCGCCGACGACACGGACCCGACCGACGGCCCCGACACGGCCGAGCCGAACGACTCCGTACCGAGTGATTCCGTACCGGACGACTTCGCGACGGGAGACTTCACGCCGAGCGACTCCGTGCCCCGCGACTTCCTCGCAGACGCGGATGTCGCGGACGCGGCCGCTCCCGACGCAACGGCCGCTCCCGGCGCACCGGTCACCGACGTCCCCGTGAACGACGCCGTTCCCGAGGAAACCCCCGAGGACGCCCCCACAGACACCCCCGTCGTCTCCCTCGCCGACGAGCCCCAGGACGCTCCGCCCGCCGGTGCATCCGCGCCCGCACCCGCACCCCAGTGGACTCCCCCGGCACCTCCGCAGGGCAGCCTGCCGCCGCTTCCTCCCTCCTTCCAGCCCGCGGCGCCCTCGACCGCACCGCAGTGGCCCGCGCCGCCCGCCACTCCGTCGCCCTGGCCCGCACCCGCGCCGTCGAGCGAGTCGTCCGGCCAGCAGCCGCAGGGCTCCCCCGGCTTCCCGCAGACCCCGGTACCCGCACCCGCACCCGCACCCGCACCTCAGAGCGGTTACGGATTCCCGCAGCAGCCGGAAGCGCCGCAGGGCAGCCACACCGCCCCGCAGCCGCCGGTCCCCGGCCCTCCGCAGCAGCAGGGGTACGGATTCCCGCAGCCCGGCCCCGCACAGCCCCCGGCGCCGATGCCTGCCCCCGCTCCTGCCCCTGCCCCTGCCCCTGCCCCGACTCAGAACGGCGGGTACGGATTCCCGCAGCCCGGCGGCACGCAGCCCCAGCCTCCGGTCCCGGCGCCCGGCACCCCGGCGCAGGAAGCCGCGTCCGCGTTCCCACAGCCGCCCGCCCCCGCGACACCGCAGAGCGGCTACGGCTTCCCGCAGCCCGGCGCGGCACCGCTCCCGGCCCCCGCACCCATGCCCGCACCGGCACCCGCACCGCAGAGCGGGTACGGATTCCCGCAGGCCCCCGCCGCACCGGACAACTCCCAGGCAGCACAGGCAAGTTCCGCCGCCGCACCGCCGGAAGCCACGGCTCCCGGCGCTCTCGGCACCCCCGCCCAGCAGCCCGTACAGCAGCACCACCAGCAGCCGCAGCCCCAGCAACAACAACCCCAGCCCCTGCCGCAGCCGCAGCAGCCCCAGCCGGAAGCCCCCGTCGCTCCCGTCGACCCCCGGACCGGCGCCGCCTGGCCCTCCCCCGTGGCTCACGACCAGCGGCAGGCTTCACACCCCGGGGCTCCCCTCGGGTACACCGCCGCCGTCGAGCTGTCCTCCGAGCGCCTGCTGCGCAACAACAAGCAGAAGCCCAAGAGCAGCCGCAATCCGTCCGCCGGGTCCCGCTTCAAGTTCGGCGGGAAGAAGGAGGAGGCCGAGCGGCTGCGCAAGCTGGAGCTGATCCGCACCCCGGTCCTCTCCTGCTACCGCATCGCGGTGATCTCCCTCAAGGGCGGCGTCGGCAAGACCACGACGACCACCGCGCTCGGCGCGACCCTCGCCACCGAGCGGCAGGACAAGATCCTCGCCATCGACGCCAACCCCGACGCGGGTACGCTCGGCCGCCGCGTGCGGCGCGAGACCGGGGCGACGATCCGCGACCTCGTGCAGGCGATCCCGTACCTCAACAGCTACATGGACATCCGGCGGTTCACCTCGCAGGCCCCCTCCGGCCTGGAGATCATCGCCAACGACGTCGACCCGGCCGTCTCCACGGCCTTCAACGACGAGGACTACCGGCGCGCGATCGACGTGCTGGGCAAGCAGTACCCGATCATCCTCACCGACTCGGGCACCGGCCTCCTCTACAGCGCGATGCGCGGAGTCCTCGACCTGGCCGACCAGTTGATCATCATCTCGACGCCTTCGGTGGACGGTGCGAGCAGCGCGTCGACGACGCTGGACTGGCTGTCGGCACACGGGTACGCGGAGCTGGTGCAGCGTTCACTGACCGTCATCTCCGGGGTCCGCGAGACCGGCAAGATGGTCAAGGTCGACGACATCGTGCAGCACTTCGAGACGCGCTGCAGGGGCGTGGTCGTGGTGCCGTTCGACGAGCACCTGTCGGCGGGCGCCGAGGTCGACCTCGACATGATGCGGCCGAAGACCCGCGAGGCGTACTTCCACCTCTCGTCGCTGGTCGCCGAGGACTTCGTACGGGCGCAACAGGCGCAGGGCCTGTGGACGGCGGACGGCAACCCGCCGCCGCACCTGGCCCCGCCGATGCCGGGCCACGGACAGGGCCAGCCGCAGGGATCCGGCCAGGCACCGGGCCAGCACATCCCGGCCCAGCAGGCCCACCAGGCCCAACAGGCCCAGCACACCCACGGCCAGCCGCAGAACCCGGGCCAGTACCACCAGCCGTACGCCCCCCAGCAGCCCGGTCACCCCGGCCAGCAGGGTCAGCAGTACGCACCTCAGCAGCCGGGCCAGTCGGCACAGCCAGGCCAGCCGTACGCCCCTGAGCAGCCCGGTCAGCCCGGTCAGCCGGGTCAGCCGGGTCAGCCGGGACAACCCGGCCAGCCGTACGCACCCCAGCAGCCGGGCCAGCCCGACCAGCACTGGCAGCAGCCGCAACCGCAGCCCCAGGTCCAGCCCCTGGCCCAGCCCCAGCCCGGTGCACCCGCACCGCAACCGGGCCAGTTCCCGCAGGCCCCGGGCCAAGCTCAGGTCCCCGCACAGGGTCAGGCCCAGCCCTACGCCCAGCCTCAACCCCAGCCCCAGCCCTACCCCCAGCAGCCCCAGTCCCCCGGCAGCTGGCAGCAGGCCCCCGCCCCCCAGGGGCAGCCCGTGCCCCAGGGCCAGCCCGCACCCCACGGCTTCCCCGGCCAATCCCCCTTCTCCGACGTGCAGTTCACCGGCGGACCCGCAGCACAGCCACTGCCCGCACAGCAGCAGCCCGCACAGCAGCAGCCCGCGCAGCAGCAGCCCGCGCAGCCCCTGCCCGGACAGCCCGGCGCACCGGAATTCCCGCAGCCGGGCCAGCCCGCACACCCCGGCCGGCCCACCCCCCAAGGCTCCGCCCCCCAGAGCTCCGACCCCCACGACCCCGACCCCCAAGCCGCTCCCCTCCCGCCCGCCAACTGGCCCCCGCAGCAGCCTCCGGCGGCGCCGTCAGCCCCTCAGCAGTAGGGCTTCAGAGGTCGAGACCAATGAGGGCCCGTCCCGTGACCCCCACGTCCCCGTGACGTGACCACGGAGCGGGCCCTCCGCGCGTCCTGACCCCGCGCGCCACGCCGCCCTGCCCCGTATTCCCGCAGCACAAACGGCACTTGACGTACCGTCGACGCCGCGCCCGCACGCCGTTGACATGCCTGGAAGAGCGCTGGTAGACCTTCGCCACACCCCTCTGCCAACCCATGATCCACCCGCCTCCCGGGCACGTACGAGCAAGTGACGCGCAAGTGACGACGCGAGGTCTCCGTCCATGGACACAAAGGGCACTACGCACGGCTCCACGAACGGCTCCACACACGGCTGCACGAACGGCTGGACGAACGGCCGCACGAACGGCTCCACGCACCGCACCACCCCCGGCACCCGGCGCCGCTCCACCCGCCGCCGCCCCACCCGCCGTCTCCTGGCGACCGGGGCCGCCGCCTTCGCCCTGCTGGCCGGAGCCGCCACCCCGCTGAGCCCGGCGCCGTCGCAGGCCCAAGCAGCGCCCCCGGCCAAGGCCGACGCGGCCGCCGGAGCGGCAAAGGCCGCCGCACCCGCCCAGGCCAAGGCCGACGGCCAGAACCTCACCGTCGCCATCGCCCAGAGCGTCGACTCGCTCAGCCCGTTCCTGGCGACCAGGCTCTCCAGCACGACGCTCCTGCGGCTCGTCTACGACTACCTGACGAACTACGACGTCAAGGACGCGCACACCGTCCCCGCCCTCGCCACCGAGTGGAAGTCCTCCCCGGACAAGCTCACGTGGACGTACAAGATCCGCAAGAACTCCAAGTGGTCGGACGGCAAGCAGGCCACCGCCGCCGACGCCGCCTGGACCTTCAACAAGATGATGACGGACGAGGGCGCCGCCACCGCCAACGGCAGCTTCACCGCCAACTTCAAGAAGGTCACGGCCCCGGACCCCGAGACCCTCGTCGTCGAACTCAAGAAGCCGCAGGCGACGATGACGGCGCTGGACGTGCCGATCGTCCCGAAGCACATCTGGGAGAAGGTCGGCGACTTCTCGAAGTTCAACAACGACGACAGTTTCCCGATCGTCGGCAACGGTCCGTACGTCATCACCGACTACAAGACCGACCAGTACGTGAAGCTCAGGGCCAACAAGGACTTCTGGCGCGGTGCGCCGAAGTTCGAGGAGCTGACCCTGAAGTACTACAAGGACGGTGACGCGGCGGTCGCCGCCCTGCGCCGCGGCGAGGTCGGCTTCGTACAGAATCTGACGCCCGCGCAGGCCGCGTCCCTGAAGTCCGAGCCGGACATCAAGGTCAACGACGCGCCAGGACGCCGCTTCTTCGCCCTCGCCACCAACCCCGGCGCCAAGGACAAGTCCGGGCGGAAGTTCGGCGACGGGAACCCGGCCATGCTCGACCCGGCCGTCCGCAAGGCCCTCTTCCAGGCCGTCGACCGCAAGACGATCGTCGACAAGGTCTACCAGGGGCACGCCGTCGAGGGGCAGGGCTACCTCCCGCCGCGCTTCGCCGATTACCACTGGCAGCCGTCCCCCGAGCAGAGGATCACCTACGATCCGGCCGCCGCGGCCAGGACCCTCGACGCCGCCGGCTACAAGAAGGACGCGGCGGGCAAGCGCCTCGACAAGGGCGGCAAGCCGCTCGACCTCCGCATCCTGTGCCACGCCATCGACCCCAACGACAAGGCGATCGGCAAGTACCTCCAGGAGTGGTGGGGCGCGCTCGGCATCGGCCTGAAGGTCGAGTGCCTGGACGACGTCACCGACCCCTGGCAGAAGGGCAATTACGACCTCGCCTTCGACGGCTACTCGGTCAACCCGGACCCGGACTACGTCCTGTCGATCCACACCTGCGGTGCGCTGCCCACCTCGGCCGACGTCAGCGGCCAGACCGACAACTTCATCTGCGACAAGCAGTTCGACGACCTCTACGCCCGGCAGACCGTCGAGTACGACAAGGCCAAGCGCGTCGACCTCGTCAAGCAGATGCAGTCACGGCTGTACGACACCGGGTTCATGAACGTGATGGTCTACCCGAACGCGGTGGAGGCGTACCGCACCGACCAGATCAAGTCGATCCTGACGATGCCTCAGGCGGCGGGCAACATCTGGGGCCAGGACGGCTACTGGAGCTGGTGGTCGGCGGAACCGGTCGCCGAATCCGGCAGCGGTGACGACGGGGACGGCGGCACCTCGCCCACCGTCTGGATCGTCTCCGGTATCGGCGTCCTGCTGGTCGCCGCGATCGCCGTCGTCACCGCCAGGCGCCGCCGCTCCACCGCGGAGGACCGCGAGTAGTCCACGCACCGCACACGGCCCGCGAACAGTCCGGAGGACCCCACCCCGCCATGAGCACCGCAAGCACCCCCGCCGTGGTGCGGAAACCCGACGGCGGCCCGGTGAAGTCCGGGCCGCCGCGCCGCGCCTTCGCGCGCGCCGTCGGGCCGAAGACCGCCTATCTGCTGTACGTCGCGGGGAAGCTGGGCGGCGCCGCCGTCTCGCTGTTCGCCGTGCTCGTCACCAGCTTCTTCCTGTTCCGGATCATCCCCGGGGACCCCGTGCGGGCGATGACGCACGGCCGGCAGGTCACCGATGAGCAACTGGCCGTACTGCGCAGGCAGTTCGGGCTCGACCAGCCGATGTGGCAGCAGTTCACCGACTACTGCGGCAAGGCGCTCTCCGGCGACCTCGGCATCTCGTACCAGTTCCACGCCCCCGTCGGGGAGTTGATCGCGGAGAAGTTCCCGGCGACGCTGCTGCTGACGGGCGTCGCCGTCCTCGTCTACTCGGCGCTCGGGCTGCTGCTCGGTACGCGCTCCGCCTGGCGGCACGGCGGGCTCGGCGACCGGCTGAACACCGGGATCGCGCTGGCCCTCTGGTCCATCCCCGGATTCTGGCTCGGGCTGCTCCTGATCATCGTGTTCTCGGTGGGCATCGGGCCGATCCCCGGCATGTTCCCGACCGGCGGCATGGAGTCCGGCAACGAGACGGGGTTCGCGCACGTCCTGGACGTCGCCCACCACATGGTGCTGCCCGTCCTCACCCTGGTCGCGGTCGGATACGCGCAGACCCTCCTGGTCATGCGCTCCTCGCTGCTCGACGAGATGGGCAGCGACTACCTGACCACCGCGCGGGCGAAGGGCCTGCGGGACTCCCTCGTACGCCGCAGGCACGCCGTGCCGAACGCACTGCTGCCCACCATCACCATGATCTTCATCAACCTGGGCCATGTGGCGGCCGGTTCGATCCTCGTCGAGACGGTCTTCTCCTGGCCGGGCCTGGGCGGGCTCTTCTACCAGGCGCTGAGCGTGCCCGATCTGCCGCTGGTCCAGGGCCTGTTCGTGGTCTTCGCGGGCGCGATGATCCTGATGAACCTCCTCGCCGACCTGCTGTATCCACTGCTCGACCCCAGGGTGGGCCGATGACTGCCGAATCCACCGAGTCCGCCGAGCCCACCGAGCCCGCCGAATCCGATGAATCCGTTGAATCCGATGAGTCCAGGCCCGTACGCGCCGACACCGCGAAATCCCTCGCGTGGACCCGCCGCCGCAAGTCCGCCGCCCGGTTCTGGAAGCAGTACCGGGCGCAGCGGGCCGGGCTGATCGGCCTTGCCGGGCTGATCCTGATCGCCGTGATCGCCCTGGCCGCCCCGCTCCTCGTCGGCAGCGACGTACAGAACGTGACGAACGCCCCCGGTCAGGCCCTCGAATCGCCCAGCGCTCAATTCCCGCTGGGGACCGACCAGTTCGGGCGTTCCCTGTTCGGGCTGCTGCTGTACGGGGCGCGGGTCTCGCTGGCCGTCGGGCTGATGGCGGCGGCCCTGTCGGTCGCGATCGGCACGCTGGTCGGCATCCTGGCGGGGCACTTCGGCGGCTGGTTCGCCACGGTCGCGATGCGGGTCACCGACTGGTTCCTGGTGATGCCCTCCCTGGTGCTGGCGATCGTCCTGGCCACCGTGCTGTCGCACAGCATCTGGACGGTGGTCCTCGCCATCGGCGTCACCTCCTGGCCGACGACCGCCCGTCTCGTACGCGCGCAGACCCTGGCCGTCGAGTCGCGCCCCTACATCGAGCGCGCGCGGGCGCTCGGCGGCGGCCACGCCCACGTCATGACCCGGCACGTGCTGCCCAACGTCATGCCGCTCGTCCTCGCCCAGACCACCCTCGGCATCTCCAGCGCCATCCTCACCGAGGCGACCCTCGCCTTCCTCGGCCTAGGGGACCCGGACGTCGTCTCGTGGGGCGGCATGCTGCAGGACGCGCGCCAGGCGGGCGCGGTGTCGTCGGGACACTGGTGGTACCTGGCGCCGCCGGGACTCGCCATCGCACTCGTCGCGCTGGCCTTCACCCTGTGCGGGCGCGCCGTCGAGACCGTACTCAACCCGAAGCTGGGGGTGCCCCGTTGAGGACGCCGCAGACACCGAAGACGCTGAGGACGCCGGACAGTCCGAGCGCGGCACCGGTGCTGGAACTGAAGAACCTGCACGTCACGTACGGCAAGGACGTCCATGCGGTACGAGGCGTGGACCTCACCCTCGCGGCCGGGCAGAAGCTCGGCGTCGCGGGCGAGTCCGGCTGCGGCAAGTCGACCCTCGCACTGGCGCTGCTGCGGCTGCTGCCCGCGAGCGCGAAGCTGACCGGCGAGATCCTCCTCGACGGGGAGGACGTCCTCACCATGAAGTGGGGGCGGCTGCGGGCGGTCCGGTGGGCGGGGGCCTCGATCGTCTTCCAGGGCGCGATGCACTCGCTCAACGCGGTGCACCGCATCGGCGACCAGATCGCCGAACCGGTCCTGATCCACCGGCAGGCGACCCCGGCGGCGGCCCGCAGGCGCGCCGCCGAGCTCCTCGAACAGGTCGGGCTGCCCGCCGCCCGCGCGAAGGCCTACCCGCACGAGCTCTCCGGCGGCCAGCGCCAGCGCGTCATGATCGCCATGTCGCTGGCCTGCGACCCGCACCTGATCGTCGCCGACGAGCCGACGACGGCCCTGGACGTCATGATCCAGGCCCAGATCCTGCGGCTGATCGAGCGGTTGGTCGCCGAGCAGAACATCTCCCTGCTGATGATCAGCCACGACCTGGCGGTCCTCGCGGACACCTGCGACCGGCTGGCGGTGATGTACGCGGGGCGGGTGGTGGAGGAGGGACCGGCGGCGGACGTCTACTCCCGGGCCCAGCACCCCTACGGGCGCGCCCTGTCCGCGGCCTTCCCGCGCGTCGGCGACCTCGCGTCGCGGGGCGCCCCGCGGGGGCTGCCGGGTGACCCGCCGGATCCTGCCGACCTGCCGTCGGGGTGCACGTTTCACCCACGGTGCGTGGTGTCGCTGGAGTCCTGCTCCACGGACGACCAGGTACTGCGCAACGCGGGGCCGTTGCACCGGGCGGCGTGTGTGCATGTGGGGACGACGGTCCCGGTCCAGCATTCCCCGGACCCTGCGGGGAGCGGCCCCTGAGCGGGCGTGGGTCGCACCGGCCCGCACCGGTGCCGGTGGGTGGGCCGCTTCGCGGATTCCGCCCCTCCCCGCCCCTTCCCGAAACCGCTCGCCGCGGGGCTGGGTGGGGGCTGACGTCCGGGGCTTCGCCCCGTGCCCGGCTCCGCCCCGTGCCCTCAAACTCCCCCAAGGTCCTAAGGACCAGGGGGTACCCCCCGACAGGCTGAAGATGCCGACACCGCCCGCTTCTCCCCGAGGGAGTCAAAGATGACCACCGCCCCCACCGCCACCTCCACCACCCCCCTCCTCTCCGCCCACGACCTCCACCTCACCTTCCCCGGCCGCCGCGGCGAACCCCCCGCCCGTGCCGTCGACGGCGTCGACCTCGCTCTCGCGCCCGGCGAGATCCTCGCCCTGGTCGGCGAGTCCGGCTGCGGCAAGACGACCCTCGCCCGGACCCTGCTCGGTCTGGCCCGCCCCACCTCCGGCGAGGTGGCGTTCGGCGGGGCCGCCCTCGACTACCGCTCGCGCGCCCTCAAGTCGTACCGCAAGCGCGTCCAGCTCGTCCTCCAGGACCCCAGCGGCTCCCTCAACCCCCGGCACACCGTGTACGACGCCGTCGCCGAGGGCCTCCGTATCCACGGTTACGACGGGGACGAACGCGCGGCCGTCGGCGAGGCCCTGTCCCGGGCCGGTCTCCGGCCGCCCGAGCGGTTCTTCCTGCGCTACCCGCACGAGCTCTCGGGCGGCCAGCGCCAGCGCGTCGTCATCGCGGGCGCCCTCGTCCTCGGCCCCGAACTCATCGTCGCCGACGAGCCGGTGGCCTCCCTCGACGCCTCCGTGCGCGGCGAGATCCTCGCGCTGCTCCTCCAACTCCGCGACGAGCTGGGCCTGTCCGCGCTCGTCGTCACCCACGACCTCGGCCTCGCCTGGAACATCGCGGACCGGGTGGCCGTCATGTACCTGGGCCGGATCGTGGAGAGCGGACCCGTCGAGGACGTCCTGACCGCACCCCAACACCCGTACACCCAGGCCCTGTTGTCGGTCCTTCCGGAGGCGGACGGATCACCGGTCGTGCTCACCGGTGAGCCCCCGGACCCCTCCCGCATCCCGTCGGGCTGCCGCTTCCACGCCCGCTGCCAGATCCTCGCCTCGGGCGAGGCGGCTGCGGCGGGGGTCGCGGACCAGTGCCGTACGGAAGCGCTGCCGGTGCTTCCCGCGCACCGGGACGCCCCCCAGGTCGCCTGCCACTGGGCGGCGGCGACCCGGCGGGCGTAGCGGCGGGGCACAAGAAGGAGCGGGCCCGGGTGCCCAGGTACCCCGCTCCCGGTGGGCGGAACGAGTGAATCGCTCCACTCGTGCGAGTGTTTCCTGCTCTCTCCGGCCCGCCGGGCCGGAACGTAGGCCAAATGACATGGAAAGGGTACGAAAACCAGCAGAATGCACAGCCGTCCAGGCGTACGGTCATCGCCGCGACCGGTGTCGGTGCCGCCGGCCTCGCCCTCCCCGGCACCGCGGCCGCCACCGCCGCGTCCCCGCCGCTCTCCCCCGCGCAGGCCCCCGCGCACGCGCCCGCCCAGGCCCCCGTGCCCCGCGACGTCTGCCTCGCCGTGGCCCGCGCCGTCCTCGTCCTCGACCGGGACAACCAGCCGCTGGTCCCCGGCTACTCGCGGATCCTCCTCGGCGACGGCCTGCCGCGCAGCCGACGGGCCCCCAAGAAGGTCCTGGTCGTCGGGGCAGGACCGGCGGGGATGACCGCCGCGCACCTCCTCCTCCAGGCCGGTCACCGGGTCACCGTCATCGAGGCCAACGGCAACCGGGTCGGCGGCCGGGTCAAGACCTTCCGCACCGGCGGCCAGGAGAACGCCGCGCAGCCGTTCGCCGACCCCGGGCAGTACGCCGAGGCCGGCGCGATGCGCATCCCCGACAGCCACCCGCTGGCCACCGGCCTGTTCGACGCCCTCGGGCTCAAGCGCCGCCGCTTCCACCTGTCGGACGTGGACGTCTCGGGCATGCCCGCCCTGCGCACCTGGATCCTGGTCAACGGCGTCCGGGCCCGCCGGGCCGACTACCAGCGCGACCCCCGTGCGGTGAATCGTTCCTTCGGCGTCCCCGCACGGTACGAGAACGTCACCGCCGCCGACATCGTGCGCACCGCGCTCGCGCCCGCCCGCGCGCTGATCGACGGGAAGAGCGGCGACGCGCTGGTGGAGGGCTGGGCGACGGTCCTCGAAAGGTACGGCCACTGGTCGATGTACCGGTACCTGACGGAGCAGGCGAAGCTCGACGACGCGACGATCGACCTGGTCGGCACGGTCCAGAACATGACGTCCCGGCTGCACCTCGCCTTCCTGCACAGCTTCCTCTCCGCGGCCCTGATCAGCCCGGACACGGCCTTCTACGAACTGCCGGGCGGCACCGCGACGTTCACCGACGCGCTCTACGACCGGGTGAAGGACTCCGTACGGCTCGACCGGCGCGCGGTGCGCGTCGAGCACGACGGGCGCGGGGTCGACGTGCACACCGTCTCCGAGGGCCGCGACGGGCAGGACGTGGTGCAGGAGACCTTCCACGGCGACGAGGTGATCCTCACCGTGCCGTTCAGCGGGCTGCGCCACGTCGCCTTCACGCCCGCCCTCTCGTACCGGAAGCGGCGCGCGATCACCGAGGTGCACTACGACTCGGCGACCAAGGTGCTGCTGGAATTCTCCCGCCGCTGGTGGGAGTTCGACGAGGCGGACTGGCAGCGGGAGCTGAACGCGGTCGGGCCCGGCCTGTACGACGCCTACCGGCGCGGCAGGGCCCCGGCCGACGGCACGCTGCTCGGCGCCCACCCCTCCGTACCGGAGGAGCACATCTCGCGGAGCCAGCGGGTGCACTACGCGGCGCACCGGGCCACCCGGCGGGACCAGCCCGAAGCGGTCCCGGTGATCGGCGGCGGATCGATCACCGACAACCCCAACCGGTTCATGTTCGAGCCGTCGTACCCGGTGCCCGGCAGTGCGGGCGGAGTGCTGCTCGCCTCGTACAGCTGGGCCGACGACGCCCTGAAGTGGGACTCCCTCGACGACGAGGAGCGCTACCCGCGCGCGCTGGGCGGGGTGCAGGACGTGTACGGGCAGCGGATCGAGGTGTTCTACACAGGGGTCGGCAGGACCCAGTCGTGGATGCGCGACCCGTATGCGTACGGGGAGGCGTCGGTGCTGCTGCCCGGCCAGCACACGGAACTCTTCCCGGACATCCCGGCCCCCGAGGGGCGGCTGCACTTCGCGGGCTGCCACACCTCGGTCAAGCCGGCCTGGATCGAGGGGGCGCTGGAGTCGGCGGTGCGGACGGCACTGGAGGTGCACACCGGCTGAGCGCATGCGGAAGGCCCGAGCACATACGGAAAGGTGAGCGCTGACGGAAAGGGGGGCCTCCGGTCAGGAGGCCCCCCTTTCCGCGACTGCTACTTCGCGGCGGCGTCCGCGTCCGCGATCAGCGCCCGCGACTGCTTCACGTCGTCCGCGATCGCTTCGAGCAGCGCGTCGATCGACTCGAACTTGGCCATGCCGCGCACGTACGCCAGGAATTCCACGGCCACGTGCAGCCCGTACAGATCGAGACCCACCCGGTCGATGGCGTACGCCTCGACGGTCCGCTTCTTGCCCTCGAACTGCGGGTTCGTGCCCACCGAGATCGCCGCCGGCATCCGCTCGCCGTCGGCGGTCAGCCAGCCCGCGTACACGCCGTCGGCCGGTACGGCCGTGTGCGGCAGGGTCTCCACGTTGGCGGTCGGGTAGCCCAGCTCGCGGCCGCGCTGCTCGCCCCGTACGACCACGCCTTCGACCCGGTGCGGACGGCCCAGGATCTCGGCGGCGCCCGCGACGTCGCCCTCGGCGACGAGGCGCCGGGTGAGCGTGGACGAGAACGGCTCGCCGCCGCCCGCCGCTCCGCTCACGTACAGGTCGATGACCTCGACGCCGTAGTCGTAGGTCGGCCCCAGCTCGGCGAGGAACGCCACGTTCCCGGCGGCGCGGTGCCCGAAGCGGAAGTTCGGGCCCTCCACCACGAGCTGCGCGTGCAACTTGTCGACCAGCACCTTCACCACGAATTCGGCGGGCGAGAGCTTCGAGAACTCGGCGGTGAACGGCAGGATCAGCAGGGCGTCGACCCCCAGCTCCGCCATCAGCTCGGCGCGCCGGTGGTGCGGGGCCAGCAGCGGCGGGTGGCTGCCGGGACGCACGACCTCGCTCGGGTGCGGGTCGAAGGTGACCACGACGGACTGCACGCCCAGCTCGCGGGCGCGCTCCACCGCCCGCCCGATGATCAGCTGGTGCCCGCGGTGCACGCCGTCGTAGGAGCCGATGGTGACGACGCTGCGTCCCCAGTCCTGGGGGATGTCCTCCAAGCCACGCCAGCGCTGCACTGTGACCGCTCCTTGTACGTCTCTTGTACGTGATGTTGGCTGCCAGGAGGTCCGGACGGACCCCGAAGCCTGCTCTTACGCAGGTCTAAGACTGCCATGCCCACGCCCGGCACCCCGCATCGGTGCCCCCGTCCCCGCCCTCGTGCCCCTGGTGGGGCGGCGACGCCTCGGCCAGCGTCTGCACCGTCCGCCGGGAGCTGGGACCGACCAGGGCCGCCCACTGCTGCGGCGCCGCGGCCAGCCACCCGGCGACCAGCCGGGCGAATCCGGGCACCTCGCGGGCCAGCGCCACGAGCCGCCGGTCGAACCGCGTGGCGCCGTCCGGCGTGCGGACGAGCAGCGTCCCGGCCCGCCGCACCAGCTCCCGGGTCCACTCCTCGTCCCGGACCCGCGCCCCGCGCGCGGCGGCCACGAGCACGGCGTCCAGCACGGCGGGTTCCCGCCCCTCCCGCCCCGGGCACTCGCGCACGTACTCCTCGAACTCCTCGTACTCCAGGAGCACGTCGAGGAGCTCGGCCCGCAGTGCCCGGGAAACGGTGCTCCCCGGCGCGGCCAGCACCGGCGCCAGCACACTCCTCACCTGCCAAGGACTCCCCCGCAGCGCCCCGCTCACCAGCGGAAACAGCACGGCCCTGGCGCCGGGACCGCTCTCCAGGCGCGCGTCGACGTACGCGGCCACGTGCCCGGCACCGTCCGGGCACCGGGCCAGGTACTCGGCGACGAGGGCGGCGGCGCGGCGGGCGAGAGCGGGCGTGTTCACCCCCGCCAGGGCGGCCAGCACTTCGCCCGCCCGGGAGTCGGCGGCGTGCAGACCGGTCCTGAGGGCGGCGAGCACGGGCTCCGGATGCGTGCTCAGCGCGGCGACGAGCGCGTCCGCGGGCACCCGCGGCTCGCCGACGACGAACGCGGCCACGGCACGCGGCAGGAACCGCGACCGCGAAGCCGGATCCCGTACGAGAAGTGCCAGCGCCGCCCCGTGCAGGCTCAGGTCCTCGCCCCGCGCCAGCAGCGCGAGTGCGGCGAACCGCAGCAGCTCCCGGTCCGCGGCCCCGGCCGCGTGCGGAGCCACCACGCCCCCGTAGGAGGCGGCGGCCACCCGCCGCTCGGCCCGCCCGTCGTGCGCCCACCGGTCGACGGCCCGGCACAGCGCGGCGCTCTCGTCGACGGCGAGGACGTGCAGCAGCTCGTCGGCCCGCTCGTGCCCCGCCTCCACCAGCGTCTCCACGAGGTCGTCGACGGCGAGCCCCCGGTGCGTGTGCAGCACGACCTGCGCGACCTCGGCGACGGTGAGCCCGGCCCCGCCCGGCAGCACCCGCCCGTCCCCGAACCACCCGCACAGGAGGACCTGCACCCGCCGCACGTCGACGACGAGCAGACGCACCAGGGCGTCGAGATAGCGGGGAGCGGGAGGGAGAGCCTCGGGGGGCGCCTGGTCCTGGTGCTCCGGCCGAGGGGACGCCTGCTGGTCCGGCTGAGGGGATGCCTGGTGATCCGGCCGAGGGGATGCCTGGTGATCCGGCCGAGGGGATGCCTGGTGATCCGGCTGAGAGGACGCCTGGTGGTCCGGCACCCCGTCCGCGAGCACCAGCACCCGCAGCAGGTCGACCCGTTCGGCCTGGTCGACCGCGATCCGCTCCCAGAACCAGGGCCCGAACCGGCCGAGGCCCCCGAGCCCCCGCGGGCCGCCCGCGCGCAGCGAGCGCGCGGTGACCGCTTCGGCGAGCTCCTTCAGCACGGCGCTGTACGGCCCGACGTCGGGCACCCGCAGCAGGGTCTCCGCGAGCAGCTGGGCACCCCACCACTGGGCGTCGGCGCTCTCCTCGCCCTCCATGACCTCCAGCGAGGCGATCAACTCCCGCAGGCACACGGCCAGTTCGGCGGTCCCGACATTCCGCTCCAGCAGGAGCATGGCCTCCACCACGGGACCGATCCGATGACGCGGCACCGGCAGCACCCGCGCGTCCCCCTCGCCTCCCGGATCCCCGTCCCGGACCCCGCCCGTCCTCCGCCCCTGCGCAGGCACTCGCACCGCCCCCGGCCACACTCCCCCCACCACGGGTGGTGTCCGGGGCGACGTCGCCCCGGACACCACCCCCAGCACCTCCGCCGTCCCCCGGTGCACCAGCCCCTGCACCGCCTCCCCCAGATCCAGGTGCGCCCCCTGCACCCAGTCCGCCACCTCCTCGTGCGCGAAGCGGTATCCGCCCCCCGCCGGCACCAGCACCCCCTCCGTCAGCACCGCCGACGCCCACCCCGTGCGCCACGGGAAGATCTCCTCGAAGGCCGCCCGGCCCAACTCGCCCTGCCCGGGGCCCAGACACCGCCGCGCCGCCTCGTGCAACCGGCCGGACACCTCAGCCGCAAGTCGCCGCACCGCACTGCCGCGCAGCGCCGGACGCCGGGCGGCGGCCACGCGTACCGCCACCCGCAAGCACGCCAGACCCAGGTACGCCTCGAAGACCTCCTCCCGCGTCGGGCACCCGGGCGCCGTGCCGCCCGGCAGCGCCGCCCTTACCTCCGCCAGCAGTCGCAGGGTCAGCGGATGCCGGGCGTCCGGTTCCCCGAGCGCCCCGGCCTCGATCCCGTACCGTTCCCGCGCGCGGCCCGCCTCCGCCTCCGCCAGGTCCCCCACGAGGACCGCCGGAGGCAGCCGGTCCGCCATCACCTGGTGCAATGCCTCCGGCGGATACAGCGCCCCGGCCTGCTCCCAGTGCTCCGGCCTGCACGCGATCACCAGCCGCGCCCCGCACTCCCGCAGCCAGAGCGCCGTCCCCGCCGTCCACTCCGCGAGCCGGTGCGCGAGTACCGGCGGCATCTCCTCGGGCCCGTCCAGGAGTACGAGCAGGGGCCGCCCGGCGTCCCGCGCCAGCCGTGCCACCCGCTCCGGCGTGGCCACGCCCATGTCCCCCGGCGCCCCGGACGCGGCGACGATCCGCCCCGCCTGCGCCAGCGCCCGCCCCACCGCGGCCGCGACCGACGCGTCCTTGTCCCGCAGATCGGCCCCGCGCAGCCATACGGTCGGCGCGGGCCCGGCCCCGCGGGCCCGCCGCGCGGCGAGTGCGGCGAGCTCGGTGGTACGTCCGGTCCCGGGCGCACCCACCAGCCCGAGCACCGCCGCACCGCCCGCCTCGAAGTCCGCGAACTCCCTTACCAGCCACTCCCGTTCGACCGGCTCCTGCCACAGGCCAGGACCGCCCACGGACCCCACCGACGTGGCCGTCAGCTGCAGGGCGCCCGCCAGATTCAGGTCCTGCCCGTACGCGGGCACGCTCGCCGCGTTCCGCCGCAGCAGCTCCCCCAGCGGACCGTCCGCCCCGCCCGTCAGCGGGCCGTCCGCCCTGGTCGTCAGCGGAACGGCATAACCGGCCGCCCGGTGCGCCGAGGTCAGCGACGTCCCGAGGACCGCCAGCACCGCCCCGGTCTCCGCGTCGAGCACCGGCCCCCCGGCCGCCGCCCCGCCCAGCCGCAGCGCGTCGCTCCCCGCCGTCCCCATCGCCAACTCCATCGCGGAGTCCAGGAGATGGAAGCGGTCGGTCGCCGTGTACGTCACGGGCGCCGCCCCCAGCACCCGCGCCTCCCGCCACCCCCCGGCCGCCAGCCGTACGTACGTCCCGACCGCGATCTCCGTCCGCCCGGTCACCGGGAGCGGGCGCACATCGAGCCCCTCGGTGCGTACGAGTGCGAGGCCGTGCTCCGGCAGCGGGGTGATGGCGTCGGCCTCGGCGAGACAGGTACGGTCGCCCGGGGCGTGCAGGACGAGGCGGCTCAGCCCGTCGACGGTCTCGTGGCTGGTGACGACGGTGCCCAGGTCGTCCGCGACGAAGCCGGTGCCGCGCGGCCGCCCGGCCAGGTCGCAGATCCGCACCAGCACGACCGGCGGAACCGGCCGGGTCCCGTCGTCCGCCATCAAGGAACACCCCCTGCCCACGACCGTAGGCAGAGGATGATCAGTTGCAGAAGAACGCCCGGCGAAAGCGCCCCCCGTCACTCCCCGTATTCACTCCGAGCGCCCGCCCGCAGGGGTGAATCGCCCGCCCGAAACGGACAGACCCCTGTCAGGGGGAACCGAGGGGGAGCGGGAGGAAACCGTGGAGCGGGCAGTACATCGACCGCCCGCTCCACGATTTCACCACGCCATCCCCGAAAGGAACCTCTCAGCCGAAGACGGCCAGACTCTTCGCCTTGCCCCGCTGCTCCTCGACCAGGGCGAGGAAGCGCCCGTCGGGGCCGTAGACGGCCACCGGGTTGCGCTCGTACGCCGGCATGTCGATGCGCACGCCGTTCATGATCAGTCCGGCCCGCTTCTCGTCGACGTCCCAGCGCGGGAACGCCGCTGCCGCCGCGTCCGCGATCGGCATGACGGTCAGCTCCTCCTGGTGCTGGTCCAGGGTGCGTGCCCCGTCCAGACCGTACGGACCGACCCGGGTGCGCCGCAGCGCGGTGAGGTGGCCGCCGACGCCGAGACCGGCGCCGAGGTCGCGCGCGAGGGCGCGGATGTACGTGCCGGACGAGCAGACCACCGAGACGACCAGGTCCACGACGGGCGTGCCGTCCTCCGCGACCGCCGGGCGCACGTCGTACACCTGGAAGGAGGAGACGGTCACCGGACGCGCCGGGATCTCGAAGTCCTCGCCCTCGCGGGCCCGCTTGTACGAGCGCTTGCCGTCGATCTTGATGGCGCTGACCTTGGACGGCACCTGCATGATGTCGCCGGACAGCTCCGCGACGCCCGCGTCGATGCCCTCGCGGGTGACGGCGGACGCGTCGGTGGACGAGATGATGTCGCCCTCGGCGTCGTCCGTGAGGGTGTCCTGGCCGAGCCGGATGGTGCCCAGGTACTCCTTCTCGGTCAGCGCGAGGTGGCCGAGCAGCTTGGTCGCCTTCTCGACGCCGAGCACCAGCACCCCCGTCGCCATCGGGTCGAGCGTGCCGGCGTGGCCGACGCGGCGGGTCTTGGCGATCCCGCGCATCTTCGCGACGACGTCGTGCGAAGTGAAGCCGGACGGCTTGTCGACGATGACAAGGCCGTCCGGCGTCTTGCTCACTACTGCGTTGCTCATGCGGTGGCGTCGTCCTCGTCGTCGTCACCGGGCTTCTTGTACGGGTCCGCGTCGCCGGCGAACGTCGCGCCGGACGAGGTCTCGCGCACCTTGGCGTCGGTGGCCCGCGCCTTGTCGAGGAGCTCCTCGATCGTCTTGGCGTTCTCCGGGAGAGCGTCCGCGACGAAGGTGAGGGTGGGCGTGAACTTGGTGCCCGCCGCCTGCCCGACCGCCGAGCGCAGGACGCCCTTGGCGCTCTGCAGCCCCGCCGCAGCGCTGGCCCGGTCCTCGTCGTCGCCGTACACCGTGTAGAAGACCGTGGCCTCCCGCAGGTCACCGGTGACGCGGGTGTCCGTGATCGTCACGTGCGTCCCCAGACGCGGGTCCTTGACCCCGCGCAGGAGCTTCTCGGCGACGACCTGCTGAATGAGGTCCGCCAGCTTCTTCGCCCGAGCGTTGTCGGCCACTGGTCCTTCTCCTTGTGTGTTCTTGCTCAGTCTTCGTCACTGTGCAGCCGCCGTCGTACCGACAGCAACTCCACTTCGGGCCGGGCGGCCACCATGCGCTCGCACCGGTCCAGTACGTCTGTGAGGTGCCCCGTGTCACCCGCCACCACCGCGAGTCCGATCTCGGCCCTGCGGTGGAGGTCCTGGTCCCCCACCTCCGCCACGCTGACCGCGAACTTGCGGTGCAGCTCGGCGACGATCGGCCGGACGACGGAGCGTTTCTCCTTCAGCGACCGTACGTCGCCGAGCAGGAGGTCGAAGGACAGAGTCCCCACATACATGTGTGTCCGGATGTCCCGCCGGTTCGGGTTCGTGTACCGCTGCCACTGCTTGGCAGGGACACAAGAACCGTACACGCAACGGCCGGGGCCGCTCGACGGAAATAATCTCCGCCGAGCGGCCCCGACTGACACTGCACGGTGCTAGCGCACGTCGGCCTTAGCCGCGCGGCTTCTCCCGCATCTCGTACGTCGCGATGACGTCGTCGATCTTGATGTCGTTGAAGTTGCCGAGGTTGATACCGCCCTCGAACCCTTCGCGGATCTCGGTGACGTCGTCCTTGAAGCGGCGCAGACCCTGGATGTTGAGGTCCTCGGCGATGACCTTGCCGTCGCGGACGAGGCGCGCCTTGGTGTTGCGCTTGACCTCGCCCGAGCGGATGAGGACACCGGCGATGTTGCCGAGCTTGGACGAGCGGAAGATCTCGCGGATCTCCGCGGTACCGAGCTCGACCTCCTCGTACTCCGGCTTGAGCATGCCCTTGAGCGCTGCTTCGATCTCCTCGATGGCCTGGTAGATCACCGAGTAGTAGCGGACGTCGACGCCCTCGCGCTCGGCCATCTGCTGAGCACGGCCGGCCGCACGGACGTTGAATCCGATGACGATGGCGTCGGAACCCGTCGCCAGGTCGATGTCGGACTCGGTGACCGCACCCACACCACGGTGCAGGACGCGGATGTCGACCTCGTCGGAGACGTCGAGCTGGAGCAGCGAGGACTCGAGAGCCTCCACCGAACCGGACGCGTCACCCTTGATGATGATGTTGAGGTCCTGCACCAGACCGGCCTTGAGGGCCTCGTCCAGGTTCTCCAGGGAGAACCGGACGCCACGGCGGGCGAACGCCGCGTTCCGCTCACGAGCGGCACGCTTCTCGGCGATCTGACGGGCCGTGCGGTCCTCCTCGACGACGAGGAAGTTGTCGCCGGCGCCGGGGACGTTGGTGAGACCCAGCACCAGGACGGGGGTCGAGGGACCCGCTTCCTGCACGTTGTTGCCGTTGTCGTCGAGCATGGCGCGCACGCGGCCGTAGGCGTCGCCCGCGACCATCGTGTCGCCGACGCGGAGGGTACCGCGCTGGACGAGGACGGTGGCGACAGCACCACGGCCCTTGTCAAGGTGGGCCTCGATCGCGATGCCCTGTGCGTCCATCTCGGCGTTCGCCCGGAGGTCGAGCGAAGCGTCCGCGGTCAGGATGACCGCTTCCAGCAGGGCCTCGATGTTGAGGCTCTGACGGGCCGAGATGTCGACGAACATCGTGTCGCCGCCGTACTCCTCCGCCACCAGACCGAACTCGGTGAGCTGACCGCGCACCTTGGTCGGGTCGGCGCCCTCGACGTCGATCTTGTTGACCGCGACGACGATCGGGACACCGGCGGCCTTGGCGTGGTTGAGCGCCTCGATCGTCTGCGGCATCACACCGTCGTTGGCCGCGACCACGAGGATCGCGATGTCGGTGGACTTCGCACCACGGGCACGCATGGCGGTGAACGCCTCGTGACCGGGGGTGTCGATGAAGGTGATGGCGCGCTCTTCACCGTTGACCTCGGTGGCGACCTGGTACGCACCGATGTGCTGCGTGATGCCACCGGCCTCGCCCGCAACGACGTTCGTCTTGCGGATCGCGTCCAGGAGGCGGGTCTTACCGTGGTCGACGTGACCCATGACGGTCACGACCGGCGGACGGGAGACGAGCATGTCCTCGCCGCCCTCGTCCTCGCCGAACTCGATGTCGAAGGACTCGAGAAGCTCGCGGTCCTCCTCCTCCGGGCTGACGATTTCGAGGATGAAGTTCATCTCGTCGGCGAGCAGCTTCAGCGTCTCGTCGGAGACGGACTGCGTGGCAGTGACCATCTCGCCGAGGTTCATCATCACGCCGACGAGCGACGCCGGGTTGGCGTTGATCTTCTCGGCGAAGTCGGTGAGCGAGGCACCGCGCGACAGGCGGACGGTCTGTCCGTTGCCGCGAGGCAGCATCACGCCGCCCACGGACGGGGCCTGCATGGCCTCGTACTCCTGGCGCCTCTGACGCTTCGACTTGCGACCGCGACGCGCGGGACCGCCGGGGCGGCCGAAGGCGCCCTGCGTGCCACCACGTGCGTTGGGACCACCGGGACGGCCGGCGAAGCCGGGACGTCCACCGCCGCCGCCACCGGGACGACCGGCGAAGCCGCCGCCACCGCCACCGGGACCGGCCGGACGGCCTGCGAAGCCGCCGCCGCCACCACCGGGACGACCGGCGAAGCCGCCGCCGCCACCGGGACGACCGCCGCCGCCACCCGGACGACCTGCGCCGCCACCGGGACCACGGCCACCGCCGCCGGGGCCGCCACCAGGACGGGGACCGGCAGCCGGACGCTGCGGCATCATGCCCGGGTTCGGGCGGTTACCGCTGGGGGCACCGCCCGGACGCGGGGCGCCGCCCTGCGGACGGGGCATGCCACCGGGGCTCGGACGGCCTGCGCCGCCCTGGCCGCCCTGCGGACGCGGAGCGCCGCCGGGACCGCCCTGCGGACGCGGGGCGCCACCGGGCGCACCGGCACCGCCGGGACGGGGGGCGTTGCCGCCGGGACGGGGCGCCTGCGGGCGCGCCATGCCGGTGGAACCGCCGGAGGTGAAGGGGTTGTTGCCGGGGCGGGGACCCGAGGGACGGGCACCGCCGGGACGCGGGGCGCCCTGGCCGGCGGGGCGTGCGGGGCGGTCGCCGCCACGCTCGCCGCGGTTGTCGCGCTGGCCGCCCTCACGGGGGGCGCTGTCGCGCTGGGCCGGGGCCGGACGGGCCGGACGCGGACCGGGGGTGGCACCGGCGGGACGTGCGGCCTGCGGCGCTGCCGGAGCAGCGTTCTGGGCCGGCGCGTTCTGGGCCGGGGCGGGTGCGGAGAACTCGGCCTGCGGCACCGGGGTGACCGGGGCCGGCTTGGCCGCTGCGGGCTTGGGGCCCGGACGCGGACCGGCGGCAGCCGGGGTCGCGGCGGGGGCCGTGGGCTCGCTCTTGGGGGCCTCGGCGGCGGCCGGCTTGGGGGCCGGTGCACCGGGCTTGGGGGCACCGGGGCGCGGGGCCGCCGGAGCCGGGGTCGCCGCGGACGGGGCCGCGGGCTTGGCCGGCGTCGCCTTGCGGGGCGCGCCGGGCTTCGCTGCGGACTTGCCGGCGTTGCCGCCGGGACCCTGCAGTGCGTCAGTCAACTTGCGTACAACCGGCGCCTCGATCGTCGAGGACGCCGAACGGACGAATTCACCAAGTTCTTGGAGCTTGGCCATGACGACCTTGCTCTCAACACCGAACTCCTTGGCGAGTTCGTATACCCGGACCTTAGCCACTTCGCTCCTTTTAGGTCCGGGTTGAACGCCGGACCGTCGCTACTTCATGGGCGTACTCATCGCGTACTCATCGAGTGCTCATCGCAATCTCGACCTACTTCCAACTCGCGAGGTACCTGACCGCACGGGGACCCGTGCCGTTCGTTTGTTACGTCTTACGGTGTCGCCTGCTCGACGCACTGCGCCACGTATTTCTCCAGTGGCGCGGTATCGAGCGGTCCCTGGCCCCGAAAGGCCCGGGGAAACGCCCGGCGGCGGACCGCCAGGTCGTAACAGGCAGAGGCGGGGTGTACGTAAGCACCCCGGCCGGGCAGCGTACCGCGAGGATCGGGGACGCATGCACCCTCGATCATCACGATGCGCAGCAGATCGCTCTTGGCCGCTCGCTCCCGGCAACCCACACAGGTTCGCTCAGGGCATGCGCCGGTATGCGTTTGGCCAGACACGACTAAGTCTACCTCCCCGCACCGACCTCACCCCTTTGGGGCAAGAATCGAAAGCCTGCTCGCTCAAGATCGGTCCAAAAAACGATGTGGCCCGGGTCTCACCCGGGCTCACCTCGCGACGTACTCGCCTCGTGCGACGCGTCAGCCGCGGTCGTCCCGGCGGTCACGTCCGTCACCGCTGTCACGCCGGTACTCGCCCGGCTCCTCACCCTCACCGAGCTCCTCGGTGTCGGGGCGGATGTCGATGCGCCAGCCGGTGAGGCGGGCGGCCAGGCGGGCGTTCTGGCCCTCCTTGCCGATGGCGAGCGACAGCTGGTAGTCCGGCACGGTCACCCGGGCGGAGCGGGTCGACATGTCGACCACCTCGACCTTGGAGACACGGGCCGGGGACAGCGCGTTGGCGACCATCTCGGCCGGGTCGTCGGACCAGTCGACGATGTCGATCTTCTCGCCGTGCAGCTCCGCCATGACATTGCGCACACGGCTGCCCATCGGGCCGATGCAGGCGCCCTTGGGGTTGATGCCGGAGCGCGTCGAGCGGACCGCGATCTTGGTGCGGTGACCGGCCTCGCGGGCGATGGCCTCGATGACCACCGAACCGTCGGCGATCTCCGGGACCTCCAGCGCGAAGAGCTTCTTCACCAGGTTGGGGTGCGTGCGCGACAGGGTCACGGACGGGCCGCGGACGCCCTTGGCGACGCGGACGACGAAGGTGCGCAGCCGCAGGCCGTGCGTGTACTCCTCGCCGGGGACCTGCTCCTGCACCGGCAGGATGGCCTCCAGCTTGCCGATGTCCACCAGCACGTTCTTGGCGTCCATGCCCTGCTGGACGACGCCCGCGATGACCTCGCCCTCCAGACCCGCGAACTCGCCGAAGGTCTGGTCGTCCTCGGCGTCGCGCAGACGCTGGAGGATGACCTGCTTGGCGGTGCTGGCGGCGATCCGGCCGAAGTCGTCCGGGGTGTCGTCGAACTCCTTGGGCTCCTGGCCCTCTTCGAGGTCCGCCGGGTCCTCCTTCGCCCACACCGTCACATGGCCGTTCTCACGGTCCAGCTTGACGCGGGCGCGGCGGAAACTGCCGTCCGTGCGGTGGTAGGCGATGAGGAGGGCCTGCTCGATCGCCTCGGCCAGCTGGTCGAAGGAGATCTCCTTCTCCTTCGCCAAGCCCTTCAGAAGCTTCACGTCGATGTCCACGGCTACGCCTCCTCTTCCTTCTCGTCGTTCACGATCTTCTTGTTGTCGTCGTCCTTGCGGTTGAACTCGACCTCGACGCGGGCCTTCGCGATGTCGGCGAATTCCACGCGGCGGGCGGTCGGCTTGCGCCCCTTCACGCCCGGCACTTCCAGGTCGAGTCCGGCCTCGTCGACGGCGAGGATGCGGGCGATCAGCTCGGCGCCGTCGGTCAGCGTGAGCTTCGCGAGGCGGCCGGTGGCCCGTACGTAGTGGCGGTGCTCGGTGAGCGGGCGGTCGGCGCCCGGAGAGCCGACTTCGAGGACGTACTCCTCGTCGCCCATCGCGTCGCTCTCGTCGAGCTTGTCGGAGATCGCGCGGCTGACCTCGGCGCACGCGTCGAGCTCGACGCCCTCCTCCGAGTCCACGACGATCCGCAGCATGCGTCGCCTGCCCGCCTTGGACACCTCGATCTCTTCGAGGTCCAGGCCCTTGGCGGCGACCAGCGGTTCCAGCAGTTCGCGCAGCCTGTCGCTCTGGGTGGTGCTCATCCGGGTGACTCCTCGGCCGCGTGTGCTGTTGTCTGTTTCGTCGTGTGTCAGGTCAAAGGGTATCCGGTCCGGAGGGGTGTTGCCGTCCGTCCCGGGCAAGGCGCGGGTACGCTCGCCTGCGGTGATCACCCGGGAACCGAGGGAGACGGACACAGTGCGCACGCCCACCACTCGCAGACGTGCGCTGGCCTGGAGCGGGGCCGCCGCGGCGGGCCTGCTGGCCGGCTGCTCGGACGGAGGCACCCCTTCCGGTTCCGCCGGTACGGAGACGAGCACGGCGGTCCGGAAGGCCGCGCTGCGTCTGCGCGAGACCGCGGCCCGTACGAGCACGGACCTGCTCGCCCACTACGACGCCCTGCTGACGAAGCACCCCGGCGAGAGCGCCCGGCTGCGGCCGCTGCGCGCGGAGGTCGCGCGGCAGGCGAACGTGCTGCGCGGCAGCGGCCGGGCGGCCGCCGGGACCCCGCCGGTGACCGTGGCCACCGAATCGAAGGCGGCGCTGCGGGAACTGGCCGAGGCCGAGCAGCGGGCCTCCGACGCCCATCTGGCCGCGGTGGTCCGGGCCACCCCGGAGCTGGCCAGGCTACTGGCGTCGGTGGCGGCGGCGGGCGCCGTGCACGTGTACCTGCTGACGGACGGAGCTTCCGCATGAGCACCCTGGACGCGGTGCAGGCCGCGCTCGCAGCCGAGCACGCGGCGGTGTACGGGTACGGGGTCGTGGGCGGCCGGATCGGCGACAAGCGCCGGACCGAGGCGCGCGAGGCGTACGACGCGCACCGCTCCCGGCGCGACGCGCTGGCCCGCACGGTGCACGACCTGGGCGGGAGGCCGGCGGTCGCGGAGGCGGCGTACGCGCTGCCGTTCCCGGTGCCGGACCCGGCCGCGGCGGCGAAGCTGGCCGCCGTACTGGAGGACCGGGTGGCCGGGGTGTACGCGGACCTGGTGCGCGCCGCCGAGGGCCCGCTGCGGCGCGAGGCCGCCGGGGCGCTGCGCGAGGCGGCGGTGCGGGCGGTCCGCTGGCAGGGCGGCAGCGTAGCCTTTCCTGGGCTCGCCGAACTGACCACTTCGGTACGCGAAGGCGTGTGAGTCCTCCGAATCGAAGGAGAACACCCCACCTATGGCTTTCGAACCGTCGCAGCGCCTGGTGAAGGCGCTGGGCGAGGCGCAGGGGGAAGCAGCCGCCGCCGACTGGCTGGGGCAGGTGCCGACGGTGGCTCAGGAGGCCGTCGCCGCCCGGGAGTTGACGGTCGAGCGCGTCCAGGCGCCGGGCGGCCGGAGCAGCATGGTGGTGCTGGTGCGCCGCCCCGACGGCACCCAGGGCGCGCTCAAGCTCGCCCCCGGGGCCGCCCACCCGGAGCGGGAGCGGGCGGCCCTCGCCCACTGGAACGGCTGGGGTGCCGTACAGCTCGCCGACGACCCGGCCGCCGGGGACGGGGCCCTGCTCCTGGAGCGGCTCCACTGCGAGGTGTCGCTGCGTTCGCTGCCGGAGGCGAAGGCGCTGCTCGAAGCGGCCGGAGTCGTACGGAAGCTGTGGGTTCAGCCGGCGGAAGCACACCCCTTCGAGACCGTCGAGGAGCGCACGGCGCGGCAGTCCGCGCCGATGCGCAAGGCTCCCGAGGAGCTGACCCCGCTGGTCGACGCCGCCCTCGCGGCCCGCGACGAACTGGTCGCCGCCGCCCCCGAACGCCTGCTCCTGCACGGCAACTTCAGACAGGGCAAGGTGCTCGGCGGCGACCGCACGCCGTGGCTGGCGGTCGGCCCCGACCCCCTCGTCGGCGAGCGGGCGTACGACCTGGCCCGGCTGGTCCGCGACCGGATCGAGGACCAGATCGCGACCGCGGCCGGCTCCCCCGCCACCCGCCGCCGGATCAACCGGCTGGCCGACTCCCTGGACGTGGACCGGGAGCGGCTGCACGGCTGGACGCTGTTCCGCGCGGTCGAGTCGGGGACGCGGGCGCTGGCGGCGGGACGGACGCAGGACGGCGAGATGCTGCTGGAGTTCGCGAGCTGGCTGTAGCGGACGGCGGGTGAGGGCGGGGCGGGTGTGCGCACACCCGCCCCGCCCTCTGCCGTCGTACCGGTCAGGCGTTCCCGGTGAAGACCTCGACCAGGCTGGTGAGGCTGTCCTCGGCGTGCCCGGCCGCCGCCCCGCGCCGGAAGATCTCCAGTACGGCGGCGGGGAGCACCGGGTCGACGCCCGCGTCGCGGGTGGTGTGCAGGACGTGGTCGATGCTGGCGACGCCCATCGACAGCCGCTCCAGCTCGCCGCCGTTCTCGCCCGCGTCGACGCGGGGCGTGTAGTGGGCGAAGAAGTCCGGCATGCCGCCCATGACGTCGGTGGCGTACGGCAGCAGCTCCTCAGCGGTGACGCCGTTGGCCCGGGCCACCGCGACGGCGTGCAGCCAGCTGGTCAGGCCGGTCCAGAACATGTCCATCTGGAGCTGGTAGTAGAGCGCGCCGAGACCGGGGTCCTCGCCCTTGTAGTCGCCCCGGGTGAGGACTTCCAGGGTCTCCTTGTGCTGCTCGAAGACGTCCTTCGGGCCGCTGTAGTACGTGTACACGTCGGAGCCGCCGATGCGGTTGGGCGGGGAGCCGACGCCGCCGGTGAGGTGCTGGGCGCCGTGCGCGGCGGCCCACTTCGCCGCCTCGCGGGCCCGCTCGGGGGTGTCGGAGCTGAGGTTGACCAGCACGCGGCCGGGCAGGGCGGCGGTGGCGGTCTCCAGGATCGCGTACATCGCGGCGTAGTCGGTGAGGCTCAGGATGACCAACTCATTGGCGGCGAGGGCCTGTTCGGCGCTGTCCGCGCGGACGGCGCCGCGGGCGACGAGGTCGTCGGCACGGCTCGCGGTGCGGTTCCAGACGGTGACGCGGTGACCGGCGGCGAGGTAGGCCGACGCCATGGCCTGCCCCATCGGGCCGAGACCGATGACGGTGACGGAGAACTGCGTGCCCATAAGAATATCCCCTCTAGAACGAACGCTCTATCTAGTGATCACGCTAGCACAGAGTCTGGAACGAACGCTCTATTCGGTAGAGTTCGACCGTGAAGACGAAGCAGCAGGAGCCCCGGCAGGACCCCGAAGCCACCCCCCTCGGTACGCGCGAGCGCATCGTCCGTACGACCTCACGGCTGATGCAGCGCCAGGGCTACCAGGGCACCGGCGTCAAGCAGATCGCCCGGGAGGCGGAGGCCACGCTCGGCTCCGTCTACCACTTCTTCCCGGGCGGCAAGCAGGAGCTGGGCACGGCAGCCGTGCGGCACGGGGACGAGGAGTTCGCCGACATCCTGGAGAAGATGCTGGCCGCCGAGGACAGTCCCGCGACGGCGATCCTGGTCCTGACGAAGGTGCTCGGGGAAGGGCTGCGCGACTCCGACTGGCTGGACGGCTGCCCGGTGACCTCGACGGTCGTCGGCACGGCGGGGGACTCCCCCGGCATCCAGGAGGCGGCGGCCGAGGCGTTCGCACGCTGGCGGGCGCTGGTGGCGGACGCGCTGCGCAGGGCGGGCTTCGGGGAGCGGGACGCGGCGGAGCTCGCGTACACCGTCATCAGCGCGCTGGAGGGCGCGGAGATGGCCGCACAGGTGGCCCGCAGCACGGAGCCGCTGGAGGTCGTGGGCCGACACCTGGCGCGGCTGATCGAGTCGTATCGCTGAGGGCAGTCAGGGGCGGGGTGGGGGAAGGCCCGCGCAGCGGCCCACCGATCCGCTGGTCGGGCATACGGAAGGGCCCCGCACTCCGAGAAGGAGTGCGGGGCCCTTCCGTACGGACTACTTGCCGGTCAGGCGGGCGATCGCCTCGTCCACCGTCAGCTCCTCGCGCTCACCGGTGCGGCGGTCCTTCAGCTCCAGGACGCCGTCGGCGGCGCGGCGGCCCGCGACCAGGATCTTCGGGACGCCGATGAGCTCGGAGTCGGTGAACTTCACGCCGGGCGAGACGCCCGGGCGCTCGTCGACCAGGACGCGCAGTCCGGCCTCCGCCAGCTTCTCCGCGACCTCGACGGCCAGCTCCGTCTGGAGCGCCTTGCCCGCCGCGACGACGTGCACGTCGGCCGGGGCGATCTCGGGGGTCCAGCACAGGCCCTTGTCGTCGGCGGACTGCTCGGCGAGGGCGGCCACGGCGCGCGAGACGCCGATGCCGTACGAGCCCATGGTCACGCGGACCGGCTTGCCCTGCTGGCCGAGCACGTCGAGGGAGAACGTGTCGGCGTACTTGCGGCCGAGCTGGAAGATGTGGCCGATCTCGATGGCGCGGTCCAGCTTGAGGCCGGTGCCGCAGTTGGGGCACGGGTCGCCCTCTTCGACGACGACGACGTCGAGGTAGTCGTCGACCTCGAAGTCGCGGCCCGCGACGACGTTCCTGGCGTGGGTGTCGGCCTTGTTGGCGCCGGTGATCCAGGCGGTGCCGGGGGCGACGCGGGGGTCGGCGATGTAGCGGACCTTGGCGAGGCCCTGCGGCCCGACGTAGCCGCGTACGAGGTCGTCACGGCCCTCGAAGTCCTCGGCCGTGACCAGCTCGACGACGGCCGGGGCGAGGTGCTCGCCCAGCTTGCCGAGGTCGACCTCGCGGTGGCCCGGGACGCCGACGGCGACGATCTCGCCGTCGACCTTCACCAGGAGGTTCTTCAGGGTCGCGGAGGCCTCCACGCCGAGCTGCGCGGCGAGGGTCTCGATGGTGGGGGTGTCGGGGGTTGCGATGTCCTCGGCGGCCGGGTGCTCGGCGCCCTCGACGGCCTTCAGCGCGAAGGTGACGGCCTCGGTGTTCGCGGCGTAGTCGCAGTTCGGGCAGTCGGCGAAGGTGTCCTCGCCGGCGGCGGCCGGGGCGAGGAACTCCTCGGACGCGGAGCCGCCCATGGCGCCGGAGACGGCAGACACGATGCGGTGGTCCAGGCCGAGCCGGTTGAAGATCTTGATGTACGCCTCGCGGTGCAGGCGGTACGACTCGGCGAGGCCCTCGTCGGTCGTGTCGAAGGAGTACGAGTCCTTCATCTGGAACTCGCGGCCGCGGAGCACGCCGGACCGGGGGCGGGCCTCGTCGCGGTACTTCGTCTGGATCTGGTACAGCATCACCGGCAGGTCCTTGTAGGACGTGCACTGGTCCTTGACCGTCTGGGTGAAGATCTCTTCGTGGGTGGGGCCGAGGAGGTAGTCGGCGCCCTTGCGGTCCTTGAGGCGGAAGAGCAGGTCGCCGTACTCCTCCCAGCGGCCGGAGGCCTCGTACGCCTCCTTGGGCAGGAGGGCGGGGAGGAGGACCTCCTGGGCGCCGATGGCGTCCATCTCCTCGCGCACCACGCGGGAGATGTTGTCCAGGACCTTCTTGCCGAGCGGCAGCCAGGTCCAGATGCCGGCGGCGTTGCGACGGACGTATCCGGCGCGGACCAGCAGCTTGTGGCTGAGGGTCTCGGCGTCCGCCGGGTCGTCACGCAATGTCTTGACCATCAAACGGGACATGCGCTGGACCTGGGCCATGGTGAACTCCTGCTCGGAAGGGTGATGTCAGGAGGTTAGCCGGGGGGTGGGGGCGGGCGGAAATCGGTTACGGGGCTCAGTCCCGGACTCCGGCCCTCCGCCGGCCCGCGCCGGCTTCGCGTCAGCGGCAGTGCGGCGCCCATCACCGCGTACGGCCGCGGTGCGCTCGGGAAGTGGACCTGTTGGGCGAGGTCCACGTAGCCGAGCGAGCGGTAGAGGCCGCGGGCCGGGCTCTCGATGTCGATCGCGGAGAGGATCGAGCGGGGTTCGACTGCCGTGTCCGTGATGGACGTGATCAGGTTGCGGCCGATGCCCCGTGCCTGGAAGTCCGGGTGGACGTGGAGTTCCGTGATGACGAAGGAGCCGTCGAGCCACCCGTCCCGCCCGGTGTCCCGGAGGTAGGGCTCCACGATGGTGGACCACCAGTGGGCACGGTCGTTCGGCATGCCGTACACGAAGCCGATCAGCCGGCCGTCCCCGGTCGTCGCGCCGAGGGCCCGCGCCCCCGGGCTCGTCATGTGCCGCAGGACGATGTGGCGCCGTACGCCCACCTCGTCCGGTCCGAGGCCGAAGGCGACCGCCTGCACGGCGAGCGCCTCGTCCACGTGCGCGGCGAGGTCGAGGGGGCCGACCCGTACGTCATCCGTCATGGGCGAACCCTAGCCGCCGTCGGACGGAGGAGGGTTCAGAAGAGGACGCTCATGAAGGCGCCGACCTCGCGGAAGCCGACCCTCCGGTACGACGCCCTGGCCGGGGTGTTGAAGTCGTTGACGTAGAGGCTGACGACGGGCGCGACGTCGGCCAGCGCATAGCGCAGGACGGCGGTCATGCCGCTCACGGACAGCCCGCGGCCCCGGTGCTCGGGGGCGACCCAGACGCCCTGGATCTGGCAGGCGGCGGGGGTGGCGGCGCCGATTTCCGCCTTGAATACGACCTTGCCGTCCTCTATGCGGGCGAAGGAGCGTCCGGCGCCGACCAGTTCGGCCACCCGGGCCTGGTAGAGGAGTCCGCCGTCGCCCGCCATCGGGGAGACGCCGACCTCCTCGGTGAACATCGCCACGCACGCCGGCATGATCGTTTCCATTTCGTCCTTGCGGATGCGGCGGACGAGCGGATCAGGCGTGATGTCGGGGGGAAGCGCCTCCGCGACCATCAGGGGCTGGTGGGCGCGGACGTCGCGGGCGGGGCCCCAGCTCGGTTCGAGGAGGCGCCACAGCGGGGCGGTGGCCTCGGCGGGGCCGACGATCGAGGAGCAGCGGCGGCCGGTGCGGCGGGCCCGCTCGGCGAAGGCGCGGACGGCTTCGGGGGTGGCGCAGATCGGGACCAGGTTGGCGCCGGAGTAGCAGAGGCTGCGCAGCCGTCCGTCCTCGTACCAGCCCCACATCTCGCCGCCGAGGCGCCAGGGGTCGAGGCCCGCGACCTGGACCCGGGAGGTCACGAAGGCGTTGTTGACGGGTTCGCTCTCCAGCAGGGCGAGCGCCTCGCCCAGGTCGCCGGGGGCGAGGACGCGGCAGGTGGTCGTCGTCAACACGTAGAGGGCCTCACCGTACGGATCGCTGATCTCCGCACTGTACCCGGCACGTTCGAAAGCACCCAGCCGGACCGAAAAGCCCCGCACCCGAGAGGTTCGGGGGCGGGGCCGTGACGACGGGGGGCGCGGGTCAGCTGATGGAGACCTCGGGCTCGCCGGACGGGATGCCGTCCTTCTCCATCTGCTCGGCGATCTTCATCGCTTCTTCGATCAGGGTCTCGACGATCTTCGACTCGGGGACGGTCTTGATGACCTCGCCCTTGACGAAGATCTGGCCCTTGCCGTTGCCGGAGGCGACACCGAGGTCGGCCTCGCGGGCCTCGCCGGGGCCGTTGACGACACAGCCCATGACGGCGACGCGGAGGGGGACCTCCATGCCCTCCAGGCCTGCGCTGACCTGGTCGGCGAGCTTGTACACGTCGACCTGGGCGCGGCCGCAGGACGGGCAGGAGACGATCTCCAGGCGGCGCTGCTTGAGGTTGAGGGACTCCAGGATCTGGAGACCGACCTTGACCTCTTCGGCCGGCGGTGCGGAGAGCGAGACGCGGATGGTGTCGCCGATGCCCTCGGAGAGCAGGGCGCCGAAGGCGACGGCCGACTTGATGGTGCCCTGGAAGGCGGGGCCCGCCTCGGTGACGCCGAGGTGCAGCGGGTAGTCGCACTGGGCGGCGAGCTGGCGGTAGGCGTTGACCATCACGACCGGGTCGTTGTGCTTGACCGAGATCTTGATGTCGCCGAAGCCGTGCTCCTCGAAGAGGGACGCCTCCCAGAGGGCGGACTCGACGAGGGCCTCCGGGGTGGCCTTGCCGTACTTCTTCAGCAGGCGGGCGTCGAGGGAGCCCGCGTTGACGCCGATGCGGATCGGGGTGCCGGAGTCCTTCGCGGCGTGCGCGATCTCCTTCACCTTGTCGTCGAACTGCTTGATGTTGCCCGGGTTGACGCGGACGGCGGCGCAGCCCGCGTCGATCGCGGCGAACACGTACTTCGGCTGGAAGTGGATGTCGGCGATCACCGGGATCTGCGACTTGCGCGCGATCGTGGCGAGCGCGTCGGCGTCGTCCTGCGTCGGGCAGGCGACGCGGACGATCTGGCAGCCGGACGCGGTGAGTTCGGCGATCTGCTGCAGCGTCGCGCCGATGTCGGACGTACGGGTGGTCGTCATCGACTGCACCGACACGGGTGCGTCCCCGCCGACCGCGACGGTACCGACCTGGATCTTGCGGCTGACCCTCCGGTCGGCGAGCTTCGTCGGAACGGCGGGCATTCCGAGAGAAATTGCAGTCATCTGCTGTGCAACCCCAAGTGTGGATCTAGGTCCCGGGACGATCGGCGGGCTCCGGTCTTTCAGGTCTTCGAGCGTACGTCACCCCGAAAGACCGGAGTACACCCCGTCGACAAATCCACTCAATGGAGACCAGGAAACGGCGCCCCCGAAGGGGCGCCGGTGACCGGGCGGTACCAGGGCCTCAGGAGATGCGGACGGGGTTCACCACGTCCGCGATCAGCACCAGTGCCGTGAAGCAGATGAACAGCCCCGCGACGACGTACGCGACCGGCATGAGCTTGGCGACGTCGAAGGGGCCCGGGTCGGGCCGTTTGAAGACCTTCGCCAGATTGCGGCGGAGGGATTCCCAGAGGGCCCCCGCCATGTGCCCGCCGTCGAGCGGAAGCAGCGGCAGCATGTTGAACAGGAAGAGGGACAGGTTGAAGCCCGCCACCAGCGTCAGCATGAAGCCGATGGTGGTGTCGGTGGGCAGGCCCAGGCCCATGATCTCGCCGCCGACGCGGGCCGCTCCGACGACGCCCATCGGGGAGTCGGCCTTGCGCTCCTCGCCGTTGAACGCCGCGTTCCACAGGTCGGGGACCTTGGACGGGAGCGCCACGAGGGAGTCGAGACCGGACTGGAACATGGTGCCCATCTGGTCGATGGACTCGCCGAAGGTGAGCGGGGTGATGGCGGCGGAGGGACCGAAGCCGAGGTAGCCGGCCTCGACGTACTGGTCCTTGATCGGGTTGCCGTCGGCGTCCTTGGCCAGGACCTTGTTGGTCAGCACCTTGGTGGTGAGGACCTTCTGCTGGCCGCCGCGGTCGACGGTGATGCTGACCTGGCCCCTGGACTCGCGGATGCGGTCGGAGAGGGCCGCCCAGTCGGCCACCGGCTGCCCCTGGAAGGCGACGATCCTGTCGCCCTTCTGGAGTCCGGCCGCCTGGGCGGGCGACGCCGGGTCACTGGGCTTGCACTCGCGGTTCTCGCTCTGCGAGACCACGCACGGGACGACGTTGTCGACGGTGGTGGTCGACTTGTTCTGGCCGATGATCATGAAGACGCCGAGGAACAGCACGAACGCCACGTTCAGGTTCATGAAGGGACCGGCGAACATCACGACGAAGCGCTTCCACGGCTTGCGCGTGTAGAGCAGCCGTGTCTCGTCGCCGGGCTGGAGCTCCTCGTACGCCGCCGAGCGGGCGTCCTCGATCATGCCGCGCCACGGCGAGGTGGAGCGGGCCTCGATGCGGCCGTCGGCACCGGGCGGGAACATGCCGATCATGCGGATGTAGCCGCCGAGCGGGATGGCCTTGATGCCGTACTCGGTCTCGCCCTTCTTCTTCGACCAGATGGTGGGCCCGAAGCCGACCATGTACTGGGGCACCCGGACGCCGAAGAGCTTGGCGAAGGAGAGGTGGCCGAGTTCGTGCAGGGCGATCGAGATGAGCAGCCCGACGAAGAAGATGACTATCCCGAGGACCGTCAACAGGATGGACGTCATGCGCGGGCCTCCGCCGACTCTGCTGTCTTGGCTGACTTGTTTCTTGCCAGTTCACGGGCGCGGGTGCGCGCCCAGGTTTCTGCTTCCAGGACGTCCGCGACCGTGAGGGAGGTTCCCGAAACGGGGTTTCCGTGTTCGGCCACCACCTCGGCGACCGTATCCACGATTCCTGTGAACGGCAGCCGTCCCGCGAGGAACGCGTCCACGCATTCCTCGTTCGCGGCATTGAACACCGCCGGGGCCGTGCCCGCGAGCGTTCCGACGTGACGGGCGAGTCCCACGGAGGGGAACGCCTCGGTGTCCAGGGGGAAGAATTCCCAGGTGGAGGCCTTGGACCAGTCGAAGGCGGGGGCCGCGTCAGGAACCCGTTCGGGCCAGCCGATGCCGAGCGCGATGGGGCCGCGCATATCGGGCGGGGTGGCCTGGGCGAGGGTCGAGCCGTCCACGAACTCCACCATGGAATGCACGTACGACTGGGGGTGGACGACGACCTCGATGCGGTCGAACGGGATGTCGTAGAGGAGGTGCGCCTCGATGACTTCCAGGCCCTTGTTGACGAGGGTCGCCGAGTTGACGGTGATGACGGGGCCCATCGCCCAGGTGGGGTGGGCGAGGGCGTCCTCGCGGGTGACGCCCGCCAGCTCCGCCCTCGTACGGCCGCGGAACGGGCCGCCCGACGCGGTGACGACGAGCTTGCGGACGTCGCTGCGCTTGCCGCCGGCCAGGGCCTGGAAGAGCGCCGCGTGCTCGGAGTCGACGGGGATGATCTGGCCGGGCTTCGCGAGGGCCTTCACCAGGGGGCCGCCGACGATCAGCGATTCCTTGTTGGCGAGCGCGAGGGTGCGGCCCGCTTCGAGGGCGGCGAGGGTGGGCGCGAGACCGATGGAGCCCGTGATGCCGTTGAGGACGGTGTGGCAGTCGGAGGCGGCGAGTTCGGTGGCGGCGTCGGGGCCGGCCAGGATCTCGGGCAGCGGGTCCGTGCCGTACCTCGCACGCAGTGCCTCGCGCAGGGCGGGCGCCGCCTCCTCGCGGGCGACCGCCACGGTGCGTACCTTCAGCTGCCGTGCCTGGTCGGCGAGCAGGTCCACCTGGGATCCGGCCGCGGACAGCGCGGTGATCCGGAAGCGGTCGGGGTTGCGCAGCACCAGGTCGATGGCCTGGGTGCCGATCGACCCGGTGGAGCCGAGGACGACGACGTCGCGCGGCCCTTCGGTCACGGCTCCGAAGCGGAGGTGCGGGTCGGCGAGGGGGGCTGGACTGTCGGTCATCCCCCCATTGTGGCCCGCGCGCGGGGGCCTGCGGACAGCGCGCCCCCGCTTCCGTACCGCACGGCGTCATCGCCGGTGCCGCTCGGGCGTCATCGCCGGTCGTTCTCGCGGGTGACGACGCCGTCCTCGGTGTCCATGCTGGGGGCGCTGAACCGGAGGCGGTCGTCCTGGCGGGGCGCCAGGTCCGCGGCGGGTTCCTCAGTCTCCACCTCCAGGTGGAAGAGGAAGCCGACGGTCTCCTCCTTGATGGCGTCCATCATGGCGGTGAACAGCTCGAACCCCTCGCGCTGGTACTCGAAGACGGGTTCGCGGCCGAGCATGTAGCGCAGGCCGATGCCCTCCCTCAAGTAGTCCATCTCGTAGAGGTGTTCACGCCATTTGCGGTCCAGTACGGCGAGGACGACCCGGCGTTCCAGGTCGCGCAGGGTGTCCGCGCCCAGCTGGGCCTCGCGGGCTCCGTACCGCTCGTGGATGTCCTCCCGTACGGCTTCGGCGAGGGTCTCGGAGGTGAGGTCGGGGTCCTCGCGCAGCCCGGCGACGGTGAGGGTGATCGGGTAGAGCTGGCGCAGCGCGGCCCAGAGGCGGTCCAGGTCCCATTCCTCGGCGAACCCCTCGGCGGTCGCCGCCGCGACGTAGGCGTCGGTGGTGTCGTCCATGAAGTGGCTGATCTGGGAGGTGAGGTCCTCGCCTTCGAGGACCCGGCGGCGTTCGCTGTAGACGAGCTTGCGCTGGCGGTCCATGACCTCGTCGTACTTCAGGAGGTCCTTGCGGGCCTCGAAGTTCTGCCGCTCGATCTGGGCCTGGGCGGACGCGACGGCACGGGTGACCAGCTTGTTCTCGATGGGGACCGCGTCGGGGAGGTTCGCCATGGTCATCACGCGGTCGACGGCCTGGGCGCGGAAGAGCCGCATCAGGCTGTCTTCGAGGGAGAGGTAGAAGCGGGAGGCGCCGGGGTCGCCCTGGCGGCCCGAGCGGCCGCGGAGCTGGTTGTCGATGCGGCGGGACTCGTGGCGTTCGGTGCCCAGGACGTAGAGGCCGCCGAGGGCTTTGACCTCTTCGGAGGCGGCACTGCGGTCCGTCTTGTCCAGCTGCACCGGCTCCCTCACCGGCTCCTTCGCCAGCTCCCTCACCGGCTCCTTCACCGGCTCCTTCACCGGCTCCTTCACCAGCTCCTTCACCGGCTCGTCGGACTCCCCCTGCTCCAGCGGCTCCGGGCTGCCGCCGAGCATGATGTCGGTGCCGCGGCCCGCCATGTTGGTGGCGACGGTGACCGCGCCCCGGTGGCCGGCGCGGGCGACGATCTGGGCCTCGCGCTGGTGGTTGCGGGCGTTGAGGACCTCGTGCGGGATGCCTCGGCGGCGCAGCAGTCCGGAGAGGTACTCGGACTTCTCCACGGAGACGGTGCCGACCAGGACGGGCTGCCCCTCGGCGTGCTTCTCGGCTATGTCGTCGACGACGGCCGCGTACTTGGCGTCCTCGGTGCGGTAGATGAGGTCGGGTTCGTCGCGGCGGACCATCGGCCGGTTGGTGGGGATCGGCACCACCTGGAGCTTGTAGATCTGGTGGAACTCGGCGGCCTCGGTCATGGCGGTGCCGGTCATTCCGGACAGGCCCTTGCCGTAGAGGCGGAAGAAGTTCTGCAGGGTGACGGTGGCGAGGGTCTGGTTCTCGTTCTTGATCTCCACTTCTTCCTTGGCCTCGATGGCCTGGTGGAGTCCTTCGTTGTAGCGGCGGCCGGACAGCAGACGGCCGGTGTGCTCGTCGACGATCAGGACCTCGCCGTCCATGACGACGTAGTCCTTGTCCTTGCGGAAGAGTTCCTTGGCCTTGATGGCGTTGTTGAGGTGGCCGATGAGCGGGGTGTGCGCGGAGTCGTAGAAGTTCTCGATGCCGAGCTGGTCCTCCAGGTATTCGATGCCGGGGTCGAGAATGGCGACGGTGCGCTTCTTGGGGTCGTATTCGTAATGGTGGCGGGCCCGGATCTCGGCGAGTTCGTCCTTCTGCTGCTGGGTGGTGAACCGCTCCTCCTGGACGAGTACGCCTTCCATGTGCGCGACCATCTTCACGAAGACGGAATACCACTTGGTGGGCTGGTCGGCGGGTCCGGAAATGATGAGCGGAGTGCGGGCCTCGTCGATGAGAATGGAGTCCGCCTCGTCGACGACGGCGAAGTGGTGGCCGCGCTGGACGAGTTCGCCGAGCGACCAGGCCATGTTGTCGCGGAGATAGTCGAAGCCGAATTCGGTGTTGGTGCCGTAGGTGATGTCGCAGGCATAGGCGGCGCGCCGGTCGGCGGGCTCCATGTCGGCCTTGATGACGCCGACCGTCAGCCCCATGAAGCGGTACGCCCTGCCCATCCATGCGGCGTCGCGCTCGGCGAGGTAGTCGTTGACGGTGACGAGGTGGGCGCCCTTTCCGGTGAGCGCGTTCAGATAGAGCGGCAGGGTGGCGACGAGGGTCTTCCCCTCCCCCGTGCGCATTTCGGCCACGCACTGGAGGTGGAGGGCCGCGCCGCCCATGATCTGTACGTCGAAGTGGCGCATTCCGAGAGTGCGCCGGGCCGCTTCGCGCACGGCGGCGAATGCTTCCGGCAGGAGATCGTCGAGGCTTTCGCCGCCGGTCAGCCGCTCCTTGAATTCGGCGGTGAGCGACTGGAGTTCCTCGTCGGTGAGTTCGCGGTACTCCGCGTCGAAGAGATTGACCTCTTCGACGATTCTCTGCAGCCTGCGCAGCATGCGGCCCTCGCCCGCGCGCATGATTTTGTTGGTGACCCGTCCCAGACCGAAACCCGGCATCGGAATTCCCCCTCGCTGAGGCGGACCATTGTCTGGGCTAAGTTCCGCTGCCGCAAGGAGAGTTGTGTACGGGTGGGGCGGGATTCAACAGCGGTCAACGCTTGAGGCTGCTGAATTTCTCCCACTGCGCGTCCACGATCTCCTTCGGCACGCCGCCGAGGTCCGCGCTCTCCAGTGTCTGGGCCCGGAAGGAGAGCACGGTGGGCCCGGACCGCACGACGGTGAGGTACTCGTACGACGGGGCGCCGTCCTTGCCGTCGAGCAGCGTGAGCCGGAACGCCTGCGCCTCGTCGCCGACCCCCGCGGGGGCGGGCAGCTTCCCGACGGCGGTGTACGTGCCCCGGGCCGCCCCGCGCACCTCGGCGAAGCCGCCCGCGCACTTCTGCCCGGCGGTGCGCAGGTCGGCCAGCACCCCGGCCGCGCGCCCGGCCGCGTACGTGCGCAGCTGCACGGCGACGTCGGTGCCCTGCGGCTTCCCGGGATCGGCGAGCCTGCGGTGGACCTGGGCGGCGGGGCCGCCACGGGCCGCACGGAGCCCGACGAGGGGCTGGCAGACGGCCGGGGCCGCGGTGTAGTCGTCGCTCAACGGGCCGCCGGAGACGGTGTATTCACCGGCGCGGTACGGACCGGTCTCCTCGCCGGGGGTGAGGGCGCGGGCGGTGAGGGCGGTCTGGCTGAGGGGCTTGGGGGCGGCGGCCGGCTTGCCGTCGGTGCGGGCTGCGGGCTCGGCAGGGCCGCCGCAGGCCGTGAGGGCGACGGCGCAGGACACCACCGCCAGAGTCGTGCGTGCCAGCGTGCGCTTCTTCCCGTACCCCTTGTTCATGTGTTCATCGTGGAGCACGGGAAGTCGCGGTGTCACCTGTTGACGGTTACTGGAGATCGCTGGGGATCAGCGGATCCGCCGGTGCACGTTGTCCTCCTTCGCCGGGCCGGGGGTGGCGTCGGCGATCCACGGTCCTTCGCCGCTGAGGTCGACGATGCCCTGTTCCAGCCAGGTGTACGTGCCGGAGAGGACGCCCCTGACCACCTTGTGGTCGAGGTCGTCGGTGTTGGTCCAGAGCCTGTTCAGGAGTTCTTCGACGCGGATGCGGGACTGGCGGCAGAAGACGTCGGCGAGCTGGTACGCCTCGCGGCCGTAGTCCTCGGTGGTGCGCAGGAGTTCGGCCCGTACGCAGGCCGCGCTCATCGCGAACAGCTCGGCACCGATGTCGACGATCCGGCCGAGGAAGCCCTGCTTGGTCTCCATCCGGCCCTGCCAGCGGGACATCGCGTAGAAGGTGGAGCGGGCCAGTTTGCGGGAGGTGCGCTCGACGTAGCGGAGGTGGCCGGACAGGTCGGGGTGCCCGTCCGGGTGGAACTCTCCGTAGCTGCGCGGGAGTTGACCCGGGCCGGCGACCAGTTTGGGCAGCCAGCGGGCGTAGAAGCCGGTCGCCTGGGCGCCCGCCCGCGCCTTGTCGCCGAGGGTCTTGTCCGGGTCGATCAGGTCCCCCGCCACCTTGAGGTGGGCGTCGACGGCCTCGCGGGCGATGAGCAGATGCATGATCTCCGTCGAGCCCTCGAAGATCCGGTTGATCCGCAGGTCGCGGAGGATCTGCTCGGCGGGTACGGCGCGTTCGCCGCGCGCGGCGAGCGAGTCGGCGGTCTCGAAGCCCCGGCCGCCCCTGATCTGGACCAGCTCATCGGCCATCAGCCAGGCCATCTCGGACCCGTACAGCTTGGCCAGCGCCGCCTCGATGCGAATGTCGTTGCGGTCCTCGTCGGCCATCTGCGAGGACAGGTCGAGTACGGCTTCCAGCGCGAAGGTGGTGGCGGCGATGAAGGAGATCTTGGCGCCGACGGCCTCGTGGTGGGCGACCGGCTTGCCCCACTGCTCGCGCACCGCCGACCACTCGCGGGCGATCTTCAGGCACCACTTGCCGGCGCCGACGCACATGGCGGGGAGGGAGAGCCGCCCGGTGTTGAGCGTGGTGAGCGCGATCTTGAGGCCTGCACCCTCGGGCCCGATGCGGTTCGCGGCGGGGACCTTGACCTGGTGGAAGCGGGTGACGCCGTTCTCCAGGCCGCGCAGGCCCATGAAGGTGTTGCGGTGCTCGACGGTGATGCCCGGGGAGTCGGCCTCGACGACGAAGGCGGTGATGCCGCCCTTGCCGCTGTCGGTCCTCGGGACACGGGCCATGACCACGAGGAGGTCCGCGACGACGCCGTTGGTGGTCCACAGCTTCACGCCGTCGAGCACGTACCCGTCGTCGCCGTCAGGTACGGCGGAGGTGGCAAGCCGCGCCGGGTCCGAGCCGACGTCCGGCTCGGTCAGCAGGAACGCGGAGATGTCGCTGCGGGCGAGCCGGGGCAGGAAGGCGTCCCGCTGCTCCTGCGTGCCGAACAGCTTGAGCGGCTGCGGCACGCCGATGGACTGGTGCGCGGAGAGCAGCGCGCCGAGTGCGGGGCTGGCGGAGCCGACCAGGGCGAGCGCCTTGTTGTAGTACACCTGGGTCAGCCCCAGGCCCCCGTACTTCCGGTCGATCTTCATGCCGAGCGCGCCGAGCTCCTTGAGCCCGTTGACCGTCTCGTCGGGGATGCGGTCCTCGCGCTCGATGCGGGCGCCGTCGATCTCCGTCTCGCAGAACGCGCGCAGTTTGGCGAGGAAGGCCTCGCCGCGCTCGCTGTCCTCGGTCGGGGGCAGCGGGTGCGGGTGGATGAGGTCGAGGCGGAAGCGGCCGAGGAAGAGCTCCTTGGCGAAGCTGGGCTTGCGCCAGTCCTGCTCGCGGGCGGCCTCGGCTACCTGCCGGGCCTCGCGTTCGGTGACTTTGGGCTGCTGGCCTGGCCGGTGATTGGCTGCTGATGCGTGTGGTGCGGACATGAGGCTCACCTCGCCGCGAGTCGGGATCAAGGACCCGGAGGACGCCGTACCGTCGCAATGAGCCTGTACGGCTACCGACCGGTTCTACCCACTCGTATGTACCCCATTGTGCCCATCGCTACCAGCCCTCGCGCGGTGGCGATACCGGGCCGGTGGCGGTACGGGTCCGGTGGCGGTGCGCGTCTGGTGGCGGTGCGGGTCCGGACGGTTCTCAGCCGTCGGAGCCGCCGGAGCCGTCGGAGCCGCTGTTGTAGCCCGATTTCGTCCTGCTGCCCTTGCCGGAGCTGCGCACCAGCTTCCCCGCGCCGAGGGTCATGGCCGCGACCACGCGGACCCAGCGGGGCCCGCCGCGCTCCGCCCACACCACACACACGCAGCCGCCCGCGGCGAGGACCAGAATGGCGATCAGTACAAGAGGGATCATGGGCTCCACTTTCGCACAAACGTCTGCCGGAGCACGTCGTCGATACGGGCCCAGCTCTCCAGGTCCCGCTCCACGGGCGGGAGTTCCCGCGCCTCTGCCACGCCCCAGGAGGTGGCGACGGCGACCGGCCCCGCGCCGGTGACCGCTCCCGCGGCCAGCGCGGCGGCCCCCAGGGCGACCGGTTCGGTGGCGGCGGGCAGCAGTACGGGGCGGCCGGAGAGGCGGCGCACGGTCTCCACCCAGGTGCGGCCCTGCGCGCCGCCGCCGATGAGGCGCAGGGGGCGGGAGGCGATGTCCGGGGCGTACGGGTCGGCGCCGCACGCGGCGAGGAGTTCGTCGAGGGCGCGGAGCACGGTGAAGACGGCGCCCTCGTAGGCCGCACCGAGGAGCTGCTGCGGGGTGGTGGCGTGCCGCAGACCGGTCAACAGGCCGGAGGCGTCCGGGAGATCGGGGGTGCGTTCGCCGTCGAGGTACGGGAGGAGGACGGCCGGGCCGCCGGGTGCGGCGTCCTCGCGGTCGAGGCGCAGGAGCGCGGCGATCCGGTCGACGGCGAGCGTGCAGTTGAGGGTGCAGCCGAGCGGGAGGAAGGTGCCGTCGGCGGCGGCGAAGCCGTTGATGCCGGGACTGGCGGGGCGGGCGCGGGTGGCGGCGAAGACGGTGCCGGAGGTGCCGAGGGAGACCACCGGGTGGTCGAGGAGGCCCTCGGCGCCGAGACCGAGGCCGACGGCGGCGGCCATGTTGTCGCCGGTTCCGGCGGCGACGGCGATGCCGGCGGGGAGCCCCAGGTGCGCGGCGGCGGCAGCGGTGAGCGCACCGACACGGGTGGCACCGGCGGGAGCGATCCCGGGCAGCAACTCCTTGTCGATGTGCAGGAGTTGGAGGATCTCCGGGTCGTAGGCGCCCGTGGCCGTCGAGTACCAGCCGGTGCCGGATGCGTCACCGGGGTCGGTGGCGGCGACGCCCGCGAGACGTTCGGTGAGGTAGTCGTGCGGGAGGCGCAGGGCGGCCGTGGCGTCGACGGCACGCGGTTCGTGCTCGCGCAGCCACTGCCAGGTGGTCGCGGTGATCGAAGCGACGGGTACGGAGCCGGTACGGGCCAGCCACCAGTCGGCGCCACGGGCCGCGGTGAGGGCGGCGGCCTGCGGCGCCGAGCGGGTGTCGTTCCACAGGACGGCGGGGCGGACCGGGCGCCCTGCCGCGTCGAGGGCGACGAGGCCGTGCTGCTGGCCCGCCACCGCGACGGCGGTGACGGCACCGGCCCGTACGCCTGCTTCCTTGAGCGCGGCGGACACGGCTTCGGCGAGGGCGTGCCACCACTGCTCGGGGTCGCTCTCCCGGGCGCCGCCGGTGCCGGTGACGGTGTGATGGGCGCGCCCGATGCCGAGGATGCGGCCGGTGTCGCGGTCGACGACGGCGGCCTTGGTGGACTGGGTGGAGCTGTCCACGCCGATGACGAGAGGGGCGTGCGGGGCTGCGCTCATCGGTCGGTGTCTCCCTGTTCGCGGGGCGGCTGACAGAGGGTGCGGGGTTTTGGATCGTACCCAGAACAAATGCGGGCGGGCGAGGGTGCGCCGTACGGGCTTCTGGTCAGCCTCCGCCGCCTCGTGCAGTATTAGTCAGGTCAGAAAACAAATACCGCGCGCAAGGCGAGGACCGAGGTGTCGGCCATGACGAAGGACCGCTACTCCCCCACCCCCGACGACAGGTTCACCTTCGGTCTGTGGACCGTCGGCTGGCAGGGCCGGGACCCCTTCGGGGACGCCACCAGGCCCGCGCTCGACCCGGTCGATTCGGTGCGGCGGCTCGCCGATCTCGGCGCGTACGGGGTGACGTTCCACGACGACGACCTGATTCCGTTCGGGGCGGCCGACGGCGAGCGGGACGCCCTCGTCAAGCGCTTCCGCCAGGCGCTGGACGCGACCGGCATGAAGGTGCCGATGGCGACCACGAACCTGTTCACGCACCCGGTCTTCAAGGACGGCGGCTTCACGGCGAACGACCGCGACGTACGGCGCTTCGCGCTGCGCAAGACGATCCGCAACATCGACCTGGCCGTGGAGCTCGGCGCGACGACGTACGTCGCGTGGGGCGGCCGGGAGGGTGCGGAGTCCGGCGGGGCCAAGGACGTGCGGGTGGCGCTCGACCGCATGAAGGAGGCCTTCGACCTGCTCGGCGACTACGTCACGGAGCAGGGGTACGACCTGCGCTTCGCCATCGAGCCCAAGCCCAACGAGCCGCGCGGCGACATCCTCCTGCCGACGATCGGCCACGCGCTCGCGTTCATCGAACGCCTTGAGCGTCCGGAACTGGTGGGCGTCAACCCGGAGACGGGGCACGAGCAGATGGCGGGGCTGAACTTCCCGCACGGCATCGCGCAGGCGCTGTGGGCCGGGAAGCTCTTCCACATCGACCTCAACGGCCAGACCGGCATCAAGTACGACCAGGACTTCCGGTTCGGCGCGGGGGACCTGCGTCAGGCGTTCTGGCTGGTGGATCTGTTGGAGACGGCCGGGTACGAGGGGCCGCGGCACTTCGACTTCAAGCCGGTGCGGACGGACGGGATGGATGGGGTGTGGGAGTCGGCGGCGGGGTGCATGCGGAACTATCTGATCCTCAAGGAGCGGGCGGAGGGGTTCCGGGCGGATCCTGCCGTGCGGCAGGCGCTGCGGGACTCTCGGCTGGACGAGCTGGCCCGGCCGACAGCGGCCGACGGCCTGGCCGGGCTGCTCGCGGATCGCAGTTCCTACGAGGAGTTCGACGTGACGGCGGCGGCTGAGCGGTCGATGGCCTTCGAGCGGCTGGACCAGCTGGCTCTGGAGCACTTGCTCGCGGTGCGGTGAGCTGGTGGGGCGGTTGTTTACGCGCGGGTACGTCGTGGCTGGTCGCGCAGTTCCCCACCGGCCCGCAAGTGTCACCACTACCCGCCCGGCGAAACCTGCACGCGCTCGGCGTATGCGGCCGGGTCGGCCAACACGTCCCGTACGACAAGTGCCGCCGCCCCCCGTGCCGCGTCCCCGGCCAGGGACGAAGCGCGCAGGCGGCCCGAGCCCGGGAGCCACAGGTCCGAGACGACGCGGGACGCCAGTTCGCGCTCGACGGCCGGGACCAGCCAGGGGGCGAGAGAGCGGTAGATGCCGCCCAGGACGACCGCCTGCGGGTCGAGCAGGTTGACCGCGCCGGACAGGACGACGCCCAGCTTCTCGCCCGCCGTACCGAGTGCGGCGAGGGCCTGGGCGTCACCGGCGGCGGCCCGCCGTTCCAGTTCGGCCACGCCCGGTACTCCGGCGTGCGCGTCGAGACCCGCGTTGCGCAGCAGGGCGGGCTGGCCCGCGTACTGCTCCAGGCAGCCGCGGGCGCCGCAGCGGCACGGCGGGCCGTCGGAGCGGGCCACGACGTGGCCGATCTCGCCCGCGAACCCGTGGGCGCCGTGCAGGAGTTGTCCGCCGAGGACGAGCGCGCCGCCGACGCCGACCTCACCGCTGAGGTAGAGGAAGGAACGGTCCGCGCTGCGCCCGCCGAACCAGAGTTCCGCGAGAGCGGCGAGGTTGGCCTCGTTGTCGGCGCCGACGGGCAGGGCGCGGCGGCCGGGGTAGAGGGCTGCGAGGGCCTGCGCGAAAGGACCCTCGACTGCGACCCGGCTCCAGCCGAGGTTGGGGGCGTGCCGTACGGTGCCGCCGGAGACGAGGCCGGGGAGTGCCAACTGCACGCCCACCAGCCGGAGTTGCTGCGCCTCCGCCGACTCCATGGCGCGTACGGCGATACCGGCCACCCGGCGGAAGACGTCGGCGGGCGGGGTGTCGCGGTTGTCGAGGTGCTCGGTGAGGCGGACCCGGTCCGTACCGCCGAGGTCGACGGCGCACACGGTCACGTAGTCGACGTTGATCTCGATGCCGAGCCCCGCCGCACCGGTGCGGGCCACCTTGAGGACCGTGCCGGGGCGCCCGGCCTGCCCGCTGAACGTCTTCCCCGACTCGGCGAGGAAGCCGCCTTCGAGGAGCTGCTCGACGAGGGAGGACACGGCGGCGCGGGTGAGGCCGACGCGGGCGGCGACCCGGGCCCGGGTGATCTCGCCCTCGTCGTGCACGGCCCGCAGCACCAGGCTGAGGTTGTGCCGGCGCACGGTGTCCTTGTCGGCCTTGGCGCCGAGGGAACGGGGTGGCGGGGACGCCGGAGGGGAGGCCGGTGAGCTGCTCGTCATGGTGCTGACGAGCCTACTGGCCTCCCCTCCCGCCGCTTCGTCGCAGGCCCGCTGCTTCGTTGCAGGTCGACGCCTCGTTACAGGTCGATGCCGGTGAGGACCAGCACGCGCTCGTACGTGTAGTCGTCCATGGCGTAGCGGACGCCCTCGCGGCCCACGCCGGACTGCTTCACACCGCCGTACGGCATCTGGTCCGCGCGGTAGGAGGGGACGTCGCCGACGATCACGCCGCCGACCTCCAGGGCGCGGTGGCCGCGGAAGGCGGCCTGGATGTCGTGGGTGAACAGGCCCGCCTGGAGGCCGTACTTGGAGGAGTTGACCGCCGCGAAGGCCTCGGCCTCGCCGTCCACCTTCTGCACGGACAGGACCGGGCCGAAGACCTCCTCGCAGGAGAGCGTGGTGTCGGCCGGGAGGGCGGCGAGGACGGTCGGCGCGTAGCTGGCGCCGTCGCGCTTGCCGCCGGTCAGCAGCTCGGCGCCGGCCTTGACGGCCTCGTCGACCCAGGACTCGACGCGCTTGGCGGCGTCCTCGCTGACGAGCGGGCCGACGTCGGTGGCGGCGTCGGACGGGTCGCCGGTGACCTGGTTCTCGACGGCCGCGACGATCTTCGGCACCAGGCGGTCGTAGACGGAGGCGTCCGCGATCACGCGCTGGACCGAGATGCAGGACTGGCCGCCCTGGTAGTTGGAGAAGGTCGCGATGCGGGTCGCGGCCCAGTCCAGGTCCTTCTCGTCGGAGAAGTCTCCGAGGACGACGGCCGCGCCGTTGCCGCCGAGCTCCAGGGTGCAGTGCTTGCGCGGCACCGAGTCCATGATCGCGTAGCCGACCTTGTCGGAGCCCGTGAAGGAGATGACGGGCAGGCGCTCGTCCTGGACCAGGGCGGGCATCTTGTCGTTCGCGACCGGCAGGACCGACCAGGAGCCGACGGGCAGCTCGGTCTCGGCGAGCAGCTCGCCGAGGATCAGGCCGGAGAGCGGGGTGGCCGGGGCCGGCTTGAGGATGATCGGCGCGCCGACGGCGATCGCGGGGGCGACCTTGTGCGCGCAGAGGTTGAGCGGGAAGTTGAACGGCGCGATGCCGAGGACGACGCCGCGGGTGAAGCGGCGGGTCAGGGCGAGGCGGCCGACGCCGCCGGCGTCGGTGTCCAGGCGCTGGGCCTCGCCGCCGTTGAACCGGCGGGCCTCCTCGGCCGCGAACCGGAACACGGAGATGGCGCGGCCGAGCTCGCCGCGGGCCCACTTGATGGGCTTGCCGTTCTCGGCGGAGATCAGCTGGGCGATCTCCTCGGTGCGCTCGGCGAGGCGGTCCGCGACGTGGTTGAGGGCGGCGGCGCGGGTGTGGGCCGGGGTGGCGGCGAACTCGTCGCGCACCGCGTGCGCGGCGGCGACGGCTTCCTCGACCTGGGCGTCGGTGGGGACGCTGACGGTGCCGACCGTGCGGCCGTCCCACGGGGACGTCACGTCGAAGGTGTCGTCGCCGGTGGCCTGGCGGCCGGCGAGCCAGAAGGCGTGGGTGGAAGTGGAAGTCATAGGGGATCCGGCCCTTCCGAGAGTGCGGGATGGAACGAGGTGGGTTGTGGGCTCCACCGTAGGGGTGGGGGCGCTTGGCGTCGTTTGTCCGGGGTGGAGTGTTGGGGGCGGGGTGGGTGCCGGATTGGCGTTGCGGTGACGAGCGGGCGTGCGGTCGTGGAGGGGCGTGCCGCGGTGGAGGGCCGCCCCCTTGCCCACCCTTCCCCAAGCTCTTAAGGAGCAGGGGAGACCCCACTGCCCCCGGGGGGCGGCCCCGCTGCCCAAGGGGGCTAGGGCGGGCTCACTGCCCAAAGGGGCTAGGGGGCAGGCATTTAGGGGCGCGGGGAACTGCGCGATCAGCCACGACGCACCCGCACGACGACCACCCGCCGAACGCCCTACGTCCCCGTCCCCGCCGAAGTCGCCTTCAAGGCGAGCCAGAGCTCCATGCGGACGTCCGGGTCGTCCAAGGACCGCCCGAGGATCTCCTCCACCCTCCGCATCCGGTAGCGCAGCGTGTGCCGGTGGACGCCCAGTTGGGCCGCCGCCGCGTCCCACTGGCCGTGGCGGGAGAGCCAGGCGCGGAGTGAGGCGACCAGGTCGCCGCGGCCCGTCGCGTCGTGCTCGTAGAGGGCGCGCAGCATTCCGTCGGCGAAGGCGCGGACCGCGTCGTCAGCCAACAAAGGCAAGACGGAGCCCGTCGCCAGTTCCTCGTGCTCGACGAGGGTGCGGCCCCTGCGGCGGGCCACCGACAGCGCCTGTTCGGCCTGTTTGAAGGCGGTGGCCGCGGCGATGGGGCCCGCCGGGGCCGAGAGCCCGACGACCAGTTCGCCCTCCTCCGCCGGTTCCATCGGGCGGGCCGCGTCCCCGCGCCGTACCGCCGTGTGGGCCGCGCACGCGGCGACGGACTCGCCGCCGTCGGCCGCCAGTATCACGACGCGGCCGCCGTCGGGGACGACCAGGATGACCTCGCCCGCCCGCGCCGCCGCCGATTCGAGGGCGTCGACCAGTGCCTGGAGGGGTTCGGTCGCGTCCGTGCCCTCGCCCGCCGCCTCGGCGATCATGAGGCGGAAGGGGGCGTCGAGCAGGCCTCCGTAGAGGTCGCCCGCCACCGCGCGCGCGTGGTCGGGCTCGCCGGCCAGGAGCATGCGCAGGACCGCCGCGCCGAGGCGGGTCTCGGCGGCCTGGAGGGCCCTGGTGCGTTCGGTGGTGAGGGTGAGGAGGGCGATCGCTGAGTGGACGGCGTACCGCTCGGCCGTGCCCAGGGGTGCTGCCGTGCCGACGGCGAGCGTGCCGCGGGCGCGGCGGCCCGCGCCCAGGGACTGGAGCTCGACCCGGTCCTCCGTGCCGCCGCCCTCGACCGGGCCCGCCACCACCGCGCTGGCCGGTGCGGGCCGCTCCCGCAGCCGTTCCACATCGGGTACGAGGCGGGCGGCGCGCCTGGCCGCCCAGTCGGGGGCCGCGGCGACCACCGCCCCGGACGCGTCGTAGACGGCCGCCCAGCCGCTGACGTGGGAGGCGAGGCGGGCCACCAGCTCGGCGGGGCCTGTCAGTGCCGCCTTCGTCAGTTCGCGCTGGGCCTCGAAGCCCGCCGTGACCGCCCGGTACTGGTCGGCGGCGATCGCGGCCGAGACCGCCTTGGAGATGGCGAGGAAGGGGGTGCGGCGCGGGACTTCGAGCAGCGGGAGGCCTTCCTCCTTCGCGGCGGCGAGCAGCGCGTGCGGGATGTCGTCGTACGAGACGCCGACCGCGAAGCCGAGGCCGACGACTCCGGCGCCGACCAGCCGGCGCACGTACCGCCGCATGGTCTCCGGGTTCTCGGCGTCCAGCTTCATCGCCGTGATGAGGAGCAGCTCGCCGCCCTCCATGTACGGGACGGGATCGGCGAGTTCGCTGACGTGCGCCCAGCGGACGGGGGTCTCCAGCCGGTCCTCGCCCGCACGCACGACGAGCTTGAGCGCGGAGTGGTGGACGAGGGAGGCGAGCGTGGGCGGCATCGGAGGGCGAGACCTTCTCAGGAGAAATGTGCCGTCCCGTATGAACGGCACTGCCAATTCTGCCAGGGCGTACGTAAGGCGCGCGTCGCACCGGCCGCACGGATGCCGCCCGTCGGGGCTCAGCCCCGCAGGTCCACCAGCAGCGGCGGGGCGTGTTCCCCGTGCACCGTGGTCAGTGACAGCACCGCGTGTCCTGCGGGTACCCCGCGGGCCAGCTCCGATGCGGACCAGCGTTCGCGTTCCACCTTCCTGACGGTGACGGCGCTGGTGACGACGGCCTTGCCGGTGACGAGCTTGCGCAGCCAGTGGATCGCCCGGGTCAGCGGCTGGTTGGCGAAGACGGTGTGCTGGGCGACCTCGGTGGTCTCCACCCACTCGGTGCCCCACGCCTCGGTGAAGCGCCGGCCGTCCCAGGTGGTGACCCCGGAGAACGCCATGTGGCAGCCGACCGCGCCGAGGAGCGGGATGTGCAGCGCCTCGGGCACGTCGTCGACGGTACGGAGGTTGAGCACGACCCCCGCGTTGGCGGAGCGGATCCGGCTGATGCCCCGCACGGTCTCGGCGGTGAGGGTGGCCGTCGCGTCGTCGAGTACCAGGCAGCTGAACAGCGACCGGTCGGTCCTGGCGGTGACCGCGACCAGGAACTGGGCCAGGACCAGCCGGGCGAGGAGCCGGGACGCCTCCGCGTGCCCGCGTTCGGGCAGCTCGACGCGGACCCGCATGGGGTGGTGCTGGAGGGCGCGCAGGGAGAAGGGGCGGGCGGTGGCCGAGGTGTCGAAGAAGTCGGTGAAGGCGGGCCGGTCGAGGAGGGCGAGCCGGTCGGCGAGGGCCGGGCAGGGGTCGGACGCGGTGCCCATCTGGCGGACCCGCGAGGACAGGTCCCTGAGCATCGCGTCGGCTCCCGCGGCGTCCAGTTCGGCGGCGAGCCGCTGGAGCGCGGCGGGGTCCGCGCGCAGGAGTTCGTACAGCTCGGGAACGGCGGGGAAGCAGCCGTGCACCGCGTGGTACGGGCCGACCAGCTGGGCCAGCGCGGTCGCCGCCCGCCCGGTGTCGACGGTGTCGAGGTCGCCGACGAGTGCCTCGGCGAGGACCGTGGAGGCGGCTTCGGCGTCGGTGGCCGTGCCGTAGAGGTCGAGGTCGTGGACGGAGCCGCGGTCGCCGAGCTTGACCACGACGTCGTACGCCTCGTCGCCGAGCAGGTCCGTCCCGGCCGCGCACACGACGATCACGCTGCACTTCCCGGCGAGGGCCTGGAGGGCGAGGGACTCGACGACGGGCGCGGTGAGCCGCTGCGTCTTGCCCGCGCCCGGCGGGCCGACGGCGAGGAGCGAGGTGCCGAGTGCGGCGGGTTCGAGGGCGGTGCCCGCTCCCCTGCGCTGATACGGGTTGGGCTCGTCGTCGACGTACGCGCCGATCCGCACCTGCCCGGCGAGGAGGTCGTGCGTGGCGGTGCGGCGGGGCAGGTCGCGGGCGCCGGAGGGGTGCGTGAAGGCCTCGGCGCCGTCGCGCAGCACGGTGGCGGTGAAGAAGGCGCGGCGCTCGGGGTCGTCCCCTGCCGTGTCCCAGGCCTGCCGGATCCGTACGAGATCGAGGTCGCCCATCCGCCCGCCGCGCACCTCCGCGGTGAGCAGGTCGGCGGCCTCCCGCTCCCCGGCCGCCCGCAACTCGGGCCAGCGGGCGGGGTCGGCGGCGGGGTGCGCGGGCGCGGCGGGGGCGCTCGGCGCGGGCCTGCGGCGCAGGGCGCCCGCCCAGTCGCCCATGCGGGCGAAGGGGTAGAGGAGGGCGAGGACGATCAGTGCGTAGACGGCGTAGACGACGAGCGCGGCGACGTAGCGGTTGCCGCCGCCGCCCAGCCAGGCGTCGGGCAGCAGGATCATCACCGGGTCGACGACGGGCAGCGTGCCGGTCCAGGTGAGGACCTGGACGAGGGCGGCGAGGGCGGCGGCGGCCAGCGCGCGGAAGGGCTGCTCGCGGCTGCGGACGAAGCGGCGGAACACCTCGGCCCAGTTGCCGAGCCTGCCGAACCAGTAGACGAGCGCCGCCCCGAAGAGCCCGGTGTACACGGCGACGCCCTCGTAGGCGTCCGGGGTGCGGGGGCCGCCGTACATCCCCGGGTTCCACCACTCGCTCGGCGTGACGAGCTTCATGGGGACCAGCCAGTACGGGATGTAGTTGTTCCACCAGAGCGACCAGATCAGCAGTCCGGTCAGGAGCGAGATGACCGCGCCGACCAGCAGCGACCGGTCGCTCACCACGTCCTGCTCGGGCCGCTCGGGGCGCGGCACGTGCGCGTACCGCCAGATCCCGGGTCCCGCGTCCGGGCGGGAGGTGGTCAGCCAGTCCTCCGTACGGGACAGCGGCGGCGCCGCGGACGGCACGGGCGGCAGGTGCGCGGGCGGCGGTCCGGCCGGCCGGGGCACCGCACCCGCCCGGGTGGAGCGTGCGTCGTGCCTGTCACCGGTGTTCATGTGCTGCCCCTCGTCCCCACGAACCAGCTGTACGCGTCCCACTGCCGCGCCCAATCTAGTGGCCCAGGCCCCGGCTTCCGGGCTCCCGAACCCGTGAGCCCGCTATGTCCGTACCGGACAAGGCGCCTCCCGTACTTCTCCCGAACGGAACATGCCCACCGCGTCGCGCCGCCCCTAGCCTGCGAAGTACCGGAGTGTGTCCCGGAGCGTCCCGTTTCACCCCACCCCCTTCCCGAGGAGCCCCTCATGAGCGCAGTTCCGCAGGAGCGCCGCGTCGTCACCGCCATTCCCGGCCCGAAGTCGCTGGAGCTTCAGGCCCGCCGTACGGCCACGGTCGCCGGTGGGGTGGGTTCCGTACTGCCCGTCTTCACGACCCGCGCGGGCGGCGGCATCGTCGAGGACGTCGACGGCAACCGTCTGATCGACTTCGGTTCCGGCATCGCCGTGACCTCGGTCGGCGCGTCCGCCGAGGCCGTGGTGCGCCGCGCCACCGCGCAGCTCCAGGACTTCACGCACACCTGTTTCATGGTCACGCCGTACGAGGGTTACGTCGAGGTCTGCGAGCAGCTCGCCGAGCTGACGCCGGGCGACCACGCGAAGAAGTCGGCGCTGTTCAACTCGGGCGCCGAGGCCGTCGAGAACGCCGTCAAGATCGCCCGTGCGTACACCAAGCGCCAGGCCGTCGTCGTCTTCGACCACGGCTACCACGGCCGTACGAACCTCACCATGGGCATGACCGCCAAGAACATGCCGTACAAGAACGGCTTCGGTCCGTTCGCCCCGGAGATCTACCGCGTCCCGGTCGCGTACGGCTACCGCTGGCCGACCGGCGCCGAGAACGCGGGTGCCGAGGCGTCCGCGCAGGCCATCGACATGATCAACAAGCAGATCGGCGCCGAGAACGTCGCCGCGATCATCATCGAGCCGGTCCTCGGCGAGGGCGGCTTCATCGAGCCGGCCAAGGGCTTCCTGCCCGCGATCTCGAAGTTCGCCACCGACAACGGCATCGTCTTCGTCGCCGACGAGATCCAGTCCGGCTTCTGCCGCACCGGCCAGTGGTTCGCGTGCGAGGACGAGAACGTCGTCCCGGACCTGATCACCACCGCCAAGGGCATCGCGGGCGGCCTGCCGCTCGCCGCCGTCACGGGCCGCGCCGAGATCATGGACGCCCCGCACGGCGGCGGCCTCGGCGGCACCTACGGCGGAAACCCGGTCGCCTGCGCCGCCGCCCTCGGTGCCATCGAGACGATGAAGGAGCTGGACCTCAACGGGAAGGCCAAGCGCATCGAGGAGGTCATGAAGGGCCGCCTCGCCGCGATGCAGGAGAAGTACGACGTCATCGGCGACATCCGCGGCCGTGGCGCCATGATCGCCATCGAGCTGGTCGAGTCGGGCACCAAGGACGGTGCGAAGACTCCGAACGCGGCGGCCGCCGGCGCCCTCGCCAAGGCCTGCCACGCGGAGGGCCTGCTGGTCCTGACCTGTGGCACTTACGGCAACGTGCTGCGCTTCCTGCCGCCGCTGGTGATCGGCGAGGACCTGCTGAACGAGGGCCTGGACATCCTGGAAGCGGCCTTCGCCGGGATCTGAGCCGGATCCGAGTCCGTGCCGGGACCGTGCTCGGGCCGCGCCCGGGCCGCGCTCAGGCCGCGCTCAGGCCAGACTGACCCTGTGAAGAACGTGTGGGGGGCCAATGGCGGGATCGCACTCCCGCTGTCGGTCCCCCGCTTCCTCCCGTACGGTTCCTGGCAGATGAGAGAAACACCCCGCCCGCAGGGGACTGCGGGCGACACCGGGGACGCGCTTTCCGAGCACTTCCCTGGTCGTGCCTTCGCGCACACCACCCCCGGAGCCTCTGGCTCCGGAAATCCTCACCGATCGGACGGCGGCACGCCCCACACCCCCCGGGGCGGCCGGCCCTCCGGTCCTGCCGACCGCTTCGGAGCCTCCCCCCCTGCTCCGGGGCGGTCGGCCTTTCTCTGCACCGTTCTGACGAGCGCGCTGCTCTTCGCACTGATCACCTGGCAGGTAGTGGCACGGGGCCCGCTGCTCTCCGCCGACATGGGTCTGGACCACTCCCTCGTCGGCCGGGGACCGCGCGGGCTCACCGAGTTCTGTGCCGACCTGGGCAACCTGCAGGTCGCCCTCCCGGTCCTCGCACTGGCGATCTTGTACGTGCTGCGGCGCGGCCGACGCGTGCCAAGCGCTCCGCTGGATGTGCCGCGAGGTGCCGTTGCTCATCTGCGGCGCCGTCGTGGCTGGTCGCGCGGTTCCCCGCGCCCCCATGGGGCGCTGCCGCTCGCCACCGCGCTGGCGATGGCGGCGGTCCCGGCCGTCGTCGTACCGCTGAAGGCGCTGATCGACCGGCCGTCCCCGCTCGATCCGGCCGAGACCGGCTACTTCCCGTCCGGGCACGGGGCGACCGCGGCCGTCGCGTACTGCGGGGCCGCGCTGCTGCTCCGGGCGGGGGCGGGCGGCCGGTGGCCGGCGGCCGTCGCGTTCGTGCTCACTGCGACGACCGGCATCGGCCTCGTACTGCGCGGCTACCACTGGCCGTTGGACGTGCTCGGCAGCTGGTGCCTGAGCGTCCTGCTGCTCGCACCCGCGTGGTGGCTCAGTCGCCGCGCGGCAGCCGGCTCGCCGCCTCGTGCATCGCGAGCTCCAGGAGCGCCGGGTCGGTGAGGGTGCCCCGGCCGTCCGGGGCGACCAGCCAGCGGACGCCGCCCGTGGTGGCCCGGCCGGGGTAGGGCACCACGATCCAGGTGCCGCGGCCTGCGCCCCGTACCCCCGTACCGAGCCAGCGGGCGGCCGTGCCCGCCGGGACGAAGAACCCCGTCCGGGAGTCGCCGAAGTCGGCGAGCACCGGTCCCGGCCGGTCGACCAGGCGGGACAGGACGTCGAGCGTGGGACAGCCGAGTTCGCCCGGCAGGATCAGGACGTCCCAGCGGCGGCCGGCGGGCAGCAGTGCCACGCCCAGGGGGTTGCGCTCCCACTCCCACCGGCACGCGTCGGGGTCCGGGGCCACCGAGACCAGCCACTCCACCGCGGTCTTCGCTTCCGAGCCAACCATCGTGCTCGGCCTCCTTCTTCGCTGTGCACGGACAGTGCGTACACAGGGGAGAGCGGGCAGGGGCGCGATCATTACGCGGGTTTCGCCATGTGTTGGCAGTGAGGTGGGTCACCGCAAGATCGTGGTTGTGCGCCCCCGGGGCGACCGGGGGCGCACTCGCCCGTCACGGACGGGCGCGGCTCCGGCTCAGCTGTCGAAGCCCAGGCCCACCTTGTCCATGGCCTTCAGCCACAGGTTGCGCCTGCCGCCGTTGTCGTCGGCGCGGGCCATCGAGCGCTTGGTGATCTCGATGCCCGCCCAGGCGACCGGCTCGGGCGGGAACGGGAGCGGCTTGCTGCGCACCATCTCCAGCTCGGTGCGCTCGGTCTTCCGGCCGTCGAGCAGGTCGAGCATCACCTCGGCGCCGAAGCGCGTCGCGCCCACGCCGAGGCCGGTGTAGCCGGCCGCGTAAGCGACCTTGCCCGCGTGCGCGGTACCGAAGAAGGCCGAGAACCGGGTGCAGGTGTCGATCGCGCCGCCCCACGCGTGCGTGAAGCGCAGGCCCGCCAGCTGCGGGAAGCAGGTGAAGAAGTGCTCGGCCAGCTTGAGGAAGGTCTCCGGGCGGGAGTCCAGCTCGCTGCTCAGCCTGCCGCCGAAGTGGTAGACGGCGTCGTAGCCGCCCCACAGGATCCGGTTGTCCGCGGAGATCCGGAAGTAGTGGAACTGGTTGGCGCTGTCGCCGAGGCCCGCCCGGTTCCGCCAGCCGCCGATCGACGCCAGCTGCTCCTCGTCGAGCGGCTCGGTCATCAGCGCGTAGTCGTAGACCGGGACCGTGAAGTGGCGCATCCGCTTCACCAGGGAGGGAAAAACGTTTGTGCCCAGGGCCACCCGACGGGCGAAGATCCGGCCGTACGAGGTGCGCACCGCGGTGCCGTTGTCGTCCGAGGCGAGCTGGGTGCCCTTGGTGTTCTCGTAGATGCGGACGCCCAGGTCGAGGCAGGCCCGCTTGAGGCCCCAGGCCAGCGCGGCCGGGTTGAGCATGGCCACGCCGCGCTTGTCCCAGAGGCCGCCGAGGAACGTCGGGGAGTCGACCTCGGCGCGCACGGCCTCCGCGTCGAGGAGCTCCATGTGCTCGGCGAGGCCGAGCTTCTCGGCCTCCTCGTACATCTCCTGGAGATCTTCGAGCTGGTGCGGCTCGGTGGCCACGTCGATCTCGCCGGAGCGCTCGAAGTCGCAGTCGATGCCGTACTTGGCGACGGCCTCCTCGATGGCGTCGAGGTTGCGCGTCCCGAGCTCTTCGAGCTTCTTGATCTCGTCGGGCCAGCGGGCGATGCCGTTGCCGAGGCCGTGGGTGAGGGACGCGGCGCAGAATCCGCCGTTGCGCCCGGAGGCGGCCCAGCCCACCTCGCCGGCCTCGATGAGGACGACGTCCCGCTGCGGGTCGCGCTCCTTGGCGATCAGCGCGGTCCACAGTCCGCTGTATCCGCCGCCGACGACCAGCAGGTCACAGCGCTCGTCCCCGGTGAGGGACGGTTCGGGGGCGGGCCTGGCGGGGTCGTCCAGCCAGTACGACAGCGGCTTCGCGCCGGAAAGGGACTGTGCGGCACTACGCATGGCAACCGGGGCCATGGTTTCCAACTCCTTCGGGGCTTACTTGGGCGTTGCACTCTTGCGGCGGTTCGCAAGGAACTGACCGCCGAGGACCACCAGTACGGCAATGACGAACATAGCTGTACCAATGACGTTGATTTGTACGGGTGTGCCGCGCTGCGCCGAGCCCCATACGAACATGGGGAAGGTGACGGTCGAGCCCGCGTTGAAGTTCGTGATGATGAAGTCGTCGAACGACAGCGAGAAGGCGAGCAGCGCACCCGCCGCGATGCCGGGGGCGGCGATCGGCAGGGTCACTCGTACGAAAGTCTGGACGGGCCCCGCGTACAGGTCGCGGGCCGCTTCCTCCAGCCTCGGGTCCATCGACATGACGCGCGCCTTCACGGCCGTCACGACGAAGCTGAGGCAGAACATGATGTGCGCGATGAGCACGGTCCAGAAGCCGAGCGGGGCGCCCATGTTGAGGAAGAGCGTCAGCAGCGAGGCGGCCATGACGACCTCGGGCATCGCCATCGGCAGGAAGATCAGCGAGTTGATCGCGCCGCGCGCCCGGAAGCGGTAGCGGACCAGCGCGAAGGCGATCATCGTGCCGAGCACGGTCGCGCCGAGCGTCGCCCAGGCGGCGAGCTGGAGCGAAAGGGCGAGCGAGCCGCACAGGTCGGCGACGCCGCAGGGGTCCTGCCAGGCGTCCGTCGAGAACTGCTGCCAGGCGTAGTTGAAGCGCCCGTTGGGCTTGTTGAACGAGAAGACCATCACGACGATGTTCGGCAGGATCATGTACGCGAGCGTCAGCAGGCCCGCGATGACGACGAGATTGCGCCGGAGCCACTTCACGGGTCGATTCAAAGGCGTGGCCATCAGACGAGGTCCTCCGTCCCGGACTTGCGCATGTAGACGGTGACCATGATCAGCACGATCGCCATCAGGATGAAGGACAGCGCGGCGGCCGTCGGATAGTCGAGCACCCGCAGGAACTGCGACTGGATCACCGAGCCGACCATCTTGGTGTCGGTCGAGCCGAGCAGTTCGGCATTGACGTAGTCACCGGCCGCCGGGATGAAGGTCAGCAGCGTGCCGGAGACGACACCCGGCATGGACAGCGGGAACGTCACCTTCCGGAAGGTCGTCGCCGGGGTCGCGTACAGGTCCCCCGCCGCCTCGTGCAGCCTGGAGTCGATGCGCTCCAGGGAGGTGTAGAGCGGCAGGATCATGAAGGGCAGGAAGTTGTACGTGAGACCGCAGACCACCGCGAGCGGGGTGGCGAGCAGCCGGCCCCCCTCGGTCCAGCCCAGCCAGCTCGTCACGTCCAGCACGTGCAGCGTGTTGAGCACGTCGACGACCGGGCCGCCGTCCGCGAGGATCGTCTTCCAGGCGAGCGTGCGGATCAGGAAGCTGGTGAAGAACGGCGCGATGACCAGCACCAGGACCAGATTGCGCCAGCGCCCCGCCTTGAAGGCGATGAGGTACGCGAGCGGATAGCCGAGCAGCAGGCACAGGATCGTCGCCGTGCCCGCGTACAGCAGGGACCTGACGAACTGCGGCCAGTACTCGGCGAAGGCGTCCCAGTACGTCTGGAAGTGCCAGGTGACCTTGAAGCCGGCTTCGAGCGAACCCTGCTGGACGGAGGTCGACGCCTGGTAGACCAGCGGCAGCGCGAAGAAGACGACGAGCCACAGGATGCCGGGCAGCAGCAGCCAGTACGGGACGAGGCGCTTGCGCACCGACGCCTTGTGCACGGGGGGTTCTGCCGCGGGAGGCGCTTCGGTGACGGTCACGAGGCGTCCTCCACCGACTGCACGCCCGCGTCGATGGCCTGGTCGGCGTCGAGCCCGAAGGTGTGCTCCGGGTTCCAGTGCAGGACGACCTCGGTGCCGGGGACCAGGCGGGCGTCCCGCTCGATGTTCTGTACGTACACCTCGAAGTCGGCGCACGCGGGGCTGTCGACGACGAACTGGGTGGAGACGCCGATGAAGCTGGAGGCGACGATGCGCCCCGTGAGGCGGTTGCGGCCGTCGGGGACCGTGCCCGCGTCGTCCGCGTGCGCGATCGACACCTTCTCCGGGCGGACGCCCACCAGGAGCTTGTCGCCGGTGGCGGTCTGCGCCTGACATCGCTTGCCGGGCACCTTGAGCCTGGCGTCGCCGCAGATCACGGTGGTCACGTCGGCGGCGGTCGAGGTGACCTGGGCCTCGATGAGGTTGGAGGTGCCGAGGAAGTTGGCGACGAAGGTGGTCCTCGGGTTCTCGTACAGGTCGGCGGGGGCGCCCAGCTGCTCGACCCGCCCGCCGTTCATGACCGCGACCTGGTCGGCCATCGTCATGGCCTCCTCCTGGTCGTGGGTGACGTGCACGAAGGTGATGCCGACCTCGGTCTGGATGCGCTTGAGCTCCAGCTGCATCTGACGGCGCAGCTTGAGGTCCAGGGCACCCAGCGGCTCGTCGAGGAGCAGCACCTGCGGGTGGTTGATCAGGGCGCGGGCGACGGCGACGCGCTGCTGCTGGCCGCCGGAGAGCTGGTGCGGCTTGCGCTTGGCGAACTGGCCCAGCTGGACCAGTTCCAGCATGTCGTCGACCTGCTTCTTGACGGACTTGATGCCGCGGCGGCGCAGTCCGAAGGCGACGTTCTCGCTGATGTCGAGGTGCGGGAAGAGCGCGTAGCTCTGGAAGACGGTGTTCACCGGGCGCTTGTACGGCGGCAGGTGCGTGACGTCCCGGTCGCCGAGGGAGACGGTGCCGGTGGAGGGGTCCTCCAGACCGGCGATCATCCGCAGCGTCGTCGTCTTGCCGCATCCTGACGCGCCGAGCAGGGCGAAGAAGGAGCCCTGCGGGACGGTCAGGTCGAGGGGGTGCACGGCGGTGAAGGAGCCGTAGGTCTTGCTGATCCCGGCGAGGCGGACGTCGCCGCCTTCGGTCTTCTGAGTCATGGGTTGCGGTCCCAGGGGGGAGTCGGGGTGCGTCAGGGGGTGCGGGGGTCTGCCGCGTACGCGGTGACACGTGCAGGCGACCGGTGGCGCCTCAAAGCGGTGGCGGCTACGCGCCGATGAGCTTGGCGAACTTCTCCTCGTACGCCTTCTCCTCCGCCTCGCTCAGCGGGCGGAACGGGTGCGACCGGGCGGCCATCGCCCTGTCGGGCAGGATCAGCGGGGAAGCGGCCAACGCCTTGTCCAGCTTGGCCAGTTCCTCGCGCACGCCGTCGACGGGGCACACGTAGTTGATGTACGCGGCGAGCCGCGCGGCGGGACCCGGCTCGTAGTAGTAGTCGATCAGCCTCTCGGCGTTGGTCTTGTGCCGGGCCTTGGCGGGGACCAGCAGGTTGTCCGACGAGGAGATGTAACCGACGTCCGGAATCGCGAACTTGACGGCCGGGTTGTCCGCCTGGAGCTGCACGATGTCACCGGCCCAGGCCACGCACGCCGCCAGGTCGCCCTTCTCCAGGTCGGCGGTGTAGTCGTTGCCGGTGAAGCGGCGGATCTGCTTGGAGTCGACGCCCTTCTGCAGCCGGGCGATCGCCGCCGAGTAGTCGTCGTCGGTGAACTTCTCCGGGTCCTTGCCGAGGTCGAGCAGCGTCATCCCGATGGTGTCGCGCATCTCGGAGAGGAAGCCGACCTTCCCCTTGAGCCTGGGGTCGTCCAGCAGCTGGGAGACCGAGTCGACCTTGCGGCCGCCGGTGGCCTTCTCGTTGTACGCGATGACCGTGGAGATGCCGGTCCAGGGGTACGAGTAGGCGTGGCCGGGGTCCCAGGAGGGGTTGCGGAACTGCGCGGTGAGGTTGGTGTACGCGTGCGGCAGGTGCGTGGGGTCGAGCTTCTGTACCCAGCCGAGCCGGATCAGCCGGGCGGCCAGCCAGTCGGTGACGCAGATGAGGTCGCGGCCGATGGGCTGGCCGTTGTGCAGCTGCTGCTGGATCTTGCCGAAGAACTCGTTGTTGTCGTTGATGTCCGCCGTGTACTTGACGGATATCCCGGTGCGTTTCGTGAAGGCTTCGAGGGTCGGATAGCCCTTGTCGCCCTCCCCGACGTCCATGTACTCGGTCCAGTTGGAGAAGACGACCTGTTTCTCCTTGGCCGACAGGTCGTCCGAGACCGCTGCCTTCTCGCCCTTGCCGCCGGCGGCCGGAATGCCGCAGGCGCTCAGCGCGCCGATGCCGCCGACGGCGAGGGCGCCGCCGCCCGCGGCGCGCATCAGCGAACGGCGGGTCAGTGCACCCCGGCCGCTCGTGACGCTGCGCCGCATGGCGCTCTCCACGGCGCTCACGGATTCCGTGGCACTCACGGATTCCGCGGAGCCGGCGGAGAGTCTCCCGTACTGGAACTGCTCCATGCGCGATTGCCCTTTCGGGTGGGTTGCCGCGGGTCAGGCGGACTCTTTATCGGTCCCCGAAGATCGTGCGGTGCCAGTCCTTGCGGGCCACCGCGGTGTTGTCGAACATGACGTGCTTGACCTGCGTGTACTCCTCGAAGGAGTACACCGACATGTCCTTGCCGAAGCCGCTGGCCTTGTACCCGCCGTGCGGCATCTCGCTGAGGATCGGAATGTGGTCGTTGACCCACACACAACCCGCCTTGATCTCGCGGGTGGCGCGGTTCGCGCGGAACACGTCGCGGGTCCAGGCGGAGGAGGCCAGGCCGTACGGAGTGTCGTTGGCGAGCGCGATGCCCTCGTCGTCGCTGTCGAACGGCAGCACCACGAGGACCGGACCGAAGATCTCGTCCTGGACGACCTCGCTGTCCTGGGCGGCGTCGGCGATCAGGGTCGGGCGGTAGTACGCACCGTCCTTGAGGTCGCCGCCGGGGGCCTCGCCGCCCGTGACCACACGCGCGTAACCGCGGGCCCGGTCGACGATGGCGGCGACGCGGTCGCGCTGGGCGAAGCTGATGAGCGGCCCGAGGTCGGTCGACTCGTCGAAGGGATCACCGAGGCGTACGGACTCCATCAGCTCGGCGACGCCGCTCACGAAGGCGTCGTACAGCGGGCGCTGTACGTACGCGCGCGTGGCGGCGGTGCAGTCCTGGCCGGTGTTGATGAGCGACCCCGCGACCGCGCCGTGGACCGCCGCTTCCAGATCGGCATCGTCGAAGACGACGAACGGCGCCTTGCCGCCCAGCTCCAGGTGCAGCCGCTTGACCGTCGAGGTGGCGATCTCGGCGACGCGCCTGCCGACCGGGGTGGAGCCCGTGAAGGAGGTCATGGCGACGTCGGGGTGGCCGACGAGGTGCTCGCCCGCGTCCTTGCCCGCGCCGGTGACGATGTTGACGACGCCGTCCGGCAGGCCCGCCTCCTTGGCGGCCTGCGCGAACATGATCGAGGTGAACGGGGTCGTCTCGGCGGGCTTCAGCACGATCGTGTTGCCTGCCGCGATCGCCGGGAGGACCTTCCACGCGGCCATCTGGAGCGGGTAGTTCCAGGGCGCGATCGACCCGACCACGCCGATCGCCTCACGGCGGACGTACGAGGTGTGGTCGCCGTCGTACTCCCCTGCCGACTTGCCCTCCAGATGGCGGGCGGCCCCCGCGAAGAAGGCGACGTTGTCGACCGTCCCCGGGACGTCGAACTCCCGCGACAGCTTGATCGGCTTGCCGCACTGGAGGGACTCGGCGTACGCGAAGTCCTCGGCCTGCTCGGCGAGCACGGCCGCGAACCTGTGCATGGCGTCGGAGCGCTCGCCGGGGGTGGCGCCCGACCAGCCGGGGAAGGCCTCCTTGGCAGCCGCCACGGCCGCGTCCACGTCATCTCTTCCGGCCAACTCGTACGTGTAGATCCCCTCGCCCGTGGCGGGGTTCACGACCGTGTGAGTACGACCCGAGGTACCGGGACGCAACTGCCCGCCGATGTACTGTGCGCCGCCTTCGAAACGGTCCTGCACCTGGAAGCGGTTGCCCATGACGCTCTCCTCCGCCGTTCACCCCGTCATACGGGGGTCGGCGTAGCTCCAGCTTGATTTGATTGCCGATCCTGGCAGAGCAGGAAGCCACCAACAAGTGATTCCGTTGTTGCCTTTTGGTTACGCGACGGATTCGGTCGACCGTGTGTCGAGTCGGCGCGGAAATTCCGTACGGAGTGTCAGTGGCGGATGCCAGACTCGCATGCATGGGGAAGATCGAAGAGCTTATCGCGCAGGTCAATGGGGGCGAGCGGGTCAAGTTCCTGCACTTCTGGGGTCACCGTCCGCGACCGGACGGGTCGCTCGGGTCGAGCATTTTCAGCCAGTGGTGGCCCTCGCCCTTCACCGTGGACGGGACGGTCTACGCCACCGCCGAGCACTGGATGATGGCCCGCAAGGCGGTCCTCTTCGGCGACGCGGAGGCGGAGCGGGCGGCGCTCTCGGCGACCTCACCCGCGGCCGCGAAGAAGGCGGGCCGCCTGGTCCGCGACTTCGACCCGGACGTCTGGGAGCGGTCCCGCTACGACATCGTCGTCGCCGGCAACATCCACAAGTTCACCCAACACCCGGAGCTGGGCGCGTACTTGCTGGGCACGGGCTCGCGGGTGCTGGTCGAGGCGAGCCCGCTGGACCGCATCTGGGGAATCGGCCTCGCCGCCGACGACCCCCGTGCCTCGTCCCCCGCCGAATGGCTCGGCCAGAACCTCCTCGGCTTCGCCCTCATCCAAACCCGAACCCACCTCACCCCCTGATGGGGGCGTTGGGCAGCTAACGGGGGCTTGGGTAGCACCCGCCCCCCGCCGCCTCCTTGGGCAGCGGGGCCGCCCCCCGGGGGCGGAACGGGTGGGCAAGGGGGCGGCCCCCACTGCCGCACGCCCCCTGGCTCCGGTCCACGCTCGCTCCCGCCCCGCTGGCACGCCGAACAGAGGGCGAGGAGGACCGAACAGCTCCTGCCCGGAGCGAGGGTTCCGCTGTGCCCACCCGTTCCGCCCCTAGCGGAACGCATGCCCACAGCGGAGCGGGAGGGGGCAGCACGCCCACCACGCAGCCCGGCCGGGCCCGGTCCCGTAAAGCCACCGCTATGTGCTGCTCACGACCGCCCACACGATGAACCCCACCATCACAGCCCCGATGGCAATGCCGATCGACCCCGTGATGATCCCCGCCAACGCCATCCCCGCGTTGTTCGCCTCGCCCCGTTCGGCCTTCTTCCGGCCCAGGATCCCGAAGATCAGACCCATCACGCCGAGGACGATGCTGAGTACCCCGTACAGGCAGAACAGGCAGATGGAGAGGATTCCCAGCACCATCGCCGCGACGCCGAGACCGTTCTGCGGCGGTGTCTGTCCGGTCCATCCGGCCGGGCCCGAGTACCCGGGGTAGCCGGGGTATCCGCCGCCGTACGGCGCGGCCCCGTTCCCCGGCCCCGTGGGATACGCCGCCGGGTATCCGTACTCCCCCGGAGTACCGCCCGGCGTCGGATACCCGTACGTGGCAGGAGCCCCAGGAGCAGCACCAGGGACGGACCCGGGGACAGAACCGGGGACAGCATCCATGGGCCCCGGCATCGACGTCACCGTCGGCTGGTCGAACACCGGATTCCCACCCGGCGCGCCCGACCCGCCCGGCGCGCCCGACCCACCCGGCGCACCTGCACCCGGCTTGTCCAGCGGCACCCTGTTCCCGGAATCCTCCGGCGGCGCCCACGGGTCCGGCGCCCCCGAAGGCTGCGGCGTGTTGTCTGACATGGGCCCTCCCCCATCGTGGTTCCCCGTCAGCTTACGGCGTACCCCACATGGCCCAGCGCCCCGCCTACGATGATCCCGAGTCAGTCACACGCCACCCGGCGTACACCCGCATCAGGAGGATCCGATGTCAGACCTGCGCCCCTTCATCGCGGGCCTGCCCAAGGCAGAGCTGCACGTCCACCACGTCGGATCCGCCTCGCCCCGCATCGTCGCCGAGCTGGCCGCCCGGCACCCGGACTCCAAGGTGCCCTCCGACCCGGAAGCGCTCGCCGAGTTCTTCACGTTCACGGACTTCGCGCACTTCATCGACGTGTACCTGTCCGTCGTGGACGTGATCCGCACGCCCGAGGACGTCCGTCTCCTCACCTTCGAGGTGGCCCGGGACATGGCCCGGCAGAACATCCGGTACGCCGAGCTGACCGTCACCCCCTTCAGCTCGACCCGCCGCAACATCCCGGCCGATGCCTTCATGGCCGCCATCGAGGACGCCCGCAAGGCCGCCGAGTCCGAGCTGGGCGTCGTCCTGCGCTGGTGCTTCGACATCCCCGGCGAGGCCGGTCTGGAGTCGGCCGAGGAGACGGTTCGTCTCGCCCTGGAGCACCGTCCGGAGGGCCTCGTGTCGTTCGGTCTCGGCGGTCCCGAGATCGGTGTGCCGCGCCCGCAGTTCAAGCCGTACTTCGACCGGGCGATCGAGGCCGGCCTGCACTCCGTCCCGCACGCCGGTGAGACGACGGGCCCGGAGACCATCTGGTCCGCGCTGACCGACCTGCGCGCCGAGCGCATCGGCCACGGCACCAGCGCCGTCCAGGACCCGAAGCTCCTCGCGCACCTGGCCGAGCACCGGATCCCGCTCGAGGTCTGCCCGACCTCGAACATCGCGACCCGCGCCGTCGCCGACCTCGACGAGCACCCGATCAAGGAGATGGTCGCGGCGGGCTGCCTGGTCACGATCAACAGCGACGACCCGCCGATGTTCGGCACCGACCTCAACAACGAGTACGCGGTCGCGGCCCGCCTCCTCGACCTGGACGAGCAGGGCGTGGCCGACCTCGCGAAGAACGCCGTCGAGGCGTCCTTCCTCGACCCGGCGGGCAAGGCGCGACTGGCCGCCGAGATCGACGCCTACACGGCGGAGTGGCTCGCCCGCTGAGGACCCCGCACCGACCTCGGCGGCACTCGCTGAGGACCCGCGCCGACCGGGGCGGCGCCCCGGCCGACGCGGCACTCACTGAGCGGCGCCCGGCCCCCTCACCAAGAATGACCCCATGAGCACCGACAGCCACACCGCCGTCGTCCATGCCGTGGGTCATCGCGGCGACCCGTACCGCTTCCGCGAGAACACGCTCGCCTCGATCCGCTCGGCGCTGGCCCTCGGCGCCGACGCGGTCGAGGTGGACGTGCGGCTGACCCGCGACAACGTCCCGGTGCTGCTGCACGACGAGACGCTGAAGCGGCTCTGGGGCCACGACCGCTGGCTCGTCGACCTCACCAAGGCGGAGGTCGACGAGCTGACCGGGCACGGCGTGCCGACCCTGCGCGAGGCGGTCCTCGCGGTCGGCGCGCGCCGCCTGATGATCGACCTCCCGGGTGCGTACGACGCCGGGGTGCGCACGGTGGTGGGCACCGTCCACGAGGCGGGCGCGAGCGAGCGCACGTACTACTGCGGCGGCCCGACCGCCATGCTGCGCGTACGGGCCGCGGACCCGCAGGCCGAGACCGCCCTCACCTGGAAGTCCTGTGCCCCGCCCCGTCCCGAGCTCCTGGCCGCGATCGGCCCGCGCTGGCTCAACCACCGCTTCGGCCTCGTCGACCGCACGCTCACCGCGTACGCCCACCGGCAGGGTCTGCTGGTCTCCGCGTGGACCCCGGACACCGCGCGCAGCATGCACCGCCTGCTCGCCGCGGGCGTGGACGCGATCACCACCAACCGTCTCGACCTGCTCGCGAAGACCGTCGCCAAGTACCGCGGCGAACAGCGGAGTTGACCTTTCCGGCATGATTGCCCCTCGTCACCCCCGTACCGGAGGAGAGAGAGGGAGCCACGGATGCCCGAAGCAATACGCACCGACATCGCCCACAACGCCCGGGTCTGGAACTACTGGCTCGGCGGCAAGGACCACTACCCCGTGGACACGGCGGTGGGCGAGCAGGTCACGTCCTTCTACCCGAGCATCGGCGAAGTCGCCCGCGCCGACCGGCTGTTCCTCGGCCGCGCGGTGTCGTACCTGGCGGGCGAGGCGGGGCTGCGCCAGTTCCTGGACGTCGGCACCGGGCTCCCCACCGCCGACAACACCCACCAGGTCGCCCAGCGCATCGCCCCCGACGCCCGGATCGTGTACGTCGACAACGACCCGGTCGTCCTGGCCCACGCCCGCGCCCTGCTGACCGGCACCCCCGAGGGCCGCACCGCGTACATCGACGCGGACGCCCACGACCCGGACAGGATCCTCCGGGAGGCGGGTCTGACCCTGGACCTGGACCGCCCGGTGGCGCTGATGCTGCTGGGCATCCTCAACTTCGTGGCGGACACGGCCGAGGCCCGGGAGATCGTACGCACCCTCCTGGACGCCCTCCCGGCCGGCAGCCATCTCGCGCTCACCCACCCGACCCTGGAGCTGGGCGGCGAGGGCAACAAGGCCGCGATGGCGTTCTGGAACGAGAACGCGACGCCGCCGATCACCGCCCGCACCGGCGCCGAGTTCGCCTCGTTCCTCGACGGTCTTGAGGTCCTGGAGCCGGGGATCGTGTCGTGCGCGCAGTGGCGCGGCGAGGGCCCGTCCGTGGCCCAGTTCGGCGCGGTGGCCGTCAAGCGGTAGTCGGGACGGCGCAGTCGGCCGCCCTCGCGCCCGGCACTACCTCAGCGACGCGAGCGCCGGTCCCGACACCGCGACCGGCGCCGTCAGCGCCTCCAGCCGCTTGATCCTCCGCCGCACGATCGCCAGCGGGATCACCCCGAACACCCCGAAGGCCATGTCGATCAGCGACCAGCCGAAGGGAATCCCCCGGATCGGCCCGCAGATCAGGGCGAGCGGAATGATCCCGGCACAGGCGATCATCCCGAACTCGACGACCCAGATGTTCCGGACCGGGTCGCGGTACGGCCCGTAGAAGGCGACCGCGATCACCAGGTGGGCGAAGGCGAGCCAGTCCGTCCCGTACAGCACGAACGGGTACTTCGCCTCGGTGGCGACGAGCCCCTCCCGGCAGCGCTCGACCCACTCCATGAAGCCGGGCATGACATCGGGCAGCGGGGACGACTTCAGTGCGCCGGTCAGCCAGTCGAGCTCCGTGACGAGCGGGAAGGCGGTCAGCCCGCTCAGGACGAGGCACACGATGAAGAAGATCAACCACATACGGATGCGCCTCAGATGGGCGGCGGGCTCGTTCATGTCCGCAGCGTACGAGGGCCTTTACCCGAGCTTTACAGGTCCCCCGCATTCATGGCCGGATGCGTACGGGAGAGACTGGTGGTTTGGCCGCCGCACCGCGTACGCCCGTGCGCGCCCTACAGCCCCACGATGCCGTTCCATGTCTTCGCGAACTCCAGCCGCTCCTCCGCGGTGATGTCGCGCGCGATGACGAGCCGCTTGCGGACTTCGCCGTCGGGGAAGATCAGCGGGTCCTCGGCCAGTTCGGCGGTCTCCTCGTCCTTGGACGAGGCGATGATGTCGCGGGCGGCCGGCACCGGGCAGACGTAGTTGACCCAGGTGGCGAGTTCGGCGGCGATCTCGGGGTCGTAGTAGTGGTCGATCAGCTTCTCGGCGTTGCGCTTGTGCTTGGCGAGGTTGGGGATCATCAGCGACTCGGCCCAGAGCTCCGCGCCCTCCTCCGGCACCACGAACTCGATGTCCGGGTTGTCCGCCTGGAGCTGGATGATGTCGCCCGAGTACGCCTGGCAGGCCAGCACGTCGCCCGAGGCCAGGTCCTTGACGTAGTCGTTGCCGGTGAAGCGACGGATGTGCTTGGCCTTGACCAGCTTCTCGACCTGGTCGCACATCTTGTGGAAGTCGTCCGCGGTCCACCGGGTGACGTCCGCGCCGAGGCCCTGCATCAGCAGCGAGAAGCTCTCGTCGAGGCCGGACAGGAGCGTGACCCTGCCCTTGAGTTCGGGGCGCCACAGGTCCGAGGTGTGCTTGATCTCGCGGCCGAGCTTCTTGCGGTTGTACGCGATGCCGGTGATGCCGGACTGCCAGGGCACGGTGTGCAGCCGGCCGTTGTCGAAGGCGGGGGTGCGCAGCTGCGGGTCCAGGTACTTCGCCACGTTCGGCTGCTTGGCGCGGTCCATCTCCTGGACCCAGCCCAGGCGCACGAAGCGGGCGGCCATCCAGTCGCTCATGACGATCAGGTCGCGGCCGGTCTCCTGGTGGTTCATCAGCGCCGGGCTGACCTTGCCGAAGAACTCGTCGTTGTCGTTGATCTCCTCGGTGTACTTGACGGAGATCCCGGTCCGCTTGGTGAACTCGTCCAGCGTCGGCCGCTTGGACTTGTCCTCGTCGTCGGTGTCGATGTAGAGCGGCCAGTTGGCGAACTGGAGGTTCCGGTCCCGGTCGGAGGAGTCCGTGCCCGCCCGGTCGCCCGGCTTGACGTACGCGGCGGGGACGCCGCACCCGGTGAGCGCGGCGAGCGCACCCGTCGTACCGATTCCGTACCCGATACCGCGGAGCACCGTACGGCGCGAGAGACGACGCGAAACGCGACCAAGATCACCCATGGACCCCACCCTTTCGGAACGCACGAGGGGCGGGCAATAGACAGTCTGCCTACCGCCCGCCCCGGATCCTTGGCTCAGCCGTCGAGCGACGTCATGACGTGCTTGATGCGGGTGTAGTCCTCGAAGCCGTACGCCGAGAGGTCCTTGCCGTAGCCGGACTGCTTGAATCCGCCGTGCGGCATCTCCGCGACGAGCGGGATGTGGGTGTTGATCCACACACAGCCGAAGTCGAGGTTCTTGGACATGCGCATGGCGCGCGCGTGGTCCTTGGTCCAGACGGAGGAGGCGAGGGCGTACTCGACGCCGTTGGCCCACTCCAGGGCCTGGGCCTCGTCGGTGAAGGACTGGACGGTGATGACGGGGCCGAAGACCTCGTTCTGGATGATCTCGTCGTCCTGCTTGAGGCCGGAGACGACGGTCGGGGCGTAGAAGTAGCCCTTGTCGCCGACCCGGTGGCCGCCCGCCTCGACCTTGGCGTGGGCGGGCAGCCGGTCGACGAAGCCCGACACCTGCTTCAGCTGGTTGGCGTTGTTGAGCGGCCCGTAGAGCACGTCCTCGTCGTCCGGCAGGCCGGTCTTCGTGTCGGCGGCCGCCTTGGCGAGCGCGGTCACGAACTCGTCGTGGATCGACTCCTGCACGAGCACCCGGGTGGCCGCCGTACAGTCCTGGCCCGCGTTGAAGAAGCCCGCCACCGAGATGTCCTCGACGGCCTTGGCGATGTCGGTGTCCTCGAACACGACGACCGGCGCCTTGCCGCCCAGCTCCAGGTGGACCCGCTTGAGGTCCTTGGACGCGGACTCGGCGACCTGCATGCCGGCCCGTACGGAACCGGTGATGGAGGCCATCGCGGGGGTCTTGTGCTCGACCATCGCGCGACCGGTGTCGCGGTCGCCGCAGACGACGTTGAAGACGCCCTTGGGGACGATGCCACCGATGATCTCGGCGATCAGGACCGTCGAGGCGGGGGTCGTGTCGGACGGCTTCAGCACGACCGTGTTGCCCGCGGCGAGCGCCGGGGCGAACTTCCACACGGCCATCATCATCGGGTAGTTCCACGGCGCGACCTGCGCGCAGACGCCGACCGGCTCACGGCGGACGATGGAGGTCAGACCCTCCATGTACTCGCCGGCGCTGCGGCCTTCGAGCAGCCGCGCCGCACCCGCGAAGAAGCGGATCTGGTCGACCATGGGCGGGACTTCCTCGGTGCGGGTCAGGCCGAGGGGCTTGCCGCAGTTCTCCGACTCGGCGGCGATCAGCTCCTCCGCGCGCTCCTCGAAGGCGTCCGCGATCTTCAGCAGCGCCTTCTGGCGCTCGGCGGGCGTCAGGTCGCGCCAGGCGGGGAACGCCTCGGCTGCGGCGGTCATCGCGGCGTCGACGTCCTCCTGGCCGGAGAGCGGCGCGGTCGCGTACGCCTCGCCCGTCACCGGATTGATCACCTCGGTGGTCCGCCCGTCGGCGGCGTCCCGGAACTCCCCGGCGATGTAGTTGCGCAGACGGCGCAGCTCGGTGGTCACGGCCACTCTCCCTTGTCGATGTCCGGTGGGTGAGACACCCACATTAGTCAGTGGAGCGACGCTTTCGACATACCTCCCCGTTGAGAACTTCGGATTCAGTTAAATCATGCCCCTCACACAACGAAATTCATCGGTCTGCTCTTGCGGGACGGGCGATACGTGATGCACAGTGGCCCCGTGGTCAGTCGTAGCGCAGAACCCAGGCCGGGCAGCGGAAGCTCCCCGGCGATCGATGCCGTCTCCCTGGCGATCATCGAACAGCTCCAGGAGGACGGCCGCCGTCCGTACGCCGCCATCGGCAAGGCGGTCGGTCTCTCCGAGGCCGCCGTACGCCAGCGCGTTCAGAAACTGCTCGACCAGGGCGTCATGCAGATCGTCGCCGTCACGGACCCGCTCACCGTGGGATTCCGCCGGCAGGCGATGGTCGGCATCAACGTGGAGGGCGACCTCGATCCGGTCGCGGACGCACTCACCGAGATGGCGGAGGTCGAGTACGTCGTGGTCACGGCGGGCTCCTTCGACCTGCTCGCGGAGATCGTGTGCGAGGACGACGACCACCTCCTGGAGATGATCAACCGACGCATCCGGACCCTCCCCGGAGTGCGCTCCACCGAGAGCTTCGTCTACCTCAAGCTCAAGAAGCAGACCTATATGTGGGGAACCCGATAGCCGTGAGTGCCACCAGCAACCCTGCCGCCGGCAAGGACCTCTCGAAGACCGCGTACGACCACCTGTGGATGCACTTCACCCGCATGTCGTCGTACGAGAACGCCCCCGTGCCGACCATCGTGCGCGGCGAGGGGACGTACATCTTCGACGACAAGGGCAAGCGCTACATCGACGGCCTCTCCGGCCTGTTCGTGGTGAACGCCGGGCACGGCCGCCACGAGCTCGCGGAGACCGCGTACAAGCAGGCCCAGGAACTGGCCTTCTTCCCGATCTGGTCGTACGCCCACCCGAAGGCCGTCGAGCTGGCCGAGCGGCTCGCGCACTACGCGCCGGGCGACCTGAACAAGGTCTTCTTCACGACGGGCGGCGGCGAGGCCGTCGAGACCGCGTGGAAGCTCGCCAAGCAGTACTGGAAGCTGCGCGGCCACCACACCAAGTACAAGGTCATCTCGCGTGCGGTCGCCTACCACGGCACCCCGCAGGGCGCCCTGTCCATCACCGGTCTGCCCGCGCTCAAGGCCCCGTTCGAGCCGCTCGTACCGGGCGCGCACAAGGTGCCGAACACCAACATCTACCGCGCCCCGATCCACGGCGACGATCCGGAGGCCTTCGGCCGCTGGGCCGCCGACCAGATCGAGCAGGAGATCCTCTTCGAGGGCCCGGACACCGTCGCCGCGGTCTTCCTGGAGCCGGTGCAGAACGCGGGCGGCTGCTTCCCGCCGCCGCCCGGGTACTTCCAGCGGGTCCGCGAGATCTGCGACAAGTACGACGTGCTGCTGGTCTCGGACGAGGTCATCTGCGCCTTCGGCCGCCTCGGCACGATGTTCGCGTGCGACAAGTTCGACTACGTACCGGACATGATCACCTGCGCCAAGGGCATGACCTCGGGCTACTCCCCGATCGGCGCCTGCATCGTCTCGGACAGGATCGCCGAGCCGTTCTACGCGGGTGACAACACCTTCCTGCACGGCTACACCTTCGGCGGCCACCCGGTCTCCGCGGCGGTCGGCCTCGCCAACCTCGACATCTTCGAGCGCGAGGGCCTCAACCAGCACGTCCTGGACAACGAGGACGCGTTCTTCCAGACGCTCCGCAAGCTCCACGACCTGCCGATCGTCGGCGACGTCCGCGGCAACGGCTTCTTCTACGGCATCGAGCTGGTGAAGGACAAGGCCACCAAGGAGACCTTCACCGACGAGGAGACCGAGCGCGTCCTGTACGGCTTCCTCTCCAAGGCGCTGTACGAGAACGGCCTGTACTGCCGGGCCGACGACCGCGGCGACCCGGTCGTGCAGCTGGCCCCGCCGCTGATCTCCACCCAGGAGACCTTCGACGAGATCGAGTCCATCCTGCGGGCGGTCCTCACGGAGGCCTGGACCAAGCTCTGACCCCTGAGATCATCCGCTGATCCCCGGCTGCGGCCCGGATGCGTCCGTTCGAGTGAGAACGTCCGCCTCCGGGCCGTACGTCTGCCGTGCCGACGCGCCCCTCGCACGGCGAATCCCTACGGTGCCCAGTGACGAAACGGCTCTCTCTTTCGTTCCCCCGCAAGGGGGAACGGAAATCTGATCCGACACCCATCCTGGAAAACCGTGAACGAGGTGTACGCCATGGTGGTCCCGACGGACAACGCCCCGCCGGACAACGACGTCCTCTGGGCCCGCTCCCTGCACCACACCCACGGCGGTTCCCCCGCGCTCAGCGGCGTCTCGCTCGGTGTCCGCGAGGGCGAGATCCTCGCCGTGACGGGCCCGCGCGGCAGCGGCAAGACGACCCTCCTCGGCTGCCTCTCGGGCCAACTGGTCCCGGACGAAGGCGAGGTGTGGTTCAACAGCGTCCCCGTGCACACCATGGGCGCACTGTCCAGGGAGCGGCTGCGCCGGGACCGGTTCGCCTGGATCGCCCCCGAGCCCGGCCTCGTACCGGAGCTCACCGCCTGGGAGAACGCGGCCCTCCCCCTGCTGCTGCGCGGCGAGGGGCACCGCACGGCGAAGTCGACGGCCATGGACTGGCTGGAGCGGCTCGACATCGCCGCCGTCGCCCGCAGGCGCCCGGCCGCGCTCCTGCAGTCGCAGCGCCAGCGCATCGCGATCGCCCGCGCCCTGGCCACCAGCCCCACGGTCCTGTTCGCCGACGAGCCGACGGCTCCGCTGCACCGCACGGACAGCGCGCAGGTGCTGCGCACGCTCACCACGGCGGCCCGCTCGCACCGCATCACCGTCGTCCTCGCCACGCACAACCCGGACGTCGCCACGCTCGCGGACCGCACGGTGGCCCTCCTCGACGGCCGCCGCGTCAGCCCCGGGCAGCTCGCGGAAGGGCGGGCGGCGTGCTCGCTCTCCGTCTAGCCCGCGGCAGCCACCCGCTCGTACTGCTGCGCCGTCTGCTGGTCGCGGCGGCCTCGGCCGGCGTCGGATTCCTCCTGCTGTGCACCCTCGGCCACGCCCTCGGGCACCCGTCGCCGGCCGCCCCCTCCCTGCTCCGTCTCCTGTGGTGCCTGGTCCCGCTCGCCGCGACCGTGCAGTTCGCGGTCGCCGTGGCGCGCACGGACCCCAGCACCCGGCCGCGCACCGGCCTGTCCGCGGTGGGCCTGGGACCGGCCAGGATGGCCGCGACGGCGGCGGCCTCGACGGCCCTGTCCTGCACTCTCGGCTCCATGCTGGCCCTGCTCTTCTTCCTGCACCTGCGCGGCGACCTGACCGGGCTGCCGTTCGACGGCGCGGCCACCGAACTCCTCGCCGCCGACCGCCCGTTGCCCCTGCCCGCGGTCCTGATCCTGCTCTCCGTGGTACCGCTCACCGCGGCGACGGCGAGCGCCCTGACCCTGCGCCCGCGCACCGGCACGAAGCCCGGCGCGCACGGCACACCGCCCCCGCACCCCACCTCCCCCGGCGCTCCGCCCTCCCCGCTCCCCTCGGCCCCTCCCACCGGACTCCCCTGGGGCGTCGCCCTGACCGCCGTCGGCCTCGCGGTGGAGACGTACGCGAGCCGGGGCGGCGGCACCGGCGGGGCGCTCCCCCTCCCCGGCCACCCGGACATCGCCCCGGCGGGCGTCCTCGCGGGCTGGTCGCTGACCGCGCTGGGCCTGGCGCTGGCGGGCCCCGGCCTGGTCCATCTCTGCGGCCTCCTCCTCCAGGCCGTACGCCCCGGGGCGGTACGCCTCCTGGCGGGCCGCGCGCTCCAGGGCGAGGCCCACCGCATCGGCCGCCCGCTCGGCGTGGTCTGCGCGACGGCCTCAGGACTGATCGCGGCGGCCAGCCTGTACGTCCCCGGCACCGGACCCGGCCCGGACCCCGCGTCCTCCTTCGGCCCGCTCACCGGCCTGGGCGCCGTCCTGGTCCTGGCCTGCACCACCGCGACGCTCCTCACCGTCGCCCTGGAGACGAAGCAGGCCCGCGCCGAAACCACCCGGGCGCTCCTCCGCCAGGGCGCCGCCTGCAAGACCCTCCGCGCGGCCGCGGCCACCCGGGCCCTGGCCCTCCTCGCCCTCTTCGCCCCTCTGACCTGGGCGGTAGCCACCCTGGCCGCGACCCCCCTGGCCGCCTGACGCCATCCCACGGCCGTTCCACCGCCCCGGACCGCCGCTCCACCGCCCCCGGACGGGCCCCGCTCCGCCCGCCGCCTACGATGGCCCCGTGCCCCAACACCCGGACCACGACCACGAGATCGAGACCCTGGCCGAGTTCGACCGGACGGTCTCCGCCGGCCCGCTCACCGGCTACCGCCTGCAGTCCCTCGACCTGACGGCCCGTACGGAAGCCCTGCTGGCCACCGACACCGCCGCCTCGGTCTTCCTCGGCTGCCCGATGACGGACAAGGCCGCCGACAAGGTCAGGGCGGACGGCGCGCTCGTCTTCCCACCGGTCCCCGGCCTCCCCTTCGACCCGTACCGGGGGCTGCTCTACACCCCGGACTCCCTCTTCGACGGCCTGGCCGACGGCGGATACGAGGCGACTCCCGACGCGCTCGCCTACGCCTGGTTCCAGCGCACCAAGTCCGACGGCGACATATTCGCCTCGATGCTGCGCTCGATCCACGACGACGCGATCTCCGACGCCCTCGACGAACACCTCGTCGGACACCTCGCCGGCGCACCGGTCGTGGGCGTCATGGGCGGCCACGCCATGGCCCGGGGCACCGAGGCCTACGCGGGCGCGGCGCTCCTCGGCCGCACGCTCGCCCGCGAGGGCCTGACGGTCGCCACCGGCGGCGGCCCCGGCGCGATGGAGGCCGCGAACCTCGGCGCGTACGCGGCCCCGCACCCGGACCCCATGCTGGACGAGGCCCTCGAAATCCTCGGCAAGGCCCCCTCCTTCACCCCGTCCATCACCGACTGGGCCGCGGCCGCCTTCGCCGTACGGTCCCGGTGGCCGGACGGCGGGGACTCGGTCGGCATCCCCACCTGGTTCTACGGCCACGAGCCGCCGAACGCCTTCGCCGCGCACATCGCCAAGTACTTCGCCAACGCCACCCGCGAGGACGGCCTGCTGGCCCGCTCCACCGCGGGCGTCGTCTTCCTCCCGGGCGCGGCCGGCACCGTCCAGGAGATCTTCGACAACGCGACCCCGAACTACTACGAGTCGCGCGGCGAGCCCACCCCCATGGTGCTGGTCGACCGCACCCACTGGACCGAACGCCTCCCGGCCTGGCCCCTGCTCCAGTCCCTCGCCAGGGACCGCGCGATGGAACTCCGTATCGCACTGGTCGACTCGGTCGGCGAAGCGCCGGAAGCACTGGCCAGGCTCCGCTCGACCCGGACCACCGCCGAAATCCGCTAGTCCCAGGGCCTCCGCACGGTCATAGTGACGGCCATGGCATCTCTCGTACGACACATCACCATCGACTGCGCCAACGCCTACGAGCTCGGCAGCTTCTGGGCGGCGGTGCTCGAATCACCGCTGGCGGACGACGACTTCCCCGGTGACCCCGAGGCCCTGGTGAACGCACCGGGCGTCGGGGTCCTGTTCATCCAGGTCCCCGAGGCCAAGACGGTCAAGAACCGCGTCCACCTCGACCTCCAGCCGCAGGACCGCACCCGCGACGAGGAAGTGGCGCGGGTCCTGGAGCTCGGCGCCACCCTGGTGGCCGACCACCGCAAGCCCGACGGCACCGGCTGGGCCCTCCTCGCGGACCCCGAGGGCAACGAATTCTGTGTGGAGCGCAGCGCCGCCGAGCGCAAGGGCTGATCGCCCCGGCACGATCCGCCGCACATGCGGGCGCGTCAGAAGCAACGTTCAGGGCCATTCTCACGTCTGGTAGTCGGACAACGACGAACAATCCCTGAACGGAGCTTTTGGTGCTCATCGGCCTCATCACCGCCATTCTGGCGTCGGTCTGCTACGGCACGGGCTCGGTCCTGCAAGCCGTCGGATCACGGAAGTCGGCCCGCCGGGAGGCGGCAGCCGCCTCCACCACCGGTGTCACCCAGCATGGAGGACCCAGCCTGTCCTCCACCTACAAGGCGGCGATGACCTGGGAATTCATCGTCGGCACCATCCTCGACTTCGTCGGCTTCGCGCTCGGTGCGCTGGCCGCGCGGATGCTCCCCCTCTTCCTGTCCCAGACCGTGATCAGCGCCAACCTGGTGATCACGGCGGTGCTGAGCGTCAAGATGCTCGGCATCAAGCTGACCCGCAAGGAGTGGACGTCGATCGCGGTCGTCTGCGGTTCGCTGGTGCTGCTGGCGACGGCGGCGGGCCACGAGGGCGGCGGGCACACCGAGATGGCGACCCACTGGTGGCTGCTGGCGATCTCGGTGGTGCTGATGGTCGGCGGCACCGTGGCCGTACGTCTGATGGGCTCGGGTGCCGCGATCCTCGCCGGTCTCCTCTCGGGCCTCGGCTTCGGCGCACTCGGCGTGGGCGTACGCATCCTGAACGGCGTGGACCCCTACGACCTGGGGACGCTCCTCACCGACCCTGCCCTGTACGCCATCCTGGTCGCCGGCGTCGGCGGCATGTACCTGCACACGGTGGCCCTGCAGATCGGCTCGGTCAACGGCGCCACCGCCGCCCTGGTGGTCGGCGAGACCGTGCTGCCCGGACTCATCGGCGTGGTCTGGCTGGGCGACGCCTCGCGCCCCGGTTTCGCCTGGGTCGCGGTGACCGGCTTCGTCCTGGCCGTGGCGGGAGCGGTCGCCGTCGCCTGGTACGGCAAGCACGAGGGCGAAACGGGAGCGGCGGCCGACGAGCCTCTGCACCTGGTGGACACGCCCCGCTAGCGGGCTCCCCAGTACGCCGAGCAGCACCAGCGGATAGACGACGTAGCCGAACCGGCTGGCCGGCATGAGGGCCATGGCGAGAGCCAGCCCGCCCGCCAGCCGTACGGCCGCCGCACGGGTCGTACGCGGCGGCCGCACGACCAGCGACACCCCGACGAGGAGTGCGCCGAGCACCAGCAGCACCATGGCCGCGACCTTCCCGCCCGGCACGTACGCCGCGAGCAGATGCCCCGGCAGCGGGCTGGCCGCCGGTGACTCGACCCCGCTCAGCCCCAGCGGGAACGCGACCACATTGCGGTGGAACGCCCCCGGTCCTGCCAGCGCCACCGGCACCACGAGCGCCCCCGCGACACCGACCGCGAGCACGGCGCACCGCACCGCCGCCCGCCTCCCCACGCTCACCGCCAGCAGCGCCAGTACCACCGGCACCGCGGGCCACGCGGTCCACTTCAACGCGGCCGCCACCCCGAGCACCAGCCCGGCGCACCCGGCCCTGCCCCGTCCCGCCAGCGCGACCCCGAGGCACATCAGCCCCACCACCGGCAGGTCGATCCCGCCGACGGCGAGCGGCAGCGCCACGAGCGGACAGGCCAGGACCCACGGCGCCGCCGCACGCCGCGAGGCCACCAGCAGCGCGCCCAGGAATCCGGCCGCCATCCACCACCTGGCATCGCCCAGCGCCGCCAACGGCCCTTCCCCGAACAGCACATGGGGCAGTCCGAAGAGCGCCATGCCCGGCAGATAGGGATTGAAGTCCGCGGTCACCGCCGGATCGGGCACGTACGGACTGCCCGCGGCCATCAGCAACTCCGCCGACCGCTCGACCACCCGCACCTCCAACTGCCCCCGCCCGGCCAGGACGAGAGCCGTCAGCGGCAGCGCCACCGCCCCCGCCAGCGCCACCACCACAGGCCTCAGCCGCACCCCGAACACCGCCCGGGGCCGGACGGCGGCCCACCCGGCCACCCCGTACCCGCACGCGGCCGTCAGCCCCCACGCACGGTGCGGCCCCAGCCCGGAGACAAGACCGAAGAGCAGGGAGACCACACCGCACCCGACCCACCCCGCCCACTCGAAGCGCGCCCACCCGGCGCCCTTCCCCGCCGTCCCCGCAGTCCCCCGGCGCGCACGCCGCCTGCCGACAACTGCCGTCGCATCGCCCATGCGGCCAAGGTGCGGGTCCGGCCTCCCGCGCGGCATCACACCCTGGTGCCAACCTTCGTGTCACCCCGTGGGGTGACAGGAGCCGGTCAGCCCCTCCAGCAGCACGACGTCGTGGCGTGGCAGGGCCCGGTCAGCCCTCCAGCAGCACGACCTCGTCCGCCGCGAAGGCGACCCCCACCTCGGCGCCCTCCGCCGGGGCGTCCCGCAGCGCGCACTCGGCCTCCAGCACCGGGCCGTCCGCCGGGTGCAGTTGTACGGCGACGTGGGTGCCGCGGAAGGTGCGTGCGGCCACCTCGCAGGGCAGGCCTTCCTCGACCGGTACGAGCCGGACGCCACCGGGGCGTACGAGCAGCCGGGTCTCGCCCTGCGGGGAGCCGGCCGGTACGGGGATCTTGCCCCACACGGTGTCCGCGGCCTCGCCGCTCACCGTGGCCGCCACCACGTTGTCGAAGCCCAGGAAGCGGGCCACGAACTCCGAGGCGGGGTGCTGCCAGACGTCGAGGGGGGTGCCCGCCTGTGCGATCCGGCCGTCCCGCATGACGACGACCCGGTCGGCCAGGGCGAAGGCCTCTCCCTGGTCGTGGGTGACGGCGAGGACGGTGGTGCCCAACCGGCCGAAGAGCTGGCGGAGTTCGACCACCAGGCGCTCGCGCAGACCGCGGTCGAGCTGGCCCAGCGGTTCGTCCAGCATCAGCAGTCTGGGCTCGGGGGCCAGCGCACGGGCGAGCGCGACCCGCTGCTGCTCGCCGCCGGACAGCGAGGCCACGGCCCGCCGCTGGGCTCCCGGCAGGCCGACCAGTTCCAGCAACTCGTCGGCCCGGCGCGCCTGTTCGGTCCGTCCCGCGCCCCGCATCCGCAGACCGAAGGCGACGTTGCCTCCCACGTCCCGCTGGGGGAAGAGCTGGTGGTCCTGGAACATCAGGCCCACCCCCCGCCGGTGCACCGGCACCCCCGTCTGGTCGGCGCCGTCCAGCAGTACCCGCCCCGCGTCGGGCCGCTGGAGCCCGGCCACCACCCGCAGCAGCGTCGACTTGCCGCTGCCGCTCGGCCCGAGCACACAGACGATCTCGTGCGCGGCCACCCGCAGGTCCACCGCGTCGAGCGCCGCCCGTGCGCCGAACCGTACGGTGAGATCCGCCAGCTCCAGCAAGGGACGTACCTCGTCGGTCATTCAGAACTCCCCGGATACGGATCGGTCGGGCCGGATGCGTTCCAGCACCAGCAGCGACACGGCGCACACGACCATGAGGATCGTGCTGAGGGCCATCGCCTGCCCGTAGTTGAGGTCACCGGCCCGCCCGAGCAGCCGGGCCACGGCCACCGGAAGGGTCGGGTTGTCGGGCCGCGCGATGAAGACGGTCGCGCCGAACTCGCCGAGCGAGACGGCGAAGGCGAACCCGGCCGCCACCAGCAGCGCCCGCCGCACCAGCGGCAGGTCGACCTCCCGCCACGCCCTCAGCGGCGAGGCCCCGAGGACCGCCGCGGCCTCCCGCAGCCGTCCGTCCACCGCGCGCAGCACGGGCAGCATGGTCCGTACGACGAAGGGCACGCCCACCAGCGCCTGGGCCAGCGGCACCAGGATCCACGAGGTGCGCAGGTCCAGCGGCGGCCGGTTGAGAGTGATCAGGAAGCCGAAGCCCACCGTCACGGCGGACACGCCCAGCGGCAGCATCAGCAGCGCGTCGAACCCCCGCACCAGCCGGCCCGCCCGCCGGGTGAGGGCGGCGGCCGCGAGACCGCCGACGACCAGGGCGATCGCCGTCGCCACCACGGCGTACTGCAGGGAGTTCCAGACCGCCTCCAGCGGCGGTACCAGGAAGGTCCCGCCGCTGTCGGCCACCGACCTCAGCGCCCGGTAGTAGCCGAATCCGTACCCCTCGGGCCCGTCGAGCGACCGCTCGACCAGCACGGACAGCGGCAGCAGGATCAGTGCGAGCACGGTCGCGAGCACCCCGCCGAGCAGCGTCCACTGGCCGGCGCCGCGCGGCCTGCGCGACGTCTGCGCCGGGTCGACGAGCTTCAGCGCGCTCTCCCGCCGCCGCACCGTCCACGCGTGCACGGCGAGGATCGCGCCCACCGCCGCGAACTGCACCAGCGTCAGCACGGCCGCGGTCGGCAGGTCGAGGAGCTGCGCGGTCTGCCGGTAGACCTCCACCTCCAGGGTGGAGTAGGCGGGCCCGCCCAGGATCTGTACGACGCCGAAGGAGGTGAAGGTGAACAGGAACACCATCAGTCCGGCGGCGGCCACCGCGGGCGCGAGCGCCGGCAGGGTCACCCGCCGCCAGGCCGCGAAGCGCCCCGCGCCGAGCACCCGTGCGGCCTCCTCCTGCCGGGGGTCGAGCTGCGACCACAGCCCGCCCACGGTCCGTACGACCACCGCGTAGTTGAAGAAGACATGGGCCAGCAGGATCGCCCACACGGTGGTGTCGAGCCGCATCCCCCACAGCTCGTCGAGGAGCCCGCCGCGCCCGAGCACCGCCAGGAAGGCGGTGCCGACGACCACGGTGGGCAGCACGAACGGCACGGTCACCACGGCCCGCAGCAGCTGCTTGCCCGGAAAGTCGAAGCGGGCGAAGACGTACGCCGCGGGCAGCGCAAGCACCAGCGTGAGCGCCGTCGAGGCGAGCGCCTGCCAGGTGGTGAACCACAGCACGCCGAGGATGTCCGGGTCGCCCAGCACCTCGCCGATCCGGCCGAGCTGCCAGGCACCGCCGGACTTCAGCCCGCGCCCCACGATGGCGACGACCGGGTAGGCGAAGAACAGCCCGAAGAACGCGACGGGCACGGCCATCAGAGCCAGCCGCACCGCGCTCCCGCGCCAAGAGCCCCGCCGGGCGCCGGCACGGGCGCCCGGTCGGACCTTCCTTACTTCTTCACCAGCGAGGACCACGACTTGACCCACTGCTCACGCTTGTCGGCGATCTTCTTGGGCTCCACCGTCAGCGGCTTGTCGACGACCGCGCCGAACTTGGCGTACACCTCGGGCAGCCTGGTGTCCTTGACCGCCGGGTTGACGAACATCTTCAGCGGCAGGTCCTCCTGGAACTGCTTGCCGATGAGGAAGTCGAGGAGCGCCTTGCCGCCCGCCTCGTTCTTCGCGCCGTCGAGCAGCCCGGCGAACTCGACCTGCCGGAAGCAGGTCCCGGTGGCGACACCGGTCGGCGCCTCCTTCGGCTTCGGGTCGGCGAACAGCACCTCGACCGGCGGGCTGGAGGCGTACGACACGACGAGCGGCCGCTCCGCCTTCGCCTTCTTGCCGCCCGCTGACCCCGAGAACTCCTCGTTGTACGCCTGCTCCCAGCCGTCGACGACCTTGACGCCGTTGTCCTTGAGCTTCTGCCAGTAGCCCTGCCAGCCGTCGTCGCCGTACTGTCCGGCGGTCGCGAGCAGGAAGCCGAGCCCCGGCGACGAGGTCGCGGCGTTCTCGGTGACGAGGAGGTTCTTGTACGCGGGCTTGACCAGGTCGTCGAGCGACTTCGGTGGCGCGAGCTTCTTGTCGGCGAAGTACTTCTTGTCGTAGTTGACGCAGATGTCGCCGGTGTCGATCGGCGTCACCCGGTGCTCGCCCTTGTCGAGCTGGAGGTCCGCGGGTACGCGGTCCAGGCCCTTCGCCTCGTACGGCTGGAACAGACCGTTGTCGAGCGCGCGCGAGAGGAGGGTGTTGTCGACGCCGAAGAAGACGTCGCCGCGCGGCGAGCCCTTGGTCAGGATCTCCTGGTTGAGGGCGGCCCCCGCGTCCCCGCTCTTCAGCACCTTGACCGTGTAACCGGTCTGCTGGGTGAACGCCTTCAGCACCGCGGGCGAGACGGCGAACGAGTCGTGGCTGACCAGGGTGACCGTCTTGGAACCGGCCCCGTCGGCCTTCTTGCCGCCGTCGGACGAACCGCCGCAGGCGGCGAGCGTACTGACGCCGAGCGCGGCGGCCACGGAGATCGCCGCGAGCCTCTTGATGCTGCTCACTGGCTTGATGGTGCTCACTGGTGAATTCCTCCTGGAATGACCAGGAAGAGACGCGGCCCTGCCCACCTCGGGAAAGGTGGGCAGGGCGCAACAGCTTGAGTAACGACCGAACTTCCTACCCAGAATGACCTGGGCAAGGTTCAGAGGGTCTGCAGTAGAGGACTGCACTCTCAGCGCTGTGGCGCTCCCCTGTCGGAATATGCAAATGTGCGGCCCAGCGTACAACCAGGCGCGAACGTGCTAGCGCTCGGACGCCGCCAGCTGGCCGCAGGCCCCGTCGATCTCCTGGCCACGGGTGTCCCGCACGGTCACCGGCACCCCGTGCGCCGCGATCGCCTCGACGAACGCCTTCTCGTCCTCGGGGCGCGAGGCCGTCCACTTGGAGCCCGGCGTCGGGTTCAGCGGGATCAGGTTGACGTGCACCCGCTTGTTCTTGAGCAGCCGGCCCAGCAGGTCACCGCGCCACGCCTGGTCGTTGATGTCGCGGATCAGCGCGTACTCGATGGAGATCCGGCGGCCGGACTTCTCCGCGTACTCCCACGCGGCGTCCAGCACCTCCCGCACCTTCCAGCGCGTGTTGACCGGCACCAGGGTGTCGCGCAGCTCGTCGTCCGGGGCGTGCAGCGACACGGCGAGGCGGCACTTGAAGCCCTCGTCGGCGAACCGCAGCATCGCGGGCACCAGGCCCACCGTGGAGACGGTGATCCCGCGCTGCGAAAGGCCGAGGCCGTCCGGCTCGGGGTCGGTCAGCCGACGGATCGCGCCGACGACGCGCTTGTAGTTGGCGAGCGGCTCGCCCATCCCCATGAAGACGATGTTCGACAGCCGCGCGGGCCCGCCCGGAACCTCGCCGTCGCGCAGCGCGCGCATGCCGTCCACGATCTGGTGCACGATCTCCGCGGTCGACAGGTTCCGGTCGAGACCGGCCTGTCCGGTCGCACAGAACGGGCAGTTCATGCCGCAGCCCGCCTGCGACGAGATGCACATCGTCACCCGGTCCGGGTAGCGCATCAGCACGGACTCGACGAGCGTCCCGTCGTGCATCTTCCACAGCGTCTTGCGCGTGGTCTCCTGGTCGGTCGACAGATGGCGCACGACCGTCATCAGCTCGGGCAGCAGCGCCTCGCGCAGCTTCTCCCGCGAACCGGCCGGGATGTCGGTCCACTCCGCCGGGTCGTGCGCGTACCGCGCGAAGTAGTGCTGGGACAGCTGCTTGGCGCGGAACGGCTTCTCACCGATCTCGGCCACGGCCTCCTTGCGCTCGGCGGGCGTGAGGTCGGCGAGGTGCCGCGGGGGCTTCTTGGCTCCGCGGGGCGCGACGAAAGTGAGTTCTCCGGGTACAGGCATGGTCAAACCAGTGTCTCAGATGTACGAGAAGGGGCCCGCCGTCCTGTGGACAACGGGCCCCTCACGCAACAACGCAGCAGGTCACAGACGCAATGTCACGCCGAACCGACGAAGATCACCAGCATCAGCCAGACCACCGGAGCGGTCGGCAGCAGCGAGTCAAGACGGTCCATGATGCCGCCGTGGCCCGGCAGCAGCGTGCCCATGTCCTTGATCCCGAGGTCCCTCTTGATCATGGATTCGCCCAGGTCACCGAGCGTGGCACTGGCGGCGACCGCGAGGCCGAGCAGTACGCCCTGCCACCACGTACCGCCGTCGACCAGCAGCGTCATGCACAGCACGCCGGCCACCATCGCGAAGGCGATCGCGCCGAGCAGTCCTTCCCGGGTCTTGCCGGGGCTGATGCGCGGCGCCAGCTTGTGCTTGCCGAAGCGCCAGCCCACCGCGTACGCCCCGGTGTCGCTGACCACCGTCAGCAGCAGGAACGTCAGCACCCGCTGCGGTCCGTCGTCCGCCCTGAGCATCATCGCGACGAAGGTGGCCAGGAACGGCACGTAGAACGCGGCGAAGACTCCCGCGGTGACGTCCTTGAGGTACCCCTCCGGCGGCTCCGTCATCCGCCAGACCAGCACCGCCAGCGCGGTGAGCGCCATGGCGACCCAGGCACCCTCGGGCCCGCGCACGAAACCGGCGACGACCATGGCCGCACCGCCGACCGCGAGCGGCACCAGCGGCGCCTTGATGCCCTTGCGCTCTTCGAGACGGGAGGTGAGCTCCCACAGCCCGACGACCACGGCGACCGCTATCACGCCGATGAAGGCGGGCGGCCAGATGAACAACGAAGCGACGATCACGGCACCGAGACCGAGGCCGACCCCTATCGCCGCACGCAGGTCTCGGCCCGCACGCTTCTTCTGGGGCGGCTGCGGGGCCGGGGGCGGGGTCGACATGGGCTCCTGCGGCATCTCGTCGCGGAACAGGGGACCGCCCCCGGCAGCGGAAATCCCGGCTGGGGACCCGGCCGCCGAAGCAGCTGGGGCAGCGGAATTCCGCGCGGTGGGAGCAGGTCCCCGGTTCCGGTCGTCGCGGTCGTCGGCGTCTCTGCCTGTCTCAGGCACGATGGGCATGGGCCGAGTGTGCTGGGCGTCATGCGCATCGTACGCGGGACCCGCCGGGAGGGGCCCCTGGTCGGGGGTTACCCATTCACCGGCATAGCCCGCCCTCGGCGGGGCCCCCCAGGAAGAGTCGTTCATCAGACCTCGAGCAGCTCGGCTTCCTTGTGCTTGAGCAGCTCGTCCACCTGCGCGACGTACTTCGCGGTGGTGTCGTCGAGCTCCTTCTCCGCACGGCGGACCTCGTCCTCGCCGGACTCCTTGTCCTTGACGAGCTTGTCGAGGGTCTCCTTGGCCTTGCGGCGGACGGAGCGGATCGAGATCCGGGAGTCCTCGGCCTTGTTGCGCGCGACCTTGATGTACTCCTTGCGGCGCTCCTCCGTCAGCTGGGGGAACGTCACTCGGATGATGCGGCCGTCGTTGCTCGGGTTGACGCCGAGGTCGGAGTCGCGGATCGCCTGCTCGATGTTGCGCAGGGCGCTCGCGTCGAAGGGGGTCACCACGGCCATCCGCGGCTCGGGCACCGAGAACGACGCCAGCTGGTTGATCGGCGTCACGGCTCCGTAGTACTCGGCCACGATCTTGTTGAACATCGCCGGGTGCGCACGGCCGGTGCGGATCGCGGCGAAGTCCTCCTTGGCGACCACGACGGCCTTTTCCATTTTCTCCTCGGCCTCGAGGAGGATCTCTTCAATCACCACGTACTCCTGCTGTCGTGAACTGCTGCTGCATGGCTTGGACTGCTGCACGGCCCGGGCTGCTGCACAGCCTGGACCGCTGCTGCGGGCGTCTTCTCCTGCACGGTGTCCGACCGGCAGGACATTGTCCATCCCCCGAGACCGTCCCTGCGGCCGGGCCGGGGTCACAATCGGGGGCGCGGACCGGGATCACGGACCGCACATCCGGTCAGGCGCGGGTGCCCTGCGCGTTGACGAGCGTGCCGATCTTCTCACCCTTGACCGCGCGGGCGATGTTGCCCTCGGCCAGCAGCTCGAAGACCAGGATCGGCAGGTCGTTGTCGCGGCACAGCGTGATGGCGGTGGCGTCGGCGACCTTCAGGTCGCGGGACAGCACCTCGCTGTACTCCAGCGCGTCGAACTTGACCGCTTCCGGGTTCTTCTTCGGGTCGGAGTCGTAGACCCCGTCGACCCCGTTCTTGCCCATGAGCAGGGCTTCCGCGTCGATCTCCAGGGCGCGCTGGGCGGCCGTGGTGTCGGTGGAGAAGTACGGCATGCCCATGCCCGCGCCGAAGATCACGACGCGCCCCTTCTCCAGGTGCCGCACGGCACGCAGCGGAATGTACGGCTCGGCGACCTGGCCCATGGTGATGGCGGTCTGCACGCGGGAGTCGATGCCCTCCTTCTCCAGGAAGTCCTGGAGGGCGAGGCAGTTCATGACCGTGCCGAGCATGCCCATGTAGTCCGAGCGGGCCCGGTCCATGCCACGCTGCTGCAGCTCGGCGCCGCGGAAGAAGTTGCCGCCGCCGATGACGACCGCGATCTCCGCGCCGTCCCGTACGACCGCGGCGATCTCACGGGCAATGGCGTGTACGACGTCGGGGTCGACGCCGAGCGCACCGCCGCCGGCGAACGCCTCGCCGGAGAGCTTCAGCATGAAGCGCCCGGTCTTCTTGCCGCTGTCCTGATTCGCCTGATTCATGGGGGGTTTCTCCTCGTGCACATACGAAGAAGGCCATTGCCGGTGGATCCTTGCGGTTCCCTCTGCGGCAATGGCCTCCTCGTCAGATCTGCGGCCGGCCGGCGCGTACGCCGACGACTGCATCAGACCCTAGCCGGGTCTGGCGATGTTCGCGTTACGTCGACAGAGTCGGACGTACGGACTCAGATGCCGACCTTGATGCGCGAGAAGCGCTTCAGGGTGACACCGGCCTCGTCCAGGACCTTCTGGACGGACTTCTTGTTGTCCAGCGCGTACGGCTGGCCAAGAAGGGTGGCCTCCTTGAAGAAGCCGTTGACGCGACCCTCGACGATCTTCGGGAGGGCGGCCTCGGGCTTGCCCTCGGCGCGCGTGGTCTCCTCGGCGACGCGGCGCTCGGTCTCGACGACCTCGGCCGGAACGTCCTCCTTGGTGAGGTACTTCGGCGCGAAGGCGGCGATGTGCTGGGCGATGCCGCGAGCAAGCTCGGCGTCGGCCTTGTCCAGCTCGACCAGAACACCGATCTGCGGGGGCAGGTCGGGCATGGTGCGGTGCATGTACGCGGAGACGAAGGCACCCTCGTACTGGGCGAAGCGCTCCAGGACGATCTTCTCGCCGAGGTTGGCGTTGGCCTCGTCGACGAACGCCTGCACGGTCTTGCCGGCCTCGATCTCGGAGGCGAGCAGGGTCGCGAGGTCGGCCGGCTTGGTGGCGGCGACGTGCGCGGCGAGCTGGTTGGCGACGGCCTGGAACTTCTCGCCCTTGGCGACGAAGTCCGTCTCGCACTTGAGCTCGACGATGACACCGGAGGTGTTGTCGTCGGCGATCAGGGAGACGACGGCGCCGTTCTCGGCCGAACGGCCTTCGCGCTTGGCGACGCCCTTCTGGCCCTTGATACGGAGGGCTTCGACGGCCTTGTCGACGCTGCCGTCGGCCTCGTCGAGGGCCTTCTTGCAGTCCATCATGCCGGCGCCGGTGAGCTCGCGGAGCTTCTTGACGTCAGCGGCGGTGTAGTTCGCCATGAGTCTGTGAATCTCTTCTCGAAAGTCGAAGGTCGTGATCAACGTGATCTGCGCGAGCTCGTGACCTGCGCGATCGCCGTGAACACGTGATCTACGGGTGGACGGCGGGGGCGGGGCGCCCGGTGGCGCACCCTCCCCCGCCGTCGATCAGCCGTGAGGGCTGGGTCAGGCCTGCTCGGCGTCCGCGGCCGGAGCCTCGGCAGCGGCCTCGGCCGGCTTCTCGGCCTCGGCGACCGGGGCAGCCTCGGCGTCGGCGGCCGGAGCGGCAGCGGCGTCGGCGGCCGGAGCCTCGTCAGCCTTCTTGTCGCCCTCAAGCAGGTCGCGCTCCCACTCGGCGAGGGGCTCGCCGGCGGCCTTCTCGCCCGGCTTGGAGTCGCCCGTGGCGGCACCGGAACGGGCGATGAGGCCCTCGGCGACAGCGTCGGCGATCACGCGGGTGAGCAGCGTGACGGAGCGGATCGCGTCGTCGTTGCCGGGGATCTTGTAGTCGACCTCGTCGGGGTCGCAGTTGGTGTCGAGGATCGCGACGACCGGGATGCGGAGCTTGCGCGCCTCACCGACGGCGATGTGCTCCTTCTTGGTGTCGACGATCCAGACGGCGCTGGGAACCTTCGACATCTCGCGGATACCGCCGAGGGTCTTCTCCAGCTTGGCCTTCTCGCGCGAGAGAACCAGGAGCTCCTTCTTGGTGAGGCCCGACGCGGCCACGTCCTCGAAGTCAATGAGCTCCAGCTCCTTCAGGCGCTGGAGGCGCTTGTAGACGGTGGAGAAGTTGGTCAGCATGCCGCCGAGCCAGCGCTGGTTGACGTAGGGCATGCCCACGCGCGTCGCCTGCTCGGCGATCGCTTCCTGCGCCTGCTTCTTGGTGCCGACGAACATGATGGAGCCGCCGTGCGCGACGGTCTCCTTGACGAACTCGTAGGCGCGGTCGATGTACGACAGCGACTGGAGCAGGTCGATGATGTAGATGCCGTTGCGCTCCGTGAAGATGAAACGCTTCATCTTCGGGTTCCAACGACGGGTCTGGTGACCGAAGTGGACGCCGCTTTCCAGCAGCTCCCGCATCGTGACGACGGCCATGGCCGTACTCCTTGAGATACTCGGTTATCGCTCCCGCCGGACGGCGGTCGCGCCTGACGTCCCACGCGCTGTGCCCATGAGGTCTTGACAACCCCTGAGGACCGAGCAGCGCTGCCACTGACCGCTGAGAGTGGGTGGTGGCGGGACGTGCGAAGTCGATCCGGTGACCCGGATCGCCACAAGAAGTGTACGGGACCCGCACAGTGCCGGGTGACGGCGTTGTCCACAACCGATCGGCCGTCCACAGAAACGGTCCATGATCCCCGCGATCGGGCCCGGTACGGGACCGTTTTCGGCATGTACCGACTCGTGATCACAGCGTTGTCCGCACTGGCCGCCCTCGTACTGCCGGGGGCGCCCGAGGCCCTCGCCGCGGAAGCCCCCGACCGCGCCTGGCCGGTGGGCGAGCGCCCTGCTGTCGTACGGGGCTGGGAGCCGCCGCCGTCGACGTACGCGGCCGGGCACCGGGGGGCGGACCTGGCAGCGCCTGCGGGTGCGGAGGTGCGGGCCGCGGCACCCGGCCGGGTCTCGTTCGCGGGCCGGGTGGCCGGCCGCGGGGTGCTCTCGATCACGCTGACCGCGAGCGGGGATCCACCGCTGCGCACGACGTACGAACCGGTGCGCGCCCTGGTCACGGAGGGCGACGAAGTGACGGCGGGGCAGCCGGTGGCGGTGCTGGAGCCCGGGACGTACCACTGCCCGGCAGAGAGCTGCCTGCACTGGGGGCTGCTGCGGGGCGAGGAGTACCTCGACCCGCTGTCGCTGCTGCCGCCCGGGCTGCTGCGCCGGGGGCCGCCCCGGCTGCTGCCGGTGTTCGGCGTCCCGCTGCCCGGGCCGGGCCCGGGGCCCCTGCCGCCTCCGAAGATCGCGGCGCTCGCACCGGACGCCCTGCACGCGCTGGCGCTGTCCGTGGCCGCGGTGCTGGCGCACCGGACACACCGGCTGCGCGGCCCCGGGCCGGGCCCTGGACCAGGCTCCCGGACCACGGGGCCCCGGGCTCAGCCCCGGACGCCGCGCAGCGCCATGGAGACGGCCGCCTCGGTGATGAGGCAGGGCTCCTCGGCGGCGCCGCCGAGCTCCAGACGCCGTACGGCCGCGTCGACCACGCCCTGCAGCATCATGGCCGCCAGCCGGGGCTGCTCGTGGCCCAGGTCGCGCAGGGCGTCACCGATCATCGTGACGAGACCGCCGTGCGCGGCACGGATCTTCTCGCGGGCGCCGGCGTCCAGCTCGCTCGCCGAGATGGCGACCACGGCACGGTGGCGGCGGTCGCCGACCAGCGTCAGCTGCTGCCGTACGTACGCCTCGACCTTGTCCTCCGCGGTGTCGGCCGCCGCCATGGCGGACTCGACCTCGGCGGCCCAGACGGGGAAGTCGACGGCGCACAGCTCCTCGACGACCGCACCCCTGGACCGGAAGTACTCGTAGACCGAGGAGCGGGCCAGGCCCGTGCGCTCGGCGAGGGCGGGGAAGGTCAGCGCTTCCGTACCGCCCTCGGACAGGAGGGATCGCGCGGCGTCCAGAAGGGCACTGCGCTGCATCGTCCGGTGCTCGGCCACGGAGGCCGCTCGAATCCTTGGCACGGCCCCACTCTACGGATGCGGGCCCGGGATGACGACGGGTACACCCGGCAGGGACGATTCAGCGCCCCTTCACCGCCCCCGCGGGGTCAGCGGCCGACGTCCGCCAGCTTGGCCCTGAGCTGGAGGACCGACTTGGTGTGGATCTGGCTGACCCGGCTCTCGGTGACGCCGAGCACATTGCCGATCTCGGCGAGGGTGAGGCCCTCGTAGTAGTAGAGGGTGATCACGGTCTTCTCCCGGTCGGGGAGGGTGTTGATGGAGCGGGCGAGCAGCCGGCGCAGCTCGCGGTCCTCGGCGACCTCGACCGGATTGTCCGCGCTGGTGTCCTCCAGCGTCTCCATCAGGCTCAGCCGGTCGCCGCCCTCGCCGCCTGCGTGCAGCAGCTCTTCGAGCGCGACCACGTTGGCGAGAGACAACTGGCTGAAAACCGCGTGCAGTTCCTCCACCGCGATGCCCATCTCCGAGGCGACCTCGCCCTCGGAGGGGGTACGGCGCAGCTTCGCCTCCAGGGTCGCGTACGCACGCTCGACGGCCTTCGCCTTCTGCCGCACCGAGCGCGGGATCCAGTCCAGGGCGCGGAGTTCGTCGATCATCGCGCCGCGGATGCGGGTGATGGCGTACGTCTCGAACTTGATGGAGCGCTCGATGTCGAACTTCTCGATGGCGTCGATCAGCCCGAAGACCCCGGAGGACACGAAGTCCGCCTGCTCGACATTGGGCGGCAGCCCCACGCTGACCCGGCCCGCGACGTACTTGACCAGCGGCGAGTAGTGCAGGATCAGCTGCTCCCGCAGCCGTTCGTCGCCCGTGGTCTTGTACGACCGCCACAACTCGTCCACGGACGAGGGCGCCGGGGGCCGTACGGCACCGCGGGCAGCCGGGGGCGCTGCCGCGCGGTCAGACCCGGAGGTGTGCTGGGGCATGCGTTGCCTTGAGCCGTTCTGCTGTGATGTGAGGGGGGACTTGATGCCGTGCGTGATGCCTGAGCGGGGCGAAATCCTTGCGAGCGTAGCGTGACTGGAGCGTCGCAGTGCGCGAAGGATATGAGACCGGATCGTACGATTGACAGCCCCGGCCCGCACCCCGGTGACGGAGCCGCCGCCGTACACGACCGCTCCACCCGGGATCCGGTGCACGATTCAAAGGTCATCGTCTTTACCTTTTCACTCGGACGCCCCTGGTCAAGCACCGCCTCGCCGGGCACGCGCACCGCGTACGGCGCTTGACGCCAACTGCCAGGCGTCGCCGTGACGTTCGACGAACCCGAGCGAGTGCAGTTCGTACAGCCTGGCGAGCGCCTCGTCGCCGGTGGTGCCCGCATCCCGTGCGACGCTCCGCGCGTCGGCCGTCCCGCGGGCGGGCAGCGCCTCAAGCACCCGTGCGGTGACGGGATCCAGGAGGTCCCTGGGGAGTACGGGGCCGCGCCTGGCCGGGGCGAGATCGCCGATCTCGCCGACCAGTTCGACGATCTCGGCGGCGTCCGTCACCAGTACGCCCTCACCGCGCAGCAGTTCGTGCACCCCGGCGGAGAGTCCACTGGTGACCGGGCCGGGCACCCCCATGGTGAAGCGGCCGATGCGCTGGGCACTGCGGGCGGTGACGAGCGAGCCGCTGCGGTACTCGGCCTCGACGACGACGGTGCCCCGGGTGAGGGCGGCGATGACCCGGTTGCGCAGCACGAACCTGCTCGCCGTCGGATGGCTCCCCGGCGGCAACTCACCCACCACCAGCCCCTGTTCGGCGATGCGGCCGATCAACTCGGCGTGCCCGCGCGGATAGCCGACGTCGATCCCGCAGGCCAGCACCGCGACGGTGGCCCCGCCGGCGGCCAGCACCCCGCGGTGCGCCGCCCCGTCCACCCCGAACGCGGCCCCGGACACCACCACCCAGCCGCGCTCCGCGAGCCCGCCGCCGAGGGTCGCCGCCATGTGTGCTCCGTACGGTGTGCAGGCGCGGGCCCCGACGACGGCGACGGACCGCAGCGCCCACATCCGCAGGTTCGGCCGGCCCCGCACCCAGAGTGCGACCGGGCGGGCGTCGCCGAGGTCGTCCAGCTGGGTCGGCCACTCCTCGTCCCCCGGACACACCAGGCGGCCCCCGACGGCGGCCGCCGCTTCCAGGTAGCGCGCCGGATCGACGGCCGCGGCCCGGTTCCGGTAGCCGGCGAGCCGTTTCCCGCTCGCCCCGGTCAGCGAGACCTCCGCTTCCCGGAGAAACCTCTCCGGCCCGATCTCCTCCGGCCCAAGCTCCTGCGACCCGAGCTCCTCCGGCCCGGTCCTCTCCGGCCCGGTCCTTTCCTGCCGGGTCTCCTCCCGCATCGTCTCCGCCCGCCCGAGCCCCTCCCGCTCAGCCGCGTCCCGCCCGGGCGCCGTCAGCCGTCTCAGCACTTCCACCGGCCCGTGCTCCCGCAGCCAGCGTCCGCCCGTCTCGTCGCCCGGCTCGATGATGCCGGTGAGCGCGGCCCTGGCCAGCCGCTCCGCCTCGCTCACCACCGCGCCCGTACCAGCCCCCTCCCCCGCTCCCGTCCCCGCTCCTGTCCCCGCCTCTGTTCCCCTCCCGGTCCCGGTGTTCACACCACACCTCCGGCCACCAGCGGGGATCTTTCCGCACTGCGGTCGCGGACCGCTCCCCTGTCGATCCCGGTCCGCATCTGGAGCGCCACCGCCAGGTCGGCCTCGTCGGGCCGGTCGTGCCCGGCCAGATCCGCGACGGTCCACGCGACGCGCAGCACCCGGTCGAAGCCCCGTGCGGTCAGCAGGCCCCGTTCCATGTCCCGTTCGGCTGCGCCGAGCGCTCCGGGCACCGGCTGCCACCGGGTGCGCAGTTCGTGCCCCGGCACCTCGCTGTTGTTGGTCCACGGGGTTCCGTCGAGCCGGGCCGCGGCCCGCTCCCGTGCCTCGCGCACCCGGGCGGCGACCGGCTCGGTCGACTCCCCGCGGCCGCCCTGCCCCATCAGGTCCGAGCGAGTCACCGCTTCGACCCTGACCAGCAGGTCGACCCGGTCGATCAGCGGCCCCGACAGCCTCGACTGATAGCGGCGGACCGTCGCCGGGCCGCAGTCACAGGTGGCCTCCTGGGAGCCGTGCCGCCCGCAGGGGCAGGGATTCGCCGCCAGCACCATCAGGAATCGGGCCGGAAACTTCACCACTCCCGCGCTGCGCGCCACCACCACATGCCCCGACTCCAGCGGCTGGCGCAGAGAGTCGAGGGCTTTCGCGGTGAACTCGGGCGCCTCGTCCATGAAGAGGATTCCACGATGGGCCAGCGAGACCGCTCCGGGTCTCGGCAGTCCGTTGCCCCCGCCGATGAGCGACTGCATGGTCGCCGAATGGTGCGGTGCGCAGTACGGCGCCCTGGTGACCAGCGGTTCGCCCGGCGGCAGGATGCCCGCCACCGAGTGCACCGCCGTCACTTCCAGGGACTCCTGCCGGGTGAGCGGTGGCAGGAGCCCCGGCAGCCGCTCCGCCAGCATCGTCTTGCCCGCCCCTGGCGGGCCGAAGAGCAGCAGGTGATGGCTCCCCGCCGCGGCGATCTCCAGGGCCAGCCGTGCCCCTTCCTGGCCGCCCACGTCCGCCAGGTCCGCTCCCGTGCTCGCGCTGCCGGGCGCCAGTCCGGTGCCCGCTCCCGCACCGGGCACCATGAGCCCGGCCAGTATGGCGTCGGGCCGGCCCTCCTCGGCCGGTTCCTCCTCGGGCACCTCCTCCCCGGCGAGCACGGCGATGAGCTGGCGCAGGCTGCGTACGCCGAGGACCGAGATGCCCGGTACCAACGAGGCCTCCGCCGCACACTGTTCGGGCACGACCACCTGCCGATAGCCGGCCTCGGCGGCGGCGAGCACCGCGGGCAGGATGCCCCGCACCGGTCTGACCCGGCCGTCGAGACCCAGCTCGCCAACCATCACCAGGTCGGCGATCTCCCGGGGGTCGATCCGCTCGGCGGCGCTCAGTACCGCCACCGCGACGGCCAGGTCGAAGCCGCTTCCTCCCTTGGGCACCGAGGCGGGGCTGAGCCCCACCGTCAACTTCTTCTGCGGCCAGGCGACACCCGAGTTGACCACTGCCGCCCGCACCCGGTCCTTGCTCTCGGTCAGGCTCTTGTCCGGCAGCCCCACCAGGGCGAAGGCCGCGACACCCGGTTCCAGGTCGGCCTGGACCTCGACGACCACGCCCTCGACGCCGACCAGCGCCACCGAGCACGTACGCGCGAATCCCATCAGGCCACCCCCCGCGCGTGCTCCAGGACCGGGGCCCCGCGTCTGGGCAGAGTGACGCCCACGAGGTCGATCCTGGCGCCGCCGGGCGGCGGCCCGCCGTGCTCGTACAGCCAGAGCTCGGCCAGGGTGCGCAGCCGCTGCGCCTTCCTGGGGGTGACCGCTTCCATCGGGTGCTGGAAGGGGCCGGTGCGGCGGGTCTTGACCTCGCAGACGACGAGCGAGTCGCCGTCCCGGGCCACGATGTCGATCTCTCCCGCCTGACAGCGCCAGTTGCGCTCCAGTACGGACATGCCCACTTCGGTCAGCCAGCGGGCCGCCAGGTCCTCGCCGTACCGGCCGAGGTTTCCGCGTGCGGTGCGCTGCTTGCGTTCGCTGTTCGCGTTCATTCGGTTCCACCTCCGGAACCGAATGTGACGCAATCCCCGCGAACTAGTGGATCTTGGTGGACAGCTCCGCCGTTGTGGAAAACTCAGTCACCCACAAGGGGCGCTCAGCCACCCGGAAGTTCCAGATCGCTCTTGTTGAGCTCTTCCACATTGACGTCCTTGAACGTGAGCACCCGTACCTGCTTGACGAACCTGGCGGGCCTGTACATGTCCCAGACCCACGCGTCCGCCATGGATACTTCGAAAAACACCTCGCCCTGGACCGAGTGCACCTGCATCTCGTAGTCGTTGGTGAGGTAGAAGCGCCGTTCGGTCTCGATCACATATTTGAACAGACCGACGACATCGCGGTACTCCCGGTAGAGCTTCAGCTCCATCTCGGTCTCGTACTTCTCGAGGTCCTCGGCGCTCATGGCATGTTCCCCTTCAGCCGTACGTCCCCCTATTGTGCGCCAGCCCCGTACGCCCCTATGCGATTTCCGGGGCCAGGACGATCGGCGTACTCGGAGGACCCTCGTCGAGCAGCGTGCGCAGCAGCTCGGCGAGCCTGGTCGGGTACACCGTCTCACGCGTCGCCGACAGGGCGGCGGAGGACCACCACCGCAGACCCGCGGTGCTGCGCCGCTCCAGCTCGGTCAGCCCGGTCAGGACCGTCTCGGTCTGCTTCGTACGTGCCGAAAAGAACCATTCCTCCTGGTCCCAGCGGCGCCCGTCGAACTGGAACGAGCAGATCCGATGCCAGAGCACCGGTCCGAGCTCGACATCCGTGATCCCCGTCTCCTCGGCGACCTCGCGCAGCGCCGCCTCGGCCAGGGTCTCGTCCCCCTCCACGCCGCCGCCCGGGGTGAACCACCACCTGCGGTCCGGGTCCTCGGGCTCGAAGCCGTGCATCAGCAGCACCCGGTCCGCCGGGTCGAACAGGATGACCCGCGCGACCTTCCGCAGCGGCCTGCCCGCCAGGTCGCCCGCGCCCGTCGTCCCGGTCGTCATGCCCGCACCTTCCGTCGCCCGGCCAGTCCGGCGAGCGGCCCGTACGCCGCTCCGCCGAAGATCAGCACCACACCCACCACGATCGCGGTCACCACCAGCCTCACCGGGCCCGGCTCGGAGATGCCCCCGGGCAGCGAAGCGAAGGACGCAGGCCGCTCCAGCACGCCGCCGACCGGCCAGGCCACGGCGTCCACCCGGGCGTCGACCTTGCCCACCGGGACCGTGCCCCCGGTGGAGTCACCGAGGTGCCTGCGGGAGTCCACCGAGGTACGGCGCTCGTCCCCCAGGAGGAAGAGCTCGCCCGGTGGGACCGTCGCACTGAAGGACTCCGACCCGGCCCCGTCCTTGGAGCGCAGATACGGTTCTTCCACGGACTTCCCGTTCACGGTCAGCCGCTTGTCCTTGTCGCAGCAGACGACCGTGTCGCCGCCGACTCCGACCACCCGCTTCACCATCGGCATGGCACCCCACACGTCGTCGGTGAAGATCACCACGTCGCCGCGCCGCACCTCGGTGCCGGATATGCGCTGGGCGAGCACCCGGTCCCCGGTGTTGATCGACGGGGTCATCGAGTCCGACGGCACCGTGTACGGCTTGTACACCAGCGCTCCCCAGGCGAACCCGCCGAGGAAGAGCACACAGCCGACGGCCACGACCAGCCCCGACAGCACATTGCCGAGGCGGCCGCGGCCGTCTTCCGTACGTCCTGCATTGCCCATCCCAGCGCTCCCCCTGCTTCGGAGATCAACGATCTGGGACGGCACCCTACCCGGCGGTACGCCCGCGGGTCAGCCTCCTGCGGCGCCAGAGCACCACCGGCACCGCACCCGCCAGACCGAGCGCTCCGGGGGCGGCCGACGCGGCAGCCGCGGTGGCGCTCGCGAGGCCGGGCTGGTCGAAGGTGTCCGGCACGGGCAGGGTCGACCAGCGGCTGATCGGCCAGGCCACGACCACGGCCCGCCCGACGACCTCGTCGTTGTTCACGAAGCCCTTGGTGGGGAGGTTCTGGTGGTAGCGGGAGTCCTCGGAGTTCTTCCGGTTGTCGCCCATCACCCAGATCTTGCCGTCGGGCACCTTGAGCGGGCCGAAGGGCTGGTCGTCGCACGGGGTGCCCTGCGGCGAGATGTACGACTTGTCGTCCAGAGCCTTGCCGTTGACGTGCACCGAACCGCCGGTCTTGCACTCCACGGTGTCGCCGCCGACCGCGATGACCCGCTTGATCAGGTCCTTGTCCTCGGCGGACGGCATCAGGCCGATGAAGCTCAGGACGTTCTGTACGACGTTGGGCTCCTCCACCGGGGTGTTGAGCCAGTTGCCCGGGTCGTGGAACACCACGACCTCGCCGCGCTCCGGCTCCGCACCGAACCACGGGGTCAGCTTGTCGACCAGGACGCGGTCGCCCTTCTGGAGGGTCTCCTGCATCGACTCGGAGGGGATCGAGAAGGCCTGCACCAGGAAGGTCTTGATCAGCAGTGCGAGGAGGAGGGCGATGCCGATCAGCAGCGGCAGTTCCTTCCAGAAGGAACGGGGCTTCTTCTGGCTGCCCCGGTGACCGTCCTCGCTGCTGCCGTCGTGCGCGCCGCTGTCCTGCGGGCCGTTCTCCGTGTCGCTCAACTCTTCACCGCTCCGCTGCTCCCTCGCCTGGCCCGGGGTCACGGACGGGGACGCATCGGCACGCCGTTCCGGCTCGGGCTTTTCCTCGGGTCCGTCGTGTCCGGACCGGGCACCGACCGCCACATCCCCCACGTCCACTCCTCACTCCGTGCCACCGCCCGCGCCCGAGAAGGCGCAGGCCCACCACTCCCATAACGAGCGGGAGTTCCCCTGGGCTCGGGAGTAGGACCTGACGATCCTGGGACGCCACCTTATTCGACGGTTCCGGGGCCGCCGCCGTCCCGGCGCGCGGTTCGGGGACGCGGGCGAAGGTCTCGGGGACCTCCAGTCGGCGCCAGTGCCCGATCGGCCAGGCGATGACGACGGCCCGGCCCAGTACGTCCTGCTCCGAGACCGTCCCCTGGTACTTCTCGTCCAGGTGGTACCGGGAGTCGGCAGAGTTCGACCGGTGGTCCCCCAGTACGAAGACCCGTCCCTCGGGGACCTTCACCTCGAACGGGATCTTCGACGGCCGGTCGTTCGGAAAGACATAGGGTTCACTGAGCGGTACGCCGTTGACGGTGACCTGACCATTCTTGTCGCAGCACCGCACGGTGTCCCCGCCGACCGCGACCACCCTCTTGATGAGGTCCTGTTCGTCGGCCGACGGCAGCAGTCCGATCCAGGTCAGCCCCATCTTGACCTGCTTGACCACCACCGGGTCCTCCTTCTCCGGGGCCGCTTCCTTCTCCAGCCAGCCACCCGGGTCCTTGAAGACCACGACCTCACCGCGCTCGGGACGCGACCCGAACCACGGGGTCAGCTTGTCCACCAGCACCCGGTCGCCGATCCGGATCGTCTGTTCCATCGAGCCGGACGGAATCACGAAGGCCTGCACCAGGAACGTCTTCAGTACGAGCGCGATGAGCAGCGCCACGACTATGAGGACGGGTATCTCCTTGACGGCGGACCTGCGCCGCCGCCGCTTCACCTTGCGGGCGAGCTTCCGCCGCTCCGCCCGTCCCGGCCCCGTACGCCCGTCGCCACCGACGGCGGCGGCAGGCGTGGTGGGCCGGCTCCCCGTCGGCAGCGGGACGTCCTGCGCAGCCCGGTCCCGGCCGCGGCTACCCATGGGACCCGGCGGCCGGCGCCCGTACGTGCGTGAAGGCGTCCGAGCGCTCCAGCGAGCCCCACCGTCCGACGGGCCAGCCGAGCCAGTCCGTGCGGCCTATCACCCGGTCGACCGGCACCATGCCGCCGCCGGGGCTGCCCAGGTGGTCGCGGGAGTCGCTGGAGCGGGACCTGTGGTCGCCCATCATCCACAGCTTCCCGTCCGGTACGACGATGTCGAAGGGCACCCGGGACGCACTGTCGCCGGGATACAGATACGGCTCGTCGACGCCCTGCCCGTTCACCTGGATCCTCCCCCGCTTGTCGCAGCAGACCACGCGGTCGCCGCCCACCCCCACCACCCGCTTCACGAAGTCGGTCTCGGCGGGCTCGGCGATTCCGAGTGCCGCTCCCGCCCAGCGCAGCGCCCCCGTCACGGGATTGACCGCGGGCTCCTCCCGTACGAACGATCCCGTGCCGTCGAAGACCACCACGTCCCCGCGCTGCGGGACGGCCCCGAAACGGTACGCCAGCTTGTTCACCAGGACCCGGTCGCCGACCTGGAGCGTGGGCTGCATCGAGGTGCTGGGGATCAGGAACGGCTGCAGTACGAAGCCGCTGAACAGCAGCAGGAAGGTGAGGCACGCGAAGGCGAGGAACACCGGCCGCCGCCACGGGGTCCGGACGGTGTGTCCGGACAAGGCTTCGTCGCCCTGCTCGGTTTGTCCAGACAAAGCCTCGTCGGCCTGTTCCTCCTGTCCGGCCAAACACGCGGAGCGCGACCGCTCGCCGTCCCGGTTGCCGGGGACGGCGGAGCGGTCGCGCTCCGGGTGCTGTGCTGCTTCGGTGTCCATCGGATCCGAGCCTATCCGGCCGGTCCTGGACGCCGGAGGCGCGATCAGTTGTCGCGCTTCTCCTTGATCTTGGCGGCCTTGCCGCGCAGCTCGCGCAGGTAGTACAGCTTCGCGCGACGCACGTCACCACGGGTGACGACCTCGATCTTCTCGAAGATCGGGGAGTTCACCGGGAAGGTGCGCTCGACGCCGACGGAGAAGGAGACCTTGCGGACCGTGAAGGTCTCGCGGACGCCCGCACCCTGGCGACGGATGACTACACCCTTGAACTGCTGCACACGGGAGCGGTTGCCTTCGATGACGCGCACGTGAACGTTCACGGTGTCACCGGGGCGGAAGGCCGGAACGTCGCTGCGGATCGAGGCAGCGTCGACGGCGTCGAGCAGGTGAGACATGTTGTCTGCTTTCTTCGCTGATGCCACAGGTCATCAGCGGCATATCGGAGATGAAAAGGAGTGCCGGTCACGTCGGACGGGCGTCGTTCCCCCTGTGGCAGGGGCGCACGCGGACGGACAGCAGCTGCTTATTCTTCCACGGCCTCGGGGTCCGGCCCAAATCGGCCGTCGGGCCCCGGCCGCCAGCCCAGGATGGAGAGCATTTCGCGGTCCTTCTTGTCGAAGGCCGCGGGGTCCGTGCGCTCGATCAGGTCCGGCCGGTGGGCCGCGGTCCGGCGGAACGCCTCGTCCCGCCGCCAGCGGGCGATCTTCCCGTGGTGCCCGCTGAGCAGTACGTCGGGGATGGTGCGCCCGCGCCACTCCGGCGGCTTCGTGTACACGGGCCCCTCCAGGAGGTTGGCCATCGCGCCCGGGGCGAACGAATCGTCCTGGTGCGACTCCGCGTTGCCGAGTACGCCGGGCAGCAGCCGGGCGACCGCCTCGGTGATCACCAGGACCGCCGCCTCGCCGCCCGCCAGCACGTAGTCCCCGATGGAGACCTCGTACACCGGCATCCGGGTCGCGTACTCGTCCATGACGCGGCGGTCGATGCCCTCGTACCGCGCCGGCGTGAAGATCAGCCAGGGCCGCTCGGAGAGCTCGACCGCGAGCTCCTGGGTGAAGGGACGGCCGCTGGGCGTGGGGACGACCATCACGGGACCGTGCGCGCCCGCCTCGTACCCGTCGGCGAGCGCCTGGTCCACGCACGCGCCCCACGGGTCGGGCTTCATGACCATGCCGGGACCGCCGCCGTAGGGGGTGTCGTCGACGGTGTTGTGGCGGTCGTACGTCCACTCGCGCAGATCGTGCACCTGGACGTCGAGGACACCGCGGGCGCGGGCCTTGCCGACGAGGGAGACGTTCAGCGGTTCCAGGTACTCGGGGAAGATCGTGACGACGTCGAGACGCATCAGTTCGCGTCCTCTTCGACGGCCTCTTCGGCTTCGACGGCCTCTTCGGCGGTCTCTTCCGCATCCCTGGCGGAGGCCACGACCGCCTGGCTGTCGTCGATCAGGCCCGGCGGCGGGTCGATGACCGCGCGCTGCTCCTCCAGGTCGATCGAGGTGACGATCTCCTCCACGAACGGGATCATCACCTCGCTGCCGTCCACGCGCTCCACGATGAACAGGTCCTGCGAGGGCAGGTGCGTGATCTCCGTGATCCGCCCGATCTCCGTGCCGTCGGCAAGAACCACGTCGAGGTCGACGAGCTGGTGGTCGTAGAACTCCTCGGGGTCCTCGGGACGCGCCTCGGGGTCGACGTCCGCGATCAGGAGGGTGTTGCGCAGGGCCTCGGCCGCCGTGCGGTCCTTGACGCCCGTGAAACGCACCAGCAGCCGGCCGCTGTGCACCCGGCCGGTCTCGACGGTCAGCGGGCCCACTCCTGCGGGATCCGTGGTCAGTACGGCGCCGGGCCCGAGCCGAAGCTCCGGCTCGTCCGTGCGCACCTCGACGGTGACCTCGCCCTTGATTCCGTGGGCGCGGCCGATCCGCGCGACTACCAGCTGCACTCTCGTTCTCTCCTGTTCGTACCTGTTCTCGTACCTGTGTGTACGACTGTCTCTCCGACAGAAATGCCGTGCTCTCCGGCAGAGGCCGTGCCCTCCGGCGGGAACTGTGCTCTCGGGCAGAAACGACAGCGGGCCGGGGCGGGCCTCAGCCCTCCCCGGCCCCTGCCGGTAATGCTCTACTGCCTGATGCTCAGTTGGCCTGGTCCACGTCGACGAGGTCGACGCGAATTCCACGGCCACCGATGGCCCCCACGACGGTGCGCAGGGCGCGGGCGGTACGGCCGTTGCGGCCGATCACCTTGCCGAGGTCGTCGGGGTGCACCCGAACCTCAAGGACGCGTCCGCGACGCAGGGTGCGCGAGGCGACCTGCACGTCGTCGGGGTTGTCCACGATGCCCTTCACGAGGTGCTCAAGAGCCTCCTCGAGCATGCTCAGGCCTCGGTCGACTCAGCGGCGGCGTCAGCCGGGGCCTCGTCCGCCTTCTTGTCGGCCTTCTTCGCCTTCGGGGTGATGGCCTCGCCCTTGGCGTCGCCACCCTCGAGAGCCTTCGCGAAAGCGTCGAAGGAAGCACGCTTGTCTTCCTTCGTCGCCGGCTGCAGCAGCGGCGCCGGGGCCGGAAGGCCCTTGTGCGCCTGCCAGTCGCCGGTGAGCTTCAGGATGGCGAGGACGGCGTCGGTCGGCTGGGCGCCGACAGACAGCCAGTACTGCGCACGCTCGGCGTTGACCTCGATGCGCGAGGGGTTCTGCACCGGGTGGTACAGGCCGATCTCTTCGATGGCACGACCGTCACGACGCACGCGGGCGTCGGCGACGACGATGCGGTAGTGAGGCGAACGGATCTTGCCAAGGCGCTTCAGCTTGATCTTGAGCACTGGAGTGGTCTCTCCTGGTATTGACGTGGTTGGGCACAACGGGATGCCACGTGGGGTTGCGGTACTCGGGGTGCCCGATGGACGCGTCAGCCGGAGGAGAGAGGGGTCCTGTGCGGCTGTCGAGTACAGCTGTCCATTGTGCCACACACCAGCGAAGCGCCGGTCCCCGGCCGGGGGCTCGGTCGACGGCCTCAGCTCGCGGCGCCCACCACGTCCGGGATGCGGAACGGCTTGCCGCAGCCGCCGCACACGATCGGGGCCTGGGCCAGCACCGAAGGCACGACGCGGACATTGCGCCCGCAGTCGCAGACGGCCTTGACCCGCACCCCTCCCCCGGAGGATCCGTGCCGGGCGGCGGGGCCGCGGAAGGAGCGCTTGGTGTCCGCGGCCGTGGCGACCGTGTGCGCCTTCAGCGCGCGGGACAGTCGCTCGATCGTGGGACGGTAGCGTCGCTTCGCCTCGGGGTTGAGCGCGACCAGGGAGAATCCGCTGCTGGGATGCGGCTCCTCCGGGTGGTCCAGGCCCAACTCCTCGGCGATCGCGAGGAATCGGCGGTTGTGGTAGCGACCGGCACGCGAGGTGTCACGGACGCCGCGGGCTGCGGCGATGCCGTGGACTGCCTCGTGCAGCAGTCGTTCGAAGGAGAGAGCCGCGCCGCAGGCGGACGAGGACTCTCCGATCAGGGACTCGGGCGCGGCAAGATCGGGCAGCTCGGGGTGGTACCGCTGGATGTCGGCCCACGCCTGCGCCAGTTCTGCGGCGAGGACAGGTGGTGTCGTGCTCACGACGTGACAACGAGCCGGAGGGCCCCCGTGTTCCTATTCCGGGGCATCCCAAATAATTTGCACGTACCAGTCAGTTCCCGCTGATGCTTCCCGACGAGGGAGGGTGCGCCGATCTGCGGAGGACCCACGCAGCTCGCGTCAAGCCGGTACGTATCCACGGGTACGTCCCCGCATGTACCCGAACTGCCTGCTGGGAGGCGGCAGTCGGCTCCCGTGGCACGTGCGCCGTCCGCGGTCCCTGCTCCGGCCCACCGGAACGGCCGAACCCGGGGCCGACAGTACCGGCGCTCCGGAACCGCCCGCACACCGGCCGGGGTGCGTCGGACAGACGCCGTACGTCCGTCCGCCCGTACGGGGGCGCAGCCGGGGCGGTCGGTGGGGGCGCACGCACGGAGCGCGCAAGCATTGCCCGCTGCCCACTGGACGTGGGGACGGATGCGGAGTTCCCTGACATACGGGGGGATGTGCCGACGCGCACGCAGCACGGGGGTTGCACACCGGAGCACGACCGACCTCTCGGCGGATTGGGGCGCTTTCGATGACACCGACGCTCGTCCAGCACCACCCGAACACGACCTCGCCCACTGCGTACACGCGCGTGTGTACGCGCGCGCGTGACTGGGCCGAGATCCAGGAACGGATGCTGGTTCCGCTCTACGAAGCGGTGTACGAGCGGCTTGAGGTAGGCCCTGCCACCCGGCTGCTCGGCCTCGACTGCGGCGCGGGCCTGGCCCTGCTCGTCGCGGCCTCCCGGGGTGCGAAGGTCACCGGCGTCGACACCGATCCCGCACTGATCGCGCTCGCCCGCGAACGGCTGGTCGACGGCGCGGTCGCCCCGGACACGGCGGCCGCCGTGATCCACGGCTGCCCCTCGGACGCCACCGGCCCTGCTCCGTACAACCTGGTGACCGCCTTCGAGCCGATCGGCTGTGCGGCCGGCGACACCGACGGCCTCACCCCGGCGCTCGACGCCGCCGTGCCGCTCGTCGGCCGCGGCAGCGCGGTCGTCCTGACGGGCTGGGGTCCTCCGGAGCGCTGCGCCACGTCGGCGGTGCTGCGGGTGGCGTGCCGGCTGACCGACACCCTGCGTACGTCCGGCGGCTGGCGGCCCGCGCTGCGGGACGACCTGGAGGACGTGGCGGCGCGGGCCGGACTCAAGCCGGACGGATCGGGGCGGGTGGCCTGCCCCTTCGGGTACGGCGACATGGACAGTGCGGTGCGCGGGCTGCTGTCCACCGGCCTCTTTGACGCGGCGGTACGGGCGACCGATCCGGCGCAGGTGGAGAAGGAACTGGCGGAGGCGCTGCACCCGCATCTGCGCGCGGACGGGACGGTGTGGATGCCGAACGTCTTCCGGTATCTGATCGCCCGCAAGCCCTAGCTCTCGCCCGCAGGCCGTAGCTCTCGCGGCAGCCGCGGCTCGTCGCGCGGGAGCCGTGGCTCGCCGCGCGACCCTCCCTGTCGCGCGCCCTCCTCAAAGAGGCGCCGCACTCACCACGAAGGCGCCGCGCTCCTCATAGAGGCGTCACGCGTCCGGCTTCGTCAGGCGCGTGATGCCCGCCGCGCGGTACGCCGCCGCCTCCTCCAGGGTCTCGTTCTCCAGCAGCGCCCGGGAAAGGGCGTCCAGCTTGGGCCGGTTCTCCTCCAGGAGGCGCAGCGCGTCGGCGTAGCACTCGTCGACGATGCGGCGCATCTCGCTGTCGACCGCGTCGAGCGTCGCGGGGGCCGCGGACAGTCCGTACGCCTGCTGCGCATCGGACGGGATCGCGGTGAGACGGCCGACCCGCTCGCTCATCCCCCAGCGGCCGACCATTCCCCTGGCCAGGTTGGTGACCTGTTCCAGGTCGTTCTCGGCACCCGTCGTAATCACCCCGAAGACAACCTGCTCGGCTGCCATTCCGCCGAGCGCGCCGATGATTCTGCCGCGTAGGTATGCCTCGGTGTACGCGTACTTGTCGGCGTCCGGCGTGGAGAGGGTGACGCCGAGTGCCCGGCCGCGCGGCACGATGGTGATCTTGCGGACCGGGTCGGCGCCGGGCTGCACCATGCCGAGCAGGGCGTGTCCGCTCTCGTGGTAAGCGGTCCTGCGGCGCTCCTCCTCGGGCATGACGAGCGGGCGTTCGGCGCCGAGCTGGACCTTCTCCAGGGCGTCGGACAGGTCGGACTGGGTGACGGCGGTCTGCTTGCGCTTGACGGCGAGGAGGGCCGCCTCGTTGGCGAGGTTGGCGAGGTCCGCGCCGGTCATGCCCGGTGTCGTACGGGCCACCTGGGCGAGGTCGACGCCTTCGGCGAGCGGGATCGCCCGGGTGTGGATCCTGAGGATGGCCTCGCGGCCGCCCCGGTCGGGCGGGCTGACGGTGACGACGCGGTCGAAGCGGCCCGGGCGGGTGAGGGCGGGGTCGAGGACGTCGGCGCGGTTGGTTGCGGCGATGACGACGACGCCCTCGGAGCCGGAGAAGCCGTCCATCTCGGTGAGGATCTGGTTGAGCGTCTGCTCGCGCTCGTCGTGGCCGCCCATGCCGGAACCGCCGCCGCGGGCGCGGCCGATGGTGTCGATCTCGTCGATGAAGATGATCGCCGGGGCGACCTTGCGGGCCTCCGCGAACAGCTCGCGCACCCGCCCCGCGCCCACGCCCACGATCATCTCGATGAACTCCGAGGCGGAGGCGGAGAAGAACGGAACCCCCGCCTCACCGGCGACGGCCCGCGCGAGCAGGGTCTTTCCGGTGCCGGGCGGACCTGCGAGCAGTACGCCGCCGGGCATCCGGGCACCCAGTTTCCGGTACTCCTCCGGATGCTTGAGGAAGTCGACGACCTCCGACAGCTCGCCCTCGACCTCGTCGATGCCGGCGACGTCCTCGAAGGTGGTCCGCTTGTCGGCGGCGACGTCGACCGGTTTGGGCGGCGCCTTCCGGCCGAGACCGCCCATGCCACCGCCGCCCATGCCACCGCTCATCCGCCGCGCGATGACCACCCACAGCGCCACGAGCAGCAGCATCGGCGCGAGCGAGATCAGCAGGTTGGCGAGGAAGCTGCGCTCCTCGACGACCGGCTTCGCGGTGACGGTCACACCGTCCTTCGTCAGCTCGTCCCAGAGCTTGTCGTCGGCGAAGGCCGGGCGCTGGGTGACGAACTTGGTGTACTTCGCGTCCTTGTCGCCGTCCGGAACGGCCTGTTCCTTCTTGAGCTCGCCCTGGATCGCGTCGCCCTTGGAGTAGATCTTGGAGACGTTGTTGGAGGTGACCTGCTTGCTGAACTCCGTGTACGCGATCGTGGGCTCGTCGCCCTCGTTGAAGAAGCCCAGCACGATGTTGGTGAGCAGATAGACGAGCAGCGCGGTCATCGCGAGCCTGCCCCAGCCGCCGGGCATCTTCTTCTTCTCGGGCGGCGGTGGCGGCGCACCCTCCGAACGCCACGGCTGGTCAGGGGTCTGGCGCGGCGGCACAGGGTTGCTCATATTCGGACGTTACGACAGAAAAACACCGTGGGCACCCTCGGAAGAGGGCGCCCACGGTGTCGTACGAAAGCCGTCCGGCCGGTCCGGCCGGTACCGGCCGTCAGCCCATGAACTTCTTGAACTCGTCCGGGAGCTCGAAGTCCTTGCCTTCCTGACCCGCCGGAAGACCGAACGCGCCGCCGTTCTGCGCCGCCTGCTCGCGCCGCTCGGCCGCCGCCTGCTCCTCGGCCTTGCGCTTCATCGGGTTGCCGCTCTTGCGCTTGCCCTTGGCCTGCTTGATCTGCTTCTTCTGCTTGCCGGGACCGCCACCCATCCCGGGCATCCCCGGCATGCCGGGCATTCCGCCGCCCTGGGCCATCTTGGACATCATCTTGCGGGCGTCGAAGAACCGCTCCACCAGGTTCTTCACCGCGCTGACGTCGACGCCGGAGCCCTTGGCGATACGGGCGCGGCGCGAGCCGTTGATGATCGTGGGCTCGGCGCGCTCGCCCGGGGTCATCGACTTGATGATGGCCGCGGTGCGGTCCACGTCCTTCTCGTCGATGTTGTTGATCTGGTCCTTGATCTGCCCCATGCCCGGCAGCATGCCGAGCAGCTTGGAGATCGAGCCCATCTTCCGGACCTGCTCCATCTGGGCCAGGAAGTCGTCGAGCGTGAAGTCCTTGCCCCCCTTGGAGGACGACAGCTTGGAGGCCATTTTGGCGGCCTCTTCCTGGCTGAACGTCTTCTCCGCCTGCTCGATGAGGGTGAGCAGGTCACCCATGTCGAGGATGCGGGAGGCCATGCGGTCCGGGTGGAACGCGTCGAACTCGTCCAGCTTCTCGCCGTTGGAGGCGAACATGACCTGGCGGCCGGTGACGTGCGCGATGGAGAGCGCGGCACCACCGCGGGCGTCGCCGTCGAGCTTCGAGAGCACGACGCCGTCGAAGCCGACGCCGTCGCGGAAGGCCTCCGCGGTGTTGACCGCGTCCTGACCGATCATCGCGTCGACGACGAAGAGGATCTCGTCCGGGCTGACGGCGTCGCGGATGTCCGCGGCCTGCTGCATCAGCTCCTGGTCGATGCCGAGGCGGCCGGCGGTGTCGACGACGACCACGTCGAACTGCTTGGTCTTCGCGTACTCGACGGAGTCCTTGGCGACCTGGACCGGGTCGCCGACGCCGTTGCCCGGCTGGGGCGCGTAGACCGCGACGCCGGCGCGGTCGGCGACGACGCTCAGCTGGTTGACGGCGTTGGGGCGCTGGAGGTCGCAGGCGACGAGGAGCGGGGAGTGGCCCTGCCCCTTCAGCCAGAGGCCGAGCTTTCCGGCGAGGGTCGTCTTACCGGCACCCTGGAGACCCGCGAGCATGATCACGGTCGGGCCGGTCTTGGCGAACCGGAGGCGACGGGTCTCGCCGCCGAGGATGCCTACCAGCTCTTCGTTGACGATCTTGACGATCTGCTGGGCCGGGTTGAGCGCCTTGGAGACCTCGGCACCCGCGGCGCGCTCCTTGACCTTCTTGATGAAGGCCCGGACGACGGGCAGGGCGACGTCCGCTTCCAGCAGCGCGATACGGATCTCACGGGCGGTGGCGTCGATGTCCGCCTCGGACAAGCGGCCCTTGCCCCGGAGATTCTTGAAAGTCGCGGAAAGGCGATCGGAGAGGGTATCGAACACTGTGGTCGCAGATCCTCGGGTTGGGGGCGGAGTCCTTGGCCCCCCAGAGTATCCGGCCCGCCGAAACGTCAGTCCCCGCCCGCTGGTTTTCGGCGGACGGGGACCGATGGCCCAGGGGCGGGGACTGTGAGCCCCAGGGGCGACGGCGTTCCGTGAGGTGCGTGGGAAGGCGCCGTTCCCTTCGTGCCTCACCGCAAGGCGTCCTCCAACGCCTTGGCCACCCGCGCCGCTTCACCGCCCGGCAGTGCCGCCCCCTCCGGGTCCGTGACGTAGACCGTGTCCACCGCGCTCGCCCCCAGCGTCGACACGTGCGCACTGCGCACCCGTACCCCCGCCGCGTCCAGCGCCCGGCCGATCCTGTGCAGCAGGCCCGGGGCGTCCTGGGCGCGCACCTCCAGGACCGTCGCGTGCCGGGACGCCGTCGGGGCGACCGTCACGCGCGGCGCGGGTGGCTGGCTGCGCCGCCGCGCACGTCCGGTCGCGTACGCCTTCTCCCGCTCGGCCAGCCGTGCCCGCAGGTCCAGCGACCCGTCCAGCGCCCGTACGAGATCCGCCCGCAGCCGCGTCGCCTCCGGGAGCCCCCCGTACGCCGCCGCCACCCGCCAGTCCAGCAGCAGGACGGGTGCCGCCCCCGCCAAGGGGGGCTCCGCCGAGCGCAGTTCGGCCGCCCGCACCGTCAGCCGGTGCATGGCGAGGACCCCCGCCACCGCCGGCAGCACCCCCGGCTGGTCGGGGACGGCGATCACCAGCTCGACCCCCAGCCCGGCGTCCCCCTCCTCCCGCGCCCGCAGCGCCAGTACGGGCCCGCCCGTGCGGTGCGCCTCGATCACCAGGCGTTCCTGCTGCGCGCTCAGAGCGACCGGTTCCGGATCCGGCAGCGGGTCCCCCGCCAGCACCGCCACCACCCGCTTCACCAGGTCCGTGACGAGCGAGGCCCGCCACGCCGACCACGCCGCGGGCCCGGTCGCCAGCGCGTCCGCCTCCGTCAGCGCGTGCAGCAGCTCCAGCGTCGACACCGATCCGACCGCCTCCGCGACCGACCGCACCGTCGCCGGGTCGTCCAGGTCGCGCCGCGTCGCCGTCTCGACGAGCAGCAGGTGATGGCGGACGAGGGTGGCGACGACCGCCACGTCCGCCGCGTCGAAGCCGATCCGGGCCGCCATGTCGCGGGCGATGGTCTCCCCTGCCACCGAGTGGTCGCCGGGCCAGCCCTTGCCGATGTCGTGCAGCAGCGCGGCCACCAACAACAGGTCGGGCCGCCCCACCCGGCGGGTGAAGCGCGCCGCCTGCACCGCCGCCTCAATGAGGTGACGGTCCACGGTCCAGGTGTGCACGGGGTTGCGCTGCGGCCTGCACCGCACCCGCTCCCAGTCCGGGAGGAGCCGGGTGACCAGCCCCTCCGCCTCCAGCGCCTCCCACACGGGCACCGCGCTCTCCCCCGCCCCGAGCAGCGTGACCAGTTCCTCGCGGGCCTCGGCCGGCCACGGCACGGGCAGCTGCGGGGAGACCTTGGCCAGTTGCCGTACGGCATGGAGGTTGACCGGCAGCCCGGCCTGCGCCGCTGCGGCCGCCGCCCTCAGCGGGAGCACCGCGTCCCGCTCCGGCCGGGCGGTGCGGGCGAGGACCGCCTCGCCGTCCTGTTCCACGACCCCGTCGGCCAGCGGCGTCCGGTCGGGTGCGGGCCTGCCGCCGAGGAGCGCCTTGAGCCTCGGCCGTACGGAACGGGACCTGAGCACTCGCTCGACCTCCCGCCACGTCACGTCGCTCGCGTACGACAGCGTGCGCCCCGCCTCGTACACCTTCCGCAGCAGTACGTCCGCGTCGAGGAGGCCCAGTGCGGCGGCGACCTGGTCCTGCTCCTGGAGTGCGAGGCGGTCGGTGGCCCGTCCGGTGGTGAGGTGCAGTGCGTCGCGTACGTCGAGGAGGGTGCGGCGGGCTTCGGCGAGGCCCTCGCGCGGTGCGTCGGCGACCCAGGAGGCGGCGACGGCGCGCAGGGCGGTGGCGTCCCTCAGTCCGCCGCGCGCCTCTTTGAGGTCGGGTTCCAGGAGGTACTGCAACTCCCCTGCCCGCTCGGCCCGTTCCCTGCCCAGCTCGCGCAGTTCGGGCAGCCGCCGCACCGCCTGGTTGCGCCAGTCGGCGAGGACGGTGGTGCGCAGGGCCGTCGTGAGGCCGAGGTCTCCCGCGACGTGCCGGGCGTCGAGGAGGCCGAGGTGGACCTTGAGGTCGTCGCCCGCGACCTTGCGGGCCTCGCCCGGGGTGCGTACGGAGTGGTCGAGGGCGATCCCGAGGTCCCAGACCGGGTACCAGACGCGGTCGGCGAGGGCCGAGACCGCGGCCGGCGAGGAGCCGTCGTGCAGCAGGAGCAGGTCGAGGTCGCTGCGCGGGGAGAGTTCACCGCGCCCGTACCCGCCGACGGCGACCAGCGCGGCGGACCGCACCCCCGATTCGCGGGCGGCGATGCGGAACAGCTCCGCCACCCATTCGTCGGTGATGCGGGCGAGGGCGGAACGGCGCGGCGGCCCGGACCGCGACTCCTCCTGGAGGAGTCGCAGCCGGGCCGCCGCATAGCCGCTGGGTCCCGGGGGGTTCGGTTCTTCGGTCACTTCCACGCTCGTCACCCAGTGGCTCCCTAACTGTTCGGAACGGTTACAGCGCGTCAGGCCCGCGCTCGCCGGTCCGTACCCGGACCGCCGTCTCCACCGGAACGCTCCACACCTTGCCGTCGCCGATCTTGCCGGTGCGGGCCGCCTTGACGACCACGTCGATCAGTTGCTCGGCGTCCCCGTCCTCGGCCAGGACCTCGATACGGATCTTCGGTACGAGGTCGACGGTGTACTCGGCGCCCCGGTAGACCTCGGTGTGCCCGCGCTGGCGGCCGTAACCGCTGGCCTCGGTCACTGTCAGACCCTGGACCCCGAAGGCCTGCAGCGCCTCTTTGATCTCGTCGAGCCGGTGCGGCTTGACGACCGCCGTGATCAGCTTCATGCGTCCACCTTCTTGCTCGTGCCATCAGCGGGGCCCGCTTCGGCAGCTGGGCCCGCCTCGGCAGGGGGACCGGCTTCAGCGGCGGGGCCGGCTGCGACGGTCGGACCGGGGAGGGGAGTGCGCGGGGCCGCGCCACCGCCCGCCCCGGTGAAGTCGTATGCCGTTTCGGCGTGCTCGGTCCGGTCGATGCCGGAGACCTCGACGTCCTCCTCGACCCGCATGCCCATGGTCTTGTCGATGACGAGGGCGAGGAGCGCGGAGGCGATCAGGGAGTAGGCGAGGACGGCGAAGACGCCGATCGCCTGCTTGCCGAGCTGTTCGAGGCCGCCGCCGTAGAAGAGGCCCTTGGCGTCGGACTGTACGCCGCCGGTCGCGAAGAACCCGACGAGCAGCGAGCCCAGCACACCGCCGACCAGGTGGACGCCGATGACGTCCAGCGAATCGTCGTATCCCAGCCTGTACTTGAGGCCGACGGCCATCGCGCACACCACACCGGCGACGACACCGATGGCGATCGCGCCGAGCGGCGAGCAGGAGCCGCCGGACGGGGTGATCGCGACGAGGCCCGCGACCGCACCCGACGCGGCGCCCAGCGTGGTGAACGCGCCGTGCCGGATCTTCTCGTACGCCAGCCAGGCGAGCATCGCCGCCGCCGTCGCCACCTGGGTGTTGATGAACATGACCGCGCCCACGCCGTCGTCGTTGCCCAGCCACGAACCGGCGTTGAAGCCGAACCAGCCGAACCACAGCAGCCCCGCCCCGAGCATCACCAGCGGCAGGCTGTGCGGCCGCATCGGGTCCTTCTTGAAGCCGACCCGCTTCCCGATGACGAGGATGACGCCGAGGGCCGCCGCACCGGCGTTGATGTGGACCGCCGTGCCGCCCGCGAAGTCGATGACGCCCAGCTCGAAGAGCCAGCCGCCCGCGCCCCACACCCAGTGCGCGACGGGGAAGTACACGACGGTCACCCAGAGCACGACGAACAGCGCCCAGGCGGTGAACTTCACTCGGTCCGCGAGCGCACCGCTGATCAGTGCGGGGGTCAGCACGGCGAACATCAGCTGGAAGACGGCGAAGACGTACACGGGGATCGTGTAGCCGTCCCACAGCTCGGTGAGGCCGATGCCGCTCAGTCCGACGAAGTCCGAGCTCCAGCCGATCACGGAGCCGATGTCGTCGCCGAAGGCGAGGCTGAAGCCGAAGAGCACCCACAGGACCGTGACGATCCCGAGGCTGATGAAGCTCATCATCAGCATGTTCAGGGTGGACTTGACGCGGACCATGCCTCCGTAGAAGAAGGCGAGGCCGGGTGTCATCAGCATCACCAGGGCGGAGCAGATGAGCATGAAGCCGGTGTTGGCGGCGGACAGCGTCGGAGCGTCTGCGGCAAGCGTCAACGTCGTGATGCCTGGGGGCATCGGCGTCTCCTCGTCCTCGGGGCGGCCAGTGCGGGGTGGCTGGTTATGGACCCAGAGAGTGGCGGAGCGCGGTTTCGGCGGATGGAGCTGGATGTTTCGCCGCAGTGACGATGGCGTCGTGCGTGTTACGCGGAAATGAACAGGCCGATCATCCCGGGTGGACATGGACCGACCGCGACAGCCGCCCGGGTGACCTGGCGTGGGGGAGCCGAGTCGGGCTTCATCGGGTTGCTGTCGCGGCCGGGGTAGGTGCGCCCTACACCGCTTCGGCGGCTTCGGGCAGCTGTGCTCCCAACTGGTCGGTGAGATCGTGCACCTCGGCCACGTCGCCGAATTCCCGGACGGCCCCTTCGACCGTCTTGCGGAGCCGGTTGTTGACCCGCTCGGACCTGACCATCCCCGCGACGGTCAGGGCTTCCTGCGAGTACCGGACGGCCTGTTCGGGCTCCCTCTTGAGGAGGTGCACGGTGGCCATGCCGATGAGATTCAGTGCGTACGACCGCTGATGCTCGGTGTCCTTCCCGAAGAGCTGTACGGCGCGCTCCATGACGGGCTCGGCGAGCGAGGCGTACGTCGGGCTGCGGCCGGCCACGTAGGCGAGGTCGCGGTAGGAGTGCGAGTTCTCGCCGTTGAGTTCGGCCTCGGAGAAGAAGCGGATCCAGTCGGGATCGCGCTCGTCGTCGAGTCCGGCGTCGGTGAAGGTGTCCTCGGCCATCCGCACGGCCCGTTTGCACTTGCTGGGCTGGCCCATGTTGGCGTACGCCCGGGCCTCCATCGCATACAGCATGGCCTGGGTGCGCGAGGTGGCGCAGTCACGGCTGCCGTACTGGGCGAGATGGACCAGTTCCAGTGCGTCGTCGGGGCGCCCGAGGTGGATCATCTGCCGGCTCATGCTGGAGAGGATGTACGAGCCCAGGGGCTTGTCGCCCGCTTCCTTGGCGGCGTGCAGGGCGAGCACGAAGTACTTCTGGGCGGTGGGCTGGAGCCCGATGTCGTAGCTCATCCAGCCCGCCAGCTCGGCCAGTTCGGCCCCGCACCGGAACAGCCTCTTCGAGGTGGCGGTGGACTGCGGTTCCTGGAGCAGGTCGGTGACCTCGTGCAGCTGGCCGACGACGGCCTTGCGGCGCAGTCCGCCGCCGCACTGGGCGTCCCACTGGCGGAACATCACGGTGGTGGATTCGAGGAGTTGCAGCTCCGGCTCGGACAGTCTGGACGGCCGGCGGGAGGTGGCGGACGACTCCGCGGGCCCGGGGTCGCCCGGCGTCGAGGGGACCAGCCAGCGCTGCATCGGCTCGATGAGCGCGGGCCCCGCCGACAGGGCGAGGGAGGAGCCGAGGAAGCCCCGGCGGGCCAGCATCAGGTCGCTGCGGGAGAACTCGCTGAGCAGCGAGACGGTCTGCGGCCCGGCCCACGGGAGGTCGACGCCGGACACGGAGGGCGACTGGTGCGCGGCGCGCAGACCGAGGTCCTCGATGGCGACGACGGAGCCGAAGCGCTCGGAGAACAGCTCCGAGAGGATGCGTGGAATGGGCTCGCGCGGGTTCTCGCCGTCCAGCCAGCGGCGCACCCGGGAGGTGTCGGTGCTGATGTGGTGCGCGCCCATCTGGCGCGCCCGGCGGTTCACCTGGCGCGCCAGCTCGCCCTTGGACCAGCCGCTGCGCGCGAACCACGAACCGAGCTGCTCGTTCGGGCGCTTTCCAGCGTTTCCACCACTAGCGGTGCTGCCGCCCACGGGAGCGCCCCCATTCCGTCGCCCGGAGCGGGCCGCACACCGCGCTCCGGAAATCCTGTGCGTACACACATCCTCCGTGTGAACCCCTTACAGAATGCCGTGAGTTGGGCCCTTCTGTCCGCAGAATGCGCCCCCTCGAACGGGAATCCGGCTTGCCTCCGGCATACCCATGAATGCGCGCACCTCCGGGGTCCATGCACCGAAAGTAATCCTACGATCACCCCTCCGGCGAGGGCACTTACAGAAACGCCACCATTCGCCACCCCTCCGAGTGAACTCCCCTGCGGGCAGGCGCGATTCACTTGACACAGGACGATCAGGAGCGGGTGGAGCGACGCACGCCGGAGCGCGCGCGGCCTCCGCACCACCCCGGGCGTCCCGGAGCGCCGCCGAGGCCGGATCGGCGGTACCGCCGACATGACGCGGCATGACGGAGTGTCATCGGCCTGTTCCGCGTCGTAACCACCGGCGAGTTCGACCCGTTGGAGGGGGCATGGGCTTCACGATCGGCGGCATCCGGGACATGCGCTCCGGCACGCGGCGGCGCGGCCGTACGTCAGAGGGCACGGCGGTGGCGGAGTACACCGGACTGTGGGGCTGGGACGTCGTCCCGGGAGCGAGGGCCGCGGCGGGCGTCTGCTCCTGCGGCGACGCGTCCTGCCCGGCGCCCGGCGCCCACCCCTTCGACTTCGCGCAGGTGGTGCCCGCCGGGGCGACGCTGGACGAGGTGACGGCGGCCTGGGCGCAGTTCCCCGGCGCCGCGGTGCTGTTGCCGGTGGGCAGGTCGTTCGACGTGCTGGAGGTGGCGGAGGCCGCGGGCCGGCGGGCGCTGATCAGGCTGGAGCGGATGGGCATTCCGCTCGGCCCGGTGAGCGTGACGCCGGACGGCCGCGCGCACTTCTTCGTGGCGCCCGGCGCCGCGGCGGCGCTGCCGGAGCTGCTCTACCGGATGGGCTGGGACGACGCGGACCTGGACCTGCGCTGTCTGGGCCCCGGTTCGTACGTCACCGCTCCCCCGTCGGACCACGCGGGCCTGGGCCACGTCCAGTGGCTGCGCCCGCCGTCCCTCGACACGGCGACGAAGCCCCCGCAGGCACGACTGCTGCTGGGCACGCTGGCGTACATCTGCCACCGGCACCTGGCCTGACGGCCGTACGTATGAGGAGGGGCGCCACCTGAATTCAGGTGGCGCCCCTCCTCATACGTACGCGTCCGGACCGAAGTCCCTCGCACGACCGGACCGAAGTCCCTCGCGCGTCCGGGACTCAGTCCCCGATCAGCGCGTCCACGAATGCCTCCGGCTCGAACGGAGCCAGGTCGTCCGCGCCCTCGCCGAGACCCACCAGCTTCACCGGTACGCCCAGTTCACGCTGGACGGCGATGACGATGCCGCCCTTGGCGGTGCCGTCGAGCTTGGTCAGCACGATGCCGGTGATGTCCACGACCTCCGCGAACACCCGCGCCTGGACCAGGCCGTTCTGCCCGGTGGTGGCGTCGAGTACGAGCAGCACCTCGTCGAGCGGGCCGTGCTTCTCGACGACGCGCTTGACCTTGCCGAGCTCGTCCATGAGCCCGGTCTTGGTGTGCAGGCGTCCCGCCGTGTCGATGAGCACGACGTCCGCGCCCTCGGCGATGCCTTCCTTGACCGCGTCGAAGGCGATCGACGCCGGGTCGCCGCCCTCCGGGCCCCGTACCGTACGGGCGCCCACCCGGTCGCCCCAGGTCTGGAGCTGGTCGGCGGCGGCGGCACGGAAGGTGTCGGCCGCGCCGAGCACGACCGAGCGGCCGTCGGCGACGAGCACGCGGGCGAGCTTGCCGGTGGTGGTGGTCTTGCCGGTGCCGTTGACGCCGACGACCATGACGACGCCCGGGGTGTCGACGCCGCTCTCCGTCTTCACGGCGCGGTCGAAGTCGGTGCCGATGAGGTTCAGCAGCTCCTCGCGGAGCAGGTTGCGCAGTTCGTCGGGGGTGCGGGTGCCGAGGACCCGGACCCGCTCCCGCAGGCGCTCGACGAGCTCCTGGGTGGGGGCGACGCCGACGTCGGCGGTGAGGAGGGTGTCCTCGATCTCCTCCCAGGTGTCCTCGTCGAGGTTGTCGCGCGAGAGCAGCGTGAGCAGACCCTTGCCGAGCGAGTTCTGGGAGCGGGCGAGCCGGGCGCGCAGGCGGACCAGGCGGCCGGCGGTGGGCTCGGGCACGTCGAGCACGGGTGCTTCGGGCACCGGCTCGACGACCGGCTCCTCGGCGGCGACGGGCGCGTCGGGAGCCGCGGGGAGGTCGACCTCCTCGATGGTGCGGCGCGCTTCGTCCTTCGGCGGAGCGGCGTCCTCGCCGACCTGAGGTTCGGCGGGCGGGGCAGTGATGGTCGGCGTGCTCGGCGGCGTGGAGGGCGGCAGCTGCTTCTTCTTGCGGCTGCTGACCACGAGCCCGCTGATCGCGCCGACCGCGACCAGGGCGATGACTACAGCAAGGATGAGGATGTCCATAACCCCCCCAGTATCGGCCACCGGGCATCCCCGGGCCCTCCTTGGCACTTCCTCCAAGCGACATACCCCTTTTCCGGGGCGCAGTCGGGTCAAAGTACGATGGCCGCACCCCTATCCACGCGCGTAGAGTCCAAACCGATTACTCCCCCACCGGCCCGCAACGTCGCGCGCCGAGCGAGAGGCACGGAACCCCCACACCATGAGCACCACTGCCGAACCCACCGCCGCATCCGAAGGCACGGTCGAGACCCGAGGACTCGAACCGGTCCCCGACAACGAGCGCAACGGTCACGTCCGTGAGCTGTTCCCGACCTGGGTGGCGGCGAACATCAGTGTGCTGCTGCTCACCATGGGCGCCGGGCTGATCGTGTTCAACGGCCTGAACTTCTGGCAGGTGCTGGTCGTCGCGATCACCGCGCCGATCGTCTCGTACGGCCTGGTGGGCCTGATCTCGATCGCCGGCAAGCGCGGCGGCTCGCCCGGCATGGCGCTCTCGCGGGCCGTGTTCGGCCAGCGCGGCAACCTCTTCCCCGGTTCGCTGATCTGGGTGGCGCGCTGGGGCTGGGAGACGATCAACGCGGTCACCGGTGCGTACGCCGTCCTGACCGTGCTCGACCTGCTCTTCGGTGTGAAGAGCAACACCACCCTCGTGGTCGTCACCCTGCTCCTCTTCGTGGCCTGCACCTTCGTCGTGTCGGGTCTGGGCATCAACGCGCTGCGCGTCTGCCAGAAGTGGTCGACGTACCTCTTCGGCGTCTTCAGCGTGCTGGTCCTCGTCTACCTGATCGCCAACACCGACTGGTCGTCCGTCTTCGCCAAGCCCGCCGGTTCGACGGCGATGCTGATCGCGGGCATCGGCACGATCGCCGCGGGCGGCATCAGCTGGGTCCCCTCCGGTCCCGACTTCACCCGCTACCTGCCGCGCAACGCCTCGTCGAAGGGCATGGTCGGTGCGTCGATCGGCGGCGCCGACATCGTCGTCCTGCCGATGGTCCTGATGGGCGCGGTGATGGCGGTCTCCACCCCGAACCTGGCGAGCGCGCAGGACCCGGTGTCCTTCATCGGTGAGCTGCTGCCGATGTGGATCTCCGTTCCGTACCTGGTCATCGCCCTGATCGGGATGCTGCTGATCAACTCGATGTCGATGTACTCGGCCGGTTTCACCGCGCAGACCCTCGGCATCAAGGTGCCGCGCGCCTGGGCGGTCAGCGTGAACGCGATCATCAGCCTGATCTTCGGCTTCCTGCTGATGGTGGTGGCGACCAGCTTCATCGGCTCGTTCATCTCGTTCCTGACGCTGCTCGCGGTGGCGTTCTCGGCGTGGATCGGCGTCTTCGGCGTCGACATGCTCAAGCGCCGTTCGTACGACGGCGAGGCGCTGATGGACACCACGCGCACCAGCGCGTACTGGTACAGCGGCGGCTTCGCCTGGTCCGCGATGATCGCGTGGGGCGTGGCGCTGGTGGTCGGTCTGCTCTTCACGAAGGTCGAGTGGTTCACCGGCCCGCTGGCCACCACCTGGCTCGGCGCGAACGGCCTCGGCTGGGTCGTCACGATCGTCGCCGCGGCCGTCCTGTACGCGGTGCTGCCGCGGGCCCAGGCCCCGGAGCCCGGCCCCAAGTCCACCGAGGCCGCCGAAAGCCTGTCCATCTGACGCATCGCCAGCTAACGTCCCCCTTCGCCATCCCACACCGGCGGAGGGGGACTTCGCGTCATGGCCCATTCAGTGGTCCGGTTCAACCTGGTCGAGCCCGATGCGACCCCCGCCTCTTTGAGGGCGCGGTACCGCGCCGCCCTGGAGATGGCCGCGTACGCCGACGAGCACGGCATCGACACGGTCCAGACCGAGGAGCACCACGGCGCCGCCAACGGCTGGCTGCCCTCCCCCTTCGCCTTCGCGGGCGCCGTCTTCGGCGCGACGGAGCGCATCGCCGTCACCGTCTCCGCGATCATCGGCCCGCTGTACGATCCGCTGCGCCTGGCCGAGGACATCGCCGTGCTCGACCTGCTGAGCGGCGGCCGCCTGGTCACGGTCGCAGGGATCGGCTACCGCCCCGAGGAGTACGAGCAGCTGGGCGCGGAGTGGGGCCGGCGCGGCAAGCTCCAGGACGAGCTCCTGGAGACGCTGCTCAAGGCCTGGTCGGGCGAGCCCTTCACCTTCCGGGGCCGGACCGTCCGCGTCACTCCGCGCCCGTACACCCAGCCGCATCCGATGCTCCTGGTCGGCGGCAGCTCCCGGGCGGCCGCCCGGCGTGCGGCCAGGCTCGGGCTGCCGTTCTTCCCGAGCGCGCACCTGCCGGAGCTGGCCGCGTACTACGAGGAGCAGTGCACGGCCCACGGCACCCGGGGCTTCTGCATGATGCCCGGCGCCGAGACCCCGCTGCTGCACCTCAGCGAGGACCCGGACCGCGCCTGGGCGACGTACGGCAAGCACTTCCTGCACGAGGCCAGGACGTACGCCTCCTGGCAGTCGAAGGACATCCGCTCGGCGGTACGTTCCACCGCGCGCACCGTCGAGGAGCTGCGCGCCGAGGGGGTCTACCGGATCCTCACGCCGGAGCAGTGCGCGGACCTGGACGCGCAGAGCCTCGTCCTGCACCCGCTGTGCGGCGGGATGCCGGTGGAGGAGGGCCGTAGCAGCCTCAGCCTCTTCGCAGAAAGGGCGCTGCCCCGGCTCAAGGAACGAGCCGGGGCAGCGGGTGGAGCGGGCGGAGCAGGTGAAGCGGGCCAGGACTAGCCCATCTCCTCCAGCCTCTTGCCCTTGGTCTCCTTCACGAACTTGAGCACGAAGGGGATCGAGAGGGCCGCGAAGAACGTGTAGATGACGTACGTCCCGGAGAGGTTCCAGCTCGCCAGGGACGGGAAGCTCGCCGTGATCGCCCAGTTGGCGATCCACTGGGCGGCCGCGGCCACACCGAGGGCCGCGGCGCGGATCCGGTTCGGGAACATCTCGCCGAGGAAGACCCAGACGACGACACCCCACGACAGGGCGAAGAAGAGCACGAAGACATGGGCGGCGATCAGGGCCACCATGCCCTGGGTGTCGGGCAGCTTGCCGTTCACCATGTCGGCGGAGAAGGCCCAGGCCTCGAAGGCGAGGGCGACCGTCATGCCGACGGAGCCGATCAGGGCGAGCGGCTTGCGGCCGATCCGGTCGACGAAGATCATCGCGATCACGGTGCCGACGATGTTGATGATCGACGTGGTGAACGAGTAGAAGAACGAGTCGCTCGGGTCGATGCCCACCGACTGCCACAGCGTCGCCGAGTAGTAGAAGGCGACGTTGATGCCGACCAGCTGCTGGAAGACGGAGAGGCCGATGCCGATCCAGACGATCGGCAGGAAGCCGAACCTGCTGCCCAGGAGGTCCTTGAAGGTCGACTTGTGGTCGCTGCGGATGCCCTGCTCGATCTCGGCGACCCGGGCGTCCAGGTCGATGTGCTCGCCCTCGACCTCGGCCAGGATCTTCTTGGCCTTCTCGGTCTTGCCGACGGAGATCAGGAAGCGGGGTGACTCGGGAATGGCGAAGGACAGCAGACCGTAGATCACGGCGGGGATGACCATCACGCCGAGCATGACCTGCCAGGCTTCGAGACCGGCGAAGACCTTGTGGCGGTCGTCGCCTCCGGCCCAGTTGAGGATGCCCCAGTTGACGAGCTGGGAGATCGCGATGCCGAGGACGATCGCGCCCTGCTGGAAGGAGCCGAGGCGCCCTCGGTAGGCGGGCGGGGCGACCTCCGCGATGTAGGCCGGGCCGATCACCGAGGCCATGCCGATCGCGATGCCGCCGAGGAAGCGCCACATGGTGAGGTCCCACAGCGCGAAGGGCAGTGCGGAACCGACGGCGCTGATGGTGAACAGCACGGCGGCGATCTGCATGACCCGGATGCGGCCGATCCGGTCGGCGATCCGGCCTGCGGTCGCGGCACCCACGGCACAACCGATCAGTGCGACGGCGATGACCTGCCCGAGGGCTCCGGAACCGATGTCGTACTTGGCACCGATGGCCTTGGTGGCGCCGTTGATCACCGAGCTGTCGTAGCCGAAGAGGAAGCCGCCCATCGCGGCCGCGGCCGTGATGAAGATGACATGGCCGAGGTGCTCCGGAGCGGCCTGCTGGCCTCCGGATGACGACGGTGTCGTGGTGCTGGTCACGTGAACTCCTGGGCCCGGCCGCGTTGCCGGGCATGTCCGTGGGGGGCAGGCACTTCAAGCGGACTACCAGTGGGTCACAACTCCGGGTCGCTCACCACTTGAAGCCTCTTGCAGCCGGTTGCTTCTACTTGAATCCAAAAGGGCTGGAGGAGATCGTAATCCTTCACCTTTTGAAGTCAATAGCAGGGCACCCCCATGGACCCAGGCAGCCCGAAATAGACCTGAAAAACCCGGAAAGGCGTGAATTCAGGACTTAGTGCAGCCGCTGGCTGATCACCTTCGAGACCCCGTCACCCTGCATCGATACGCCGTAGAGGGCGTCCGCCACCTCCATCGTGCGCTTCTGGTGCGTGATCACGATCAGCTGGGAGCTCTCCTGGAGTTCCTTCATGATCCGAATCAAGCGCTGGAGGTTGGTGTCGTCCAGCGCCGCCTCGACCTCGTCCATCACATAGAAGGGACTGGGCCTGGCCTTGAAGATCGACACCAGCAGCGCCACCGCCGTCAGCGACCGCTCCCCGCCCGACAGCAGCGAGAGCCGCTTGACCTTCTTGCCCGGAGGACGCGCCTCCACATCGACCCCGGTCGTGAGCATGTTCTCGGGATCGGTCAGGATCAGCCGCCCCTCGCCGCCCGGGAACAGCCGCGAGAAGACGCCCTCGAACTCCCGCGCCGTGTCCCGGTACGCCTCGGTGAAGACCTGCTCCACCCGCTCGTCGACCTCCTTGATCACCTGCATCAGGTCGGCCCTGGTCCGCTTGAGGTCCTCCAGCTGCTCGGAGAGGAACTGATGCCGCTCCTCCAGCGCCGCGAACTCCTCAAGAGCCAGCGGATTCACCTTTCCGAGCTGCTGATACGCCCGTTCGGCGGCCTTCAGCCGCTTCTCCTGCTCGGCGCGCACGAAGGAGCGGGGCAGGTTGCGGGGGTCCTCCGGGTCCTGCGGCAGCTCCTCCCCGTCGGCGGGCGGCGACGGCGGCACCGGCTGCGCGGGCCCGTACTCCGCCACCAGCGAGGCCGGTTCCACGCCCAGCTCCTCCAGGGCCCTGGTCTCCAACTGCTCGATCCGCAGCCGCTTCTCCGCTCCGAGCACCTCGCCCCGGTGCACCGAATCGGTCAGCTTGTCGAGCTCCTGCTTCAGCTCCCGGCCCCGGCCGCGCTCGGCGACCAGTTCCCGCTCCCGCCCTGCCTTCGCCGTCTCCGCCACCGACCGCTCCTCGCCGGCCCGTACGAGAGAGACCTCGGCGTGCGCGAGCAGCTGCCGGGCGCCCGCCGCCACGGCCGCCGCGACCTGCGCCTCGTACCGCATCCGGGCCCGTCGCTGCTCGGCCCGCGCCCGGGCCTCGCGCTCGGCGCGGGCGCCCCGGTCGAGCGATTCGGCCCGTCCGGCCAGGCCCTTGACCCGCTCCTCGTGGGTACGGACCTGGAGCCTGGCCTCCATCTCGGTCTGGCGCGCGTTCGCCCCGTCGGCCGCGAGCCGGTCCCGCTTCGAGGTGTCCGGCTCCTCCTCCACCGGGGCCTCCTCGGCGACCGCGAGCCGCTCCGCCAGCTCCTCGGCCTCCTCGGTGGCCCGCTCCAGCGCGTCCTGCGCCTTGGCGGCCGCGGCTGCCGACCGCTCGGCCTCGCCCGCGGCGCCGCGCGCCTGCCCGGCGAGCCGCCCCAGCTGCTGCGCGACCGCCGACCTCTCACGGTCCCCGGCCCGCCTCGTCTCCCCCAACTCCTCGACCAGTGCGGCGCATTGGGCCTTCCGCTCCCCGGCGGCCCGCTGCGTCACCGCCAGCTCCTCGCACCGAACGCCCAGCTCCGCGAGGGCCGCGTCGGCCTCGTCGACGGACGCCTGCACTTCGAGGAGGCTCGGCGCACCCGCCGAACCGCCCTGCGCGAAGTGCGCCCCCAGCACATCCCCCTCGGCCGTCACGGCGGTCAGCGCCGGGTGCGCGTAGACCAGGCCCTCGGCCTCCTCCAGCGAGTCCACCACGACGACACCGTGCAGCAGCCGCCGCACGGCCGGCATCACATCGTCGGGGCCCCGGACGAATTCGACGGCATACGGTGCGGGGGCCTGCGGCAGGGCGTCGAGAGCCCTCCCCTCCCCCGCGAGCAGCAGCGCCGCCCGCCCCGCGTCCTGCTTGCGCAGCAGCCGGATCGCCCCGGCGGCGGTCGCCGGGCCGGTCACCGCCACCGCGTCGGCAGCCGCACCGAGGGCGGCCGCCACCGGGACCTCGTAGCCCGGTGTGACCGTCAGCAGCTCGGCGGCCGGTCCGAGCAGCCCGGAGAGCCCCTCCCCCGCACCGAGCAGCGCACCCGTCCCGTCCTTGCGGCGCAGCCCGAGCGCGAGGGCCTCGCGGCGGGCGGAGGTCGCGGCACGGCTGCGCTCGACGGTCGTCAGCTCCTCCCGTACGGACGCCAACTCACGCTCGGCGTCGGCCAGTTCACGCTTCGCGTCCTCGTGCCGTACGGCCAGCTCCTCGTCGCCCGCGTCCAGCCCGTCCACCTCGGCCTTGAGCTGCTCGTACTCCTCCTGGGCCGTGACGGCACGTTCCTGCGCCGCGTCCCGGGACTCGGCGAGCCTGTCGATCTCGGCCTGGGCCGAACCCGCCCTGCCGCGGGCCGCGTTGACCTGCCCGTTCAGCCGGGCGAGACCCTCGCGGCGGTCGGCGATCGCCCGCGCCAGGTCCTTGAGCCGGCGCTCCTCCGCCGCCAGGTCCCGCTCCAGCTCGGCGCGGTGCTCGACGGTGTTCTCCAGGGCGTGCCGCGCCGCCTCCAGAGCGGCCTCCAGCTCGGCCTCCTGCTCGCGGATCCGGGCGGCCTCGCGCTCCATGTCCTCGGGGTCGCGGCCCCGCCGTTCCTCATCGGGAGCCGCGTTCGCGCTGGTCACCCGGGCGTCGGCGAGCGAAATGGTGCCGCGTACCCGCTCGGCGAACTGCGACAGCTCGTACCAGCTCTGCTGTGCCCGCTGGAGCCTCGGCGCGAGCCGCCGCACCTCCTCCTCCAGCTCGGCCTCGCGCTGCTGGGCGGCCTTGAGCTGCGCCTCGGCAGCCTCCTTGCGCTGTTTCAGCGCGGCCTCGTCGGCGATCTCCGCGCCGAGCGCCTCCTGGAGTGTGACGAGATCGTCGGCGAGCAGCCGCAGCCGGACGTCGCGGAGGTCGGCCTGGATGACGGCGGCCCGCCGGGCCACGGCCGCCTGTCGGCCCAACGGCTTGAGCTGGCGCCGGAGTTCACCGGTCAGGTCCTCCACCCGCGCCAGGTTCGCCTTCATCGACTCCAGCTTCCGCAGCGCCTTCTCCTTGCGCTTGCGGTGTTTGAGAACGCCCGCCGCCTCCTCGATGAAAGCGCGGCGGCCCATCGGATCGGCGTGCAGAACGGAATCGAGCTGGCCCTGCCCGACGATGACATGCATTTCCCGGCCGATACCGGAGTCGGAGAGGAGTTCCTGAATGTCGAGCAGCCGACAGGTGTCGCCGTTGATCTGGTATTCGCTGCCGCCGTTGCGGAACATGATCCGCGTAATGGTGACTTCGGCGTACTCAATGGGCAGCGCGCCGTCGGAATTGTCGATGGTGAGCGAGACTTCGGCCCGGCCGAGCGGGGGCCGCCCGGTCGTGCCGGCGAAGATGACGTCCTCCATCTTGCCGCCGCGCAACGACTTGGCGCCCTGCTCTCCCATGACCCAGGAGAGCGCGTCCACCACATTGGACTTGCCCGACCCGTTGGGCCCCACGACACAGGTGATGCCCGGCTCGAAGCGGAGCGTCGTGGCGGACGCGAATGACTTGAAACCTCGGAGGGTCATGGCCTTGAGATGCACGCAGCCGGACTCTACCGGGCTGTCGCGGTTTCACCGATGAACGTGCAGGGCACATCAGACGTTAAGAAAACGCGGTGCGACCGGGGGGTTGACCGAGGCCGAAGAGAGACCGAGGCCGAAGAAGGAAAGAAAGAAGGGACGCCGAAACGTCCCTTGCAGATCCGTGGAGACCGGCACAGGTGACGACCTGGGGCGGAAACAACTGAATCAGGTGAGCGCGGGCTCCGCGCGCGGGACGTCGATGTCGAAGTCCTCGTCGAGCAGAGAAGAATCTCCGCGGTGCTGAGCGGCGGCGGTGAGCGTGTCGTTCTCGTTCTGAATCCGGTTGAGCTCGGATTCAAGATCCTGAACACGCTGCTGAAGCCGTCGCATCTCGGCGAGGAGTCGCGGATCGGAGCCGCCGACGTAACCGAGAAGCGCCTTTGCCATGATGAGTGGTCCTCCACACTGAGTGACCGACCGAGAGCGGTGTGGGTCGTGAGGGAATCGCACCCGCGGTGCTTGGCAGTGATGTTTGTTTCACTGCGGTTCTCACTGGTTCTCGCTGCCAAACAGCTAAGGTGCGCGGGGATTCCAGAGTCTCACCAAAAAGTTTGACGGTCAACACGATCACACCCCGTATCAACGGGCAAACCCGGGGGCGTACTGCCGTGCCGCGACGAGCGCTGGCACCGGCGACGCATCTCCTGCGGGGCCCTGGGGGCGTAGAGATCATCCTCGTACGGGCAGCCTTCCACGGCAAGCCCAATCTGGCAACCACCAGGGCCTTTCCACGGAACGCACGCACCTGCCGCCTCGTGTACGAGCCTTCCGCGGCCCGTACGAGAGGCGGCGGGAAGCACCTCGGAGCCGGCCCGGTCAGCGGATCGCGAAGCCGGTGTAACCCCCACGCGGTGTGCCCCATATCTCAGTGACACCGTCGACCCGGCCGGGAGTGTCGCTGGAGCGCAGCCACTCAAGGAGCCGGTGGCAATTCTCACGCGGGCCCTCGGCCACCACCTGCACCCGGCCGTCGTCGAGGTTGAGGGCGAAGCCGGTGAGGCCGCCGATCTCCAGTGCGTTTGCCCTGGTGAACCAGCGAAAGCCCACTCCCTGTACTCGGCCGCGTACCCAGGCGGTGAGCCGCGCGTCCGCCCGTGCATCTTCGTTCATGCCTGCACGCTAACCGGCCAAATCCTCACGAGGCACTTCGCCCCCACCCGTCATGCCGTACAGTCCCGACCCAATGAGCCTCATCCATATGGGTGAACACATTGACCGTCGAGTTTTGAGGAAGGGCACAGCAGATGGGACGCCATCGACGCACTGCCGCCGGGCCCGCCGCAGAAGACTGCACGGACGCTCCGACAGGTGGTAACCGGGGCGCCGGCCGCCGGAAGAAGCGGGCCGTGCCCGTGCGGACCGGGCTGCTCGGAGTCTCAGCGGCCGTGGCCTTCGGGGCCGTGGCGGTTGCTTCCGGAATCCTTCCCGGCGGCGACAACTACACCCTCGGCAGCAGCGGGAACGGCTCCGGCGACCGCGTGACCGCGGGCGGTGCGGTGGACCTCAGGGCCCAGGGCGGTGCTTCGGCGAGCCCCACCGACCGTGCGTCCACCCCTGCCTCCGCGCGGGGCGGGGAGCGGCCCCAGGGTCCCTCGAAGACCCCCGCTCCCGCGCCTTCCACTCCGGCGGCCAAGGACCGGAAGCCTGTCGAGAATTCGCAGAAGCAGACGGTTGAGGACGCAAAGAAGGAGCCCGCCAAGGCTCCGGAGACCACCGCCCCTGAGCGCACCAGGAGCGCACCCCCGGCCGAGGCCCCTGCGCGGAAGAAGCCGGTGAAGGCCCCGGCCTCCGCGAACGACGCGGCCGCCGCCGTCCTCTCCCTGGTCAACCAGGAGCGCGCGAAGGCGGGCTGCAGCCCGGTCCGCCCGGACACCGGTCTGGCGACGCTGGCCGCGAACTTCAGCCGCGACATGGCCTCCCGCGGCTTCTTCGAGCACACCGACCCGGACGGCGCGACCCCGTGGGACCGTGCCGCGAAAGCGGGCATCAAGGACCTCGGCGGCGAGAACATCGCCCGCGGCCAGGCCGACGCCCAGGCGGTGATGGACGCCTGGATGAAGAGCGAGGGCCACCGCGCGAACATCCTGAACTGCGACTACACGACGCTGGGTGTCGGCGTGCACATGGGCGACGGCGGCCCGTGGTGGACGCAGGACTTCGGGTTCTAGCTCAGCCCACAGGCCGCATTCGGGTTCTGAGCCCTCCGCCGTTCCGCCGCAATGATCACGCCGTGATGCGCGGCGGTCGCTGGCAGCGCGGGCAGAAGTAGCTGGACCGGTTCATCCACGGGCGCCGCCGCATCGCGGTGCCGCACCGGCCGCACGGCTCGCCCTCGCGCCCGTACGCGTCGAGGGACCGGTCGAAGTACCCCGATTCGCCGTTCACGTTGACGTACAAGCTGTCGAAGCTGGTGCCGCCGACGGCGAGTGCCGCGTTCATCACGTCCCGTACGTGACCGAGCAGTTCGGTGGAGCGCGGCCGGGTCAGGTTCGCGGTCGGCCGGTCGTAGTGCAGTCGCGAACGCCAGAGGGCCTCGTCCGCGTAGATGTTGCCGACCCCGCTGATCAGCGACTGGTCGAGCAGCGCCCGCTTGATCGTCGTACGCCGCAGCCGCAGTGCCGTGTGGAAGGCCGCGTCGTCGAACGCCTCGTCCAGCGGGTCGCGCGCGATGTGCGCGATGACGTCGGGGAGGCCGTCGGGGGTGGTGTCGTGCAGCGAAAGGCCGCCGAAGGTCCGCTGGTCGACGAAGCGCAGCTCCGTACCGGGACCGCCCGCGGCGGAGCCGCTGATCGAATCCGTGAAGCGCAGCCTGACCCGCAGGTGCTTCTCGTCGGGCGCCGCCTCGGGCTGCACGAGCAGCTGCCCGCTCATCCCGAGGTGGCCGAGCACCGCCAGCGGCTCGCCCTCAAGAGGCAGCCAGAGGTACTTGCCGCGGCGTCGGGCCGTCCCGATGCGCTGTCCCCGCAGCCTCAGCGCGAAATCCGCACCGCCGGCGAGATGGCGGCGCACCGCGCGCGGGTGCAGCACCTCGACCTCGGCGACGGTCCGCCCGGCGACCCACCGCTCCAGTCCACGGCGTACGACTTCCACTTCGGGCAGCTCGGGCACGGCGGCACTCCTCGCGTGATGCGTGTGATGCGTCTCTTGCAGGGTCATATGCGTCCGGCCCCGGTGCCGCCCCTTGCGGGGGTGGTACCGGGGCCGGACGGACTGCTACGGGTCAGACGACCGACGACTTGCTGTCGTCCTCCGACTCGGAAGCCGGAGCCGCGGAGGCCTCCGGCTCGGCCGGTGGCGTCGGATTCTCGGCCTCGGCCTTCGCCGCTGCCTCGCGCTCCGCCGCAGCCGCGCTGATCGCGCGCCATGCGGACTCCGCCGCCTGCTGTTCCGCTTCCTTCTTGCTGCGGCCGGTGCCGGTGCCGTACGAGACACCACCGACGCGGGCGGCAGCAGTGAAGGTCTTCTCGTGGTCCGGGCCCGTCTCCGTGACCAGGTACTCGGGAACACCGAGCCCCTCGGCCGCGGTGAGCTCCTGGAGACTGGTCTTCCAGTCCAGACCGGCGCCGAGACTGGACGACTTTTCGATCAGTGGATCGAAGAGCCGGTGCACCAGCTCGGAAGCTGCCTCAAGACCTTGGTCGAGATAGACCGCGCCGATCACCGCTTCCAGGGTGTCGGCAAGGATGGATGCCTTGTCCCGGCCTCCCGTGCCCTCTTCGCCCCGGCCGAGCCGGATGAAGGAGCCGAGTTCGAGGCCGCGGCCCACTTCCGCCAGCGCACGAGAATTGACCACCGCGGCCCGGAGCTTGGCCAACTGGCCTTCCGGGAGGTCGGGGTGGGTGCGGTACAGCGTGTCCGTGACGACGAGGCCGAGCACGGAGTCCCCGAGGAACTCCAGACGCTCGTTCGTCGGCAGGCCGCCGTTCTCGTACGCGTACGAACGATGGGTCAGCGCACGCACCAGAAGGGCGGACTCGAGGTGATACCCGAGCCGCCCTTCCAGAAGCGTGTGAGACGAGGCATTGTCCGTCTTGTGTGACTCAGACATGGTGCCTCTCACCAGCCGCTCAGACCTCGAGGACCTGGCGCTTGTTGTACGTGCCGCAGCTCGGGCACGCAATGTGCTGGAGCTTCGGCTCCTGGCAGCGCTCGCACGACACCAGGGTGGGGACCGCAGCCTTCCACTGCGACCGGCGGTGGCGCGTGTTGCTGCGCGACATCTTCCGCTTCGGAACAGCCACGGCTACTTCTCCTGCTTCTCGTCGACGCCAGATTCAGCGTCGTTCACGTTGTCCTTCTCGTCGACCTGGCCGGTCTCGACGAGTCCCTGCAGCGCCGCCCAACGGATGTCGACGGCGTCATGGTGGTGGTCGGGGTTCTCGTTCAGGCTGGTCCCGCACTGCGAGCACAGCCCTGCACAGTCTTCCCGGCACACCGGCTGCATCGGCAGTGCAAGCACTACCGCGTCACGCAGCACCGGTTCGAGGTCGAACAAGCCGTCCTCAAGAAAAAGCGTGTCCTCGTCGTCCTCGGCGTCGTCGCCCGGTTCCGCTTTTGCACGGCCCCGGTCGTCGGCGTCAGGGTACGAGAACATCTCCTGGAAGTCCGCCTTGACGTCAAGTCGCACCGGCTCCAGACACCTTACGCACTCCCCCTCGGCCGTGGCACGGGCGGTGCCTGTGACAAGCACCCCTTCCATGACGGATTCGAGGCGGAGCCTGATCTCCAAGGGCGCACCTTCCGGTACGCCGATGACCCCTTCGACACCGAAGTCCTTGGGGGCCTCCGCGGAGCGGGTCAGCCGCTGGAGCGCACCGGGACGCCGGCCCAGCTCGTGTGTGTCGAACACGAGGGGGTTGCGGTGGTCGAGGTGCGTACTCAGGGGACTTCCTGCTTTCGGATTGCTGTGGAGAAGGGCCGCCGTAACGTCGCAGGACGTAAGGTCCATGGCGAATCGGGCAGCCGAAATCGCAGACGTGGTCCGCGACGAATGGCCAGGATACTGGACGCTTCGCCCTGGGCCCAATCCGGTCCCGGCGACCCTGGTCGCAGGGGCCTAGCGGCCCTGCTCGTACTCGCGCAGCTGGTCGAGATTGATCATGCTCGTGTCGAACATGCTGGTCTCGTCGAGGGCGCCCTGCTGCGACGGCTGGGACTGGTGGGCCTGCTGGGTCTGGTGGGGCTGGTGCTGAGGCATCTGGGGCTGCTGCGGCTGGGACTGCTGCTGTACGGGCTGGCCGTACTGGTCGTAGCCCTGCTGCGGGTAGGAGGCCGCGTACGGGTCCTGCTGGTAGCCGTACGGATCCTGCTGCTGGCCGTACGAGGCCGCGTAGGCGTCCTGCGGCTGGGCCTGGGGCTGGACGGCCTGCGGCTGGGCCTGGGGCTGCTGGCCGTACTGCGCCGCGTACGGGTCGTACGGCTGCTGGGCCGGGATCTGGGGCTGGACCTGCGGGGACTCCGGGGCCCTGGCCGGGGACGCGGGCTGCGGCTCCGCGAGGTCGGCGAGGAAGTCGGCGTCGCTGCCGCGCAGCTGCGAGTGGTCCAGGCCGTCCTGCTCCGCCATGTGCATGCCGAGCTCGTCGGACGCCACCCGGCCGTGCAGCTTCTGGCGGCCCTTGCCGACCGCTTCGAGGGTCTTGGCGAGGACGGCCTCGAAGGCGCCCAGCTTGGTGTCGACGTACTCGTCGGCGCGGTGCAGCAGAGTGGAGGGGTCCGGGCTGTAGTCCGGGGCGTCCTCGTCCGTGTAGCCCTGCTCGTCGAGGCCGGGGCCCCGGCCGAGCAGCTTCTCGCGGCCGCGGCCGACCGAGCCGATGGTCTTGGTGAGGACGACCTCGAAGTTCGCGAGCTTGGAGTCGACGTACTCGTCGGCCTCCGCGCGGATCTCCTCGGCGTCCTGGCGGGCCTCCGCGAGAATGCGGTCGGCCTCGGCCTGGGAGCGGCGGGCGACCTCGGTGTCGGAGATCAGGTCGCCGCGCTGGGCCTGGGCGGACTCGATGATCCGCTCCGCCTCCTGGCGGGCCTGCTCGACCACCTGCTCGCGGCCGCCGATCAGCTCCTGGGCCTGGGCCAGCGAGCCGGGCAGTGCCTGCCGTACCTCTTCGAGCATGTCGAGCAGGTCGGCGCGGTTGACCACGCACGAGGCCGACATGGGCATCGAACGGGCGTTGCCGATCGCCTGGACGATCTCATCGAGCTTGTTCTGCACGTCCACCGTGTGCTCGCCACTCTCTCGGCCTGGTTTGGAGACGGACGGGACGACTGTAAGGCCAGTCGCCTCCCGTCCGACACCGGGTGACGGTCTGTCAGTTCCCCCGCGCTTCGACGCGCTTCTCCGCGAGGCGCTTCGTCAGCTCCTCGTGGACGTTCTCCGGCAGCAGGTGGGCGACATCACCGCCCCAGGCGGCGACCTCCTTGACCAGGCTGGAGGAGAGGAAGCTGTAGGTGGGGTTGGTCGGTATGAACAGGGTCTCGACGCCCGAGAGGCCGTTGTTCATCTGGGCCATCTGCAACTCGTAGTCGAAGTCGCTGACGGCGCGCAGACCCTTGACGATCGCGGGGATGTCGCGGTCCTTGCAGAAGTCGACCAGAAGGCCGTGGTGGGACTCCACCACGATGTTCCCGTAGTCGGCGGTGGCCGCCCTGATCAGCTCCATCCGCTCCTCCACGGAGAAGAGGCCCTGCTTCGACTGATTGATCATCACCGCGACGTGCACCACGTCGTACAGCCTGGAGGCTCGGCCGATGATGTCGAGGTGTCCGTTGGTGATGGGGTCGAACGACCCGGGACAGACTGCTCGGCGCATCTGTGGTCCCTGTCTCTCCGGTCCGGTCATCGTGCGTCTTCGCACGGTGAGGCGGCGCGACCGTACCAAAGCGTTCCTTCGCCGTAGCGACGGGCCCGCAGTGGCTCGAATCCCTTGGGCCAGTTGAATTCTCCGCCCCTCGTACTGCGTTCCACGGTGGCCAGGGCGTCCTCGGCGAGCCAGCCCTGGGCGTGGAGTGTGAGGAGAATCTCGCGAAGATCGTCGTCGGTGACGGCGTACGGGGGGTCCAGGAAGACGATGTCGTACGGCTCGGCGGGCGCCGGGCCCGTCACGACCTGCTCCGCCTTGGCCGCGCGGACCTCGGCGCCGGGCAGGCCCAGGGTCCGGACGTTGTCCCGGATCGTACGGACGGCCTTCTGGTCGGCCTCGACGAGCAGGGCGTGCACCCCGCCGCGGGACAGCGCTTCGAGGCCGACGGCGCCGGACCCCGCGTACAGATCGGCGATCCGGATGCCTTCGAGGGTGCCGAGGAGCGCCTCCCAGGTGGAGAACAGGCCCTCGCGCGCACGGTCGGAGGTGGGGCGGGTGCCGTCGCCCGGCGGGACGGCCAGACGTCGTCCGCCGGCGGTACCTGCGATCACGCGGGTCATCTGCTCAAGTCCTTGGTCGGTACGGGCTGCCTACCGGGCCAGTCTCTCAGCTCGCCGTCGGACCGGCAGGCGTCGGCCCCGGCCGCACGGGTGGGGTGCGACCGGGGCCGGTGGGGCGGGTGGGGTTCAGCTCTTGACGAGCTGCAGCACGCCGGTCTTCCCCGCCGTAGTGGTGCCGCCGTAGAACGGGTCGTCCGCCATCACGCTGGCGACCGCCTCGATCTTGCCCTGCTGGAACGGGGTGGTTCCCGTGGGCACCACCGTGAGGGTCCAGGGGACCGGTGCTCCGGGCACGCAGGCCACGGTGTCACCGGCCGCACCGCGGATGATGACCTTGTTCTTCACCTGGGTGAGGTCGACGTAGATGTGGGTCTCGCTCGGCACGTTGCAGCTCACCGCGCCGTGCACGGTGGCCTTGCCGTTCAGGGCGTTGGCCTGCCCCTTGGGGGCCACGTCGATACCGACGGCCAGTTCGGCGGGCGGGGGCGGGTTGGTGACGTGGAACTCGCCCCGGGAGGCGGCCTCGCCGCCCCCGCAGTGGTACTCGAAGGCGACGTCCAGCTTCTCGACGTACTCGCGGGGGCCGAGGACGAGCTCCTTGATCTCGAAGGTGCCGGTGGCGCCGTCGAAGCAGGCGCGGCCGTTCCCGTACAGCTCCATGTGGGGGTTGCCCTTGGCGCCGGCGGTGTACTTGCCCGGCTTGAGGGCCTCGTCGGCCTGGAACCGGAGGGTCCAGGTGGAGCTGTCGGCGGCTTCGACCCGGAGATAGAGAGAGCTGCCGGTCTCGCTGCCCGCCGCCTGGACGGTGTCCTTGTTCGCGGTGGAGTACGCGTACGACCGGCCCTGGCTGATGAAGTCACCCTCGTCGCCCGAGAAGCTGAACGACCCCGTGTCGTTCGGACTGGCCTGTGCCGTGCCCGCTGTGGCGAGCGCGCCGGAGACCAGGGCCAGGGTCAGGCCGAGGGCGGCGGCGGCGCGTCCGAGCGTACGTCTGCCGGTGCTGTGGGTGGTGCCGCTGTTCATCGTGCCCCTCAAGGATTCGGAGATGTCGCGGTGATCCTGTGCACCTCCCGTGCGCGCGTCAACCTCATTGCCATAAGGGGCAGTTGGGGCAGGCGGCGCACAATCAGCCCTTGTCCAAGTACTCCTCCCGCTCCTTGTCCAGCAGCGCGTCCAGCGCCGTCCGCAGCTCCGGCAGCCGCTCCAGTTCGGGGTCGTCGGCGACGATCCGGACGGCCTCCTCGCGGGCGGCGGCGATGACCTCCTCGTCCTCGATGACGGCCAGGACGCGCAGCGAGGAGCGGACTCCGGACTGGGCCTGGCCGAGGACGTCTCCCTCGCGGCGCTGTTCGAGGTCGATGCGGGACAGCTCGAAGCCGTCGAGGGTGGCGGCCACGGCAGCCAGCCGGGCCCTGGCAGGGCTGGCCTCGTGCATCTCGCTGACCAGGAGGCACAGGCCGGGTGCCGAGCCTCGTCCGACCCGGCCGCGCAGCTGGTGCAGCTGGGAGACGCCGAACCGGTCCGCGTCCATGATCACCATGGCGGTGGCGTTGGGGACGTTGACCCCGACCTCGATGACGGTGGTGGCGACCAGGACGTCGACCTCGCCCGCGGAGAAGCGGCGCATCACGTCGTCCTTGTCGTCGGGCTGCATGCGTCCGTGCAGGACTTCCACGCGCAGCCCGGCGAGCGGTCCCGCACGGAGCTGCTCGGCGATCTCCAGGACGGCGAGCGGGGGCCGCTTCTCGGGATCCTCCGCGTCCTCGGCCGCCTTCTTGGACTTCTTCTTGGGCTCGTCCTCGCCGTCGCCGATGCGCGGGCAGACGACGTACGCCTGGTGCCCGTTCTCCACCTCCTCCCGGACGCGCTCCCAGGCGCGGGCCAGGAAGTGGGGCTTGTCCTTGGCGGGGACGACATGGGTGGCGATCGGCGAGCGCCCGGCGGGGAGCTGGTCCAGGACGGAGGTCTCCAGATCGCCGAAGACGGTCATGGCGACGGTGCGCGGGATGGGCGTGGCCGTCATGACGAGGAGGTGCGGGGGCTGCTTGCCCTTGGAGCGGAGCGCGTCGCGCTGCTCGACGCCGAACCTGTGCTGTTCGTCGACGACGACCAGGCCGAGGTCGTGGAACTGGACCTTGTCCTCGATCAGCGCGTGCGTGCCGATGACGAGTCCTGCCTCGCCCGTGACCAGGTCGAGGAGGGCCTGGCGCCGGGCGGGCATCCCCATCGACCCGGTGAGCAGCACCGCTTTGGTGCCGAGCGAGGAGCCACCGAGCATGCCGCCCTCCGCAAGATCGCCCATCATCTCGGTGATGGACCTGTGGTGCTGCTGGGCGAGCACCTCGGTGGGCGCGAGCATGGCGGCCTGCCCGCCCGCGTCGACGACGGCGAGCATGGCGCGCAGGGCGACCATGGTGTTGTGGGTGACGGTGAAGTGGTCCGTCACGTATGCGTGGCTCGGATGGGCAACGCTGATGCACTGCACCTCTTTGCGGCCGACGTACTCGACCGCGCGGATTCCCCGCCGGAAGGTGTTGTACTTCGGCCTGCCCGTCATCCGTTGCGCCTTCCGCTCCAATCGGAAGGGCGGGCAGTGGTCGGGCAGGGCCACGGACACGTTGTACGCGGCCTTCTTCGGAAGAACCCTCGCTCTCCCGCCGAGGGACCGTACGAGCCACGCGACGTCGTCAGCCAGCCGCCGGGAAGCGGAACAGAACGAAGCGGTCATGCCGTTGGCCTGCACCGTGCCATCGGTGTCCATCAGGCCCTGTAGGACCGCCAAGCGGTTCTTGATCGACGTTTCCTTGAATTCCATCGGGACGAATTTGTCGTGCGCGGAAGCCCCCCACAGGCCAAGGACCCGAAGCTCGGCAATGACGGGATTGCGACGTGTCCCGCCCCTCGGCCCCGCCATACGGATGGTGAAGTCACAGCCGGATCCCGGGACCTGGCGCAGCTCGCACTCCGGGGCCACTGTGGATCGGACCGCGGCAATGAGTTCGTCGTCGACAGAACTGAAGCGCAGGTTGTGACGGAACGACCCGTCTCCGAGAAGGAGACCGAAAAGGTACGGATCGAGGGGAAGGGGTTGGTCACCTCCCAAATCCACCGGAGCCGCCACGGGGAGGTACCACTTCGAGCTCCCGTTGGCCTTGTACGTGTCCGACCTGATTTCGCGAGTGGTCATGACCTTGGGGGCCTGCCCCCGGTCCCAGGCGCAGCTCGTACCGACGATCCAGAGATGTTCGTCGTCACACTCCACAGAAGTGCCGTCGGAGAGCTGGATCTGCCATACGTCCCGTTCTCCCTGGGGGAAGACTCCGTCCAGTACCGCGACCTCGCCCGACGGCGCCACGACTTCGTCCCCGACGGCCAGGTCTCCCATTCGTCGGAACCCTTGTGGCGTCAGCACCAGCGAGTCGAGCGGCTGGGCCTTCCCCGATCCGACCTCGCCCTGGAGGAGCCGGTGCATCGGGTGCTCGGTGGCGAGGTCGTCGAAGATCTCCTTCGACACCTTCCGCTGGCCGTCGGTGAGGGTGAAGGGGAGCTTGGCGTCGAAGGCGTCGAGCAGGCCGTCGGGGACGGGCTTACGGGCGACGGCGGGCAGCTGGGTCTCGGCGAACCGGCGTCTGGCGAGGGCGACTTGGAGGACGAATGCCTCGTCCCACTTCAGCCGGTCGCGGGCCTCGGCGATCTCCGCCTTCGTACGCGGCCGGTGGATCTTGCGGAAGGCGTCGGGAAGCTCGACGAGGCCCCGGCCCTCGCGGAGTGCGGTGGGCAGCGGGTCGACGATCTCGGCCCACTCGGTCGCCTCCATGGAGGCCAGGACGAGGTCGACGGTCTTGGCGATCTTCCAGCTCTCCATCTGGGCGCAGGCCGGATAGAGCGGGATCAGCTGGTTCGCCCAGGCCGCGACGGCGTCCTCGCCCGCGTCCTTGCCGAGCATCTCGTACGCCGGGTGGGAGAGCTGGCGGATGTTGCGGAAGACGCCGACCTTGCCGGAGAACATGCCTTTGCGGCCCGGCAGCAGTTCCTTCTGGTGGTGGTAGATCGCCTTGCCGAAGAAGACCAGCTGGAGGCGGCCGCTGCCGTCGGTGAGGGTGACTTCGAGGCGCTGGCCCTTGCCGTTGTTGAAGCGCAGGACGCGGGCGTCGGCCACCTGGGCGACGACGGTGGCGTGCTCGTCGAGCGGGAGGTCGGCGAGCTGGGTGAGCTCGCCGCGCTCGGCGTACCGCCGGGGGTAGTGGTGCAGCAGGTCACCGACCGTGTGCAGGTCGAGGTGCTCGGCCATCACCTTCGCGGTGGTGCCGCCGAGTGTCTTCTTGAGTGATTCGTCGAGCGAGGGCACGAGATCCATTGGACACCATCCCTCTGACAACGCCCGCGCCCTGTGGAAAACCCCGCGGACACCTCACCCGCAGACCCCTCACCACAGGCCCTCACGTGGCTCCTCACCCAGGCCCTCAAGCGCGGGCCCGGCGCCCCCGCTCGTACGCCGCCCCGTACTCGGCGCCCGACAGCGCGCCCCGGGCCGTCTCCCGCGTCCGTACGACATCCCGGTCGCCCAGCAGCGCCGTGCCCCGCAGCCCTTCCGCCTCGCCCAGCAGCTCCGCCGCCCGCAGCGGATCTGCCGCAGCCGCCCGCGCCTCGGCGATCTCGGCGAGCAGCAGCCTTCCCGGGGTCTCCTCCGCCAGCGCCGCCGCCTGCTCGAACCACTCCAGGGCCTGTGCCCCGTCCCCCTCCGCCGACGCCGTGCGACCAAGACCGAGGAACACCCGCAGCGTCTCCCCCGTCCCGAACCAGTCCGCCGAGCCCCCTTCGAGCGCCGCCTCGTAGTGCACGCGCGCGCGTGCCGTGTCCCCGGACAGGCGGGCCGCGTCACCGAGCCCGCGCACCGCACCCGCAGCCTTGTCCAGCAGGCCGATGGAGCGTGCCAGCTCCGCCGACCTGGTGAACAGGGCGACCGCTTCCGCCTGTTGGCCCGCGTGCAGCAGCACGTGGGCCCGCCGCAGCAGCATGTCGGCGGTCTCCTCTGGCGCTCTGAGCTCCTGTACGAGGCCGAGTGCCTCGCCGAGCAGGGCCAGCGCCCGGTCGGTGTCCCCGCGCCAGTGCGCGAACATGGCCAGCGGGTCGAGCGCGTTGGCGATGCCCCACCGGTCGCCGGTCGCGCGGAACCCGTCGAGCGAGGCGGCGAACCCCTCCTCGGCCGGTCCCGGCCGTCCCTCGAAGAGGTGCTGGTAGGCGCGGCCCATCCGCAGCAGCGCGGCCGCCCACGGACTGCTGTTCCCGTACGCCTGCGCCGCCTCCGTCGACTGAGCACCGGTCTGCGGGCCCGCCGCGAGCGACCACAGCGTCAGGGCGTGCGGCATCCGCAGCCGTCCGACCAGGCCCGCCATCAGGGTGTCGGCGCGGGCGATCAGCGCCTCGTCCGCAGCGCCGCCGTCCGTCCCCTCCCGGTGGCCGACGGCGGCCAGGAGGCACAGCGCGTACTCCTCCAGGAGTCCCTCGGGCGGCTCGTCCCCGGCCCGCGCCAGCAGTTCCCGGGCCGCGGCCGCCAGTTCGCCCGCCCGGCCGCGCAGCGGTGCGTACCAGGACAGGCAGGCCAGCAGCCTCAAAGAGGCGGCGGTGCTGCCGTGGTGCAGTGCGGTCAGGAGGTTGGTGTGCTCGGCGTCGAGACGGTCCAGCCAGCGGAGCTGGTCCCCGCCGCGCAGCAGGGGCTCGGCGGTCTCGGCCGTCGCGAGGAAGTACGCCACGTGGGCGTCCCGGAACTCCCGTTCCGCGTCGCCCAGTTGTGCGGCGCAGAACGCCCGGACGGTCTCCAGCATCCGGTACCGGCCGTCGACGGCCGTCACGAAGGACTTCTCGACGAGCGAGGCCAGCAGGCCGTCCGCGTCGTCGACCCCGCAGACCCGTTCCACCGCGTCCAGCGTCGCGCCCCCGGCGAACACGGTCAGCCGCCGTGCCAGTTCCCGCTCCGCCTCGTCGAGCAGCTCCCAGCTCCACTCCACGACCGCGCCCAGGGTGCGGTGCCTGGCCTCCTTCGTACGGTCGCCGCGCGACAGCAGCCGGAAGCGGTCGTCGCCGCCGCGGCCGAGCCGGTCGTCGAGCCGGTCCGCGATCTCGCCGACGGAGAGGGTGCGCAGCCGGGCCGCCGCCAGTTCGAGGGCGAGCGGCAGTCCGTCCAGAGCGGCGCAGATGTGCTCCACGCGCGCGTGGCCTTCGTCCCCCGGCCGGAGTGCGAGGCCGGGGCGGACCGCCGCCGCCCGGTCCAGGAAGAGCCGCACCGCCGCCGGGGCGCCCAGGGGTTCCACCGCCACCAGGGTCTCCCCGGTGATGCCGAGCCCTTCGCGGCTCGTCGCCAGGATCCATATGTCAGGACAAACCCCGAGGAGCAGTGCGCTCAGCCCGGCCACCTCGTCGACCAGGTGCTCGCAGTTGTCGAGCAGGAGCAGCAGCCGGCGCCCCTCGAACGCGGCCAGCGCGGACAGCAGCCGGTCCGTCGCGTCCCCCGGCCCGAGTCCCGTGCCCGGCCCCGTCCGTTCCCGGAAGCCGCCGCCCCTTACGCCGAGCGCTCCCAGCACGGCGTACGGCAGCCGTGCCGCGTCCGGCACCGGTGCCAGCTCGGCGTAGCAGACCTCGCCCGGCCAGCGCTCCGCCGCCTCCACCGCGAGCCGCGTCTTGCCCGCCCCGCCGGGTCCGGTGAGGGTCACCAGGCGCGAGGAGGCAAGGAGCTCACCGAGGCGCTCCAGCTCCCGGGTACGGCCCACGAAGCTGGTGAGCCGGGCGGGCACGGGGCGCGGTACGGCGGCCGCTGCCGGGCGCAGGAGTTCCAGGTGGAGGGCGGCCAGCTCGGGCGAAGGATCGGAGCCCAGGGCTTCGGCGAGGGCCCGCCGGGCGTCCTCGTACACGGCCAGGGCCTCCGCGGGCCTGCCGGCCGCCCGCAGCGCCCGCATCAGCAGCCCGTACAGCCGCTCCCGCAGCGGATGCACGGCGACGAGTTCGCGCAGCTCAGGTACGAGCCAGGACCCCGGCCCCGCGCCGCCGCCCAGCTCCGCCTCCGCCAGGTCCTCCCGTACGCCCAGCCGCATCGCGTCCAGCCGGTCCGCCTCCGCGTGTGCGAACGGCACCGACGCCAGGTCGGCCAGGGCGGGCCCCCGCCACAGACCGAGCGCCTCGCGCAGCAGTTCCGCGGCCCTGCCGTGCTCGCCCGTGCCCAGCGCCTCGCGTCCCGCCCGCGCCGCCGCCTCAAAGAGGTGCACGTCCACCGTGTCCGGGGCGACATCGAGGCGGTAGCCGGCGGGCAGCGACTCGATGCCCGCGCCGAGCGTCCCGAGCCGCCGCCGCAGCCGGGAAACCTGCGACTGGAGGGCGTTCGCCGCGCGGGTGGGCGGCTCGTCCCCGTACAGCCCCTCAAGCAGCCGCTCCGTGCCGACCGTGCGGCCCGCGTCCAGCAGCAGCAGGGCGAGCAGGGAACGCGGCCGTTCGCCGCCGGGGTCGAGGGCCTCTCCGTCGTCGGTACGTATCTCCATGGGGCCCAGCAGTCCGAAGCGCACCCGCCGATTCTGCTGGACAGAGGGGGTGCGGAGGGGGGTCTGGGGCTACGTAACCGTTTCCGGGCAAGAAAAGAACCGGCCCACCCGAGGGTGGACCGGTTCCTTAAGCAACCAGCTAGGTGGCCGCGCTATCTAGACGTCAGCGCGAGACCTTGCCGGCCTTGATGCACGAGGTGCAGACGTTAAGCCGCTTCGGCGTCCGACCGACCACTGCACGCACGCGCTGGATGTTGGGGTTCCAACGACGCGGGGTACGGCGGTGCGAGTGCGAAATGTTGTTGCCGAAGCCCGGCCCCTTGCCGCAGACGTCGCAGTTGGCAGCCACGGTCACTCCAAAGACTTCAGATGCACTTACAGTGAATTCCGGCAGGCCGAAGGATCCGAGGATCCTGTGGCGCAGCCGGGGGAATGTCCCGATTTTCATCGGGCAACCGGAGCAGCATACAACGACTGCTCTCGTACAACGAAACTACCACGGCTCCCGGGACCCCCGCCCCGGCCCCTTCCCTCTGCGGCCCACCGCCGGAAGCTAGTCTGCGAACGTTCCCGCTGCTCAAGGAGGAGGCCCAGGTGCCGCAGTCCCCCGACGACCTCGACGCCGTCGCGGTACGCACCTGGTGCTCGCTGGCGCTGCACGCACTGGGTGCGGAGCGCGAGGAGATCGACGCGATCAACGTCTATCCGGTCGCGGACGGGGACACCGGGACCAACCTCTATCTGACGATGGAGTCGGCCGCCCAGGCCGTGGAGGCGGTCTTCGCCGCCCACGAGACGGTCTCCGGCCCTTCCGTGTCCGCCCCGCTGCTGTCCGATGCCGTACGGGCGATGGCGCACGGCGCGCTGATAGGCGCCCGCGGGAACTCCGGGACGATCCTCTCCCAGCTGCTGCGCGGGATGTCCGAGGAGCTGGCCCGCGGGGAGAGCGCCGACGGCGCGGACCTGCGGCGGGCGCTGCGGCGGGCGGCGTCGTCCGCGTACGAGGCGGTGGCGCACCCCGTGGAGGGCACCGTGCTGACGGTGGCCACTGCGGCGGCGGACGCGGGTGCGGCGGCCGACGAGGCCGACGGGGCGGCCCACGTCGCACGTGCCGCGTACGAGGGGGCGCGGGCCGCCCTCGCGCGGACCACCGGACAGCTGGCGGTGCTGGACCGTGCCGGGGTCGTCGACGCGGGCGGCCGGGGCCTGGTGACCGTGCTCGGGGCGCTGGTCGAGGCGCTGACCGGGGAGGCCGTGGCCGTACGTCCGCAGGCGCCGCCCGGCGTGCTCGTCGGCGACGACTGCTCCGCCGACCACGCGGACGAGGGCGGCCCGGCCTTCGAGGTGATCTACCTCCTGGAGGCGGACGACGCTGCGGTCGACCGGCTGCGGTCCCGGCTCGACGGGCTCGGCGACTCCCTGGTCGTCGTCGGCGGCGACGGCCTGTGGAACGTCCATGTGCACGTCGACGACGCGGGTGCGGCCGTGGAGGCGGGAGTGGAAGCGGGACGTCCGTACCGCATCCGGATCACGCACTTCGGTGCGGACCGGGTCGCCCCGCCGCGTGAGCGCGCCCAGCGGGCCGTGGTCGCGGTCGTACCGGGCGAGGGGCTGCTGGAGCTGTGCACGGAGGCCGGGGCGACGACCGTGCTGGCGCGGCCCGGGGAGCCGCCGGCCAGTGGCGAACTGGTCGACGCGATCCGGCGGGCGCACGCGCGCGAGGTCGTGCTCCTGCCGAACGACGCGGACCTGCGGCACACGGCTGCGGCCGCCGCCCAGCAGGTGCGTACGGAGGGCGTGCGGGTCGCCCTGATCCCGACGCGGGCGGCGGTCCAGGGCATCGCGGCCCTCGCCGTGCACGAGCCCGACCGTCGCTTCGACGAGGACGTGGTCGCGATGACGTCGGCGGCGGGCGCCACCCGTTACGCCGAACTGGCGGTCGCGGAGCGGCAGTCGTGGACGACGGCGGGGGTCTGCCAGGCGGGCGACATCCTCGGGCTGATCGACGGCGACGTCGCCGTCATCGGGACGGACGTCGCGGCGACGGCGCGGACGGTGCTGGACCGGATGCTGTCGGCGGGCGGCGAGCTGGTCACGCTCGTGCTCGGCGACGAGGTCCCGGACGGGCTGGCGGATGCGCTCGAATCCCATGTGCGGGGACGGCACTTGGCGGTGGACACGGTGACGTACCGGGGTGGGCGGCAGGCGGCGCCGCTGCTGATCGGGATCGAGTAGGGGCGCTCCCGTCAGCGGCGGTCAGTCCTCGGTCAGCTCTCGGTAAGCCTCCCTGTCCAAGCTGCGCGGCATGACGAAGCCGCAGAACACCAGCCTCTCCCACCTCCACCTCCTCATCTCCGGCGCCAGCATCGCCGGTCCCGCTCTCGCCCTCCAGCTCGCCCGTCGCGGGGCCCGGGTCACCGTCGTCGAGAAGGCGCCCGCCCTCCGGCCCGGTGGCTTCGCCGTCGACTTCCGGGGTCACGTACACCGCAAGGTCCTTCAGGACATGGGGATCTGGGACGAGGTGCACGCCCACCAGACGCACATGGGGGTGCAGACCGTCGTCGACGCCGACGGCACTCCCCGCGTCGATCTGCCCGCCGCCATGATGAGCGGCGACGTCGAGATCCCGCGCGGCGATCTCGCCCGGATCATGTACCAGCGCACCAAGGACCTGGCCAACGTCGAGTACGTCTTCGGCGACTCGGTCGCCACCCTCCACGAGACCGCGACCGGCGTCGACGTCACCTTCGAGAAGGCGGCCCCCCGCACCTTCGACCTCGTCGTCGGCGCCGACGGCCTGCACTCCCGCACCCGCGCCCTCGCCTTCGGCGACGAGTCCCAGTACCTGCGGTACCTGGGGTACTACGTCGCCGCCTTCGACGTGCCCAACCACCTCGGGCTCAACCGCACCGCGCGCCTCTACAGCGACCCCGGCCGCATGGTGAGCATGGGGAACGCGGACGGCGTACCGTCCCACGCGGGGGCCTCCTTCGTGTTCTCCTCCGCCGAGCGGCTGGACTTCGACCGGCGCGACCTCGCCCAGCAGCAGAAGATCCTCGCCGAGCGGTTCGCCGACATGGGCTGGGAGGCCCCGAAGGCGCTGGAGGCCCTCGCCGCCCTCGAATCCGTCGACGAGCTGTACTTCGACGCCATCGCCCAGATCCACATCGACCGGCTCTCCACCGGCCGCGTCGTCCTGATCGGCGACGCGGGATACGGGGCCACGATGGGCGGCATGGGCACCGGGGCCGCGATCGTCGCCGCGTACGTACTGGCCGGCGAGCTGGCCGCAGCACGCGGCGACCACCGCACCGCCTTCGCCGCGTACGAGGCCGGGATCCGGGACTTCGCGAAGGGCTGCCAGAAGATCGCGGGCAACGCGGGCCCGTTCCTGGCCCCGCCGTCCGAGCGGAAGCTCCGGCAGCGCGACCGTACGTACCGGATCCTCGGCTCCCGCCCGCTGGCCCGCTTCTTCAAGAAGCTGACCGAGAAGGCGGCGACGGACATCGTGCTGCGCGACTACCCCTAGGGCACCGGGCGCGACGGGCTACTCCGGCGAGTTGCGCAGCCGCCAGCCGTGGTCGACCGGGCCGATCCCGGCGCCCAGCGGGAAGCCCGCCGCGATCGCCTCCGTCACGTACTCCTTGGCCGCCCGCGCCGCCTGCGGCACGTCGAGCCCCTTCGCGAGGCCGGAGGCGATCGCGGAGGCGAGGGTGCAACCGGTGCCGTGCGTATGGCGGTTGTCGTAGCGGGTGGAGCGCAGCCAGTGCTCCTCGGTGCCGTCGGTCAGCAAGTCGACTGCGTCGCCCGGGAGATGACCGCCCTTGACCAGTACCCAGCGCGGCCCGCAGGCGAGGAGCGCGTCGGCGGCGCGGCGCAGGTCATCCTCCGACTCGACGCGTACACCGGTGAGTTGGGCCACCTCGTCGAGGTTCGGGGTCGCCACGGTCGCCGTCGGCAGCAGGCTCTTGCGCACGGACTCCAGCGCCGAGTGGGCGAGCAGCGAGTCACCGTGCTTGGAGACACCCACCGGGTCGACCACCACGGGGGCGTCGGTGGCGGCCAGCAGTTCCGCGACCTCCTCGACGAGCTCGGCCGATGAGAGCATGCCGGTCTTCACGGCCTGTACGCCGATGTCGTCGACGACGCTGCGGTACTGGGCCCGTACCGCCTCGACCGGAAGGTCCCAAACCCCTTGCACACCAAGGGAGTTCTGGGCGGTGACAGCGGTGAGCACGCTCATTCCGTGCACGCCCAGCGCCAGCATCGTCTTCAGGTCGGCCTGGATGCCCGCACCGCCGCCGGAGTCCGATCCGGCGACGGTGAGCACGCAGGGGAGCACGCCGTGACGGGCGGCAGGAGTTATTCGCATACCTGCGAATGTAACGCGGCCGCCGTCACGGTCACCGCCGCGGGCTCAGCCCTCGATGTCGCCGAAGTGGTCCCAGCCGCCCTTGCTCGTCCACGGCGCCCCGTCGACCGTCACCTGCGGCAGCGCGGACGGGTTGAGCACCTCGCCGATGACCTTCCAGCGGGCCGGGAGCTTCACGTCCGGCGGGAAGGTCGCCACGATCGCGTGGTCCTCTCCCCCGGTCAGCACCCACTGCAGCGGGTCGACGCCGACCGCCTGCCCGATGTCCGACATCTGGGTGGGGATGTCGATGAGGCCCGAGCGCAGGTCGATGCGGACCTTGCTGGCCTCCGCGATGTGCCCGAGGTCGGCGACCAGGCCGTCACTGACGTCGGTCATCGCGGTCGCGCCGAGCCCGGCCGCCGCGGGACCCGCGTGGTACGGCGGCTCCGGCCTGCGGTGCGCCTCGACGAAGGCCCGCGGCGAGCGGAAGCCGCGCGAGAGCACCGCGTGCCCGGCAGCCGACCAGCCCAGCCAGCCGGTCACCGCCACCACGTCGCCGGGCTGGGCGCCCGAGCGCAGCACGGGGTCGTGGTTGCGCAGGTCGCCGAGCGCGGTGATCGCGACGGTGATGGTGTCGCCCCGTACGACGTCCCCGCCGACCACGGCGGCGCCCGCCACCTGGCACTCGTCGCGCAGTCCGTCCATCAGCTCGGTCGGCCAGGTGGCCGGGAGTTCGGCGGGCACGACCAGGCCGAGCAGCAGCGCCGTCGGCACCGCGCCCATGGCGGCGATGTCGGCGAGGTTCTGCGCGGCGGCCTTGCGGCCCACGTCGTACGCCGTCGACCAGTCGCGGCGGAAGTGCCGCCCCTCCAGGAGGATGTCCGTACTGGCGACGACCCGCCGGTCCGGTGCGGCCACGACCGCCGCGTCGTCCCCGGGCCCGAGCCGTACGGCCGGGGTGGAGGTGAGTCTGGAGGTCAGCTCCCGGATGAGGCCGAACTCCCCCAGTTCGCCCACGGTGCCCTTCATCAATGTGCCCCTTCTGCCCCAGTGCGCTTGCGGTCGCGAGCCGACCCTGCTGTAGGTACCGTCAACATGTACGTCAACTTCTGTTGGCCGTACGTCATGTCGTATGCCGTGACGCGCCTCTTGCGCCTCTTGTCCACGGGCGTCACCGGCCGCGCAAGTCTCCCCACCGCCCGCGGCGACGCGATACGGTGGCGTCTCTTTCCCCCACCCCACATGATCCTCGTGGCCGCTTTGGAGGTTCCGTGGTACAGGCGTACATCCTCATCCAGACCGAGGTCGGCAAGGCGTCCACCGTCGCCGAGCTGATCGGTCAGATAGCGGGAGTCATCCAGGCCGAGGACGTCACCGGACCCTACGACGTCATCGTGCGGGCCCAGGCCGACACCGTGGACGAACTCGGCCGCATGGTGGTCGCCAAGATCCAGCAGGTGGACGGCATCACGCGCACGCTGACCTGCCCGGTCGTCCACCTGTAACCCCCGTCTACCCTGGCCCGGTGACTTCTTCGAACCACCGGCCTTCGAACCACCGGCTCCGCCGCACATCGGCCGCCGCAGCGATCCTGCTGTCGGCGGCCGTCGCCTGTTCTCCCACCGACGGTTCAGCGGCCGTGACGGTTCCCTCTCCGTCCGCCGAGGTCGCGGGGTACTGCAAGGCGTTCCACAAGGAACTTCCGGAGAAGGTCATCGAGGACGTCGAACGCCGCGAGGCGTCGCCCGATTCCCCGTACACCGCGGCCTGGGGCGACCCGGCGATCGTACTGCGCTGCGGGATCGACCGGCCCGCCGAGGTGGGCGATCCGAACTCCCACGGCGTGGAGGTCAACGGCGTCGGCTGGGTGGTCGACGACCGGGGCGAGGACGGGCTCCGCTTCATCACCATGTACCGCGAGGCGTACGTGGAACTCGTGGTCCCCGCGTCCTACCACGCGGACGCGGGGATCCTGGTCGAGTTCGCGAAGCCGGTCGCCAGGACGATCCCCAAGTCCCTGGACGACCCGAAGTTCTGACTAGCGCAGCCCCGTCGGCCGCCGCAGCGCCGCCGTGATCAGCCGGTCCACCAGCTCCGGGTAGCTCACGCCGCTCTCCTGCCACATCCGCGGGTACATCGAGATCGGGGTGAAGCCCGGCATCGTGTTGATCTCGTTGATCACGAACTCGCCGTTGTCCTGGAGGAAGAAGTCCGCCCGGACCAGGCCCTCGCAGGCCGCCGCGTCGAAGGCCGCGACCGCGAGCCGCTGCAGCTCGGCGGTCTGCTCGTCGGTCAGCGGCGCGGGGACGATCCCGGCCGCCGAGTCGATGTACTTGGCCTCGAAGTCGTAGAAGTCGTGGGCGGAGACCGGCGGGATCTCGGCGGGCACGCTCGCGCGCGGCCCGTCCTCGAACTCCAGCACCCCGCACTCGATCTCGCGCCCGGTGAGCAGCGACTCGACGAGCACCTTCGGGTCGTGCCGCCGGGCCTCCTCGATCGCCTCGTCGAGCCCCGACAGGTCGCCCACCTTGGTGATGCCCATCGAGGAGCCGCCGCGGGCGGGCTTCACGAAGAGCGGCCAGCCGTGCTCGCCCGCGAAGTCCACGATCTTCCTGCGGGCGGCCGCGGGGTCGTTGTCCCACTCCCGGGGGCGGATGACCTCGTACGGTCCGACCGGCAGGCCGAAGGAGGTGAAGACGCGCTTCATGTACTCCTTGTCCTGGCCGACGGCCGAGGAGAGCACGCCCGAGCCGACGTACGGGACGCCGGAGAGCTCCAGGAGGCCCTGGAGGGTGCCGTCCTCCCCGTACGGGCCGTGCAGCATCGGGAAGACGACGTCGACCTCGCCCAGCGCCTTGGGCACGGAGCCCGGCTCGCTGTAGACGACCTCGCGGTTGGCGGGATCGACGGACAGGACCACGGCGCCCTCGGTCGATTCCGCGAGCTGCTCCATGCTGGGCACCTTGCGGTCGGCGATCGCCATCCGGTCGGGTGCGTCGGCGGTCAGCACCCAACGCCCGTCCGTGGTGATGCCGATCGGCAGCACGTCGTACTTCTCACGGTCGATGGCCTGCATGATGGCGCCGGCGGTGACGATCGAAATGCCGTGTTCGGAGCTACGACCGCCGAAGACGACGGCCACGCGCGGCTTCCGCGGCTCCTGGTCAGGGCTCTGGGGGAGGTTCTCGCTGCTCATATCGGCTTGAGGGTACCCGAGATGCCCCAAGGCACCCCAGGCAACCGAGCCGCCGGAATTCAGCGTTCCGGCTTGGCGCTGCGCGACATCAGCTCCTTCACCGCGACCAGCGGCGGCTTGCCCTCGTGGACGATGCTCACCACCGTCTCGGTGATCGGCATCTCGACACCGTGCCGCTGTGCCAGATCCAGTACGGACTCGCAGGACTTGACGCCCTCGGCGGTCTGCTTGGTGGCGGCGACGGCCTCCTGGAGGGTCATGCCGCGGCCCAGGTTCATGCCGAAGGTGTTGTTGCGCGACAGCGGCGACGAGCAGGTGGCGACCAGGTCGCCCATGCCCGCGAGACCGGCGAAGGTGTGCGCGTCGGCACCCATCGCGAGGCCGAGCCGGGTGGTCTCGGCGAGGCCGCGCGTGATGAGCGAGGCCTTGGTGTTGTCGCCGAGGCCCATGCCGTTGGCGATGCCGACGGCCAGCGCGATGACGTTCTTGACGGCGCCGCCCAGCTCCACACCGACCACGTCGGTCGTCGTGTACGGGCGGAAGTACGGGGTGTGGCACGCGGCCTGGAACCGTACGGCCGCCTCCTCGTCGGGGCAGGCGACCACGGCGGCGGCGGGATGCCTGGCGGCGATCTCCTTCGAGAGGTTCGGTCCGCTGAGTACGGCGACCCGCTCGTCCGGCACCTTCGCGACCTCGGCGATCACCTCGCTCATCCGCTTCGCGGTGCCGAGCTCGACGCCCTTCATCAGGGAGACGAGGACCGAGTCGGCGGGCAGGAGGTCCTTCCAGCCGCTCAGGTTCTCGCGCAGCGTCTGCGAGGGCACGCACAGAACGACGAAGTCCGCACCCGCGGCCGCCCGTGCCGCGTCGGCGGTGGCCGTGATGCCCGCGGGGAGTTCGACGCCCGGCAGGTATTCGGGGTTCGTACGCGTGGAATTGATGACGTCCGCGCGGGAGGCGTTGCGGCCCCACAGGGCCACCTCGCAGCCCGCGTCGGCGAGCACCATGCCGAAGGCGGTCCCCCAGGAGCCATTGCCGAAGACGGCGACCCGTGTCACTTCTCGTTCTCCCCAGTCGTCGCCCGCGGCTCGTTCGCCTGCGTCTGATCCGCCTTCTTGGCGGCCGCGGCCCTGCGCCGCTGCTCGGCCCGCGCCTTGCGGTGGTCGTACACCTCGGCGGGCACCGGCTCCTGCCGCACCTCCGCGAGGAGTTCGGTGATGGCGGCCATGATGACCTCGGTCGCCTCGCGCAGCACGTCGGGCGTGGGGTCCTTGTCGTAGAACCGCTCCAGGTCGACGGGAGGTCCGGCCTGCACCTGGAGGGTCTTGCGCGGGAAGAAGTGGGTCTTCTTGCCCTTCGCGTACGGCGGCATGGCGAGGTTCGCACCCCACTGGGCGACCGGGATCACCGGCACCTTGGTCTCCAGCGCGACCCGCGCCGCACCCGTCTTGCCGGCCATCGGCCACATGTCGGGGTCGCGGGTGAGGGTGCCCTCCGGGTAGAAAGCGACGCACTCGCCGCGCTCGATGGCGTTGATGGCGGCGCGGAAGGCGGCCATCGCGTCGGTGGTCTCGCGGTAGACCGGGATCTGGCCCGTACCACGCAGCATCATGCCGACGAACGGCGTCTTGAAGAGCCCTGCCTTGGCGAGGAAGCGCGGCACCCGGCCGGTGTTGTACTGCCAGTGCGCGTACGACAGCGGATCCACGTACGAGTTGTGGTTCACGGCGGTGATGAACCCGCCGTCCGCCGGAATGTGCTCCATTCCGCGCCAGTCCCGCTTGAACAGAACAAGCAGCGGGGGTTTGGCGATGACCGCGGCCATGCGGTACCAGAAGCCGATTCTGCGGCGGGACACTCGGGACACCTTCCTCTAGGACCCTGGCCACTGCACCCCGTGTGCACCTGTGCGCCCTGATCAGGCGGACAAGTGTCGCCCCGGGTCCCTCGTCTGTCGAGAACACCGTACGCCCCGGCCCGGGGACCGGGCCTCTCGGTTGTCGGGACCTCGGGCGACAATGGGCCGGTTCCCCTCCCGATCACGTGATGAAGACGCACCGGCCGCGCCCGGACGGAGGCCCGCAACTGAACCCGCCCCGGACCCCCTCGTGGTCCCTGGTCGTCCCGCTGAAGCCCTTGGCACGGGCGAAAAGCAGGCTCGCCGCCGCCGTTCCCGGCGCACTCCGGCCGCCTCTCGCCCTGGCGTTCGCACAGGACACCGTCTCCGCCGCGCTGGCCTGCGCGGCGGTACGGGATGTGGTGGTCGTCACGGACGACGCCGCGGCAGGCGTCGCACTGGCCGAGTTGGGGGCGCGCATCGTCCCCGACGCTCCGGCGGCGGGCCTCAACGCGGCGCTGGCGTACGGCGCACAGTCGGTGCGGGCGGCCGGACCTGGCACGGCGGTGGCCGCCCTGAACGCCGATCTGCCCGCGCTGCGCCCCGCGGAATTGCAGCGGGTGCTCGACCGGGCGACAGAATTTCCGCGTGCATTTCTGACCGATGCGGCAGGAATCGGAACTACATTCCTTTCCGCTGCGCCAGAAGTGGAATTGAGGCCCTCGTTCGGGGGACCTTCCCGTAGGCAGCACATCCTTTCCGGCGCCGAGGAGCTGCTGCTGGAATTGGTGGATTCCGTGCGGCAGGACGTCGATACCGGGGACGACCTGCACACCGCGTTCGCCCTGGGGACCGGCCCGCACACGGCGGCCCTGCGCGCCGCCCTGCCCGCCGGCTTCGCCGATTCCGTACGCCAGCCACAGCTGTAGGGCCTGTCCGGCGGATCAGGCCGCACGGCAAGTGGCTTGCCTTTTCAGTGCGGCTGAGCGGGACATGGTGCGTGCAGATGCAAGGCGGAGGATTGAGGCGACGCGGAGCGTGTGGGGTCTCCCCTGCTCGAACGAAGTTGAGAGCTTGGGGAAGATTGACGACAACGCGGCAGATGTGCGTGCCATGGCACGCGACCGCGGCCTGAGCCGCCGGACAGGCCCTGAGGCCTGTCCGGCGGATACGCTGCCGCCATGCAGGCGACCGCGTACACGTACGACTCCGAGACCCGCAGCGGCAGTGTGCTGCTCGACGACGGCACCCCGGTGCCCTTCGACGCGGCGGCCTTCGACGCGGGCGGGCTGCGGCTGCTGCGCGCGGGGCAGCGCGTACGGATCGAGACGGCCGACGGGGGCACGGACGCCCGGATCACCCTGGTGACGCTCCAGACGTTCTGAGTGGGGCCCCTGGGGCCTCTGGAGCTCCTGTTGGCTCCTGTTGCTCCTGCGGTCCCTGCAAGCGCCTGTGGTCCCTGTAGGCGCCTGTGGCGCCCTCTTGGCGCCAGTACCGCCGCACGCACCACCACGAAGCACCACAGGAACGCACCGCGGGCCGGGCTCCCCGGAGGGAGCCCGGCCCGGCGTGTGAGTACCGCGCTGCCGTGAACTACTTCTTCTTGGCGGTGGTCTTCTTCGCGGTGGTCTTGCGCGCCGTGGTCTTCTTCGCGGGCGCCTTCTTGGCGGTGGCCTTCTTCGCCGGAGCGGTCTTCTTGGCCACGGCCTTCTTGGCGGTGGTGGCGGCCTTCTTGGCCGGAGCGGCCTTCTTCGCCGTGGCGGTCGCCTTCTTGGCGGTCGCGGTGGCCTTCTTGGCCGTGGTCTTCTTCGCCGTCGCCGTGGTCTTCTTGGCGGCCGTCGCGGTCGTCTTCTTCGCGGCGGTGGCCTTCTTGGTGGCGGTCGCCTTCTTGGCGGTGGCCTTCTTGGCCGCGGCCTTGGCGGTCGTACGGGTGGAAGAACCGCCCGACAGGCTGCCCTTGGGCGCCTTCTTCACGGCGACGTCGTTCTTCGGGAGCTTCTTCGAGCCGGCCACCAGGTCCTTGAAGCCCTGACCCGCGCGGAAGCGCGGCACCGAGGTCTTCTTGACCCGAACACGCTCACCCGTCTGCGGGTTGCGGGCGTAGCGGGCCGGACGGTCGACCTTCTCGAACGAGCCGAAACCGGTGACCGAAACGCGGTCACCTGCGACGACGGCGCGGACGATCGCGTCCAGGACGGCGTCCACGGCGTCAGCGGCCTGCTGACGGCCGCCGACCTTGTCGGCAATCGCTTCTACGAGCTGGGCCTTGTTCACGTCTTCCCCTTCGGAGACATTGCCGGAACGAAATGTCCAGGCTTTTTCGCACGTTAGGCAGATATATACCGCAAATCAAACACGAAACGGGCTAATCACCCTAGTGCCGCAACGAAGTAGGCCTTGCGGGAGTCCTTGTGGAGTTCCATAGACCTAGTTGCCTTCGGGGAATCGGCCCTCGTCGAGGTCCTTCATCAACCTGTCGAGGCGCCTAGCCGCAGTCGCGAGATCGTGTTTCGCCGCGGCCGATATGACCAGCAGCTTCCGGGACAGCGCCATCCGTACGCCCTCCGGGACTTGCAGTGCACGCACCCGTGTGTGTGCTTCTTTCAGTTGGTCCGCGACTGCCTCGTGGAGCTTGAGTTGGCTGTCACGTTCCATGCACCGATTGTGCCATCTGGGGCGAGTTGTCGCCTCCGCCGGGGGCAACTAACGGAATTCCAGGCTCCATCAGCCCCTCAAGTCACATCCGCCCCACTGCCCAACTCCCTTACTCACATGCGTAGTTGAGACCCGGAACACAGTTCGGCGCCCCCCGCCACGAATGGCGGGGGGCGCCGAAAGTGAGGCATGGATCTCAGGCCGAACGGGCTACCGGAGCGCCGCGAAAGGGGCCGTCGAAGGGGGGTCGCCGACGATCAGGCGCGGATCGTACTCGGCTTGTGGGCCGGGCGGCTTGATTCGTACGCCGAGATCGCACCCTCGTTCTGCAGGGTGATGCTGATGTCGTCCAGGCCGTTCAGCAGCCGCCAGCGGGCGTTCTCGTCCAACTCGAAGTCGGCGGTGATGCCCTGGGCGCGGACCTGCCGATCCTGGAGATCAACGGTGATTTCGGCGTTCGGGTCGGCCTCCACCAGCTCCCACAGCCGGTCCACGGTCTCCTGCGGCAGTACCACCGTGAGCAGGCCGTTCTTGAGCGAATTGCCCCGGAAGATGTCCGCGAAACGGGAGGACACAACTGTCTTGAAACCGTAGTTCTGGAGGGCCCAGACGGCGTGCTCGCGCGAGGAACCGGTGCCGAAGTCGGGTCCGGCGACCAGGACGGAGGCACCCTTGTGCTCGGGCTTGTTGAGCACGAACTGAGGGTCCTTGCGCCAGGCCTCGAAGAGCCCGTCCTCAAAACCGTCCCTGGTCACCTTCTTGAGCCAGTGAGCAGGGATGATCTGGTCGGTGTCCACGTTGGAGCGGCGCAGGGGCACGGCCCGGCCGGTGTGCGCGGTGAAAGCTTCCATGGTTCTCAGGCCTCCACGAGGGCGGTTGCGTCGGACAGGTCGGCGGGCGAGGCCAGATGGCCCAGGACCGCGGTCGCGGCGGCCACCTGCGGCGATACGAGGTGGGTACGGCCGCCCTTGCCCTGCCTGCCCTCGAAGTTGCGGTTCGAGGTGGAGGCGGAGCGCTCACCGGGGGCGAGCTGGTCCGGGTTCATGCCCAGGCACATCGAGCAGCCCGCGTGCCGCCATTCGGCGCCCGCGGCGGTGAACACCTTGTCCAGGCCCTCGTCCATGGCCTGCAGCGCCACCCGTACGGAACCGGGGACGACCAGCATCCGGACCCCGTCGGCCACCGAACGGCCCTCGACGACGGAGGCGGCGGCCCGCAGGTCCTCGATGCGGCCGTTGGTGCACGAACCCACGAAGACGGTGTCGACCTTGATGTCGCGCAGCGCCTGCCCGGCGGTCAACCCCATGTATTCCAGGGCCTTTTCGGCGGCGTGGCGCTCCGATGCGTCTTCGTACGAAGCAGGGTCGGGGACGTTGGCGGAGAGCGGTGCGCCCTGGCCCGGGTTGGTGCCCCAGGTGACGAACGGGGCCAGCGAGGCGGCGTCGATGAGGACCTCCGCGTCGAAGACCGCGTCGTCGTCCGTCCGCAGCGTCTTCCAGTACGCCACGGCGGCGTCCCAGTCGGCACCCTGGGGCGCGTGGTCGCGGCCCTTGAGGTAGTCGAAGGTGGTGGCGTCGGGGGCGATCATGCCCGCCCTGGCGCCGGCCTCGATCGACATGTTGCAGATGGTCATGCGCGCTTCCATCGACAGCTTCTCGATGGCGGACCCGCGGTATTCGAGGACGTATCCCTGGCCGCCGCCGGTGCCGATCTTCGCGATGATCGCCAGGATCAGGTCCTTGGCGGTGACGGTGTCGGGCAGTTCGCCCTCGACCGTGATGGCCATCGTCTTCGGGCGGGCCATCGGCAGGGTCTGCGTCGCCAGTACGTGCTCCACCTGGGACGTACCGATACCGAAGGCCAGTGCGCCGAACGCGCCGTGCGTGGAGGTGTGCGAGTCGCCGCAGACGACCGTGGTGCCCGGCTGGGTCAGTCCCAGCTGCGGTCCCACCACGTGGACGACGCCCTGCTCGACGTCGCCCAGCGGGTGCAGCCGGACGCCGAACTCGGCGCAGTTCTTGCGCAGCGTCTCCAGCTGGATCCGGGAGACCGGGTCGGCGATGGGCTTGTCGATGTCGAGGGTCGGGGTGTTGTGGTCCTCGGTCGCGATGGTGAGGTCGAGGCGCCGTACCCGGCGGCCGTTCTTCCGCAGCCCGTCGAAGGCCTGCGGGCTGGTGACCTCGTGCAGCAGGTGAAGGTCGATGAAGAGCAGGTCGGGCTCCCCTTCGGCGCGCCGGACGACATGGTCGTCCCAGACCTTCTCCGCGAGTGTCCTACCCATCGCTTTCCCTCCGGCCGGCGGCTTTGCCGGCTCAACTAGAGATGTTCGTTCACCCCGCCCGAACCCCCGTACGGGGCGGTGACCGCGGGCCGTTGTACGGCCGCCGGTACAGCGTGACAAGTTCGTTGGAAAATTGAACTTGCGTTTCACAGAGTGAGACGCGAGTATCGACGCATGGACAACTCTAGCGGCGTCGGCGTTCTCGACAAGGCGGCGCTCGTGCTGAGCGCCCTGGAGTCCGGTCCGGCCACCCTCGCGGGGTTGGTCGCGGCCACCGGACTCGCACGACCCACGGCACACCGGCTGGCCGTGGCACTGGAACACCACCGGCTGGTGGCGAGGGACATGCAGGGCCGTTTCATTCTCGGCCCCCGCCTCTCCGAACTCTCCGCGGCGGCCGGTGAGGACCGCCTGCTGGCCACGGCGGGGCCGGTTCTCACCCACCTCCGCGACGTGACCGGCGAGAGCGCCCAGCTCTACCGCCGCCAGGGCGACATGCGCATCTGCGTCGCCGCTGCGGAACGGCTGTCCGGACTGCGGGACACGGTCCCGGTCGGCTCCACCCTCACCATGAAGGCCGGCTCCTCCGCCCAGATCCTGATGGCCTGGGAGGAGCCGGAGCGCCTGCACCGGGGGCTGCAGGGCGCCCGCTTCACGGCCACCGCGCTGTCCGGCGTACGCCGCCGGGGCTGGGCCCAGTCGATCGGCGAGCGCGAGCCGGGCGTGGCCTCGGTCTCGGCGCCGGTCCGCGGCCCCTCCAACCGCGTGGTCGCCGCCGTCTCGGTCTCCGGGCCGATCGAGCGCCTGACCCGCCACCCGGGCCGGATGCACGCCCAGGCGGTCATCGACGCGGCGGCGCGCCTCTCGGAGTCCCTGCGCCGCTCCGGCGGCAGCTGACCGCCTGCGGCCCCAACCGCCCCTGCCCACAAGGCATTTCCACCGGCCCCGAATGAACTCCCGTGCTGTGCACGGGAGTTCATTCGCCGTACCGGACCCCCAGCCGCAGGCCGGGGGTTTCGTCCCAGCCGACGAGGGTGATCACCTGCTGGAGGTGCGGGGCGAGACCGGCCAGTTCCACCTGTCGGCCCGCGGTGCGCGAACGAGCGAAGTTGATCAGCAGCCGCAGGCCGCCGAGATCGAGGAACTCCAGCCGGGACAGGTCGAGATGGACGTCCGCGTCGGTCCCTTCGACCGCCTGGAGCGCGTCGCGGAGGTGCCGGTGGCTCTGTACGTCGACGACGCCCTCGATCCGCAGGCCGTGCGGGCGGTAGAGGCGGATGACACGAAGTTCCGCGGTGCGTACGAGGGGTTCCACGTCCACGCTCCTCGGGTGGGCGGAGGCGAAGGCACTGCGTCCTTCGCGGTGAGCACGGTCGGACTCTGCCCCCAACTGCTTCACCATACGCCCGGGTTGGCCACGGAGCCGGACATGCGAGAAGGCCCTCCGCATCAGTGATGCGGAGGGCCTTCTTCCATGCGTACCCCCGACCGGATTCGAACCGGCGCTACCGCCTTGAGAGGGCGGCGTGCTAGGCCGCTACACAACGGGGGCCTGCAACATGCAGATTGATCTTCCACTCGCAGAGCAAGGGGATCAACTTGCGCTGGGCTACCAGGACTCGAACCTAGAATGACGGTACCAGAAACCGTAGTGTTGCCAATTACACCATAGCCCATGGTGGTTTCAACCATTTTGAATTGATTGCTACCAGTACCCCCGACCGGATTCGAACCGGCGCTACCGCCTTGAGAGGGCGGCGTGCTAGGCCGCTACACAACGGGGGCCCTAGCGATCCTCGCGTCGATACATCCAGGAGCGACCTGAAGGTGTCGGAAAGAAAGGATCTGTACCCCCGACCGGATTCGAACCGGCGCTACCGCCTTGAGAGGGCGGCGTGCTAGGCCGCTACACAACGGGGGCCCTAGCAGAGCTGCATGTACTTCACTTGCGTGACTTCAACAGCTCTTGCGAGCTGGGCTACCAGGACTCGAACCTAGAATGACGGTACCAGAAACCGTAGTGTTGCCAATTACACCATAGCCCACCAAAACGCAACCCCCTGGTCGGGGGTCTTTGTTCGGCTTGCGCTTCCCGGCCGGACCTTTCGGCCCTCTCGGGCGGCGCAGAAAGAACATTACCCGAAGGTGTCCGGGGCTCCAAAACGGGTATTGCCCCGCAGCAGCTCAGGCACCTGATCGAGTCCGGACACGGAGACCAGATCCGGTCGGCCGCCCTCTCCCGAGCGGTCCAGCCAGATCCCGGTGAGCCCGGCGGCCACGGCGCCCCGTGCGTCGATGTCCGGGTGATCACCTATGTACGCCACCTGGTGCGGCGGCAGCGCGAGGGCGTCACAGGCCGCGTGGAAGGCTGCGGGGGACGGCTTGGACACCCCGAGCTCGGCGGCGCACAGCACGGCCTCGAAGCGGTCGCGCACGCCGAGGACGCGGAGCTTGCGGTCCTGGTTGCGGATGCTGGAGTTCGAGAGGACGGCGTGCCGGTAGCCGTCGGAGAGGGCGTCCAGGACGGGCACGGCGTCGGGGAAGAGCGCCCAGGCGGCCTCGTAGTGCGAGACGTGCCGGGCGAACCAGTCGTCGGCCTCCGCGTCCGGCACGTCCGCACCGAGGAAGTCGCGGATCCGGTCGCGGCGCTGCTCGTCGAAGGTGGACTCGCCCGCGGCGAAGCGCCCCCAGTGCAGCTGTGTGAGCTCCTGCCAACGGGCGAGGGCCTGCCCCACGGTGTCGTACCCGCCGGGCAGGCCATCGGCCGCGAAGTGGTGCGTCATGCCGATGCGGTCGGCGGAGGAGTAGTCGAAGATCGTGTCGTCGATGTCCCACAGGACGGCGCGGATCGGCATGGGGCAAGGCTAGCCGCGGGGCGGGGGTACGGGCGAGGGGCGGCAGCCGGTCCGGCTGCCGCCCCTCGGCGCGTACGTACGGGAATCGCGTGCGTACGGGAAACGCTTACGTACGGGAAACGCTTACGCGGCGAGCTTCGCCAGGGCCGCGTCGATGCGGGTCAGGGTCTTGTCCTTGCCCAGGATTTCGAGGGACTCGAAGAGGGGCAGGCCGACCGTGCGGCCGGTGACGGCGACGCGGACCGGGGCCTGGGCCTTGCCGAGCTTGAGGCCGTGCTCCTCGCCTGCGGCCAGGACCGCGTTCTTGAGGGACTCCGGGTCCGACCAGTCGGCGGCTTCCAGCTTGGCGCGGGCCGTGGTCAGGAGGGCGACCGGGTCGCCCTTCATTCCCTTGGTCCAGGAGGGCCCGTCGAAGACCGGCTCGGGGAGGAACAGGAAGTCGACGTTGGCCGTGATGTCGGAGAGGACCGTGACGCGGGTCTGGGCGTGGGGGGCGATGGCCGCCCAGGCGGACTCGTCGAAGTCCTCCGGGGCCCAGTTGGCGTGCGGGGCCCGCAGCCAGGGCTTGCAGGCGTCCGCGAAGGCCTTGGGGTCCAGCAGGCGGATGTGGTCGGCGTTGATCGATTCGGCCTTCTTGAGGTCGAATCGGGCCGGGTTGGCGTTGACGTCGGCGACGTCGAACTTCTCGATCAGCTCGGGGATCGTGAAGATGTCCTGGTCGGCGGAGAAGGACCAGCCGAGCAGGGAGAGGTAGTTGAGCAGGCCCTCGGGGAGGAAGCCGCGCTCGCGGTAGATGTTGAGCGAGGCCTGCGGGTCGCGCTTGGAGAGCTTCTTGTTGCCCTCGCCCATGACGTACGGCAGGTGGCCGAAGGCCGGGGTGTCCTTGGCGACGCCGAGGGAGATCAGTGCCCGGTAGAGGGCGATCTGGCGCGGGGTGGAGGAGAGCAGGTCCTCGCCGCGCAGGACGTGGGTGATCTCCATCAGGGCGTCGTCGACCGGGTTGACCAGGGTGTACAGCGGCGCGCCGTTGGCGCGGACGATGCCGTAGTCCGGGACGTTCTCGGGCAGGACGGTGATCTCGCCGCGGACCAGGTCCGTGAAGGTGATCGCCTCGTCGGGCATCCGGAAGCGGACGATCGCCGGGCGGCCCTCCGCCTCGTACGCGGCGACCTGCTCGGCGGTGAGCTCGCGGCAGTGTCCGTCGTAGCCGGACGGCTTGCCGGCGGCGCGGGCGGCGTCGCGGCGGGCGTCCAGCTCCTCGGTGGAGCAGTAGCAGTGGTACGCGTGACCGGCGGCCAGGAGCTTCTCGGCGACGTCCTTGTAGAGGTCCATCCGCTGGGACTGGCGGTACGGCGCGTGCGGGCCGACGCCCTCGACGGAGGAGCCGTCGTACGCAGCCGGGCCCTCGTCCCAGTCGAGGCCGAGCCAGCGCATCGAGTCGAGGAGCTGGTGGTAGCTCTCCTCGGAGTCGCGCGCGGCGTCGGTGTCCTCGATGCGGAAGACCATGGTGCCGCCGGTGTGCCGGGCGTAGGCCCAGTTGAAGAGGGCGGTACGGACGAGGCCCACGTGCGGGTTGCCCGTCGGGGAGGGGCAGAACCGTACGCGGACGGGGGCGGAGGGGGTGTTAGCCACGCTTGATCACCTTGTTGGTGAGAGTGCCGATGCCTTCGATGGTGACGGCGACCTCGTCGCCGACGTTCAGGGGTCCGACACCCGCGGGGGTGCCGGTGAGGATGACGTCCCCGGGGAGGAGGGTCATCGCCTCGGAGACGTGCGCGACGAGGTCGGCGACCGAGCGGACCATGTCGCTGGTGCGGCCGAGCTGGCGCTGCTCTCCGTTGACCGTGCACTGGATGGTGAGGTCGGAGGGGTCAAGGTCGGTCTCGACCCAGGGGCCCAGCGGGCAGGAGGTGTCGAAGCCCTTGGCGCGGGCCCACTGCTTCTCGCGCTGCTGCACGTCGCGGGCGGTGACGTCGTTGGCACAGGTGTAGCCGAGGACGACGTCCTTCACGCGCTCGCGGGGGACCTCGCGGCACATCCGGCCGATGACCACGGCCAGTTCGGCCTCGTAGTGCAGCTCGGAGGAGAAGGAGGGGTACGCGATCGAGTCGCCGGGACCGATGACCGAGGTGGACGGCTTGAAGAAGGCGACCGGGACGTCCGGGACCTCGTTGCCGAGCTCCGCCGCGTGCTCCGCGTAGTTGCGGCCGATGGCCACGACCTTGCTGGGGAGGACGGGCGGCAGGAGCCTCACCTTGTCGAGCGGGACCTTGACGCCGGAGAGCTCGAAGTCGGCGTACGGAATGCCCTTGATGATGTCGAGGACGAGGCCGTCAGGGCCCTCGCCCTCGACCGCGCCGAAGGCGACATTGCCGTCGATGGAGAATCTGGCGATGCGCACGGGATGCCTGCGCCCCTTCACTGAGCTGGCTGAAGTCTGATGCTCCAGGCTAACGCGGGTGGGGGTGCGGGCTTCGCCCCGTTTGTTACGAGGGGGGCGCGGGGCCGGTCAGGCGGAGACGGCCTCGGGCAGCTGCTGGGGCTCGGGGGCGACCATCAGGATGGTGCGGCGGGAGTTCGCGGTGACGGTGGGGAGCTCCTGGGCGTACTCCGGGAGGGCCGCCGTGCTGGGGGTCGCGGAGGAGTCCAGGTGGGCGAGCGTGGTGCGCTGCGGGTTGGCCAGGTTGCGGATCGCCGGGGCCGACTTCTTCGCCGTCTTCGTCGTCTTCATATGAGTGCTCGCGCCTTGTCGTGGGGGCGCCGGGCGGGCGCCGGTGGTCGGATTCGCAATCCCTGTAAAGCGCCAGGCTAAACATCCGCTTCCCGGCCAAAGCCGGGAATGTGCAGGGATCTTCGTGTGAGTTTCCTCACGAGTTGTTGGGCAAATGCCGCATTTCAGGCTGTTGATCTTGCGGGCAGAAACGGACATTGCATGCCTGAAGGATTCATTCCGCTCCTGATCGTCTCGACTGGGGCACCCCCCACCCGTAAGCGACTCGTAGGCAATTGTCCATTTCGTAGGGGAAAGGAGTCTACGACTGGTGACTCATCCGGCACAAAGCGTCACTCCCGGTGCACCGGACCCCTCGGGCCTTGTTGGAGATCCTGCACTGTGCTGGAATTCCCCGGACCGCGGTCACTCACGACCACCAAATAGGGGATGATCCGGTACCCCACGACTCGACACCGTTGTGCCGCTCTGCGGCAGGACGCCTGGTCCAGAGGTTGCGACGCTAGTGCAGGGACGTTTCAAGAGGGATGGCAGTGCTGCGGCGGAGCAGGAGCCGCGCGGCGGGACCGACCGCGGCTCATCGCCCCAGCCCCAGCACGCCCAGACTCCGCAGAGCCCCCAGAACAGGGGCCCGGCGCAGGCCGGCGGCGGAGCTGCCAGGCCAGGACCCTCAGGCGGCGCGGGCGGCAACGGTGCGTTCGGCGGCGGTGGCGGTGGTGGCGCCTTCGGCGGCGGCGGTGCCTTCGGCGGCGGCAGCAAGGAGGGCCCGGCGGCCCCCGGCGGCCCCGGCGCGGCCAAGCAGAAGGCGTCCAGGACCCCGAAGCCGATCAGCGCGGGCACCCGAATATCCCTCCGCAACTGGAGCATCAGCACCCGTCTGGTCTCGCTGCTGGCCCTCCCCGTGGTCGCGGCGACCGCGCTCGGCGGACTCCGTATCCAGGAGTCCCTCGACGACATGCAGCAGCTGGAGCACATGCAGCTGCTGACCAAGATGACCCGCCAGGCCACCGACCTCGCCGCCGCCCTGCAGAACGAGCGCGACAAGACGGCCGGTCCGCTGCACACCGGCACCGAGCGCTCCGACCCGACGGTCAAGGTCGAGACCGACAAGACCGACCTCATACGTGAGGCGTTCATCACCGGCACGAGCGACGTCGACAACGGCTCCGAGACCGACCCGGCGCTGAACAGCATCCGGGGCAGCCTGATCGAGATCTCGGTCAAGCTGCAGGACCTGAAGCAGATCCGCTCGGAGGCCTTCAAGAGCCAGGGCGGCTCGGGCAACTCGCAGACCGTCAGCGCGTACAGCAACCTGATCACCTCGCTGCTGAGCCTCTCGCAGGACATGGCGCAGGCCACCTCCAGCCGCGAGATGATCCAGCGCACCCGTGCCCTGGCGGCGTTCTCGTCCGCCAAGGAGTACGCCTCGATCCAGCGCGCGATCATCGCGGGCGCGCTCCCCGCCAATCCGGACGACCCCAGCCAGAAGGCCCTGCTCCAGGAGAGCGACCGGCTCTTCGGCAAGGCCGCCCTGGAGAACGAGCGCAACGCGCTCACCTCCTTCACCCGCATCTACGGCGACACCGAGGCGAAAGTGCTGCTCAACGTGCTGGAGCACGGCAGCCCCGACGCCCAGCGCGCCGATACGTACGCGCGTGACGTGCTGACCAAGGAAAACGGCATCGCCCGCGTCCAGAAGCGGTCCTACATGGACTGGGGCGACCAGGCGAGCAACGAGATCCAGGCCATGAAGCGCATCGAGGCCCAGCTGCTCAGCGAGATGGACCAGAAGGCGCGCGAGCTCCAGGCCGACTCCGAGCGCTCCTCGATCATCTCCGGTGCGGTCATCCTCCTGGTGCTCGGCGTCTCGGTCGTCGGCGCCTTCGTGGTGGCCCGCTCCATGATCCGCTCGCTGCGCCGGCTGCAGGACACCGCGACCCGGGTCGCCCAGGACCGGCTGCCCGAGCTCGTCAAGGCGCTCTCCGAGTCGGACCCGCAGGACGTCGACACCTCCGTCGAGTCCGTCGGCGTGCACAGCAGGGACGAGATCGGCCGCGTGGCCTCCGCGTTCGACGACGTGCACCGCGAGGCCGTCCGGCTCGCCGCCGAGCAGGCGTTGCTGCGAGGCAACGTCAACGCGATGTTCACCAACCTCTCGCGCCGTTCGCAGGGCCTCATCCAGCGTCAGCTCTCGCTCATCTCCGAGCTGGAGTCCCGCGAGGCCGACCCGGACCAGCTGTCCTCGCTCTTCAAGCTCGACCACCTCGCGACCCGTATGCGCCGGAACGGCGAGAACCTCCTCGTCCTCGCCGGTGAGGAGCCGGGCCGCCGCTGGACCCGGCCCGTGCCGCTGGTCGACGTGCTCCGTGCCGCCGCCTCCGAGGTGGAGCAGTACGAGCGCATCGAACTGTCGTCGGTGCCTTCGACCGAGGTCGCGGGACGCGTCGTCAACGACCTCGTCCACCTGCTGGCAGAGCTGCTGGAGAACGCCACCTCGTTCTCCTCGCCGCAGACCAAGGTGCGCGTCACCGGTCACGCGCTGCCCGACGGGCGGGTGCTCGTCGAGATCCACGACACCGGCATCGGCCTCTCGCCCGAGGACCTGTCCGCGATCAACGAGCGGCTCGCCGCTCCCCCGACCGTGGACGTCTCGGTGTCCCGCCGGATGGGTCTGTTCGTGGTCGGCCGCCTGTCCCTGCGACACGGCATCCGCATCCAGCTCCGCCCGTCCGACTCCGGTGGTACGACCGCACTGGTCATGCTCCCCGTGGACGTCGCCCAGGGCGGCAAGAAGCTTCCCGGCAAGCCCGGCGCTCCCGGCGCCCAGGGCGGTGCGCCGCAGATGCCCGCAGGTCCCGGCGCCCGTCCGGGTCTGCCCGCGGGTCCCGGTGCGGGCGGTGGCCCCGGCAGCCGTCCCGGTGCGCCGCAGGGCGGTCCCGGTCTGCTCGGCTCCGAGCCGCCTCGGCGTCAGGTCCAGGCCGGTTCCGGTCCGCGGGCCGCGCTGCCGGGCCGTACGCCCGGAGCGGGCCTGGCGAACCCGGCGCCCGCGGGTCCCCCGAAGCGCGGCGGTCTCGCCGGTGCCTTCGGCGGCGCTCGCGGCGGCCGTGAGGACGTACGGCAGAACAACGCGCCCGAGCCGGAGCGCGGCGCTCCCGCCTCGCTCCCCCGGGCCGGCGGTCCGCGGGCCGAGCTGCCCGGCGGCAACCCGGTGGCCCCGCAGCGTCCCGCCCCTCAGGACGATCAGCCGGGTACGAGCTGGGGCGCCAGGCCGAACCCCGCCGACGCGCCGCGCGGTCACGAGGAGACGGCGGACCGCCAGGGTCCCGGCTCCACCGCCGAGTTCGACCGTCCGGACTTCAACGGGCCGCCGCCCGGGACGGGTTCGACGACGGGCCAGTACGAGCGTCCGGACGTCCGGCAGGACCCGGCGGCCACCGGCCAGTTCCCGCAGGCCGACGCCCGTGGGTTCCAGGACGACGCCCGCGGCTTCCAGGACCCGGCCGCCACCGGTCAGTTCCCGCAGGCAGGTCACGGCTTCCAGGACCCGGCAGCGACGGGTCAGTTCCCGCAGGCCGACGGCTCCGCCACGTCCGGGCAGTTCGAGCGCCCCGACGTACGGGGACCGCAGGGCAACAGCACCACCGGCCAGTTCGAGCGTCCTGACGTGCGCGGGCCGCAGAGCCAGGGACCGGGCCAGGGCCCCGGCTCGACCGGGCAGTTCCCGCAGGTCGGGGCGCGCGGTCCGCAGGACCCGGCAGCGACCGGTCAGTTCCCGCAGGCGGACGCCCACGGGTTCCAGGACCCGGCGGCCACCGGCCAGTTCCCGCAGGCCGACGCCCGCGGGTTCCAGGACGACGCCCGCGGCTTCCAGGACCCGGCCGCCACCGGCCGGTTCCCGCAGGCCAACCGGTCCGCCGCGCCCGGCCAGTTCGAGCGCCCCGACGTACGGGGCGCACAGGGCGACGGCGACACCGGGCAGCACCGGGTGGACCCGTACGACACCGGCTCGCACCACACCGGCTCGTACGAGCGTCCCGGTTTCCAGCCCGCTCCGGCGCCGCCCACCGGCGTACCGCAGTCGCCGGACGCCTCGCGCCCGCGCGGTCCCGAGGGCGGCACGGACGGCCGCGGCGACTCCGGCTTCGGCGCATCGCGCCCCGTGGCGAGCCTGCCCTCGCAGCCCTCGCCGCAGCAGGCCCCGCCGCAGGCCCTCCCGCAGCGCCAGGACCGGCCGCAGCACCAGCAGTCCGCACCCCGGGCTCCGCAGGCCAGGCAGCCGCAGCAGCCGTCCGACGCGCTGCCGCCCGCCGGTCCCGGGGACGGCCGTACGCCGCTCTTCGACACGCTGGAATCGAACTGGTTCCACGGCGAGCAGCCCGGCGCGCAGGGTCAGCAGGGCGGGCCGCAGGGCCAGGCCGCTGCCGTACCGCAGCAGCCCACCGCCTCCGCCCCCGAGCGCGGCCGCGAGGCCGCCGAGCCGAGCTGGCGCGCTTCGCCGAACGACGAGCTCGCCTCGCAGGCCGAGCGGGTCCGCAAGCCCGCCGCCGGCGGTGTCACCACCTCAGGACTTCCGCGCCGCGTCCCGAAGGCCAACCTGGTCCCGGGCACCGCGCAGGAACAGAACCACCAGAGTGGTCCGCAGGTCTCCCGTGCGCCCGACGACGTGCGTGGCCGGCTGACCAATCTTCGTCGGGGCATTCAGCAGGGCCGCCAGGCCGGTACCAACGGCACCACTGGCAGCTTCCGCACCGTTGACCCCACTCACCAGCAGGAGCGTTAGTTGAGTCCGATGAGCCAGGCGGCGCAGAATCTGAACTGGTTGATCACCAACTTCGTGGACAACACCCCCGGGGTGTCCCACACGGTGGTGGTCTCCGCCGACGGACTCCTTCTGGCGATGTCCGAAGGATTCCCCCGTGACCGTGCCGACCAGTTGGCGGCGGTGGCCTCCGGGCTGACCTCGCTGACGGCCGGCGCGTCCCGGATCTTCGAGGGCGGCCCGGTCGCCCAGACCGTGGTCGAGATGGAGAGAGGCTTCCTCTTCCTCATGTCGATCTCGGACGGTTCGTCCCTGGCCGTGCTGGCGCACCCCGACGCCGACATCGGTCTGGTCGGGTACGAGATGGCGCTGCTGGTCGACCGGGCGGGCACGGTGCTCACCCCGGACCTCCGCGCGGAACTCCAGGGCAGCCTGCTCCACTAGGCGCAGCCGCCTCGTACCCCCGCTCCACCCCCGCTCAAGAATTTCCCCAAAGAGCTTCACACCGTCCGGCCGTAAGCCCGATCCCCCCACCGGCCCCGTCAGACGGCACGCCGACACCCTGCTGTCATGCCCGGAGGACCCATGACCCCGCCCCCCGCCTCTCACGATTCGTACGGCGGCGCACATACCGATGCGCCGTACGACGCATACGAGGGCGACCAGCCGCTGGTACGTCCCTACGCGATGACCGGCGGCCGGACCAGGCCGCGCTACCAGCTCGCCATCGAGGCGCTGGTCAGCACCACGGCCGACCCGGCACACCTGTCCACGCTGCTCCCCGAGCACCAGCGGATCTGCCACCTGTGCCGCGAGGTCAAGTCGGTGGCCGAGGTCTCGGCGCTCCTCGCGATGCCGCTCGGCGTCGCACGCATCCTGGTCGCCGACCTCGCCGAGGCCGGCATGGTGGCGATCCACCAGCCGGGCGAGGGCGCGGACGCCGACGGAACGCCGGCCGTCACGCTGCTGGAAAGGGTGCTCAGTGGACTTCGGAAGCTCTGACGGCGCGACGGGCGCGGCCCGTTCCACCACTTCCGCGAAGATCGTGGTGGCGGGCGGCTTCGGCGTCGGCAAGACCACGTTCGTGGGCGCGGTCTCCGAGATCAACCCGCTGCGCACGGAGGCCGTGATGACCTCCGCGTCCGCGGGGATCGACGACCTCACCCACACCGGGGGCAAGACCACCACCACGGTGGCGATGGACTTCGGCCGCATCACGCTGGACCAGGACCTGATCCTGTACCTCTTCGGTACGCCCGGTCAGGACCGCTTCTGGTTCATGTGGGACGACCTGGTGCGCGGTGCGATCGGCGCCGTCGTGCTCGTCGACACCCGCCGACTCGCCGACTGCTTCCCGGCCGTCGACTACTTCGAGAACAGCGGCCTGCCCTTCGTCATCGCGCTGAACGGCTTCGACGGCCACCAGCCGTACACGCCGGAAGAGGTGCGCGAGGCCCTGCAGATCGGGCCCGACACCCCGATCATCACGACCGACGCGCGGCACCGGGCGGACGCGAAGAGCGGCCTGATCACGCTGGTCGAGCACGCGCTGATGGCCCGGTTGAAGTAGACCGGCCAAAGTAGGACACAAGTGGGGCCCGGCATACGGCAGTTGCCGTAGCCGAAGCGGGACGGGTTGTGGCGTACGACACTCTCCGCCCCTGCTTCGCCGTGGAGTTCATAACGTTTCGACAGAGAATTGCAGGAGCAAGGCAACCCGACGCGTTCATTCGGTGTCGCTGTGCTCACACGAGCCCCGTCTTTTGACGGGGCTCGTTCTTTATGCCCGTTTTATCTGAGGGATGGGCCACTAGGAAGGCTGCCTTCCGGCTGTTTGGTTCAGAACCGTCGGCCGTGCTGGAATTCGGCGAAACTCCTGAGTAAGTACGAGTAGGACGAGCAGTCCGTACGGCCCTGAACGAAACACGGCACAGCGTAGGTGCCGACGCCGAGAGGTTGTTGGTCGAGTGAGGCGAAGCAAGAAGAGCTCCGCAGAGCAGCAGACGCGGGGCAACTTCACCCCGCCGTCGCGTGCTGCGGCGCCGGGTGCCGCCGACATACCCGCGGACGCCCCGCAGAGCGGCAGCACCAGCCGGATGTCGCCCCGCAACTGGCGGGTGGCCACCAGGCTGAACGCGATCCTCCTCATACCCGCCCTGGTCGCCCTCGTCATGGGCGGCTTCCAGGTGAGCGGCTCCATCAACAACTGGCGGCAGGCCCAGGACGCGGAGAAGACCGCGCTGATCGTGCGCGCCGCCGCCGAGTACGGCCACGCACTGCTCAACGAACGCGACCTGACCGCCGCACCGCTGCTCGCGGGCGGCAGCAGGGACGGCAAGGACGTCGTCGCGGCGAAGGCCGTCACCGACGCCGCTAAGCAGAAGTTCGACACGGCCGTCAAGGGCATGCCGGACAACCAGGGCCTGCGCAACCGCCTCCACCGCATCCGGGAGGCCGAGCCGAAGCTCCCGGCGCTGCGCGAGAGCGCGTACACCGCGGGCGTCGAGAACAAGAACCCGGTCGCCACCGAAGAGGGCTACCGCGACGTCCAGCACTTCCTGATGGAGGTGTCGAACGAGCTGAGCCTGGACTCCGGCAACATCACCTCCTACGGGCGGACCGTGTACGCCGTCGAGCTGGCGAAGGCCGCCGAGTCGCTGCAGCGCGCCATCGGCCTGCACCTGCTGATCCGCCCCGGCGGCAACGGCAACGGCACGATCTACGACGGCCAGGTCAAGGCGTTCTGCTCGTACAACTACCTGGAGACGATCGCCCTCGGCGAGTACGCGTCGGGCGGCACCCAGCACGACGTGGACCGGCTCCGCGAGGTCATGAAGGGCAAGGCCGACGAGGGCGCCAAGAAGCTCGCCGCGGCGAAGGCCGCCGCGCAGGCCGCCGGCAAGCCCTTCCCGACGCCGCCCAGCAAGAACGGCTCGGTCTTCGACGGCATGGCCGCCGAGATCTGCAAGGGCCAGTCGAAGCGGGCGCTGGCCGCCAAGGGCATCGTTCCCGAGACCTGGACGGCCGCCTCGACCGCCAAGTTCGAGGGCTACTCGCAGATCGAGAACGAGCTCGTCGACAAGGCCGTCAAGGACGCCGCGGTCATCTCCGAGGACTCCCGCAACGACGCGATCATCAACGGTGCGATCGTCGTGGTCGCCCTGCTCGCCGCCTTCATCCTGGCCGGTACGGTCGCCCGCCAGATGAGCCGCTCGATGAAGCGGCTGCGCACCGCCGCCTTCTCCATCGCCGAGCAGCGCCTGCCGATGCTCGTCGACCAGCTCTCCCGTACGGAACCCGGCCGCGTCGACACCCGGGTGCAGCCCATCCCGATCACCTCGCACGACGAGATCGGCGAAGTGGCCCGCGCCTTCGACCAGGTGCACCGCGAGGCCGTCCGGCTCGCCGCCGAGCAGGCCATGCTCCGGGGCAACGTCAACGCGATCTTCACCAACCTCTCGCGCCGCAACCAGTCGCTGATCGAGGGCCAGCTGACCCTCATCACCGACCTGGAGAACAACGAGGCCGACCCCGACCAGCTGGAGAGCCTGTTCCGGCTCGACCACCTGGCGACCCGTATGCGCCGCAACGGCGAGAACCTCCTGGTCCTCGCCGGCGAGGAGCCGGGCCGCCGCTGGAACCAGCCGGTTCCGCTGGTCGACGTCCTGCGCGCCGCCTCCTCCGAGGTCGAGTCGTACGAGCGCATCGAGCTGACCGGCGTCCCCGAGTCGGAGATCCACGGCCAGGCCGTGACCGACCTCGTGCACCTGCTCGCCGAGCTGCTCGAAAACGCCACGACCTTCTCCTCCCCGCAGACCAAGGTCCGCGTCACCGCGACCCGGCTGCCCGACGGCCGCGTCATGGTCGAGATCCACGACAAGGGCATCGGCCTCACCGCCGAGGACTTCGCGGACATCAACCACAAGCTGGCCAACCCGCCGACGGTGGACGCCGCCGTCTCGCAGCGGATGGGCCTGTTCGTGGTCGGCCGCCTCGCCGACCGGCACGGCATCCGGGTCCAGCTCCGCCCCTCGGGCGAGCAGGCCGGTACGACCTCGCTGGTCATGCTCCCGGACGCGATCACCCACGGTGGCGGTGGCGAGAACCTGCCGCAGGGCGACTTCACGGTCTCCTCGATCATGGCGGAGCAGCAGAACGCGCCCGAGCGGCCCGCCTTCGAGACCGCCCCGCTGCGGACCGCGGCCGAACTCGGTTTCGACGACTCGCAGTACGAGGCACCGCTCGATCCGGTGAACCGTTCGCTGCAGCGCGAGGAGCGCAGGGCCGCCCTGGAGGGCAGGTCCGCGCAGGGCGAGGACCGCCCGCTGTTCCGCGACGAGGTGCCGCAGCAGGGCGGGTACGAGGAGCCCTACCAGGAATCCGCGTACCAGGCCCCCTCCCCCTCGTACCAGGAGTACGACCAGCAGCAGCCGGGCTACGACCAGAACGGCTACCCGGCCGCGCCCCCCGCCTCCCCCGCTTCCTCCGGCGGCTTCGACGGCTTCGGCCCCCGGGACTCCTTCGGCTCGACCGAGCAGTACACCGGGCAGTCCCAGCAGCAGCCGCAGCAGTCGCAGCCGGGCTATCCGGAACCCGAGTACCAGGCTTACGAGGAGCAGTCCCAGCAGCCTCAGCAGGCCAACTGGCAGGACCAGAACGGTTTCCAGGCCGCGTACGACCCCTCGTACCCGGCACAAGCGGAATCCGGTCAGTCTTCCCCCGAGGCCCCCGAAGCGGCGCAGGACCCCGTAGGCTTCGACCGTCCGGGACCCACTCCTCCCGCACCGCGCGCCGGTCACGCACTGACCGACGCCGGTCTCCCGCGCCGTGGCAGCCAGTCCGGTCCGGAGAGCATGCTCAGCCGGCACAGCAAGTCCGCCGGCGGCTCGGAGCAGCAGGAGCAGGCGCCGCAGACCTCCCAGGCGCCGCAGCCCCCGCAGGCCAAGCTCCCGCAGCGGCCCGCCGCCGCGCAGGACGGTGCGCAGGGCCCCGGTCAGCAGGGCGCCCCCGGTGACGCCGAGGCGGCGGACAGCGGCTGGCGGACGTCGAACGACGAGCGCTGGCAGCGGGCCGAGAAGCTCAAGGACCCGAAGGCGGGCGGGATCACTCCCTCCGGCCTCCCCAAGCGGGTGCCCAAGGCCAACCTGGTCGAGGGCACCGCGGAGCAGAGCCCGCAGAGCGGCCCCCAGGTCTCTCGCGCACCCGAGGACGTACGGGGCAGGTTGAGCAACCTGCGCCGGGGCGTGCAACGGGGACGCAGCGCGGGAACGGACCAGAACCAAGCGGCCACTTACGATCAGCACAGTGGACCGGGTAGTACCTACAACCAGGAGCGTTAGTGTGAGCCCGATGAGCCAGGCGGCGCAGAATCTGAACTGGTTGATCACCAACTTCGTGGACAACACCCCTGGTGTTTCCCACACGGTGGTGGTCTCCGCCGACGGACTCCTGCTGGCGATGTCCGAAGGATTCCCCCGTGACCGTGCCGATCAACTGGCGGCCGTGGCCTCCGGGTTGACGTCGCTGACAGCCGGTGCCTCTCGGATCTTCGAGGGCGGCGCCGTCAACCAGACAGTGGTGGAGATGGAGCGTGGATTCCTTTTCATCATGTCCATCTCCGACGGATCCTCGCTCGCGGTGCTTGCGCACCCCGACGCCGACATCGGCCTCGTAGGCTACGAGATGGCACTGCTCGTGGACCGGGCCGGCACGGTGCTGACCCCGGATCTGCGGGCCGAGCTTCAGGGGAGTCTGCTCAACTGAGAATTCGCTGAAGATCTGCCCGTAGTCGAACAGGCAGACACAAGTGTTCTCAACTAGCAGACACCCCGTGCGTATTGGCGTCCCCGGGCTTTAGGGTTCGGGGACGTGGCTCCACAGTGAATGGTGCCCGCAGTGCAGTCGGAGGAGGAGAACGTGGCAACGCCCCCAAACGGTTCGTCGGCCGACTGGCCTTATGGCCGTGGCCCGGGACAGGGTCAGGGTGGTCCCGGCGACCCCTCGCAGAACCGCTTCAACTTCCCCTCCACCCCCAGCCGTTCACCGTACGAGCAGCGCCCCTACCAGCAGCAGCCCCCGCCGCCTTCGCACCGTGCGCCGCAGCAGCCCGGCATCCAGCCGGTGCAGCCGCGCCCGGGGGCCGGCCGCGGTTCGGGCTCCCCCGCGTCGTCCTCCCCGGGCGGCACCCACAACCCCCTGGTGCGTCCGTACGCCATGACGGGCGGCCGTACCAGGCCCCGCTACCAGCTCGCCATCGAGGCGCTGGTCAGCACCACGGCGGAACCCGCCAGGCTGCAAGGGCAGTTGCCCGAGCACCAGCGGATCTGCCACCTGTGCCGTGAGATCAAGTCGGTCGCCGAGATCTCGGCACTGCTCTCCATTCCCCTCGGCGTTGCCCGGATCCTCGTCGCCGACCTGGCAGAGGCCGGACTCGTCGCCATTCACCAGCCCGGCGGCGACGAAGCCGCGGGCGGTCAGCCAGATGTGACACTGCTCGAAAGGGTGCTCAGTGGACTTCGCAAGCTCTAGCAGCGGAGCAGCCCGCTCCACAACCTCCGCGAAGATCGTGGTGGCGGGCGGCTTCGGCGTCGGCAAGACGACGTTCGTCGGAGCCGTGTCGGAGATCAACCCGCTGCGCACCGAGGCCGTCATGACGTCCGCGTCGGCGGGCATCGACGACCTCACCCACACCGGGGACAAGACGACCACCACGGTGGCGATGGACTTCGGCCGCATCACGCTGGACCAGGACCTGATCCTGTACCTCTTCGGTACGCCCGGTCAGGACCGCTTCTGGTTCATGTGGGACGACCTGGTGCGCGGTGCGATCGGCGCCGTCGTCCTCGTCGACACCCGCCGACTCGCCGACTGCTTCCCCGCCGTCGACTACTTCGAGAACAGCGGCCTGCCCTTCGTCATCGCCCTCAACGGCTTCGACGGCCACCAGCCGTACAACCCGGAGGAGGTCCGCGAGGCCCTCCAGATCGGGCCCGACACTCCGATCATCACGACGGACGCGCGGCATCGGGCGGATGCGAAGAGTGCGCTGATTACTTTGGTGGAGCATGCGCTGATGGCGCGGCTTCGGTAGTACGGGCGGGGGGCGGTGGCGAGCGCGTGCGGTCGTAAGAGGGCGCGCTCCGCGTGGGGGCCGCCCCCTTGCCCACCCGTCCCGCCCCCGGGGGGCGGCCCCGCTGCCCAAGGGGGCTAGGGGGTCGGCGGCGTCAGCCGCCCACGGGGGCTAGGGGGCAGGCTTTTAGGGGCGCGGGGAACTGCGCGACCAGCCACGACGCACCCGCACAACACCCACCCGCAGCGAGCGCTCATGCCGAAGGCCCGGCACCCCGAACAAACGGGGTGCCGGGCCTTCGGCGTACGTACCGTACGAGAAGCCGGCCGGCGTCAGCCCTGCCAGCTGTGCGGTGCCCTGAATCCCGGCGTCCGCTCCAGCCGGCGCCAGCCCGCCGCCGTGCGGCCGTGCGGGGCCGACACCTCGGCCGGGCGCGCGGCGGCACGCGCCAGCAGGATCGCGGTGATCGCGGCCAGCTCCTCGGGAGCCGCCTCGCCCTTCTCCACGCGCAGCAGGTTCTTCGTGGCAGCCGTATCGGCAGGGGTGCTCATCGGTTTCGTCGTCTCCGTCTCGTCGTTTCCGGCAGGAAGAATTACTGGGGCGGGTTGCCGTGCTTGCGGGACGGCAGGTCCGCGTGCTTGTTGCGCAGCATCGCCAGGGAGGAAATGAGGACCTGGCGGGTCTCCGCCGGGTCGATCACGTCGTCGACCAGTCCGCGCTCGGCGGCGTAGTACGGGTGCATCAGCTCGGCCTTGTACTCCTTGACCATGCGCGCCCGCATCGCCTCCGGGTCCTCGGCCTCCGCGATCTGCTTGCGGAAGATGACATTGGCCGCACCCTCGGCGCCCATCACCGCGATCTCGTTCGTCGGCCAGGCGTAGGTCAGGTCGGCGCCGATGGACTGCGAGTCCATGACGATGTACGCGCCCCCGTACGCCTTCCGCAGGATCAGCGAAATCCGCGGCACCGTGGCGTTGCAGTACGCGTACAGCAGCTTCGCGCCGTGCCGGATGATCCCGCCGTGCTCCTGATCAACACCCGGCAGGAAGCCGGGGACATCGAGCAGCGTCACGATGGGGATATTGAAAGCATCGCACATCTGGACGAACCGGGCAGCTTTTTCGCTGGCCTCGATGTCCAGGACACCCGCGAGGGACTGCGGCTGGTTGGCGACGATCCCGACGACCTGGCCGTCGAGCCGGGCCAGTGCGCAGAGGATGTTGGTGGCCCAGCGCTCGTGGATCTCCAGGTAGTCGCCGTCGTCGACGAGCTCCTCGATCACCTTGCGCATGTCGTACGGACGGTTCCCGTCGGCCGGGACGAGGTCAAGGAGGACGTCGCCGCGCCGGTCGGCCGGGTCCTCGGAGACCACCGTCGGCGGGTTCTCCCGGTTGTTGGACGGCAGCATCGAGATGAGGTAGCGGACCTCGGCGATGCAGGTCTCCTCGTCGTCGTACGCGAAGTGCGCGACGCCGGAGGTCTCGGCGTGGACGTCGGCCCCGCCGAGGCCGTTCTGGGTGATCTCCTCACCCGTCACCGCACGCACCACGTCCGGGCCGGTGATGAACATCTGCGAGGTCTCGCGGACCATGAACACGAAGTCGGTGAGGGCGGGGCTGTAGGCCGCACCGCCCGCGCACGGGCCGAGCATCACGCTGATCTGCGGGATGACGCCCGAGGCGCGGGTGTTGCGCTGGAAGATGCCGCCGTACCCGGCCAGGGCGGACACGCCTTCCTGGATGCGGGCGCCCGCGCCGTCGTTCAGGGAGACCAGCGGCGCACCGGCCGAGATGGCCATGTCCATGATCTTGTGGATCTTGGTGGCGTGGGCCTCGCCCAGCGCACCGCCGAAGATCCGGAAGTCGTGCGCGTAGACGAAGACCGTCCGGCCCTCGACCGTGCCCCAACCCGTGATCACACCGTCGGTGTACGGCTTCTTGCTCTCCAGACCGAAACCGGTCGCCCGGTGCCGGCGCAGCTGCTCGACCTCCTTGAAGGAGTCCGGGTCGAGCAGCAGCTCAATGCGCTCGCGCGCCGTCAGCTTGCCCTTGGCGTGCTGCGCCTCGGTCGCCCGCTCGCTCGGGCCGCGGACGGCCTGCTCACGCAGCGCGTGCAGCTCGGCCACCCGGCCGCGGGAGTCGGTGGGCTCGCCCGGAGTATCCAAAACGGTCATGTGTCGACCCTACGAAGAACGCCAAGAAAACGGTCCGTCGACTCTGCACAGTCTCCGGACGCTATCCCTGTGGGAGCTGAACAGAACCATGTCCGGGAAAGGAGGAAATCCCTGCTCGGTGCGGACGCTCTTTGTAAAGAGCTCACAAAGGCACTCAGTGTGACTCGCTGCACACCTCGGTGACCCCGACCGTTCGCGCGCCGTTCGCGCGCTGCTTCTCCTGCTCCTTCTGCACCGTCTGCACCTTCTGGATGCCCGCCAACCGTGGCGCCGGGTTCTGGCCCGGGTCGGCCAGATAGAGGAGTACGGCCTCGTAGAAGGCGTCCCTGACGGCCGGCGACATCACGTCGGACGCGTCGAGGCAACGCACCCCCGCATCCGGCAGCCGACCGGTGAGCACGTCGGAACGGGCCGAGAACACCTTCCCGTCCCCTGCCCACTCCTCCTGGCCCTCGCGGGACACCAGCCTGCTCAGCAGGGCGCGGGCCTGCGGGGTGTCGTTGAACAGCACCGCGAAGTCCGCCGACACCTCGTGCCCCCGCTGGGGGTAAGGACCGCCGGGAAGCAGCTTCGCCGAGTCGACGAACTCCGCGTCGGCGGCCTTCGGCCCGTAGAAGGCGGAGGCGAACGAGCCCTGGTGCTCCAGGGTGCACGCACCGCCGCCGAAGAGAAGTCCGCCGCCGGTCTCCGAAGGTGCGGGGGCGGGGCCCCTGTGGTCGGTGAGCAGTGCGGTCCTGGCCGCCGCGTCGTCCTTGGCCATCAGGGCGCCCCAGGCCCGCCAGGCCGAGGCGATCCTCGGGTCGGTCCACGGGATCCGGCCGCTCGCCCAGCCCTCGTACACCTCAGGCCCCTGCGACTGGAGGACGATGTCCTCGATCCAGTCGCTGCCCGGCCAGCCGGACGCGCCGTCGTCGCCCATGCCCATGCACCAGGCGGCCGCCGGGGCGGGCTCCAGGGGCGGGAGGCGGCCCTTGCGGTGCCAGACGATGCTCTTGAGGTCGGCCTTGACGGGGACCCAGCGGACCTTGTGGTCGCCGGTACGGGACAGCCACGGGTCGCCGTACTGCTTCAGGTCCTCGGGGTCGAGCCAGTCCAGCGGCTTGAGCTGTCCGTTGGCCGCGTAGTCGGCGAGCTCGCCGACCCCGGGCATGATCGCCACGTCCGGCGCGGTGCCCGCCTGCACCTGGGAGAGCAGCACTTCCCGCTGGGCCGCCGTGCCCTGGTAGGTGTACGGGATGCCGAAGCCGTCCAGCAGGGCGGTGAAACGCGTCTCCTGCTCCTCGGTCCACGGGCCGAGCACGGTGACCCGGTCCTCGGCGGGGGCTCCGCCGCCGGGGGCGGCGAGGGTGCAGCCGGTGGGCAGGAGCAGGGCAAGGGCCAGGAGGAGGGCGGCGGCGACGGCCCGGACCCGGCCCGTCCTCGGGTGCGGGTTCATGAACTCGCCCTCCAGTAGTCGGCGTTGAGCCTTCGCACGCACCCGACTGCGGGCAGGACGCAGACCAGGGCGCCGCCCGCGAGGAAGGCGTAGTAGGCGCCCGCCCGCCAGTCCTCGGCGCTGAAGCGGACGAGGAACTCCGACGAGGCCGCCGTGAGTTCCTCCTGCCTGTCCGCCACGCCCCGGGTGTCGTCCCGCGAGCTCGCGATGTACCGGGCGAGTTCGTCACGGGACGCGTCCAGCCGGTCCTGGGTGACCGTCGTCGCCCACAGCGGCAGGACGGCGAGGGCCGCGGTGAGCAGCAGGGCGGCGGCGAGCCAGCCGTCGTACCGGCGGCCGCACCGGCGGCGCAGTACGCGCAGGGCCGAGAGGATCGTCAACAGCAGGCCGATCAGGGCGAGTTCGGCGACGGCCCAGCCTGCGACCTGGAGCCCGCCGAGGCCGGTGTCGGTCTCGACCTTGCGGAACTGGTCCCCCTGCAACTCGTCGAGCCGGGGTACGACGCCGACCGGCTTGCGCGTGAGCAGCGAGGTCGCCTCGCCGAACTTCTGCCGCCACATGAGGTCCGACGCCTGGTAGCGGACCGCGTCGGCGACGGAGATCGCGTACTTCTCCACCAGGCCGTTGCTGGTGCCCAGGGCGGTGCGGCCCCTGGCACCGTCGATCTGGATCTGCACCAGCCGGGAGAGGCCCTGGTCGGCGGCGGAGAGCTGGGTGTTGTAGTTCTCCCCCGGGCCGACCACGTCGGTGAGATTCGCCTTCCTGGCCCGTCGGACCTCTTCGTGGGCGCGCAGCAGGGCGAGCCGGGCGGCGGCCAGGTTCTGCACGGCGGGCGCGGACGCGCCTGCCAGCTCGGCGGACGTCCGGTCGATCTCCCGGTACGACACCAGCATGACGCCGGTACCGAGGACGGCGAGGAACAGCGCTGCGGCGAGGTGCCGTTCCAGCAGTCGGCGGGTGCGGGAACCGCTGCGCCGGTGGTGCCACCACTGGCGCAGCATGAGGCGCAGGGTGCCGACGGCGGCGGGCCCGGAGAAGCGCCCGGACGGGGGTGCGGGGGCCGGGGCGCTCATGGGCGCGCTCCGGCCAGTTCCTCGCCGCAGCTGATGCAGTACCGGGCCTGGGCCCCCGCACGCCGTCCGCAGTACGGACAGCCGAGTACGACGGCGAAGGTCGGCTCCGCGGCCGGCGGGCCCGCCGCCGCGGTGCCCTCGCGGTGCAGGATGGACCGCTTCAGCTCTTCCCTGTCGACCGCTTCGTGCACCCGTACGATCCCCAGGCGCGCGTCCTCGATGTCGGCGAGTCTGCGGACCTCGGCCAGCGCCCAGTCGACGCCGAGCTGGTGGGCGAGCTGGACGGCGGCGCCGAGCCTGTGTTCGGCGGACTCGCGCCGGTTGTTGTGCAGGGCGATCTTTCCCCGCTTGAGTTCCTTGCGCATCTGCTCGACGGCTCCGGCGACGATGACGGTGTTCTCGTCGACGCCGTAGGGGCGGGCCCCCGCTCCTTCCGCACCGGGGCCGGCCGGCTCCTCCACGGCGGGGGTCCGGCCGGACGGCGAGGGGAGCGGGGTCGGCCTGGCGCGCGGCCTGGTCTCCCAGCGGACCACGACCGGCGTGTGCGTACCGCCGACGGTCAGCACGGCCAGCTGCAGGTCGGTGGCGAGCGGGTCGGCCGTGGCGTCGGCCCCGAGCCGGAGCAGATAGCTGCGCCTGCCCGGGTGCCACGGGTACGCCTGGGTCCGCAGCACTCCCGGCCGGTCAGGGACGGGGAGTGCGGGGAGGGAGTACTGCCCCGGTTCGGTCTCCGCCAGGTCCACCAGGCGCACGCCCCGCCGCAGCGTCAGTTCCAGCGGCAGTTCGGGGGCGGCGCTGTGGCGGGCTTCGAGCGCCTGGCCCGCGGCCGTCTCGAACCGGTCGGGCACCGACTGAGCGGTGCCGTGCAGCCGCTCGGCCACCGCGAGCAGGAGCTGCGGGTCCCAGTCGCCGTCCAGGGCGAGCACGTCGCAGGTGAACTGCCCTGCACAGAGCCGGAGTTCGGGCTCCACGGGTCCGGGCCCCCCAGGCCCTGGCCCCGGTCCCGGACCTGGACCGGGTCCAGGACCTGGACCTGGACCTGGACCTGGACCGCCGCTGCCGTCGGTGATCAGCAGCAGATGCCGTACGGGCGGCACCCGGCCCGCCCCCAGGGCGAACCGGGCGCGCGCCGCGGCGAGCAGCCCGGCCACTCCCGCACCGCCGGTTCCCGGGCCCCAGGCCCTCCGGTCGACGTACAGCTTGCGCGAGGTGGCGACGAAGGCGGCCTCGCCGAGGGTGCCGGGGCCCGCGACGGCCCAGCCGCCGTCGAAGGGGTAGCCGGGGCGGCCGTCCGCGCCGAGCAGCGCGAAGCTGCAGCCGGGGGGCAGTGCACGCAGGGCCTCGGCCAGTGCCGCCCTGGCGGAGTCGGCGCGGTCGGCGTCGAGGTCCACGGCGACGACGACCGCGAATTCGCCGTACCGGGGAACGGCGGGGCGCGGCCCTTCGACCGCGGCGGCGGGCGTGGCGTCGACGTGGACGACCACGTCCAGGACCGTGTCGGGGCGCGGGCTCTGCTCGTGCCCGTGCTCGACGCGCACGCCGAAGGTGAGACCCGGCGGACGGGCGGGCGCTTCCCTCGGCGTGGCCATGCGATGCCTCCTGGGTCGGCGGGACCCGGCGCGGCCCTGTGGGCCCACCCGGGGTTCAGAATCGGGGTTCAGAATCAGGGTGTCGGAAGCGGGGTTCAGCAGCGGGGTGTCAGAAGCGGGTCGGTGGGCGGACCGCGTGCGACAGGTCGATCAGGTGCTCGAACTCCTCGCGGTCCAGCCGCTGTTGGGCCAGCCGCCGGTAGTTTCCCTCCAGTTGCTCACGTACGGAAAGCTCTTCGGGAGACATCCGCCGCCACCACCGCGCGCCGGTCGCGTCGTGCCACGCCCGCAGGGTGTCCAGCCGCCATTCCAGGAGCTCGGTCCGCAGCCGCAGCACGTCGTCGTCCGACAGCGGCAGCACCGGATCGTCCGCTGCGGCCCTGACCTCGTCGAGGACCGCCCGGGTCTCCTCCGGGGCGGGCAGCCCGGCGAGGCCGTCGGCCAGCCGTCCCGCCCGGATCCGCCAGACGGCGATCCGTACGAAGGACCGGTGCCGGGAGGTCTCGGGTACGTGGTCCAGCACCGCCAGCGCCCCCGCCCGGTCCCCCTCGGCCAGCGCCAGCCGGGCCAGCCCGAGGGCGGCCCCGCCGTGCGAGGGGTTGCGCAGGTGCACCGCCTGGTAGAGGCGGTTCGCCATGGGGGCTTCGGGCTCTGCGGGCGTCGCCGGGGCCAACGGCGCCTCCGGGCCGAGGAGTTCGGCGCAGTGCGCGAGGGCGAGCTTGGCCGCGTACTCCCCCGGCAGCGCCCGGTAGACCTCGGTGAAGTGCTGCCACGCCCGGGGCAGGTCGCCGCGGCCGAGTGCGATCAGTCCCCGGTGCCACTCCAGCCGCCAGGCGCGGACGGCGCGCTCCCCGGGGATGCTGTCGGCCGCGTCGAGCTGTTCGCAGGCGTCGTCGAGCGCCCGCGGGGTGCCCTCGGCCACCCTCACCCGTACGTTGTGCAGACAGACCTCGACGGACGGCCTGCCGGGGTCGGGCTGTCCGTGCTGGTAGCGCGCGGGATCGTAGGTGCTGACCCCGAACCACTCCTTCTGCGGGTCGTCCTCGTGGGGAACCGGCACCGGCAGCCCGCGGGCGACCTCCGCGGGGGCCGGTGTCCCGAGGCCCAGTAACGGTGCGTCCGTAGCCCGTTCGCGCGGGTGCAGCGGGCGGGCGGTCCAGTGCTCCGGCTGCGGTACGGTCCCCAGCCTGGCTCCGAGCAGGTGCGGGGCCGGGGTGAAGCAGGCCGAAGGGCGGGGCTGGTCCCGTTTGCCGCGCAGGGCCCTGATCTCCCGCAGTGCGCCGAGCAGTTGGTCGGCCATCTCCTTGGCGGTGGCGAAGCGGCGGCCCGCGTCGCTCGCGGTGGCGCGTGCCAGGACCGCGCGGAAGGAGGCGGTGCCGAGCCCCGGCACGTCGTCGCCGACGGCCCACGCGGCGAGTTCGCCCAGCGTGGCGCCGACGGTGTGGATGTCGTGGGCGACGGTCGGCACATGGGTCACGTCGATCTCGGGCGAGGCGTAGTGGCGGGTGCGGACCAGCTCCGGGTGGCGGATGTCCAGGTCTCGCAGCGCGCCGAGGTCGATGACCTTGACGCTGTCCTCGTGGTGGACGACGTTGGACGGCTTCATGTCCATGTAGGCGGAGCCCATCGCGTGCAGGTGCTCCAGCGCTTCGAGTATCCGTACGCCGTAGGTGAGGACGTGTTCGACGTCGAGGACGAACTCGCCGCGCCGGGTGGCGTCGATCACCGCCTCCAGCGTCCGGTCGCCGACGTCCTCCATCACGATGTACGCGCCGGTCAGCTTCCGGGGGTCGGCGGGGTCGTAGCGGCGGACGAAGTTGCGGATCCGGACGATGCGCGGGTGCCGGATGGCGGTGAGGTCGCGGCGTTCCTTGTCCGCCTGGGCGGGGCCGTTCTCCTCGTACCGGTTCAGCAGCCCCTTGATCGCCACGTATTCGTCGAGGTGCAGGTCGCGGGCGAGGTACACCCAGCCCTGCCCGCCGCGGGCGATGACGCCGATGACCTGGTACTGGCCGTCCAGGAGCGGGGTGTCCTCGTCGGTGTCCAGGTCCGGTTCGTACGAGTAGGGGGTGCGGCAGCGGGGGCAGCGGCCGGCGGGCGGCACGGCCCCCGAGACGTACGGCGGCAGGAAGACGGTGCCGCACTCCGCCGACGAGCACTTCATGAGGGTGGGCAGCCGTGCCTCGGCGCCCTGCAGCCGGTCCTCGGGGCTGCTGGGCTGTTGCAGGGGCAGCTGCAGCAGCCCTTCGGGGCCGTTGTCGCACGGGTGGTCGGCGAGCGGCGGCAGCGGCGGCGCGTCCTCGTGCTGTCCGCAGGTGTCGCAGTAGCCGGTGGCGAGGACGTTGCCGGCGCAGGGGGCGCCGGTGACGAGGCGGTGCGGGCAGCGGTTCATCAGGGCCACCTCGACCACGCCAGGAGATCGCGCTGGACGGCACGGATCAGGTGCAGCAGGAGGGCGGTCCTGGCGGCGTCGCCCGCGTGCGGCCCGTACTCCGGGCCGTGTTCGGGGCCGGTGCGCATGCGGTGCAGGGTCTCGGCGTACCGGCGGGCGCCGCGCACGTCGGGCGGGTGCCCGCCGCCAGGACCCGAGGCGGGTGCGTCCTGCGCCCGTTCGCACGCTTCCAGCTGCCGTACCAGCTGCCCGGCGAAGTCGAGGAGAGTCGGGTCGAGCAGTGCGCTCCTGGCCCTGCGCCAGGTGTCGCCGCTGCCTTCCTGAAAGGTGATCAGGGTACGGAAGCCGAGCCTGCGCACCCTGATCAGCAGCTCGGTCAGCTGCTCGGGGTCGGGGTCCCGGTCCAGTGCGGTGACGGCGACGGCCACCCGGCTGACCGGCCGTTTCCCGGCGATCTCGGGGGGTGTGCCGCCGCGCAGCAGCCACCGCTGGAACGCGTCGAGGCCGCCGCCGCCCGGCAGGATCAGGGCGGCCAGCTGTTCCGCGAACTCCCCGCGGTCGGTGCGCCCGCCCGCGTAGTGGACGTGCGCCCGGTACAGCTCGTGCCGCAGGGTGCGGTCGCGGCCGCTTCCCGCGGGCACGGCGCTGAGCTTCACATCGGGTTGGCCGGGGTCGGTGAACCAGCTGCGCAGCCGCCGTCTGAAGCCCTGGTCCCAGGCGTCCGGCAGGCTCAACTCCCGTATCAGCGGCATGTCGAGGCCGAGCTCGGACATGGGGATCATGTACGACCGGGAGTGCTGCTCGCCGCCGGGCAGGGCGGGGTCGTCCTCGCGCCGTCCGACGGTCATGCCCACCACGCGCGCGGGCCCGCCCCCGTCCGGGAGGGTGGAGACGGCTCCGCCGCTGAAGCCCGGCCGGACGGGCCCGGTGACGGAGTCCAGCTGCACCCAGCGCCCGTGCGGGCCCAGTACCCGGGCGGCCAGGGTCAGCCCCGACTCGTGGTACTCGGTGTAGCCGGTGCCCACCACTTCCTGCCCGGTCTCCAGCACCGCGCTGAGCAGGGCGGGCCTGGCTCTGGGGCGGGGCGTCCGCAGCACCAGCAGGGCCGCGTCGAGCCCGAGTTCCTGCGCTCCGGGCGGGTGCCAGCTGCCGGGGCCCGGCGCCACGGTGGCCTCGACGCCCTCGATCAGCGGGCTCTCGACGAACTCGACCCAGATCCGCTGGTCCGGGCTGCCGACCACGTGGGCGCAGGTCAGCACGTGGCGCATGGTCACCAGGATGCCCGCGCCGCACACCGGGCCGTGTGCGTCCCCGCGTCGGAGCCTGAGCCGCCAGTCCGCGTAGAAGCGGTGTCTGCGACTGCTGCTCCCCCGGTCCCCCATACCCCGCATGTCCCCCATGCACGGGGAGAATACGCCCCGTACACGGAACTCCCCAGGCTCTTGACAGAGCCCGGGGAGTATTCGTACGGCCGGTTCCGGCACGCGGTCAGCTACCGCCTGTCAACGGTCAACTTCCGCACTGGAACCGTGCGTTGCCCCAGTCCGCGTGGTCGTTCCCGGGTCCGTCGCCGCCGTCCCCCGTCACCAGGTCGACGTACTTCGCGCCGGTCACGTCGGCGGTGAGCGCCCACCCGGGGTCGGCCCCGCGCAGCACCGGAGACTTCACCTTCTCCGTACCGTCGGCGAGGACGCCGAACTGGACGCTGCCGCGGGTGCTCTGGGCGTCGTCCAGGCCGACCGACGCGGCGAACGAGGTGCACTTTCCGCCCAGGTAGTAGCGGATCGTGCCGGGTGACGCGGTGCCGAGGCCCTTGGCGTGGACGGTGCCGTTGAGGGTGAGCGGCTTGCCGTCGCCGGGCGCGGTCTCCCCGTTCGACATGTCCTTCTCGGCGGGGCCCCAGCCGTTCTCCATGGACGTCCAGTCGAGGTCGCTGGCGTACGCGTCCTTGGCGGGCGGCGGCGGGAGGGTGCGGACACCCGCGGTGGCGGCGAGCCTGCGCGCGGTTCCGCCCGTGGTGTAGGCGGCCGCCGAACTCAGCTCGTACGGCTGGTACTTGGCGTCCACCGGCGGGGTGACCTGCCAGCTGCCGGTGACCTTGGCGCCGGGGGCGACGGCCGGGAAGGCGACCGGCCCGGCGGGCTCGGCCCGCCAGCCGTCGGGGAGCCCGAGGGTGAGGGCGACGTCGGTGGCGGGGGTCGTCTCGTAGTTGGTGAAGGCGGCTGTGACCTCGTGCTTCTGGCCGGGCTCGAAGGCGCCGGCGGCCGGGGTCAGGGCGAGGTTGCCGCAGGCGGCGCGCTCGGGGGCCGGGCCCAGGTCGGTGACGGTGAAGTCGTCGAGGACGAAGTCGGCGCCCTCGGGCGCCCCGGCCTTCTTCCGCAGACCCACCCAGGTGTCGCCGCAGCCCGCGGTGACGGTCTCGGTGAGGCGGGCGGTGGTGCGCTGTTCGGCGATCGGGGTGCGGCGGGTCTCGACGGACGCGGGCTTTCCGTCGGCGCCGATCCGGTCGTACCCGGTGACCCACTCGTAGGCACCGGCGTGGCTCGACTGGTGGTCGAACTCGACCTTGTACCGGTTTCCGTCCTTCATGGGGACGGTCCACGGGGCGGTGCGGTAGACGAGCCCGTCGTTCTCCTCGTGGGACTTCAGCGACTCCTTGCCGCCGAGGACGTCGTCGATGCGCTTGCCGTTCCAGCCTGCCTGGGTGTACGGGGCGTTCTTCTGGGAGACGTGGGTGCGGGGGTCGGTGTCGCCGCCCGCGTTGCCCTTGAAGAAGGGGCCCCAGCCCTGGTCGACGGCCTCGAAGTCGTCGTGGACGAGGGCGCCGGGCCTGACGGTGGGGGCGTTGGCGACGAGTCGTACGTCGTCGATGCGCACCCGGACGTCCGAAGTGGCCTTCGCCGCCTGGAAGTCGAGGGTGGCCGAGCCGCCGGGCGGGGCGGTGAAGTTGACCTTGGCGCGCTGGAAGTAGGTGCCGTGCCAGTCGTTGGCCGCGGTCTGCTCCTGGGCGGTGGACCGTTCGACGGCGACCTCCTTGCCGCCGATGGTCATCGTCGTACGGCGGGAAGCACCGGGCTGCACCTCGATCCACGCGGACGCGGTGTAGCGCTGCCCCGCTTTGAGACCTGTGATGCGCTGCGAGAGGGACGCGGCGGCGGTGCCGGAGAGGGCGGCGCTGTTGCGGCCCTGACCGTCGGTGTCGCGGACTGCCTTGCCCGTCGTACGCCAGTCACCGAGCTTCGCGTCGTTGAAGCCGGGGTCGGCGACCGCGGTGCCCTCGCCCCAGTCCGCGTCGCGCGCGGCGGGGGTGCGGCCGGCCGGGTACAGGACGTACGGCTGACCGGCGGTCGCCTTCAGCGTCACCTTGCCGTCCTTCACCGGGACGGTCTCGGTCTTCACCCGGCCGTTGTCGGTGAGCTTGCTGACGGTGAAGGATCCGGCCCTCTTGAACTGTGCCGGGACGGTCCAGGTCGTCGTCCCCCCGGCCTTGTTGTAGTGGTAGAGCTTCTTTCCGCCGTCCCACGGGAGGAGGTAGTTCTCCCCGTCGAGGACCTTGGCCCCGCCCACGTAGAAGGCGCGCTTGCCGTTCTCGACGGCGCCGCGCACTCCCCCGGTGAAGTCGATGCGGTCCTTCTCCCAGTGCTGGATCCTCTGCTGCTGGAGGAACTTGGCGGGGAGGTTGCGCTGCCAGATGTTGGCGGAGAAGGCTTGGAAGTCCGTCTCGCCCGTCCAGCCCTCGAACTCCTCGATGGCGGTCTGGCCGAGGATCGGGTGGTCGTTCCAGATGTCCTTCTCGCCGTTCCTGATGAACCGGATGATCTGCGAGTTGAGGCCCTTGTTGGTCTTGCCGCCGTAGTTGAGGTCGTTGGCCCAGTGCGACCAGAGCGAGGCGTGCTCGAACTTGTCGGACCACTCGGTGGCGACGTTCCAGCCCTGCCGCTGCACCGCCTGCATCGTCTTGTCGGCGATCCAGCCGTGCGAGTAGTAGACGTCGATGTAGAGCAGGCTGAGATTGCGGTCGGTCTCATCCCTCAGCTGCTGGAACCTGCGGGCCAGGTCACCGCTGTTGATGTCGCGGCGCTGGTCGATGTAGTAGCTCTGATTGAGCCAGTTCCAGCCGGGCTTCGTCCTGTCGACGAGCTTCTCGTCGAAGGCCTTCGCCTCGGGGTACGACTCGGTGGCGTTGACGTGCACGCCGAAGGTCGCCCCCCACTTCTTGCCGTCCTTGAGCAGCTTGTTGAGGTCGGTGAGCCCACCGGCGCGCTTGTTGTAGTTGCCGCCGTAATCGGGGTGCGCGGAGTCGTGTCCCTCGGACCCGTACCCCTTGAGCACGGCGAGCTGGCCGAGCCCGTCGGTCGCCTGCGAGACGCGCTTGACGTCGTCGAGGGTGCGCAGGAAGGGGTGGGTGGCCTGGCTGGCGAAGTTGAACGGGATGTGGGTGACGACCCGGTCCGGGGTCTCCTTCGCCCCGGGCGCCTCGATCCCGATGGACCGGAAGGCGACCGCCCCGTCCTGCCAGTCCACCTGCTTGTCGCCGTTGGCGTCGGGCGTCACGACGACCTTCGCCCACGGCAGGTCCTTGCCGCTCTCGGGCTTCGCGGCGCCTTCGCCGCGGTACGTCCACTGCCCGGACCACAGCCCGACCCGGACGCCGCCGTCCTCGCCCTTGGTCGCCCGGTGCCAGAGGCGGGCGCCGTCCTTGGCACTGGCGCCGCCCGGCTTGTCGTACGAGGAGTTGGACTCGACGGCGGCGGCGAGGGAGCCGGTGTTGACGATGCCGTACGAGGCGCCGACGGGGGCCGCGTCGACGGGGGTCGCCGCGGTCACCTTCGCGAAGACGTCGGCGGTCCGCGTCGAGTCGGGGTCCAGCCGGGTGAACGCGGTCTCGGCGCCCGCCTCGCCGCTGCCCACCGACACGAGGTCGTGCCCGGGTATGTCGAGCGTCCCGACGCGGAACGCCTCGGTGTCCCGTACCGCCGTGACCTTGAAGGTGGTGGCCCGGCCTCTGACGGACAGCGTGGCGTCGATCTCGACGCCGGGGAGGGACGGGAAGACGAGGGTGTACGCGGCGGACCCGGCCCGGACGACGGGTGCGGCCTTGACCTGCACGGGGTGGGCGGTCCCGTTGAGCACGACGGACGTCACCGGCCGGGTGCTGCCGAGCAGCCGGCCCCCGCCCGCACGGTCGGTGTACGACACGACGCGCGGGAAGTCCTTGGCGACGGTGACGGACAGCTGGGCGGACCGGATGACGGCGGTGTCGGCGGCGGGCCCCGGCACCGGCGCGGCAGCCCCCGGCAGGGCCGGCCCGGCGAGGGCGAATACGACGGCTGAGGCGGCGGCGAGGGCGCACGACGCACGGAATCTTCGCGACATGGGGCCTGAGTAAGCCCGCCCCCACGGGCCCCGTCAACGGCATCGGACCCCTCTGCTCCCGGCAGTCCAACAATCCCCGCCCGGAAGTCCAAGCGGGAAGTCCGAGCGGGGAAGCCCGAGCGGGGAAGTCCGAGCGGGGCGCGGTGGGCCGAACGGCTGAACTTCGACGACCCCCGACCACAAAGGTTGAAAGTTGAACATCATCGCGCTATGGTCGTCCACATGAAGCTCATTGAAGCTTCAACCAACAACTTCCCCACTCCCCCCGCTCTCCCCAGGAGGAACGCCATGGGTCTCTTCGGCCGCCGCAACGACACCACCGACAACACCGCCGCCCCCACCGCCGTGGACCCGGCCCTGGCCGCCCTGACCGGCGAGTACACGATCGACGCGAGCCACAGCCGGATCGGCTTCACGGCCCGGCACGCCATGGTCACCAACGTGCGCGGCGCCTTCACCGACGCCGAGGGCACCCTGAAGCTGGACGGCTCGGACCCGGCAGCGTCGGAGGCCGCCCTCACCATCCGCATGGCCAGCATCGACACGGGCTCCGATGACCGCGACAACCACCTCCGCAGCGCCGACTTCTTCGACGTGGAGGCCTTCCCCGAGATGACCTTCCGCTCGACGAAGGCGGAGCAGCTCGGCGGCGAGGACTACCGGATCACCGGTGACCTGACGATCAAGGACGTGACCCGCCCGGTCTCCATCGACCTGGAGTTCAACGGCACGGCCACCGACCCCTTCGGCAACGAGCGCGTCGGCTTCGAGGGCGCGACGACGATCCTGCGCTCGGACTGGGGCCTGACCTGGAACGCGGCGCTGGAGGCGGGCGGCGTCCTCGTCAGCGACAAGATCAAGCTGAACTTCGACATCTCCGCGATCAAGAACGCGGGCTAGCAGCCGGGCCGGAGAAGAAGCCGGAAACCGGAAGAGGGCCGGGGCCAGGGGCCGGGGCGCGGACTAGAAGCCGCCGCCCCCGAAGTCCCCTCCCCCGCCTCCGCCGCCGAAGTCTCCGCCGCCACCGAAGTCACCGCCCCCGAAGCCCGACGAGTCGTAGTCCGAGCCGGAGACGTCACCGCCTTCGTAGCCCGCGCCCGCGGAGTCGAAGCCGGTGCCCTCGCCGTACTCCGACGCGTAGGCGGGCGAGGCGAGCATGGAGCCGAGCATGGTGCCCATCACAAGGCCGGGGAGCATGCCGCCGCCGAAGTAGCCGCCCGCCCAGGGGCCGTAGGCGGGGCCCGCGTCGTAGTAGGGGCGACGGCCGTCGGCCGTGTCGACCGTACGGACGGCGGGGTCCTGACCGTCCGCGATGCGGGTCGCGTCGGCCGCGCAGACCGGGACCTCGCGGGCCGCGCCGCCCGGCGGGGTCCATGTCGCGTCGGCGACCGAGGGCCCGTGGCGGGGGTCGAAGAAGCACGGCGAGCGGCGCTCGGGGACCGGGGCGCCGGTGCGGCGGGCGTCCAGGACGGCGAGGGAGTAGCGGCCGTCTTCGAGGGCTTCCGTCACGCCCCGTACGTCATTGGGCTGACGCACCGCAGCCATGCGGGACTTGGCGGTCTCGTAGAGGTCCAGCGCGCGCTCGTAGTCGGTGCGCATCTCGTCCGTGGCGCCCGGCTCGGAGGGGTGGAAGTCGAGGCGGTCGAGCTCTTCGCCGTACGCGGTGATGTCCTCGTCGACGACGACCGTCAGCTTGCGCAGGGATGCGAGGCGCTCCTCCTCCTTGCGCTTGCGGCTGCGGCGTACGAGGACGTAGCCGCCTGCGCCCGCCACGACCGCCACCGCACCGATCCCGGCCAGCACGCCGACGCCGGTGCTGCCGCCCGAGCCGCCGTCCCAGGACGCCGGGGCGTGGCCCTTGATCTGCGGGAGCGCCTGGTCGACGAAGGTGTTGAGCTGGGTGGCCGCGTCCAGGCCCGCCGGGGTCTTGGCCGCCGTGACGAGATTGCGGACCGAGGCGCGGGGCAGCGCGCGCGGGTCGGCGCCCGCCTCGAAGCCGTCGCCGAGGCGGACCGCGTACACACCGGTGACGCCCGTCGCGTTACGGAGGTTGCCGCGCACGGACGTCGGCGGGAACTCGGGGCTCTGCGGCAGGACCGCCACGAAGAGGGGCTTGTCCGCGTCCTTGATCTTCTTGGCGAGGGCGTCCTGGTCGGCCCGGGAGAGCTGGCTCCTGGCCGCTTCGGCCACGTACACCGGACTCTTCTTCAGGGCGTCGCCCGCCTCGGTCGTACCGGTGGCGGCGGCCGCCACCGAGGCGAACGGGAGCAGCAGCAGGAGCGTCGACCCGGCGAGGGCCGAAATGACGGAAAACGGCCTGGTCCTCATGCATTCGACGCTACCCGATGCGTTCGGACAAGCACGAGTCGCGCGGGGCCCCAGATGTGCGGAGGCCCGGACGCCTGGAGCCCGGACGCCTGGAGCCCGGACACGTGGAGCCCGGATCCTCAGCGCAGGGCGTTCCGCCCGCCGCCCGCCGTCACCTTCATCAGCGGACGGAAGTCGTGCACGTCCTCGCCGACGGTCCGGCCGTCCGCCGCCACCCACGCGTGCGGCTGGAACGGCGGGGCGTCGCGGACGCCCGCGTGCCAGTCGGGGAAGGTGCCCGACATGCGGCAGGCCAGCGAGATCGCGATCGAGCGGGGCAGACAGCCGTACCAGCCCGCGCACTTGCGGCTGGTGGCGACCACCGACCGGTACGTCTGCAGGGTCTGGTCGTACGAGGCCGGGCGCGCGCCCCGGCCGAGCAGGGTCAGCACCCGGCGCAGGCGGCCTGGCTTGAGTCTGGCGAGGAGGAGCGCAGCCGCGACGGCGGTGCGGAGCTTGAGGCCGCCGGGGCCCGCCCCGCGCCGGGGCATGGTCATCTCGGTGGTCATCGGGTGCCGCCGGTCCGGAATCGGGGACCGCCGGTCCGGGTTCGGAGACCGCCGGTCCGGGTTCGGAGACCGCCGGTCCGGGTTCCGGGGCCGCCGGCCCGGGTGACGATCTTCGCTCTGATGAGCTGGTCGGTCAGTTCGGCGACGTCCGCCTCCGCCTCGGCGCGCTCCACGTCGTACTCGGCGAGGAGCTGGTCGACGGCGTCGGAGGGGGATCTTCCCTCGGAGATCGCGGTCACGACGAGGGTGCCGCACTCGTTCAGCTGCCAGTAGGTGCCGTCCTTCTCGTCGAGCAGGACGCCGCCGTACTCGGTGGTGGTGACGGCTATGCCCTTGCGGAGCCGGAGCTGTGGACTCATGACGTGGCCTCACTGTTCGCAGGGGTCTCCGGCCAGGCGTCGCACGCCGTGCGCAGCCACGCCTCGCAGGACACCGTGGCGTCGATGGGGTACTGCTGGAGCACCGGTGAGAACGGGTCGTCGGCGAGCCGCCGGAGCTGCCCGGCGTCGATGAGACCGCGTTCGGCAAGCAGTGACCCGGTCCACAGGTCCCGTATCTCCGGGGCGTGTTCGCGCAGCCCCTGGACGTCGTCGGCGGACATGTCGTCCTTCGTCGTACGGGCGAGGAGGTGTGCCGGGACCACGTCGCGCATCGCTTCGACGAGGAGCGGCTTGTAGCGCCAGGGGACGACCCGGTCCTCGACCCGTACCGCCAGGACGGCCTCGATGACCCGGTCGTCGAAGAGCGGCGCCGCGACGGGCAGCCCGAGCCCGGCGCCCAGGTCCTCCATGGACTGGAAGTAGCGGGCGCCGAGGCGGACGGTGTCGATGTCCATGTGGCGTCCCGGGCGCGGCGCGATGGGCCGGGCGCCCTGCGCCGCCTTCCGGAACTCTTCGCGGATCAGCCCCCTCGCCCGCTCCGTGAGCCAGGGCCGCATTGCCTGCCGCATCCCCCAGGAGACCTGCGGGGTGCGGGAGTCGGCGGTCGCGGTGTCGACGAGCGAGCGGGCGAGCCACTTCCCGAAGGCGGGCGGGAGGAGCATGCCGCGCAGGGTGGGCAGCAGGGGCCAGCCGGACTGGTGGCGCAGGGCGCTCATCCGGTTCCAGGCCTTGAGGGGCTTGGCGGGGAGGAGGTCCTGGCAGGCGGAGGCGAGCCCGTGGAAGAGTTCGTCGCCGCCGTAGCCGGTGAGGTGGTACTCGGAGCCGGTGTCGGCGGCGCGTCCGAGCAGCATGGCGGCGCGGGCGCGGGCGGGTGCGACGGGGAAGGGTTCGTCGAGGAGTTCGCCGCCCGTGCCCGCGAGGTCGGCGTAGAAGAGGGGCGCGTCCGCGGCGGGGACGATCCGGTGCTCGATCTTGCGGGGGCCGTCGTCGGCCGCCGCGGCTTCGCGGGCCGCCAACACCCCGCGTTCCGCCCAGAGTTGATCCTCGGAGCGGTCGTCGCGGGCGGCCACGGTGAGCAGCGTGACGTCCTGCGCGCCGGCCTGCTGGGCGAGGAAGGTGACGGCGGTGGAGTCCATGCCGCCGGAGAGTTCGCCGCTGACCCGGGTACGTCCGTGCAGGTGCGCGGCGACGGACGCGGCGAGCGCGGCGGCGACGCGCGGTGCGCCTTCGGCCGCGGTGAGCCTCGGCTCGGGCGGCAGCCACCAGCGTCGTACGGAATGGGTCCTGCCGCCGTCGCGGAGCAGCAGCGCGTACGCCGGGTCGATCTCCCGGACGCCCTGCCAGAGCGGCCGTTCCCGCAGCGGGTGCGGTACGAAGTCCAGCAGGCGCAGTGCGAGGGCGCCGTCGTCGAGGTCGGCTCCGGTGAGGTGCGCGAGGACCGCGGGCCGGTCGGAAGCGACGCGTCCGCCTGTGTGCTCGGCGTGGTAGACGCGGCGGTGGCCCGAGGCCGTGCCCCGTACGCACGTCTCGCCCCCCATTCGGGAGACGACATGGCCGAGGCCCGGCCGCTCGGTGAGCCGTCGGTGCAGGTCAGGGGTGTCGCGGGCCGGGCCGATGACGGCGTCCAGGGCCGCGGTGGGGATCTTGTTCGGGCCGATCAGGACGAGGGCGTCGTCGCCCCGCGCGACCCGGACCAGGTTCCGTACGAGAAGCCTGGCGAGGATCCAGGGCCGGCCGGAGGGGTGCGGCACGGTCTCGAAGGCGTCGTGCGGAGCGGGCGCCGCCGAGCGAAGGTGCCCGGCCGCCGCCTCGCCTTCGGCGGTGTCCGGAAGGACCACGAAGAAGTCACGGAGGTGCAGGTGACCGGGCATCTTCATCAGTCGGTTACCCGGCTGCTCAGATGCAGAGCTTGCGGGACCAGAATTCCTTGCACGAGGCATAGAACATGCCCGCGGTCTTCTTGCTGAAGTCGCCCTGGTTGAACAGCGACGGCTTGACGTAGGTCTTCTTCATCGTCGTCACGTCCTCTCCGTGGATAGGGATGCACCGAGCAATTCATGGCTGTTACGGAAGTGGACGGTGTGACCCGTGTGAACTCCGTGGCGGCCGGGGAACATTTGAACGGTTCCGCTTGCCCCTGTGCACCCCCGGACCCCGGAGATGGCTTGTTCGGCTGCAGACCTGACGGGTTCGCCCCTCTTGACCCAGGGTGAACGAGCGCTTACTCGTTGCTCATTGAACCGGTCCGGTCGGTTTCCGCGCTACTCGGTCGGCTCGACGCCCGCGCGCAGCAGTCCGTATGTGTACGCGTCCTCCAGCGCCTGCCAGGACGCGGCGATGACGTTCTCCCCGACGCCGACCGTCGACCAGTCGCCGCCGCCCGCGCCGCTGCCGTCCCCGGTGGTGATCAGCACGCGGGTGGTGGACTCGGTGCCGTGCTTGCCCTCCAGGATGCGGACCTTGTAGTCCACCAGCTCCAGCTTGGCGAGCTGCGGGTAGATCCGCTCCAGGCCGACCCGCAGCGCCCGGTCCAGCGCGTTGACCGGGCCGTTCCCTTCCGCGGTGGCGACGATCCGCTCGCCCTTGGCCCACAGCTTCACGGTGGCCTCGTTGGCGTGGGTGCCGTCGGGGCGGTCCTCGACGATGGCCCGCCAGGACTCGGTGCGGAAGTAGCGGCGGGCCCTCCCCTCCGCCTCCTCCCGCAGCAGCAGTTCGAAGGAGGCGTCGGCCGCCTCGTACGTGTAGCCCTTGAGCTCGCGCTCCTTGACGCGGGCGACGACCCGGCCGACCAGCTCGCGGTCGTCGCCGAGGTCGACGCCGAGCTCCTTGCCCTTGAGCTCGATGGAGGCGCGGCCCGCCATGTCGGAGACGAGCATCCGGATCCGGTTGCCGACCAGGTCGGGGTCGATGTGCTGGTAGAGGTCCGGGTCGACCTTGATGGCGGAGGCGTGCAGGCCCGCCTTGTGCGCGAAGGCCGAGACGCCCACGTACGGCTGGTGCGTGGAGGGCGTGAGGTTGACGACCTCGGCGATGGCGTGCGAGATGCGGGTCATCTCGCGCAGCGAGCCCTCGGGGAGCACCTGCTTGCCGTACTTGAGCTCCAGGGCGGCGACCACGGGGAAGAGGTTGGCGTTGCCGACCCGCTCGCCGTACCCGTTGGCCGTGCACTGCACGTGGGTCGCACCGGCGTCGACGGCGGCGAGGGTGTTGGCGACGGCGCAGCCGGTGTCGTCCTGGGCGTGGATGCCGAGGCGGGCGCCGGTGTCGGCGAGGACGGTGGCGACGACGGCCTGGATCTGGGCGGGGAGCATGCCGCCGTTGGTGTCGCAGAGGATGACGACGTCCGCGCCGGATTCGGCCGCGGCCCGTACGACGGCCTTCGCGTACTCGGGGTTCGCCCGGTACCCGTCGAAGAAGTGCTCGCAGTCGACGAACACGCGGCGGCCCTGTTCGCGCAGGTAGGAGACGGTGTCGCGGACCATCGCCACGTTCTCGTCCAGCGTCGTGCGCAGCGCCAGCTCGACGTGCCGGTCGTGCGACTTGGCGACCAGGGTGATCACCGGCGCTCCGGACGCGAGGAGCGCGTTGACCTGCGGATCCTCGGAGGCCTTCGCACCCGGGCGGCGGGTGGCACCGAAGGCCACCAGCTCGGCGTTACGGAAGGTGATCTCCTTCTGCGCGCGGGCGAAGAACTCGGTGTCGCGGGGGTTGGCGCCCGGCCAGCCGCCCTCGATGAACCCCACTCCGAAGTCGTCCAGATGACGGGCGATGGCCAGCTTGTCCGCGACGGTGAGGTTGATCCCCTCGCGCTGGGCGCCGTCGCGCAGCGTGGTGTCGAAGACGTGGAAGCTGTCGTCGAGGCTGCCTGCGCCAAGGCTGCCTGCACTGCGGGCTGCGCTGCTGGCTGCGCTGTCTGCGGTCGTCATGCTGTCTGACTCCTGTCGAGTCCCGGGCGTGGACCCAGGCTGCGGAATGGCTTGCTCCACTTGCCTCCATCTTCGCGTGCGCCTCGTTCCTCCGGCCGGGGTGGGGCCGTAAAACGAAAAAACCCCTCGCGGGTGCGAGAGGTCTGCGCGCGGGTCTGGAGCTGAGTGGCCGAGCCGTACGGGGTGGTGGGTGTACGGGACGGTCACTGCGGACCGGCGCGCCTGCTGCCGATAATCATGGCGTACGAGGACACGGGGGCAGTCTGGCACACGGCTGCCCCCGTGTCTCAGGGCGTCTCAGGATGCGGGCCCCGAGGGCCTGCGGCTCGGGGCGGGGACTCGGGGCGGGGACTCGGGGCGGGGGCCTACTTCAGGTGGCGGACGAAGAGGTCCCACTGGCCGTTGGTGTCGCCCACAACGATCCTCGCCGCGTCGTCCGCCTGGAAGGCGACCGTCGAGGCGTCCGCACTCATGGCGCTCCCCGCCGTTCCCGTCGGCTTCCCTTCGAGGTTGGGGCTGGCCAGGGTCGAGGCGCCGGTGGGCAGGTCCCGGAGGTACAGCGCGCTCTTCCAGCTCTCCCCCACCACGTCGATCAGCAGCTTCTCGCCGTCGCGGGAGATGCCGCTCACGAGGGTGGTGTCGGTGGGCGCGAGACCGTCGACCCGGCTCAGCTTCCCGGTCGACAGATCGCGGACGAAGGCGTGGTAGCCGGAGACGGGGTGCGGTCCCGGGACGAGGTTGGTGGCCAGCGACGTGAAGGCGACCTTGGTGCCGTCGCCGCTGATCAGCGGGTCGGTGGCCTGCTTGTCGGCCGGAGCGCCGTCGTGGGTGGCGTCCGCCTGGACGCGCTTGCCGGTGGTGCGGTCCCAGACGTAGATGTCGCTCCAGTCGCCGCCGAGCGGGCCGCCGGAGTACTGATCGGTGTAGACGACCTTGGTGCCGTCGTCGCTGAGGGCCTGGAGCGAGCAGTAGCGGTTCCACACGCCGGGCGACTCGCTGACCCGGACGCTCGTCCCGGTCTGCCGGTCCAGCAGGTAGACCCTGCCGCCGTCGTTCGCCCCGGCCGGGGTGGCGTCCGTCGGCTGGGCGTTGATGCCGACGTACCGCCCGTCGGTGCTGATCGGCGCGGGGCCGCCGCCCCGGTAACCGTCCGGCAGCTTCGGGTCGACCCGTACGGTCCTGCCGGTGGTCAGGTCCCGCAGGTGGAGCGTGTAGGCGTAGCTCGCGTCGCGGGCGGTGAACGTCAGGTAGCGGCCGGTGGAGCTGAGGCGCGGGTTGCCCGTCTGCGCACCCGGCACGGCGACCCTGCTGAGCGCACTGCTGCCGGCCTTGCGCACGAACACGTCCTCGGTGTCCGGGGTGTCCCCGGCGGCCAGGTTCGAGGCGTACGAGGTGAAGGCGACGACCCGTCCGTCGGTGCTCAGCACCGGGCCCTGCGACGACTGGTCCGCCTGCACCCCGCCCGGCCCGGTGCTGAGCTTCTCGGTACGGGGCCCGGCGGGCGCGGCACCGGCCCCGGGCAGGTTGAGCACGGTGAGGGCGGCGACGAGTGCCGCGCCCACGGCGGCGCGTGTGGCGGTGTGCATGGTGGAACTCCCCGTGTTCGTAAGGTGGTTGAGGGGGCGGAGGTGGTGACCCGCCGGTACAGGAGACGCATGGATCCTTCACATGGTTCGCACGTTTCCCCATCTGATTCGCGGCGGCCACCGGGACGGTACGTTCACCCCATGCGCGTACTGACATGGAATCTGTGGTGGCGTTTCGGTCCGTGGGACGCCCGCCGGAAGGCGATGCTCGCCGTGCTGCGCGAGCAGCGGGCGGACGTGCTCGCCCTGCAGGAGGTGTGGGCGAACGGCGACGAGAACCTGGCGGAGTGGCTGGCCGGCGAACTGGGCCTGGAGCACTGGACGTGGACGCGGTTCGCCGAGCCGCACCACTGGCAGCGGCGCACCGAATCGGACGCATCGGACATCGGGGTCGCCGTCCTCAGCCGGTGGCCGATCGGCGAGCGGGCAACGGTGCGGCTGCCGGCCGACGGTGCCGTGGACAACGGGCGCATGGCGCTGTACGCCCGGGTGGAATCCCCCGCCGGGCCGGTCCCGGTGTTCACCACGCACCTCAACTCGGCGGCGTACGACTCGGCGACGCGCTGCGCGCAGGTGCGCACCCTGCACCGTTTCGTGGCGGAGCACCGGGGCGACGGGGCGTTCCCGCCGGTGATCGCGGGCGACTTCAACGCCTGGCCCGACTCGGACGAGATGCGGCTGATGGGCGGCTACAAGACCGCGCCGCCGGTGCCCGGACAGTGCTTCGTGGACGCGTGGGAGTACGCGGAACCGGGAGCCCCCTGGGCCACCTGGGACGCCACGAACGGGTACCACACGCCGGGACCGAGCACCCGGATCGACTACGTGCACCTGGGCATGCCGGGCCCCGGCGGGCTGGGCGCGGTGCACGGGGTGGCCCGCTTCGGGCACGGCACGGTGGACGGGGTGTGGCCGTCGGACCATGCGGGAGTACGGGTGGACCTGGCGGGAGCGGCGGAGACGGCAGGGACGGCAGGGACGGCGGAGACTACGGAGACGGCACGGTGAGGCGTACGCGTGCGGAGATCGAGCAACTCGACCGGGAGATACGGGCGTTCGTCACGGTCGCCGATCCCCCGGCGGTCCCCGCGCCCGGCCCGCTGAGCGGGGTCGCGGTCGGCGTGAAGGACATCGTCCGGGTGGACGGGCTGCCGACCGGGGGCGGTTCGGCACTGCCGCCGGAGGCCCTGGCAGGCCAACAGGCCACGGTGGTCGGCCGGTTGCTGGCGGCGGGTGCGTACGTCGCGGGCAAGACGGTGACCGCGGAGTTCGCGATCCTGGCACCCGGGCCGACCCGCAATCCGCACAACCTGGCGCACACTCCCGGGGGTTCGAGCAGTGGCTCGGCGGCGGCGGTCGCGGCCGGGATGGTGCCCCTCGCCGTGGGCACGCAGACGGTGGGCTCGATGATCCGCCCGGCGGCGTACTGCGGGATCGTCGGCTTCAAGCCGACGTACGGGCGCATCCCGATCGACGGGGTGATCCCGAACGCACCGTCCTTCGACACCCTGGGGCTGTACGCGACCGACGTGGCCGGGATCGTACCGGCGGCGCGGGTCGTCTGCGACGGGTGGCGGGGACCGGGCTCCGCTCCGGCGACACCGGTGCTCGGCGTGCCCGACGGACCGTACCTCGCACAGGCGGAACCGACGGCCCTGGCTGCCTTCGAGGCGCAGATCCTGGCACTGCGGGCGGCGGGGTACGAGGTGCGGCGGGTGCCGGTGATGGCGGACTTCGACGAGGTCCGCCGACAGCTCTTCACCATGAACCGGTACGAGGCGGTGCGCTCGCACGCGCCGTGGTTCGGGCGGTACGGGCACCTCTACCGGGCGGAGACGGTGGCGGTGATCCGGGAGGGCGAGGGGATCGACACCTCTTCGTACGAGGCGGCGAAGGCGGGCCGGGAGGAGTTCCGCTCGCGCATCGCCGAGGCGGTGCGGCGGGCCGGGACCGACCTGTGGATCACCCCGGCGGCACCCGGTCCCGCCCCGAAGGGGATTGCCACGACGGGGAGTTCGGTGATGTCCCTGCCGTGGAGCTTCGCGGGACTGCCGTCGCTCTCCCTCCCGGCGGGGAGGGGGGCGGGAGGACTGCCGCTCGGAGTGCAGTGTGTGGCGCGGGCCGGGGAGGACGAGAGGCTGCTGGAGTGGGGCACGGACCTCCAGCGAACCCTCGCCTAGCCCCCTGCGATACATGCGGGTGCGTCGTGGCTGGTCGCGCAGTTCCCCGCGCCCCTAAATGCCTGCCCCCTCACCCCCCAGCCCTCTTGGGCAGCGGGGCCGCCCCCCGGGGGCGGGACGGGTGGGCAAGGGGGCGGCCCCCACGCGGAGCCGCCCCCTCCGCGACGGCACGCCCCCGACACCGCCCGCCCGCCAGTGCTCACGCCAGCTCGTGCATCCACCCGTGCGAATCCGCCGCCTGCCCCGTCTGGATCTCCAGCAGTGCCTTGCGCAGCGCCATCGTCACGCGGCCCGGCCGGCCGTCCGCCGTCGTCCACTGTGCCGCGGCCGACTTCACATGGCCGACCGGCGTGATGACCGCCGCCGTGCCGCACGCGAAGACCTCCGTGAGGGCTCCCGACTCCGCGTCCGCGCGCCACTGGTCGGTGGAGATCCGGCCCTCCTCCGAGGAGAAGCCCAGGTCACCTGCGAGCTTCAGCAGCGTGTCACGCGTGACGCCCGCGAGGAGCGAGCCCGTCAGCTCCGGGGTGACGATCTTGTCCCCGTACACGAAGTACAGGTTCATGCCGCCCATCTCCTCGACCCACTTGTGGTCGAGCGCGTCCAGCCAGACGACCTGGTCGCAGCCCTTCTCGGCGGCCTCGGCCTGGGCGAGCAGGGACGCGGCGTAGTTGCCGCCGGTCTTGGCGTAGCCCATGCCGCCGGGCACCGCGCGGACGTAGTTCTCCGAGAGCCAGACCGAGACCGGCTTGACGCCGCCCGGGAAGTAGGCGCCGGCCGGCGAGGCGATCACGATGAAGAGGTACTCGTTGGCCGGCTTGACGCCGAGGCCGACCTCGTTGGCGATCATGAAGGGGCGCAGGTAGAGGGACTCCTCGCCGCCGTGCGCCGGGACCCAGGCCTCGTCCTGCTTGACGAGGGCGTCGCACGCCGCGATGAAGGTGTCCACGGGCAGTTCCGGCATCGCGAGGCGGTGCGCGGAGGACTGGAAGCGCTTGGCGTTGGCCTCCGGGCGGAAGGTGGCGACCGACCCGTCGGGGCGGCGGTACGCCTTGAGGCCCTCGAAGATCTCCTGCGCGTAGTGCAGGGTCATGTTCGCCGGGTCGATGGACAACGGTGCGTACGGCACCAGCTGGGCGTCGTGCCAGCCGCGGCCCTCCGTCCACCGGATGGTCACCATGTGGTCGGTGAAGTGGCGGCCGAACCCGGGGTTGGCGAGGATCGCCTCGCGCTCCGCCGAGGCCAGCGGGGTGGATGAGGGCTTGAGCTCGATCGTCGTGAGCGTCGTCATGAGTACGTTCCTTCACCGGTCGTCTGGGAAGGGCCGCGCTCACGCCCCACCGAAGCAGGACGGCCGAGCTTCCTCTCATACTGCGACCCTGAGTTCGATTATCGCTCTCGGGGGTGCAGGGATGAAATGGCGTGTTTGGCGCGGTGTGCGGCCCAGGGGTTGATGGTCGCACCCGGGGCCGGAAAAGCGACAGCCGCCGGGTGGTGGGACCCGGCGGCTGTCGTGGCAGGAGTGGAGGGGACGGAGAGCCTTCGGGTCAGCCCGCTACTCGTGCCGCGAGCGCGTCGCCGATCTCGTCCGTCGTACGGACCGCGGAGGCGCTGCGCCCGGCGAGGTCGGCGGAGACCGCGGCCTCGATGCGGACGGCCTCGGGCTCGTAACCGAGGTGCCGCAGGAGGAGCGCGACCGAGAGCACGGTCGCCGTCGGGTCGGCCTTGCCCTGGCCCGCGATGTCGGGCGCGGAGCCGTGCACCGGCTCGAACATCGACGGGAACGCGCCCGTCGGGTTGATGTTGCCGGAGGCGGCCAGGCCGATTCCGCCGGAGACGGCGGCGGCCAGGTCGGTGAGGATGTCGCCGAAGAGGTTGTCGGTGACGATGACGTCGAAGCGCTCCGGCTGGGTGACGAAGAAGATCGTCGCGGCGTCGACGTGCAGGTAGTCCGTGGTGACGGACGGGTACTCGGCGGCGACCCTGTCGAAGGTGTTCTTCCACAGGTGGCCGGCGTAGACGAGCACGTTGTTCTTGTGGACGAGGGTCAGCTTCTTGCGGGGGCGGGCCGCCGCGCGCTCGAAGGCGTCGCGGACCACGCGCTCCACGCCGTACGCCGTGTTGAGGCTGACCTCGGTGGCCACCTCGGCGGGCGTGCCGGTGCGCAGGCTGCCGCCGTTGCCGGTGTACGGGCCCTCGGTGCCTTCGCGTACGACCACGAAGTCGATCTCCGGGCGGCCGGCCAGCGGCGTCGAGGTGTTCGGGAAGAGCTTCGACGGGCGGAGGTTGATGAAGTGGTCGAAGGCGAAGCGCAGCTTGAGGAGCAGACCGCGCTCCAGCACTCCGGAGGGGACGGACGGGTCGCCGATGGCGCCGAGCAGGATCGCGTCGTGCTGCCCCAGCGCGGCCATCTCCGCGTCCGGGAGGGTCTCCCCGGTGCGGTGCCAGCGCCGGGCGCCGAGGTCGTACTCCTTGGTCTCCAGCTTCACGTCCTGCGGAAGGACGGAGTTGAGGACCTTGAGGCCCTGGGCCACGACCTCCTGGCCGATGCCGTCACCGGGGATCACTGCGAGATTGATGCTGCGAGACATGTCCGGGACCCTACTCCGCGTCCCAGGGGATGACACGTCGCGTCCACCATATGGACGCGACGTGCGATCCGTCCCGGGAGCGGCTCAGTGGCCGGTCTCGCCGCCGTTGTCCCGGCGGTCCAGGGCGCGCTGGAGCGCGGCCGCGGCCTGCTTGCGGTCGGCGGCCCGGTCGGAACGGGAGGAGTGGCGGACCCGGCGGGCGGCCGCCGGGTGCATCGCGGTGTGCATCGCGGCGTGCATCGTCATCGTCGTCTCGGACATGGGGGGATCGACTCCTTCAGAGGCATGGAAGTGCAGGGGGAATTGCTGCATCTGTGAGGCGCCGGAAAGAGGCGGGGAGCGGGTGCGGCAGGGGTTGCCTGCTTCGGGGCACCGGCCCGCGGCCGCCATTCGCTGATGGAGCGAGACGTTCGGCTCCTACAAAGCTAGGGCAGGTACGGGCAGCTGTCTCCACAGTTACTCGGACTTCCTACTATCTGAGACGCGATCACGCCCGACCCCTTGCACGGACTGGCCCGGGACCGCCATCTAGATAACTCCCCCAACTAGGTTGCATTCCTATCTAGCTGGTGGTGGAATACCGGCATGGCCGCAGACCGCAAGCCCGATCGCAGATCCAGTTGGCTCAAGGGAGTTCTCGACCTCCTCGTCCTCTCCTGCCTCACGGAGGGCGAGAGTTACGGGTACGAGATCTCCAAGGCGCTGGCCGGGGCGGGGCTCGGGGACATCAAGGGCGGCACGCTCTACCCGGTCCTGAACCGGCTCGAAGAGGCCGGGTACGTCGTCGGGGAGTTCCGCGCCACCGAGCGCGGACCCGGCCGCCGCTACTACCGGCTCACCGGCGAGGGGCGCACCGCACTGGCCCAACAGACCGGCGCCTGGCTGGAGTTCCACACCTCGGTACGGAACACGCTCACCGCATCGCTCACCACGGGGGAATCATGATGACTGCCAACGACACCTACTTCGACCGGCTCGGCGCCGCCCTCCGCGCGGGCGGCATGCCGGAGGCCGAGGTCACGGCGACCGTCGCGGACCTGACCGCGTACGTGACGGACGGGGCCGTCGCGGAAGGGGGCGCGGCCGACCCGGCGGAGGAGTTCGGCGCACCGGAGGAGTTCGCGGCGCGGCTGACCGGGGGCGCACCCGTCGAGGAACCGTCCGGCGGGGCCGAGACCTGGAAGTGGACCACGGACATCTACAACGACCGCAGGCTGCTCAACCAGTACGGCGACCAGGGCTGGGAGGTCGAGCGCATCGACCGCGTCGGCCGGTACGTCTGCCGCCGCGACCCGTCGGCCGCGCTGCGCTGGGAGTACCGGCGGGAGCCGGCGAACAACGCGAAGGAGCGGGCGGCCAGGACCGCCGGGCTGGCCCCCGACGCGTGGGAGCCGTGCGGGCACTGGGCTTTCTACATGTACTTCAAGCGCCCGAAGGCGGCGAGCGCGGGCCCGGCGGCGGAACTGGACACGCTCGTACCGGTGCCCGGCGAGCGGGTCGTCTTCGGCAAACGGCTGAGCAGGATGCTCCTGCTGCTCGGACTGTCCGTGCTGGCGCTCGCGGTGCTCTACGTGTGCGGCTACGGGAACTTCGTGGCGGAGCACCCGTGGGTACTGGCCGTCATGGCGGCCGCGGGCCTGGTGGGCGGAGTCGCGGGGTGGCGCGGCGTCAAGCGGGACGTCACCAGGAACGTCGAGGAGTGACCCCGCAGAACTCCTCGCAGGAGCTCCCCGCGGAACTCCCCGCAGGCGCTCCCCTCAGAGGTCAGAGCACGTCCCCGTCCCGCCAGTCGAAGAAGAGCCCCGCCTCCGCGTCCGGCAACGACCGCCCCGCGGCGGGCCGTACGTACGTCGTGCCCTCCTCCTCCGGCAGCCGTACGACACCGGCCGGGCCGAGCGCCGACAGCTCCCCCGGCCACACCTGCCACCCGCGCCCCAGGTAGAGCGCGGCCCCTGCCTCCGACGCGGACAGCGCGCCGAAGACGTACGCCCCGTCGACGATCTCCTCAAGGGCCGCCATGATCCGGCCGCCGAGCCCCTGTCGCCGACGGTCGGCGCGTACCGCGACGGCTTCGACGTAGCCGACCCGCAGCGAGTGCTCGCGGTGCAGCACCCGGCGCTGGACGAGGCTGCCGTGGGCGACGATCTCGCCGCCCTCGCTGATCAGCGCGTGCATGCCGCCGAGGCCGTGTTCCCAGTCCTCGTCCGCGAAGTCGCCGTCGAAGGCGGTGTCGAGGAGGGCGCGGACCTCGACGAGCTCGGCGGGGGTGAGGTGGGCGGTGTGGACGGTGCGCACCGTCGTCGCCCCGTGCGTCGTCGTCCCGTGCGTCGTCCCGTTCGGCGTCCCGTGCGTCGTCGTCCCGTACTCAGTCATGCACAGCACTCTCCCAGGCCCCGGCCGTAACGGGTACTCAGATGTGCTTTGAGTACGCGTGCCGTGTCGTACTGCCGGATACCGCAGCAGAGTTGGGGACATGTCCACGAAGACGTCTCCCCGGTCGCCCGGCGCCGGCCTCTACGCCCTGAAGCCCTGGTACGCGGCCCGGCTGTCCGGGGTACGCGCCTCGCTCGTCCGCCGCCGGGTGTCGCCGGACACGCTGACCGCCGCCGGAGTGGTGTGCGCGGCGGGCGCGGCTGCGGTGCTGGCCCTGGTGCCCGCGCCGTACGCGGCACTGCCGGTCGCCGTGCTTCTCGCGGCACGGCTCGCGTTCGCCAACCTGGACGGGGCGCTGGCCCGCGACACGGGGCGTACGACACGACGGGGCGCGCTCCTCAACGAACTGGGCGACCGGGCCGCCGACTTGATCGTCGTCGCGGGCTTCCTGACGCTGGCCCCGCTGTGGCTGGTGGCCACCGCGGGGCTGGCCGCGACACTCCCCTCCTGGGTCTCCCTGGCGGGCGCGGCGGCGGGCGCCGAGCGCCTGAACGGCGGCCCGGTCGGCAAGACGGAACGCTGCCTGCTGGTGGTCGTCGCGGCGGCCGTGCCCGGCTGGGCCTTCTGGGTGCTGGCCGTCCTGGCGGCGGGCTCGGCCCTCACGGCCGTCGTGCGGTGCGCGCGGTTGTGGAGGTCGCTGTGAGCGCGCGGGTTCCCATGCTGGTGGCGGGGGTGCTGGCGGTGAGCGGGGTGGCGCTGGCACTGGTCCCGGCGCGGGTGCGGATGCGCGGCGAACTGTGGAAGCGGTGGCGGACGTGGGCGCTGGCGGCTCCGCTGTACGTGGGCGCGCTGTGGCTCGGCACCCCGGGCGCGGTCGCCTTGGCGACGGGCCTGGGGGTGGTGGGGGTACTGGAGTACGGCCGGATGGCGTTCCCGCCCCCGGGGGCCGCGAAGCACGCCCCTTCGGGGGTGCGGGGAACTGCGCGACCGGCCACGACGCACCCGCACGGAACCGTTCACGCAGCCGCGCGGCCGGCGCTTTCGGGAAGGGGCGGGGCGGGGAGACAGCCCGCGCAGCGGCCCCCGCACCGGCCCGCCCTCCCGGCAAACGGGACCCCACCCCCGGTGAACCGAACCCCGCACCGCCCCACCCTCCCCACCGACCTCATCCCGCTGACCGCAGCCGCCCTCACCCTCCCCACTCTCGCTTGGCTCGCACCGCACCTCCTCGACCTCCGCGCCCTCGCCCTCCTCCTCGTCGCCGCCGCCCTCCCCGCGATCCTCACCGGCGACGCCGACCACGGCTTCACCCGGACCGCCAGGACCGCCTTCGGGATGCTCTGGATCCCGGCCGCCCTGACCGGCCTCGTCCTCCTCGGGCAGGACACCGCCGTGGCCGTCGGTCTCGCCGTCGCCCTCGGCGACGTCGGTGCCTGGTGCGGCGGCACCGCGCTGGGCAAGCACGGCCCCCTCGCGCGCCCGCTCTCGCCCCTCTCCCCGAACAAGACCTGGGCGGGCGTGGCCGGCTGCGCGGCCGCGACCGCCGCCGCCCTGGCCGCGGCCGGAGCCTTCACCCCCGTCCTCTGGGCCGCCGTCCTGCTCGGCTGTCTCCTCGGCGACCTCCTCGAATCCATGGTCAAGCGCGAGTCCGGCGTGAAGGACGCGGGCAGCTGGCTGCCCGGCTTCGGCGGCCTGCTCGACCGCATCGACTCCCTCCTGATCGCCCTCCTGCTCGCGATGGTGGTGACCCTGTGAGTACGACAACCGCACCTGTACGGACCCCGGCCCCGCACCGCACCCCCGCCCTGCTCCGCCGCGCCCTCTGGTGGAGCCTCCTCACCCTCACCGGTGGCGTCGAGCGCCGCGGGCGCCTCCCCCGCGGCGGCTGCGTGGTCGTCGCGAACCACTCCTCGCACGCCGACACCGCCGCCCTGCTCGCCGCGCTCGACGCCCGGCACGCCCCGGCGATCGGCGCCGCCGCCGACTACTGGTTCGCGTCCCCGTGGCGCAGCCGCGTCTGCCGTCGTCTCGCGGCCGGTTTCCCGGTGCGCCGCAAGGGCGGCGGCCTCGACGACCTGCTGTCCATGAGCGACGAGCTCCGCGCGGGCCGTGCCGTCGTCCTCTTCCCTGAGGGGACCCGGGGCGCCGGTGGGGCCGGTGCGGTCGGCTCCTTCCACCGCGGCGCCCTGCTCCTCGCCGAACGGGCCGGAGTCCCGGTGGTTCCCGTCGGCATCGCGGGCACCAACCGCCTCCTGCCCAAGCACGGCCGCCTGCGCTCCGCCCTCGTACGCATCCGGATCGGCGACCCGCTGCCGTCGACCGTCACCCCGCAGGAGGCCCGCGACGCGGTGGCCGCACTCCACCACCGTACGAACGCGGAATCGCTCCGCGACTCGGCCGTACGGCGCCGTGTCGCGGCGGTCGCGGCCTCCCGCTGGGGGCTGCCGATCGCGTTCCTGTGGGCGGGCGCGGAGGCGCTGAGCTGGCCGCTGATGCCCGAGCTCCTGCTCGCGGTGGCCTGCGTGGCCGCGCCGCGAGCCGCCCTGAAACTCTCCGCCACCGCCCTCGCCGGCAGCCTGGCGGGCAGTCTCCTCACGCTCCAACTCGCTTCGTCCGGCGTGCAGTTGCCCGCCCCGCTCACCACGGACCTGATGCGCGCGGAGGTGCGCGCGCAACTCGTCGCCGAGGGTGCGGCAGCCGTCCGCCACCAGCCCTGGAACGGCATCCCGTTCAAGGTGTACGCGGCGGAGGCCGGCCGCGCCGAGCTCCCCGCCACGGACTGGCTGCTCGCCTCCGCGAAGGCACGCGGCGCCCGCACGCTCGCCGTGGGCCTGGGCTTCGCGGCGTTCGGGCTGCTGATGCGGCGCTGGCGCAGGCTCTACCCGGGGTATCTGGTGCTGCTGGGGACGGGGTTCGCGGCGGGGCTGACGCTCATCGTGCTCGGCTGGAGCTGAGCCGGCCGGAGCGCGGGCGGGCGGGGCCGAGGTGGACGGCGTACAGGTACGCGTCGGGGAGGTGGCTGCGCCACAGCTTGAGCCGGGGGTGCGGGGGCCGTCCCGCCAGGGCCTCCGCCACCTCGTCCTGCGGATACCCGCACACGTCGACCCCGTCGAGGACGACGGGCACGGCGGCGGGCCCGAGGGGCGGGTCTCCGGCCCGTTCGAGATACAGGGTGTTCATCCCGTCGGCGTGCTCCCCGCCCACCAGGAGGTCCAGCCCCCGGTACGTGGCCGAGAACGACCACTCCAGTCCGCACACCCACGACTCGCGCACATCGCACAGTGTCGCGACGGCCCACTGGGCGGCCTGCTCGGACATGCCGTAGGCGAGGGTTCCGGCGCTGTGCGGAAGGACCATTCCCCGGTCCGGAAGAATCTCGAACACGTTCGCACCCTCGCACGGGTGGGGGCACGGGACCGCCCCCACCCGTGCGCTTCCGGTCAGTAGATGGTCACCCCGTACGCGGACAGCGCTTCCTTCACCGGCTGGTGGATGGCGGAGCCCGCCGTGCCCGTGCAGCCGGAGCTGCCCGAGTGGATGCCGAGGGCGACCGTGCCCGCGAAGTGGGCGCCGCCGCTGTCGCCGCCGGCCGAGCAGGCGGTCGTACGGACCATGCCGTAGACCGGTCCTTCGCCGTAGTTGACCGTGACGTTGACCGCGCTGACGGTGCCGCTGGTGACCTTGGTGGTGGAGCCGCTCTTCTTGAGGGACTGCCCCACGACGGCGTCCGCTGCCGAGGAGATCTCCTGGGCGGAGCCGTTGTACAGGTTCACGGTGCCGCCGGGGCTGGAGCCGTCGGTGAAGCGGACGAGGCCGTAGTCGTTGGTCGGGAAGCTGGTGCCCTCGCGGACGCCGACCGCCGACCCGCCGGACGTCGCCGACCAGGAGCTCGCCGAGTTGGTGCAGTGGCCCGCGGTGACGAAGTACGTCGACGTGCCCTTCTTGACGTTGAAGGCCGAGGAGCAGCGGTACCCGCCGCCGTAGATGGCGTCGCCGCCGATGATCTCCTTCTTGAAGACGCCGGGGACGCGGGCGATCCGCACCGCGCCGCCGAGGGAGTCGGCGACCTTGCGCAGCCGGGCCAGATCGCGGGCGGAGACGGAACTGTCGGCCTCGACGGCTATCTGGTTGGTGCGGGGGTCCAGACCCCAGGAGGTGCCGGCGATCTTCGCCTTTGCCTCCAACTCCCGCATGGCACCGGCCAGTTGGGCGGCGCTGCGCGCCACCAGCTTCGGGGTGGCGCCGGACGCGCGCACCTTGGCCGCGGCCTGTTCGGTCGTGACGGTGACGACCAGGCCGCCCGTCCTGGCGTCCACGTACGTACCGGCGCTGTCGGCACCCAGCTCGGCGCGTGCGGCGGAGTCCTGGGCGTAGAGCGACGGGGCCGCGCCGGGCGTGGGTTCGGCCCCGGCGGGGGTGGCGCCGAGGCCGAGAGAGGTGAGGAGGAGCAGGGCGGACAGGGTGGCGGTACGTCTGATGCGCATGGGGGATCTCCTTCTGGGCCGGCCGTCCGAGGGAGGTACGCGTGCTTCGGTGCCGTGGGGGCACCAGCGTTGAATTTGACATGCCCATCACGAACCCACAAGACCGCCCGTCGCCCGCGCGGGCCCTGGCGTCCGCGGTGGCGAAAGCTCTGGCGGGCGCGCGGAGGAGGTGCGCGCGAAGAATGTCTCACTTGCACGAGTAAGCGAGACATCTTTCGCGCGGGGGTACGCCGAGACTGCGGATTGCTCGGGGTCAGCAGGTCCTGTCTGCCCACTGGGCGGCCAGGAAAGCCGTGAATGCGTGACCGGCCGTGGACACAACACCGGCCGTGGACACAACACCGCCCCCGTCCGATGTGGGGTCGGACGAGGGCGGGGTTCAGGGGGCTGCCGCAGCAGCAGGGGCTCAGCCCTGGTGCGGGTAGCGGTAGTCGGTCGGCGGGACCAGGGTCTCCTTGATGGCCCGGGTCAGGGTCCAGCGCTGGAGGTTCTGGGGGGCGCCGGCCTTGTCGTTCGTACCGGAGGCGCGGCCTCCGCCGAACGGCTGCTGGCCGACGACGGCGCCCGTCGACTTGTCGTTGATGTAGAAGTTGCCCGCGGCGTAGCGCAGCTTCTCCATGGTGTGGGCGGCCGCGGCACGGTCGTTGGAGATGACGGCGCCGGTCAGGGCGTAGTCGGAGACCGACTCCATCTGCTCCAGCATCGCGTCGTAGTCCGCGTCGTCGTAGACGTGGACGGCGAGGATCGGGCCGAAGTACTCGTCCCGGAAGACCTCGTTGGCCGGGTCCGAGCACTCGATGACCGTCGGGCGGACGAAGTAGCCCTCGGAGTCGTCGTACGTGCCGCCCGCGACGATCGTGCAGGAGGCGTCGGCGGCGGCGCGGTCGATCGCGGCCTTGTTCTTGGCGAACGAGCGGGCGTCGATGACGGCGCCGATGAAGTTGTCGAGGTTGGTGACGTCACCCATGGTGATGGAGTCGACCTCGGCCGCGAACTCTTCCTTGAAGCCGTCGTTCCAGATCGAGGCCGGGACGTAGGCGCGCGAGGAGGCGGAGCACTTCTGGCCCTGGTACTCGAAGGAACCGCGGGTCAGCGCCGTCTTCAGGATGGCGCGGTCGGCGCTCGGGTGCGCGACGACGAAGTCCTTGCCGCCCGTCTCGCCCACGAGGCGCGGGTACGTGCGGTACTTGGCGATGTTCTCGCCGACCGTCTTCCACAGGTACTGGAAGGTCGGGGTCGAGCCGGTGAAGTGGATGCCGGCCAGGTCGCGGTGGTTCAGCGCGATCTCGGAGACCGCGATGCCGTCACCGGTGACCAGGTTGATGACGCCCTTGGGGAGGCCCGCCTCCTCCAGGAGCTGCATGAGCAGGACGGCGGCGTGGGTCTGCGTCGGGGACGGCTTCCAGACCACCACGTTGCCCATCAGGGCGGGGGCGGTGGGGAGGTTGCCCGCGATGGCCGTGAAGTTGAACGGCGTGATCGCGTAGACGAAGCCCTCCAGCGGGCGGTGGTCCATGCGGTTCCACACGCCGGCCGAGTTCGCCGGGGGCTGCTCGGAGAGGATGTCGCGGGCGTACTTGACGTTGAAGCGCCAGAAGTCGACGAGCTCGCACGGGGTGTCGATCTCGGCCTGCTGGGCGGTCTTCGACTGGCCGAGCATCGTGGACGCGGCCAGCGTCTCGCGCCACGGGCCGCTCAGCAGCTCGGCGGCGCGCAGAATGATCGCGGCGCGGTCGTCGAAGGCCATCGCGCGCCATGCCGGGGCGGCGGCCAGGGCGGCGTCGATCGCGTCCTGCGCGTCCTGGGTCGTCGCGTTGGCGTACGTACCGATGACCGACTTGTGGTTGTGCGGCTGCACGACGTCGAAGCGGTCGCCGCCGCCCATCCGCTTCTCACCGTTGATGGTCATCGGGAGGTCGATGGGGTTCTCGGCCAGCTCCTTGAGCTTGGCCTCAAGGCGGGCACGCTCCGGCGAACCGGGGGCGTAGGAGTGCACCGGCTCGTTGACCGGGGCGGGGACCTGGGTCACTGCGTCCATGTGTTCCATAGCTCCTTGCGTCAGAAGGTTGCGGGGTGTCGCGGGGCGAAGCGGGGGTGTGTCAGTTCTTGGTGATGATCGAGCGGCCGAAGAAGAGCAGGTTCGCGGGCTTCTCGGCGAGGCGGCGCATGAAGTAGCCGTACCAGTCGGTGCCGTACGCCGTGTAGACGCGCATCCGGTGGCCCTCGGCGGCGAGCCGGACGTGCTCCTCGCTGCGGATGCCGTACAGCATCTGGAACTCGTACTCGTCCAGCTTGCGCCCGGCGCGGCGGCCGAGCTCCTGCGCGATGGCGATGAGGCGCGGGTCGTGGGACCCGATCATCGGGTAGCCGTCGCCCTCCATCAGGATCTTCGTGATCCGGACGTACGCCTTGTCGATCTCGCCCTTGTCCTGGAACGCGACGGAGGCGGGCTCCTTGTAGGCGCCCTTCACGATGCGCACGCGGCTGCCGGCGGCGGCCAGGCGGCGGGCGTCGTCCTCGGTGCGGAAGAGGTATGCCTGGATGACGCAGCCGGTCTCCGGGAAGTCCTTCCGCAGCTCCTCGTGGATGGCGAACATCGAGTCGAGGGTGGTGTGGTCCTCGGCGTCCAGGGTGACCGTGGTGCCGATGGCGGCAGCGGCCTCGACGACGGGGCGTACGTTCGCGAGCGCCAGCTCGTGGCCGCCTTCGAGGGCCTGGCCGAACATCGACAGCTTCACGGACATCTCGGCCTTGGTGCCCAGGCCCAGGTCCTTGAGGTGTGCGATCAGGTCGAGGTACGCGTCGCGGGCGGCGTACGACTGCTCGGCGGTGGTGATGTCCTCACCGACGACGTCGAGCGTGACTTCCAGGCCCTTGGCCGCGGCGGCCACGACGATCGGTACCACCTGGTCGACGGACTCACCGGCGATGAACCGGCCGACGACCTGTTTGGTGCCCGGAGCAGCCGAGACGAAACGGCGCATCTGGTCGCTGCGCGATGCGGCGAGGATCACGGGACCCAGCACGGGGCACCTCCACTGAACTAAAAGACTCGAAGGTGCCGTGACCAGCTGTTTTGTGACAGAACTGGGACGGCACGGATAACCACGGTGAAATCTAGGTATCGCGCCGAGCCTGGACTACCGACAGCTGTCACGCATCCGGACACCCCGCCTCATACATCTGTCTGAAGAGGGGTTCCGGCGGTGCGAGAATGGGGCTGTGAATGCCGATTACCAGGATCTGGTCGACGAAATCTCCGCGCTGCTCGGCGCTCCGGCGACCCTTGAGGACCGGGATTTCCGGCTGATCGCCTTCGGTGCGCACGACAGTGAGGACGCGGGCGCGATGGACCCGGTCCGCACCCGGTCGATCCTCACGCGGCGCTCGACGGCGGAGGTCAAGGCCTGGTTCGAGCGCTTCGGCATCGCGACGGCGAGCGGACCCGTGCGCATTCCGGCGGACCCGGGGGCCGGGGTGCTGCGCGGCCGGCTGTGCCTGCCGGTGCGGCACCGGGAGACGGTGTTCGGGTACGTGTGGCTGCTGGCCGGGGACGCCCCCGCGCCGACGCTGCCCTACACCGAGCTGGCGGACTCAGAACTGGACGCGGCGATGGCGGTGTGCGGCCGGATCGGCGCGCAGCTCGCCGACGAGGCACGGGCCCGCGCCGATCTCGGGCCGCATCTGTTCACCCTGCTCACCTCCGAGTCCGATGACCGCCGGGAGGCCGCGCTCACCGCACTGTCGGGACCGCTGGGGGCGGGCGGGCCCTACGCCCTGCTGTGCGCCGCACCGTGGGCCGGGCCGCTGCCCGGTCTGCGTACGGTGCCGGGGGCCTCGGCCCTCACGCTCGTACCGGTGCCGGGGGCTTCCGGGCCCCGCCTGGCGGTGCTCGTCAGGCTGGGCGCGGGGGCGGACCTGGGGCCGGCCCAGTCGGCGTCGAGGACGCTGCTGGCGGGGACGCCGGGGGGTGGTGCGTCCGGGGGCGCGTCGGGAGGTGGCGCGTCGGGAGGTGGCGCGTCGGGAGGTGGCGCGTCGGGAGGTGGCGCGTCGGGCAATGCCCCCTCCGCCGTCGGCATCGGCACCGCCGTCCGCAGCCTCGCCGACCTGCCAGCCGCCTGGCGCGAGGCCTCCGCCGCCGTGCGCGCGGCGCTGGCCCGCCCGCACCTCGGCCCCGTCGCCGAATGGTCGGCCATCGGCCCGTACCGCCTCCTCGCCGCCCTCCCCGACAGCGGCCCGGGGCACCCCGTCGACCCCGCGGTGGGTCCGCTGCTCACCCCCGCGCACGCCGAACTGGCCCGCACCGCCGAGGTGTTCCTCGACTGTGCGGGCCAGGCGGGCCGTACGGCGACGGCCCTCAACATCCACCGGCAGACCCTCTACTACCGGCTGTCCCGGGTGGAGCAGCTCACCGGCCTCGACCTCCACGAGGGCGAGGACCGGCTGCTGCTGCACATGTCGCTGAAGGCGGCGCGGCTCTAGGGCCTTCAGCGGGTCGACTCCGCCTCCTTCGGGGTCAGCGGGCGCAGCGTGAGGGTGTAGTCGTACGACTGGTCGGCCCTGACCCGGTACTCGGGGCGGACCGGGTTCGGGGTGTCGCCGACGCCGGTGACCGCGTGGTCGGCGTGGAAGGTGTTCCAGCCGTCGTTGCGGCGGACCTGGTGGGGGTAGGCGGCCCGGTCCAGCTCGTCGTACGCGGTGACCGACGCCTCCAGGTCGCCGGAGACGAGGAGCCCGCCGGTGCGGCCGTCGGAGAGCGCCGCCCAGCGGACGTCGTCGTGGTTGCCGTGCTCCTGGGGGCGTACGTAGTCCACGTACTGGTCCTGGACCGAGGTCGACCAGGTCCCCATCGGTGTCCCGTCCTTGCGGTCGTTGTAGTTCTCGACCGGCCCGCGCCCGTACCACTGGAAGGTGTCGTACTTCTGCGGGACCTTCCACTGCAGGCCCATGCGCGGGAGGTACGACAGCTTGCGGAACTCGCCGCGCGGTTCGACCTGGTGCTGGACGCGGACCGCGCCCGAGCCGTCGACGCGGTACGTCACCGTCTGGCCGAAGGACGCGCCGGTGACGTCGGGGGCCGCGGCGGTGGAGCGGACGGTGACGGTGACCGTGCCGTCGGGGGCCGTCGTGGTGTCCGTGGAGTCCACGGTGGTGCGCAGCCGGTCGAGGCCGAGCGCCCGCCACCGCTTGGACTCGGCGGTGCCCCAGTCGAAGCGCTCATTGCTGATCGGGTTGCGCCAGACGTCCAACTCAGGCCCTGCGGTGAGGAGTTCACGTCCGCCGGACCGCATGGAGGACAGGGTTCCGGACTTCTTGTCGAAGGTGTACGAGAAGGAGTCGCCGGTCACCCTGGTCGCGCCGCCCTGCTCGGCGGCCTTCGCCCTGCCGGTCGCGGGCAGCGTCGCCGGGAGGCCCGGCACCTTGTCGCCGCCGACCGCGAACTGTCCGAAGGAGACGGTGTGTCCGGCCTTCGCCCAGTCCGCATCGCGGGCGGTGACCGCCCGTACGGTGAGATGGCGTTCGTAGCCGCCGGGGTTCGCGGGCGGGGCGGGCAGCCGGATCTCCTCCGTCGCCCCCGGGGCCACCTCCAGGGCACGGGTGCCGGAGGCCACGACCTTCCTGCCCTCGGTCACCTCCCAGCGGAGCCTCAGGTCCGAAGTCCCGGTGAACGCACGCTCGTTGAAGACCTTGACCCTGCCCTCGCGTGCACCGCCGTCGGTGATCCGGATCGGTGCCTGCACCCAGGCGAGCTGTGCGGTCTCGGGCTGCGCCCCGCGGTCGGAGGAGATCAGGCCGTCGACGCCGGACTCGTACAGCCCGTAGGAGAGATAGCTGCCCTTCTTCTCGAAGCGGTCGAAGTCGAGCGCGAGCAGGGCTCCCGATGCGGGGTCCTGGTCGGCGGCGAGCTGGGCGGGGCCGAGCGCGGTGCCGTGGACGCGGACCTGGTCGACGGCGCCGCGGGCGGTGTGGCCCCCGTAGCCGTCCTCCATGGTGTCGCTGTTGCGGCCGACACCCAGGTCGAAGCCGGTGTAGTCGATGTTCCCCGTGTACGGGGTCTCGGCGAGCTGCTTTCCGTCGACGTACAGCCGCAGCGCCTTGCCGTCGTACACGCCGGTGACCCGGTGCCAGGCGCCCGACCAGCCGGTGGCCGGGACGGGGGCGGTGACGGTGCGGGCCCTGCCGCCGCCGGTGAGGGTGAATTCGAGGGTGTGCGCGTCCTTCATCCGCAGCACGTACTGCTCGCCCTTGCTCAGGATGGTGAAGTCACCGGTCCACGGTTCGAGGGGCTTGATGCGGGCGTCGAGGGTGACGGCCGAGCCGGTGAGGTCGAGGGCCTTGTCGCGGTAGAGCTCGACGAAGTCGTCCAGACCGGAGAGTTCCAGGGCCTTGCCCCGGTGGCCGGGGACCACCTTCGGCTTCCCGGAGAGCGAGGCCGCGATGCGGTTGCGGGAGGAGTCGGGGGTGGTGATCAGCGGGCGGCGGATGTTCTGCTCGGCCCAGTCCCAGATGAACCCGCCCTGGACGTTGGGGTGTTCACGGACGACGTCCCAGAACTCCCGGAAGTTTCCGAGGCTGTTGCCCATGGCGTGCGCGTACTCGCCCATGACGATCGGTTTGGTGAAGGTCTTCGCCTTCTCGCGCAGGCCCGCGGGCGTCGGATAGCGGGGCCCGGAGATGTCCGCGAACGGGGCGTCCCCGTCGGGCGAGTTGGACTGGTGGTAGAGCGGCCGGGTCGGGTCCGCCCTGCGGGTCCAGTCGGCCATCGCGTAGTGCGCCTTGCCGAGTCCTGCCTCGTTGCCCGTGTCCCACATGATGACGCTGGGGTGGTTCTTGTCGCGCTCGACCATGCCCTGGTGGCGCTCCAGGAAGGCCTTCTGCCACTCGGGCCGGTCGGCGAGGCAGTCGGTCGGGCAGCTCTCGTGGCTGTGCGTCTCGACCTCCATCTCGTCGTCGATCAGGATGCCCTCCCGGTCGGCGAGCTCGTAGAGGTACGGGTCGGACGGGTAGTGGGAGGTGCGGATCGCGTTGACGTTGAGCCGCTTCATCAGCGCGACGTCCTGCTCCATGCGCTGCTTCGTCGCGTGCCGCCCGGTGTCGGGGTCGGTCTCGGCGCGGTTGACGCCCCGGATCAGGACGCGTTTGCCGTTGAGCCTGAGCTGCTTGTCCTTGATCTCGATCTCACGGAAGCCGACGTTCTGCCGGACGGACTGGACGGCGCGTCCTTCGGCGTCGCGCAGCGCGAGCGCGAGAACGTACAACTGCGGTGATTCGTCGGACCACTTGGCCGGGTCCTTCACCTGTGCCGTGAGGTCGGCCAGGCCGCCGTTCACGGGGGCGGAGAGACGCTGCACCTCGTGTCCGCGCGGGTCGAGGAGCGTGCCGGAGACCGTGAGGCCGTTCCCTTCGCCCTTCACCTCAACCTGCGCGCTCAGGGTCGCGTCCTTGTACGCGGCATCAAGGTCAGTGCTGATCTGCGCGTCCTCCATGCGCGTACGAGGCGTGGAGTAGAGCGTGACGGAGCGGAAGATTCCGGCGTACCGCCACTGGTCGTAGTCCTCCAGGTAGGAGCCCGCGGACCAGCGGTGGGCCTGGACGGCGATGCGGTTCTTGCCGGGCTTCAGGTGAGAGGTGACGTCGAACTCGGCGGGGACGTAACCCCCTTGGTCGTATCCGACGTACTCCCCGTTCACCCACAGGAACCAGCCCGAGGTCACCCCGTCGAAGCGGAGCACCTGCCGCCGGCCGTCCCACTCCTTCGGCATGTCGATGTCGCGGACGTACGCACCGGTCGGATTGGTCTCGCGCGGCACCTTCGGCGGGGCGTCCGGCACCATTTCGGACTGGACGTTGCGGAAGACCGGGTGGTCGAGGTCGTCGGTCTGCCAGGTGTGCGGCACCTTGACCTGCTGCCAGCCGGAGGTGTCGTAACCCTCCTTCCAGAACCCCTCGGGCGCCTTGTCGGGCCGTTCGGCGATCTTGAACCGCCACTGTCCGTCGAGACTGCGCTCCCACTTGCGGGCGTCGCTCTGGCGGAGGCGGGCGTGCGGGGGCTCCTGCCCCTCCCCCGTCATCCCCGGGTCTTCGAGGTACGTGTGGACGTCGGCGGGAAACTTGCCCAGGTCACCCTGCCGGCCCGCGGCGCTGCCACCGGCCGTCACACTCAGTCCGACGGCTGCGGCGAGTGCCACCACCGCGCTCAGTAATCTCCGGCCGCTTCTCGGCCCTGTCGCGCCCGTACGCACCATGCCACCTCGCAGATTCAATACGAAACCACCAGACATGAACACGCGCGCACCGTATTCAACACCTGACGTGTCGTCAATGGGGCGCGCGTGGCCGGTGATTGAGGTGGTACGAATGCGGAGGTCAGCTCTCCTGAGCCGTGGGCCGCTGCTCCATGAACGCCCGCAGGCCCGCCGTCAGGTCCTTCGCGGACGGCGCGGTCTCGGGGTCGGTCATCCACTGCACCATCACGCCCGCCATCAGCGCCTGCGTGAGCATGCCCGCGGCCCGCGCCTTCTCCGGGTCGGCCTCGGGGTCCATGCCGAGGAAGGCCTCCGCCATCCCCGAACGGCCCTCCTCCTGCGGCCCCTTGATCGCCTCGCGCAGCGCCTCGTCGTGTTCGAGGCGGGTGACGACCTCCAGCTGCAGCTTCCACACCTTGCGGCTGATCTCGAAGGAGTCGATGACCTGGCCCCAGACCGCTTCGAAGCGGGCGTACGGATCGGCGGGCAGCGGCGCCGCGCCCTCTCGTCCCGCCGGGCCGACCGCGTTGCCCCACTCCTCGGTCAGGGCCAGGAAGGCCTGGTTGAGCAGGGCCTCCTTGGAGCCGTAGTGGTAGCCGATGGAGGCGAGGTTGGTGCCGGACGCGGCGACGACGTCACGGGCGGTGGTCCGGGCGTACCCCTTGTCCAGCAGGCACTGCTTGGCGCCTTCGAGCAGATCCTCACGATGTCCCATGGATGCAGCGTACCCCCGCCCTAGACGCTTGTGTAAGACAAACGTCTAGAGCAGGGGTACGCCATGGACGACTGCCGTACTAGTCGGCCAGGTTGACCGAGCGGGCCGAAGCCGCGCCGATCTCCTCGGCCAGCTCGCCCAGGACGTTCTGCGGGACGGTGTCGTCGACGGTGAGGACCGCGAGGGCCTCGCCGCCCGCGCCCGCACGGGCGACCTGCATGCCCGCGATGTTCAGACCGGCCTCCCCTAGGACGCGGCCGACGGTGCCGACGACACCCGGGCGGTCCTGGTAGCGCAGGACGACCATGTGATCGGCGAGCGCCAGGTCCACGTCGTACTCGCCGATGGCGACGATCTTCTTGAGGTTCTTCGGACCGGCCAGCGTGCCGGAGACCGAGACCTCCTCGCCGCCGGTGAGGGTGCCGCGCACCGTCACCACATTGCGGTGCTCGGTGGACTCGCTGCTGGTGGTGAGGCGGACCTCGACACCGCGCTCCTGCGCGAAGAGCGGCGCGTTCACATAGGACACCGTCTCCTCGACGACGTCCTCGAACACGCCCTTGAGCGCGGAGAGTTCGAGCACCTTCACGTCGTGCTGGGTGATCTCGCCGTACACCTCGACGTCGAGGCGGGCCGCGACCTCGCCCGCCAGCGCGGTGAAGATCCGGCCGAGCTTCTCGGCCAGCGGCAGACCCGGTCGTACGTCCTCGGCGATGACGCCGCCCTGGACGTTGACCGCGTCCGGAACGAGCTCACCGGCGAGCGCGAGACGGACGGACTTGGCGACGGCGATGCCCGCCTTCTCCTGCGCCTCGTCGGTCGACGCACCGAGGTGCGGGGTGCAGACGACCTGGTCGAGCTCGAAGAGCGGGGAGTCCGTGCAGGGCTCCTTCGCGTACACGTCGAGGCCGGCGCCGGCCACGCGGCCCTCCTTGAGCGCCGCGTACAGCGCGGCCTCGTCGACGATGCCGCCGCGGGCCGCGTTGACGATCCGTACCGAAGGCTTGACCTTGTGCAGCGCCTCGTCACCGATCAGCCCCAGCGTCTCCGGGGTCTTCGGCAGGTGGACGGTGATGAAGTCGGAGACTTCGAGCAGCTCGTCCAGCGTCAGGACCTTCACGCCCATCTGGGCGGCGCGCGCGGGCTGCACGTACGGGTCGTAGGCGACGACCTTCATGCCGAACGCGGACATCCGCTGGGCGACCAGCGCGCCGATGCGGCCGAGGCCGACGACGCCGAGGGTCTTCTCGGCCAGCTCGACGCCGCTGTACTTCGAGCGCTTCCACTCGCCGTTCTTGAGCGCGGAGTTGGCCTGCGGGATGTTGCGGGCCGTGGCGAGGATGAGGCCGCAGGCGAGCTCGGCGGCGGTGACGATGTTGGAGGTCGGCGCGTTGACGACCATCACGCCGGACTTGGTGGCGGCGGAGACGTCGACGTTGTCGAGGCCGACACCGGCGCGGGCGACGACCCGCAGCTTCTTCGCGGCGGCGATGGCCTCCGCGTCGACCTTGGTCGCGGAGCGGACGAGGATCGCGTCCACGTCGGCGATGGCGGGCAGGAGTTCGGCGCGGTCGGCTCCGTTGCAGTGCCGGATCTCGAAGTCCGGCCCCAGGGCGTCGACGGTCGCGGGCGACAGCTCTTCAGCGATGAGTACGACAGGCTTGGCAGTGCTCACGTGAGTCCTCACTTGTGCTTTGCGGACGGCCGTCCCGACGGCCGCAGGCGTGGAGAGGGGCCGCGTGGAAGACGCACGACGCTGTGGGCCTGACGCGTGGATGTGGTTCAGAAGTGTAGTAGTACGCGGCCGCGGATACTCCGCCTTCTTGGCGCGATCACTCGTCCGGGGCTCGACGTTGTGTCGAGTCGAAGGCGGGGGCCACAGCCCGAAGCTGTGACCCCCGCCCCCTCAAGGCTTACGCCTCGTCGTCGTTCACCCAGCTCATGAGCTTGCGGAGCTCCTTGCCCGTGGTCTCAAGCAGGTGGTCCTCGTCGGCCTTCTTGTACTCGGAGTACTTCTTCAGGCCGCCGTGGTACTCGTCCATCCACTGCTGGGCGAAGGTGCCGTCCTGGATCTCGGCCAGGACCTTCTTCATCTCGGCCTTGGTGGCGTCCGTGATGATGCGGGGGCCGGTGATGTAGTCGCCCCACTCGGCGGTCTCGGAGACCGACCAGCGCATCTTCTCCAGGCCGCCCTCGTACATCAGGTCGACGATGAGCTTCAGCTCGTGGAGGCACTCGAAGTAGGCGATCTCCGGCTGGTAGCCGGCCTCGGTCAGGGTCTCGAAACCGGCCTTGACCAGGGCGGCCGTACCACCGCAGAGAACGGCCTGCTCACCGAACAGGTCGGTCTCGGTCTCCTCGGTGAAGGTCGTCTTGATGACGCCGGCCCGGGTGCCGCCGATGGCCTTCGCGTACGACAGGGCCAGCTCGAAGCCCTTGCCGGTGGCGTCCTGCTCGACGGCCGCGATGCACGGAACGCCGCGGCCCTCCTCGTACTGGCGGCGGACCAGGTGGCCCGGACCCTTCGGGGCGACCATGGCGACGTCGACACCGGCCGGCGGCTTGATGAAGCCGAAGCGGATGTTCAGGCCGTGGCCGAAGAAGAGGGCGTCGCCGTCCTTGAGGTTGTCCTTGACGGACTCCTCGTAGACCTGGGCCTGGATCGGGTCCGGGACGAGGATCATGATGACGTCGGCCTCGGCCGACGCCTCGGCCGGGGTGACGACGCGCAGGCCCTGCTCCTCGGCCTTGGCCTTGGACTTGGAGCCCTCGTGCAGACCGACGCGCACGTCGACGCCCGAGTCGCGGAGCGACAGCGCGTGGGCGTGGCCCTGGCTGCCGTAACCGAGAACCGCGACCTTGCGGCCCTGGATGATGGACAGGTCTGCATCGGCGTCGTAGAACAGCTCGGCCACTGGGTTTCTCCTATGTGTGCGGGTTGTGCGACCCACCGTACGGCGGGCTTCGGAAAGAAAGTTTGCGGGTCTCGCCATCTGAACGAGCCCCATAGGGGCGCGGGGAACTGCGCGACCAGCCACGACGCACCCGCAGGTGAACACCGGCCGGTCGGCGCAGGATCAGGCGCTTCGGTCCAGGGCGCGCAAGGACCGGTCCGTGATGGACCTCGCCCCACGCCCTATGGCAATCGTCCCCGACTGCACGAGCTCCTTGATGCCGAACTGCTCCAGCATCTTCAGCATCGCTTCGAGCTTGTCCGCGCCACCGGTGGCTTCGATGGTCACCGCGTCGGGCGACACATCCACCGTCTTGGCGCGGAACAGCTGGACGATCTCGGTGACCTGGGAACGCGTCTCGTTGTCGGCGCGGACCTTCACCAGGACGAGCTCCCGCTGGATCGCAGCGGCGGGCTCCAATTCGACGATCTTCAGTACGTTGACGAGCTTGTTGAGCTGCTTCGTCACCTGCTCCAGCGGCAGGGCCTCGATCACGTTCACCACGATGGTGATGCGCGAGATCTCGGGGTGTTCGGTGGTCCCGACGGCGAGCGAGTCGATGTTGAAGCCGCGCCGGGAGAAGAGGGCGGTGATGCGGGCGAGGACGCCGGGCTTGTTCTCCACCAGGACGGAGAGCGTGTGCTTGGACATGATTCTCTCTCTGCTCTTGTCGCTCACTCAGTCGTCTTCGTTGTCGCCGAAGTCGGGGCGGACGCCCCGGGCGGCCATGACCTCGTCGTTGGAGGTGCCGGCGGCGACCATCGGCCACACCATGGCGTCCTCGTGGACGATGAAGTCGACGACGACCGGGCGGTCGTTGATGGAGTTGGCCTCTTCGATGGCCTTGTCCAGGTCTTCGGGGCGCTCGCAGCGGATCGCGTAGCAGCCCATCGCCTCGGACAGCTTCACGAAGTCGGGGACGCGGGTGCCCTTGGCGGGGACGCCGTCACAGTCCTGACCGCTGTGCAGCACGGTGTTGGAGTAGCGCTGGTTGTAGAACAGCGTCTGCCACTGGCGGACCATGCCGAGGGCGCCGTTGTTGATGATGGCGACCTTGATCGGGATGTTGTTCAGGGCGCAGGTGGTGAGTTCCTGGTTGGTCATCTGGAAGCAGCCGTCGCCGTCGATCGCCCAGACGGTGTTGTCCGGCATGCCGGCCTTGGCGCCCATGGCGGCCGGGACCGCGTAGCCCATCGTGCCCGCGCCGCCGGAGTTGAGCCAGGTCGCGGGCTTCTCGTACTGGATGAAGTGCGAGGCCCACATCTGGTGCTGGCCGACGCCCGCCGCGTAGATGGTGCCCTCCGGGGCGAGTTCGCCGATCCGCTGGATGACCTGCTGCGGGGACAGCTGGCCGTTCTCCGGGAGGTCGTAGCCCAGCGGGTAGGTGTCGCGCCAGCGGTTGAGGTCGTTCCACCAGGCGGTGTAGTCGCCGGTGTTGCCCTCGGTGTGCTCGGCCTGGACGGCCTGCACCAGGTCGGCGATGACCTCGCGGGCGTCGCCGACGATCGGGACGTCGGCGGCGCGGTTCTTGCCGATCTCGGCCGGGTCGATGTCGGCGTGGACGATCTTCGCGTACGGGGCGAAGCTGTCCAGCTTGCCGGTGACGCGGTCGTCGAAGCGGGCGCCGAGGGCGACGATCAGGTCGGCCTTCTGGAGCGCGGTGACGGCGGTGACCGCACCGTGCATGCCCGGCATTCCGACGTGCAGCGGGTGGCTGTCGGGGAATGCGCCGAGCGCCATCAGCGTGGTGGTGACGGGCGCTCCGGTGAGCTCCGCGAGGACCTTCAGCTCGGCGGTGGCCTGCGCCTTGAGGACGCCGCCGCCGACGTACAGCACGGGCCGCTTGGCGGCGGTGATCAGCTTGGCGGCCTCGCGGATCTGCTTGGCGTGCGGCTTGGTGACGGGCCGGTAGCCGGGCAGGTCGTTGGTGGGCGGCCAGGAGAAGGTGGTCTGCGCCTGGAGGGCGTCCTTGGCGATGTCGACGAGGACGGGCCCCGGGCGTCCGGTCGAGGCGATGTGGAAGGCCTCGGCGATGGTGCGCGGGATGTCGGCCGGGTCGGTGACCAGGAAGTTGTGCTTGGTGATCGGCATCGTGATGCCGCAGATGTCCGCCTCCTGGAAGGCGTCCGTGCCGATCGCCTTGGAGGCGACCTGACCGGTGATCGCGACCAGCGGCACGGAGTCCATGTGGGCGTCGGCGATCGGGGTGACCAGGTTGGTGGCGCCGGGACCCGAGGTCGCCATGCAGACCCCGACCTTGCCGGTGGCCTGGGCGTATCCGGTGGCCGCGTGGCCCGCGCCCTGCTCGTGGCGGACCAGGACGTGGCGGACCCGGGTGGAGTCCATCATCGGGTCGTACGCCGGCAGGATCGCACCGCCCGGAATGCCGAATACCGTGTCGGCCCCGACCTCTTCGAGCGCCCGGATGAGCGACTTCGCGCCCGTCACGTGCTCGATCGGACTGGTGCGGGGTCCGGTGTTACGGGGCCGGGGCTGCGGATGGTGGGCCCCGGTGGCCTGCTCGGTCATCGGCATTCTCTTCTCGAAGCTGAGGGTTTGAGCTGAGGGTTCTGCGTGGTGCTGCAAGGTGCCGGTGCAACAAAAAACCCCCCGTGCCGTCAGGCAAGCGAGGGGAGCGCGTCGGGGGGAGACAAGCAGGTTCGGCGGTGAACCTTGCTTCAGCCGACGCGCTTTCCAAGTACGAGAATTCGGGTGCGCATGGCATTGACCCTCCCTCTGGCGCACCGGGTGTGTCAAGTGGGTGGGACGGACGTCTCAGCATTTGAGCGCAATGGCGGATGTCCGAACCCATCGGCGCAGGGTGCTCCGGGGTGCCCCACGGGCAGTGGTCCGGCGGCCGGTCCCCCGGTCAGGACGGGCAGCGCGCTGCCCGCGCCGCCCGGCACCGGGAAGTCCCCGCGCACCAGCGCCCGGCGCAGCCGGTACTCGTCCAGCGGCCCTGAGAACGCCATCCCCTGGCCGTGCGTACAGCCCATCGCGCGCAGGGCCTGCACCTGCTCGGGGACGTCGACGCCGTCCGCGACGGACTCCAGGCCGAGGTCGGTGGCGATCCGCAGCAGCCCGCTGGTGATCTTGTGCAGCCGGGCCGACTCGACGACGCCCTCGACCAGCCCGCGGTCGAGCTTCAGTACGTCGATGGGGAGGCGGCGCAGTGCGTTGATGGCCGCGTACCCGCTGCCGAAGCCGTCGAGTGCGATCCGTACGCCGAGCCGGCGCAGTGCGGACAGCCGGTGTTCGAGGTCGTCGAAGGAGGCCCGGGGGTCGCTGTCGGTGATCTCGACGACCAGCGCCCCGGAGGCCAGCCCGTGCCGGGTGAGGAGGGCCTCGATGGAGCCGAGCGGCAGGGACCGGTCGAGCAGGCGGCGGGCGGTGAGGCGGACGGTGACGGGGACCGGGTGGCCGGCCCGGTTGCGCTCGGCGGCCTGCTCGACGGCCTCTTCGAGGAGCCAGCGGCCCAGTTCGGCGGTGCGGTCGCTGTCGTCGGCGACGCGCAGGAACTCGGCCGGGGTGAAGAGGATGCCCTGCGCGGAGCGCCAGCGGGCCTGGGCGGCGACGGCGGCGACCCGGCCGGTGGCGAGGTTGACGACGGGCTGGTGCAGCAGGGCGAACTCGCCGTCGTGCAGGGCGGAGCGCAGCCGGGTGGCCAGCTCCGTGCGCCGTACGACCTCGGCCTGCATCTGGGGGGCGTACAGCTCGACACGGTCCTTGCCCGCCGCCTTGGCGCGGTACATGGCGAGGTCCGCGTTGCGCATGAGGTCGGTGGGGGTGATGCCGGGCTCGGCGAAGGCGACGCCGATCGAGGCGGCGACGCGGACATCGTTGCCGTCCACCTTGTACGGCTGGGAGAGGGTGAGGCGGAGCCGGTCGGCGATCTCGCGGACCTGGTACTCGCGGGCGGCCCGGTCGCGGGTGCCGTCGCCGACGATCAGGGCGGCGAACTCGTCGCCGCCGAGCCTGGCCGCGGTGTCGCCGGCCCGTACCGAGTCCTGGAGGCGGCGGGCCGCCTGGATCAGCAGCTCGTCGCCGGCTTGATGGCCCAATCGGTCGTTCACCGCCTTGAAGCCGTCGAGGTCGATGAAGAGGACGGCCGTGCCGAGATCGGTGGCACGGCGTCCGGTGAGGGCCTGGCGGACCCGTTTGGTGAACAGGGCGCGGTTGGGCAGGTCGGTGAGCGGGTCGTGTTCGGCGTTGTGCTGCAACTGGGCCTGGAGACGGACCCGTTCGGTGACGTCGCGGCTGTTGAAGATCAGGCCGCCCTGGTGCCGGTTGACCGTCGATTCGACGTTGAGCCAGTCGCCCGTACCGGACTTGAAGCGGCATTCGATGCGGGTGGTGGGCTCTTCGAGGGGGGAGGCGGCGAGGAAGCGGCGGACCTCGTGGACGACGGAGCCGAGGTCGGCGGGGTGGATGATCGAGGCCAGTTCGGAGCCGATGAGTTCGTCGGCGTCGCGGCCGTAGACACCGGAGGCGGCCGGGCTGACGTACCGCAGTATGCCGGTGGGGGCGGCGATCATGATGACGTCGCTCGAACCCTGCACCAGGGAGCGGAAGTGGTTCTCCTTCTGGGCCAGTTCCTGGGTGAGGGAGATGTTGTCGACGAGCATGATGCCCTGGCGGACCACCAGGGCCAGCACCACCGTGCAGCCCGTGAAGAGGACCACCCGGTCGAGCTTGTGGCCGTCCATGACGTTGTAGAGGATGCCGAGCACGCAGACGGCCGCCGCGAGGTACGGGGTGAGGGCGGCCAGCGAACCGGCGATGGGCCTGCTGGGCACCCGGCCGGCCGCCGCCCGGCCCTGCGGGGTCCGGGCGGCGGGGCCGTGCGGGGCGTGCTGGGCGGCGCGGGGCGGGCGGGGTGCGGTCCGGCCACCCGGGGCACCGTTGCCGTGCGGGGCCTTCTGGTCGCCCTGCCCGCTCTTGCCGCTCTGTGCGCTCTTGCTTCCCGGTGTGCTCCTGCCGCCCTGTGCGTTCCGCCCGTACCAGGAGACTCTGTCGCGCAGCTGGGCGGTGCGGCTCACCCCCCAGGGGGCGTACGCGAGGAGCAGGGAACCGGCGAACCAGCCCGCGTCGAGGATCTGCCCCGAGTGGTACTTCTCGCGCAGCAGCGGTGAGGTGAACAGGGCGTCGCACAGCACGGTCATGGCGAGGGCCGCGATCGCGGTGTTGATCGGGGCCCGGTCCGCCGACGAGCGGCGGAAGTGCAGCGCCAGGACCATGCTGACGAGTGCGATGTCGAGGATCGGATAGGCCAGCTTGAGTGCGGCGTGCGCCGTGTTGGCGCCCTTCAAGTCCGCGGTGTGCGCGAGGGCGAGGCTCCACGAGAGGGTGAGCAGCGAGCCCGCGATCAGCCAGGAGTCGAGGGCCAGACAGACCCAGCCGGCCCGGGTCACGGGCCGCTTGGCGAGGACCAGGAGGCCGACGATGGCGGGCGGCCCGAAGAGGAGGAAGAAGAAGTCGGCAAGCGAAGGGGCCGGTACGGCGTCCCCCAACACCACCTCGTACCAGCCCCAGACCGTGTTCCCGCCCGCCGCCATCAGGGAGGAGACGGAGAACAACAGCCAGGCGGACCGGAAGCGGCTCTCCCTGGTCCGCGCGTAGAAGTAACAGGAGACCGCGGCGACGAACGCCGCCGCGGCGAGACCGAAGTCGCCCATGATGAGCGCCACTTGGCGCGAACCCCAGCCGAGTGCCGAACCGGCGGCGTATCCTCCGCAGATCACGGCGAGCAGGATCTGGGGCAACAGACCAGGACCGCTTCCCCTGCCGACGAGCGGCCGACGGGTCAGCACGGCCCCCGGGGCGCTCACGGGACCTCCCTGTTCGGGGGTTTCAGGTGCCCGGGGCGGACGGCTGCCGCTGGGCCGGACCTCCGTCGGTGGCCCTGCCGGGCCGGTCGTCGACGGCCTTGCCGTATCGGCCTTCGGTGACTTTGCCGCGTCGGATCGTCTCTCCACTGGCCGTGCATCACCCGTCGCCCCCCTTGCATGTCCGTCGTGCTCCCCGGCGCCGTGGGTGTGCCCGGCGCAGCCCCTAGGTCCGGACGATACACCAGTACCGTCACTCAGGGACATACTTCCTCTACGCTCCGTAACTACCAGTGGGAATACGGAAACTGGGTGCATTCGGTCTGCTCCGGAGCGTATTCACCCGGGGACTTTTCGGGCGTGCGCGACCCGGGGCGGGGGCCGTCAGCCGACGGTGTGGACGACGTTGTCGAGGGGTTCCCCCGCGGCGTACCGGGTCAGCTGGCGGGCCAGCAGGCGCTTGGCGCGGGGCAGGAAGGCGGAGGTGCTGCCACCCACGTGCGGACTGATCAGAACGCCGGGCGCGTGCCACAGCGGATGGCCGGCCGGCAGCGGCTCCGGGTCCGTGACGTCGAGCGCGGCACACAGACGGCCCGCCGCCACCTCTTTGAGGAGGGCCTCGGTGTCGACGACGGGGCCGCGCGAGACGTTCACCAGGAGGGCGCCGTCCCGCATCCGGGACAGGAAACCGGAGTCGACCAGGCGGGTGGTGCTCTCGGTGAGGGGCGTGCAGAGGATCACCACGTCCGCCCCGGGAAGCAGTGCGGGCAGGTCGGTGAACGCGTGCACGGCGCCGCGCTCCGAGGTGCGTGCGGAGCGCGCGACGCGCGCCACCCGCGCGCATTCGAAGGGGGCGAGCCTGTCCTCGACGGCCGCACCGATGGACCCGTACCCGACGATCAGGACGGACTTGTCGGCGAGCGCCGGGTAGAAGCCGGACCGCCACTCCTCCTTCTGCTGGCCCTGGACGAAGCCGGGGATGCCGCGCAGCGAGGCGAGGGTCAGGGCGAGGGCGAGCTCGGCGGTGCTGGCCTCGTGGACGCCGCGGGCGTTGCAGAGTTCCACGCCCGTGTGGTGGCCGGGACGCAGGGCGCCCTGGATGCTGTCGACGCCCGCGGTGAGGGTCTGGACGGCCCGCAGCGAGGTCATCCGCGGCAGCGGCCGCGTCACGGTCTCGGGGGCCAGCATGTACGGGACGACGTAGAAGCCGCAGTCGGCCGGGTCGGCCGGGAAGTCGGTGAATCCGTCCCAGACGCGGTAGCGCAGACCGCTCGCGGCGGCGTCCGGGAGGCCGTCGACGCCGGACGGTTCCATCGGCAGCCAGACGTCGGCGGGGCGGGTGGCACTGTCGTACGAAGTCATGGTCAGGAGGCTATGCGAAACCGTCTGACCAGCAACGGTTAGTTTGGGGGTGCGGCAGACGGAGGGGTACGGGCAAGGTGGAGCGCAGGACAATCGGGGCAACAGCGCTCGAAGTGGGCGCGATCGGGCTCGGCTGTATGCCGATGAGCTGGGCGTACACCGGGTCCCGGCAGCGCGGCGAGGAGTCGGTGCGCGCGCTGCACACGGCGCTCGACCGGGGGGCGAATCTGCTCGACACCGCCGACATGTACGGGCCGTTCACCAATGAGCTGCTGGTCGGACGGGTGCTGAAGGAGCGGCGGTCGGAGGCCTTCGTCTCCACGAAGTGCGGGCTCCTGGTGGGTGATCAGCACATCGTGGCGAACGGAAGGCCCGGCTATGTGCGCCGGGCCTGCGACGCCTCTTTGAGGCGGTTGCAGACCGATGTGATCGACCTGTACCAACTGCACCGGGCCGACCCGGAGATACCCGTCGAGGAGACGTGGGGCGCGATGGCCGATCTCGTACGGGCCGGAAAGGTACGGGCGTTGGGGCTGTGCGCGGTGGGCGCTCGGGCCTCGCGGCGGTCGGGCACGGGGGTCGGGCGGCCGGTGCTGGGCGGGCTGCACGAAGGAACGGTCCGCCAGCTGGAGCGGGTGCAGCAGGTGTTCCCGGTGAGCGCCGTGGAGGCCGAGCTCTCGGTGTGGTCGCCGGAGGCCCTGGAGGGGCTGCTGCCGTGGTGCGAGGCGCGGGGTGTGGGGTTCGTGGCGGCGATGCCGCTGGGGAACGGGTTCCTGACGGGCACCCTGACGCCGGGCGAGGGCTTCGAGCCGGACGACGTACGGGCCAGGCACCCGAGGTTCACGGCGGAGATGATGGCGGCGAACCAGCCGGTGGTGGCGGGGCTGCGGCGGGTCGCACGGCGGCACGGCCCGGAGGTCACCCCGGCACAGGTGGCGCTGGCATGGGTGCTGTCCCGGGGGCGGAGCGTCGTCCCGGTGCCGGGGGCGAAGACGGCCCGGTGGGTGGCGGAGAACGCGGCGGCGGCCGACCTGAGGCTGACCGCGGCCGACCTGGCGGAGATCGGCGGGCTGCCGGCGGCACAGGGGTCGTGGGACTGAGCGCGAACTCCGGCCCGTGACCGGGAACTCCACAGGGGCCGGAGCAGTGTATTAACGGAGCGGTGCACCAACGGAGCGGTGCATCAGGTGCACCAACGGTACGAGCCTGTCGATCGAAGGGATCCACACCGTGCGACGTCCTGCTGTGACAGCCGTGTTGACCGCTGCGGCACTCCTGCTCGTGGCGGGGTGCTCGGACGGCGGCCCCGCGGGCAAACCGCCGTCAGGGAAGGGGAGTTCGTCCCCGGCCGCGCGCAATCCGGCCGGGAGCGCGGCCCCGTCGGGCACGCCCGGCTCGAAGGCCGCGCCCGCGAAGGGGTCGGCGACGGTGACGGGGACCCTTGCCAAGGACCTCAAGTCCCCCTGGGGGCTGGTCGCGCTGCCCGACGGCGACCTGCTGGTCTCCTCCCGGGACGAGGGGACCATCACCCGGGTCGACGCCGAGACCGGTAAGGCGTCCGCGGTGGGGTCGGTGGCGGGCGCCTCCCCGGCGGGCGAGGGCGGTCTGATGGGGCTGGCGCTGTCCCCCTCGTACGCCACGGACCACCAGGTCTACGCGTACTTCACGACCGAGTCCGACAACCGCATCGCCCGCATGCTGTACGACGACAGGCGTCCGACCGGGCAGCAACTGGGCGCCGCCGACACGGTGTTCAAGGGCATCCCGAAGGGCACCGTGCACAACGGCGGGCGAATCGCCTTCGGCCCGGACAAGATGCTCTACGCGGGCACCGGCGAGACCGGTGAGCGGGGTCTCGCCCAGGACCCGAAGTCCCTCGCGGGCAAGATCCTGCGGATGACGCCGGACGGCGAGCCGGTGCACGGCAATCCGGCGGCGGACTCGGTGGTGTACTCGCTGGGCCACCGCAATGTGCAGGGTCTGGCCTGGGACGAGGACCGGCGGCTGTGGGCGGCCGAGTTCGGCCAGGACACCTGGGACGAGCTGAACCTCGTCGAGCCGGGGAAGAACTACGGCTGGCCCGAGGTGGAGGGGCAGGGCCACCGGGCCGGGTTCGTCGACCCGGTCGCCCAGTGGAAGACCTCCGACGCCTCCCCCAGCGGGATCGCCGTGGCCGGGGGTTCGGTGTGGATGGCGGGGCTGCGCGGCGAGCGGCTGTGGCGGATCCCGCTGGACGGGGCGAAGCCGGTGGCACCGCCGCAGGCCTTCTTCGCGGAGAAGTACGGGCGGCTGCGGACCGTACTCGCCCTGGGCGGCGACGAGTTGCTGGTGGTCACCAGCGAGACGGACTCCCGGGGCACGCCTGAGCCCGGCGACGACCGGATCCTGAAGGTGAAGGTCACGTAGGACCGGCGGACAGGGCGGCGGACAGGTCCGGGCGGCGGACGGGGTCCGTCAGCCGCCCGGACCGCTACCCCGCGGCCTCCTCGCGGAAGAGGTCCAGGCGGTGGGCCACGGCGGCGGCCTCGCCCCGGCCGGTCACCTCCAGCTTGGCGAGGATGTTGGAGACGTGGACGCTCGCCGTCTTGGGCGAGATGAAGAGCGTCTCGGCTATCTGCCGGTTGCTGCGGCCGTCCGCGACCAGGCGCAGGACGTCGTGCTCGCGCGGGGTGAGGTGGAAGGCGCTCTGCCGCTCCGGGGCCGCGGCCGGTGCGGGGGCCGGGGCGAGCCGGGTCCGCCGGGCGAGTTCGGCCACCCGGTCGGCCAGCGGGCGGGCCCCGAGCCGCTCAGCGACCGCGCCGGCCAGCCGCAGCAGCTCGGCGGCGCGCTCCCGGTCGGCGGCGCGGCCCGGGGCGCCCGGGGACGCGGGGGCGGCGAGGAGGGCCGCGGCGTGCCGCAGCCGGACCCTGGCCAGGTCGTAGGGGCGCTCCAGGGGTTCGAAGGCGGTGACCACCCGGCCCCAGTCGTCCGGGGTGTCCCGGCCTTCGGCGCGCAGGAGTTCCGCGTGTACCCAGCAGTCGTACGCCCGCCAGAGCGGCACCCCGGTAGCCAGCCGCTTCGCCTGGTCGCGGATCAGGCCGAGGGCTTCGGTGCGGCCCGCGTCGGCGGCGGGGACGCCCCGGGCGTCGGCCTCCATGACGGCGGCGTCCAGAAGCAGCGGCCAGGCGAACCGGTGGATGCCGAGCCGGAAGCCCCCGGACACGGCGCGTTCCAGTTCGGCGCGGGCGTCAGGGACGCGGCCCTCGTGGGCGGCGATGGCGAGGGCCAGCCGCTGCAGGGGCAGCTGGTGCTGGGGCATCCGGTCGTACGGCCCGTAGCGGTCTGCCGCGTTCCGCAACTGCTCGGCGGCTTCGTCGAGTTCACCGCGGGCGAGGGCGATGGCCGATCGCCAGACGGCGGCGGCCGCGCGTGGCTTGACGGTGGGCGAGGTGGCGCGCTCGGTCAGCAGGGAGTTCGCGGCGGCCTCGTCCCAGCGGCCGAGCGAGAAGAAGGACTCGGACTGGTTGCCGCGCACCCAGTGCTCGGAGTCCTGCAGGCCGTGCGCCCTGGCGTAGGCGATGCCCTCCTCGCACAGTTCGGCGGATTCGCGGGAGCGGCCGACGGCCTCCAGGTGGGAGGGCAGGTTGGTGTGGCAGCGGTTCACCACGGTGACCATCTTCTCGGCGAGGGCGCGCTCGCGCACCTCGTACATCTCGGCGAGGCCCTTCGCCACGTCCCCGGAGTCGATCATCAGGCCGCCGAGGGTGACCCGGGCGTTGAGCTCGGTGTCCTGGGCGCCGACCATCCGGGCGTACTCGACGGCCTGTTCGGCGGTGGCGATGGCGTCGGGTCCCGGCTCGTTCAGCATGGACCAGCCGGCGACCAGCGACAGGATGTCCGCGTGCACGGCGGACGGCGGCAGACCGCGCAGCAGTTCCTGTGCGGTGGACAGCTCTTCCCAGCCGTCGCCGCGGGCGAGGCCGATCACGGCCTTGGAGCGCTGCACCCAGAACCAGGCGGCGCGCAGCGCGTCGGACTCCCGGTTGAGGTCGAGGCTCGCGTCCTCGTCGAGGATCCGCAGGGCGCGCTTGGCGAGTTTCAGGGCGCGTTCGCGTTCGCCGCCGAGCCGGGCGGCGACGGTGGCCTCGGCCATCACGTCGAGGTAGCACAGCGGGGTGGTGGCCGGGTTGCAGCCGCAGGGCGGGTAGACCTCGGCGAAGTCGATGGGCCGCAGGGTGTCGCGGACGTCCTGGGGCGCGTCGTCCCAGAGCTCCAGCGCCCGCTCCAGGAGCTTCAGCTGCTCGGAGCGCGCGTGCCGCTTGCGGGCCTCGACGGCCGCGCCCAGGACGGCGGGCAGCGCCTTCGCGGGTCGTGGGCGGCGTACCAGTAGCTGGCGAGACGGGCGGCCCGCTCCTCGGTGCGTACGAGCGTGGGGTCGGCCTCCAGGGCCTCGGCGTACCGGCGGTTGAGCCGGGAGCGCTCGCCGGGCAGCAGGTCGTCGCTGACCGCCTCGCGGACGAGGGAGTGCCGGAACCGGTAGCCGTCGTCGCAGGCCGCGGCCAGCAGCAGGTTCGCGCCGACGGCGGCCCGCAGCGCCTCGATCAGGTCGTCCTCGGTGAGCCTGGCGACGGCGAGGAGCAGCCGGTACTCGACGGTGGAGCCGCCCTCGGCGACGATCCGCACCACCTTCTGGGCGTCCTCGGGGAGCTCTTCGACGCGTACGAGAAGGAGGTCGCGGAGGGAGTCGGTGAGGGAGGTCCGACAGCCGTTGCCCATCGAGACGGCGAGCTCCTCGACGAAGAAGGCGTTGCCGTCGGAGCGGCCGAACACCTCGTCGACGAGGACGGGGCCGGGTTCGGAGCCAAGGATTCCGGCGAGCTGGCGGTGCACTTCGTCGCGGTTGAAGCGGGGCAGCTCGATGCGCCGTACGGTACGCAGCCGGTCGAGTTCGGCGAGCAGCGGGCGCAGCGGGTGGCGGCGGTGGATGTCGTCGGCGCGGTAGGTGCCGAGGACGACGAGGCGGCCGCTGCGCAGGGTGCGCAGGAGGTAGGAGAGCAGGTGCCGGGTGGAGGCGTCGGCCCAGTGCAGGTCTTCGAGCACGAGGACCACGGTGCGGTGCGCGGCGATGCGCTCCAGGAGGCGGACGGTGAGCTCGAAGAGGCGGGCGGTGGCGTCCTCGCTGCCGCTGCGTCCCGGGGTCGCGGGCAGGCCGTACGGCGCGTAGGGGGTTTCGCTCAACTCGGGGAGCAGGCGCGCGAGTTCCTCCTCCTGGCCGGCCGCCGCGGCGGCCAGCTCGTCGGGGAGGAGGTGGTGCAGGGCGCGCAGGGCGGCGGAGAAGGGGGCGAAGGGCAGGCCGTCGGCACCGATCTCGACGCAGCCGCCGACGGCGACGACGGGGGCCTGGGCCGGGGCGGAGGGGGCCGGGGCTAGGGCGGAGAAGGCCCGGGGCGGCGCGGAGGCGGAGACTCCGGCTCCGGCCAGGAACTCCTCGACGAGCCTGGTCTTGCCGACCCCGGCCTCGCCGCCGAGCAGCAACGCCTGCGGCTCGCCCGCGGTGGCGCGGGCGAGCGCATGGGTGAGGGTGCTCAGCTCGCTGCTGCGGCCGACGAACACGGGACTGACAGACCTGGTCTCCACGTCGCCGAGCATCGCACAGCCATTCGAGGCGGAGTCACCCGCTGTCCGCATGGCGGGCGGCCCGTCAGGCGGCGCGGGTGAAGTGGCTGCGGAGCGACCTGACCGCCCCCATCTGCTTCTTGTCCCCGCGCCGGGCCCCGGCACTCTTGGCCGCCTGCCGCGCCTGGCGTGCGAGGCGGGCCTGCGCGGCCTCCTCGACGAGCTCGGCGTGACGGCTCTGCTGCATTTCGTACTCGAACATCTCGTGCTCCCCGTTGGGTTGTCGCGGCGTCTTGCGATGCCTCAACTCTCGCTTCCCAGGGGGTGTCCGCACATCGGGAGAGTGCCGCATGTTCGGGCTGGTGAGGGGCCTTAGACGGGGGTACGAGGGGGCCTTAGGCCGCCCAGGAAAAGCCCGGAAGGCCCAGGCAGGTACCCAGGCCTTCCGACAGAGGGACTCAGGACGTCTAAGACGCCCAGGACGCCTAGGACGTCGGGGCCGCCGGAGGCGTCGGCATGGCCGCGAACAGGTCGAGGTACATGCCGGCCGAGACGAGCAGGCCCAGGATCGCCAGGATCACTCCGCCCCACGCGAGGGCGCGCATCCAGACCGGGCGGGCCGCGACAGCCGCGCCGGCCGACGACGTGGCGGGACGCAGAGCGATCAGGGCACCCACTCCCACCAGCAGTGCCAGCAGGGCGAAGCTGCCGTTGACCAGGGCGGTCATGTGCCAGACGTTGCCGTAGAGGCCGTCAAGCTGGGCGTTGATGTCGCTGGCCTGGGTGAGGTGGAGCTGGTTGTCCAGCTTCTCGCGCTCGCCGAGGATGGTGCCGGTCCAGGTGCCGGTGATCGCGGAGAGGGCGAGTCCCGCGGAGACGATCGCTGCGGCGGGCGCCGCAGCGGAGACGGGCCGGACGGGCTCCTCCTCAAGGTCGAGGAGGTCGTCGTCATCGTCGTCGGCGTCTTCCTCGACGTCGGCGTCCGCCGCGGCGGCGACCTTCTCCGCCACGGCGGACTCGGCGGACTCGTCCTTCGCTTCGCCCTTGACGAGCTTGTCCGTCTTGTCGGCCTTACCGGCCTTGTCCGTCGTGACGGCCTTGTCGTTCGTTTCGTTCTTGCCTTCCGCCTCGGCGGATGCCTCGGCAGCGGCGTCGTTCTCGGCCTCGGTGCGGGGAGTGGCGTTCATGCGCCGCACGCTAGGCGTCCTATCTGAGAGACCCCTTAACGCGCCTCTCGCTCCTCCCGGCCCGCACGCCACTCCGGCGCCAGCACCGACCAGACTTCCTCGTCGTGCCGCTTCCCGCGGTAGAGGTACATCTCCCGCAGTACGCCGTCCTTGTGCATGCCCAGCCGCTTGGCGACATTGATGCTGGCGGTGTTCTCCGATGCGGCGACCCACTCGACGCGGTGGATGCCTCGCCCGTCCACCGCCCAGTCGATCAGCACGGTGCACGCCTTGGTGATCAGCCCGCGCCCGGCGGCCGTCGGCTCCAGCCAGCAGCCGATCTCGCAGGTGCCCGCCTTGGCGTCGAAGAGCCGGAACATCACCCCGCCGACGAGCGTCCCGTCGAGCCAGATGCCGAAGATCTGCCCGGCGTCGGCGGCGGTCTTCTCCGCGTAGTTCTGGAGGAAACCGCGTGCGCCGGCGAGGTCCTTGTTGATGTCGGGCATCCCGATGTACTGGCCGATGAAGTCCCGGCCCCGGTCGATGTGGGCCAGGAACTCCTCGGCCCGCCACGGTTCCAGTGGCCGAAGTACCGCTGTGCCCTCGTCGTCCAGGTTGATGCCGAACATCCCGATCCCCGTTCTTCGATCTCCGGTCGCGTGCCTGTCCTGCGGCACGCAACCGGGATCTTCGCACGTCGGCCGGGGGCCCTCGGCACCAGCCCGGACCGGCTGCCGGGGGCCGTCAGCCGGAGACGCTCGCCCGCCCGTTCTCGATGTGCCCCATCAGCCGCCGCCGGAAGGAGCTCTCGCCCTCGACGGTGATCGCCAGGTCGTACCAGCCGTGCGCGTCGTCCGCGGAGTGGACGATGCTGCGGCTGCGGCCGGGACGGACGGTGACCCGGCGGGGCCGCCGCACGTCGAGGTCGTCCTCGTCGGCGTACGCGAGCGGCTGCACGGTGAAGGTGACCGGCTTGCGGCCCCGGTTGGTCAGCGTCAGGTGCAGGTCCCGGTCGCGGCTCTCGATGCGGCTGGACACCTCGGCCGTACCGGTGCGGGTGCCGGCGAACTCCCGGCGGAAGCCGTTCGGCCCGGTCACGGTCAAGCGGTACGCGTCCTTGGCCAGCGGCACGGACCAGTCCGTGTGGCCCCGTACGTCCAGGTGCTGCGGTACGGCGAACTCGCCCGCGTACGGATACAGCGCGAAGTGCGCGCTCGCACGGCCCGAGTTGCTGACGGACAGCCGCAGGGAGGTGCCGCCCGCGGCGATCCTGCCGTGCACGTCCGGCTGGTACGGCAGGGCCCTCGCGCGCCGCACCCCCGGCTCCTGCTTCGGCATGTGCTGCTCCAGCGGCGGCACGGGACGCCACCGCCCGGTGAACGGCGGGATCTCGCCCGGGTGGTCCACCGACGGCTGGCGGTGCGTCCGCTTGAAGTCGAACGCCGAGGTCAGGTCGCCGGTGACCTGCCTGCGCCACGGGGTGATGTTGGGCTCGCGGATGCCCGTCCACTGCTCCAGGAAGCGGATCACCGAGGTGTGGTCGAAGGTCTCGGAGCAGACGTAACCGCCCACCGTCCACGGCGAGACCACCAGCATCGGGACCCGGATGCCGAGGCCGGTGGGCCGGCCCTTCCACCGCTCGTCGGTGTTGTCGGTGGGCGGCACCGGCGGCGGCACGTGGTCGAAGAAGCCGTCGTTCTCGTCGTAGTTGATGAGTACGGCGGTGTGCCGCCACACGTCGGGGTGCGAGCCGAGGGCGTCGAGCACCTGGTAGACGAGCGAGGCACTGGCGACCGGGGAGGAGGCGCCGGGGTGCTCGGAGTCGATGGCCGAGGGCACCAGGTAGGAGACCTCGGGCAGCTTGCCCGCGGCCACGTCGGCGCGGAAGTTCTTGGCCAGGCTGCCGGTCTCGCCGCGGCGCAGACCCCGCTCGAAGAGCGAGCGCTCGCTCTTGGTGAGGGTCGCCACGCCCTCCTCCAGGAGGCCGAGCAGCCTGGTGCGCTCGGCGGCGTCCAAGGTGCCGCGCACCTTCGCGTAGAAGGACTCCATGAAGGTGTGGCCGCCGGTCCTGGCCAGCGCCTTGCGGGCGATCTTCTTGAAGGTGGTGAAGAACTCGATGTTGTTGTCGGTGAAGTTCTCCCACTCGGTGTACGTCTGCCAGCTGCGGCCCGCCTTCTCCAGCCGCTCGGCGTACGTCGGCCACGGGTAGCCGGGGTGGGTGCCCTCCGCGTACGCGGCGTTGGTGACGGCCCTGCTGCCGTCGGCCTCGTGTCCCGTCCAGCCGCTCCACAGGTGGTTGCGGTTGGGGCTGGTGGAGGTGTGGATGGACGAGTGGTACGCGTCGCAGATGGTGAAGGTGTCGGCGAGCTCGTAGTGCAGCGGCAGGTCGCGGCGGTCGTAGTAGGCCATGGTGGCGCCGGTCTTGGCGGTCACCCACCCGTTCATCCAGCCCTGGCCCCAGGCCTTCGACCCGCCGTCCCACGAGTGGTCGAGGTCGCCGATGTACTGGAGGTCCTTCTTCTGCGCCTCCGCTGCGTCCCGCACCGGGAAGGGCAGCACCCGGGTCAGCGGCCCCGGCTGCTCGAACACCGGCTTCCCGTCCGGGAGTTCAATGGCGTTGCGGTCCCCGAAGCCGCGCACGCCGCGCAGGGTGCCGAAGTAGTGGTCGAAGGATCTGTTCTCCTGCATCAGCACGACGACGTGCTTTATCGCCCGCAGCCCGCCGGACGCCGGACGCTCCGCGGCGATGGCGGCCTGCAGCGAGGGCGGCAGCAGCGAGCCCGCGGCAGCGGCACCGAGCGCTCCGCCGCCGATTCCGAACAGGCGGCGCCGGGTGAGGTCAGTGGCCATGGGGTCCTCCCGAATCAGTGGTGATGCCGGGAAAGTACGGGGTGGGAGTGGCCTGGAGAAGTACCTGAACAAGATCACTGGTGAACTGCGCCGCGGGCGTCCTCGGCCTGTCCGGCATGTGAGGACGCGCGCGCAGCCCGTGCAGGGGTCCGGGGCGCAGCCCCGGCATGGACCACGACCAGAAGCAGGCCCGCGGCCCGGTCCCCCTAGAACGCAACGCGCGCAAGCACCGGGACGTGGTCGCTGCCCGTGGCCGCCAGCTTCTCGAACCGGACGACCTCGCCGCCCCGCACCATCACATGGTCCAGCCGCGCCACCGGGAACCGCCGCGGCCAGCTGAAGCCGAACCTGCCGCCCGTGTCGTCCACTTCGGCGACCACCGGGTTCAGACCCCGGTCGTCCGCCGTCGCGTTGAGGTCGCCCAGCAGGATCACCCGCTCGGTCCGCTCCGCGTTCAGCGCGGCCCCCAGCCGGACGGCCGCCTCGTTGCGCCAGCCCGTCTTCAGACCCTGCGGCCAGGTCGCCCGTACCGAAGGGAGGTGGGCGACATGCACCGCGACATGCCCCTTCGGCGTCACTGCCGTCGCCCGCATGCCCCGCTGCCACGGCTCCTTGATCCCCTCGGGCTTGAGGTCCACCGCGGTGACGTCCCGCAGCGGGTACGCCGACCAGAGCCCCACGGTTCCCACCACCGCGTGGTGCGGGTACTTCGCCCCGAGCACGCCCGAGATCTTCGCCGCCGCGCCCGCCGTGACCTCCTCCAGCGCGATGAGCTTCGGCCCGGCCGCCGCCAACGCCCGCACCGCGCCCGCCGGATCGGGATTGTCGTCGGCGATGTTGTGCTGCACCACGCTGAAGTCGTACGAGGCGCTGTCGCCTCCGCCGATGAGCGCCCCGCCGGCCAGCCCGCCGTACGCCCCGAGCGGCACCACCAGCGCCACCAGGGCGAGCGCCGAGCGGCGCAGCCGGGCGAGCATCAGCAGCGGCAGGATCAGCAGCCCCAGCCAGGGCAGGAAGGTTTCCGCGAGGCTGCCGATTCCGCGGGCGTCCGGCACGTACCCGTGGAAGACCGGCAGCAGCCCCAGCAGTACCGCCGCCAGGCCGACGAACCGGCCCCGCCGCCAGGCGCCCCGGCCCTTGCCGTCCTCGCCCCAGTGCCGCCCGTCGGGCCAGGCACCGCGCGCCGGGGATTCTCGCTGGTCGCTCTCGTACGTACTGGTCATCTTGGTCAGGACGCCGTACCGAGGCCGATGGTTCACCACGGGGTACGCCGAGGGGCCCCGGTCGCAGGATCTCGACCGGGGCCCCTCAACTCGTACAACCCGACTGGGTGTCAGCCCTCGACGCCCAGCTTCTCCAGGATCAGCTCGCGGACGCGCGCCGCGTCCGCCTGGCCCCGGGTGGCCTTCATGACCGCGCCGACGAGAGCGCCCGCCGCCGCGACCTTGCCGCTGCGGATCTTGTCCGCGATGGCCGCGTTGCCCGCGATGGCCTCGTCGACCGCCGCGCCCAGCGCGCCGTCGTCGGAGACGACCTTCAGGCCGCGCTTCTCGACGACCTCGTCCGGACCGCCCTCGCCCGCGAGGACGCCCTCGATGACCTGGCGGGCCAGCTTGTCGTTCAGGTCACCGGCGGTGACGAGAGCCGTCACGCGGGCGACCTGCTCGGGCGTGATCGGCAGCTCGTCGATCGCGCGGCCGGTCTCGTTGGCGTTGCGGGCCAGCTCGCCCATCCACCACTTGCGGGCGGACGCCGAGTCGGCACCGGCCTCGATGGTGGCGACGATCGGGTCGACCGCACCGGCGTTGAGGATCGACTGCATGTCGTGCTCGTTGACGCCCCACTCCTCGCGGAGGCGGTTACGACGGACACGGGGCATCTCCGGGAGACCGGCGCGCAGCTCCTCGACCCACTCGCGTGCGGGGGCCACCGGAACCAGGTCCGGCTCGGGGAAGTAGCGGTAGTCCTCGGCGTTGTCCTTGATGCGACCGGACGTCGTCGAGCCGTCTTCCTCGTGGAAGTGCCGGGTCTCCTGGAGGATCGTGCCGCCGCCGTTGAGGACGGCGGCGTGCCGCTGGATCTCGAAGCGGGCCGCACGCTCCACGGAACGGAGCGAGTTGACGTTCTTCGTCTCGCTGCGGGTGCCGAACTCCTCGCGCCCGTGCGGGCGCAGCGAGAGGTTCACGTCGCAGCGCATCTGGCCCTTGTCCATGCGGGCCTCGGAGACGCCGAGCGCCTTGATGACCTCGCGCAGCTCGGCCACGTACGCCTTGGCGACCTCGGGGGCACGCTCGCCCGCACCCTCGATCGGCTTGGTGACGATCTCGATGAGCGGGATGCCCGCGCGGTTGTAGTCGAGCAGCGAGTGCGAGGCGCCGTGGATGCGGCCGGTGGCACCGCCGACGTGCGTCGACTTGCCGGTGTCCTCCTCCATGTGGGCGCGCTCGATCTCCACGCGGAAGATCTCGCCGTCCTCCAGCTGGACGTCGAGGTAGCCGTTGAAGGCGATCGGCTCGTCGTACTGGGAGGTCTGGAAGTTCTTCGGCATGTCCGGATAGAAGTAGTTCTTCCGGGCGAAGCGGCACCACTCGGCGATGTCGCAGTTCAGCGCCAGGCCGATCTTGATGGCCGACTCGACGCCGATCTCGTTGACGACCGGCAGCGCGCCGGGCAGGCCGAGACAGGTGGGGCAGGTCTGGGTGTTCGCGTCCTGGCCCAGCTCCGTGGAGCAGCCGCAGAACATCTTGGTCTTGGTGCCGAGCTCGACGTGGACCTCAAGACCCATGACGGGGTCGTACGTCGCGAGGGCGTCCTCGTACGACACGAGGTCGGTGGTGACAGTCACGGTGAAACTTTCCCTCTCAGCCCAGCAGGACGTCGTCGTCGCCCAGGCGCTTCAGCTCCCGCAGGAGGATGGCGACGCCGGTGGCGATGGCGGCGGCGGAGACGACGGCGTCGATGAGCTGGAGCGTGTCGTTCTCGGTGCGGGCCTTGCGGGCCTGCTTGATCACGCTCAGCGCGCCGAACGCGGTGGTGCCGATGGACAGGTACGTGCCGGTGCGGGACTTCTTGAAGCCCTTGGCCTTGGCGAGTGTGCTCACAGCGACGGTGCCTCCTCAAGCAGCGGGTGGCCCCACTTTTCCACGAAGGCGGCCTCGACGGCGGCGCCCACCTTGTAAAGGCGGTCGTCCTTCAGGGCGGGGGCGATGATCTGGAGCCCGACCGGCATGCCGTCCTCCGGCGCGAGGCCGCAGGGCAGCGACATGGCGGCGTTGCCCGCCATGTTCGTCGGGATGGTGCACAGGTCGGCGAGGTACATCGCCATCGGGTCGTCGGCGCGCTCGCCGATCGGGAAGGCGGTGGTCGGCGTCGTCGGCGAGACGATCACGTCGACCTGCTCGAAGGCCTTCTCGAAGTCCTGCGTGATGAGCGTGCGGACCTTCTGGGCGCTGCCGTAGTACGCGTCGTAGTAGCCGGAGCTGAGCGCGTACGTACCGAGGATGATGCGGCGCTTGACCTCGTCGCCGAACCCGGCCTCACGAGTCAGGGCCGTGACGTCCTCGGCGGACTTCGTGCCGTCGTCGCCGACGCGCAGGCCGTAGCGCATGGCGTCGAAGCGGGCCAGGTTGGAGGAGCACTCCGACGGGGCGATCAGGTAGTACGCGGAGAGCGCCAGGTCGAAGGACGGGCAGTCCAGCTCGACGATCTCGGCACCGAGCTTCGTCAGCAGCTCGACGGCCTCGTCGAACCGCTGCATGACGCCGGCCTGGTAGTGCTCGCCGCGGAACTGCTTGACGACGCCGACGCGCATGCCCTGCACGGAGCCGTTGCGGGCGGCCTCGACGACCGGCGGGACCGGGGCGTCGATGGACGTCGAGTCGAGCGGGTCGTGCCCGGCGATGACCTCGTGCAGGAGGGCCGCGTCCAGGACCGTACGGGCGCAGGGCCCGCCCTGGTCCAGGGAGGACGAGAACGCCACCATGCCGTAGCGGGACACGGCCCCGTACGTCGGCTTGACGCCGACGGTGCCGGTGACGGCGGCGGGCTGGCGGATGGAACCGCCGGTGTCCGTGCCGATGGCGAGCGGGGCCTCGTACGAGGCGAGGGCGGCCGAGGAGCCGCCGCCCGAACCGCCGGGGATCTTGGTGAGGTCCCACGGGTTGCCGGTCGGCCCATACGCGCTGTTCTCCGTCGACGACCCCATGGCGAACTCGTCCATGTTGGTCTTGCCGAGGATGACGACGTCAGCGGCCTTGAGGCGCTTGGTGAGCGTCGCGTCGTACGGCGGGATCCAGCCTTCGAGGATCTTCGAGCCGACGGTGGTGGGGATCCCCTCCGTCGTGAAGATGTCCTTGAGCGCGAGCGGGACACCGGCCAGCGGGCCCAGCTTCTCGCCCGCCTCGCGCTTGGCGTCGACGGCACGGGCCTGCGCGAGCGCGCCCTCGCGGTCGACGTGCAGGAAGGCGTGGACCTTCTCGTCCACGGCCTCGATCCGGGCCAGGTGGGCCTCGGTGACCTCGACGGCCGTGAGCTCGCCGGAGGCGATCTTCTCGGCGGTCTGGGCCGCAGTGAGCTTAATGATCTCGATCGTCATGCTGTTTTAGTCCTCCCCCAGGATCTGCGGCACCTTGAAACGCTGCTGCTCCTGGGCCGGGGCGCCGGAGAGCGCCTGCTCGGGGGTGAGCGACGGGCGTACCTCGTCCTTGCGCATGACGTTCGTCAGCGGCAGCGGGTGGGAGGTCGGCGGTACGTCTTGGTCGGCGACCTCGGAGACGCGGGCGACCGCGCCGATGATGTCGTCGAGCTGACCGGCGAAGTGCTCAAGCTCTTCGGGCTTCAGCTCCAGACGCGCCAGCCGTGCGAGGTGTGCGACCTCCTCGCGCGTGATGCCAGGCATGCAGCGATCCTCAGGGGTTGGTGTGCGGTGTGGTTATTGCCCCCAATCCTATGGGGCACGGTCGCATGCCCGCGAAACACTTCCCCCGGCCACCGCCTCCTTGGGCAGCGGGGCCGCCTGCCGCCGCCTCCTTGGGCAGCGGGGCCGCCCCCCGGGGGCGGAACGGGTGGGCAAGGGGGCGGCCCCCACGCGGAGCCCCATCCTCCCGGCCGCACTCCCTCGCGACCGCCCCACGCCCCCGCCGCGACCGCCCGCGCAAACCACCGGTCCCCGCCCTACTCCCCTTCCACCGCTCCCGCCCCCGCCGACTCCCTCGCCGCCGCGGCCGCAGCGGCCAGTTCCGCCGGCCGCTGCCACCCCCGCGACCCCCGCGCCAGCAGCCATGCCGTGGCCTCCTCCGGCGGCATCGCCGCCGCCACCAGCCACCCCTGCACCGCATCGCACCGCAGGTCCCTCAGCCGCTCCCACGTCTCGTCGTCCTCGACGCCCTCGGCGACGACCAGGAGTCCCAGCGAGTGCGCGAGGTCGACCGTGCACCGCACGATCTCCGCGTCCTCCGTGTCCACGGCCAGCCGTGCCACGAACGACCGGTCGATCTTCAGCTCGCTCACCGGCAGCCGCCGCAGATGCACCAGCGACGAGTAACCCGTCCCGAAGTCGTCGAGCGACATCTTCACGCCGTGCCCGGTCAGCCCGGCGAGGGTGTCCGCGGCCCGCTGCGGGTCTTCGAGCAGCACGTGCTCGGTTATCTCCAGCTGCAGGGACCCGGCCGGAACCCCGTGTCTGGCCAGCCGCGCCGCGACCGCCCCGGCGAACCCGGGCGTGTGCACGTCGCGCGGCGAGACGTTCACCGCGACCGGCACGAACAGCCCCTGTGCCCGCCACCGCGCGACCTGCGCGAGCGCGGTCTCCAGTACGTACTCCGTGAGATGGGGCATCAGCCCCGACGACTCGGCGATCGCGATGAACTCGTCCGGAGGGACCCTTCCGCGCTCCGGGTGCACCCACCGCACCAGCGCCTCAAGTCCGGCGACCTGCCCGTCGAACTGCACCTTGGGCTGGTAGTGGAGCTCGACGTCCCCCGCGTCCAGCGCCCGCCGCAGGTCTCCCAACAGGCCGAGGCGGTCGGGGGTGTTGGAGTCCCGCTTGGACTCGTAGACCTCCACCCCGCTGCGGTCCCGCTTCGCCTGGTACATCGCCACGTCCGCCCGCCGCAGCAGCCCCTCCGCGTCCAGCGCGTGATCGGGGAAGACGGCGACCCCCGCGCTGGCCTCCAGCACCAGCGTGAGCCCGTCGAGGTCCAGCGGAGATCCCAGCTCCGCCACCAGATGCCGCGCGATCCGCTGCGCGCTCGTCGCGGACTCGGTGCGCGGCAGCAGTACGGCGAACTCGTCGCCGCCCAGCCGGGCGGCCTCCGCCCCCTTGGGGAGCACCCTGCGCAGCCGGTCGGCTATCTGGAGCAGCAGCCGGTCTCCCGCGAGGTGTCCGAGGGTGTCGTTCACCGACCGGAAACGGTCCATGTCGATGAGTACGAGCGCGGCCCGGGAGCCCTGGCTCTCGGCCTCCTCCAGCGCGGGCCAGGCGCGCTCCAGCAGCCACTGCCGGTTGGGCAGCCCTGTCAGGGGGTCGCGCAGCTGTTCCTCGGCCCGCGCCCTGGCTATCCAGAGCGTGGAGTCCAGCGCGATCAGCGGTACGGCGAACAGCGGCAGCAGCACCGGCAGCGCGACCGCGACGACGCAGATGAGGGGGGCGATGCCGAGCAGCGCACCGGCCACAAGTCCCTGCCGCACCAGGGCCGTTCGGGCCACGGACGGCAGCCTGCCGCGCTGCGGGGCCTGTGCGCACCACAGCAGCAGCCGGGTGACGAGGAGGTACGTGCCGGCGGCGAGCAGCACTTCGGGCAGCACGCCCCAGTCCCAGCCGAGCGGCTGCCAGGGCGTCTCCACCGTGGGTACGTCGCCGAAGACGCCCAGCGTGAGGGCGGCGGCGGCGATGCCGAGGATGTCGACGGAGCCGTGCAGCACGCCCTGCCGCCAGCGGCGCCTGCGCGCACTTCCGACCAGCACGACAACGGCCAGGCTGACCAGCCCGGCCGGGACCCATCCGTACAGCAGCAGGACGGCGAGGGTGAGCGCCGCCCCGGAACCGGTGCCTCCCCACCACCGGTCCCGGCCGAGTGCGACCAGGTGGCCGACTATGACCCCCGTCAGGACGGCGAGGGACCATCCGGTGGTGCCGCCGGGGAACACCGCGTGGTGCCTGCTGAGGTCCTGGGCGAGGCCCGTGCCGAGAACGACCGCGGCCAGCGCCGTCAGCGCCGCGGGAAGCACCGGCCCCAGGAGCTGCGCCCAGCCTCCCCGGTCACGCCCGTCGGGCTGTCCCTGGGACGCGCCCTGTCTTGGCGCGGGCGTCACCTGCTGCGAGCGGTACGGGTCGTACGGCTGGTGCGGGTCGTATGGCTGATGCGGGTCGTACGGCTGATGCGCCTGGTGCGGAGCTTCCTGGCGCGGCCGGGGGCCGGCTGCCCGGCGGCCGAACAGTCCGGCCAGCCCGGCGGCCAGCCCGGACCGACTGCTCAGCCGTGAGGCCGGATCGGCACTCTCGGTCGGTTTCATTCCCGTCCCTCTCACAGCCGGCGGTGCCCGTGTCACGCGAGATGGCCCCGTAGTCATGCCATCACGGCCGGTCCCGCCTCCCCGGTCTCCTCAGGGTTCTCCTCAGGAGCAGATTCCTCCGGAGCCGACTTCTCCTGAAGCAGACTCCTCCGGAACGGGGAGCGGTTCCACAGCCGTGCACGACAGGCGCACATCCCAACAGTAGGCCGCAGCAGGCTCTCCCGGGCAGCGGTCGACCGCTGTTGCCCGAATGCGACCCGACCACCCGGCAACGTCTGCTATGCGCCGAACGGGTGGTCCTGTGGGGCCTGTTCTTCCCGTTACTCCGCCACCGGAACCGCAGCTTCACGTGCGGCTTCCGGCCCTTCGGCGAGCAGCACGCCGAACCCCTCCTCGTTGAGCACCGGAACCTTCAGCTGCATCGCCTTGTCGTACTTGGACCCCGGGCTGTCGCCGACCACCACGAAGGAAGTCTTCTTCGAAACGGAACCGGTCACTTTCGCTCCGAGGTTCTGGAGCGACTCTTTTGCGCCATCCCGGGTGTACTTCTCCAATGTCCCGGTCACGACGACGGTCAGCCCCTCCAGCGGGCGCGGGCCCCGGTCCTCGTCGGCGCCCTCCTCCTCCATGCGGACGCCGGCGGCCTTCCACTTGCGGAGGATCTCCTGGTGCCAGTCGACGGCGAACCATTCCTTGAGCGAGGCGGCGATGATCCCGCCGACGCCGTCGACGCCCGCCAGCTCCTCCTCGGTGGCCTGCTCGATCTTCTCGATCGACCGGAACTCGCGGGCCAGCGCCTCGGCCGCGACCGGGCCGACGTGCCGGACGGAGAGGCCGGTGAGGATGCGGGCCAGCGGCATCTCCTTGGCAGCCCTGATGTTCTCCAGCATGGCGAGGGCGTTCTTGCGGGGTTCGCCGTCCATGTTGGCGAAGACGGTGACGATCTTGTCCTCGCCCGTCTTCGGGTCGACCTTGGGCAGACCCGAGTCGGAGTCCAGGACGTACGACTTGATGGGCAGCAGCTGCTCGATGGTGAGGTCGAAGAGGTCGCCCTCGTCGAGCAGCGGCGGCTCGGCCGGCTCCAGCGGCTTGGTCAGCGCGGTCGCGGCGACGTATCCGAAGTTCTCGATGTCGAGGCTTTTCCGGCCACCGAGGTAGAAGAGCCGTTCGCGCAACTGGGCCGGGCAGGTCTGGGCGTTGGGGCAGCGGAGGTCGATGTCGCCCTCCTTCATGGGGCGCAGCGCCGTACCGCACTCGGGGCATTCGGCGGGCATCACGAACTCGCGCTCGGTGCCGTCCCGCAGGTCCACGACCGGGCCGAGGATCTCCGGGATGACGTCGCCCGCCTTGCGCAGGACGACGGTGTCGCCGATGAGGACGCCCTTCTTCTTCACCACTTCCTGGTTGTGAAGTGTCGCGAACTCGACCTCGGAGCCGGCCACCGTCACCGGTTCGACCTGTGCGTACGGCGTGACGCGGCCGGTCCGCCCGACCCCGACCCGAATGTTGATCAGCTTGGAGTTGACCTCTTCCGGAGCGAACTTCCAGGCGATCGCCCAGCGCGGCGCCCGCGAGGTCGAGCCGAGGCGGCCCTGCAGCGGGATCTCGTCGAGCTTGATCACGACGCCGTCGATCTCGTGCTCCACGACGGAGTGCCGGTTCTTGCCGATGTACGCGATGAACTCCCGTACGCCGTCGAGCGAATCGACCACCCGGTTCTGCCCCGCGGTGGGCAGGCCCCACTCCCTCAGCAGCTCGTACGCGTGCGACAGGCGGTCGATGTCGAAGCCCTCGCGGGCGCCGATGCCGTGCACCACCATGCGCAGCGGGCGGCTCGCGGTGACCCGGGGGTCCTTCTGGCGGAGCGAACCGGCCGCCGCGTTGCGCGGGTTGGCGAACGGCTTGTCCCCGGCCTCCACCAGCCGGGCGTTCAGCTCGCCGAAGGCCTCCATCGGGAAATAGACCTCGCCCCGGATCTCCACCAGGTCCGGGACGCGGTCGCCCGTCAGGCGCTGCGGGACCGCGGCGATCGTGCGCACATTGGGCGTGATGTCCTCGCCGGTGCGCCCGTCGCCGCGGGTCGCGGCCCGGGTCAGCCGGCCCTTCTCGTACGTGAGGTTGACGGCGAGCCCGTCGACCTTGAGCTCGCACAGCAGGTGGTACTCGATGCCGGTCAGCTCGCCCGCGACGCGCTCCGCCCAGGCCGCCAGCTCCTCGTCGTCGAAGGCGTTGTCGAGGGAGAGCATCCGCTCGCGGTGCTGGACGGCCGTGAACTCCGTCTCGTACGCCCCGGCGACCTTCTGGGTCGGCGAGTCCGGGGTGCGCAGCTCGGAGTGCTCCTCCTCCAGCGCCTCCAGGGACCGCAGCAGCTTGTCGAACTCGGCGTCGCTGACGACCGGCTGGTCCTTGACGTAGTACCGGAAGCGGTGCTCCTCGATCTGCTCAGCGAGCCGCGCGTGCTGCTCCCGTGCTTCCGCGGGTACCGCTGCGTGCTGTCCGCCAGCCACCGTCATTTCCTCCCGTTGACCGGTCGGGGCCCTGTGCCCCGCCCGAGAATCTCCTGCGCCGTCACACAGGCCCCGTCACTTAAAAACCAGTCACTCAGGGTTGTCCGCGAGCGACCGTGCTGCCCGGCCGCTGTGGGCGAGCGCCGCACGGGCGTACGCCGGGGAGGCCCCGGCCAGCCCGCACGTCGGAGTGATCACCACGGACTCGTACAGAAGTCCGGGATTCAGCCCCAGCCTGCGCCACAACTGCCTGACACCCATGACGCTACCGCCCGGGTCTGACAATGGGCCGTCCACGCTCGGCACGACGCCCGCGAAGAGTTTCGTGCCGCCCTCGACCGCTTCGCCGATCGCGTCGTCGTCACGCTCGGTGAGCAGGGAGAAGTCGAAGGAGACCCCGGCCGCCCCGGCCCTGCGCAGCAGCGCGAACGGCACGTCGGGTGCGCAGGAGTGCACGACGGACGGCCCGTCGTGCACACCGAGCACGTCCCGCAGCGCGCTCTCCACGACCTGCCGGTCCGGGGCCCGGTAGGTGCGGTACCCGCTGGCGCTCTTCACCTGCCCGCGCAGCACGGCGATCAGCGAGGGCTCGTCGAGCTGGAGCACCAGCTGCGCGCCGGGGATCCGCCGCCGCACCTCCGCGAGGTGGCCGCGCAGCCCCTCGGCGAGCGAGGAGGCCAGGTCGCGGCAGGCGCCGGGGTCGCCGAGCGAGGCCTCGCCGCCGCGCAGTTCCAGGGCGGCGGCGAGCGTCCAGGGGCCCACCGCCTGCACCTTGACCGGCCCCTCGTACCCCTGGGTGAACTCCTCCAGGGCGTCGAGGTCCTCACCGAGCCAGGAGCGGGCCCGCCGGGTGTCGCGGCCCGGCCGGTCGCTGAACCGCCAGCCGCTGGGCTCCAGGTGGACGTACATCTCGGCGAGCATTCCTGCGGTGCGGCCGATCATGTCGGCGCCGGGGCCGCGCGCGGGCAGTTCCGCGAGGTACGGGAAGTCCTCGAAGCTGCCGGTGACGGTCCTGGCGGTCTCCCTGGCGTCGCCGCCGGGCATGGAGCCGACGCCGGTGGCGGGCCCCGTCCACTTCTTCGCGGCGCTGTTCTTCTTCGCGGTGCCGTTCTCGAAGGTCATCGTCCGGGCCGCACCGTCAGGTCGTTGACCTCGGCGTCGCGCGGCAGGTCGAGGGCCATCAGGATCGTCGTGGCGACCGATTCGGGGTCGATGAACCTCGACGGGTCGTACGCCTTGCCCTCCTGCGAGTGCACCTTCTCCTGCATGGGGCTGGCGGTGCGCCCGGGGTACACGGAGGTGACCCGCACCCCGTTCTCGTGCTCCTCGTGGCGCAGCGAGTCGGCGAGGGCCTTCAGACCGTGCTTGCTGGCGGCGTACGCACCCCACTCGGCGTGCGCGGCGAGCCCCGCCCCCGAGTTCACGAACAGCACGTGCCCCTTGTCCAGCCGGAGCTGGGGCAGGAAGAGCCGGGTGAGCTCGGCGGGGGCGATCAGGTTGGCGTTGAGCTGGCTGTGCCAGGCGCGTACGCCCAGGTCGCCGACCTTGCCGAGGTCGACGACGCCCGCGATGTGCAGCAGGGTGTCGACGCGCTCGGGCATCGGCTGGTGGGAGAACGCCCAGGACAGCCGGTCCGGGTTGGACAGGTCGCCGACGAGGGTGTGGGCGCCGGGGAGCCCGGCCGCCAGCTCCTTGGCGCGGCCCGCGTCGCGGGCCATGAGGACGACGTCGTCGCCACGCGCGTGGAGGCGGCGGGCGACGGCGGCGCCGATGCCCGACCCCGCCCCGGTGATCACATGAGTAGCCATGTGCCCCATGCTCGCACCCTCAAGAGGACTACTGGACCCCGGCGGACTCCTCCAGGTAGGCGAGCGCCGCCACCCCGTCCTCCGCGAAGAACACCAGGTCAGTGAGGGGTACGGGCAGGAAGCCCTCCTCGTCCATCCGCTGGAACTGCTGCTTCAGCCCGTCGTAGAAGCCCTCGGTGTTGAGCAGCACCACCGGCTTGTCGGTCAGCCCGTGCTTCTTCAGCTCCAGGATCTCGGTGGCCTCGTCGAGGGTCCCGGTGCCCCCGACCATGATCACGACCGCGTCGGACTTCCCCAGCAGCAGCGCCTTGCGCTCCGCGAGGTCCTTGGCGACGACCATCTCGTCGGCCGCCGGCCGCGCCTTCGACTGGAGGAAGTCGACGGACACCCCGACGAGTCTGCCGCCGGCCCGCTCCACGCCGTCGGCCACCACCTTCATCAGACCGACGTCGGAACCGCCCCAGACCAGGGTGTGACCGCCCTTGCCGAGCAGTTCGGCGAACTCCCGGGCGGGGCGCGTGTAGCGGTCGTCGAGGTCGGCGGCGGAGAGGAAGACACAGATGTTCATGGCGTCCAACCTAACGCCGCGACCGGCGGCGAAGAACTCCCCGGAAAACTCGCCGAAAAACTTCCCGCTCCGAGCGATGAGTTCCGCGCACCCCCGCAGTCCAAGTCGGTATGAGCAAAGTGATTTCGCGTGACGGCACCCCCCTCGCGTACGAGCGCACGGGCGAGGGCGAGCCGCTGATCCTGGTGGGCGGTGCCTTCAGCACGGGTACGGCGGAGGGCCCCCTCGCGGGGCTGCTCGCCCCGCGCTTCAGCGTCGTCACATACGACCGCAGGGGCCGCGGCGACAGCGGCGACACCACCCCCTATGCGGTGGCCCGCGAGGTGGAGGACCTGGCGGCGCTGGTCGACGAGGTCGGCGGCCGCGCCCTGCTGTACGGAATGTCGTCGGGCGGCGCCCTGGTGCTGCGCGCGGCGGCGGCCGGGCTGAACGTCCCGCGCGTCGCGGTCTACGAGCCGCCGTTCACGGTCCTGGAGGAGACGCGGGCCGAGAAGGCGTCGTACACGCAGCGCCTGAACGAGCTCCTCGGCGAGGGGCACAGGGGCGAGGCGGTGGAGCTCTTCCTGTCCGTCGTCGGCATGCCCCACGAGTTCATCGCCCAGATGAAGCAGGCCCCGGTGTGGCGCTCCTTCGAGGCCCTCGCGCCGACCCTGGCGTACGACGACGCGGTGATGGGCGACGGCACGGTCCCGGCGGAGCGGCTGGCCGCTGTGGCGCAGCCGGTCCTGGTGGTGTCCGGCGGGGCCAGCCCTGCGGTGATGCGCGACGCCGCCGTACGCACCGCCGAGGCGGCACCGGACGGCCACCACCGCTCCCTGCCCCGGCAGACCCACGACGTGGACCCGCGCGAACTGGCGCCCGTACTGGCGGAGTTCTTCACCACCGCATAGCGGGTGCGCGCTCCCACGGGGGTGGGGCGCGCACCTCTGCGGGCGGTGCGCTCACACCGCGGTCAGACCGCGGCTCCCGTACGCCGCGACGTCGTCGCGATCGTCGCCGAGCCGACCACGCGCGTGCCGTCGTACAGCACGATCGCCTGGCCGGGCGCGACGCCGCGCACGGGCTCCTTGAAGCTGACGCGGAGCTCACCGCCGACGAGTTCCGCGTCGACCTCGGTCTCGCCGCCGTGGGCGCGCAGCTGGGCGGTATACGTGCCGGGGGCGGCCGGTTCGGTGCCGCACCAGCGGGGGCGGATCGCGGTCAGGGCGGTGACGTCGAGGGCTTCGGCGGGGCCGACGGTGACGGTGTTGTTCACCGGGGAGATGTCGAGGACGTAGCGCGGCTTGCCGTCGGGGGCGGGGTGGCCGATGCGCAGGCCCTTGCGCTGGCCGATGGTGAAGCCGAAGGCGCCGTCGTGGGTGCCGAGCTTGGCGCCCTCCTCGTCGAGGATGTCGCCCTCGGCCTTGCCGCCGAGGCGGGAGGCGAGGAAGCCCTGGGTGTCGCCGTCGGCGATGAAGCAGATGTCGTGGCTGTCGGGCTTCTTCGCGACGGCCAGGTCGCGGCGCTCGGCCTCGGCGCGGATCTCTTCCTTGGTGGTGAGAGTGTCGCCGAGCGGGAACATCGCGTGCGCGAGCTGCTTGTCGTCGAGGACGCCGAGGACGTACGACTGGTCCTTGGCCATGTCGGAGGCGCGGTGCAGCTCGCGGCCGCCGTCCTCGTTGACGACGACGGTGGCGTAGTGGCCGGTGCACACGGCGTCGAAGCCCAGCGCGAGGGCCTTGTCGAGGAGCGCGGCGAACTTGATCTTCTCGTTGCAGCGCAGGCACGGGTTGGGCGTGCGCCCGGCCTCGTACTCGGCGACGAAGTCCTCGACGACGTCCTCGCGGAAGCGCTCGGCGAGGTCCCACACGTAGAACGGGATGCCGATGACGTCGGCGGCCCGGCGGGCGTCCCGGGAGTCCTCGATGGTGCAACAGCCGCGTGCACCGGTCCTGAAGGACTGCGGGTTGGCGGAGAGCGCGAGGTGGACCCCGGTCACGTCGTGCCCGGCCTCGACGGCTCGGGCGGCGGCAACGGCGGAGTCGACCCCGCCGGACATGGCGGCGAGGACGCGGAGGGGGCGCGGGGTATCGGTCATAGCCAGTCCAGGGTAATCGGAACCATCCCGGGACTCCCAAGCGTTACCCGTACAGGACGGGGACAGGGGGATCAGCAGGTGAGCGGTACGGCCAAGAAGAAACCCAGCAGACGGGGCTTCCTGATCGGTACGGGGCTCGTGGTGACCGGCGCCGCCGTGGTGTGGGGCGACGAGGCGTCCCGGCTGTGGTGGAAGGTGCCGGGCGTCGACAAGCAGCGCACGGACGGGGTGGTGGACCAGAAGGGCGCCCAGTGGGTGGCCGCCTCGGCGGGAAACCTGCGGACGGCGGACCGCCCGGCCGACTACAGAATCGACCGCATCGTGATCCACACCACGGAAGGCAGCTACGACACGGCGATACGGGTCTTCCGCGACCCGCTGCACGCCGCGTCCGCCCACTACGTGGTGCGGGCCAAGGACGGGCACATCACACAGATGGCCCGGGAGCTGGACGTGGCGTACCACGCGGGCAACCGCGGCTTCAACGAACGCAGCATCGGCATCGAGCACGAGGCGTACGCACACAAGAAGGGCACGCTGACCGAGGTGATGTACCGGTCCTCCGCCCGCCTGGCCGCCGGAATCTGCGCCCGCTACAACATCCCGATCGACCGCGAGCACATCGTCGGCCACATCGAGGTCCCGGGCACGGACCACACGGACCCGGGCCCCTACTGGGACTGGGACCGCTACCTACGCCTGGTCCGCGAAGCCTCCGGAGCCCGCCTTTAGGGGCGCGGGACTGGATCAGTTTGCGGCTCCGCCGCGTGGGCGCGACCAGCCACGAATCACCCGCACGACGTGCACCAACCCACCCCTCCCCACCTACCGCAGGTGAACCGGAAGCGAATCCACCCCGTAAACGATCGAAAGCTTCCGGAAGTCCAGCTCCTCCGGCCGCACGGCCAACTTCATCTCCGGGAAGCGCCGCACCAGCGCCGGATAAGCCGCCCGCAGCTCCATCCGCGCCAGCTCCGCGCCGATGCACCGGTGGATCCCGTATCCGAAGGCCAGGTGCCCGGAAGCCTTCCGGTCCGGGTCGAACCCGCCCTTGTCCGGGGTGTACGAGACATCCCGGTTGGCCCCCGCCAGGGAGCACAGCACCAGGTCCCCCTTGGGAATCCGCGCGCCGGCTATCTCGATGTCCTCCCGCGCGAACCGCGGGAACGCCACCTGCACCACGGTGAGGTACCGCAGCGCCTCCTCCACGAACGGCGTCGCCGCCGCGTCGTCGTCGCGCAGCCGCGCGAAGGCCTCCGGGTTCTGCAGGAGCAGCAGGGAGCCCAGCGCCAGCATGCTCGCGGTGGTCTCGAAGCCGCCGGTGAGGACGCCGTCGGCGAGACCGGCCAGCTCCTCGTCGCCGACGGTGTCGCCGTGGTCCCGGATGATCATGCCGATGAGGCCGTCGCCCGGGTTCTCCCGCTGCTTCTTCACCACGTCGCGGAAGTACGACAGCGACTCCGACATCGCGCCGAAGGGTGCGGTCGCCCCGCTGAACAGGTCGAAGCGCTCCATCGCCAGCTGCTGGAAGTCGTGGCGGTCCTCGTAGGGCACGCCGAGCAGTTCGCAGATGGTGAGCGAGGGTATCGGCAGCGCGAAGTTCTGCACGAGGTCGACGGGGCCGCCCGCGGCGCCCGCGGCCTCCATCGCGTCGAGCTGCTCCTCGATGAGCGTCTCGATGCGCGGGGTGAGCCGGCGCAGCCTGCGCATCGTGAATTCCGGGGTGAGGATCCGGCGCAGGTGCGTGTGGACCGGCGGGTCACTGAAGCCGAGGCCGCCGGGGTTGTGCTCGGCCACCACGCCCGCGTTGCCCGCGATGTTGGTGAAGTCGCTGCTGAAGCCGTCGGTGGAGCCGAGTACGGCCTTCACCTCGTCGTGCCCCGTCACGACCCAGGCGTCCATGCCGAACGGCAGCGGCACCTGGTAGATCGGCGACTGCGCCTGCCGCGCGGCCAGCTTGGCCACCGGGTCAAGACCGTCTCGGCGCATGGGAAGCAGCAGGTTCTCGGGAAGCCGGGAGATCAGCGAGGAGCTGATGCCGTGCTTCTGGATCCTGGCAAAGTACATGCGCCCGATCCGCGCGGTGATGCGGGAACGGAGGGTCGCCTTCAACGTGAACTCCATGGGTCGTCGTGCGGCCCAAATGTGCGGCGCGGACTTCTGCGACTTCTGAGGGCTTCAGAGATCTCAAGTATAAAGAGCGATTCTGGGCCCTCAGGGTTGAGCGTGACCAGGGTTACACAAAACAGAGTCCCCCTCCGCTTCGGGCTCCGCCGCTGGTCTCACGTCAGTCCGGCGGTACGGGCCCGCTCCACGGCCGGTCCGATCGCCGCGGCGACAGCCGCCACGTCCGCCGCCGTGGAAGTGTGCCCCAGGGTGAAGCGCAGGGTGCCGCGGGCCAGGTCGGGATCGGTGCCGGTGGCGAGCAGGACATGGCTGGGCTGGGCCACGCCCGCCGTGCAGGCGGAACCGGTGGAGCACTCGATGCCCTGGGCATCGAGCAGCAGCAGCAACGAGTCGCCCTCGCAGCCGGGGAAGGTGAAGTGCGCGTTGGCGGGCAGCCGCCCGCCGGGGGCCGGGTCTCCGCCGAGGACGGCGTCCGGGACGGCGGCCCGCACCGCCTTCACCAGATCGTCGCGCAGTCCGCCGACCGTACGTACGAAATCCGCACGGCGTTCCGCGGCGAGGACGCCCGCCACCGCGAAGGAGGCGATCGCGGGCACGTCGAGGGTGCCGGAGCGCACGTGCCGCTCCTGGCCGCCGCCGTGCAGGACGGGAACGGGGGTGTACTGGCGGCCGAGCAGCAGCGCGCCGATGCCGTACGGGCCGCCGACCTTGTGCCCCGAAACGGTCATGGCGGCGAGCCCGGACGCCGCGAAGTCCACCTCCAGCTGGCCGTACGCCTGGACGGCGTCGGCATGCAGCGGAATGCCGAACTCCGCTGCCACGTCGGCGAGTTCACGGACCGGCATGACGGTCCCGATCTCGTTGTTCGCCCACATGACAGTGGCGAGGGCGACGTCGTCGGGGTCGCGCGAGATCGCTTCGCGGAGGGTGTCCGGGTGCACGCGGCCGTACGGGTCGACGGCGAGGTACTCGACGCGGGCACCCTCGTGGGTGGCGAGCCAGTCGACGGCGTCCAGTACGGCATGGTGCTCGACGGGGCTGGCCAGTACGCGGGTACGGCGCGGGTCCGCGTCCCGGCGGGCCCAGTACAGACCCTTGACGGCGAGGTTGTCGGCCTCGGTGCCGCCGGCGGTGAAGACCACCTCGCTGGGGCGCGCCCCGAGCGACGCGGCGAGGGCCTCGCGACCCTCTTCGACGGTACGACGGGCTCGGCGCCCGGCGGCGTGCAGGGAGGAGGCGTTGCCGGTGACGGTCAACTGGGCGGTCATCGCCTCGACCGCCTCCGGCAGCATGGGCGTGGTCGCGGCGTGGTCGAGGTAAGCCATGGTGGGGCGATTGTACGAGGCCCTTGGGCGGGCGGCGGCGGGGTGGTGGGGTCGCAGCGGGGCAAGCGGTGGGGTCGGGGTGGTCTTCGTGCGGGTTCGTCGTGGCTGGTCGCGCAGTTCCCCGCGCCCCTAAAAGCACGGCCCGCGCGGGAAGCTTCAGCCCGGAGGCGCGTAGAGAGCCACCACCTCCCGCGCACTCCTCAGCACCTCGTCCCGCGCCTCCCCCGGCCCCACCACCTCCACGCCCGCCCCGAAGTCCAGCAGTCCCCGTACCCACCGGACGTCCGGGTAGGACAGGGAGACGTCCGCCCAGTCGGGATCCGCGCCGCCCGGCGGGCCCGTCAGGTCCGCCCCGTGGATCCGTACGAACATGTCGAGCCGCTCCCGGCGCACCCGCGCCCGCACCACCAGCCCGGCCGCCCGCCGCTCCACCCCTTGCCGCAGCACCTCCCACACCTCGGCCAGTTCCACACCCGCCCTGCGCCGCACCGGTTCGTCGAGCAGGGTGGCCGAGCGCACCCGGTCCGCGCGGTAGAGCCGCGGGGTGCCCCGGTGGTCGGCGACCAGGTACCAGACCCCCGCCTTGGCGACCAGACCGTACGGATCCACGGTGTACGTACGCGCCCCGGCGGCGCCGGAGTGCCGGTAGCGCAGCCGCAGCCGGCGGTCCGCGAAGACCGCCTCGTGCAGCACCCCGAGGTCCGCGTCGGGCGAGGGCGCGCGCATCCACCGCACCGGGTCGACGATGATCCGCCGGCTCGTCAACTCCGCGGCGGGACGGTGCGGTTCGGGCAGCGCCGCCATCACCTTGCGCAGTGCCGAGCCGAGCGCCCGGTCGAGCCCGAGGTCCGCGTGCGCGTTCCGCGCGGACGGGCTCTGCGACGCGAGCACGAACAGGGCGCGCGCCTCGTCGCTCGTCAGCCCGGTGACATCGGTCCGGTACCCCGGCAGCAGCGCGAACCCGCCGTGCCGCCCGCGCTCCGCGTACACCGGCACGCCCGCCGCCGACAGGGCCTCGATGTCGCGGTGGACGGTGCGTACGGACACCTCCAGGCGCTCCGCCAGCTCGGCGGCCGGGACCAGGCCCCGGGTCTGGAGCAGCAGCAGGATCGAGAGCAGGCGGTCGGACTTCACGGCGGCCAGCCTCTCACCGCATGCCCGCCCCGCGAGCGGGCACCCGGCCCACCGGGAGACCGCGACAGGACCACGACCGGACCGGAGCGCCTACACCCGCGGCGCCCGCGCCAGCTGCCGCGACTGCGCGACCAGCCGGTCCTCGCTGTCCCAGACCTCCGCATCCTCCTCCAGGAAGCCGCCCGCCACGTTGCGGGTGACGACGGAGACGCGCACCGGTCCCGGCGCCGGGCGACAGCGCACATGGATGGTGAGTTCGACGGTCGGCGTCCAGCCCTCGATGCCCAGCTCGAAGCTGGTCGGGGGCAGCGCGTCGACCGCGAGCAGCAGCGACAGCGGGTCGGCGTCACGGCCGTCGGCGAGGCCGAACCAGGCGCGCATCTCGCCCTTGCCCGACGGTGCGCCGACCGCCCAGCCGATCGTCGCCGGGTCCAGCTTGAGGTCGAGCCGGTCGGTGATGGAGTTGCCCGGGATCTCCGGGGCGGGCCCGTCGGAGGCGCCGAAGCAGTGCTCGCGCGGCGGAATGGCCGGCGGCTTCGCCGTCGTACGCACGTCGCCGGTGAGGGCGTCGAGGTCGCCGTAGGAGGCGAGGACGCGGATCCGCTCGACCTCCCGGCCCTCCTCGTCGTACTGGAAGAGGGAGGCCTGGCCCGAGGAGAGGGTGCGGCCGGTGCGCACGGTCTCGGTGCGGACCACGGCGGGTCCCGGCCGGGACGGTGTGAGGTAGTACGCGGAGACCGTGAACGGGTCCGGGTGCGGCAGGGCGTCGGCGAGCGCGCGGCCGATGACCGCCAGGAGGTAGCCGCCGTTGACGGCGTCGAAGATCGTCCAGCCCGCGGAGAGCTCCGCGTCGTACACGCCGGGCTCGCCCGCGCGCCGTACGACCGCCGTGTCACGGTCGAATTCGCTGTCCCCGACGGATGCCGGGGCGTCCCCGACGGATGCCGAGGTGTCCCCGACGGACACCGGGGTGGACTCGATGGATGTCTGTGCCATGGCTCGCACGCTACACCGCCCTGTTACTGAGCGGTAGCTTTTCTTTCTCACCCACCTGCTCACCCCACCTGCTCACTGCTCACCCCACCTGATCCGGCTCGTCCGCCTTCACCGACGACCGGTGCCACGCCCGCGGCGCCCGCCAGTGGAACTTCAGCGCCAGCAGCCGCATCGAGAACGCGGTGATCACCGCGAGCGCACTGGTGAAGGGGTTCAGCACGTCGAAGCGGATGCACAGCGCGACCATCGCCGCCCCGACGATCGCGGGCACCGCGTACAGGTCCCGGTCCCACCGCAGCAGCGACGGCACTTCGTTCGCGAGTACGTCCCGGAGCACGCCGCCGCCGACCGCCGAGGCGAGGCCGAGCGTCGCGGAGGCGGTCAGGCCGAGCCCGTAGTCGTACGCCTTGGCCGTGCCGGTCACGCAGAACAGCCCGAGCCCCGCCGCGTCGAAGACGTTCACGCCGAGCTGGATCCGCTCGACCTCGGGGTGCAGGAAGAACACCAGCACCGTCGCCACCAGCGGGGTGATGAAGTACCCGAGGTCGCTGAAGGCGGCGGGGGGCACCGCGCCGATGATGAGGTCGCGGAACAGCCCCCCGCCCAGCGCCGTGACCTCCGCGAGAACCGCCATGCCGAAGACGTCGAAGTTCTTGCGGACCGCGAGCAGCGCGCCGGAGATCGCGAAGACGAAGATCCCGACGAGGTCGAGCACATGTTGGACGGAGGGGCTGAAGAGTTCCTGAAGCACCCGACATTCTTACCCACGTCCGGACGGCGAACGGCCGCACGACTCAGGACGCGGGGTCTGGTGCGGGATCTGGTGCAGGGTCTGGTGCGGGATCTGGCGCGGGGCCTACAGCGCCGGCTTGCCCTTGGTGAACAGCCACGTCCGGAAGAGCCCGTCGAGCTGCTTGCCGGAGATCCGCTCCGCGTACCGGATGAACTCCCCGGTGGTCGCGTTGTCGTACTTGTAGTCCTCCACCCAGGTGCGCAGCAGCTTGAAGAACGCCTTGTCGCCGATCGTCTCGCGCAGCACCTGGAGCGTCATCGCCCCGCGCTGGTAGACGGCGGACGCGAACATCGTGTCGCGCTGCGGGTCGCCGACGACGGTCTGCCAGAAGGGCGAGTCGGCGGGCCGTGCGTTGTACCCGGCGCGCATCAGGTCGTGGGCGTTGCCGCGGCCCTTGTGCTCCTCCCACAGCCACTGGCTGTACGTGGCGAAGCCCTCGTTGAGCCAGATGCCGTCCCACTCCTCGGGCGAGACGGAGTCGCCGAACCACTGGTGGGCCAGCTCGTGCGCGATGGTCGACTCGCTGCGGACCGCCGAGTAGACCGGCTTGGTCTGGGTCTCCAGGGAGAACCCGGCCTGCGGCATGTCGTCGACGATGGCGCCGGTCTCCTCGAAGGGGTACTTGCCGAAGAGCTTCGACCAGTAGTCGGTGACCTCGGCGGTCAGGCCGTACACGTCGACGTTGTTGCTGTTCTTCAGTACGGGGTCGATGGCGACGTAGATCGGGGTGCCGCCGGGGGTGACGCCCTGCTGCACGTCGAACTTGCCGATGGTGGCGGTGGCCAGATAGGTCGCCATGGGCTTGGTGGTGCGCCAGTGGTGGGTGGTCTTGTCGCCCTCGGTCTTCGTGGAGACCAGCCGGCCGTTGGAGACACCAGTGAGGCCCTTGGGGGCCTTGATGCGGATGTCGAAGGTGGCCTTGTCGGAGGGGTGGTCGCTGCCGGGGAACCAGGTGGAGGCCGCGTTCGGCTCGCAGGCGACGAAGACGCCGTCGTCCGTCTTCATCCAGCCGTAGTCGGAGCCGAAGACGATCGGCCCGGAGAGCGCCTCGGGCACTCCCCCGTAGATCACCTCGACGGTGAACCTGTCGCCCTTCTCCAGCCAGTGGCGCGGCGTGATGCGGATGTCGTCGCCCTGGCGGCTGAAGTCGGCCCGTCTGCCGTTCACCTTGATCGACTCGACGGTGAGCTTCTGGAGGTCGAGGTGGAAGGAGGAGAGGTTCTTCAGCGCCTTGGCGGTGAGGGTGGCGCGGGCGTCGAGGCGGTCGGTGGTGGGGTTGTAGTCGAGGCCCAGGTCGTAGTGCCCGATGTCGAAGCCGCCGTTGCCGAGGTTCGGGAAGTAGGGGTCGTCGATGCCGGGGGAGCCGGGCTGCGGGCCCGGGGCCGCAGCGACCAGGCAGAAGGAGGAGGCCGCGAGTGCGACGGCGGCCAGACGTGCCGAACGGGAGAGTGCCATGAGTCTTCCCTTCGAACGCGTTGTCCCGCTCCACCTCATGTGGAGCGGACGCGCCGACTCTGCACTCTCCCGTTCCGGGATGCGACCGACATGTACATGACTTTACGAAGTCGTGCCCTACCGGCCGGTTGGAACCCGTACGTCCGGAGGAAACCGTACGTCCGGATTCAACTGCCCTGCCCCTAGGCGTCCTTGGCGACGTCCACGATCGTCACCGCGTCCCTCGCCTCCGCCACGACCGTCTCGCCCGGCGCCTGGTCCGGTGCGTTCTCCGGGTGGTGGCAGGCCACCTGCTGGCCCACCTTCAGCTCGACCAGGGGCGGGTCGACCTTCTTGCAGATCTCCGTCGCCTTCCAGCACCGGGTGTGGAACCGGCAGCCGCTCGGCGGCGAGATCGGCGAGGGCACGTCGCCCTTGAGCAGGATCCGCTCGCTCTTGGCGGCGCGCCGCTTCGGGTCGGGCACCGGCACCGCCGACATGAGTGCCTTGGTGTACGGGTGCATCGGCGCCTTGTAGAGCGCGTTGCGGTCCGCCAGCTCGACGATCTTGCCGAGGTACATCACCGCGATCCGGTCGGAGACGTGCCGGATGACCGACAGGTCGTGCGCGATGATCACGTACGTCAGGCCCAGCTCGTCCTGGAGGTCCTCCATCAGGTTGACCACCTGGGCCTGGATGGAGACGTCCAGCGCCGACACCGGCTCGTCGGCGACGACCAGCTTCGGCTTGAGGGCGAGCGCCCTGGCGATCCCGATGCGCTGGCGCTGACCGCCGGAGAACTCGTGCGGATAGCGGTTGTAGTGCTCCGGGTTGAGGCCCACCACTTCCAGCAGCCGCTGCACCTCGGCCTTGATCCCGCCCTCCGGCTTCACGCCCTGGAGGTGGAAGGGCGCACTGACGATGGTGCCGATGGTGTGCCGCGGGTTCAGCGAGGAGTACGGGTCCTGGAAGATCATCTGCACATCGCGGCGGAGCGGGCGCATCTGGCCGACTCCGAGGTGCGTGATGTCCTGCCCCTGGAACTCGATCTTCCCGCCGGTCGGTTCGAGCAGCCGGGTGATCAGCCGGCCCATGGTCGACTTGCCGCAGCCGGACTCACCGACCACGCCCAGGGTCTCTCCCGGACGCACGTCGAAGCTCAGTCCGTCCACCGCCCGCACCGCGCCGGTCTGCCGTTGCAGCAGACCCTTGCGGATCGGGAAGTGCTTGACCAGGTTGGAGACCTTGAGCAGCGGCTCGGGCGAGGAGGTGCTCTGCTCCGGGACCGTCATCTCGGGATCCTTCGTCTCGCTCACAGCTTCGGCGCAATCTCTTCGGTCCAGATCTGCGTCCGCTGCTCCTTGGTCATGTGGCAGGCGGAGAAGTGCTGTCCACCGACCTCGGTCAGCTCGGGCACGACCGTACGGCTGGCGTTGTCGGCCGGCTTGTCCGCGTAGGGGCAGCGCGGGTTGAAGGCGCAGCCCTGCGGCACGTTGATGAGGCTGGGCGGGGAGCCCTTGACCGGGATGAGGCGCTCGGTGTCCTCGCGGTCGATGCGCGGCATCGAGCCCAACAGGCCCCAGGTGTAAGGGTGCTTGGGCTCGGCGAAGATCTTCTCCGTCGGCCCGCGCTCCACGCACCGGCCGCCGTACATCACCACGATGTCGTCCGCGAGCTCGGCGACCACGCCGAGGTCGTGGGTGATGATGATGACCGCGGAGCCGAACTCCTTCTGCAGATCCGTGATCAGGCTGAGGATCTGCGCCTGGACGGTGACGTCCAGGGCGGTGGTCGGCTCGTCCGCGATCAGCAGATCGGGGTTGTTGACCAGCGACATCGCGATCATGGCGCGCTGGCGCATGCCGCCGGAGAACTCGTGCGGATAGCTGTCCACCCGCTTGTGCGGCTCGGGAATGCCGACCCGGTCCAGCATCTCGACCGCACGCTTGCGCGCGACCTTCTTGTCCACGTCGTGGTGGATCCGGTAGGCCTCCACGATCTGGTGGCCGATGGTGAAGTACGGGTGCAGCGCCGACAGCGGATCCTGGAAGATCATCGCCATCTCGCGGCCGCGGAGCCGGCGGACGTCGTCGGGGTCCGCGCTCAGCAGCTCCTTGCCGTCCAGCCAGATCTCGCCGGAGATCTGCGCCTTGCGGCGGCCGTACTGACCGGCCGTGTGCAGGCCCATGATGCCGAGCGAGGTCACCGACTTGCCCGACCCGGACTCGCCCACGATGCCGAGCGTCTTCCCCTTCTCCAGCTGGAAGGAGAGCCCGTTGACGGACTTCACCAGGCCGTCGTCGGAGGGGAAGTGCACCTTGAGGTCGCGTACGTCGAGGAAGGCCGTGGAAGCGGGCGGCTGGGCCACCGGCTCCCCCACGGCTCCCGACTTGGTCATGTCTGTCATGTGAGCCTCACCCGGGGGTCGATCACGGCGTACAGGAGGTCCACGAGGAGGTTGGCGAAGACCACCGCCGCGGCGGTGATGAGCGTGACGGCGAGGATGATCGGAAGGTCCTTGCCGTTGATCGCCCGCAGCACCTCCTGGCCGAGGCCCGGCAGGCTGAAGGTGGTCTCGGTGAGGATCGCGCCGCCCATCAGGGCACCGAGGTCGATGCCGAGCAGGGTCAGTACCGGGGTCATCGTCGAGCGCATGGCGTGCTTGCCGATGACGGTCTTCTCACCGAGCCCCTTGGCACGTGCGGTGCGGATGTAGTCCTCGCCCATGACTTCGAGCATGGCCGCTCTGGTCATACGGGCGTACATCGCGCCGAAGAGGAAGGCGAGCGTGATCCAGGGAAGGATCATGCCGCTGAACCACGCACCCGGATCCTCCCCGAATTCCGTGAACGCGTTGTTCACCCAGCCCAGTTGGTAGGCGAAGATCGCCAGCGAGAGCAGACCGGTGAAGTAGACCGGCAGGGAGACGCCCGCGAGCGCGGTGGTCATCGCGAACCGGTCCCACAGGCTGCCCCGCTTGAGCGCGGACAGGACGCCCACGGACAGACCGATGAGCAGCCAGACGAACGCCGCTCCCAGCGCGAGGGCCAGGGTGACCGGCAGCCGGTCGAGGAGGACCGGCCAGACCGCCTGCTGGGTACGGAAGGAGTAGCCGAAGCAGGGCGCCGCGCACTCGATGGTGTCGCCACCGCCGGTGTAGGTGCGGCCCGCGAAGATTCCCTTGATGAACTCCGTGACCTGCACCAGGATCGGCTCGCCGAGACCCAGCTTCTCGCGGACGCCTTCGATGGCGGCCGCGTCGGCCTGTTTCCCGACGAACAAGAGCGCGGGGTCCTGCCCGGTCCACTTCGGGATCAGGAAGAAGATGCAGAAGACCGCGAGAATCACGACGATCAGCATCACTGCGACGGCGAACAGCCGCCTGATCAGATATGTCAGCACTGTGCCCGGCAGCCGCTCCTCGTGGGAGCGGCTGCCTTCACCTGCCCTTCGTGCCAGCGGCGGGTGACGCCGTCAGATGGTGAGGTACGTACGAGGTGTTACTTGACGCCCAGCTGGGCGAAGTCGTACCAGCCGCTGAAAGCGTCGGTGGCGTAGACGTTCGTCAGCCGCGGCGAACGCCAGTTGACCGGCTTGATGTTGACCAGCGGGAGGTAGTAGGCGCCTTCCATGACCATCTTGTTGACCTCGGCGTAGGCCGTGGCGGCCTTGGCGGAGTCACGCTCGGCGATGGCCTTGGCGAAGCTTTCGTCGATCTTCTTGTCCTTGATCAACGCGTAGTTGTTGTTGCCGTTCTCAAGGATGTAGTCGCTGTGCCACAGCGGCAGACCGTAGCCCTGGCCACTGGGGAAGTCGGGGCCCCAGCCGTAGAGGACCATGCCGTAGCCCTTGTTCACGACGTTCTTCGGGTTACCGACGATCGACGAGCCCTCGGCACCGTTGAACTGGTCGATCTCGACCTTGATGTTGACCTTGGCGAGCGACGCCTGGAGGGCCTCGGCCGACTTCTTGTCGGACTCGTCGGTGTTACGGACGGCGAGCGTGGTCTTGAAGCCGTTCGGCTGGTTGCAGAGCTTCAGCTCTTCCTTCGCCTTGGCGGCGTTGGCCGCACCGTCGTTGGTGCGCAGGCCGTACTGGTCGTCCTTCACGTCGTAGCCGGGGATGACCGGGGGCAGCATGTTCACGGCGATGTCGCCGCCGGCCACCGGGCCACCACGGGCGTTCTGCACGGACTTGTGGTCCGCGCCGTAGATGACGGCCTTGCGGCAGTGGATGTTGTCGAAGGGCTTCACGCTCTGCGGGAAGGCCACGTACGAGATGAATCCGCTCGACGGGTTGTCGAGGTTGTTCTTGTGCTGCTTCAGCGCGGTGGTGCGGCCCGCGGTGGCCATGCCGCGCTGGTTCAGGTCGAGGTCCGCGTCACCGTTGATGAGGCGCTTGTCGCGCTCGTCGGCGTTGGTGAGGAGGGTGACCTCGATGTTGTCCGGCAGCGCCTTGCGCAGACCGTCCGTCTTGGCGTCGTACGACGTGTTGCGCGACAGCTTGAGGCCCTTGTTGGGGCTGTAGCTGTCGAACTTGTACGGGCCCGAGGAGAACGGCTTCAGGCCGTACTTGGTCTTGGTGTCCTTGTCCTTGCGGACCGGCGAGTTGGTGGTCATCGCCAGGATCTGCTCGAAGTCGCCGTTCGCCTTGGGAAGCTTGAAGACGAGCTTCTTGTCGGTCGGCGTCTGGATCGCGTCGATGCCCTTCGGGTCCTTGTACGGGCCCTTGAACTTCTTCTCCGGGTCCAGGATGTCGCGGAGGTAGACCGGGCCGCCGGACAGCGCCTCCTGCGCCCACTGGCGCTCGATGCCGTACTTGACATCCTGGGCGGTAATTTCCTTACCGTCCTCCCACTTGATGCCGTCCTTCAGCTCGTACGTGTACGTCAGACCGTCGGCGCTCACCTGGCCCTTGGCCTTGGCGAGGTCGGGCTGCAGCTCGATGCCCTTCTGGCCGGGCGCCGCCGTGTAGCTGACGAGCTGACGGCTGTAGTAGCGCGCGAAGTCGAACGCGAAGCCGTAGTACATCATCGTGGTGTCCCACGAGTCCGCGTCCTGGACGCCGACGAACTTCAGCGTCCCGCCCTTCTTGTCGGACGGGTTGGCGATCTTCTCGACGCCGGCGTTGAAACCCGCGCCCTTGCCGCTGGCGCCGTTGTTGCCCTTGCTGCCGCCGCCCCCGCTGCAGGCCGTGGTGACCAGGAGAGTGGTGGCTGCGACGGTCGCGATTGCCGCGACCCGACGCATGCGCGTACCGGTTGATTTCACTGTCTCGCAACCTCCGTGTGTAATGCGGCCCGAGCGACCAGGGCTGGTCTCTGGCATGGGTGAAGCGGGTGAGGCGGTCAGCGGGACCCCTTGGGGTCGATCGCGTCGCGCACGCCATCGCCGAACAGGTTGAAGGCGAGCACGGTGAGGAAGATGGCCACACCCGGGACGATCATGTACATCGGGTCCGACTCGTAGTACGCGACGGCGTCGGAGAGCATCGAACCCCAGGAGGCCGTGGGCGGTTTGACGCCCACGCCCAGGAAGCTGAGGGCCGCCTCGGTGAGGATGTTGGTCGGGATCATGAGCGTGGCGTAGACGGTGATCGGGGCCACCAGGTTCGGCAGCAGTTCCTTGACCACGATGTAGCCGCGGCCCGCTCCCAGGCTGCGTGCGGCTTCCACGTACTCGCGTTCGCGCAGTGACAGCACCTGGCCCCGGACGATGCGTCCGATGTAGGGCCAGCCGAAGAAGCCGATCACCAGGATCATGGCCAGCAGCCGTACCCCGCTGCCCTCAAGACCGAACAGCTTGCTCGGCATGACCGAGATCAGCGAGATGACGAAGAGCAGCTGCGGGAACGCGAGCAGCATGTCCATCACACGGCTGATCACCGTGTCGAGCCAGCCGCCGAAGTAGCCGGCCAGCGTGCCGAAGAGGGTGCCGAAGAGGACGGCGACGACGGCCGCAAGGAAGCCCACGACCAGGGACACCCGGGCGCCGTAGACGATGCGGGTGAAGACGTCCCGGCCGCTGGTCGGCTCCACGCCGAGCAGGTGCTCGGAGCTGATGCCGCCGAAGGATCCGATGGGCGTACCGAACAGCGGGTCGATCAGGTCCTCGTGCCGGGCGTCGGGCGTCTGCCCGACCATCGAGGCGATGACCGGCGCGAGGATGGCGACGAGCACCAGCAGGAGGACGATGATGCCGCCCGTGAGCGCGAGCTTGTCCCGCTTCAGCCTCACCCAGGCGATGCGCCACGGCGAGCGGCCCTCGATCTTCTTCGCCCCTGCGCCGCCCGCGGCATCGGCCGTCACGGGTTCGGCCGCAGGCGCGTCGTGAAGTGGTGCCGTCATCGTGGTCGCGACCCCTCTCGGCCAGCGGTCACCGGCCCTTGCTCGCCGCTAGTGGCGGCCTGAAGCATTTTGTCGAACACAGGGCGAACGCCCTTTGATGCCGGGAGTCTTCAATGTGCGTGCCACCTGCCGCCAGACCCCTCGGCCAAAGGATGCGCAACCGTGATGCTGTCTGCAGTTTTCCGCTATGCGGACGGAGCTGAACGAGGGCCGAACAGTGGGCAATTGGGATCATCCTCCGGCAGTACCCCCCAACTGCCTTCCAGAACCGCCAAATTGGTGCAGACCTTGACTTCGCACCGGGGCGGCACGGGCGCGGCGCCAACTCGGCGCGCGGGCATGCCAATTGCCCCCCGAAGGGGCATATGAGGCGAGAGGGGAAGCGGCGGCCGGTGCGGGAGCGGTGACCTGAGCGGAAGCGGTGGCCGGAGCGCCGGAGGGGAAACGGCGACCGGGTCAGTGCGTGCGCGACGGCGGGTAGCCGTATCCCGGCGCACCGGTCGGCGCGGGCGCGTGCGCGTCGCGGTCGTAGAAGGGGCGGGCATTGGCGCGCAGCCACATGCCGACCGGGTCGTGCTCGTCGGTCATCGCGACCGTGGACACCGGCAGCCCGTCGGGGACGACACCGATGGACTGCTGCATCATCGCCCGCACCGCCTCGACCGACTGCCGGCTGGTGTCGTACAGGTCGAGACCAATGGCGAGGTACGGAGCGCCCAGCGCCGGCTGCACCCAGGCGCGGCTGAGCGCGCGAACGGCCGGGGTGCGGTGGGCGTTCTGGGACAGCTGGGCGTAGAACTGCGGGATTTCCAGGGCGGGTTCGGACAGCCGCAGCGGTCCGGCCGGCATCCGGTTCAGACCGGTGGCGATGCGCCGCAGGTCCAGCCAGGGGATGCCGACGCCACCGCCGGGGGCGTGCGGGTTCAGCCAGATGCCCCAGCGGTCGGGGTAGAGGGCGCGGGCCAGGTCGATGCCGGTGCCCACTTCGTACGCCCGGTTCCAGCCGCTCGCGGAGAGCTCCTGCGCGGAGGTCACGCACGGCGCGTAGCCGAAGCCGTCGACCTCCATGTTCCCGTACTGGGCGTCGGGGGATCCGGCGGTGCCGTGCCACAGCAGCATCCACAGCTGGCCGTCCGCGAGGGCGTGCAGCAGCGCCTCGTACGCGTCGAACCGCCCGGGCGTCACCTGGCGCAGCATGTGCTCGACCTGTCCGGCCGCCGCAGTGCCTGACGCGCTCACCCTGGGTCCCGCCCCTCTTCGATCCACCGAGTCCACCGAGTCCGCCGTGTCGACCAATCCGCCCCCGTGTGGCGAGGTCATCAAACCAGCTTAAGCGGCACCGGTGACACCGAGTCGGTGTCGGTTTCGACAGTCTCCCCGACGGACCGGGGTTCCGTGTTCCCCCTGGCGGATCTCAGGCGATTCCGGGCGGATCCCTGGTACCCGCGGGCGGATCCCTCGGGTCCCCGCGGGCTGACCCCCTGCCTCCCCGCGGGCGGATCCTTGGTGTCCCCGTGAGCCGGCCTCAGTGTTCCCGTTGGTAGAAGGGCCGCACCCGCTCCAGCATCCAGTCGGCCACCGGGTCCTGCTGCGCCATGTCGAGCAGCAGCAGGTGCACCTGCCACGGCACCGACTCGCGGCCCAGTGCCCGGCCGAGCGCGTCCATCGGCGCGTTGCGGTCCGCGCCCTCCCACGACGACAGCTGTACGCCGACGAACAGGACCGGTTCTTCGCCCTCGATGCTGGCCAGCGCACGGCGGGCGGTGACGACCACGCCGCTCTGCTGGAACTCGCCCGCGGCCACGGCGAGGAAGTCGACCGGCTCCTCCTGCCAGTCCGGCTCGAACAGCCGCACCCGGCCGCCGCTCGCGGGCCCGTCCAGCGGGGTGCGCCCGGTACGGCACAGCTCGGCGACGGCGGGCGGCGGCAGCGGTGCGCCGACGTTGCCTCCCGGGTTCACGACGATGCCCAACTGCGGCGGCAGCCCGCGCGCGAACTCCACGGCGGGCGCCACGGCGAACGACATGTGGCTGCCCACGCACTGCAGGAACTGCTGCTCGGAGCTGAAGACGGGGACGTACGCCTGGCCGTCGATCTCCGTGGTGGGCAGGTCGAGCGGTCCCTGGCCGGGGCCGCCGCCGTTCGGCAGCGGGATCCACAGCGGGCTGCGGCCGATCGTCTCGACGAGGCGGGCGCCGGCCGTGGGACTGCCGACGGAGGCGGCCAGCACCTCTTCCAGCTCGTTCCCCGGCCAGCCCGCACCGGCACCGGCTTCCTGCCCCGGACCCTGACCCGGACCCTGGCCCGCGCCAGGACCCACGCCCGGCTCCGCGCCCTCCGCGCCGTACTGCCCCGTCGTCTCCGGAATGTCCACGGACCGCTCCCTCTCGCTGCTCCCGCCCTGCGCGACGACCCTATCGCCGGGCCGCTGCCCGCACGGCAAAGGCCTGTCGCACCGGCAGTCGCACCGGCATCAGCCCGCTTCGAAGCCGATCTCCCGCAGCGCCCCCGCCGCCTCCCGGTCCAGCAGCACCGCCGAGGCGCACCCGGCGGGCAGCCGCTCGCCCTCCGCGTCGCGGACCAGTGTGCCGACGGCCCGCCGGTGCCGTGCGAAGGCGTAGCCGGAGACTCCGCGTCCGCGCTCGCGCTGGCCGTCCCTGGCCACCTCGGGCGTCACGTCGAGCAGTACGAGGCGCAGCCCGCGCCCGCGTCTGCCCGCCTCGCGCGCCAGCCACCGCCGCACCCACGCCTGTGTACCGCAGTCGTGCACGACCACGCTCTCGCCCGAGCGCAGCGCCTGCCGCAGCCCGGCGTAGTGGGCGATCCGCACCAGCGGGCGGTACAGGGAGTACGGCAGGGAGCGCGGCATCCGCCGCTCCCACCGCTCCCGCACGTCCTGCGAGTCGATCGTGCGGACCCCCGCCACCGCCCTGCGGATCAGGGTGGACTTCCCGCTGCCCGGCAACCCGGACACGACCACCACGTCGCCCGCGGCGAACTTCAGCAGGCGCGGACTCCTCCCCGCCCGCTCCCGCAGATCGCGCACGACCGGCACCGGCACGGGCCCCACCGCCCTCACGCCTGGCTTCGCCGCCACGCCCGCCGTAGCGGCGCATGCACTGGACTGCTGCAACGTCCTCACCCCTCCCCCTGTGGGTATGACTCACCCTTGCCCAAGAAGTGTAAAGAAAAGGTAATGCGGGACAAGCGATTTGCCGCCCGAAGGGGCGTTGCACATGGGGTCGGGTAGGCTCCGTGCCGTACGCCGCGAGAACCAAGTGCGTACATCGTGCTGATCGAGAGCCAAGACGGCACATGCACCTCCAAGCATTGCTGTACCAAACCGGGCTGGTTTCAACCCGGCTGGTGTTGATCGTGGAAGCCCTGTGGAGTCGCTGACCTCGCAGGCGGCGTGAGCCAGGAATCCCCCTGCTCCGGTGGGGGGAGGATTCAAAACGGCCGTATGAATCCGCGCGGGAGAGTCCGGGGCAGCAATGCCCCGGCGCCGAAGGAGCAAGCTCCTCCCTTGAATCTCTCAGGCCCCTGTACCGCGCGGGCGAGGCAGATCTGAAAAGCGGAGCGTCCTCGTGGTGCTCCCACCCAAGGTGCAAGCCGGGCCACGTTGCTCCGGCGAACCTCTCAGGTCCGATGACAGATGGGGAGGGCAGTCCTCCTCGTCGTCATGCCCTGGGAGCCTTCGTCCATGAGCACCAATTCTCGCCATACCGCCCTCGATGCCCTGCATCGCTCGCTCGGCGCGACCATGACCGACTTCGCGGGCTGGGACATGCCGCTGCGGTACGCGTCCGAGCGCGACGAGCACAACGCCGTACGCACCAGGGCGGGGCTCTTCGACCTCTCCCACATGGGCGAGATCACGGTGACCGGCCCGCAGGCCGTCGACCTCCTCAACTTCGCCCTCGTCGGCAACATCGGCACCGTCGGCCTCGGCCGCGCCCGGTACACGATGATCTGCCAGGAGGACGGCGGCATCGTCGACGACCTGATCGTCTACCGCCTGGGCGAGACCGAGTACATGGTGGTCGCCAACGCGGGCAACGCCCAGATCGTCCTGGACGCGCTCGTCGCCCGCGCCGAGGGCTTCGACGCCGAGGTCCGTGACGACCGCGACGCGTACGCCCTGATCGCCGTGCAGGGCCCGGAGTCCCCCGGCATCCTCAAGTCCGTCACGGACGCCGACCTGGACGGCCTCAAGTACTACGCGGGCCTGCCCGGCACCGTCGCCGGTGTCCCGGCCCTCATCGCCCGCACCGGCTACACCGGCGAGGACGGCTTCGAGCTGTTCGTCGAGCCGATCCACGCGGAGGCGCTGTGGCAGGCGCTGACCGAGGCGGGCGCGGGCGTCGGCCTGATCCCGTGCGGCCTGTCCTGCCGCGACACGCTGCGCCTTGAGGCGGGCATGCCGCTGTACGGCAACGAGCTGACGACGAAGCTCACCCCCTTCGACGCCGGCCTCGGGCGGGTCGTCAAGTTCGAGAAGGAGGGCGACTTCGTCGGCCGTACGTCCCTGGAGGCGGCCGCCGCGCGCGCGGAGAGCGCCCCGCCGCGCAAGCTCGTCGGCCTGATCGCCGAGGGCCGCCGGGTCCCGCGCTCCGGTTACGAGGTCGTCGTGGACGGCCGGGTCGTCGGCGAGGTCACCTCGGGTGCACCCTCCCCCACGCTCGGCAAGCCGATCGCGATGGCGTACGTCGACGCGGCCTTCGCGGCCCCCGGCACGGCGGGCGTCGGCGTCGACATCCGCGGCAGCCACGAGCCGTACGAGGTCGTCGCCCTGCCGTTCTACAAGCGCCAGAAGTAACGCTCTGCAGGTGCCCGCCACCACGCTCCACGGACCGTCCACAACGACGCCCCGCGGACGTCCGCCACAACGCTCCACGGACGTGCACGACGCTCCACGGACGTCCGGAGCGACGCCCGCAGGCGCCTGAAGTGACGCATCTCGCAGACCGCGCATCTCATCCCGCAGGACCCTGTTCCTCAGCACTCCCCCGCATCCAGGAGAATTCAGTCATGAGCAACCCCCAGCAGCTGCGTTACAGCAAGGAGCACGAGTGGCTCGCGACGTCCGAGGACGGCGTCGCGACCGTCGGCATCACCGAGTTCGCGGCCAACGCGCTCGGTGACGTCGTCTTCGCCCAGCTCCCTGAGGTGGGCGACACGGTCACCGCGGGCGAGACCTGCGGCGAACTGGAGTCGACCAAGTCCGTCAGCGACCTGTACTCCCCGGTGACCGGCGAGGTCGTCGAGGCCAACTCGGACGTCGTGGAAGACCCGTCGCTGGTGAACTCCGCTCCCTTCGAAGGCGGCTGGCTGTTCAAGGTGCGCGTCACGGAGGAGCCGTCCGACCTGCTCACCGCCGACGAGTACGCCGCGCTCTCCGGCAGCTGAACCGCACCGGCGACCGCACCGCACGGGCCACTGAAACGCGCTGGCCACTGAAACGCTCCGGCAACTGATTCGCCTGAACCCCCTAGGGACTCGCCTGATGTCGCTTCTCAACTCTTCCCTCCACGAGCTGGACCCGGACGTCGCCGCCGCAGTCGACGCCGAGCTCCACCGCCAGCAGTCCACCCTCGAAATGATCGCCTCGGAGAACTTCGCTCCGGTCGCGGTCATGGAGGCCCAGGGCTCGGTCCTCACCAACAAGTACGCCGAGGGCTACCCGGGCCGCCGCTACTACGGCGGCTGCGAGCACGTAGATGTCGTCGAGCAGATCGCGATCGACCGCATCAAGGCGCTGTTCGGCGCCGAGCACGCGAACGTCCAGCCGCACTCGGGCGCCCAGGCCAACGCCGCCGCGATGTTCGCGCTGCTGAAGCCGGGCGACACGATCATGGGTCTCAACCTGGCCCACGGCGGTCACCTGACCCACGGCATGAAGATCAACTTCTCCGGCAAGCTCTACAACGTGGTCCCGTACCACGTCGACGAGACCGGCGTCGTGGACATGGACGAGGTGGCCCGCCTCGCCAAGGAGAGCCAGCCGAAGCTGATCGTGGCCGGCTGGTCCGCGTACCCGCGCCAGCTGGACTTCGCCGCCTTCCGCAAGATCGCGGACGAGGTCGGCGCGTACCTGATGGTCGACATGGCGCACTTCGCGGGCCTCGTCGCGGCCGGGCTGCACCCCAACCCGGTCCCGCACGCCCACGTGGTCACCACGACGACGCACAAGACCCTCGGCGGTCCGCGCGGCGGCGTGATCCTGTCCACGCAGGAGCTCGCCAAGAAGATCAACTCGGCGGTCTTCCCGGGTCAGCAGGGCGGCCCGCTGGAGCACGTGATCGCGGCCAAGGCCGTCTCCTTCAAGGTCGCGGCCTCGCCGGAGTTCAAGGAGCGCCAGCAGCGCACCCTGGACGGCGCCCGCATCCTGGCCGAGCGCCTGGTGCAGGCCGACGTCACCGAGCACGGCGTCTCCGTCCTCTCCGGCGGTACGGACGTCCACCTGGTCCTCGTCGACCTGCGCAACTCGGAGCTGGACGGCCAGCAGGCCGAGGACCGTCTCCACGAGGTCGGCATCACGGTCAACCGCAACGCCATCCCGAACGACCCGCGCCCGCCGATGGTCACCTCGGGCCTGCGCATCGGCACCCCCGCCCTTGCCACCCGCGGCTTCCAGACGGAGGACTTCACCGAGGTCGCCGACATCATCGCGGCGGCCCTGAAGCCGTCGTACGACGTCAAGGCCCTCTCGGCCCGCGTCTCGGCCCTCGCCGACAAGCACCCGCTTTACCCCGGGCTGAAGTAATACGGAGTAGTTCCGTACTCTTCACCTGTACGTCCAAATCCAGCAATACGTAAAAACGGGGCATCGCGCACACTGGACAGTGAGTGCGGTGCCCCGCCCCTTGCCCCTTCGTTTCCTGCCTCCGTGCTTCTCTCATCGGGCAGGAGACACCCCGCACCTGTTCCGCCCGACGGACAACGGCGTCCGCCACCCTTCTGAGGAGTTCTGCTGTGGCCATCTCGGTCTTCGACCTGTTCTCGATCGGCATAGGCCCGTCCAGCTCCCACACGGTGGGCCCGATGCGGGCCGCCCGGATGTTCGTGGGACGCCTCAAGAAGGACGGCCTGCTCGCCCAGACCACATCGGTACGCGCGGAACTCTTCGGCTCCCTCGGCGCCACCGGCCACGGCCACGGCACCCCGAAGGCCGTCCTGCTCGGCCTGGAGGGGCACTCGCCGCGCACCGTCAACGTCGAGACCGCCGACGCCGAGGTCGAGCGCATCCGCGCCACCGGCCGCCTGCGCCTCCTGGGCACGGAGATCGGCGCCGCACACGAGATCGACTTCGACGAGCCCAACGAGCTGATCCTGCACCGCCGCCGCTCGCTCCCGTACCACGCGAACGGCATGACCCTCTTCGCGTACGACGCCCAGGGCGCGCCCCTGCTGGAGAAGACGTACTACTCGGTCGGCGGCGGCTTCGTCGTGGACGAGGACGCGGTGGCGGGCGAGAACCCGATCGTCCCCGACGACACGGTCCTCAAGCACCCCTTCCGCACCGGCGACGAGCTGCTCCGCATGGCGAAGGAGACCGGCCTGTCGATCTCCTCGATGATGCTGGAGAACGAGATGGCCTGGCGCACCGAGGAGGAGATCCGCGAGGGCCTCCTCGAAATCTGGCGTGTCATGCAGGCCTGCGTCTCGCGCGGCATGTCCCGCGAGGGCATCCTCCCCGGCGGCCTCAAGGTCCGCCGCCGCGCGGCCAATTCGGCCCGCCAGCTGCGCGCCGACGGCGACCCCAAGGCCCACGCCATGGAGTGGGTCACCCTCTACGCGATGGCCGTCAACGAGGAGAACGCGGCCGGCGGCCGGGTCGTCACCGCCCCCACCAACGGCGCCGCCGGCATCATCCCCGCCGTTCTGCACTACTACATGAACTTCGTGCCGAACGCGGACGAGGACGGCGTCGTCCGCTTCCTCCTCGCAGCCGGCGCGATCGGCATGCTCTTCAAGGAGAACGCCTCCATCTCGGGCGCCGAGGTCGGCTGCCAGGGCGAGGTCGGCTCCGCCTGCTCGATGGCCGCGGGCGCACTGGCCGAGGTCCTCGGCGGCACCCCCGAGCAGGTCGAGAACGCCGCCGAGATCGGCATGGAGCACAACCTGGGCCTGACCTGCGACCCGGTCGGCGGCCTGGTCCAGATCCCGTGCATCGAACGCAATGGCATGGCGGGCGTCAAGGCCGTCACCGCCGCGAAGATGGCGATGCGCGGCGACGGCAGCCACAAGGTCTCTCTCGACAAGGTCATCAAGACCATGAAGGAGACCGGCGCCGACATGAAGGTCAAGTACAAGGAGACGGCGCGGGGCGGCCTGGCCGTGAACGTCATCGAGTGCTGATCACCGGACATCCGGATACCGGACATCCGGTGCGGGCCCGTCGAGCAGGTGCACTTCCTGCCCGGCGGGCCCGTTCGCTCACCTGACCCCGTACTTCCCGAACGATCCCTCCAGCAGGCCGAAGACCCGGCGGGCGTCGTCGGCGACCGTGGCGGCGATGTCGTCCGCCGGCCGACCGGCCAGGGTCAGCCGCATGATGCGCTGGAACAACACCCGTTGCGCGGCGCCCAGTTGGGCCGCGACGGCATACGCGGCGAAGTCGTCCGCGTCCGTACCGGCCTCCCCGGCGAGGACGCGGCCGAGCGCCTCCTCCCGCTGGTCGTGCAGGTCACGCAGGCGAGCGGTGAGGGTGGGACTGTCGGCGATCATGCGGGTGAACCGCTCGCCCGCGAAGCCGATGACCGGGTCCTGCCGCTCCACCCCGTCGAGGAACTCCCGCCGCAGCGCGGCGAGCACGGACTCCCCCACGGCCCGGTCGGCCACCGTACGGGCCAGCCCCGCCACGAACTCCTCCTGGTGGTCGAGGGCCATGTCCTCCTTGCGGGCGAAGTAGTTGGTGACCGTCTTCTTGGCGACCCTGGAGGCGGCGGCGACATCGGCGATCGTGGTCGCCTCGAAGCCCTTCTCGATGAACAGCCTGGTCGCGTGGTCCGAGATCAGCTGCCGCGTCTCGTGCTTCTTGGACTCCCGGAGCCCCATCACGGGCTCTGTCTCGGTACTCATGGCCTCACTCATGGCCTCACCTCAGTGCTCATACTCAGTGCTCATACGAAGAATCTTACCTCCGACGTAAATTTACCCTTGACCTCCTCGGTCGACTCGGCGTAACTTTACGTCGCACGTAAGTTTTCTACAAGGTTCGCCCGAGGGGATGCCCATGCAGGTTGCCGATGTGAGCAACGAGTTCGACCGCCAGATCCAGACCCTGCTGGCCAAGGGGTACGCAACCCTGGCCGGCCGGACCGAGGCAGAGTTCCGCGAGCTCGTCGAGCCGCTGCGCGCACAGGTGACGAAGCGGGCGGAGTCGATGACCGCGCCCGACGAGGGGCGGGTGCCGTTCCTGCTGGTGGTCACGCGCGAGCTGGTGGCCATCGAGGAGTCGATACCGCTGACGACGCTGGCCGGGAAGGACAAGCCGGGCGTCATCGAGCGGTTCTACAAGCCGGGCGAACTGGAGCAGTTCGTCACAGTGAAGGAGACGGGAGCGCCGGAAGCGCTGGTGTACGTGGTCTTCGACGTGGAGCGGGGCGAGGAGTTCTGCTCGGTGGTGCCGCTGGACGCCATGGCGACAGTGGCCTCGCGCGAGCGGACCGGGATGACGATGGAAGAGGGCATCGCCCTGCTCACGCTCTTCCCCGAGGCCCTCGTGAAGAACAAGTGCTATTCGCTTTCGGGCACGCGACGCCCGAAGGACAAGCGGGTTCCGGCGATCTGGATCAGCAAGGGCGCCCCGAAGCTGGGCTGGTGCTGGGAGGGCAACCCGCACACATGGCTGGGACTGGCCTCGGCGGGCGACCGGGCCTGAGCCGGCCGGGGGCCTTTCCTGAATCCGGACGGATTTGGGAAAGGCCCCGTAAACGCAGAAAAGCCCCGCACCATAAGGTGCGGGGCTTTCCCACAATGATTGTTCGGCGGCGTCCTACTCTCCCACAGGGTCCCCCCTGCAGTACCATCGGCGCGGAAAGGCTTAGCTTCCGGGT